>CAYXRX010000001.1:0-378092 GCA_964467415.1 uncultured Chthoniobacterales bacterium
AAGTGCTGTCGGTCGCCGAGTTGCTCGGCGAGGGCATCCGGCGCATCCACGACGATGAGTCCGTGAGTTCGCTTTTTGAACTGAAAACCACCAAGCAGGAATAATTTATGGCCAAACAAGTAAAACTATCCGCCCGCGCCCGCTCCGAAAGCGGTCGCAATGCGGTCAAACAGGTGCGCGCCCGCGGCAGCGTGCCCGCCGTGATCTACGGCTCGAAGAACGAACCCGCCAACCTCGAAGTCTCCCGCCGCGACATCGAAAAACTTCTCGCCCACGCGGTCGGCGAGAATATCCTGGTGGAGCTGGAGATCGAGGAGAACGGAAAGACAACCAACCGTCTTTCCCTGATCCAGGAGGTCCAGCACCATCCGCTGCGCCGCGAGGTGCTCCACGTTGATTTCCATGCGGTTTCGATGACCGAGACGATCACCGCCGACATCGTTGTCGAGGCGTTCGGCGAGGCGGACGGCGTCAAGAATTTCGGCGGCCTGCTCGAGCAGAGCATGCGCACGGTTTCGATCAAGTGCCTTCCTCAGAACCTGCCCGAGCTGATCCGCGTGGACGTCTCCCCGCTCAAAATTGGCGATTCCATCCACGTGCGCGACCTCCCGCTGCCCGAGGGCGTCGAGGCCACGGATGACGAGCATCTCACGGTCTTCATCGTGGCCGAGCCGACTGTCGCCGAGGCGACGACCGCCACCGAGGCGGCCGCGGCTCCCGAAGTTATCAAGGAGAAGAAACCCGAAGCGGGAGCCTCCGAAGAGAAGAAGTAACCTGTCTCACGAGTGGAAAATGCCGCGGTCTTTCGTCTGGTTGCCGGTCTGGGAAACCCGGGCCGGAATTACGCGGGAACCCGGCACAACGTCGGGTTTCTCGTTGCCGACGAACTGGCGCGCCGCTCGGCCAGCGCGTTCGGCCTCGATACCCGGTGGAACTCGGAGATTGCCTCCTGCGGCGGCCGCACACTGATGAAGCCCCAGACGTTTATGAACCTGAGCGGGGAGGCGGTGGGCGAGTACGCCCGCTATTTCAAGCTCCGCCACGATGAGGTGCTTGTGGTGATCGACGACGTCTCGCTTCCGCTCGGCCAGCTCCGGCTCCGCAAATCCGGCAGCGCCGGCGGACACAACGGGCTGGAGTCCGTGCTCGTCCACCTTGGCACCGAGGCAGTCCCCCGGCTCCGGGTGGGCATCGGCGCCCCCGATGGGCGCGCGCTGCACGACCACGTGCTCGGTCGCTTTTCCGAAGGGGAGAAGGAGTCTGTGGCCGAGGCGGTTGCCCGCGCGGCCGACGCCTTCGAGTTTGCAAATGCCCGCGGCCTCGAGGCCGCCATGAATCAATTCAACCAAAAAAACCAAGAACCATGAAACGTTACGAAGCACTCCTTGCGCTGGACACCCGCGGCAAGGAAGATACCGCCAAAGAAACCATCGAACGCCTCGAAAAGGTGCTCGCCGCCGAAGGGGCTGCCATCGAGCAGGTCCAGCGCCTCGAAAAGCGCGAACTCTCCTACGAGTCGCACCACACAAAAAGCGCCTACTATGTCAATTTTGTCTTCTCCGCCGAACCCGCGACGATTGACAAGCTCCGCCAGAAGTTGAAACTGGACAACGATGTGTTGCTGCAGAACTATCTTCAGCTCCCCGCCAAAAAGCCAGCCGCGCCCGCTGCGGCGTAACCTCCTCCTGCCATGGCCAACGTCAACAAAGTCATCCTCATCGGGAACGTGACCCGCGATCCCGAGGTCAAGTTCACGCCGAAAGGCAGCGCCGTGACCGACGTCGGCCTGGCGATCAACCGCAACTATACGCTCGAAAACGGCGAGAAGCGCGAGGAGGTCACGTTCATCGACGTCGAACTCTGGGGCCGCCTCGCGGAAATCGCCGGCGAATACGCGAAAAAAGGCCGTCCGGTCTACATCGAAGGCCGCCTGCGCATGGAAAGCTGGGAGGATAAAGCCTCGGGTCAAAAGCGCAGCCGCTTGAAGGTGGTCGGTGAAAATCTTCAGCTCCTGGGCTCACGTCCGGGCAGCGGAGGCGAGGGCGAGTCCGGTGGATCTTACGACCGTTCCGAGGCCCGCCCGCAGCGACCCGCCGCCCGCCCGCCGCAGCGCCAGGCCGCTCCCCCGCCCTCAGAGGGCGAGGACGACATCCCGTTCTGATGAACCCGGGCGGAACACGGAACGTGTTTCGGCTGCCGCTTTGCGGCAAAGTGTCCCGCCCGACGTCAAAATTGTTTCAGAATTCCGCTACGGCAAGACTGCGTTTATCTAGTGGCGGAACACGGAACGTGTTGCGGGCACTTCGTTTTCAGGTGGGTTCCCGGCATGAAGCCTGATCCCAAATCGCCGGAATCCGAGCCGATCGACGCCGCGTTCGAGATATCCCTGCGTCCGCCGCTTTTCGAGGAGTTTGCGGGGCAGGAGAAGACCGTGGAGCGGCTGCGGCTGATGGTCGACGCGGCCCTGCAGCGCGGCGACACGCTCCAGCACATCCTGCTGAGCGGGCCGCCAGGCCTGGGAAAGACAACGCTGGCCTACATCATCGGCAACGCCATGGGATCCGAGGTCCGGACGACGAGCGGCCCGATGATCGAAAAGGCCGGAGATCTGGCCGGCCTGCTCACCACGATCGAGCGGGGGGGGATCCTCTTCATCGATGAGATCCACCGGCTCCAGCCTGCGATCGAGGAATACCTCTATCCGGCGATGGAGGACTTCAAGCTCGACATCGTCATCGACCAGGGACCGAGCGCCCGGAGCGTCCGCCTCAACCTCGCACGCTTCACGCTCGTCGGGGCAACCACCCGCGCCGGGATGATCAGCGAGCCGCTCCGCTCGCGCTTCGGCATGAACTGCCGGCTCGACTACTACGCCGCAGAGAAGCTGGCCTCAATCGTCCAGCGCAGTGCCGGTCTGATCGGCATGCCGATCGATGACGGGGCCGCCATGGAGATCGCACGCCGTTCGCGCGGCACTCCCCGGATCGCGAACAACCTCCTGCGCTGGGCGCGGGATTATGCGCAGGTTCGCGCCGCCGGAAGGCTCGATGCTGCCATCGCCGCCGCGGCCCTTGCGATGCTGGAGATCGACGAGGAGGGCTTCGACGAGATGGACAAGCGCATCCTGGAATCGATCATCGGTCTTTTCGACGGGGGACCGGTCGGCGTGAACAGCCTTGCCGTGGCCATCGGCGAGGAATCCGGCACGATCGAGGAGGTTCACGAACCGTTCCTTATCATGCAGGGATTCCTTAAGCGCACCGCCCAGGGCCGCGTCGCCATGCCGAAGGCCTACCGGAAACTCGGCCTCCCGCCTCCCTCCAAAGCCGGACAGGACGAACTTTTTTAGTTCGGAAAAGTTGGAAAAACCCTGAAGAGGGGCTAGGTTAATTCCGTTATGAGCAGAACCCCGTTCCTCTTGCTCGCGGTGCTTGCTTCTGCGGCATGCAGCATTTTTGTTCCGCAAAACGTGCGGGGAGCAGTAGTCATGGATACGGTTGCCGTTGGCAATGCCGGCAACACCGCTGACACCACCGGCTACGGTGCCGTTGGCTACAGCTACCTCATCGGAAAATACGAGGTCACAAATTCCCAGTATGCCGAGTTCTTGAACAACGTGGCCACGGTGAGCGATCCGTTTAGCCTCTACAATTCCGGCATGGATACCGACGTGGTCGGGGGAATCACCCAGAGCGGCACCCCTGGCGCTTTCTCCTACTCCACGAAGCCCAACATGGGCAACAAGCCGGTCACATTCATCAGCTGGTTCGACGCCGCCCGGTTTGTGAACTGGATGAGCAACGGCCAGGGAGGTGCGGATACGGAGACCGGAGCCTACACGATCACCGGCGGCACCGCGTCGGCCGCCCACTCGCCGGGCGCCCAGTATTGGCTTCCGACGATTGATGAGTGGTATAAAGCCGC
Organism: uncultured Chthoniobacterales bacterium; assembly: GCA_964467415.1. Classification (GTDB taxonomy): domain Bacteria; phylum Verrucomicrobiota; class Verrucomicrobiia; order Chthoniobacterales; family Terrimicrobiaceae; genus CAYXRX01. The sequence goes on from CAYXRX010000001.1 coordinate 3,925, forward strand.
TTATTACGATCCGGCAAAACCCGGCGGCGCCGGCTACTGGGCCTACCCCACAAAGAGCGACGTCGCGCCCACTGTCGCGGAGACCTTGCCCCCCCTTGTCTCCGCTGGAAACATCAGCAACCCCGGCGCGAATGTGGCCAACTACAGCAACGGGGCCAAGTGGGGGCCGACTTATCTAGACCAGTCCTACAACGTGACGACCGTTGGCAGCGCCGGCAGCGCGAGCGGTTATGCCACCTACGACCAGGCGGGCAACGTCTGGGAATGGAATGAGACTGTCCTAGGAGAATCCAACCGCAGTCAGAGCGGGGGGGCGATGGACAACGCAACCTCCGATTTGATCTCGGCCAGCAGCACGAAATCGCAGGATCCCACCGTGGACTACGACACGTTTGGATTCCGGATCGCCGCGGCGATTCCCGAACCGTCTGCCGCGCTTCTGCTCTTGTTTGGTGGCGGCGTGTTCCTCGGGGTCCGTCGCTCCTCCCGTCAGCGGATCGACCCGCGATAAAACGTGTTCGAATTTGTCCGGTAGGAAATGTTCGTTCCCGCGGCAGCCATGGGGATAATGAGCGTGCAGTTGACCGACTCGATCCCGTTATTCGTCGCGGCGCCGTCGAAGCCCAGGTAGAATGTGTCGAGCGCCGGAGTGGTGTTGGTAGTGAAGGTTTCCGGCAGGATGTTGGTGATTGTGCCGGTTGCCAGGCCCAGGTGGTAGAGGGCTGCCGCCCGGGGCTGGATGTTCAGGGCCCGCACCAGGTCCGAATTGGCCTCCTGCTGGATGATAATCGAGTTTGAGAGCAATGCCGCCGCGGCGATGCCGATGGCCAGGATTGCGCCGGCGATCAGCACTTCGATCAGCGAATAAGCGGCCGTCTTCATTCCGGTGTCTGGTAGTCCTCCAACCACATCGTCCGGTCCGCGACGTCATCCAGGTTTGCGTTGTCCATCGAATTCGTAACGGTGACGGATCCGGACGAGATGCTGATCTGGGAATCACAGCGGATCCCGCCCACCATGGTGAGCGTCCGCGAGCTCGCGTAGGAGATGGCCAGAGGAGTGTTCGACAAGGTCATGCCGAGGCGCCAACTGGCCGACTGCGTGTTTGTTGTCGTGAGGTTCAGCGTGCTATTCCCCGCCCGGTAGAAATAGATTCTCCGTGCGTTGTTGGTCCCGCAGAGGACCAGGTTTGTCATGTTCGTGCCGTTGGTGGAAATGATGTGAAACGTGTTGGTGGTGGACGAACTCTGAATCCTGACGGCGACGACGTTGTGGGTGTTGTTCGTGAAGACGGTGCCCCCGGAGTTTGTCAGCCTTCTGTTCGTGCTGGAGACGATGGTGGCAGGGACATCGTAGCGCAGGATCGCGGTCGTGTTGGTCGGGTCGAGAATGAGGGTGATGGCATTGCTGGTGAGCGTGTTTGAGACGTAGCCGTAGCTGAAGTTTGTGTCGCCTGTGGCGATGGTGCTTGGCGGGAGGGCGAACGTGCCGTTGTAGCTGCCGGCCCCCGCGTTGGTCGTCGATGTCATCGGAACCTGGGGGATGTTCGAGTAGGAGCCGAAAATGTTCGATCCGTTTGTCCCGCTGCGGAAATTGATGTAATTGACGGGCAGATTTGTTGCCGTGTAGTTGGTGCCGGCATTCTGGAGGACATAGCCAAAGCCCGCAACAACCGGGCTGCGGCTCCTTACAATAAATGTCCAGGGGTGGTAGTTGGTCGAGCCGTCGGCATTGGTCGAACCGTCGGGCAGCCTTGCCCCCACGCTGATGAAGTAGCCCTTCCGCTCCATCGGGCTGAACGGGTTGACGTTTGTGTAAATTGCCCCGGCGTTCGTATAGGGGATGCTGTGCCCTCCGGTCCAGCAGTTCGCGCTCCCGTTGCTGATGACGATTGTCCGGTTCCCCCAGGGCGTGGACATCGTCGTGTTCGTAGCCGGCACTGTTCCCGAAGGCATGTTGCTGAGGATGTGTTGCCTCGCAATCGCGCGCGCGTTGTCGAGCGTGGTCTGCCGGTCGTAACCCAGATCAGCCGCATCGGAAAAGCTCGTCCGGGTTGCCAGCAGCTGGGCCCAGCCAGCAAGCACAACGGCTCCCAGAACGACCACTAAAAGCGCGAAGACCATGAGGGAACCCTCAAGCCGGAATAGAATGGGTCGCGGGGATTTCACAGTGCGGGAAATGCCGGGATGACAAACGAGAGCGTGGACTGCCCTCCCATATTGGTATAGGCGGCCCGGACATTTGTGCCGGGGCTGCCGTTGGTCGCGGGAGGAAGCCGCGAGGATGCGGGATCCGGCCACCAGACAAGATAAAACGGGCGGGCGTTCGTGCAGTTCGCCGAGTTGCGAGGGTAGTAGCAGGCGAGCGGCCAGAACGAGTTGGTCACGGTCGAGCGGTCGGACGTATAGAAGACATGGTAGAAATCGGTAAACGTGCTGCCCTCATAGCGCCGGACGCTGGCGTAGACTCCGGCGGGGGTCGTGTTGGTCACCAGGTCGGCATCGTAGACCGCGAGAACCGGAATCTGGGACATGTTCGTCGAGGGCCCGAGAAGGTAGATCGAAAGGTTGCTTCCCCGGATGGCTGCGTTCGTGTTCGTCGTGAACGTGTTGGAATTCGGCAGGAGGGCGCGGAAATTGTTTCTGTCAGTCCAGGTCCGCACGTCGTTCGTCTCGCTGAGCAGGACGACAGCAGGGTGCAGGGAATTCAGCCCGTCGCGCCCCAGGCAGTAGACCGCGACCGCCTTGGAGACATCCTCGCGGAACCGCTGGCCCAGGCTCTCGGCCATGGCTGCCGCGGTGAGGTTGGGCGCCCGGCTGACAGCGAGGGAAGTCGTGTTCGTTCCATAGAAGTTGAGCATCGTGGCGGCGGGAATCTGAACCTCCTCATCTCTCAGGCTGGGGAGCCCGCTCCGGAAGATGGCGCCATACGCGAGCACCGCCACCACCAGCACGCCCGCACCGATGGCAAGCGCCACCACCATCTCAACAAAGGTGAATGCGCTACTCGTCCTGCTTGGGCTTCTCGGCGTCATTTGGCACTCCCATCAGTTCGAACTTCCGTTCGGTTACATTGAGAAGCTCGGCTTGCTTGCTCCCTTCGAGAAAGTCTTGGACGCCCTTCAGCGGGAGGCCGCCACCCTTAGCCGGCGGTGCGCTGCCCGTGCTTGTGAGCCGCTCGAGCGCTTCGCCGTAGAGCATCTCCGTGACCCGGGGCGGAGTTTTGATCGGGATGCGGATCAGCCGTAGCTCGGCCCCGGCCTCCTTGTCGACAAAGGCCAGCTCCACCATGCTGCCAGAAATGGACGCAACGCGAATCACCTCCTGTTGATCCTCGACGAGCTGCGGCAGCGTGTCACCGGGTTTAAGGATCAAAGATCCCAGCAGGACGCGGAGGTGCTCTGGTGTGCCGGAGACCCCGCCCACCTTGATTCCTCCCAGGATGCGGCGCAGGCGCATCTCTTCGGTTTCCGTGGACTCCATAACTGTTGTCTCCTGCGCGGTGACGGCTTGGCCGAACGGATTGCGCGTGCCGGGTGCAAGGACTGTGGGCTCACGCCCCTGTGGCAGAAGCGCGTTCTGGGCCCCCGCATCCACCGCACCGATAAGCGCCGCCAGCAGCGAAGCGGTCAGCTGGAGCCAGCCTCCGCGGTGGCAGATCCATCGGATCAGGTTGGTTGGCGCGTTGTTCATCTCCGGATCAGGGGCTGGTCGAGGACAATTTCCATCCGGAGGTCGCTGGCGCGTGATCCTTTTGTGAGATGGATGCTGCTCACACGGATCGTCGGCTGGGTGGCCTCGATCTGGCCGAGCCAGTTGAGGAGCCTCACATAGTCGTCTTCAAAAATCAGGAAGGCGCGCATGGCCGTCGGCACCGAGGCGTTGCCTTTCACCCCTGTCTGCTCAAACCTTTGAGAGAGGTTGACGAGGTTGGATTCCTTCACCCGCATCGTGAAATTGACTTCAGCACTTTGAGGGTTGTCGATCGTTTGGAAATACGGCTGCCATGTCTTGAGGAATCGGATGAGATCCGTCGATTGCCGGCGGAGGTCGGAGAGCTGAGCGCGCTCGCGGTTCAGCGTCAGCAGGGCCGTGTTTTCCGCCTGCTGGGCGGCCTCCGCCTCCTGCTGCATCTTGGCGCTCGACTTCTGGACGTAGAGCGTTACCTGCACCAGGAGCAGGATGAGTAGAGCCACAATGCCGCAGGCCACATGCTTGCTGTTCATTGGGTGGGTGCTGTGGGTTGATCCGGTCGCGTCAGAGGGTCCTGCCAGACCAGGGTGGCATTGTAGTCGAGCTCGTTCCGGCCGAGCGTCTGCTGCGGCGAGAACGCGCGGTATTTTTGCCCGGCAATTTTTTCGAGCGTGAAGTCCAACTGCTTGGTGGATTCCGTGCCGAGCTTGATGGCCATTTTGAGTTGGGCTGGAGCCTCGGCGTCCCGGGCCAGCTTGAGGTCAACGATGGAGGACCTCTGGCTCATACTGCGGCCGATTTCGACAATCAGGGTCTGGAGCGGGCGGGACCCGGTTACCCAGGCCTCGATGTCCGTCGCGATTTTTATTTGGGCTTCAAGCGCTGTTCGCTCGTTGCGGGTTGCCTGGGTGTCCCTTCCAAGTGTCACGGTTTGCGCCTTGTGCCCGTCCCGCTTTTGGACGGCGAGGCGGAACTGGATGAAATAGATCGAGCTCAGGATCACCGTCACCGCGATCGAGCAATAGAAGAGCAACGGGACGAGTCGAAAGAGGATCGGCAGCGGCGGGGAGATTCCCTTCCGGTCAAATTTGAGATCGTCGATTTTGCGTCCGGCGATTTGCATTTCAGTTTTGGAGCATCAGGTTGGCAAGCAATCCCGGCTGGGAAAGATCATTGATCGGACGGTTCGGCAGGATGGCGGACAGGCGCTCGACTAGTCCGGCGATCGGCTCGTCGGTGATGAGTGTGATGCCGACCTGCGGTGCCAGGCGGGCTTGGAAGGGGGCGAGGAGATCCGTGATCGGGGTGAGATCATCCTCATACACATCCGTGCGGGAGCGTAGTTCCAGCCAGCGGTCCTGGTCCTGCACGAGTGCGCAGACAGCCCCCTCGCAGCAGACGACAAAAAACGTGCTGAGCGGATTCTCGGAACCCTTGGCGACGTTGACGGCACCGAGCGCATGGCGCAGGAGCACGTAAGTTCCGCAGCAGATCCGGCCGAGGCGGAAACCCGATTCGCGGAAGATCGACTCCACGCGGCGGGTTTGCTCCTCATCGCAGGAAAAGAGGATGCTGGAGTTGGTTTCGGGATTGTGGGTGAGCGCGTATTGCTTGCCACGCTCGTACCGGCCGCCAAGCACCCCGCGCGGGTTGGTTTTCAAGAGATCCTCGCTGCCGGGCCGGCGCGACAGATTCGTTTCGAGGCTGATGACATAGCGGGTGTTGATCGAGACCGAGCACCAGCCGTTGTCGGTCAGTTCCTTGAGCCGCGCGGACGATTGGGCCAGCGTCTCCTTGGGTTCCGCGCGCACGATTTCCTGGTCATCTACCGCTCCGTTCCGGCCGATACTCCGCCAGGAGAGCGCGTTCCGGCCAAAACCGAAAAAAAGCGTCCGCTTGCCTGGAAAGCGCTTGCGCCAGCCGGCTTGGGGATCGTCCGGTTCCGGCCGGAACGCGGAGAAGTTAAGGACGGACTTGATATCGACCTTGCTCACCTGGAGATCTCCGGTTGCCTGTCGATGTAGTCGTCCACATCGCCCCAGGAAAAGCTGGCGGCGAGCGGCGGGGTGCTGCTCTGGAACCCTTCCTCGTTGCGAAGCGAGATGCTTTTCTCAAAGTTGAACATCCCGCGTTTCCAGCCCGTTTCGAGCTCCTGGTCGAGCTTTTTGAAATCGCCGCGGCGGATGATGTTGACGCATCCGTCGTTTTGAAGGAGCACCTCGTGGATCGGAAAGCGCTTGCCCTTCTTGTCGTCGAGGAGAAGCCGTTGGCACATCACCAGCCGCAGGCAGTCCGCCAGAGTCTCCTGCGAGCTGTCCAGTCGCTCGGAGGGGATCAGCTTCAGAAAGCGTTGGACGGTCTGCGACGCGGTGGAAGTGTGCAAGGTGGCAACGACAACGTGCCCGGTCTCCGAGGCCTGAAGCGCGATTTCGGCCGTCTCCCCGTCGCGGATCTCACCGATGATGATGACATCGGGCGCCTGGCGCAGGGCGGCACGCAGCGCCTTCGAAAAGTCGATTTCGTCGGTGCCCATCTCGCGTTGCGAGACCAGCGACGGGAGGCCTTCGGGATAGACGAACTCGATCGGATCTTCGAACGAAATCACATGCTCCCTCCGGCGTTTCGCCCGGTGGAGGACCATCGATGCAATCGTCGTGGACTTTCCGCTGCCGGTCGCGCCGCAGATCAGGAAAAGGCCGTTCTTGGCCTCGAGAAATGCTTTGAGTGCGGATGTGGGAACCTTGATCGAGTCCGGTTTTGGGATTTCGTTCGGCAGAAGCCGGAGCACCCAGCGGAGCTTTCCCTGGGTGAGCATCTGGCTCACGCGGAACCGCCGGCCGTGCAGGTCCATCGCGCTGTCATCGCAGCCGGGCTCCAGATGAGGAGGAACCTCCATCTCGAAAACCGAGGAGTCGTAGATCAACTGGCCGTTCTTCTTGTAGGAGAGGGGCTCGCCGGGCGTGAGATAAAAATCGCTGATCCCCTCACCGGTGGAGAGATCTTTGATCCGTTGGCCGATGAGGGATTCGGGAGGGAGGTCGAGGAGTCGCATAAGAGAATTCGTTCAAGGCCTGGCAGCGCAGATGGATTACTGAATGATGCCTGCGGTCGTCAACGCCTGTCTGAGGGTCATGCCCCCGCCGGTCCCGACTGTGTCGAGGACCCCCAGGTCCCCGTAGTAGGTGACGGGGTCGATGGTTCTTGTGTTGGTTCCTTCAGGCGACGTCATGCCCACCGTTTTGAAAATCAGATCCTGATAATCGTGGTCGCTGCCGATCCGGGTGTCCTCCATGGCGTACGAATTGGTTCCCTGGCCGAGCGAGGCATATTGGTCGGCGAAGAACGGGAAGTTGTTGCTGGAGTTGTCGGTGGAGTTGGTCCGGCTCAGCGAGGTGAGTGGGAACTTTTGCGTGCTGTTTTGGGCAAGGTTCTGGAGGGCGCTTGAATTGGCGGCGAGGGTGCCGAGGTTGTTGAGGGCGGTCCACGCATTCTGGACCGAGTCATTCGGGATGAGGATCGCCGCGACGGTGTCGCCCGGGCGGAAGAGTTTCTGGTCGTTTCTGACAACCAGCTTGCTGGCGACTATGCCATCACCGTCCGGATCGTTGGCGATCGTGGCGGAGTTGTTGCTACTCACGTCGATGAGAGTGTCCCCGCGGTCCTTGTCCTTGATGCGTCGCAGGGCCTCGAGCAGAAACTGCCTTTGCCCTTCGGGGGTATCTAGGTTGTAGACGTCGGATCCCATGCCCTCCAGGGAAAACAGGGCAAGCCGGGAGGAATATCCGGCCTCCCGGTAGACGTAGGTCGTTTCGATCACGCCGCTGGGACCGACCGTCCAGTAGCCGCCGGGGAGGCTCTGCCCGATCCAGGCCGGTGGTTCACGGTAGATGCTGCCGGTCACGGGTGAGGCTCCGCCTCGGCTGGTATCCGCCAGAGGGTTGGCGGAGTCCCAAACCCATTTTGAGGTGGCTGCCGCCAGATGAACCGGCGTGCGGGCTTCCGTTGCGGCGACTTCCGGCAGGACCTCCTTGAAGCGGAATTTCTTGATCCCGGCCGAGCCGCTCCGTGCGGTGTAGAAGACCTTATTTGTCGCATCCCAATAGGCGCGGAGCTGCCGGGAGGCCGCCTCGGTCGAAGACTGCCAAGTCTCCGGATCATCCTGGGGAGCCTCGACCCGCTCGTCCAGCACGCTGCTTTTGAGGCCGATTGTCCGGCTGGCGGATGCGGCGTCCGCGCGCGTTTGAAGATGGGCGAGCACATCCTGTGCGTTTGTGCCAAGTGACCCGCTTGTCTGGATCCGGTAGAGCTGGACTGCGCTGTTGAGTTCCGCGACATCCTGCTCGAGCTTCGTTTCGTCCGAAGTCTGTTTGAGCCCTTGGGTGGCCACATATCCGGCACCACCCAGAGCGGAAACCACCGCGATGACGACGAGGACCTCGACCAGCGTGAACGCCTTGAAATTACGTCTCGCTCTCATGGCTGTATTATCCGTCCCGGCCGGCCCAAAGTAAAGGCCAAACTGCCCGCTGGCCCCGCGCTGTGGCCGGGCGGCGGACCTCCGGCGAGCGGCGATCTGCAGGCTTCCCCAGCCGATGGCCAACAACAAAAGCGCGCCAACACCCGGTTCGGGGATGGCGAGATAACCGAGATCGGTGAGCACAGCCAGCTCCGGAACGGTCCAGAACTTCCGGGTTCCGGCCGCCTGCTCCGGGTCCATAAGAAATTCGGAGCCCAGATAACTCGTGCCGGACTGGAAGTTCAGCAGGTCCGGGGAAAGCGGAATCTGACCGCCAAATGCCGCCGTGCCATTTGCCCCGAGGTATTTTTTTGTGCCGGTGTCGATCCGTGTATTCCAGGCCCGCACGCCCGGGCTCCCATAAATGGCGATCCCGAGAATGTGTCCGAGTTCGTGGGATGCGGCTGTAAAAAAGTCGCTCTTCCCGAACGGCACGGTTGCGGACGTGCCGAAATACCAACTCGCCGAGGAGTTGAACGAGATCGTGCCCGCAAACGGCTTGAAGGCCTCCGGGGTGTTCGTGCCCTCGATCAGATCATACCAGGCCTGGCTTGTGCCTCCGTAGGAGCCGATCGCAACCGGTGAGCCGACGCCCAGGCTTCCCAATGCCATGTTTTGTGCGCCGACGTAGATGACAATTTGACCGGCCGCTGCCGAAGGATCCGTGAGCGACACCATTCCGCCGGTTTGGGGGTTCTGCAAAAGCCAGCTCCACGTGTTGCCACCGGACGGAGTGATCGCTGCGGAGTTGAGCCCGATGCGGGCCTCCAGGTAACCCGACACCTGCTCCAGCACCAGCCGCCGGTCCGGGGTGAAAAAGCCGTTTGTGTCGTAGGAGTAATCCCACAGCACAGACATAGCCGGGCAGGAGGCCGATACAAGTGCTGCCGCCAGCACCAGGTATCGCGCCAGCCGTGGCACGATAGAAAAATAGGGGAACACTTCAAGGCATGCTAATCTGCCGCCACGGAAAATGCAAAATGTTCCCGAGCTGGAAAAGCCGGAGTGGTGGGGCTTCGCGGGCGGGCATGCCCAATTTTATCTGGTAGGGACAAGGAGTTTCCGCTAGTTTACCGCACCAGTTAAGCCCGTATGGGGCTGCTGGAGGCACTAAATCATCGATGTCAGTAAGACCCCTCAACCCGCCAATTTGGATCCCGGTTGCGCTGGCTTTTGTGCTGGCGGGGACCGGTTTCATGCGCGGGCAGCAGCCTCCAGCCGTGGAGAGTGCGCCCGTTGTGGACCAGCCGTTTCGCGGGGCAACCCAGACTCCTCCAGCCACTGCCCGCGGTCCGTTCGGCGGACAGCAACCTTTCGTTGTCGAGGCGCCTTCAAATGCAAGCTATCCGGATTACGGGGCTGGCAACACCGTGGCCGCCAGGCTGCGGCGCGAGCCGGCCAGGATGTTCACCTTCGACCGCGCTTCGCTTCGGGACGTCCTCCGCTACCTGGCCGATGATGCGGGAATTCCTTTTGTCGGCATTCCGGAGAGCGACGCCGCGAACAAGCGCCTTGTCACCTTCACGATGGAGGCGAGCCCCTTCACGGCTCTGGAAAGCGTCTGCCGGGACAATGGCGTGCGTCTGGTTTACGACAACGGTGTCTGGTTTATGAAGACCGTGGACGAGGAGCGCGAGCGCCGGGTCAAGGAGGAGGAGGACAACAAGCTCGTCGGAATCGCCTACCGGCTGATCTATGATCCAGTCGACCGCGTCGATTTCCGCAACGATGGCTCGACCGGTTCCGCATCTTCCACCGCCTCGAACACCTCCAGCGGCGCGATCGCCACGGCCGCCAACCTTCCGCTGCAAAATTCCCAGCGCGTCTTCCAGGCGAAGGCACCCCGCATCGTGAACGAGATCCGTGTGATGCTCGGCCTCAACCCGATTACCTACGGGGCCGACGGATCGGTGGTCGGGGAAAGTGCCGAGCGGGGAACGACCGTCCAATCGACGTCGACGACGACTCCCACCGAGGCCGCGGCGGGCGCCCCCGCGCGGCTTAACCCGACCTATGTCCCTCCGCAGATGCCCCAGGTTATTTACAACTCGGACAATAACACGCTCTGGGTCGTGGCCACCCGCCAGCAGCACAAGTGGGTTGCGGACTACCTCCTCGCCGTCGACAAGCCCCAGGCCCTCATCGCCATCGAGGTCAAATTTTTCGAGACGAAAAAGAATCCCAAAAAGGAACTGGGAATCAACTGGGCGGGAACGATGTCGGGCGGCTTTACCGTCAAGGCGACCGACATCCGGGCATCACCGGCCGGCGATGTTCGTTTGAATTCGACCAGTGAGCGGCAGACCCAGTCCGGCACGGTTCCGCCGGGCGATCCGACATTCAACTACCTGACGACCGACAAGACGACAACGCTCACCGCGGCGGCCCCCTATTCGGCGATTCTGAGCGCGTCCCAGGTGGCGGTCACGCTCCAGGCGTTCATGGAGGACCGCACGGTCAGCATGGTTCAATATCCGCGCGTCCTGACTGTCAACAACCGCGAGGTGGCGATCACCTCGGCGGAAAACACGCCGATCAACGCCGGCGTCTCGCAGGTCCAGTCCGGCAGCACGGCGACCCCGATCGGCACCCTCGGCTACCTGCCGATCGGCACGCAGATTAACATTCTCCCGAAAACCGTCGGCAAGGAGCAGATCGCACTGACGGTCGCGATCACGATCTCTTCGGTGATCGGCGTGGTTCCGATCAACCTCGGCACCGGCTCGAATGACTACCCTGTGACGTCGCAGAGGATCTACAATGCCGCGCTGCAGGTGAATTCCGGGTACACGCTGGCCGTCGGCGGGCTCGAGAAGGTCGATGACGACAACAATAAAAACGGGATCCCGTTCCTCCAGGACATCCCCGGGGTGGGCGAATTTTTCAAGAGCAAGGTGCGGAAGCGCAACAAGGTCAACCTGATCGTCTTTATCACCCCGACGATCATCAGCAACCCGAAGGAGACGACCGGAATCTCGGATCCGCCGGCTTCGGTCATCCCGATCCGGCCGAACGATCCGGTGCCGCCGTCGTTCACTCCCGACGGCAGGCTGGTCGGCGGCGCGGGGGCGATCGACGCCGCGTTCGCGTGGCTCGAGTTCCAGGCGCGCTACTTCCGGCAGATCAACAAGGAAAACCGCACCGACAAATCGACGATCCGCCAGCTGCGCTCTGTGATCAACACCGCGCGCATGCTCGCCGCCGAGATCGCTATCCTCCAGGAGCAATCCCCGGCCCAGTCGGCTGACATGGTCCGCAAGGAGGATCGGGCAATCGCGATCCTGACCGACCTGAACAAAATCCTCGTGGCGGCCCAGGATAACGTTCTTTAAAGCGACCTCCGGCTCTGGCCGCAGCTTCCTCCGGGGCGGACGCCATCACAGACCACCATTCGACCAGTCCATGACGCTCGCCAATAAGATCACGATCACGCGAATCCTCCTGATCCCCGTCTTTGTGCTGTTTTGCATCTACTACGGGCGAGGGGTCGAGACAGGCAATCCGGAGGAATGGCAGCGCTGGGCCGCCATTATCACCTTCATTCTTGCCTCGGCGAGCGACGGGCTCGACGGCTGGGTGGCCCGCCGCTGGAAGCAGCGCAGCCGCCTGGGCTCGATCCTCGATCCCATCGCCGACAAGGGCCTGCTGCTGACGGCGATTATCACGCTCAGCCTCAGCAAGTGGACGTATGAGTTCCCTCTCTGGTTTCCCGTTCTGGTCATCGCGCGGGATGCCGTGATCCTCATCGGCTGCGGGATTCTGTTCCATCTCGATGAGAAAGCGGCCGTTCGCCCGAGCTGGTCGGGCAAGGCGGCCACGGCGTTCCAGATGATCGCGCTGGCCTGGATGATGCTCCAGCTGCAGCATTATCTGGTATCCGTTTACGTCGCTGGTATCTTCACCCTGATCAGCGGTGCCAGCTACGTTGCACGAGGCATCGGCCAGCTCCGCCATTTCGATAAATCCTAATCTTTTCCACCATGCGCAACGTCGCCATTGTCGGACGCCCGAACGTCGGGAAGTCCGCCCTCTTTAACCGCCTTGCCGGCCGCATGATCTCGATCGTGCACGACCAGCCCGGCGTCACGCGCGACCGCATTGCGGCCGTCTGCAAGCTCGGCTCCGCGCCGTTTGAAATCGTCGACACCGGCGGCATCGGCGAGGAGCCGGACCCCGACTTCGCCGAGTCGACACGCGAGGGGGCGGCCATCGCCATCGAGAGCGCGGATGTCATCCTCTTTGTGACCGATGCCCACGACGGGGTCGCCCCGCTCGACGCCGAACTGGCCTCGATGATCCGGGGGTCCGGGCGCCCGGTGATCCTTGTGGTCAACAAGGTCGACATCGAGGCGCAAGAGGCCACGGCCGACGAGTTTGCGCGCCTGGGCTTTGACCGGATGCTCGCGGTGAGCGCCGCGCACGGCCGGGGGATCGGCGATCTGGTCGAAAACATTGAGGAGCTGCTCCCGGCTCCGCCGCCGGAGCCCGGCGAACCCGGAGCTGTGGCCCCGAAGCTCGCCATCGTGGGGCGGCCGAACGTCGGCAAGTCCTCGCTGGTCAATGCCATCGTCAACGACAAGCGCTCGACGGTGAGCGAGATCGCGGGCACCACCCGCGACACGGTGGATATCGCGACCACGCGCGAGGGCCGGCCCTATATCCTCTGCGACACAGCAGGGATCCGGCACCGCTCGAAGCACAGCACGTCGGTCGAGGTCTTCAGCGTCATGCGTTCGGAAAAGACGATTCTGCGTGCGGACCTGAACGTCCTGGTCATCGATGCCACGACCGGCGTGACGTCTCAGGATAAGAAGATTGCCGGCTTGATCCAGAAGGCGAACAAGCCGGCGGTGATCGCTCTGAACAAGTGGGACCTCGTCGCGCCGGAGGGCCGCGCGGGCGCGGAGCTCCTCCGCGAACATGTGGAGCGTGTCCAGCGCGAGCTCTTCTTTCTGGACTATGCGCCGGTCGTCGTGCTGTCCGCCCTCACCGGCGAGAACGTGCGGAGGCTCTTCACGATGGTCGAAAAGGTGCGCGAGCACTCGACCCGGCGTGCGGGCACCGGCGAGCTCAACCGCGTCCTCCGCGCTGCGATGGAACGGCAGTCCCCGGCCACCCGAGCCAACAAGCGGTTCAAGCTGCTCTATGCCACGCAGGTCAACGACACCGGCCCCTCTCCGATCAAGGCGCCGCAGTTCATCCTCTTCGTCAACGACCCCCGCCTCCTTCAGGAGAGCTACGTCAACTATCTCTGCGCCCGCCTGCGCGACAAGTGGGAATACCCGGGGCTCCCGATCCTCATCCGGCTCCGCGGCCGCGAGGGACGGACGGCCAAGACCAGAGAGACCTGAGCCGGCGAAATGGTGCGGCGGCCGGCCACACAGAAACGTCGGAGCTGCAGTTTGGCCCTGCCCCGCGCGGCTGGAAAATGGAGCGCCATTTTTCTCTTTTCAAAAGCCTCCGGCTTCGACCAGTTGTCGTTCGCGCGCCCGCCCGTCACATTCAAACGCTGTTGCCGTCCTTGTGCTACCGGTTATCGGATGCCTTGAAAGACCCTGCGAGCTCAGGCCGGGCCGAGAACTTTGCGAGGGCAGGATCGAAAACCAGATAGTTGTAAAGGTCCGGAGCCAGGCGGCTCCGGCAATCGGTGAGGATCCCGGCGGCGCGCGAGAAATCGCTTTTGCGCATCGCGATGTAGGCCGCCGAAAATGCGGAGGGGATGTCCTTGGCGGGGTCCGGAGCCGGGGGGAGGTCCGCATCCGTTACTTTCTCCAGGGACAAAAGGGCGATCGTGGTGTCGACGACCGTATGGCTGTCGACCGGATTCAACCGGGGCCGCGACGATTTCAGGAGAGCCAGAGCCTCATCGGCTTTCTTCTGGCTTCTCAGCAGGGAGGCGAGCTCGATCATCGGGAACGGGTTTGCAGCGTCCGCCATCATCGCCCGCCGGAGGTAGATCTCGGCGCGCATCCGGGCGTCGCCCATCACTTTGAACGAGGGGTCGTAAACTTTCTGCCCCTCCAGCGCCGCAAGCACGGCGAGTGAGTCGGAGATCCGCTCGCGCTTCGCGATCGACTCGTTGAGCTTCCGTTCCGACAGCACAAAATCTCCGTTCTGCATCGCGGCGAGGCCGATCAGATAGCTGAGCGATGCGACGGTCGGGTTGGCCAGTTCGAGCGAAGTCAGGGAGTCAAGAGCATCCTTGCTCCGGCCATCGCGCAGTCCGGCAAATGCGGCATCAAGCTTCGCCTCGAATTCGGGCGTCATGCGCAGGCCCTCCTTGGCCGCGGCAGCAAGCGAGGCTGCCCGCTCCGCCCGCCCGCCGAGCCCGTAGGCTGCGAGCGCCGTCACCACCAGAACGACCGCGAAGGCGCCGGCTGCGATCCACGCAGTGGACGCTGGGATCCCGCGGTTGCCGCGCCGCTTTTTCTTGTCGTCGGAAGAATCGGCCGCGGAATCCTGCGGCTCGGCGTCCGGCTTGTCCCACGCGAGCCATTCGTCGGGCGGCTTGGCTGCGGTGGGCGGCGGGGGCTCGGGCGAATCAGCCGGTGAGGGCTCGTCCGCTTTTGGCTCCGGCCGGGTAGCCGTGGGCAGGATTTCTCTGAGGCGGCTGCGGAGTTCGTCCTTCGAGGGACGGGCGCTCGTGGCGGCGGCAGGGCGTCCGTCGTCGGCCATTTCGGGTCGGCGGCGTGGCGGAATCGGTGCTGGCTCCGGTTGTAACTCGTCAGGCATAAGACCCATCTGCTAATATAGCAGGATTCCTAGCGGTTGGGCAAGCCGGCAAGTGTGACAACTTGGTCAAAAACCGGCCGGACCTCTCCGGTCCGGCTATCCGCCGCTGGCCAGGGTCCCTAAGAGCCGGGCGGAGATGGTGGCGCCTTTGAGCGGCCGGCGAAGACAGCGACCAGCAGCAGGGCATAAGCCACCGCATGCAGGATGGCCGAGGTGAGCCCGAGCGCGGAGAACGCCCAGACCCGCTTGACCGGCTCGATGCCCTGCACGACCCAGATCTGGATCGTCATCTGTCCAAGCGGGATGAGCACGCACAGGATGGCCACCAGACCGAAGCCCGCCAGCGCCCACAGCGAGGCTTTCGGGGCCGTCTGGCTTTTTTGGAGGATGACAAGCCCCGCTACGGTGCAGACGAGGAACGTCGGCAATTGCATGAGAAACATCGTCAGGAAGAGCCTGATCTGGTCCGGCGATTGGGCGGTCATCGCTTAATACCCGCTGGGCTTCAGGCCTTCGGCGTCTTCGTCGGGCGACGTGGATAACAGCGACTGGAGGAAGGCTGTCCGCTCCTGCACGAGGTGGATGTTATAGAAGAGCCCGCCTTTGCTCTCGGGGTAGCGCTGAGCAAAAAATGCGACGCTCTGGTCCCGGAATTTCAGCCAGGCCCGCTGCGAGCTGACAAAGAGATCCTTCTGGTCGGAGTCGTCGATTGTTTGCAGCAGTTTCTGGTAGACTTTGTTGAGCCGGGCGTCGGCATCATTGAACTCTTTGCCCGCCTCGCTGGCCTGGAGCGAGCCGGCAAATGCGGCGACGAGGAGGATGGCTGCGGCGATGTGTTTCATCATGGTGGCTGTTGGGTGACTGCGGCTTATTTGCTGCCTGGTTTGACGGCGGGAATATTCCGGAGGTCGGCCGGCACATGGTCGGCATCGAACGTCTCGACGTTCATCTGGACGAGCGAGACAAACGGACATCCGAAGTCCGGGAGAGAGCCGCCGCTGCGGTCGACGATCGATCCGGCGGCGGCGACGATCCCCCCGTGGTCCCGGACGATCTGGATCGTTTCCTGCACCCGGCCGCCGCGAGTGACCACATCCTCGGCGAGCAGGAACCGCTCGCCGGGGGTGATTGTGAACCCGCGGCGCAGCACGAGGCCGCCGGTCCCATCCTTCTCCACGAAGATGTGTTTCTTGCCGAGATGGCGGGCGACTTCCTGCCCGACAATTATTCCACCCACGGCCGGCGAGATGATCGTGGGCGCCTCATGGACCCCGAGCTTGTCGGCGAGAAGCCCGCACACGCGGGCCGCGATTGCGGCGTCCTGAAGCAGGAGCGCGCACTGGAAAAATTCGCGGCTGTGCAGCCCGCTCCGTAGGATGAAGTGGCCGTTCAGCAGCGCTCCGGTCTGGCGGAAGAGATCTAGGACTTCGTTCATGGCGCTACCTTGTCCGGCTTTCCACGTCTTGCGCGAGTCTTTTTTCCACTGCATTTCCCGTGGCCGGCAGCGCGGTCCATTTGCACCAGATCGAACAAGATGATAGTCCTTCAGCATGCGATTCCCGATCCTCAGCAGCCGTCCGGCGTTCGGCCGGACGGGAACATTTTTCCTGCACGTCTTCTTTTTGCTCCCGATGCTGCTGGGTGCGGTTGGAAGTGGCGCCCGGGCCCAGGAAAGTGTTTCCGCAGTGAAGGCCAGCCTGCTCTCTTCGCAGACGGCTGCCGTGCCGGGAAACCCTCTGGAAGTGGGCGTCCTGCTCGAGATGGCTCCCGGCTGGCACACTTACTGGACATATGCGGGCGATGCCGGACTCGCCACGCGCATTGATTGGAGCCTGCCTGCCGGATTCTCCGCCGGCCCGATCGCATGGCCCGCGCCTGAGGCGGTTCTCGAACCCGGCGACATCCTGACTTATTCTTATCACGGAAAAGTCCTGCTTCTTACCACGATTGCAGTGCCGTCCGATGCCGCCGGCGAGGTGAAACTCCGGGCGAAAGTCTCTTGGCTGGCTTGCAAGGAAATGTGTGTCCCCGGCTCCGCGGAGGTCGCGCTAACGCTCCCCGTCGCGCCGTCGTCCGAGCCCGCAAACCCTGAGCTCTTTGCGGAGTCCCGTGCCCGGTTGCCGTCGGATTCCGCCCCTCCCTACGCCCTCCATTGGTCGCAGGACGGAAAATTTCTCCAGCTTAAAATCGATGGCCTCCCGGCGGGTGCGCGGGCAGCAATCTTTCCCCTGCCCGGGAAGGAACAGGCCGTCGGCCATCCGCAGGCGGTCTCGGCGGATACCCTCCGCATCGAGGCCTCCGGCCCTTTCCGCGGGGTGCTCACGGTGGGGGAGGGGACGGAGAGAAAATCCTGGTTTGTTTCGAGCACCGCCGCTCCTGCGGCCGCCGTGCCCGCTGGAAATCCTGCATCGCCCGGCCTCTGGCTGGCCCTGCTCTATGGCTTCATCGGCGGGCTCATCCTGAACCTCATGCCGTGCGTTCTTCCTGTCATCTCGCTGAAGATTTTCGGCTTTATCCGGCAGGCCGGCGAAGACCCCCGCAAAATTCTCGCGCACGGTCTGGCCTTCATGGGCGGGATTTTCGCCTGGTTCCTTGCGCTCGGGCTTCTGGTCGTCGCTTTGAAGTCCGGCGGGAGCGAGGTCACGTGGGCGTTCCAGTTTCAAAACCCGTGGTTCAACATCGCGATCGGGAGCCTGGTCTTCGTCTTTGCCCTGAACCTCTTTGGCGTCTTTGAAGTCGTGCTCCCGGGGAGGGCCAGCACCGCGCTGGAGTCCGCCGGTTCGACCGGAGGCCTCGGCGGGTCGTTCTTCCAAGGTGTGTTCGCCACGCTTCTGGCGACCCCCTGCACCGCCCCGTTTCTTGGTACGGCGCTGGGATTCGCTTTTAGCCAGCCGGCTCCGGTCATCCTGTCGATGTTCGCCTCCGTGGCTTCCGGCATGGCGCTACCCTACCTCCTGCTCACCGCCAACCCCGGCTGGATGAAGTTCCTCCCGCGCCCCGGCGCCTGGATGGAGCGGTTCAAGCAGTTGATGGGATTTCCGCTTCTGGCCACGCTCGTCTGGATCCTCTCGATTCTCGGCGGCCAGCGGGGACTCGACGGAGTGATTTCCTTCGCCGCGTTCCTCCTGTGCCTCGCCCTCGCCTGCTGGCTCTATGGCAGCTTCTGCGGACCGCTCTCCAGCCTCCGCTCCAGGGGGGCGGCGATCGCCCTTGCAGTTGCTTTCGCCGTCGGAGGCGGATGGTATTTTCTCGGCGAAACCAAGAGCGCAATCCCGTGGGTCCCCTTCACGGCCAACGCGGTGGCCGACGCTCGCGCGGTGAACCGCCCGGCTTTTGTCGACTTTACCGCCGACTGGTGCATCACCTGCAAATTTAACGAGCGCACCGCAATCGATACCCCCGGGGTCAGGCGCCTCCTCGCCGAAAAACGCGTCGTTCCGATCCGTGCCGACTGGACAAATGCCAACCCCGAGATTACCGCAGCGCTCAAAAAATTCGGCAGGGTGGGCGTTCCGTTCTATGTGATCTACCCGGCGGATAGCGCGGCTGATCCGATTGTCCTCCCTGAACTGCTGACCGAGCAGATCCTGATTGATGCCCTCAACAAGCTGCCGTAGCCCTGCGTGCGCGGGCTTCCCGCGCCCGGAAAACGAAGAAGCCCGGCTTGTGCAGCCGGGCTTCTGTGAGTTGATCCCCGTAGACGGGGTGGAAAATCAGTTTGCTGCGACCGGTTCGACGACGTTCACACGCCGGCCGTTGCGGTCGAACTGGACGTTCCCGTCGACCAGCGCCCAAATCGTGTAGTCGCGGCCGAGACCGACATTGCGGCCGGGCTGGAACTTCGTCCCGCGCTGGCGGATGATGATGTTGCCGGCGATGACCGACTCCCCGCCGAATTTTTTCACGCCCAGCCGTTTGCTCTGGCTGTCGCGACCGTTCTTGACACTTCCTTGTCCTTTTTTATGGGCCATGACGTTACTTGGTGGTGATGGATTTGATCTTGAGCTTGGTGAGCTTGCGGCGGTGGCCGACCGTGCGGTGGTAGCCCTTGCGGCGGCGGAATTTGAAAGCGATGACCTTGTCGTCCTTGAATTGCTCGACGACCTCGGCGGTCACCTTGGCGCCCGCCACGAGCGGCTCGCCGATCGCCACGTCCGCGCCGTCGGACACGAGAAGGACCTCCGAAAATTCGGTGTCCGTGCCGGCCTCGACATCGAGCTTCTCGACTTCGATCTCATCGCCCTCTGCGACGCGGTATTGTTTGCCGCCTGTTTGAATCACTGCGTATGCCATAAAAATCTTCCTTTAATTTCGGGTTGTCCAGAGTGGGGCAAAACACCCCCTCGCGCAAGATGAAAATTCATTCTTGCCAAAAATTCTTCAGTCGCTACCTTTTTCAATTCACTCCTTGCTCGGGTGGTGAAATGGCAGACACGTACGTTTGAGGGGCGTATGCCGCAAGGCATGGGGGTTCAAGTCCCCCCCCGAGCACTTCTTTCCCTGCGGTTGCAGGCCGCCAGTGGAACTTCGGAATTCGAACTTCCGCGTTCGTGCTTACCCAGTCTGCGTCTATTTTGGCGTAGCCTCGTCTATACATGCAGAACCGGTCACGACGGCCGGTCCATCAAACCACATGCAAGACGATACGGACCATGAAGACACAAGAACTCAAACACGATGACGTCCGCACGAAGGTGCGGGAGATCTACAGCAAGGTTGCCGGCCAGAACGCTGGTTGCGGTTGCTCGCCGACATGTTGCGGGCTGTTGACGGAGGACGCGCCA
Source organism: uncultured Chthoniobacterales bacterium (assembly GCA_964467415.1). Taxonomy (GTDB): domain Bacteria; phylum Verrucomicrobiota; class Verrucomicrobiia; order Chthoniobacterales; family Terrimicrobiaceae; genus CAYXRX01. Next base: position 23,649 of record CAYXRX010000001.1, read on the forward strand.
CCGGCTCGCGATGTTGCGGCGGTTTCCCATGCGCTGGGGTATTCGGCTGAGCAAGCGGAGGCCGTGCCCGCCGGGGCGAATCTCGGGCTGGGCTGTGGCAATCCACTGGCCATTGCTGCCCTGCGGCCGGGGGAGACGGTGCTGGATCTGGGCAGCGGGGCGGGGTTCGACGCGTTCCTGGCCGCGCGGGCGGTGGGAGCGGCCGGGCGCGTGATCGGCGTGGATATGACCCCGGAGATGGTGAGCAAGGCGCGGAAGAATCAGGCGGCGGGCGGTTACGCGAATGTCGAGTTTCGCCTCAGCGAGATCGAGAACCTGCCGGTGGCGGATGGCTCGGTGGACGAGATCCTTTCGAACTGCGTGATCAATCTTTCGCCGGACAAGCGGCGGGTGTTTCGAGAGGCGTTCCGGGTGTTGAAGCCGGGCGGGCGGCTGGCGATCTCCGATGTGGTGGCGTTGGCAGAAATACCCGATGCCTTGCGCCGGGACTGGGAGCTTTACACGGGTTGCGTGGCGGGGGCTTCGACGGTGGATGAACTCAAGGACTGGCTGGCACACGCGGGGTTCATTCAGATTCGGATTGAGCCGAAGGACGGCAGTCGCGAGATTGTACGCGGCTGGTTTCCGGGCCGGAGGATTGAAGAGTTCATCGGTTCGGTGACGATCAAGGCCGTAAAACCAGCCAGGCACTAATGAATCCGACGCTCGAACAGATCTGGAATGAGTTCTCCGGCCGGCTGGGTCAGTTCATCCGGGCGCGGGTGGCTGACCCCGCGACGGCGGAGGACATTTTGCAGGATGTCTTTGTGAAGATTCAGGTCCGGCTCGGCCAACTGAAGGATGCGACCAAGTTGCAGGGCTGGATCTATCTGATCGCGCGCAACGCCATCATTGACCATTACCGGACCCGCAAGGAGACGGTGGCGGTGCCGGAGGAACTGGCGGCGAAGGAGGAGCCGCAGGTGCCGGAGATCGAGGCGCTGAAGGCGGCCTTTCGGCGGATGATTGACAGCCTGCCCGAACCGTATCGGGAAGCGCTGGTGTTGACCGAGCTTGAGGGACTGAAGCAGCAGGAGCTTGCGGACCGGGTGGGCATCTCGCTGTCTGGCGCAAAGTCGCGGGTTCAACGCGGGCGCGAGCAATTGAAGGCGATGCTCACGGAGTGCTGCGCGTTCGAGTTCGACCGGCGCGGCCGGGTGTTCGACTGCACGCCGCGCCGACGGTCGGACTGCGCCGAATGCGGGTGAATGGCCTGTGACAAATTTCGAACGATGCAAATAACCAGGATGCGCGACCGCCCGCTCATTGAGGCCCACCGGGGAGACAGTTCGAACGCTCCGGAGAATACGCTCGCGGCATTTGAACGCGCGATCCGCCTCGGCGTGGATTCTATCGAACTCGATGTCCATCCCTCAAAAGACGGAGCGCTGATGGTCATCCACGACGAGACGGTGGACAGGACAACCAACGGCTGCGGTTCGGTTTCCGCGCTGACCGCGGCCGGGTTGTCCGGCCTCGATGCCGGGGTGAAGTTTTCTCAGGCCTTCGCTGGCGAGAGGATCCCGCGGCTGATCGAGGTTTTGGAAATGGTTGCGCCTGGCAAAATCCTGCTGAACGTGGAAATCAAGGCGACTCCAAGCGGCATCGATGTGCCCGGGCAGGTCGCGGCACTCCTCCAGCGGTGTGGCGGGGGGCGCGGGCATGTTGTTTCATCGTTCGATCTGCAGTCGCTCCTCGACGTCCGGGCGATCGATCCAGGGATCCCGCTGGCGCTGATCGGCCGGGGACCGGAAATTCTGCGCCTCGCCAGTCGGCATCGCCTGCCGTGGATCCACGCCAGCCATACCACTCTCACCCGTCAAATCGTCGCCAAAGCACATGAGCAGGGGATCCGCGTCAATGTCTGGACAGTCGATGATCCCGGGGCGCTGGAATATTGGGCGACGGCCGGCGTGGACAAAATCTGCACGAACTGTCCCGCGTTGATGCTGGAGAGTCTCCCTCGGAATTGAATTCAACGAAAACCCATGGCACGCGGTCGTGGGAGGCCTGGTTGCTCGGCCTATAAAAAATGCAGGCCGCCGCAACGAGTGTTACGACGGCCTGCTGTTCCCCCCAGAACGCAGTTAGCATCCACCAGTTGCATGAATAGCGCAAGAACTTTTTTTAACTTTTTTTCGCGGGGGGCGATTTGACGGTGGCGGAGCGGATTACGGAACGATGCGGACCGGGGTTCCGACTTTGGCGTGCTCGAAGAATTTCATGGCGGCGCCGTGCGGGAGGCGGATGCATCCATGAGAGGCGGGGAAGCCGGGGAGGTAGCCGGCGTGCATGCCGACCGGACCGTTGACGCGGAGGAAGTAGGGCATGGGGGCCCCGTCGAAGCGGGCGCCGGGGGGACGCTTGTCCTGTTGGATGCCAATGTTGGACATGACGACCTCCCCTGAGCTGTCGACATAGTCGCCGTAGAGCGAAGAGACGTGGTTCTCGCTTTTTTCCCTCACCGAAAATGATCCGGTCGGGGTGCTGAATCCCTCGCGTCCGGTCGAGACCTGGGTACGTCCGACCTCGACGCCGCCCTTGTAGAAGATGGCGGTCTGAGAACTCACGCTGATGACGATCGAGGGATCGCCGGGGACGCCGTCGCCGAACCACGTCCACTTGGGTTCGGGGGCAGGCTTGAGGACGTCCAGCTTGCGGTTTTTCTTTTTGCGGGGAACGGTTGAGCCGGTGTAGTGGATCTGACCGTCGGATCCCAGGTAGGCGGTCGAGTAGTCGATGCCGCCGCCGTCGTCCCCGGTGGACGAACAGGAGGAAAGCGCCATCGCGCCGAGGAGTCCGGCCGCCAGGCAGGCGGGAGCGTTCGAACGGAAGAAACTTCGATTCATACCGTGGATGGTTGGATGGTGGAGTCTTTGTGTTTCCAGCCCGTCGATCAGGCGTGGTATTCCTGCAGACTCTTTACGCCGTAGCCGGCCTGCTGGATCGCGCGGATTGCGGCGACGCTGGCACGGGCGCCGCGGAGGGTGGTCATCGTGGCCACGCGGGCTGCGACGGCGGCGCTGCGGATGACGACCTCGTCGCGGCGCGGCTGCTGGCCGCTCGGCGTGTTGAGGACAAAGTGGATCTGCCCGTTCTTGATAAGGTCGAGGACATTCGGCCGGCCCTCCTTGATTTTGAGGAGGGTCTTCACCGGAATTCCGGAATCCGCCAGCAGGCTTGCGGTGCCGGAGGTGGCATGGACGGTGAACCCGAGGTCGACAAACTCGCGGGCGACCTCGACGGCGGCCGGCTTGTCGCTGTCCTTCACGCTGATGAACACGTTGCCCTTGGTCGGGAGCGGGGGCTGTGCGGACATCTGGCTTTTGGCGTAGGCGATGCCGAGGTCGGGGTCGATGCCCATGACCTCGCCGGTCGAGCGCATTTCCGGCCCGAGGATGATATCCACGCCGGGGAACTTGATAAACGGGAAGACGGCCTCCTTGACCGAGTAGTAGGGCGGGATGACCTCCTCCGTGAAGCCGAGCTCGCGGAGTGTCTTGCCGGCCATGACCTTCGCGGCCAGCTTCGCCAGCGGGTGCCCGATCGCTTTGCTCACAAACGGCACCGTGCGCGAGGCGCGCGGGTTGACCTCGAGGATGTAGACGTCGCCGTCCTTCACGGCAAACTGGACGTTCATGAGGCCGCGGACGTCGAGCTCGCGGGCCATCGCCTTGGTGGCGTGCTTGATGGTATCGAGGACCTCCGGGCTGAGAGAGAAGCTCGGGATCACGCAGGCGCTGTCGCCGGAGTGGATGCCGGCCTGCTCGATGTGTTCCATCACGCCTCCGATGACGCAGGTTTCGCCGTCGGAGATGCAGTCGACATCGACCTCGGTGGCGTCCTCGAGAAAACGGTCGACCAGGACCGGACGCTCCGGGCTGGCCGCAACGGCGGTCCGGATGTAGCGGCGCAGGTCGGCCTCGTCGTGGACGATTTCCATCGCGCGTCCGCCGAGCACGAACGACGGGCGCACCAGCACCGGGTAGCCGATTCCGGCTGCGACGGCCACTGCCTCCTCCTCGTTCGTGGCCGTGCCGCCTTGAGTCTGGCGCAGGCCCAGCTTGTTGAGCATCGCGGAAAAATGTTTCCGGTCCTCGGCCATCTCGATGCTGCGCGGCTGGGTCCCGATGATCGTGCACCCGTTCGCCGCAAGCCCCGCAGCCAGGTTCAGCGGGGTCTGGCCGCCGAACTGGACGATGATGGCGTCCGCCTTCTCGCGCTCATAGATGTTCAGCACGTCCTCGAGCGTGAGCGGTTCGAAGTAGAGCTTGTCGCTCGTGTCGTAGTCGGTCGAAACCGTTTCTGGGTTCGAGTTGACCATAATCGTCTCCCAGCCGAGTTCCTTCAGCGCGAACGCGGCGTGGACGCAGCAGTAGTCGAACTCGATACCCTGGCCGATGCGGTTCGGGCCGCCGCCAAGGATAAGAACCTTTTTCTTTTCGCCGCCGCGCGTCTCGTCCTCGTCGCCATACGTGCTGTAGTAATACGGCGTGTAGGCCTCGAACTCCGCCGCGCAGGTGTCCACCAGCCGGTAGGTCGGGACAACCCCCGCGTCCTTGCGGCGGGCGCGGACCGCTGCCTCGGTCGTGCCGGTCAGGTGCGCAAGCTGCCGGTCGGAAAATCCAAACTTCTTTGCCCGCCGGAGGTCGCCCGTGTTCCGCACCCCGGATTCCGCGATGCGCGCCTCCTCCCGGACGATGAGGCGGATGTGCTCGAGGAACCAGCGGTCGATATTCGTGAGCGCGAAGATGTCCTCGACCGAGAGCCCGGCCAGAAATGCGTAGCGGATGTGGAAAATCCGCTCCGCACAGGGGATGCGGAGCTTCTGCTTGATCGTCGCGAGGTCGGGGGCGGCATCCTTGCCGTCGGCTCCGAGACCGAAGCGCCCGATCTCCAGCGACCGCAGCGCCTTCTGCAGCGATTCCCGGAACGTCCGGCCGATCGCCATCGCCTCGCCAACGCTCTTCATCTGCGTCGTCAGCGTCGGATCGGCCTGCGGGAATTTTTCGAACGTGAACCGCGGGATCTTGGTCACGACGTAGTCGATCGACGGCTCGAAGCAGGCGGGCGTCTCGCGCGTGATGTCGTTCCTGAGTTCGTCGAGCGTGTAGCCGACCGCGAGCTTGGCTGCGATCTTGGCGATCGGGAACCCGGTCGCCTTTGAGGCGAGCGCCGAGCTGCGGGAGACGCGAGGGTTCATCTCAATGACGACCATGCGGCCGGTCTCCGGGCTCATCGCGAACTGGATGTTCGATCCTCCGGTCTCGACGCCGATCGCACGGATGACTGCGAAGCTCGCGTCGCGCATCGCCTGGTATTCCTTGTCGGTGAGCGTCTGGATCGGAGCGACGGTGATCGAGTCTCCGGTGTGCACGCCCATCGGATCGAGGTTTTCGATCGAGCAGATGACAACGCAGTTGTCGGCCCGGTCGCGCATGACCTCCATCTCAAATTCCTTCCATCCGAGCAGCGACTCCTCGATGAGGACCTCGGTCACCGGCGAGAGATCGAGCCCGCGCCGCACGATCTCGTCGAGCTCTTCGCGGTTGTAGGCGATCCCGCCGCCTGCCCCGCCCAGCGTAAAGGCCGGCCGGATGATCAGAGGAAACGTCCCGATCTCCACTGCCACGGCGGCCGCCTCGTCGGGCGTGTGCGCCACGCCGGACCGCGCGCTGTCGAGCCCGATTTCGGTCATGATATTTTTGAAGATCAGCCGGTCCTCGCCGCGCTGGATCGCCTCAGCATTCGCTCCGATGAGACGGGCTCCGTGGCGCTCGAGCGCGCCGTTGGCCACCAGCGCCATCGCCGCGTTCAGCGCGGTCTGCCCGCCAAGCGTCGGCAGGATGGCGTCCGGCTTCTCCCGCTCGAGGATCTTCTCGATGACCTCGGGCGTGATCGGCTCGACATAAGTCCGGCCGGCAAATTCCGGGTCGGTCATGATCGTCGCCGGATTCGAGTTCACGAGCACGACGTCGTAGCCCTCCTCGGCCAGTGCCTTGCAGGCCTGGACGCCAGAGTAGTCGAATTCACATCCCTGCCCGATAACAATCGGACCGGATCCAATAAGCAGAATTTTTTTAATCGAGGTATCCTTGGGCATGGCGCGGGCGGCAGACTACGCCAGACCGGTGCCCGAGGGCAACGAAATGGTTGTTCCCCAACGCAAAATCCAGACAGGCAGGGGTTGCCAAGTGCGGGGATTTTTGCAAGCATCCGTCATCCTCCCTATGAAAAAACTCCTGTTCCCTCTGGTGTTTGCTGCCGCCCTCGTCTCCGCCCGCGCCGTCGATCCTGTGAGCGAAGCGCCGAGCGCGGACAATCCGTCCGGCCACACCCGGTTCTGGACATACTACAATCCCTATCCGTCGAACTACATCGGATCGCGCGAGTGGTGGGACGGCGAGGTGCTCTCCGGCGACTGGTGGGGGATCAGAAACTACATGGACGACAGCGGCGTCGAGCTTTCCGCGAGCTATACCAACAACATCGCGGGCAACCCGGTCGGTGGGCAGAGCCAGGGGTTCACCTACACCGACAACGTCAGCTTCGGCCTGCAGCTGAACTTCGAGGAACTCATCGGCTGGAAGGGCCTCACGTTTGATGTGAGCGGGCTCAACCGCGCCGGATCGAGTCTTTCGCAGGACAACATCGGCAACCAGTTCACCGTCCAGCAGGTCTACGGCGGGCAGACCGCGATGTTCTACGCCCTCGTCCTCGACCAGCGGTTCCTCGATGACAAGATCAGCATCAAGGCCGGACGGTTCTCGACGGGCGACGACTTTGCCTCGTCGCCGATCTACTGGCTCTACATGAACAACGGCATCGACGGGAATCCCCAGGCGCTTCCAGTCAACACGCAGTTCTCGGCCTATCCGTGGGCGGTCTGGGCCGCGCGGCTGCGCGTCGAGCCTACCCCGGACTTCAACGCGATGGTCGGTGCCTACCAGGTCTCAAACCGCGTGTTCGACCGCGAATACCATGGGCTCGACTGGAGCATCCGGCCGGGCGACGGCGTCCTCCTTATCGGCCAGTTCGGGTGGACTCCTGAGTTCTTCAAGAAACCGGTCGAGACGGCGGCGGCTTCCGACGGCAAATCCGCTGTCGAAACCAAGGCCCGCTCGGAAGGCAAGTCGTTCAAGAAGACCGTGACCCCGGAAACCGTGATGAAAGGCCTGCCGGGCCACTACTGGTTCGGGGTTTACTATTCGCCCTGGACGTTCAGCAACATCGGAAGCCCGGGCGATACTGTCACGAATTCCTACGGATTCTACTGGCATGCCGACCAGATGGTCTGGCAGGAGTCGCCCGGCAGCGATCAGGGCCTTACCCTCTGGTCCGCGTTCGTACTCTCCCCGCAGCAGAATATCGCCAAGCTTCCGTTCCAGGCCAATGCCGGCGCGGTCTACAAGGGGCTCATCCCCAGCCGCGACGAGGACTACAGCATGCTGGGATTTGTCTACGGAAAATTCAGCAGCGACTACGCGAACTACACCCAGTCGCAGGGCAACGGGTATCCCGAATACGAAATCGTGGTCGAGGTATCCTACCGGGTTAACATTACGAAGTTTGCCTACTTCCAGCCCGACCTCCAGTGGGTCATCAACCCGGGCGGCACGGGCAATATCCCGAACGCGCTCGTCCTCGGTGCCCAGATGGGTGTGACGTTCTAGCCAGACGGGTGCTGTGGATGCCTCTCGGCTGAAAGCCCGCCTCAAGGCCGGATTTCAGCAATTCCGCCGCGACATCTGCCGCCGGGAGAATCCTGCCGGAATAAGCGCACGCCCGCTCGAAAAATAATCCCTGCTGCGCGTCCGGGCTCCAGATGGCGATCGTAGCCATCCCACCACTCATGAAAACCGTCATCCACTGGTTCCGCCGCGACTTGCGGATCACCGACAACTCCGCGCTCGCGGCCGCTGCTGCCGCCGGGCAGGTCGTGCCGGTCTACATCTTGAGCGGATGGACGGCTGCGCACCGCTGGACCGGACCGAACCGCCAGCACTTCCTCTGCGGATGCCTCGCTTCGCTCTCCGAGAACCTCAAGGCGATCGGGGGCTCGCTCGTAATCCGTCGGGGCGGGGCCGTTGAAGCGCTGGAAAAGCTCGCGCTTGAAACGCGGGCGGAAGAAATTTTCTTCAACCGCGATCCGGATCCGTTCGGGCGCGCGGTCGAGGAGCGGCTCATGGCGATGGCCGCCCGGCATGGGATCGCGGTTCGGGAATTCAAGGATGCCTGCGTGCACGAGCGCGACGAAGTCCTCACCGCCGCCGGTGAGAGCTACAGGGTTTTCACCCCCTACGCAAAGGCCTGGGCGAAGCTGCCCCGCCCACCAACATCCGGGCGCTTGAAATCCCTGCGGACCCCGCCCGGCGTGGTTTCCGATCCGCTGCCAACGCTGGAGGCGTGGGGGCTCGGGGCTCCCGCCGCCGGAATCGTCGAGCCGGGGGAGCGTGCGGCCAGAGCCCGGATGAAGGACTTTCTGGAAAACCGCCTGGCGGCTTACGGGGCGAACCGCAACCTGCCGGCTGGGACAACGACCTCCCGGCTCTCGCAGGACCTTCGGTTCGGATTGATTTCCATCCGGGAGCTGGTCGGGCTCGTTGAGGCCAGCTCCGCCGGGTTGCCCGCTGCCGGTCGCGACAGCGCCGCAAAGTTTCTGAGCGAGCTGATCTGGCGCGAGTTCTACATGCAGATCCTCTGGCACTTTCCGGAGGTTCTCGATCTGGAATTCAACCCGGTATTCCGCGGGATGCAATGGCCGGGGAAGCCTGCGGACTTTGCCCGCTGGTGCGCCGGCGAAACCGGGTTCCCGATCGTCGATGCCGCCATGCGCGAGCTCGCCGCAACCGGCTTCATGCACAACCGCAGCCGTATGATCGCTGCCATGTTTCTCACCAAGGACCTCCACCTCGACTGGCGGCTCGGCGAGGGCTTCTTCATGCAGATGCTCGCCGATGGCGAGATCGCCAGCAACAACGGCGGCTGGCAGTGGAGCGCCGGAACCGGCGCCGACGCAGCCCCCTACTTTCGCATCCAGAACCCCTGGTCCCAGACCAAACGCTACGACCCCCAGGGCAGCTACATCAAAACCTGGATCCCCGAACTCCGCGACCTCCCGCCCGAAAAACTCCTCGACCCACCCGCGCCGGGAGTCCGGCTCGCCAAGGGCTACCCGCCCCCGATCGTCGACCACGCCGCCGCCCGCGAAACCACCCTCGAACTCTTCGCCCGCGCCCGCGGACGGACGGAATAGATGGCATTGTAACTCACGAGAACTTTCATGGCGGACAATCAATTGACCTTCTTTGGGATAATTATTATTATGGATGGAATAGAAAAGTGGAATACCCAGCGTATGAATGGCAGTTGAAATGTGCCGATGATTGTGGGTTAAGCCAGAGTGAAAAGTTCGGAGTTGAAAGAAAACGCAACTTAACAAAAGAGAATAAAAAACCCGAATGAAAAACAAACTTTTTTTTGCGTTGATTTGTATTGTCGGATTGCCATTCGCTATATCTCAAATGACTCTGCGATTTTCTAAAAATCGCATTTCTGAGGAGTTAATCTTAATTCAGGATAAACAAGTGCCTTTCAATCTTGCAATAACGCAAATTCAATCGTTGCTAGATGAAGGCTCAAATGCTCAGTTGGCGGCTCTTAACGCTATATTGTCAAATCCTATATTGGTTGAAGGGACTTCTTTGCTCCCCAGCATTGTCAAAATAGCGATCGCACGACATGACTACAGTGATCTTGACGCTATCTCTTTAGAGATTGAGAAAAACCCAAGCATAGACAGCCGGCAGACGAAGAAAGTTGAGAAACTAATCTTGACGCATATGGTTCAAGAAACAGCGCTGTTGATTGCGGTAGCAAATGGTTCTAATGATGCTTTTCACGCGCTTGATGCGTTCAGGCAAAGTGCCAGCGATGCGGAGAGGCGTTTAGTGCAGAAATCAGAGCGCTGGCTTGAATTGCACGGAACACGCGATACGCCAAAGGCGGGGCCTTTTCAGCTCTTTGGAGAAACATATTCAGAACAAAAGTATATGGCTCTCATAGACACTGCGCTCAGTTCTACAATTCGAGATAAACAGAGCGAAGCTCTTCGATCGTTAATTTGGAACTTGAATGTTCAAAATAAGGATGAAAAGTCTAACCTGCTGTTGCTTTCAAAGGTGGCGGAATTTTACGCAAAGAATAAAAATACTACTGACGGCCAAATGGAAAGAATGCTAAAGGAGTCAATTATGGGGGCTTTGTTTGCGCGCGGCCCAAACGCAAGAGCATTTTTCGTCGAAGCCTCTGAAGACGAGAACATCGCTGTAGCATCGACCGCACAAGGAGCCCTAGAACTTTTTGATGAGATGCACAATAAGGCGGCTCCCAAAGATCTCAAAAGGTAGCGTTGTTACGAGGCGCAATAAAGACGGGTAAACGAGCGCCGCTGAACAAGGGCATGCGATCATGAACTACGAGGATACGGCAAATCTGTTTTTTTCATCCAGGCGGCTGCTTCCAGTGCGTGGTTGGTCTCTTTTTGGGTTTTGGCTTCGTGGGCGGCGAAGTGGAGGAGGGAGGCAGGGGTCAAGGTTTGGGGCATGGGGCTGCCTTTGGGGGTGGGTAGCTCCCCTTGGTGGGGGGAGATTGATTTTTGTGGAAACCATGCCGGAGTGGCATGGGTCTTTTATCTGTTGCTGCGCATCATCTGTTCGCGCATCGTCGACTGCATTTCCATGCGGAAGCGTTTGAGTTCTGCCGAGAGTTCCAAGTTGGAGTCCTTGGCGATGTCGGGATGGGCGGCGATGAGTGCTTTCAGTTTTGCTTCTGCTTGTTTTGTGGGCACGTAGCTTTTTAGTGGGAGTGCGACGATTGATCTGTAGGCTGTGATGGCGCCTGTGAAGTCGCCGGCGTCTTCCATTCTTTGGGCGGCCATTAGTCCGTCAATGGCGCTGAGGCTGTCTGTTTTAAGCCGGGTTTCGGAGCTGGTGTAGCCTCTTGGGCAGTAGGAAGCGCGGAGGATGTTTGCGATGTCTCCGTATTTTTCTGCCTTTTCGAAGTCGTTGAGCACTCGGGTGACATAGGCCTCGGAGGACTCGTTCTTTTCTTTGGCCGGTCCGTTTGAGGTTGCTGCGATGATTTCCAGCGCTTTCCAGTAGAGGAGGTTGGCAATGCTTAGGCTTTCTGTTCTGGGTTCGTTCCGTGGCTCTCCGTTTCGGAGCAGGTTGGTTGCTGCCTCTCTGGTCTGCAGGGTTTCATTGAGGTGGGCGCAGTTGTCGATCTTTGCTTTTTCCTCTCGGAGTCTTTGCAGGGTTCCGATTTGCATGCGCGAGCTGTCTTTCTCCAGCGCTGCGATGTTTTCGTTGATCCTTTTTTGGGCTATTTCCAGCTTGGCGAGGGAATCGATTCCTTCCCAGACTTTGGCCAGGATTTGTTCTGGGTTTTGCTGGGCTGGCTGGAGGGGGTCTGGTTCCCTTACGATTCTTGCGGAGATTTCCTCTACGGAGAGGATGGGGAACCTACCGTTGTGTTCCGTCATGTTTTTTAGGGCGTAGTTGGCTGTGCTGGTGTTCCCTATCGCTTTTTGGTCTAGGTATTGCATCCAGTTTCTTAGGAGTTCGTTGACCCCTTGGATTTTTTCTTGGATTCTCTGTTCGAATGCGCCGTTTTGGTTTTGCCTTCGGTTTTGTAGTTCTGAGCATCGTAGCAGGATGGGGTTGAGCTCGTCGGAGGTCTTTGCGGTGAGGCAAGCTTTCTTGGCGTCGGCGACGAGCTGGTCGGCGTCCGCCATCCGTTTTTTCTCTTCCTCTTTTTGTTGTTCGATGGCTTCTTTTTCGATGGTTTCTGCGAGGGCTGCGATTTCCTCCATGTATTCGGGGGGGACTCCGTATCCGATTTGGGCTAGGTATTCCTGGAGCTGTTCTGGTCGGGTTTGGGCGATTCGGGTTCCGAGCATCCTGATCTGTTGGGCCATCATGGCCGTGCGATCTTTTTGGTGTGCACTCATTTGGCTCTGGTAGGGATCCTTGGATTCCTTATTTTTTTCAGGGGCGTTTGCTTGTGCCTCGATTTTTGTGGCGATCTCATTGAGCTTTGTTTTGAGTTTCGCTGATGCTGGGGTATCGGCTCCTAGCGTTGAGATTGTTAGGGAAACTAGGGGTCAGTGTGCATAATCTTGCATTCTTTCTTGCTTGAAGCGTATTTCCAAGGCATAAACTCCCTTCATGGCGAGAAGCATTCGGATCGAGTATGCGGGGGCGTTTTACCATGTGATGGCGCGGGGAAACCGCCGGGAGGCGATTTTTTTGGACGACGATGACCGGCGGTTTTTTCTGAAGTGTGTGTCCGAGGCATGCGGGCGGACGGGATGGCGTGTGCATGCGTGGGTGCTGATGGGCAACCACTACCATTTGTTTATCGAAACGCCGGAGGCGAATCTTGTGGAGGGCATGAAATGGCTGCAAAACACGGTGACGCGGCGATTCAACGTGAGGCACAGGGAGTGGGGGCGGTTGTTCGGGGATCGCTACAAAGCCGTGCTGGTGGACGGGGAGACGGCACATTACTACACGACGCTCTGGGAGTATCTCCATCTGAACCCCTGCCGTGCGGGGTTGGTCGATTTTGAGAAAAGCGGGAGCATTCTGGATTATCCCTGGAGCAGCGTGGCCGGCGGATATGCGCTTCCGCCGGGACAGCGGCCGAAGTGGCTGGCGGCCGAGCAAGGGTTGGCGATCATGGGCTACCCGGATACGGCCAAAGGGAGGCGCGAAATGGTTGAGCATCTCGACGAGCGGGGACGGATCGAGCGAAAGGAAAGCGGATTTGTTCCGGTGGCGGAAGGCACGGATCGAAGGGCAAGCCATCTGAGGCACGGGTGGTATTGGGGGCGGCAGGAGTTCGCCGAGCGGATGTTGCGGGTGGCGAAGAAGACACTGGGCAAGGCGAGGCGTTCGCGGGCCTATAAGACGAGTCCCGAGCGCCGTGCTCACGGGGAGAAGCAGGCGAGGGCTCTGCTGGATCAGGGGCTGCTGGCAGCTGGGCTTACCAAGAGCATGCTTGGCGGATTGAAGGCGGGCGACCCGAGAAAAGTCCATCTGGCCGTGGTGTTGAGCCGACAAACAAGTGTCGGTCAGGCATGGATTGCGGAGGCGCTCGGCATGAAAAGCGCCGCAAACGTCAGCCTCCTTTTACACCGCTCGGATTGGAAAAAATTGGAAAAGCGTGTGCCGGAGGCTTTGTGCCGGTTTGCAAAAATGCAAGAATATGCACACTGACCCCTAGTTTGCTTGGTGCCGCCTCGAAGCGCAGACCGAGCGGCCGGGGTCAGTAGATCCGCCCGTGCTCGAGGCACATCTGGATGAAGCGTTCGACACGTCCGGGGGAGACGTCGTTTTGAAGGATATGGGCGGGCGAAATCATGTAGCCGCCGCCGGCTCCGAGGGTCCGGATTTTGTCGATGATATCGGCTTCGAGTTCGGGATCCGAGCCTCTGGGGAGGAGGTATTGCTGGTCGATGCCGCCCCAGAAGGCAAAGAGATCCCCGAATTTTTCCTTCATTTCGGCGGGCGCGTGTCCGGGCACTCCAGGCTGGACGGGATTGAAGACCTCGAACCCGATCGCGTGGATTTGCGGCAGGAGCCGGCTGACCGCTCCGTCGCAATGGAGGATCGGGATGATATCCGGCTTCGCCTGCTTGAACCGGTCGATCATCTTCGCGTAGGCGGGAGCGAGCTGTTGCTCGAACATCGCGGGGGAGATGAGCAAGCCTTCCTGCCCGCCGAAATCGTCGCCGAACCAGAGCGCGTCAACTCCCCGCGCGATCAGTTCGAGGCCGATCGCGGTTTGGAACTCTGCGCAGGCGTTGAAAAGCGGCACGACATATTCTTCTTCGCAGGCCATGTCGGTGAGAAGCTTTTCCATGCCGACAAGCATCTGGGCGAGCGAGAAGACCGTGACCTCGATATCGCCGATGACGAGGTAATCGTCATGGTATTTGGCAACAAGGTCAGCGGCGTCGTCGTAACGACCGGCTGCCGCCGGGTCGGGCCAGGCGAAAGCGGCAATGTCGGCAGCTGTCATGGCGTCCTTGAGCGGCGCCCCGGTGACCTCGACATAGATGTCTCCCTGCTTCATCCGCATGCCGTATTCGTTGAGCCATGTCCCGTCGGCGAACTTCGAGGGAACGAAGCCGGAATGCTCGGCGGCCCCGGTCACGACCACATCGCAGCCCATCGCCGTCCGGATTTCGTTGCCGCTGATGCGGTAGGTCACATCCTCGAAGATGTTCCTCGTGTAGCGCATCGGGATCCCCAGCTTCCGCGAAAAATGAGCGTAAAGCTGGTCGCAAAACTCAAATTGCACAGGCACGCGGTCCGGCAATCCCGGCGCGCGTTTGAAGGCTCTCAGCACACGTTCTCTCGGGCTCATTGGCATAGTGGTCAGTCGGCGTGAAACACCTCGGGAAGATTCGTGCAAACCGGCGAGCTGTCGAGGTTGGTTTCCATGATGTCGGCCATGAAGGCCCACCATTTTTTGACGATGGGATGGTCGGGCAGCCGGTCGGCCGAATGGCCGTTGGCGAGCTTTTGCACGGCGAAAAGCGTCAGCGTCTCCCGGTCGAGAAAAATCGAGTAGTCCGAAATCCCGGCTTCGGTGAGTGCCCGGGAGAGCTCGGGCCAGATCTCGTCGTGGCGCTTCCGATACTCGGCCTCAAAGCCGGGCTTCAGTTTCATTTTGAATGCGGATCGAGTCATAAAAAATCGTGCTGAGTCCGGCGGTGGCCGGATACCCAGCGTGTGAAAGTGCCGGAATCTCTGCGGCAAGGGTTATGGAAATCCAATTCGTGGGGGCAGACCGAAGATCGCAATGGCACCGGCTTGGCGGAACGGTCGTTACTGGGTTGGGGGACGATCCCAGCGTAGCGCCCGAGCGATATTCGTCAAACGCATTCGCTGTTGACAGCAGCATATCGAGATGGCCGGCTTACGGAATTCCATTGACCCCCTTGCGGAATTAAAATTTGATCCCCATCAATATTATGAAATCTCCAAGCGCGTTGGGTTCACCGTCGGAAGTTCTTCCATCGATTCTTGAGGTGTTGGAAGCGCGGATTGCGCCGGCATCGGCGACGTTTATTGACATTGACGGGGACAGCGCAGTGGTGAAGACGACGAAGGGAACCGACACGGCGCTCCAGGCGATTGTGAATGCTTCGGTGGGCGGCGATTCGAGCACGCCGAACCAGATGGAGACGCTGATTTTGAGCTCGCTGTTCGCGGGCACGAGTCTGACCGTTGAGGTGAGTAACAAGGCCCCGCAAGGTGACGGGCTGGTCAACGTCTGGCGCTTGGAGGCGACGAACATGGATCTCGGATCGGTGGTGGTCAAGGGTGACCTCGCCAGCCTGCAGGCGGGCGACACGACGTATGGCAACGGATCGGTGAAGTCGGTCAGCGTGCAGTCGGTCGGCGTGAACGGCGGGGCCTCGATGAAGGGATACGACTTTCTGGGAGGCGTCTCTTCGATCAGCGTGGCGGGGGATGTGAACGGGGCCTACATGAACTTCTTCAACACCGACAAGGGCGGGAAGCTCACTGTCGGGAAGCTGACGATCGGCGGAAGCCTGATCGGTGGAGCCAATGCCGGCGAGGGGAGCGTCCTCCTGCTTGCCGGTGACGGGACCGATCCTGGCTTTGCGGAGATCAAGACGGTCACGATCGGTGGCCAAATGAAGGCGGGCGCGGCAAACAAGACAGGAAGCATTCTGGTGGGAAGTACGACGACGCCGGCTGTCTACCTGGGCAAGATCGGTTCGATTAGCGTTGGTGGAGAAGTGGCCGGCAGCACGGCGACGGAATATGCGGGCACCATCTATGCGGCGACCGACATCGGCAAGGTGGCGCTCGGCTCATCCCTGAACGGCGGGGGAAAATACGGCGGCAGTATTGTGGCGGATACGGGCGGCATCGGCTCCGTGGCCATTGCGGGCAGCATGTTCGGCGGCGATGGCGGCGACTACTGCGGCACGATCTCCGCAGGGAAGGAGATCAAGTCGGTGACGGTCGGCGGTGGCCTCATCGCGACTGGAGATGCGTTCTCTGCATCGATTCTGTCGTATGGAAAGCTCGGTAAGGTGGCGATCGCCGGGGATGTGACCGGGAACGGCCAGTTTTCCGCCCGGATTGCCGGTCCCACGAGCATCGAAAGCGTGACGATCGGCGGATCGCTGATCGGCGGGGCGAGCGACGATTCCGGCGTGATTTATACATCCGGGCCGATCAGCAAGTCAGTTAGCCTGGGCGGTGATTTGGATGGGGGGGCGGGCAACCGGACCGGATCCATTCTAGCGGCATCTGTCCCGAAGGCTGTGATCGGCGGAGGCATCCACAGCGGAGCCGGCGGAGAAACCGGCCTCTTCAAGGTCGGCGCCATCGGCGATCTGACGATCGGCGGGGACATTGACGGGTTCAGCGCCAACTCTGCCGGCATCTACGCGGACACGCTGAAAGGCAAGCTCGTCGTGAACGGGAATCTGAGCGGAGCCGGTGACGCATCTTACAGCGGCTACATCTATTTTAGCGGCAATGCGAACAGCATCGACATCAAAGGCGGGATCTATGGGGGAACCGCATCGATGGCCGGCATTGTGCAGTCCGGCTACATCCAGGTGGGCGGCACGCTGAAGTCGCTCACGCTCGGCCAGATCACCGCCGGCACGGCTTTCAACGATACGAATATGATGCTCGGCTCGGTGCGGGCCGGAATCATCGATACCATGGTGGTCAAGGGCAACATCACCGGCAACTCCTCGCAGTTCGTACTCATCACCGGCCAGGGAGATATCACGAAAACCAAGGGCTCGAATCTGGCGATCAAATCGCTCACGGTCGGTGGGACGGTAAGCTACGCCAACATCCTGGCGGGCTACGATATCGGAGGAACGACGATGAACGGCGATGGCGGAACGAACGGCGGCAGCGCACAGATCGGCACGGTGAAAGTCGTTGGCGGCTTCCTCAATTCCAGCATCGCGGCGGGCGCCAACAATTTCACTGCGAGCTCCGGCAACTGGGGGAGCGGGTCCGGGACCGGCCTCACCAAACCCAGCGGCTCGACGATCGCCTCCAGCATTGCAAAAATTGTGATCCAGGGCCTCGCTTCCGCCTCCGTCCAGAGCGGCATCGTTGCCCAGGACATCCAGAGCCTCTCGCTCGGCGGCCACGCAGTCAGCCCGATCGCCACCGGTCAGCCCGGTCCCAGCACGAAGTTCCTGATCGAGGTCCTGCCCTAAGCGAACCATCTCCGGGTGATGCGCCGTCCACGATCCGGTCGCCATCCCCCCCACGCATGGTCACGCGCGCGCGAAGAGTTCGCTGGGCAGGCGGGAGCGGAGTTCGATAGAGAAGTCGATTTTGCCGGCGAGGGCGTCGGGCTGGAACCGTCCCTCAGCTACAAACGCCAACGAGCGGTCGGCCACCTCCAGGCGGGTGCCGGGCCGACTGAGCAGCAACTCGATTACAGCCGGACCACAAAATGCCGACGCGAAATTTCTGTCGGGCGAGCGCACGCAATAGCGGCGCGAGAAATCCGGCGAGTCGAAGTCGATATCCTCATTGCCGAACGCCTGCGCAATTTTTGAAAGGAGATCCTCCGGGACAATGGTGAGCGGCGGAAACGACCGCCCGAGGTCGAGGATGATGGCGTGGCGGTAATGGGTGTCGGTTTCGCGGCGTCCGTCGGAGTCGCGGGAATCGGTTGTGTAGTGGTATTCGAAAGCAGTGACAGCGTGGTCGCGATAGGTTCCGGCAAAAACGTTCTCGGTTCGCCGGTTGTCGCCATTCTTGAGCCCGCCGATATGTTCGTATTTCGGGAGCAGAGCGGGATGCGGGCCGGGCGAAAACGGGATCCCGAGGTTCTGTGCCAAAGCCTCGAGGGCGGCTGTGCGCTTTTTCTCGAGGATCCTGAATACCACGATCAGGAGGATGATTGCGCCGACGCCGACCACGATCAGCAGCGGAAACGGGATGCTGTTTTCGGGTGACATGCGCGGACCATACTGCGGGCGGTGCGACCCGATCAAGGGTGAACACTGACGACGTGACTGGCGGCGTTTGTTGCCACGCCATGCCGGATGCATTAGGATGGTGCGCTATGCACTTCGCGCGTATCCCCCTCCTTCTTTCTCTTGTTGCAGCTGTTGTTCCGGTCTTTTCGCAGCCGGAAAGCGCCGTGCCGTCCCAGCCCCGGCTGCCGAAGGACCTGAGAGTCAGCCACCCCGCCGGCAGCCCGCTGAGGGACGCCCTTCGGCCGGTTCCGGAAACCGCGATCTTCAAGATGGACGGGTATTACCTGTGGGATCCTTCGGTGATCAAGGTCGGTGATACCTACCACCTTTTCGCTTCCCGCTGGCCTGCAGCCGGAGGGATGAAGGGATGGATGCACAGCCACGTGATCCGGGCGACGTCGAAGTCGCTTTTCGGGCCCTACACGTTTCAGGAGGTCGTGCTCGACCCGGCCAGGCACCCGTGGGCCAAACAGGCGGTGCATAACCCGAAGGTGATGAAAGTCGGATCAAAGTTCCTGCTCTACCACCTGGGGATCCCCGAGTGGAAGACCGGGTTTGCCTATTCCGATGCCATCGACGGCCCCTGGGTTCCGGTTCCCAAGCCAGTTCTTTTTACGAACAACCCGGCGCTGATGGTACGGGCCGACGGCAGCGCTTACGCGGTCGGAAAATTCAAGCCGAAGGAAAAAAAAGATGGCGCGTGGGACGCCTACATGCAGGCCTTCGAGGCGGATAGCGTGGACGGACCCTACCGCCTCGTGGGCGACCGCGGGAACCGGCTTCCCAACAATTTCGAACTGGAGGATCCGACGATCTGGTGGGCGAACAACCAATACAACGTGATCTGCACCGACTGGGAGGGGAAAGTCACCGGGGTGCAGAAGGCGGTGGTCTTCTATACCTCCAAGGATGGAGTGAACTATACGCTCGACTCGCAGGTTCCGGTCTGGTCGCAGAGGGATCCTGTCCCGACGACCGGTGGAAAAGCCCTCGCTGTCCGGGGGATCGAGCGGCCGCAGGTCTTTCTCGACGACCGGGGAGCGGTGACCGCTCTTCTGGCATCAATCCATCCGGCGGAGAATATTCCCACCTACATTATGATCCGCCCGGTGGCGGACTTTGTTCCCAAAGATTAGTCGCCTGCCGGATCGGTGTCTGGATGGGAAGGGGGCTTCGCCCCGCGCCTCGGGCCCGTCTCAGGCTGCGTTGTTGGCACTGTCGCCGCCGGTGACGTCGAAGGTTGCGCCAGAGACCATGCGGGCCGCGTCGGAGGCCAGGAAGACAACGGCCGGAGCAATATCATCGGGCTCGATCCATGGGACGCCGAGCGGCGACCTGCCGGAGAGGATGGCTTTGGCCACGCTTTCCAGATCTCCGGGTTCAGCCGTCCGGTTGGCGACCTGGAGTGCCTGTTCGTAGCGTTCCTTGTGGCGGGTGAGCGGGGTGTCGATGAGGCCGGGGATGACCGCGTTGACCGTGATTCCGTGGCGGCCGAGCTCAAGGGCGGCGGACTTCATCAGCCCGAGGATCCCCCACTTCGAAGCCGAGTAGGCGGAGCCGTTGAGCGTGCCGTGGCGGCCTTGCGTGGAGGAGGTGACGATGATGCGACCGCCACCGCGCTTCACAAGGTGGGGAGCAAAAGCCCGGATCACGTTGGCGGTGCCGGTGAGGTTCACGTCGATCTGGATGCTCCAGTCGTCATCCTCCATTTCGAGCAGGGGCTTGAATGCCTGGATGCCGGCATTTGCAAAAACGATGTCGATCCCGCCGTGGTCGGCTGCGATCTGTTCCGACGCGGTCCGCAGCGCCGTCAGGTCGCGCTGGTCGAGGATTCCGGCTGTCCAGCGGGCACCCGCCGCCTGAACGAGGCGTCCGGTTTCCTCAAGATCCGACACCGTTGCCGGTTCGACCCCGGATTTCGGGCTCACGGGGGCGCAGATGTCGAGGCCTGCGATGTGGGCGCCTGCTCGGGCGAGAGCCACAGCGGCCGCCCTTCCGATCCCCCGAGCCGCTCCGGTGACAACCGCCACTTTGCCGCTCAGACACTTGCTTGAAATGGCATCGCTGTTCATGCCGTGCAGCGTAAGCTTACCAAAGTCAAAAGCAAGCCGGTCAGAGAATCAGCATACAATCGCCGTAGCTGAAGAACCGGTAGCGTTCGCGGATCGCCTCGGCGTAGGCGCGCATGGTCAGATCGTAGCCGGCGAAGGCGCAGACGAGCATGAGGAGGGTCGAGCAGGGGAGATGGAAATTGGTGAGCAGAGCGCCGACCCGCTCGAAGTCGTAGGGCGGATAGATGAAAATATCTGTTCGGCCCGAGCGGGCGGCGAGGGGGCCCGGCGGCTGGGACTCCAGCACGCGCGTGACGGTGGTGCCGACCGCGACGATCCTCCGTGCGGCGTTGAGAGCGGACGCCGAGGCGGCGGGGATCTCGTAGCATTCCTCGTGCATCTCGTGCTCCTCGACAGTGGCGGCCTTGACCGGCAGGAACGTTCCGGCTCCGACGTGGAGGGTCAGAAAGACATGCGGGATGGCGGCGAGCTGGGCCGGAGTGAAATGCAGACCGGCGGTTGGCGCGGCGACCGAGCCCGGCCGGCCGGCGTAGACGGTCTGGTAGCGCTCGTCGTCGGTGTCGTCCGAGTCGCGGTGGAAATACGGGGGCAGCGGCATGTGGCCGAATTTGTCGAGGTCGGGTGCCTCGCGGAACGCGATGATCCGCTCTCCACCGGGGAGGACGTCGTCGACGCGGGCCACGGTGCCGGCGATGGCAACGGTCGCCCCGACTCGCATCTTGCGGCCGGGACGGGTGAGGCATTTCCAGCGGTTGGCGCCGAGGGCCTCGAGTAGAAAAATCTCGATGCGCCCGCCCTCCGTGAGCAGGCGGGCCTTGATGACGCGCGAGTCGTTGAGGGCGACCAGATCGCCGGGGGCGAGCAGCGCCGGGAAATCGCGGAAGTGGCGGTGCGTGATCGTGTGGCCGGACCGATCGACGACAAGCATGCGCGATCCGTCCCGGTCGGCGGCCGGACGGGTGGCGATGAGTTCCTCCGGGAGATCGTAATGGAAGTCGGCAACGGGTCGGCTCATGCGCCGGGATCTACTTGATCACGCCTTTTTTCCCCATCCGGGCAAGCCCGCAGCGGGTGGCCGCGGCGCCGACGAGATCCGCCACGCGGCGCTTCAGCCGCCAGATCCGCCGGAGGAGGACGTAGAGGAAAATCAGATACGGCGCCCAGAAAAGCCAGTCCGCATGAGGCTCCGGGAACTGCCGGTAAGCGAGGATGCACAGGAGGATGAGATTGATCAGGAAGGTCGTTGCGACCATGCGGGACCCGAGGTGCACGCGCGTGAGGCACTTCGGACCGCCGTGGTATTCGGTGACCGTGCGCAGCTTGACCCCCCACCAGAAGCTTCCGTAGATCTGGAGGTCCCAGTCCTTCCAGCCGGTGTCGGTCGAGTAGTTCCAGCCTTCGTTCTCAAGCGACTGCACGATCTCCTGCAGGAGGCGCTCGCGGCCGTGGCCGTTCTCGCTCCAGAACCTGAGGTGGGAGATGCTCCCGCGGACCGGAGTGAAGTCCTTCTCTTCGCTGGCGATGACCGCCGGCGGGGTCCGCTTGAATTTCAGCCAGGTGAAGTAGCGCGCCCATCCCCGGACGAGTGGCTGCGCAAGCGCGAGGAACGCGACCAGCAACCGCGCCGGAATCGTGTCGTGCTTCGATTCCAGCCGGGCGTGAATCATGTAGGAAAGCGCGACGAGAAGGGTGCCGCCGAACATCAGGTAGGGGACGATGCGGAGGAACGGCAGCGGGATCGAGACCGCAAAAATAAAGAGCGTGAGTGCCACCCACTCAATGCTGCTCAGATACGCAGCGACGTCCGACTGGGGCGTGGGATAGATCGATTGGAAGAGGCCCTCGCCGAAGACGCCGTGGTAGATGACCGGCTTGTTCACGAGCCATGTGAACCGCGGGGCCCCGTAGATCTGGCCTTTCCACTTGGCCGTTCCGGTCGGTCCGAAGAAGACGAGGTGGTGGAACCTCAGCATCGACTCAGCCTCGCCGTAGCCTTCCTGCTGCTTCTGGAACGCTTTGAGAGTGAAGCGCCGGTAGTGCCACACGATCGCCGCCGGGCTGAATGCGATGACTCCGCCCGACTGCTGGAGCCGCCAGCAGAAATCCACGTCATCGCCGGCCTTGCGGTATTCCGGATCGAAGCCGCCCACCTGCTCGAACGCCCAGCGGTGGAATGCCATGTTGCAGCCCGGGATGTGCTCGGCCACGACGTCGGTGAGGAGGACGTGGCTCGGCCCGCCCGGCGCGGCCGACACGCACGCCTGGACCCAGTTCTCGGCGGGCGGAGAAATGTTCGGGCCGCCGACGCCGGCGTAATCGCCGCTCAGGAGCGTGCCGACGAGGTAGTAGAGCCAGTCGGGGTCGGCCATGCAGTCGCTGTCGGTATAGACGATGATGTCGCCCTTCGCCGCCCGGGCGCCCACGTTGCGCGCGAAGCTCAGTCCCTTGTTCTCCTGCCGGATGTTGACGATCCAGGGATGCCGCGCCGCGATCTCCTGCGTGTCGTCCTTCGAGCCGTCGTCCACGAGAACGACCTCGTAGTCGGGGTAGTCCACATGCTTGAGCGATTCGAGGCAGCGCTCGAGCGTCTTGCCGCCGTTGTAGGAACACACGACGACCGAGGTCTTCGGATACGACGGCAGCTTGACCCGGGAGGACATCGAGCCCTCGCCGAAGAAAAGACTCTTCACCGTCTCGAACGCCTTCTTTTTCGTGCGGTCGCGGCGCACGAGCCCGAACGCCCAGTCGAGGATCTCCTGGCCGCCGCGGAACCATTCGTCGGTCCACGCGTAGATGATCGTGCCGGCGAGCCCGCCGCGGACGACGCTTTCGACGTGCCAGCGGATCATCTCCGCCTGCTCCTCCTCGGGATGCCGGATCGTGTCCATGCCGAATTCCCCGAGGATGAGCGGCTTGTCGTCGGCGAGGTTCTGCAGGCGCGCGAGGTATTTCTCAAAATCCTCCTGCCGGTGCAGGTAGACGTTGAACGTGACGAAGTCGCTGTTTTGCGGGAGGAGGTATTCGGTTGGCGGATAGCTCGCGTAGGAGAACAGCGCCCGCGGGTCGGCCTTGCGGCCGATGTTGATGAGGTGCTCGACAAACTCGGTGACCTGCCGCGCGCCGAGCCACCGGACCATCGTCGTTGGGATCTCGTTCCCGACGAGGTAGCCGAACACCGCCGGGTGGCCGGAATTTTTCGAGACGCCGTCGCGCACCGCCTTCTCGGCCTCAGCGCGGATTTTTGAGTCCTTCAAAAATTCGAGGTGCTCGGCCCAAGGGATCGAGATGAGCGCCCGGATCCCCCGCTCGGCGCAGAGGTCGAGGAACCACTTCGATGGCACGTAGTAAATCCGGACGAGGTTCACACCGGCCTCGACCATCAGATCCAGGTCGCGCGCCACCGATTCCGGCGTGCCGAAATACTCTCCGTTCGCATCCGGTGCAAAGGGTCCGTAGGTCACCCCCTTGATGAAAAACTTCCGCTCGCCCTCAAAGAAAAATTTGGCGCGCACGCGCACCGGCTTCAATTCGCTCACCCGTCATCCATACCACCCGAGCTCCATCCAATGCGAGTCCGGATTTATTGAAGAGACGATCCTGCGTCCGCCCGAAAAAGTGGCAGGAAATAAATTGACATCCGCGGGTGCCGGCGTTTATCTCAATCCTGTTACGACGATTCGTGGCGCGGATTCTTCTCCGCGCACGCCGTCCAAACCCACACAGTCGAAAGACATTAAATTTTTTCCGGACGGCGGAGTTTTGCCCCGGGTGCCGGACCCACTCATCCCGATTAGAATCAGTTTTCTGACCGGCCAGGAAAATGGCCGCACCGTAATTTCCCGAGGGACAAAATCCCGAATTTTATCATGACCGAAGAACCGAATCACCCGGCCCCCGTGCCGGAATCCCCAGAATCCCAGCCAGCCGCTCCCGCCGGCGCCACCCGTCCGCGGCGGATCCGCGCCCCCCGCCCTCCGCGTCCGCCCCGGAGACGCAAGGTTGCGGCAGCCGGCGGCGAAGCGCCCGATGTTGCGCAGACGGCTGCGCCAGCGCCGGAGGGCGAACCCTCCGCCCAGCCGCCGGCTCCTGTGCCCGTGACGGCCAACGATTCAACGCCTGAGGCCGGAAATTCCTCCGCCCCGGTTTCTGCCCCGCAGCCTGCGCCGGCCTTGCCGCCGCCCGCTCCGGTTCAGCCTGCGACCCCCCCGCCCCCGCCTGCACCTCCCGTTTATGCCGAGGGGATCGTCGAAGTTTCCGGAAAGGGATTCGGTTTCCTGCGCGAGTCCAAGCGGAACTACGCTCAGTCGAACAACGACATTTTTGTCACGCCCGAGATCGTCAGGAAATACGCCCTGCGCGACGGGATGTGGATCCGCGGCGAGACCCGCCGCGGCAACCGCGGTCCGCAGCTCTTCCGTCTCACCGAACTTGAAGGTGAGGATCCGGACAACTTCCAAAACCTGCCGGTCTTCGAGGAACTCACGACGATCAACCCGAACAAGCGCATCCGCCTGGAGACAGTGCCCGAGCGCTACACCACCCGCGTCATGGACCTGATGACCCCGGTCGGCAAAGGCCAACGCGGGCTCATCGTTGCCCCTCCGCGTACCGGAAAGACCACGCTTCTCCAGCATATCGCAGACGCCGTGGTGAAAAACCACACCGAGATGAAGCTCATCATCCTGCTCGTGGACGAGCGCCCGGAGGAGGTCACCGAAATCCGCCGCACCGTGCCGACCGCCGAGCTCATGGCCAGCTCGAACGACAGCGATATCAAGACCCACACGCGGATCGCCCAGCTTGCCATCGAGCGCGCCAAGCGCCTGGTCGAGATGGGCAAGGATGTCTTCGTCCTCATGGACTCGCTCACCCGTATCGGCCGCGCGTTCAACAACGCCCAGGGTGGCGGCGGACGCACGATGTCCGGCGGCGTCGACGCCCGCGCGCTCGAAATCCCGCGCAAGCTATTCGCGGCGGCCCGCAACACAGAGGAGGCCGGCTCGCTCACGATCATGGCCACCGCGCTCATCGAGACAAACAGCCGGATGGACGAGCTCATTTTCCAGGAGTTCAAGGGCACCGGCAACATGGAGCTCGTGCTCGACCGCAAGATCAGCGACCAGCGGATCTACCCGGCCGTGGACATCTTCCTTTCCGGCACCCGCCGCGAGGAGCTGCTCCTGAACGAGGAGGATCTCCACAAGATCAATGTGATCCGCCGCGGGCTTGCAGGGCACAAGCCGATCGAGGCGATCGAGCGCCTGCTCTTCTTCCTGCGTAAATATCCGACGAACGCCGAGATGCTCAAAGGGCTCCCGGGCTAGAGCCCCAAATTGCTTGACAAATTGCCGGGCAAACGAGTATGGGCGCTCGTTCATGAACTTGACGCGCATCAAACTAATTTGCGGAAAATTTCCTCCGGCATTTTTGATCGGCCTGGGAGCGCTCATGGGTTTCATGAGTTCTGCCTCCGGGCAGACCTACACAAGCCCGTTTAAAATCAGTCTGGATCCGCAAATTGGGACATGGACGACGGATTTTGCGGGCCGGACCGCGACGATGAATGCCTCGTCCAATCCGGCGCCCGCCGACTGGTATGCCACAGCATATCCGCAGTCGCCCATGTACCCATCATATGGTCCCACCAATCCGATGCTGTTTTCCGTCGGTTCGCTGAGTGGAAATGCGGTCACGGTGGCCTCCGACCTGCAGTCCGACCGGGGGAATAACACATTCAGCGTCCCGATCAACAGTGTGCCGGTGGGCGTGGGAGAATCCACATGGATGCAGCAGCGCGTGTTGCAGGCCGCGCAGCAGATGATCGGCACGCACTACCAACACCTTCATCTTCCGACCTTCGACCCGGCGCATCCTTTCAATGTTCCCGGAAACCCCGGCTACACCTTTGACTGGAATGCCGTCAGCAACGGCGCCACGCTCCAGAGCACCCAGCAGCTTTTTAATGGAAACCTGACCCAGGTCGAACCGAATCCCTATCAGGCCACCTACGGCTCGCCGCAGCCGGGGATCGATTGCACGGACTTCGCCGCATATGTCTACAACATTGCTCTGGGGACGCAGATGCACTCGGGCACCCCGAACCAGATCAGCTTCGTCAACAGCGGCGGGGCTCCGATTCCTCTCGGGCCCGGGGCGATCCCCACAGCGCCGCTGCTGAGTTCGAATGGCACGGTGATCACGCCCACGTTTTTTGAGAGCCCGAACTTCGGGCTGGCCGGACAGAATGCTCCGGGCAGCCTCAACGGAGTGATCTCCCAGCTTCAGCCGGGAGATTTGCTGTATATGAAGGGGGCGCTGGGATCGATTGCCCACGTTGTCCTATGGCTGGGAGCCTACGGCACGAATGCCGACGGGTCTCCGTCCAACGTGCCGCTGGTTATTAGCAGCCACGACAACACGCCCGCCATCTTTGATACCCAGGCCATCAATGCGAACGGATATCCACTGGATGGCAATATCGACGGACACCTCCCGCCGCCGGGTGTTCAGATTCTGCCATTTACTGAGGAGAACTGGTTCTATCAGAATTTCAGTGTGGCCATGAGGGTGATTCCGGTGCCCGAGCCTTCTGCCGGCGCACTGGTGGTGCTGGCTGCATGTTTGGTTGCGGGAGGCGCGCTGGCGCGGGGTCGGCGGGTGGGCGTCAAATCTCCGCAATCGTAGCTTCCAGAAGTGCGAGAAGCGGACCGGCGGATCCACGGCCGGCCGACACCACCTCGTCGTGTCCGATCGGCCCGCGGGCGAGGCCGGCCGCCCAGTTTGTCAGGCAGGACAATGCGGCCACGCGGAGACCGAGCGCGCGGGCCTGGATGACTTCAAGAACCGTGGACATCCCGACGGCATCGGCGCCGAGAAGGCGGAGCATCCGCACCTCTGCCGGCGTCTCATATTGCGGCCCGGACACCGCTGCATAGATGCCCTCGTGCAAGGCCATGCCGAGCGCCTCCGCCGCCAAGCGGAAACGATCCCGCAGTGCCGGGCAGTAGGCGTCGCTCATGTCAATGAATCCGTCCTCCCCGCGCAGGGGGGACCGTCCGGTCAGGTTTAGGTGGTCGGTGATCAGCATCCAGCTGCCCGGCGCAAAGTCGGGGTTCATTGAGCCCGCGGCATTGGTGATGACCAGTTTTCTAATCCCGAGCCGGTGAAGAAAACGGATGCTTCGCGTCGTTTCCTCCGCAGTCCATCCCTCGTAGAGATGTACACGGCCCTGGACGATCAGGACCGGATGACCTCCAAGCCGGACAGCGGAGAAGCGCCCGGCATGCCCGGGCACGGCGGAGACCGGCAGGCCGGCAACCTCGCGGAAATCAACTTCTGCCAGAGGCTCCAGCCGGGATGCGAAGGGGCCGAGCCCGCTGCCGAGAATCACCGCGGTCTCGGCCCCGCAGCCGAGCAGGGCCTCGGGGATCAGGGGGTCAAAGTCCATGGCTTGGGTTCCGGATCACACAAAAATGCTCCGGCCGGCATCCCGGAATCCGGCAATTTTCGAAGACCCGGGCGCTGCCGGGGAAATGGATGGTCCGGATAATCACCCCGCAACAAATACGAGCGATCGGTTCCGAGTCAAGGCGGCAGGCGGACCGCCGGGCGGGGGACGGATTCCTTCCGCACGCAAACAATACGCTGGAACATCGCATGCGCGCATGCCAAGAAAGCGGGGTGTTACAGTTTGCGAAAACGATTTTGCCCGCCGCCGCCGGTCTTGCCTTGCTGGCTTGCGGCGGTTGCGCCGGCCGGCAGACCGCCGCAGTGCAGGCTCCGAAGGCCGGACAAACCGGTGTCACCAGGTCGACCGGATCCTCCGGCGGGCCGGCGCTTGTCCCGGCTGTCATGCCTTTGCCGCCTGCGGCCACCGTTGCGAGCGTCCAGCCGGTACCCGAGCCCCCGCGCGTATCCGGGCCTCCGCAGGAATCATCCGCTCCGGAACCGACGACGGCGAACCGGACGGCTTCGCTTCTCAAGCGCCGGTATATTGTTTCCGAGCCGTCCCCGGTCCAGGTCATCGTGAAAAACCCGGGGACGATCGCGCGGCCGTCGCTTTTTGAGGAGGCGATCGCACTGAGCAAGATCCGCGGCAAGCTGAAAACGCAGAGGGCGATCCCGCCCGGTGTCTCCGAGCGGACCACGCTCAAGGAGGGGACGGTCACGATACCCATGGCAGGCACGCTCACACCCGCGGAAGCCGCAGCCGCCATCTCCGCCGCTCTCGGTGTCGATGGCGTCCAGCGTGTGAACGCTGTCTGGGATGCGAACCGCTAGCCGCCGGGGGGTGGATGTTTCCGTTGGACTCGGGGTGCCGGGTTCGACAGCCTGCTCGCCGTGATACTCTCCGAACTCTCAGCAACCCAGTGGGCGTGCGCCGCAGCCGCGGCGGTCTGCATCGGGCTGAGCAAGACGGGATTCGGCGGAGTCGGCATGGTCGCCGTCCTGCTGATGGCGAACGTGATGCCGGCGCGCGAATCCACGGGTGCCGTGCTTCCGCTCCTGATCGTCGCCGACGTTTTTGCGGTTCATGCGTTCCGGCGGTTTACTATCTGGAGGCATCTGCTCAAACTTCTGCCCCCCGCTGTGCTGGGCATCGTGAGCGGGTGGCTGCTCATGCCCCTGATCCCCGACGGGGTGTTCGCCCCGGTGATCGGCTGGATGGTCGTGGCCCTGCTGGTGCTGACCGTGCTCCAGAAACTTTCCCGTCGTCTCCCTGCCGCCGCCGCCGAACATCCGGCCATCGCCTGGCCGGTCGGCTGGGCGGCCGGGCTGACAACGATGCTGGCGAATGCCGCCGGAGCGGTCATGACGATCTATCTGCTCGCTTGCCGGCTTCCGAAATACGAGTTCGTCGGCACCGCCGCATGGTTTTTCTTTATTGTGAACATGCTCAAGGTGCCGTTCAGCATCTCGATGGGGCTCATCAACCCTTCCTCGCTCCTGCTGGATCTGGTGCTTGTGCCAGCCATCCTCGCTGGCGTGGCTGCCGGAAGGTCGCTGCTCGGGATGATCAACCAGGAGGTTTTTGAGTGGCTGATGATCCTGTTCTCGCTGGCCGGAGGGATCCGGCTCATCCTGGCTTGACGGCTTAAGCGGCCGGGCCGGGGAGCACAGCCACAACCGGCAGCGGAAACCGCAGCCGCAGTTCGCCGTCGAGCTTCACCTCGACGGTGTAGATCCCGTGCTTGGGAAACTGGAGCCCGCCGAAGACGTGCACGTTCGTCGCATGGGCGTCCAGCGCAGGGAGCGAAAATTGCACTTCGCTCTCCGCAATCGGCTCGTCGTCATCCGGGTTGAGAATCGCCGACTGCTGAGTGAAATTGCCCTCCCCGCCACACCAGCGCGTCCACAGGCAGAGCTTGAAAAAACCGATCGGCATCACCGGTGAAGGGATGATTCCAATGATGCCCACCAGCGTCTGCTGGCCGCTCGCCTCCTGGCGCACGTCTTCGCAAAGCACGCACGCCTGCAGGTCGGGAAGGATTTCATCGGACATGGAGTGAGCCTGTCCGACTTCCCGCCCGGAGTCGATGGGATTGTTCGCGTTCAGCGGACGACCTTGAACCGCGGTCGGCGTCCGAACCAGACGTAGGCGTAGCCGGCGAGCGCACCGCCGAGGTGCGCAGCATTCCCGATGTCCCCGCCGAGACCGGTTACGATCAGCACGACGGAGACGATAATGATGCCATAACCGAGCCATTTCGCCCGCATCCGGATCGGAATGACAAAGAAGAGCAGCGCCGTGATCTGGAGCTCGGGGTAGAGGGCGGCGAATGCGGCCACCACCCCGCACACCGCGCCGGATGCGCCGATGAGCAGTGGTCCGGGAACGAGAAGGATCTGGAGCAGGCCACCAGCGACCCCGCAGGCCAGATAAAAAACGAGAAAGCGCCAGGGTCCCATGAGGTTCTCCAGCACGCGTCCGGCGAACCAGAGACCGAACATGTTGGCCATGATGTGAAAGAGGCCGGCATGGAGAAACTGGTAGGTGATCAGCTGCCAGACCATACCGTGGGAGAGGCCGCTCAGGCTCAGGCCGAACAGAGCGTTGATCCACCGTGTGTGCCCCCCGGCAAAGAGCGACTCCAGGAGGAATACCGCCGCGTTGATTCCCACCAAAACTTTGACGACGGAAACCTGCCCGCCCCGGCCGTTGCTGAACATGCGGGGACCATACGCACGCGCTGCGCGCTTGTCCACCGCGTGCAGCGGGATCAGCTGCTGCGGATGGCGACGCTCGGGCCGTCCACCCATGTGCTGCCGATGAGCGTGGACCTAGGAAATGCCGGGATGCCGGATTCTCCGTTTTGGATCATGGCAATGACCATCTCGATCGCCGCCTCGCCGGCGATGTCGTTGTGCTGGTTCATGCCTGCCCACCGGGGATCCGACTTGCGCCACTCGAGCTGGACGAGGCCCACGTCGCGCGGCACCCGCAGCGGGATCGCCTGCAGCCAGTCCCTCACTTCGTTGTAGAGGGTGAGGATCACGTCGGGTCGCTGCCGCCCCATCCAATCCTTAAAAATGCTCGCGTTCTCCCGCGCCTCGGCAACCCGGTAAAACGGTCGCAGCCGCTGCCGTAGCGGCAGGTCCCTTTGGGCGATATGGAATCCTGCGCTGAATCGCCCGTCCACCAGTTGGTCGATCGTTCCGTCGAGCACAAGCCCTGGCCGCCTGTATCCCAGCGCGCAGGCCCGCTCGACCGCGGTCCGGGTCAGATCGTGGTGGTCGGCGCAGGCAAACGACAGCGCGGGTTCGCGCGTGCGGACCCCCGTGACGACGCAGGGGAATTGCTCCCAGGTGGAAAGAAATTTTGCGGGCAGCCGGTTGCCGCGCATAAGGCCGACGACCACGAGCCCGCGGATCCCCCGCGCACGCAGGATGCCGTTCAGCTTCGCCCCGTCCAGCGCGGGGTCCTGGAGCCAGAATTCGTCCAGCCCGTAACCGAGCTGCGCCGCGCGGCGGCGGCAGCCCTCGACGTAGGCGGGGATCGTCGGGTGCCGCACAAACGCCCGGCGGTCGTGATGCGCGTTGACGAGCGCCAGCGTCGCGTGTGCGCCCGCCTGCCGGTTCTTGCGGAGCTCGGCCATAAGCAGCGCGACCGTCGCGTTTTTCCGGTAGCCCAGGCCGGCAGCGATCTTCGCGATCCGCGCCCGCGTCCGCGGCGGGATCTGCGGATCGTTTTTCAAGGCCAGGGAAACCGTGTTTTTTGAGACGCCCGCCGCCCGGGCGACGTCGGTCATTGTGGCCGGCTGGGACTTGTCGGACATGGTGCACACATTACTGTCAAGTCATGCGGGTATTTACAAGTCCGGCGATCCGGAGAAGAATGCCCGCGTCATGAAATTCTCCCTCGGAATCGATTACGGAAGCAACTCGGTCCGCGCGCTGGTCGTGCGGTGTGAAGACGGCGCGGAATTCGGCTCGTGCGTCGTGAACTATCCCGGCGGCAAGGAGGGCATCCTCCTCGACCCGAAGGACCACCATCTCGCGCGGCAGCATCCGGGCGACTACCTCACAGGCCTGGAGCAAAGCGTGCGCGGCGCGCTGGCAGAGGCGGGGAAAAAGCGGGGATTCCGCGCGGACAACGTCGTGGGCATCGGCGTGGACAGCACCGGGTCGAGCCCGATTCCGGTTGATGAGAAGAACCGCGCGCTCGGGACGCTGCCGAAGTGGAGGAAGAACCTCAACGCCCAGTGCTGGCTCTGGAAGGACCACACCGGCTGGAAAGAGGCAGCCCGGATCACCGAGCTCGCCGCGAAGCACCGCCCTCAGTACATTGCCAAGTGCGGGAACACGTATTCCTCCGAGTGGTTCTGGAGCAAGATCTGGCATTGCCTCAAAGTCGATCCCGCCGCTTTTGGCGCGGCCTATTCCTGGGTCGAGCTCTGCGACTGGGTGCCGGCGGTGCTTGCCGGCGTCACCGATCCGGTGAAGGTCAAACGCGGGGTCTGTGCGGCCGGACACAAGGCGCTCTACTGCGACGAGTGGGGCGGGCTTCCGGACAAAAAGTTTTTGGCGATGCTTGATCCGAAGCTGGCCGCGCTGCGCGACCGGCTCTTCACTGAAGCCCACGACGCGACCGCGAGCGCGGGGAACCTTTCCCCGGAGTGGGCGCAGCGGCTCGGGCTTCCGGAGGGCATCCCGATCGCGATCGGTGAGATGGACGTCCACTACGGAGCGATTGGAAGCGGCGTCGCCGAGGGGACGCTCGTCAAAGTGATCGGCACCTCGACCTGCGACTGCGCGGTCGTCCCAGCCACCAAGAAGATCGCCGATATCCCGGGGATCTGTGGCATCGTCAAGGGTGCGATCCTGCCGGGCTTTTACGGCGTCGAGGCCGGCCAGTCGGCAGTCGGCGACATTTTCAAATGGTGGGTCGGCGGCATCTGCAAGGGCGATGCAAAGCTGTATTCCGCCCTCGAGAAGGAAGCGGCGGCGCAGAAGCCGGGCGGGAGCGGTCTCCTGGCCCTCGACTGGAACAACGGCAACCGCACGATCCTCGTGGATCCGATGCTCACCGGGCTGCTGGTCGGGACGACCCTGCACACAACGCGAGCGGAAATCTACCGCGCGTTGATCGAAGCCACCGCGTTCGGCGCTCGGGCGATCGTCGAGCGGATTGAAAAATTCGGTGTGCCGGTGAAGCGGATCGTCTGCGCCGGCGGAATCGCCGAGAAAAGCCCGCTCCTCATGCAGATTTATGCGGACGTGACCGGACGTACGATGCTGGTCGCCGGGTCGAGCCAGGCGTGCGCGCTCGGTGCCGCGGTCTCGGCGGCTGTCCTCGCGGGCGAGCACTGCGACTTCCCGTCGGCACAGCGGAAGATGACTTCGGTGAAGGACATCGAATTCAAGCCGATCGCTGCAAACCGCAAAACCTACGACAAGCTCTATAATCTCTACCTCGGCCTGCACGACGCATTCGGCGCCGTCTCCCGCACCGCCGACCTCTCCCGCACCATGAAAGATCTCCTCTCCATCAAAGAAACATCAAGCAAATGAAAACTCCCGAAATCTGGTTCGTCACCGGCAGCCAACACCTCTACGGCCCGGAAACCCTGCGGCAGGTTGCCGCCAACTCGCAGGCCATCGCGGCCGGCCTCGACGGATCGCCAGCGATCCCGCTCAAGGTTGTCTTCAAGCCCGTCCTCATCTCGCCGGACGCCATCCGGACGCTGATGCTCGAGGCCAACAGCGACGCGTCCTGCGCCGGTCTCATCCTCTGGATGCACACGTTCTCGCCCTCAAAAATGTGGATCGGCGGGCTTTCGGTTCTGCGCAAACCGTTCCTGCACCTGCACACGCAGTTCAACCGAGACCTGCCGTGGGCCGGGATCGACATGGATTTCATGAACCTCAACCAGTCCGCCCACGGCGACCGCGAAGCGGGGTTCATTCACACGCGCATGCGGCTTGCCCGCAAGGTCGTTGTCGGCCATTGGCAGGACGGCGAGGTTCTCGAACGCATCGGCGCATGGATGCGCGCCGCCCGCGCGTGGCACGACTGGCAGGGCGCGAAGTTTGTCCGCTTCGGCGACAATATGCGTCAGGTCGCCGTCACCGATGGCGACAAGGTCTCGGCCGAGATGAAGTTCGGATTTTCGGTGAACACGCACGGTGTCGGCGACCTCGTAAATGCGGTCGGCGACGTCGGCGACGCCTCGATCGACGCGCTCTGCGCTGAATATGACGCGACCTATCGTCTGACCGCGGAGCTCGTTCGCGGGGGCGACCGTCACGATTCGCTCCGCGATGCCGCGAGGATCGAGCTCGGGCTGCGTGCCTTCCTCGAGGCCGGCGGGTTTTCCGGATTTACAACCACATTCGAAGACCTGCACGGGCTTCGCCAGCTGCCGGGCATCGCCGTTCAGCGCCTCATGGCCGACGGATACGGGTTCGGCGCGGAAGGCGACTGGAAGACCGCCGCGCTCCTGCGCGCGATGAAGGTCATGGCGTCCGATCTTGGCGGCAAGACCTCGTTCATGGAGGACTATACCTACCACCTCGAACCCGGCAACCACCTCGTGCTCGGCTCGCACATGCTCGAAGTGTGCCCGTCGATCGCCGCCGCCAAGCCGTCCTGCGAGGTTCATCCGCTGGGCATCGGCGGCAAGGAAGATCCCGTCCGCCTCGTCTTCGACGCCCTCGCGGGGCCGGCCCTCAACGCCACGCTTGTCGATCTGGGCAACCGCTTCCGACTGCTCGTCAACGAGGTCGATGCGATCACCCCGCCGCAGGCGCTCCCGAACCTCCCGGTCGCCCGCGCGGTCTGGAAGTGCCGCCCGGACTTCAAGACCGCCTGCGCCGCCTGGATTCACGCCGGAGGGGCACACCACACGGGGTTCAGCTACGTCGTCACCCGCGAGCACCTTGAGGATTTTGCGACGATTGCCGGGATCGAGTTTCTGAACATCGGAGCGGAGACCAACCTCCCAGCCTTCAAAAGCGAGCTTCGCTGGAACGAGGTCTATCACCACATTTCCGGAGGGTTCGTCGCGTGAGCCGGTTCCAGGACATCCGGGAGGAATGCTGCGCCGCCAATGCCGCGCTGCCGGCCACCGGACTGGTCGATCTGACATTCGGCAACGTGAGCGTGCTCGATCCCGATGCCGCCGTCTTTGCAATCAAGCCCAGCGGCGTTTCCTACGACGCGCTCACCCCGGCAGACATGGTGATCGTCGATCTCGAAGGGAAAATCGTGCAGAGCGGGTTGCGCCCGTCATCCGACACGCCGACGCACCGTCGGCTGTTCCTCGCGTTTCCGGGAATCCGCTCGGTCGTCCACACGCACTCGCGCCACGCGGTTTCGTTTGCGCAGGCCGGTCGTGAGATCCCCCTGCTCGGCACCACGCATGCCGACTACTTTCACGGCAACGTCCCGGTGACCCGCGCGCTCACGGATGCTGAAATTGCCGCCGACTACGAATGGGAGACCGGCAACGTCATTGTCGAGCGCTTCAGCGGTCTTGATGCCGGAGAGATTCCGGCCGTGCTGGTGCGGAACCACGGGCCTTTTGCATGGGGACCTTCAGGAGCGAAGGCCGTCGAGAACGCGCACGCGCTCGAGATCGTGGCGCAGATGGCCCTGCAGGCCCTTGCCCTGGAGCCGGCCGCCCCCCGGCCCAGCCGGGCGCTCATCGACAAACACTTCTTCCGCAAGCACGGCGCGGATGCCTATTACGGGCAGCCGAAGAGCTGAACCGGAAGCCCGCTTCATCCCAAACGCTGCTGCTGCTGGGACGCTCAGTCACCGGAGGGGACCTGCATGGCGGGCCTGTCCGTGCGTTTGAGGACCAGCAGTACAAGGCCGGTGATCAGGTAGGCCGCGGCAAAGTCGGGCGCCGCGAGAAATCCGAACTTCGGGGCGACGCCGTCCGCCGTGATTGAGAACGCGTGGATCAGGCCGGATGCGGAGAACGCCGCGCAGAGGAAGCACGTCGCTGCCGCCGCAACAAATTTGCGGTCGATGGCAAAAGCGACGATCGCGGAAAATGCCATGCTCGTGATCAGGAATCCCTGGTTGAGAGCGATGACGCCGTTGATGAACAGGTTGTTTCCGAACTTCGGGATTGCGCTCGCGAGCGATGTCCCCGAGACGCGCAGGGTCGTCTCGATGAGCAGGAACGCCCAGGCGGCGAGCGAGGGGATCAGGCCGGCCGCCACCGCCACAGCGTGTTCGCGCGGGGTCTCCTGGAAGGCCTGCGCCGTCATCACGAGCCCGATCCAGATCAGGATGCCGAGTGCGACCTCGATCGGGATGATGTGCAGGACGGCCGTGATGGCACCGAGAAAACAGATCGCGGAAATCGCGATGCCGTTCAGCGCCGAGTAGCCGATCCGTGCACCCATGGCTTTCCAGCCGGGGTGGCCGATGTAGAGCGTCGTCGGAAACGCGCTGCCGAAGAAGGCGGCGAGGATCGTCCCGGCACCATTCACCGCCAGCGACGGCATCGTCTCATAGCGGTCGCCGGCCGCGTCGGCGCTTTCCAGTGTTTGCAGGGATCCGAGCACGTTGAAAAAAGCCATCGGCAGGATCACCGTGAGATACGGCCACAACCCGTGCTCGCTCACAAGAATCTTCCAGGCTGTCAGGTCCGGCCGGGGCAGATGAATTCCGAACTCGAGAGGACCGGGGGGCGGGGTGAACGTTGCCATTCCGGCCCATCGCAGCCCCCACGCTGCGGCCACCCCCAGCGCGATCGCCGCAAGCCCTGCCGGAATTCCGAGCGGCAGCCTGAGGCGACCCGCATACGCGATCACGATCAGAAGCATCGGCGCGAGAGCGATCGACGGCGAGGCAAAGATCTGGAAGGCGAATCCCATCGCAATGAAAGTGATTGCGACGCCCGCCAGCGCCGAGAGGAGCGCGGCACGCGGAGCGCTCCGCCGCAGCGGGTCGATGCAGAAAGCCGCCGCCAACTCGATCAGCCCGCTGAGCAGGCATGCGAAGACCCCGGCTGTCCAGACTTGGCGTGGATCGCCGGTGGCGCGCCACACCGGAGCCATGATGAAAAAAATAAAGGCGATCAGGCTGACCGTGTTGATCCCGTAAGGGATTGCGGTCACATCATCCCGCCCAGTCGCCTTGGCCAGACGCCAGGCCTGCCAGGAGTAAAAGAGATTCCCGAAGAGAATCGAAACCGCTGCGCCCGGCAGGATCGTGCCGGTGACCAGTTCGCCCGGCAACCCGCAGGCCAGAGGACAAAGCGTCGCAATGAGCAGCAGTTGCAGAAGGTTGTCGACAAACAACCCGATGAACCCATCCCCGTCCCCGCGCACCAGCCATCTTGCTTTCATGATGGCAGCCATCTTCCTGCCGGCAGTCCGTTTTTCAAGCTCTCCCGTTCCACCACTTCACCAAAATTCCGTTCTTTCTTTCTGGTGATCCCGCCCGGCCCTCCAACATGAAATGTCTCACCTTTGACATTTCATGCTGGGGCTGGAGGGCCCGCCGTGGCTGAGCGGCACGGGATCTGACCCGCTGCCGGGCGTGTTGTGCCTCGACAGTGCGCGTGTCGCGCGGATAAAACGATTGCATGATAAGCATGACTGGGCACGGCCGCGGCGAGGCGCGGACGAAGGCGTGGAGCGCGGTGGTCGAATGTTTTTCGGTGAACCGCAAGACCGCCGAGGTTGTCTTCCATGCCGAGCGCGGGGCGGCTTGGCTGGATCCGATCGTGCGCGAGCGCGTGATGTCGGCCATTTCCCGCGGCCGCGTGCAGGTCAACCTGGTGCTGGTGCGGGGGGACGGCGTCGCCGGCCACCTTTTTGACGCGGCGCGAGCGGCGGCCTATGTCCGCGAGGCGCGTGCCCTCCAGAAAACGCTTGGCGTGCCCGGGGAGATCACGATTGCGGACGTGCTTTCCGCGCCGGGCGTGGCGCGCTCCGGCGATCCGGGCGGCGAGGGGGCCAAGGATGTTGTGCTGGAGGCGGTTAATGAGGCGCTGAAGGGGCTCATGGCCACGCGCCGCCGGGAAGGCGAAGCGCTGCGGCGCGTGCTTGCGCAAAGCATCCGCCGGCTCGCAGCCATCGCAAAGAAGATCACTCCGTATGCCCGCCGCGTCGCCGCGACCCAGCGCGAATCGCTCCTGCGCCGCATCACCCAGGCCGGCATCGCGATCTCGCCGGACGACCCGCGCCTTCTCACCGAGGTCGCGCTCTTCGCCGAGCGCGGCGACATCACCGAGGAACTGCACCGCGCGGCCAGCCACTTCGACCAGTTTCAGGAAAAGCTTTCCGCCGAAGGTCCGGTCGGGCGGACTCTGGAGTTTCTCGCCCAGGAACTCGGTCGCGAGTTCAACACCCTCGGCTCGAAGTCCTCCGACACCGCTGTCGCCCGCCTCGTCATCGAGGCCAAGGGCGAGCTGGACAGGATCCGCGAACAACTCGCCAACATTGAATAGCTCACCACCACGACGGTCCGGAATCCTCTTCGTCCTCTCAGCGCCATCCGGCGCCGGGAAGACGACGCTCACCGCGGCGCTGCGCGATTCCGCCGGGCTTGTCTACTCGGTCTCCTGCACCACGCGCGCTCCGCGGCCGGGTGAGGCTCATGGTGTCGATTACTACTTTCTCACGGGTGAGGAGTTCCGGAGCCACATCGCGTCGGGCGATTTTCTGGAGTACGCCGAGGTGCATGGAAACCTTTACGGAACGCTTAAGTCGACGGTTCTGGAGTCCCTGAACAGGGGCGTCGATGTCCTTCTCGATATCGACACGGCCGGCGCGTCGAGCATCCGTGCCTGCGGCGACCCCGTGATTAGCGCGGCGCTTGCCGATGTGTTTCTCATGCCATCGGACCCCGCGGAGCTTGAGCGCAGGCTCCGCGGCCGCGCGACGGAAACCGAGGAACAGCTCGCCACGCGCCTGCGCAACGCCGCATCCGAAATCACGCATCGTCCGCTCTACCGCTACACGCTTCTCAGCGGCACGAGGGAGGAGGACCTCGAAGGCTTCCGTGCCATCATGCGCGCCGAGCGCGCGCTCAGCCGCCGGCTCGATTTTTCCAACCCATGAACAAATCCATCATCCTCGGAGTGACCGGATCGATCGCCGCCTACAAGGCGGCCGACATGACAAGCCGCCTCACGAAAAGCGGCCACACCGTTTTCGTCGTGATGACGGCGCATGCGGTCGGGTTCGTCAGCCCGCTCACCTTCCAGACGCTCTCCCGCAACGCCGTCACCACCGGCATCTTCGACGAGAAGGAATCCTGGCACCCCGGCCATATCGCGCTCGCCGACCGCGCCGATCTCCTGCTCGTTGCTCCGGCCACGGCGAACGTCATCGCGAAGCTCGCTCATGGAATCGCCGACGACGCGTTGACATCGATCGCGCTGGCCACGCAAGCGCCCGTCTTGATCGCTCCAGCCATGAATGGAAAAATGTGGAAGCACCCGGCTACGGTGGAAAATGTTTCGCGCCTGAAAGCCCGCGGAGTCCGTTTTATCGGGCCGGAGGAGGGGATGCTCGCCTGCGGATATGAGGGGATCGGACGGCTCT
Organism: uncultured Chthoniobacterales bacterium; assembly: GCA_964467415.1. Lineage (GTDB taxonomy): Bacteria > Verrucomicrobiota > Verrucomicrobiia > Chthoniobacterales > Terrimicrobiaceae > CAYXRX01. The sequence continues at coordinate 62,841 of CAYXRX010000001.1, forward strand.
GGGATGTCGCCGGCATCGTCGCGGAGGCGGAGGGGATTCTCAATTCCGGCCGCGAAGGCGGAGCGACTGCCTAAAAAATCCTGAAAAAAAATCAAGCGAAAATGTGAAAAACTGTTGACGCCTCGCGCGCTGGGACTTATTCACAATTCCAGTGAGTTATTCACAAACTATTCACAAACCAATTTCCCGCATTTGCGGATAGAAAGGGGGGATATTAAATGCCAGCACCAAAGAAAAAAGTCGTCAAGAAAGCACCCGCCAAGAAGGCTCCGGCCAAGAAGGCAGCGGTGAAAAAAGCGGCTCCTAAAAAAGCAGTTGCCAAGAAGGCGCCCGCTAAGAAAGCTGCTCCTAAGAAAGCAGTGGCGAAGAAAGCTCCCGCCAAGAAAAAATAACCACGTTGGCCGCTTGAATGCGGTTAGCAAAATCAAATTGGGAGAGGCCCTGAAAAGCTTCTCCCAATTTTTTTGTGCCTAGCGTCGTTCCGCGGCGCGGACGGAACCCGGCCGGAGGGTTGAGCCTTCGTGCCACTCGCCGGGGATGAGGACTTTCCGGGGCTGGCGGGGGACACCGATTTCGTTCCGGCTGAGTTGGCCGATGAGGAGGTCGATGGCGGCGGCTCCGATGAGTTCGTGATTTTCGCGGATGCCGCTCCAGTTTTCGACATCGTCGACGACATTGAGGTTAACGAGCCCGCACTGGTCGGGGACCGAGAGTCCCGTCTGCTCGACCCAGTCGCGTACGGTCGGATTGATCGAAAGGATGGCATCCGGTTTGTGGGTCTGCATCCACTGGTCGAACGCCTGCGGTCGCCCCTCCTTGAAGCGCTCGAGAAAGAGCACCGGGATCCGCTGGGATTCCGGGAGGCTCATCTGTTCGATCAGAAAGCCGGCCTGGGTGCGGCCCTCGGACTCGGTGTCGAGGTAGCGGCTGTAGACGAATCCGATGCGCGAATAGCCACGCTGGAGCACGGTCTGAAAGGCCATGCGGAGGTTGAAATAAAAATCACGGTCGGCGATCGGGAATCCCTGGGGATAGAAATGGGAGGGGCCGCCGGGACCGTCGGCCGGCGTGGATTGATTGCCGCTGCCGATGAGCGCGATGACGCAGTCCGACCATTCCTCGAGGAGGTATTGCCTATGAAGCATCAGCGGAAGGATGCCGCCGTAAATGCCCCGCTGGCGCAGGGTTTCCGAGATGCGTACGGGCTCCTTGCCGGCCGACTGCTGGATCTCGCTGATGGAGATTTCCTCAAGGCGGAATCCCCGCGCCTCGCACCGCTCGCGGGCACCGCGCAAATACCCGCGGAGCCACGGGAAATCCTGCCAGCAGGTGGGGTTGGGGTAGTCGTTCAGCCAGGCGAGTGTGGACTGCATGGTGGTCGGCCGGCTGGAGCGGGCCTGGGCCTGGTACATGGCCACCAGAGGGTTCGGGCGGTAGCCTTCGCGGCGTGCGATCTCGTGGATGCGGTCGCGCGTGTTCGCGGGGATTGTCGGGTGGTTGCGGAGGGCGCGGGAGACGGTGGCCTTGTGGACTCCGGCAAGCTTTGCCAAGTGATCGAGTGAGACGCGTTGCAACTTCATTTTTCCGACATAATTCGCCGACACTGTAACGGCTGGGTAAAGTGGGGCAAGTGTCTTGTTGGCACGGGCGGCGGCTGGCCGCGTTATTTGCCAAGCCGTGAAATCCGGGACCGGAGCTGTTGGCCGGCCGAGCGGATTTCGTCGAGGAGCTGCTCGGAGGAGATGGAGACGGCGCCGAACGACTCGGTCGTGAGGCGCTCGAGGTGGTCATCGGTCGCGACCGTGACGTCGCAGTCCGGCGCATATTTTGCAGCCAGCCGCTCGATGATCGAGTCGGCGGTTTGCCCGGACTTTGAGTAGAAGATTTTGATCCCGTTCGGGTCGCTCTCGTTCGAAGGCTTGGCGCCCTGGCCGTCAAATACGACCGCCACGGCGAAGTCCGAGTTGTCCTGAAGCGAGGTCAACATCCGCACGAGGGCCTCCCTTGCGGCGGCGGAGTGGGAAACGTGGCCGCCAGCCAGTTCCGGGAGCCGGAAGGTCATGCTGTGCCCGTCGACGATGAGGATTTTCTCTTTCATGGCAGCAACCGGAAGGCTCTCCGACTTTTGCATGGGAGTCGAACGGATTCGGGACGGTGGCATCATCACCCCGGCAGCGAGAGTGAGGGGTGAGTCCGTGCTGACCAGGCGTCAGCGGGCGTCGGGGAGGATCTGGGTATTGATCCGCTGGATGCCCTCTTTGGCAAACTCGCTGGCAGGGTATGTTTTCTGGGCCTTGAGATACCAGGCCAGGGAGGAGCCGGGTTGTCCTTTTTTCTCGAGTTCCTCGGCCTGCTTGAGCGAGCGGACAAATTCGGCGGCCTTTGTTGTGAGATCCGCGCGGACCTGGTTGAGCTTGTTGTCGTCCGGAAACTGCTGGAACGCGCGCTGGGCGGACTCCCAGGCTCCGGCGGCGTCCCCGCGCTTTTCGATTTCCTGCGCGCGGATGATAGCCGCCTCGATGAGCGCCATGTCCTCGAGAACCTTGCGGAGCTGCTGCTGCTTTTCGGGATACATCGCTGTGGCGGCGATGAACCGCATCTTGTCGTCATAAATCTGACGGTAGTTTTTCTGGCTGAGGAGCTGGTCGAAATCGACGATCGCGCGGCCCTGCACGTCGGCCTGGCTGAAGATCATGCCGCCGACCTCGGCGAGCTGCGGGTTGCGCGGCCAGATTTCGGTTGCGGCCTTCAGTTCCGCCTCGAGGGTCGCCTTGTCCCCGCTGACCGCAGCGTTTTTGGCCTTGGCGATGTGCATGGCCGAAACGGTCCGGGACGTCTCGATGACGGCGAGGGGCTTCGAGTTGTCAAAGTCCTTCGCGGTTTCGTTGAGGTCCTTGACGAGCTTTTCGGCCAGCGTGTAGTCCTTGACCTCGATCGCGCTGATGAGCTGGTTCGACTTCTGAACAAACGCGAGGGCCTTGCGTTTCTGCTCGCGCGGGAGCGAGCGGACGTCAGGCATGTATTCGCCGAGGATGAATGTTTCGGCGAGGCGCTTGGTCGCGCTTTCCAGCTCCTGTTTTTCGAGGAGAAACTGGAACGCCTGCACGCCTTCCTTCACATCGCGCATCGCCTCATTGGCAAGCGAGTCGAGCGTGCCGACCGTGGGGGGCATGCCGGAGGTTTTGGAGAAGAGGCTTTTGGCATCCTTGCCCACCTTGAGCGTGCTGTCGCCGTCGTTGAAGATGCTGCGGTAGAAGCGCGTCGCGATGACGACGTGCTGGAACCTGCGCTGCATGAAATGCTGGACGATGAGCGCCTGGAACTCGAGTTTGACCTGGAGTTCCGCCACCTCGCTTTTGAGCTGGTTGGCCTTTTGGAGGGCCTTGACCTCGACGAGGCGCGTCAGCAGGGGCTGCATTTCCATGTCCCGCTTGAGCTGCTGGCGCTTCTTCCAATCCTCGGCGGCGGCGCCCTTCTCGCTGGAGGGTCCCCCGAGCGAGGTTCCTTCGGCGGTAACCTTGGCGTTCCACTCGAGGCGTTTCTGTTCCTTTTCGAGGCTGTCGTTTGCGGCGCTGAGGCGGTCGTTCGAGCGCTTTGACAGCCAGGCGGCGTAGATCTGGTTTGCGATCGCGTCGCAGAGCTTCGAGTCGATATCGAACTCGGAAGCCTGCGGCAGAAGCTGGAACGCCTCATCAGTGGACTTCGGGGTTACGCGGTTCGGCGACATCTTGTCCATGATCTCGCTGAGGATCTTGTTGTATTTGAGGCTTGTTTCGCTCGTTTCCTCGGGTGCGTTGAGATATTTCTCGAAGCGGGCCTCGAAGATCCGGTTGTTGTTGATATTCCAGGTTTTTCCGTCCCACTGGACGAGGTTGCTTCCCGGATCGAACATGGGAACATCCTTTCCGAGGAAGCTCGAGCCGCCGGACGGCTTGCTGTTCCCCTGGTTGGAGGCCGGGGGGGGCTGCTGCTGCGGCTGGGGCTGCGGCTGTGCAGGAGCTGGATTGCCAAAATTACTGCCGCCCGCCGGCGCGGCATCCGGGACCTGTGCGGTCAGAAGTCCCGGCAGGATCAGTGCCAGGGGGAGGAGTCGCGGGAATGTCATGCTTTTGAGAGGTTCTTGGTCCGGAGCAACCCTTTGTCATCCACCTCGAGCACGAAGATGAATTTTTGACCTTTCTGGATATTGATCTGGTTGAATTCGGTGGTCACCAGAACGGGGATGGTATCTTTACCCTGGTCGACATCAACGGCAATCAGGCGTCCGGCTGTCGGCGACCAGGCCAGCGAATTCGAGACCTCGCCCTCGACTTTGTAAACGTTTCCCCGAAGGCTGTTGGCATTGTCCAGATAGGCCGGCACATCCAGCTGGGCGATCGTGCGGTAGGGATCGGACCCGGTGGATTGAAATATCCGTGAGCCGAGGAATGCTGCCACCAGGAGGATTCCGGCGAGAATCAGCCAAATGGGTTGAATCGAAGTGTTTCTGCGCCGTGCCATGTGAAATCATTACCCGCGCTGACTGCGAAGTTCAAAGGAAAACACACGCGGAACGCCGGGACAGTTGGAAAGCCCCCGATGGTTGCCGCGGTCGAACCGGAGACAGGCGGGGGGATATTGGCTTACTTCTCGGCGGTCGGCACGCCGTTGGGAGTCGGATCAGCGGTCCCGATGAAGCACGAGGGCTTGAGGTCCCCGCCGGAAATTTCGATCGTCACCGCCCCGCTGACCTCCTGGCTGAGCAGGCGGATGTTCTTCGCCTTGAGAAACTCAGCCAGCCGTGCATCCTTTGGAGCGGACTCCAGATCCGGCGTCGAGGCGCGCACGATGAGTGTTGGAGAAACGGCTGCAAGAAAGCCCGTGTCCATGGGCAAGCCTGACCTGTGGCGGCCGGTGATAAGCACATCCGCGCGGAGCTCATCGCGCTTGTTCGCGAGAAGCCATTGCTCGGTGGCGGGACCGGCATCTGCGAGAAAAAGCACGCGCTTGCCCCCGGCGTCGAGACGCAGGACGAGCACCTTGTCATCCGCCTCGTTGCCCGCGAGGCCGGCCGGCGGGTGAAGCACCGTGAGCGAAGCGTCCGGCGTGAGTGCGATCCGGTCACCTGCCCGGCAGATGGACTTCGGAATTCCCATCAGATCGAGTTCCTTGTGGAGTCTTCCTCGGTGCGGCGAGCGGTCGTTGAGCGGAGATTCGACAATGATTGCCGGTCGGTTTCCGGCAATGAGGTCATGCGCGCCTCCGATATGCCGGGCGTCGCCATGAGTGAGCACCAGTCCGTCAGGTCCCCGTTTTCCCCTGCTGTGGAGCCACGGGGCCACGACCCCGTCAAATTGCCATGCGGACCCGCAATCGATCATCCAGAGCCGTCCGCCGGTCTCGATGGCCGATGCCCCGCCCTCCCCGAAATCAAAAATGGTGATCGTGGCCGCCGACCTTGCGGGCACGCCAAAATAAAAATACGAAGCCGGGAGTGTTGCCGCCGCCTGAACGACAGCGAGGAGCGCCTTTGTGAAGGCCCAGTTGGCGTTGTTGAAGATGGAAGCCAGGGGCAGCCAGACCGCCCCACCTGCAAGGGAGAGGGCCGCAGTGGCCATGATCGCAAACGCCAGCGGCACGATCACCAAATTTGCCGGGAGTGCGGAGAGGGACACCAGGTGGAAGTAGGCCACGGTCAGGGGAAACGAGCCAACCCAGGCGGCAAGCGAAACCGCGGCAAGGCCCCCGAGATGTTCGCCGGTGGCATTGAGCGATTGTTGCAGTCTGCTCCAGAGCTGGCGCGGCAGGAACGGATCGGGGTGGCAGACCTGCCGGATCAGATGGTGAATCGGACCGGCAAGAACCAGGATCGAGGCGACAACAAGGAAGGAAAACTGGAAGCCCGGGTTGAAGAGCTCGTTCGTGGACTGCAGGAGGATCAGAAACCCTGCAGCGCACAGCGAGTTGATCGGGACCGGTCTCTGCGAGGAGGTGATGCCGATCAGGAAGATTGCGGCCATGACCGCGGCGCGCAGGCTGGCGGCCTTCCAGCCCGTGATAAGCACGTAAAAAAAGAGCGCCGGAATGATGATGATGGCGGCGATCCGGCGGCCCGCTCCCGCCATCCTGAGCGCCTGCCAGAGGATCAGGCCGATCATACCGACATGGAGTCCGCTCACCGAGAAGAGATGGAAGGTTCCGGTATTGCGAAACTCCTGCTGGAGCGTGTCCGGAAGGGCCGAGGTCACTCCGAGAACCATGCCGGCAATGAGATCGCAGACGACCGGATCATTGGAAATCCCGTAACGAAGAGTCGACTCCATCCACGCGCGGCAGCGCTTCGCGATCCGCGGCAGGGAAAATCCAGATGCCTTCGAGAGGATGACGAGGTCCGGAGGGGCCGCGATGTCGATCCCGCAGGTGATCCCCTGCCGTGCGAGCCATGCCCTCGCATCGAACTGGCCGGGATTTCGTGGCGGAGGGATCGCCTGCAGGCTGCCGGTGGCGCGGACCACGTCACCGCGTCCGGGCCCCGGTTCGCGGGTGACGACGGCAACTTTGGCCGGGCATTTCAAGGTGATGCCTTTGAATGAGAGCGATTCCACGGCCAGCGTGAAGCGGATTCTTGACTGGCCGAACGGTGTCGGTTCCTCGGCAACCGTTCCCACGGCGGTCGCCAGGGTGCGTCCGTTTCCGAGAAGGCCAGCGAGGGCATGGGCGGGGGACTCCCGCGTCTGCCAGATCTGGACAGCCGCGAATGCCGCGGCAAACGCGATCAGTATCCAGGCCGTCCGCCGGTGCAGCAACCAGGCAACCAGCGCGAAGCCCGAAGCGGCAACAAAGACCGTGGAGGGGGCGGGGACGGTTGCCGCAAAAAGGATGCCCGCAGCCGCTGCCGCCAGCAGTCCCGCGAAGGGCAGCCTTTGGTTCAGCAGGTTGGCCTGGCTCGTCACGGCTGGCCGCAGAATTTAAAAAGCAGAAGGTCGGTGGCGCGGCCCTGCTCGTAATAAAATTTCAGCGCCCCGTCCTGCCCGGTAATATCTTCGGAAACGGCGCAGCTGGCGCGACGCGAATGGATCTGATGGAGGCCGTGCTGCCGGCTGTGGTAGGGCGCTCCCCAGACCTCAAGCAGCTTGGCGCGTGCGCAGCGTTCCATGAGGAGGTCCTCCATAGTCTGCCGGTCACAGTGTTCAAAGTAGAGGGTTGAGGTCGCCTCGATGATGGCATAGTCGAAGCGGTCGCAGATTTCGGCTCCGCGCGGGGGGAGGTAATCCCAGGTTCCCTTCAAGATGCCGGTGCGGATGCGCGGGTCGAACCCGGCGAGGCGGTTGCGATTCGACAGAGTATTCACGGAAACCAGAACGCGTTCCGGATGTCCGATATCCATCGAGATCCAAACGTGGTCGATGCGGGAGGGATCCCTGTGCTGCTCGAGCTTTGCGCTAATTTGATCACCCGCCGCCCGGACGAGCGGAGCATCCGGCAGCGGATGGCGTGGGGACCGGACGGGAGGATTCAAGCGATCCCGCCAGGGCGGTCAGTTGAACGAAAACGGGCTGTAGAGCGACTCCTCGTAGGCGGAGTCATACCAGTCGTCGACGATCGGCTCATTGTAAGCGAACGGCTGCCGGTTTTGGTAATTCGGCGTGTTGTAATACTGATCGCTTTGCTCCTTGGCGAGGCGGGCCTTCTGTTTGGGCGCGTTGTTGCCGTAGAATCCCTGGGTCTCGGTGAGGTAGTTCAGGAGCTGCGGCGTTGCCCCCTCGGATTTCAGGCCGGCGAGTTGGGCGTAGGAGAAGTCGTAGACCTTCCGTGTGCTGGTGAGGTAGGCCACAATGGTCGGGGCCGGCACGCCCTTGGCGACAAGGTTCTGGATGTCGGAATAGGCGAGCGGCTGCGCGTTGGTCATCTTGCTGCAGGTGGCGGCGCTCACTCCGCGCGACGAGGCGGCCGAAGTGATGGCGGGATCGACCTGGGGTCCTGACGAGCACGCGCCCAGGCAGAGTGAAACCAGAGCGAAGCCGAGCGAATGAATGGTGGTTGGGCGCATGGTGGTGGTCGGTGGGATGGTTTGGTTGGAATTTTCTGGCGGGCCAATTCCTCTGCCGACCAGCATTAGCCGGATAGGCCGGCCAATGCAAAAAGAAAAACCGCTCAGGGCAGCCATGCCGGCTCGCGGGGCGGGGGTGGTGCGACGGCGTCGCAGTCCGCCGGCGTGGCTACGCTTTGGATCCTTCCATCCTTCCGGACTACGACGATGGGGACGGTGCCCGGAGCGGTCCGGACAAACGCGGTCTCTCCGGGGTCGGAATCACTCAGGTTCGAGACCAGCACCCCGGTGAAGCGCGCCGCGTCGGATGGGGAAAGGTAGTTGTTCCTGACCAGGAGCGCCAGATAGTCGGACGCAGACGTGACTCCCGCATCAAACGGCCATGCGTGAGATTTTTTGTCATATTGAAATCCGTCGAGCGCCATCTCCTGCGCTGCGTGGTGGAGCGCTGCTATCGGGGTGGCCGGCACGGGGGAGGGGGTTGCGGACGGGCGGGCGGTTGGCTGCTGGGCTGGCGATTGATCCGGCGCTTGATCCGATGCAGGAGGCGGCCGGCGGCCGCACGACGAGCTGGCGAGGACCCCCATGGCAAAGAGTGTTGCGGCGGAAGCTCGCATCCACAGGCTGGCAGATTTGCGATGCATCGACCGGAGTATTGGCGCCCACGGGGGGCTTCGCAATGCTGAACGCAGAATTCGCGTTTCGCATTTTGCCGGTTTCCGCATAGAGTCGGCGGATCCTCATGAGCATTGTTGCGTATCTCGGCCCCGAAGGAACATTTTCCGACATCCTGGCGCGCCAGCGCTTTGGCACCAAAACGAAGCACGACCCGTGCCCGACGATCGAGTCGGTTTTTGAGAAAGTCCTGGCGGGAGCTGTGCCGGCGGGCCTGGTGCCGGTGGAAAACTCGTCGGGCGGAACGGTCTACGATTCCGTCGATCTGCTGATCCGGCATGCGGGTTGCGTCTTTGTTCGGGAGGAAGTGGCGCTGGACATCCGCATCGCCTTGCTCGGCCGCCCCGGCGGGAGAATCCGCACGGTCTACTCGCACTTCATCCAGATCAAGCACCACCAGGATTGGCTCCGCGAGCATTACCCGCAGGCGCGGCTGGTTCCCGTGGAAAGCACGGCGGTTGCTGCGCGGCGCGCCGGCGAAACCCGTCACGCTGCGGCCCTCGCCTCGCCGGCGACTGCCGGGCTTTACGGGCTGGAAGTCCTGGAGTTTCCCTCTGGCGGGCAGGAGGTGAATGTGACCAATTTCTTCACCATCGGGCTCAAGCCGTCGTCCGCGAAGTCGGTTTCAAGGACGGCGCTGGTAGCGACGCTGCGCAACGAGTGCGGGAGCCTGCACCGGTTTCTGGGGCCCTTTGCACGGGAGCGGGTGAGCCTCACCCGGATCGTTTCGCGTCCGGTTCCCGGCCAGCCGCAGACGTATGTTTTTTATGTCGAGATCGAGGGCGGGCCAAGCGATGCGCGCGTCGCGCAGGCCCTCGAGCGGGCCGGCCGGATCGCCCGTTCGCTGGTGAGCCTGGGCTCGTTTCCGGTAGGGAAGAGGTTCCGGTCTTAAGCGCCCATCGGGTCTGCTATTTTCCCGGAAGCGTGAAGACGTCGACCCCGTAGGCGCCGAGCGGGGCGAAGAGCGTGCCGTCCCCGGAGATCCGCGAAAGCTCGCCGATCCCAAGCCCGGTGTCCCAAAGTCCTGCAGTCGCAGGAAACGAATCCAGATTGGACACGGCAAGCTTCGTGCCGTCGGTTGCCAGCAGGCGACCGCCCCGGGCCAAAACCTGAGAAGGACGGAATCCCAATTCCCAAGCCGGGCCCGGCGTGAATTTTGCGGCGTCCGAGAGATCGAAGCGCGAGACACCGGATTCACCGGTAGCTAAAAGTGACCGCTCGCTGAAGGTGACCGGACCTCCGGCAATATTCTGGCCGGCCACCAGAATCGCATCGGTGCCGTCATAGGCGCTCACCTGGATTTCCTTCGACGTCCGCCCGCCGGCAACCGGGCGGGTCTGAGTCCAGATCAACGCGCCCGCACGGTCGAGTTGGGTAATGCCGACGACCGAGCCGGGCAGGTCGACCGTCGGACGGAGGACAGCCGGACCGCTGGCGGGGACTTCGACGATCTGAAGACGGGATTCGACACGGGGACGGAAGGAAGGCTTGGCCTGTCCCTTGACTGCGGGCGCCTGCTCGCGGGCATCGAATCCGAAGGCGAGGAGTCCGTCTGCAGCAGCCGGCGCCGAGACCGCCGCCACTTTTCCGATCCAGGAAACCGGCTGCGCGATCGGCGCAAGAGGATCCAGGATGTCCACCACAGCAACACCGACCGTGCTCTCACGGGCGAGCCAGGGTCCGGGACGGATGATCGACATGTCGGAGACGCCGGCGAGAAGCGGCTTGGCCATGAGGACCGGACCGCCCCAGCGTGCGTAGGACTGCGATTCGAGAAGGATCGCCGCGCGCGAGGGAACCGGAAATGTGAGCGTCATTTTCGGGGTGCCATTCACCTTGGCCGGATCAAGCGGGAGGGACGTTTTTCCAAGCAGCGGCAGAGCCGGCAGCTTCGAGCAATCGTAAACTTCAAAATATGCCCCCTTCGCAGTGGTCTTGGGAATCATGGAGAGGCCGGACACCATGAGCGGCTGGATCGCGCTCTGGCCAACCGACCGGAGAACAAATAGCTTCCCGTCCCGCACGGCCGCGTCGGCGATCAAGCCCTCGCCGGCCGGCAACTCCGCTTCGATCGCATCCGGGTCCGATGCCGGGGCGATTCGGATGGCGGCTGATGAGGTGCCCCAACTGGATCCATCCTCGATCTCAATCAGCCTATCGCCGGAGACCAGGACGCGGTCGACCGGCCACGCCAGCAACACATCCGCCAGCACGGACGGGTGGTCGCGATCGGTGGCGCCGACCACGACGAGTTCGCGCTGCGAGATCGAGGCGATATTTTCGCCGAGGGCGGCCGCGCGGCGGGGAGCAAAGTCGTGGGCGATCGTTCCTCTGGCCCGGAGTTCGCGTTTGGCAACATCGATGTCCAGGATTTGCATTTCGTTTGCGACCGCTCCGTTCGTCCATGTCGAAACCGGAACCAGCGCCAGCCCGGAATCCGGGATGACCTTGAGGGCCTTTTCATCCCACGTCGCCTCGCTCCATGCCCAGCCGGTTCCCAGGTTCACGCGGCTCAGGAGGGCCGGGCTGGCCGGGATCGATACATCAAAAAGCGAGGCGGAAATTTTTCCCGAATCGTAGCCGATCGAAAAAATCAGACCGTTGCCGAGGGGCGTGAGGTGGGTCGACCAACCGGGGACTTCGAGGTGGCCGGCAACGACCGGCTTCTCCGGATCAGACAGATCGACGACCCAGAGCGGATCCACCTGCTGGAAGGTGACCACGTAAACGCGCCGGCCGTCGAAACGTGTCGCGAAGAGCGATTCGCCCTTAGCCAGTTCGAGGCTGCCGACCGGCGCGGTTCCCGCTCCCGTTCCGAGGCGGAAATTTTCCAGCACCGTGCGGCGTTGGTTCCAGGCTGGTCCCCACGACATCGAGATCGCAGTGCAGACATCCCCGTCGACCTGCACTTTGAACTTGTCCTGAATCCGGCCTGCGGTGCGGATCGGCGAGGGAGCGAGCAATTCCGTGCCGGCCGACCCGACGCGGAAAATGCGGATTTCGGATTTCCCCCATGTTGCCTGCCAGGAATCCCAGACAGTGGGAAGCTCGGTCGCCAGGGAAAGCCAGTCGCCGCCCGCCGAGAGCATTGGAGATGAGCCGGCAACCTCCGTTGATTTTACCTGGGCGAGACCGCCGCCGGAGAGATCGAATTCCACGAGGCGGACTTTAGGCTGCCAGGCGCCCGAAGAGGATTCCCAGCTCTGTGTGACGACGAAAAGCCGGCTGCCGATCACGCGGCTGTCGACCGGCCAGCCCGAAACCGCGGCGGTCGCGGCGGTTTTTGCCTGTCCGTCGGAAACGCGCGCCAGGAGGATTTCTGTTCCGTTTGTGCCGGGTGTCCGGCTGTAAGTGAGGAGGATAACAGGCCTTCCGGCGGACCCGTCCGGGGGAAGGACATAGAGATCCTGTCCGCGGGCGGGCAACCTCAGTGCAGAGGTCACAACAGGATCCGAGGGGTTCGAGGCATCGATCACCTGCAGGCCTCGAAGCTCGTTGAAATAGTAGATGGTAGTTCCTTCGACCTTCCAGATATCCGATTCATCCGGCACGGTCGCCACACCCGAAGACTTCTGGCCGGAGTCGGCTGTTTGCGTATTGGTGGTGTCCGCCGCGGCAAGCGCACCCGAGGAAACCATAAAAACCGGATCGCCCGGATCAGGCGCGACTCCGTCGCTCTCGTCCTCGTGGGGCGCAAACGCGCGTGTTCCTTTTAAAAAGGCGTCAGGAAATTTCGAGCCGGACGAGGTGTCGGCTTCGATGGACTTCCTGGAAACCAGCCTCCAGCGGTTGCCCCTCAGATCTGCCGGCGGCGAGATTCTGTATCCCTTGAGCGGAGACGATACCTTGAGCAAGGTGTTGTCCACCCAAACCCTCTTTTTGGCATCGTAGCGCTGCCAGGCAAGCTGATTGACTCCGGGGGGCACGTTGACCACGGCGATCGAGCCGCTCTCCACCAGCCGGAATTGCACCGACCGGTCGATCGCCAGAAGGGGGCTTCCCATAAGCAATCCGCAGAGCAAGAGGGATAGGGATAGGAACTTGCGCATGACAGTAACGATCACGCTGGGCCCGGTGAAACGCAAGGGGAATTGTCGCGCCCGGAATCCGGCCGGGGTGAGATTGTTTTTGTAAACGAATGTAGATGTGGCATATTAGAAGTGGAAATAGGAGGTTGGTAATGAGTTCTCGAAATATCGTGGCAGCAGGTTGGGCCGGAATCCGGCCCGCCAGGAAAGCTGCGGCGATTTTGGCTTTGGTTGCTGTGGCGCTTGGCTTGGCCTGGCAACTTTCGTTGCGGAGGCAGCCGCCAGTCCGCAACCATTCGCCAGACTATGCGGTTGAGTTTTTCGTGGCGGAAAAAGGGTCCGCGTTGTCCAGAGTCCCCCTCCGCGCGGCTTTCCTCACCACTGGCGACCTCGATGAAGCCACACTGGTCGCAAGATTTCTCGACAAAAGCCTCGGATCGAACGAGCGGCTCCGCTATCTGCGGCGCCTTATGCAGATCAACTCGCCACGAAGCTGGCGGGCTATCTCGGATGGTTATTTTTCCGAATCGCCTCAGGCCCAAGCCGCGTTTGCCCGCGTGCTTGCCTGGGTCTCCCGAGCCCGCTTTCAGGCGATCTTAATAGACGCGCTGGAAACCGCGAGCGATTCCGATGCCGCAGCCGCCATCAGGGGGCTGGGACTCCTTGGCGGAGAGGAAAACGTCCGCCGCCTGACGGACATTGCGGGCGACGAGGCCTGGCCGGATCTTTTGCGGAGGGAGGCGGCCCGCGGGCTGCTGCAGTCCGGCGACGACCGGCTTGGCAAGCAGGCGATCCGCAGCCTCGCTCTGATCGGAATGGATCAGGATGCTACTGACCTGGCGTCGATCCTGAACGACCCCTCCCGCTCCGAAGCGCTGAGGGCTCAGGCGGCGATGGCGCTCGGCAGGATTGCCTCCCCGCTCGCAGGCGACGAACTCCTTGCCGCTTTTCAAAAATCCTCCAACCCGGAATTCCGCGAGGTGCTGATCGACGCCCTCGGACATCAGCCGTTTGCGAGGATTGCCGACACCTGGAAGTCGGTTCTGGATGACCCGGCGACCCCGACCGAGCTGAGGACAGCTGCTGCTGAGGCGCTGGCCAACTCGTCGGCCGACGCCGTGCCGTTTCTGGAATCGCTGGCAGCCGGCGACCGCGAAGCGGATGTGCGCGAGATGGCGGCCTGGGCACTTTCCGCGCAGGACCCCGGAGGGACGCTCGGCCCAAAAATTGCCACCATGCTCCGATCCGAGCCGGAGCCGGATGTCCGCCGCCGACTCTACGAGAGCCTTCTTGTCCAGGCCGAGAATCCTGCGGATTCCGTGATCGACGTGATCCGCCAGGAAGACGACCCTGCCGCCCGCGTGGCTGCCATGAATGCCGCGGGCGACGCGGTGGGACGCGGACAGGCTCAAGCGCTGGCCGCCACGTTTGATTCCGAAATGGTCCCTGAGCTCCAGGCGGTCGCGCTCGGGAACGATAGCCTGAACCTGCGGATGCGCGCCGTTTTCGCCCTCCGGCGCGCCGGAACCCCCACCGCCCAGACCGCTCTCGCCAACATTTCCACGACACCCGCACCAGCAATCGCCACCGCGGCCCGAAACGGACTGCAAGCCTCCAGATAAACATATGAAAACCACCCCCAACTCCATATTTGCAAACATCGTTTGCATCCTCCTTGTCACGGCCCTGACCGCGCTTGCCACCGAGATCACCTGGCCGGTCAAAATTGTTCCGGCCGGTTCGGCGTATATCGAGTGGTCGAGCGACAGCCCGGCGCAGAGCGGAAACCTGACGAAGTCCGGATCCATCACGTTCAACTCCGGCGCCAACTTGAATTTCCGCTTCGTTGCCAACAGCGGATACAAGCTCATCCACGTCTATAAGAATACCGAGGACGAGATCGCCTGGGTCAACGCCAACGGAGGCAAGGACAGCTTCGGTCCGGTGAGCAAGCCCCACACGATCATCGCCGTCTGCGAGCTCATCAACCCGACAGGAACGCTCAGCGGAAACTACACGGAGGGGAAAAACATCACCGCCATCGCCGATGTCACCGGCAACTACCAGGGAAATGCCACCGTGAAATCCGTCACCCGGACCTACAACGCCGACGTGGCGATGGACGAGTCCGGCAAGCTCAGCGCGATGGGGACGCTGGATGGCTTTACCACTAAGGACGGCAACGCCACAATCACCGGGTCCGCGGGGTCGGTGAAAACCGTCGACGACAAGCCATACGCCGCACTCAAGGGGGGCTTTAACGGGATGCGCGATGGCAAGCCCTGCACGGGCACCGGAGCGGCTTCCGGTGAACTTGCGTTCGTTGCAAGCGGTAATCAAACCCAGCTCGAAGGCCAGGCCTCCGGTTCGGCGGTCGTAGATGGAGAAAAGAAGGTTGCCCTACCGGCGTCCCGGGCGGTCGATGTGCCTGCGCCTGACGTGAGCAAACTGCAGAAGTCGTGGGGGCTGGCGCTGGTTCTCAGCGAAATCACCCCGGCGAAAGGCAAGAAGTATGTCGAGGCCACTGCGACGCTGCGGCTCTCAAACGGCGAATACAGCCGGTTCGCGGCGAAAAAGGTGACCTACTCCGCGAAAAACGGCTACGTCGTCAGTTTCGCCTCCGGCAAGAAGCTCGATACGAAGGGCGCGCCGGTTTACGTGAAAGATCCCAAAACCGGAAAGGACAAGCTGGATTCAAAAGGCAATCCGATTCCTGTGGTTGACCGGAAGAGCACGGTCAAGCTTTCCAAGATGATCCTGAGCGAAAGCGGAGGCAAGTGGACGCCTGTCAGCGGGACCATGGAATACAAGTTCTTGGGCCAAAAGGGAAAAGGCGGCCTCGCTGGCTTTTTGGAATAAGGTCGCCGCGTGGGATCCATCCGCATCGATAACGCGGGAGCCGCTCGGGAGAAGGGCTGTCCGCCTGCTCTTGAGCTGAAGAATGTGCGGCGGGCGTTCGATGGCGGGCGCATAGAGGCGCTGCGCGATGTATGCCTGTCGGTGGCCCACGGGGAATTTGTGGTGATTGCGGGACCGAGCGGCTGCGGAAAATCAACTCTGCTGAACCTGATGGGGGTCCTCGACGAACCGGATGCGGGCGAACTGCTCTTCTCCGGTCGGAGGCTGGGTGGAGCGGCTGAGCGGACCCGGTTCCGCTCGCGCGAGGTCGGATTCGTCTTCCAGTCGTTCCATCTTTTGCCGACCTTGACGGCGCTCGAAAACGTTCAGATCCCGATGTTTGAAATGCCGTGGCCGCGGCGCGAGCGGATCGAGCGCGCGCGCCACCTGCTTGATGAGGTCGGGCTTGCCGCCCGCCTCAACCACCTGCCATCCGAACTCTCCGGAGGCGAGCGTCAGCGTGTTGCAGCCGCGCGGAGCCTTGCGAACAACCCCCGCCTCATCCTGGCGGACGAGCCAACCGGAAATCTTGATTCGGAGAGTGCAGCCCAGGTGGCGGAGCTGCTGATTTCGCTTCGCTCACGCAAAGATCTCACCCTCGTCGTTGTCACCCACGACCAGACCTGGGAGGCGCGGGCCGGCCGTGTGGTCCGGATGCGCGACGGAAAAGTGGTTGCGGATACGGACACGCCTCCCCGGCCATGATGTATCCCTCGCTGGTTTGGAGAAACCTCCGCTGCCGCCCGAGCCGGAGCCTTCTCACGCTTGCCGGGGTGGCAGTCGGGGTCGCCGCAGGCGTTGCAATGTTTGGCGTCGCGCGTGGATTCGAAAGCGACCTCCTGAAAAAATATGCCGCGCGGGACACGCAGATGATCGTCACCGGCGCCACGAAAAAACGCCCCTTGCCGACCCTGGTCGATGCTGACATTGGCGACGAATTGGGAAAGCTGGAGGGGGTGACCGGCGTTGCGGGAGCGCTCTACGACATCCAAAGCCTTGAGGGCTCCATGGCCGTCGGAGTGCTCGGTTGGCAGCCTGACACCTACCTCTGGAACCACCTCATGATCCGCCCCGGACAAAAGCCCGGGGGGGCAGACGGCGGCGATGAGGTGGTGTTGGGCCGTATGGCCGCGGCAGTCCTCAAGAAGGGGGTGGGAGACACGCTCGCTTTCGAGACCGAAACGCCCGTGCCGCGCACGTTCCGCGTGGCGGGCGAGTTTGAAAGCGCGGCTCTCTCCGAAAATGCTTCCGCCATCATGAGCCTCGAGCGCCTCCAATCCCTGCTGGACTGCCCGGGCAAGGTCAATTACTTCAACCTTCGCCTCGACCCGAAAATGTCCCCGCAGCAGTTCGAAAACCTGAGAGAGACAATCCGCTCGCGTTACCCGGACCTCAACGTTTTGAAGGCCGATGAGATCGCGGGAAACAACACCGGCATCCGCGTTGCCAGAGCCATGAGCACCGCCACATCGATCATCGCCCTTCTGATCGGGATTCTCGGGGTCATGAACAGCGTGCTCATGAGCGTCTTCGAACGGTCACGCGAGATCGGTCTCCTGATGGCCGTCGGCTGGAGAGTCCGCCGGGTTGTCGGGATGATTCTGATGGAGTCCCTCGTGCTGTGTGTCGGCGGGGCGGTGGTTGGTGTGGCCGTTGCCGTGGCCGGCGTCAATGCCATGCAGCAGATGGAGTTCCTCCGAGGAAAATTTTCGGCGGACTTCGGAGCGGACCTGATTGCCGCCGCATTCCTGGTTGCCGCAGGAGCCGGTCTTCTCGGCGGGCTCTACCCCGCTCTTCTCGCATCGCGCTATCAACCTTGTGAGGCCCTCCGCCATGAGTGAACCTCAGGATCCGGGTGCCAGGAATACTCCCGGGCGTTTGACGAACCTCGACGTCTTTGTCGCTGCCAACACGCTGTTTTTTGCCGGCATGTGCGTGTTCCGCTACCTCGACCGTTTTCTCGCTTACCGCGGAGAGGGAAACCTCCACGAGTTTTTTATTTATGCCGCCGGAATTCTGACGGCGATCGGATTACTCTGGTGGCATTTCAGAAGGTTTCCCATCCCCTCCTGGCTTTTATGGTGCCTGCAGGCGGGAATCGTGATGCACTTCGCGGGCGGCTTTGTCATGGTTGACGGGCGGCGTCTTTACGATGCCCACCTGTTTGGGCTTCCCCGGGAATTCTTCCGCTACGACAAGCTGGTTCACCTTGCGAACGCCTTTATCGCGGCCGTGCTGGTCGGCCGCCTGCAGCCCGATCGCAGCCGGGGGGAATTTGTGGCCGCCTCATTTGTTTTGCTGACAGTTCTCGGGCTGGGATCGGTCGTGGAGATCATCGAATACTTCGTCTGTGCCACGATCCCGGGAAATGGAGTCGGATCCTACGACAACAATATGCAGGACCTTGTCGCCAATTTCCTCGGCGGTTCGCTTTACGTGGCTTTCCGCATGGTGCGGACGAGAGCCGGTGCTGCTTCATGAGCGGGCGTGGACTGCCACCGCGTTCCCTCAAAATCCTTGGGGCTTCGGAAGTGGTTGCAAGCACGGCTCTCGCACTGGCGGCAGTCTGGATCGTTGCTCCCCGGCTGCACGTCGCCGGCATGGTTCCGCTGGTCTATCTTGTTGGAGCCTTTGCCGCGCTTTACTGTCTCTATATTTCCCCGGTGCTCATCCACCGCGATCCCGCCGGAGTTCGGGGCGTCGGTTCCTGGCGGACCTGTTTTGTCAGGACGGACAACCTTCGCGAAGCCGGGCTGGTTTACGGAGGCTTTACCGCTGCCGTGCTGGTCTTAATTGCTGCCTGGATCGCGATAATTGATCCTGCGCGGGCCGGACAGATTTTCTGGAAGTCGGTTCCGGTCAAATTTTCGCTCTACCTTGTCAGCGCGACTGTGCAGGATCTTTTTTGGCTGTCATTCATTCTGGTGCGCTTGAAGGGCGTGTTTTCGAAAGACGGGCGGGCGTCTGAAAGCATGCCGCAACTGCCCGCACAGGTCGCCATCTGCGTGCTGTGTGCGGGCCAGTTTGTCCTGTATCACGCCCCTAACCTTCCGCTCATGGGAGCATCGCTGGTTGCGGGTCTGATCATCAGCCGCCTCTACCTTGCGATCCCCAACCTCCTGGCGGCGGCGCTCAGCCATGCGTTGATCGGAACCGCGCTCCACCGGATCGTGGGGCTGTGCATGAGGAGCGGACCATTCTACCAGGATCAAACGGTTTATCCGCTGCGCACGCTCTTCCCGCTGACAAAAAAAATCATCGGTGACATGTGGTAGCCTCATCCGCCATGAAGGGCGGTGCGGGGACGGGTCGAGGCCGCCTTCAGGGCCGGGTAAACCGCCCCCAGGACACCAAGTCCTGCCGCGACGGCGATTGCGGACAGGATGAGGCCCGGGCCGAAATCTGCTGTGATGCGCCCGCGCATGAATTCCATCGACTGCAAAGCCAGAACCGCCCCCATGCCCAAAAGAATGCCGGCAACCGCCCCCGCGAGCGTGATCAGCACCGATTCGAGAACGATCATGGAGACAATGCGTCTCCGGCGCCAGCCCACCGCCACAAGCAGGCCGATTTCCCGGGTGCGCTCGTAAACGCTCATGAGCACAGTATTCGTGATGCCAAGGGTTCCGATGACCAGGGCGATCGCTGCTGTGACGAGGCTCATCGCCTTCGATGCCTGCACCCCGGCGAAGTTTGACGCCACCTCGCCGGCTCGAAAAAATCTGAGCCCCCGGAACTTGCGCTCGATGACGGTGCGGAGCGCTTCAAATTCCTGGCTGCTCAGCGTGCGATCGAACCGGACATTGAGGAAGTTGACCTTTGCCTGCCGGCCGGTGAGCGACTGCAGTTGGGGGAGGGGGAGAATCACGGCCCCATTCTCCACCAACGAGGCGCTCTCGAAGATTCCAGCTATTTGGAACGTCCTCTCCTTGATGCGCAGTGAGTCGCCGGGCTTTTTGCCCAGAAGGCTCGCGGCAATCCCTCCAAGGAACGCGACCTGGCCGGTCTCGCCTTTGGCCGGGCGCGAGCCTTCGCGCAGATCGAGGTGGTCCCAGAGGAATGACCCCGGTTCCCAACCGTAAACCATTACTCCGTCCGAGCCATCGATGTTGAAAAAATCGGAGAGCATCGGGGCCACGGCACCAATGCCGGGCATTGCGGAAAAATCCTTCGCACGCGCCTCATCGAATAGTCCGGGGAGCAGGCTGCCTCGGGTGATCTTCGCCACAATCGCGTCGGTATTCCGGGCGAGGTAGGCATCCCCGAAACTCCTTTCAAACCCCCACGAGATTGCGCACATGGCCACGCCGGCCCCCACCCCGATGGCCACGCCGGCGGCTGTGAGTGCGCTTCGGGTTTTCCGCCGGTGGAGATTTTTCCAAACGATGGAAAGAAAGTTCATCTCCCCTCTCCCTCCCTGATGGAAATGGTCACCGGTCGAGCTTCCTGCTGGGCCTCAAGGATCCACTTGGCCACCTGCCCGGGGTCCACGTAGCGCAGCGGCCGCCCGTGTCCCCATTGCTTCAATTCCGGGAGCGAGTGGACGAAGGCCGCGATTTGATCGCAAGCGTCCCGACGGCCGGCGGGCGTTGAGTAATCCATGGCAAGCATGCCCGATCGCTCAAGCGGAACCTCCGGAAACCGGAGCTCTTGCCACCACGATTTCTGCTCAGACAATCCGGCATATTCCATGCACAGGCCGACAAACGATCCGCAGCCGCCCCCGGAAAACCGTCTGCCCGGAGTCCGGGTCGAGGCCACATCCATGCCGAAGCGGCTGAAATCGCGACTGTCCAAGTATTCGATGATCCGCTTGATCCGTTCCCCGTCAAGCCGCCATTCATGGCGCACGATGAATCGGGGGTCGGGGCCTGCGGCATCCAGCGCGTGTGCCGGCTGGATGCCGAAGGTCCTGTCGCCATGCAGCGCGAGAACGAGCCGCCTGAGGTCGTCCGGGTTGTTTTTTTCGCCGGGCATGGACGCCCACATGACGTCGCCTTTGAGCAGGTGAAGAAACTCCAACGCTGCAGCCGGAGCGCCTTTCATCGCCGAGTTGTTGGTTTGTCCTGCCCAATCGAGGAAGAGATCCTCTTTTCTCCAGCCCGCATTCCCCTTCCATTCGATGGCCGGCCCGAGGTAATGGCACAAAATAAAGACATGGCCGAGGCTGGCGGAGGGGCCGTGAAAAAAATCCTCGCGACCCTTCGGATCAAAATGAAAAACCGCACTGCGAATCAGCCCCTCCAGGCAGTTGGCCGGCGTCGAATAATCAGCAAACCATGGCTCCCGGGCCCCCGTTTTCCGCGTCCCTGCATCCTCCGGCCAGTAGATATACGGCCGCCAGACATAGACGCGGAAAATGGCCCGGACCACCTCGACGTCCAGCTCTTTGCTCATGGAGTGCCCGCATCCCTTTTCGCGGAAATCGACGGTCACTTCCGTCCGGCCGCCGTCGCCGGTGGTCGGATGGATGCCTTCGAGGAAAAAATCGCGCTCGCGGATGTCTCCAAAAAGGTCCGCCGCAGGAATCCACTCGTCAGGTGGGACGTAGTCTCCCTGCTGCAGGGGTGGTCGCGCATTCGCCGGTGCCGGATTTCGTTTTTTGTCGGCGTCCGCAGTCCACAGGCGCAGGTGTCCGGAACCCACTCCTGCAGGCTGGCAATCAGGCTCGGTTTCCTTGAATGAAACCGACTGGAGGTCCCGCGGCATCCCGCCGGGGTCTGATGCGTTGTATCGAAAGCGGATCTCTCCTCCTCCGGGAATCCGGTCGGGGCGGCGAACGCGGAGCGATACGAAGGAGGCTCCCGGAATGCCGTCCCCCTCTCTCTCGGAAAACAAACCAAATCCATCAGCCCAGTCCGGAACCCCATCGCCATCAAAATCCATGTCGTTCGATGAAACGGTGATCAAGGGGCGTTTTGCAGGAGCGCTTTTTTGAAAATCCAAAGCAACCGCCGGCGGGAGGCGGGGAGCGGAGGGATGCACGGCGGGGGCACCTCCGTCTGTTGGCGCTCCGCCAAGAACCGAAGCCGTCAGCCCAACAAGCAGATGCAAAGCCAGAGCGACGGGCAACCGGCAAGCTGTCTTCATCCCGCCATCAAGCAGACGCATGGCAGTGGGATTTCCGGCCGCCCCTCCCATCAAGTCCGGCGATCGTTTTCCGGGTCACTCTTGCCAGAGCCTTGCGGGAGTTGCTTTCCGGGACGGGAACCAGCCTGACGCAAGCCGTGATCCGTTCGAGCGACAGGAGTTTTATCAAATGCGAGGGAAAACTCATATCCCCCCAGTAGCAGATGTCGTGTTCGACCGAACCCGAATGCGTTGCATAGTCGATCCGCGCTGCAGTAACCGGCCACCCATGGGCGGTCGCCGGCTCGAACAGAGCGGATTTAAACGGAGCCAGAAAGGATCCGTCAGTCGTTGTCCCTTCGGGGAAAATGCACACCACCAGCCCGTGTCCGACCCGGTTCTCCAACAGCGCGATGACCGTGGGCAGATCCGAGACCCGGCTGCGCTGGATAAATAGGCAGCCGAAGCGGCGCACCAGCGCGCCGATCAGCGGCCAACGGGAAACTTCCTTCTTGGCCACGAACGTCATGGGGCACAGCGCAGCAAGGACCAACACGTCAAGGTAGCTTAGATGGTTGGAGGCGAGGAGTCCGCCCGTCGGCACAGCGCCACGCAGGTCGCAGTGCACGCCGAGCGCCTGCAGTGTTAAGGCGCTGGCGGTTTGCAGGGCGCGAGCGCGCGCCAACGGGCGGTCTTCCCGTGGAGTGAATGGAAGTGCAGCGGTGAGCCGGAGCCAGTGCGTAAGGCTGATCAGGGACAACCCGGCCAACCGGGTGAAAGCGCGTGCGACGCGGGCACGGTTCCACCAGGTGACAGGCGGTTCGGGGCAGCTTTGATCCGCCACGATTTTTGAGTATGGGTTCACTCGGAGAGGTGACTGTTGCAAAAGAACCGGAATTCTTTGTAGGCCGGCGCCGCATCCAGGTCGATCATGCAGAGGAAGTCGCTCGTCCGGAAATCCCGATCCAACGCGGGCGGGCCACAGACGTTTGCACCGAAGGAAAGGTAGGCGGAAAATAGTTTCGGGATGAGCGGCGGAGTGGAATCAACCACCCCGAGCGGGATCGCACATTCCGGAAGAGGGACCGTTCGGAATGAAAGCTCGGCCAGATGACCTCGCTTTAGCCTGTGATAAACCGCCGCGGCCTCGGCGGGCGCAGTCGAAAATAGCGAACAGGATCCGAGAAGGAAACGTAAGCCAAGGCTCGCCGCATGGTTCAGGATCCCCCCCCAGAGCAGGCCGATGACCGCTGCATTGCGATGATCTGCGCGCACGCAAGCCCTTCCAAGCTCTAGCGTCAGGGGTTCAATGCCGCGAAAGGGCGCGAGATCAAACTCGCCGCCGCAGAAAAAACCAAGGTTGGCGCGTGCGTCGACCCCGGTTTGAAGCCGGTAGGTGCCGATGATCTCACCCTGCTTGGTTTCCGCGATCAGGTGCATGGCAACCTGATCGAAGGGATCGGTATCCAGTCCGGTGCGTAAAGAGCTCACATATCCGCAGCCAAGCTCCACATTAAAAATTGCAAACCGCAACCTTTGAATCCTCTCAAGATCTTCGGCTGTATCCGCGATGCGTAAAGTGTAGCGCCCGCTGGAGCGGCCGGCTGCAATCGCCCTCAAGGGAATCGATTTTCGACCCCGATTCCGGTTTTCTGGCACTTCCGAACCTGTCGTGATCACGGGGTCAGAGGAATCTCCCGTTTCCCTGCTGGCTGATGTTCATCAAGGCCTGCAAATTACTCCCAAAAATCCCCCGGTTCAAACAAAACCACGGGAGAGAAAACGCTTGTGAGTGCGGCCGAAATCAGCATTTTTCACTGCGGGCTCAGCAATTTGGGTGCTAGAATCATTTCCGATGATCTCAAAGATATTCAAGCGCCCTGAGCTGGCCGGGTTTCTGGCGTTGATGGCGTGCGGGGCTGCGATCTGGCTGGGCGCTTTCCTCTTCTACAGTGAGCCCGTTGCCGTTCCTCCTGAACCAGCCAAGGAGAAAAAGATGCCGGTGAAGTCCGCGCAGGCCGCCCTCGCCGGAACGAACGTGACGGGAAGCGGGCTCCCGCCCCTTTCTCCGGCGCCATCTGCCGCACCCAAGGACGGCGCGGACGATGAAAAGATCTCTGCGATCATCTCAAATACCAACCTCGATTTCCCTGCCGCTGTCGACCAGCTCCTCGGGCTTCTTCCCTCGCTGGGGGAATCGGCGCAGGACGAAGCCGCCCACCATGTCGCCAACCTCTCCGATGACGACCAGTCGAAAAAGTGGGTTGCCATGGTCGTCTCCAATCAGGTCCCTGCCGCTGCGTCCGAGGTTCTTTTCAACGACATGCTCAACCGCCCCCACGAGATCCTTCTTCCCGCGCTCGCCACCATGGCCGACGCCCCCCAGCATCCCAAGCAGAAGGAAAGCGCGGAAACCCTCGAGATTCTTTACGGCGCACCTCCCCAAGGCACGACCTGGGACACCTGGATCAAAGCCAAAGTCGCCGAAGAGGCCAAGTGAGCCATCTCCCCCCCGGACCGAACGCCCGTTCCCGCCCCCCACGGAGCCGGCCGTGCGAAGTGCGCAGGTCCAAAAGGAGAATATCATTCGTTTCATTTTTTCTTGAAGCGTTTGAAGTGGCGTGCTAGAACATACTGGTATGCCGTCAGTTATCGAACAATCCCCCACGGGCAAGCCTGCGCGGACGCCGCTCTCTGAGATTGAGATCGAGGCGATCGAGCTTTTTATCAACTTTTTGAAGTTGATTGGGTTGCCGAAATCGGTCGGGGAGATCTACGGGCTGCTTTTTGTCTCTTCGAAGCCGCTGTCGATGGAGGATTTGATGGAGCGATTGCAGATCAGTCTGGGGGCGGCCAGCCAGGGGTTGAAGCTGCTGCGATCCTTCGGAGCGGTGAAGGTGGTCTATGCGCCCGGCGAGCGTCGCGACCATTTTGTGGCGGATCTTGAGCTGAGCCGGTTTGCGACGTCGTTCATCAAGGGGGAGCTGAAGCCCCGGATGGAGCGGGCGTTGCAGCGGATCGAGCACATGGAATCGCTTGCTGCCGGGATGAATCCTGAGGAAAAAAAAGCGGCCATCCAGCGGATTGAGCGGCTGAAGCACTGGATGGAACGCGGGCAGAAGATGATGCCCTGGATATTGAAGTTTTTGGTGAGCTAGTGCGCCAGACTGGCGCGGGCCTGTGAAAAAACAGGAAAAATTTAAAAAAATCTGCATGGACCAGTGGCAAAATGCCGCTGATGACCAGAGGCGGCAGCTTGTTCTGGGATAATGATGGCCGGAAAAAGCAACCTTCCGATGGGGAATATTCCGCCCGGGGGGCGGGAGCCAAGGGGATCTGTGGTGTGGCTCACGGGGCTCCCCGGATCGGGAAAATCAACGCTCGCTGCGGGGCTGGTGAAGGAGCTTCAGGAAACCGGCTTCGCGGCGTTCAACCTCGACGGAGATCACCTCCGGCAGGGCCTCTGCGCGGACCTGAGGTTTTCCCCCGATGACCGGGCGGAAAATATCCGTCGGGCCGGGGAGGTCGCGGCGCTTATGGCCGGGGCAGGTCTGGTGGTTGTTTGCTCGCTCATATCGCCTTATGAGGCGGGCCGGAAACAGGTGCGCGAATGCTGCGCCCGGAACCGGCTCCGCTTTGCCGAGGTGTTTATTGATGCACCTGTCGAAGTTTGCCGCGACCGGGATCCGCGGGGGCTTTACCGCAAGGCCGCGGCAGGAGAAATCCTGGACTTCACTGGCGTGAGCGCCCCTTACGAGCGGCCTGAGTCCCCCGATCTGACAATCCACACCGCCGCGCTCTCGCTGGACGAATCCCTGCGGCAGCTTCTGGCGCTTGCCCTGCGTATGGCTGCCTGATCAGCGCCCAGCCGTTCCACATCCTTCTTTTTCATGACATCGACCCAAACCAATAACGAAAACTGGACAACCGTCATCACACCGCACGCGAGCCTGTTTCATATCCCTATCAAGGAGATCTGGGAATACCGGGAGCTGATCATGCGTCTTGTCCACAGGGATTTTGTCTCGCGCTACAAGCAGACCGTGTTGGGGTCGCTTTGGTATGTGATCCAGCCGCTTTTCACGAGCCTGATGTTTGTTCTGGTGTTCAACAAGATCGCGCAAATCTCGACAGGCGAGATCCCGCCGATGCTCTTCTTCATGGCGGGCACGGTCTGCTGGAGGTATTTCAACGACTGCGTGACCAATACCGCCTCGACATTCAGCACGAATGCCGGCCTGTTCGATAAGGTGTATTTTCCCCGACTGGTCGTGCCGATCTCGCAGCTGATCGTGAACCTCATTGGCTTCTCCATGCAGATGGGGCTCTTCCTGGCCTTCTACGTCTACTACCTCTGGGCCGGCGCACCGATCGAGATGGGATGGCGGATCATCGTCCTGCCGTTCCTCCTGTTCCAGATGGCCGCGCTCGGACTCGGAGTCGGGTGCTTTGTCTCGGCGCTGACCACGCGCTTCCGCGATCTGCAGATCATGCTCGGGTTCTTCATGCAGCTCTGGATGTATGCGAGCTGTGTCGTCTACCCGCTGAGCAAAGTTCCGGAAAGCTACCGCTGGCTCTACTCGCTCAACCCGATGGTCTTTGTGATCGAGGCGTTCCGGTTCGCCTTCATGGGCCAGGGCACCGTCTACCTCATGCAACTCGTTGTTAGTATGCTCATCGGCCTCGTGGTCGTGTTCCTCGGGCTCGTGCTCTTCAACCGGATGGAGCGGACCTGCGTCGATCTCATTTAGTAGAAAATGAGAAATTGGGAAATCGGAAATGAGAAATCCATTATGGCCTCGCGGTTGACACAGGAGTTTCGTGAGCGCACGAAGCGGTTTGCCGCTGAATTCATCCGGCTGTATGCGGTATTGCCACGTGACAATGAACCGGCACGGGTTTGTGGCCGACAGTTGCTGAGAGCCGGAACGTCCGTGGCCGCTCATGCTCGCGAGGCGTCCCGGGCGCGTTCGGATCAGGAATTTGTCTCAAAGCTCGGCGGCTGCACCCAAGAGGCGGATGAGTCCCAGCTCTGGCTGGAACTTCTCAGGGAAGAGTGTGCAATCTCTCATGAGAAAACTCAAACGCTGGAACAAGAGGCGGACGAACTCATTGCCATCATGACCAGCATGATCAATCGCACCAGGGCGCATCAGTAACAGTTCTCTTGTCGGTCTTTTCCATTTCCCGATTTCTCATTTCCCAATTTTCCAATTTTCTTAAATGTCTGACGCTGTCATCAAAGTAGAAAACCTTTCCAAAAAATACCGGTTAGGGGTCATCAACCGCCGGATGCTGGTGGACCAGATCGAGAGCTGGGTTTACCGCAAGCTCGGGCGCCCGGATCCGAATGCCTCGGTATTCGAGCATGCCACCGACCGGATGCCGACGCCCTATGATTTCTGGGCGCTGCATGACGTGAGCTTCGAGATCAACCGCGGCGATATCGTCGGGATCATGGGCAGGAACGGCTCGGGCAAGTCCACGCTTCTGAAGCTTCTGTCGCGCATCACCGCCCCCACAGGCGGGCGGGCGTTTCTCAAGGGTCGGGTGGCCAGCCTCCTGGAGGTGGGCACCGGGTTCAATCTCGAGCTGACCGGGAAGGAAAACGTTTACCTGAACGGCAGCATCCTCGGGCTCAAGCAGAAGGAGATCGACGACCGCTATAAACGCATCGTGGATTTTGCGGAGATCCCGGACTTCATGGACACGCCTGTAAAGCGCTATTCGAGCGGCATGCGCGTCCGACTGGCCTTTGCTGTTGCCGCGCACCTCGACCCGGAGATCATGATCCTCGACGAGGTTCTTGCGGTGGGCGATGCCAAGTTCCAGGAGAAGTGCCTGAACCGGATCACCGAGATCAAAAACTCGGGAGTCACCGTCCTGTTTGTCAGCCACTCGGCCCAGAGCGTCCTGCAACTCTGCACGCGCGGCATCCTGCTCCACGAGGGGCGGGTGATCGCCGACGGCACGGCGCAGGAAACCACGGCCAGCTACCTCGAGTCGATGCAGATCAAAATGCCGGAGGATCTCGACTCCGGGCTTCCCGACAGCCGGGTCGGGCGCTTTGCCGGCGAGATCGCCGAGATCCTTATGCAGCACATGCGCGGCGGGCGGATCGTGTTCAACGCCCCGATCCAAACCGAGAGCGGGGTGAAGGTTGTGGATGTCGGCTGGATCTCCGAGGCCCGCATCCAGACCCTCCGCACCGAACCGACGTGGAGCGCCGCACCCGACATCTGCGCCAGCATCGTTTCGCCGCGCCGCCTGCCCTCGCAGATCACCGAAGAAAATCTGGACTTCCTCCGCTCCGGTGCCCGCGAAATCTGGACGGTCCAGGGCGATGGGAAAATTATCCGCTACACCAAGGTCGGCGACAAATACCTGATCGATAAAACGATTCCTCTTGCCGTCAAAAACCTTTAATATCCGCGCGCGCCGGACATGATTGAAATTTGCCTGACGATCGACAAGCACACCGTCGAGTGCGGCTATGTCACGGTCTTTTCCCTGCTGGAGCATGCCTCGGAAAAGGTGTCGATCATGGTGTGCTACGATCGCGACGAAGGCCTGCCGGCGCACGACTGGAGCGACAGGCTCCGGACCTGCGGCTTCGATTTCGATCTCCGCTACCAGATGATCGACAACCGCCCGTTCCGCGGCATCAAGGCGATGTTCGACAGCTACGCATGCTATCTACGGATGAGCGCGCCGCAATACGCCCTCACCAGCCGCCTGATGTATCTGGATGCCGACATGGTTTTCACCGGCGACATCGCGCCACTCTATCATATGGACCTGGGCGGGGCCACGATCGGGCTTCTCAAAAGCGGAAACTGTGCCGCCCGCCGCGACAAGGAACGCGAACTCCTGGCCAAGTTTGGAAAACAGGGCGACGACCCTTACTACGGCGCGACCATCGCCCTCATCGACCCCGCCAGATACCGCGACGGAAACAAGCTGCAGGCGTGCATCGACGTCGCCACGAAATACCCTGAGTTCCTCGTCCTTTACGACCAGTCGATTCTGAATTGCGCGTTCGCGTTGGATGAGATTGCTCCTGTCCCGCTCACCTGGATCCAGGAAGCCCCCAGATCCGGAAAGCTTCCGGATTTCCGCCCGGGCATGATCCATATCTGCGGCAGCCCGAAGCCCTGGGACCTTCTCGGCGAATGGTTCCATCCCTTTTACAAGGAATGGAGAACCG
Source organism: uncultured Chthoniobacterales bacterium (assembly GCA_964467415.1). GTDB lineage: Bacteria > Verrucomicrobiota > Verrucomicrobiia > Chthoniobacterales > Terrimicrobiaceae > CAYXRX01. The sequence continues at coordinate 91,747 of CAYXRX010000001.1, forward strand.
TTGCCACGCGGGGCGGACTCCCCGGCTTGAATGGGAGCAACTATTTCAACGCGCAGGCGCTCCGCCGCGCCTGGCGCGTGCGGAAGCAATACGCGGTCTGGCTGAAATCATAACGAAACCACCCTGGCGATTCTCCGAATACACGCAGATCACCTCTTAAAAATAACGAAATCAAAATGAGCGGATGCGGGCGGTAAAATGAAATAATATGCACACTGACCCCCAGTTTGCTCGAGCATTCAGCAACAACTAATAACCAATATGGAAAAGCAGACATTCGAGCTGGACAGCTCCAGCATTCTTGTGACCGGCGGGACCGGTTCGTTCGGGAAGCAATTTATCCAGGCGGTTCTCGACAGGAGGAGTGACACGCGGGTGGTGGTCTACTCGCGCGACGAGCTCAAGCAGTATGAGATGGCGCAGAAATTCCCCAGGTCCCGGTTTCCGGGCATCCGGTTTTTTATCGGTGACGTGCGCGACAAGGAGCGGCTGGTCCAGGCCATGGAGGGAGTCGATACGGTGGTTCATGCGGCGGCTCTGAAACAGGTGCCGGCGGCGGAATACAACCCGTTCGAATGCATTAAGACGAACGTGCTCGGGGCGCAGAACGTCATCGATGCGGCCATGACACACGGGGTCCGTCGGGTCGTGGCGCTGAGCACGGACAAGGCCGCTGCGCCGATCAACCTTTACGGGGCCACAAAGCTCTGCTCGGACAAGCTCTTCGTGGCCGCCAACAACTACCGCGGGCACCGCGACATCAAGCTTTCGGTGGTCCGCTACGGCAACGTGATGGGCAGCCGCGGGAGCGTGATCCCGTTTTTCCTGGAGAGGCGCAAGGACGGCGTGCTGCCGATCACCGACGAGCGGATGACGCGCTTCAATATTACACTCGAGGAGGGGGTCGATCTCGTGATGCAGGCGCTCGTGACCATGTGGGGGGGCGAGATCTTCGTTCCGAAAATTCCGAGCTACCGGATCACCGATGTGGCCGAGGCGATCGCGCCCGGTTGCCGCCGCGAGATTGTCGGGATCCGTCCCGGCGAGAAGCTCCACGAGGAGATGATCACCGAGACCGACGGGTTCAACTCGATCGAGTTCGACCGGTATTTCGTGATCCTGCCGTCGATGCCGCTCTGGGATGAGGAGAAGTTCCGGCAGGCCTTCGACGGCCGCCGCTGCGTGGTGGGTTTCAAATACAGCAGCGGGACGAACGACCGCTTCCTCACCGTGGAAGAGCTGCGCGCGCTGATCGATGCGCACGTCGCCGGGAAGTAAAGCGGCACCCATGATTCCCTACGGCAGACAGTCGATCAGCGAGGAGGACATCGCCTCCGTGGTGGCCGTGCTGCGCTCCGACTGGCTCACGCAGGGACCGGCGATCCCGGCATTCGAGGCGGGGTTTTCGGAGGCTCTCGGCGGCGCGCAATGCGTCGCCGTCTGCAATGCGACCGCCGCTCTGCACCTCGCAATGATCGTGGCGGGGATCGGTCCGGGCGACCGGGTTGTGACGTCACCGGTCACGTTTCTTGCCTCGGCGAATGCCGCAGCCTATGTCGGCGCCACTCCGGATTTTTGCGACATCGATCCGGTGAGCTTCACGCTCGATCCGGAGGCCTTGGAGCGGAATTGGAAGGACGACACCAAGGCGGTCGTCGCGGTGGACTATGCCGGCCAAGCGGCTGATCTTGCGGAAATTTCACGCATTGCGCGCGAACGCGGTGCGATCGTCATCGAGGATGCCTGCCACGGTGTGGGCGGGGCATTTTTCGGGCCGGATGGGCAGCCGGGACCTTGGAAGCTCGGCGCAAATCCCTGGGCGGACCTCGCGACATTCAGCTTCCATCCGGTCAAGACCATGACCTCTGGCGAGGGCGGGATGCTTGTCACAGCAAATGTGGAATTCGCGGAGCGGGCGCGGACACTGCGCTCGCACGGGATTGTCCGCAGTCCGGACCGATTCACCGGTCCGGCGGATTGTGAAGTAACCGGCGAGAAGGGCCCGTGGTTTTATGAGATGCAGGAGTTGGGATTCAACTACCGGCTCACCGACTTGCAGGCCGCGCTCGGTCTCAGCCAGCTTTCGCGGCTCCAGGGATTTCTCAGTCGCCGGAGGGAAATTGTTGCCGCCTACAACGAAGCCTTCGCCGGGTTGCCCGGCTTGAGCATTCCGCAGACGCGGGATCCCCGTGATGCGGCGGTTGCTTCCTGGCACCTCTACACCGTGCAGATCGATTTCGCCGGCCTCGGAAAATCGCGCACGTCGGTGATGGCTGAGTTGCGCGATGCGGGCGTCGGCACGCAGGTCCTCTACATCCCGGTTCACCTCCAGCCGTGGTACCGCGAGAAGTTCGGCTACGCTCCGGGCAAATGCCCTGCTGCCGAAGAGTTTTACGGCCGGGCCTTGAGCCTTCCGCTTTATTCGGCTATGACTGACGCAGACGTCGAGCTGGTCACCCAGTCCGTCCGCCGGATTTTTTCAAACTAACCACCCGACCCCATGCCCATCAGTAGCACCGTCACGCTCGGCAAAAACGTTTTCATCCCCCATCCGGACCTGGTCAACCTCTATGGATGCACAGTGGGCGAGGACACGAAGATCGGAACATTTGTCGAGATCCAGAAGGGTGCCGTCGTCGGCAGCCGGTGCAAGATCTCATCGCACACTTTTATCTGTGAGGGCGTGACGATCGAGGACGAGGTTTTTGTCGGGCACGGGGTCATGTTCACGAACGACCGGATGCCGCGCGCGACGAGTGGTGGGCAGCTCCAGACCGAGGCGGATTGGGCGGTCATCCCCACGCGTGTTGGGAAGGGGGCCTCGCTCGGCAGCGGGGCAGTCATCCTCTGTGGCATCGAAATCGGCGAAGGTGCCATGGTTGGCGCGGGGGCGGTCGTCACGCGCGATGTCGGGCCCCATGCGGTTGTTGCCGGGGTTCCCGCGCGCCTGATGCAGGGCGCGCCTCGCGGTTAGTTTCAATTTTTTCAAACACTATGATTAATGTTGCTGTCGTCGGCTGCGGCTACTGGGGTCCGAATCTCATCCGCAATTTTCTTTCCACCCCGGGCGTGCGCCTGGCTGCCGTCTGCGACGTGAATGCGGACCGCCTCAAGTCGATCCAGGAGCGGCATCCCGGCATCGCGACGACCACCGATTACGACGGCCTCCTTGCCATGTCCGACCTCGACGCCGTCGCGATCGCCACGCCGGTTTCGAGCCACTACCCGCTCGCCAGCAAGGCGCTGAAAGCCGGCAAGCATGTGATGGTCGAGAAGCCGATCACATCCACCGTGGCCGAGTGCGAGCACCTGCTCGAACTCGCGGCCGCGAAGGATCTCGTGCTCATGGTCGATCATACGTTCGCCTACACCGGCGCTGTGCAGAAAATCAAATCGATGGTCGAGGCGGGCGATCTCGGCCGGCTGCTTTACTACGATTCGGTGCGGATCAATCTCGGCCTGTTTCAGCACGATGTGAACGTGCTCTGGGATCTCGCGGTGCACGATCTGGCGATCATGGATTTCGCCCTGGGGGAGGAGCCGCACTCGGTTTCGGCAACAGGCCTCGCCCACCTTCCCGGCCAGCACGAGGATGTCGCCTATCTCACCTGCTTCTTCGAGAGCAACCTCATCGCGCATTTCCACCTCAACTGGCTGTCGCCCCTGAAAATCCGGCGTACGATCATCGGTGGCGACAGCAAGATGGTCGTCTATGACGACCTCGAGCCGAGCGAGAAGCTCAAAATCTATGATCGCGGGGCGGCCCTTGCGGAGCAGAGTGAGGAGAGCCTGCACCGCGTCATCGTCGATTACCGGATGGGCGACATGTGGGCACCCCACCTGAACCAGGGCGAGGCCCTGCGTCTCGAAACCTCGCATTTCGCCGACTGCATCCGGAGCCGGAAGCAGCCGATTACCGACGGGCAGGCCGGACTGAGGGTTGTTCGTATCCTCGAGGCTGCGGACAAATCGCTCGCGCTCCGCGGGCAGCCGGTCGAGATCAAAAAGTAAATGTTGGGCTGAACCATTTCTGATGAACGGAGGAACAGTGAATTTGCAGAATAAAAAAGTTATCGTCACCGGCGGGGCCGGTTTTATCGGCTCCGAGCTCTGCCGCCAACTGGCTGCGGCCGGTGCCGGCGTGGTGATTGTGGACAACCTGGCCAACGGCAAGCGCGGGAACGTCTCCGAGATCCTCTCCGATCGCTGCATCCTCGAGGTGGCGGACATCCGCGACCGCGAGCGGATGGACGCGCTGGTGAAGGGTGTCGATTACGTGTTCCATCTCGCCTGCCTGGGGGTCCGCCACTCGATCCACTCGCCCGTTGAGAATCACGAGGTCAACGCCGCCGCGACCCTCCACCTGCTCATTGCGGCGCGCGAGGCTGGCGTCTCGCGGTTTGTCTATGTGTCGAGTTCGGAGGTTTACGGCACGGCGATGCACGTGCCCCAGCCGGAGGATCATCCGACCTACCCGATGACGGTTTATGGCGCGGCAAAGCTGGCCGGCGAGTGCTACACGCGGGCGTTCCACCGCACGTATGAATTTCCCACCGTGGTCATCCGCCCGTTCAACACCTACGGCCCGCGCTGCCACCATGAGGGCGACAGCGGCGAGGTCATTCCCAAATTTCTGCTCCGCACGCTGGCGGGCAAGCCGATGGTGATCTTCGGCGACGGCACTCAGACCCGCGACTTCACCTACGTCTCCGACACTGCGCGCGGGATCATCGAGGCTGGTCTTTGCGACCGCGCCGTCGGCGAGACGATCAATATCGGCAGCGGCTTCGAGCTCCCGATCCGGGAGCTGGCCGAAGAGGTGCGCGCCGCCACCGGACACCCGGACGCACGTGTCATCCACGAGGCCGACCGGCCGGGCGATGTGCTCAGGCTCTATGCCGACACCACGAAGGCACAGGGCCTCATCGGCTTCCGTCCGACGGTCTCGCTGCGCGACGGGCTCGGCCAACTGCTCGCATGGTATGAGGCGCAGGGCAAGACGCCCGAGCAGCTCCTCGAGGATGAAATTGTGAGAAACTGGGAGACGCAAAAGCCCGGGTGAGCGCAGCCATCCCCATTGCCAGGCCGCTGCTCGGCGAAGAGGAGGCTGCCGCTGCCCACCGCTGCATCCTCTCCGGGTGGGTCACCCAGGGGCCGGAGGTCAAAGCTTTTGAAAACGAGTGGGCCGCCATGACCGGCGCGCCGCATGCCTGCGCGGTTTCGAACTGCACGACCGCGCTGCATCTGGCCCTGCTGGTTCTCGGCGTGGAGCCGGGTGACGAGGTGATCACGGTCAGCCACTCGTATATCGCCACGGCGAATTCCGTCCGCCACTGCGGGGCGGTTCCCGTTTTTGTCGATATCGAGCCGGAGACATTCAACATCGACCCCCGCCTCATCGAGCAGGCGATCACGCCGAAGACCAAGGCCGTCCTCGTTGTCCACCAGATGGGGATGCCGTGCGACATGGAGGCTGTTCTCTCTGTGACGCGACGCCACGGGTTGAAGGTCGTCGAGGATGCCGCATGCGCAATCGGCAGCGAGGTCCGGTTTGATGGCGGCTGGCGCACGATCGGAAGTCCGATGGGTGACATCGTCTGTTTCTCCCTCCATCCGCGCAAGGTGATCACGACCGGCGACGGCGGCATGCTCACGACGGCGAACCCGGAATGGGACGCGCGGTTCCGGCTGCTCCGGCAGCACGGAATGAGCGTTTCCGACCAGGTCCGGCACGCCTCGGCTCAGGTGATCTTCGAAACCTACCCGATCCTTGGTTACAACTACCGGATGACTGATCCCCAAGCTGCCATGGGACGGGAGCAGCTCAAACGCCTGCCGGCAATCCTGGCGCGCCGGCGCGAACTGGCCTCCCGCTACCGCGAAAAGCTGGGCGGCGTCGTGCATCCGCATCAGCCGGATTGGGCGCGCAGCAACTGGCAAAGCTACTGCGTCCGGCTGCCGGACGGATGCGGCCAGATGGACGTCATGCAGCGTCTGCTCGACTGCGGGATTGCCACGCGCCGCGCCATCATGTGCGCGCACCGCGAAGAAGCCTATGCCGGTCTGCCTTGTCGCCACCCGCTGCCCGAATCCGAGCGTGCACAGGACACCGGCGTGATTTTACCTCTCTTTCCACAGATGACCGATGCCGAGCAGGACCGCGTCATCGAAGCTCTCCACCTGGCTCTCAAAAACTGATTTCCCATGCAACGCATACCCCTCCTTGATCTCAACGCCCAATACCGAGTGATCCGCGACGACGCCATCACGGCATTCGACCGGATCTCCGAATCCTCCGGCTTCGCCCAGGGCCCTGCCGCAAAAGCCTTCGAGGAGGAATTCGCCTCCTGGTGCGGCACCCGGCACGGGATCGGGGTAAACAGCGGCACAAGCGCCCTCCATCTCGCGCTCCACTGCCTTGACATCGGCCCGGGCGACGAGGTGATCACCGTCCCGATGACGTTCATCGCAACCGCTTGGGCGATCTATTACGTCGGCGCCAAGCCGGTCTTTGTGGACATCGATCCCGTCCGCCGGACGCTCGATCCCGCGCTGCTCGAGCGCGCGATCACGTCGCGCACCAAGGCGATCATGCCCGTGCACCTTTACGGCCTCATGGCGGACATGGATCCGATTCTCGAGATCGCTCGGAAGCACGGTATCCCCGTCGTCGAGGATGCCGCCCAGGCGCACGGGGCCACCTACAACGGCCGGAATGCCGGCACGCTCGGGTGCATGGCCTGCTTCAGCTTTTACCCCGGGAAAAACCTTGGCGCGTTCGGTGAGGGAGGCGCGCTCGTCACCGACGACGACGGCTTTGCGGCGCGGGCGCGACGCCTCCGCAACCATGCCCAGGGCGAGCGCTACTATCACGATGAGTTGGGATACAACTACCGGATGGACAGCATCCAGGGGGCGATCCTGAGCCTCAAGCTCAAGCACCTGGACCGGTGGAATGCCGCCAGAGACCGCCATGCAAAGCGCTACAACGAACTGCTCGCCGGCCTGCCGCTCGTTTTGCCCGAGGCTCCCGAAAATTCCCAGAGTGTCTGGCACTGCTACGTGATCGAGAGCGAAAAGCGCGACCATCTTCGCACCAGGCTCACCGAAGCCGGCATTGAGTCCGGGCTTCACTACCCGGTTCCGCTCCACCTTCAGAAGGCCTGCGAGGCGCTCGGATACAAGGCCGGCGATTTTCCCGCGAGCGAAAAGCTGGCGCGGAACTGCCTGTCGCTTCCGATGTTTGCCGAGCTGACCGACGAGCAGATCGTGCGTGTGGCCGACGTGATCCGCCAGGCCCTCTGAGAAATCCTATGAAGTTGAGCCTCATCATCCCCGTCCTGAACGAGGAGGCAAATGTCCAGACGCTTGTTCAGGCTGTGGATACAGCCTTCGCCGGCGCCCGCGACATCGAGCTCGAGCTGGTCTTTGTGGACGACGGCTCGCGGGATAGGACGTTTGACCTGCTCTCCGAGCAGTCCGGGCGTGATCCGCGGATCCACGTCGTGAGGCTTTCGCGCAACTTCGGCAGCCACGCCGCGCTCCTCGCCGGATTCGAGCACTGCGGCGGCGATGCAGCGGCCTACCTTGCCGCCGATCTCCAGGATCCCCCCGAGACGATCCGGTTGATGGTCGAGCATTGGCGCAGCGGTTCGCTGGTCGTCTGGGGCCAGCGCCAGCAGCGCGACGATCCGCCCGCCAACAAATTGTTTGCCCTGCTTTATTACAGGCTGATGCGCCGCTTCGCCCTTCCCGACATGCCCCGTGGCGGGCTCGACATCTGCCTGATCGACAGGAAAGTGATCAATGCCATCGTCGCGATGCGCGAGAAAAACACGGCGATCTTCGGGCTGATCCTCTGGGCCGGCTTCCCGCAGACGTTCGTGCCCTACGAGCGCCGGAGCCGCGAGCGCGGGCGGTCGCGCTGGACGATCGCCAAGAAGATCAAGCTCGTCGTCGACAGCTTCGTGGCGTTCTCGTTTTTTCCGATCCGGCTCGTGACCTATCTGGGAGGCATCTTCTCGATGCTCGGCTTTGCCTACGGGCTTTTCACGGTTCTGCGCGTGTTGCTGAGCGGATCTGCCGTCCAGGGCTGGCCGACGCTCGTGACGCTGATCGTCACGCTGTCCGGCGTGCAACTCCTGATGCTGGGGATTGTTGCCGAGTATCTCTGGCGGACATTTGACGAGGCGCGCGGCCGCCCGCCCTACCTTGTCCGCGACCTCGTCGGATTCACGGAGGGAAGCCGTCCGGCATCCCCGGACGCAAGCAAACCGTGAGCCTCACCATCCAATTCAACGGGACCGTCGCCGCCGGGGATCTGCAAACCCTGGTTGATGGGAGCCGGTTCGGCAGATATCTGGAGGACGCCAGTCTTCCCGCTGATGGGGCCCGGCGACTTGTCTTTGCCAATCTGCAGGCACTCGTGGCGCGTGCCGACACGCTGACGATCGCCGCATATTCACCTGCCGGGGAAATCGAAGGGCTTCTGGTCTTTCGTTTGTCTGCGTGGGACACCGAGCACTTCGGGTTTCCCTTTGCGACGATCGAGTCGCTCCTCACCGCGCCCGCGGGCCGCGAGCGGCAGCTTGCCGTGGCGGGAAAATTGCTGGAGAGCTTCGGTGACTGGTGCTCATCCGAGAAGGTGCGTTTCGTATCCACGAGGGTTCCGGCGCTTGATCTGGCCGTCATCCACGCATTGGAGGATGCCGGGTTTCGCTTCATTGAAAGCTGGGTCTACAACAAGTTCGATCTGGCGCGTGTGCCTGAGGTTCCCGAACCGCCCGCACTCCGTCTTTCAGTACCCGGCGACATGGATGTGATGCTCGAGTATTCCACGTCCGCTTTTGCAACCCAGCGGTTCCATGCGGATGGGAAGTTTGATCCCGCCAAAGCTGATTCTCTGTATAGAAAATGGATTGAGACCGCTTTTCACGATCCAAACCAGCTCATCGCCGTTCTGGAATCCGAGGGGAAGCCGAAGGCCTTCATGGTCTATTACAAAAGCGACCTCCGCGAATATGTGGGCCGGCAGTTTGCCATGTGGAAGATGGCCCTCCTTGATCCCGCGAGCCGCGGGAAGGGGCTCGGGACTCAGTTTTTTGCCGCCCTGGCGCGCCATCATGCCGGCGAGGGGCTCGACGTGATCGACTCCGGCCTCAGCCTTCGAAATCTTGCGTCCCTGAACCTTCACAACAAAAACCAGTTCAAGGTCGTATCGACGATTGCCACTTTTCACAAGTGGATGGAGCCGCGGTTGAATTAGCTGCCCGCCGGGCGTTCCGCCTGTCGTTGAATCGTTCATGAATCCGCTTCCTGAATTTGCGTTCCAGTTTTCGCTCGTCGTCCTCCTATGTGCGACCGTGTATGCTGCCGGCGCGCTTTTTCTCGGGGTGCTGCGGCTGATCGGAACCCCCTGGAGGTATCCGGTCCTTTGTTTCGCCTCCGGCTTGATGGTGGTGACCGGCGGGGTTGCCTCCTCGGCATTTGGAAGGCCGACTTTCCTGCTCGCCGCCCCCGCCGTGTTTCTGGTCATTGCGCTGGGTGCTGCGGTGCTGCGGCCGGCTCCTCTGCCGCCTCCCGCCCGGTGGAGATTCCCTCAGGATCTTCTTGTGGCTCTGGCGGCCTGCGCTCTGAGTGTCCTGTTCTGCCGGTTCTGGTTTGGTGGTCTGCCGCCTGCGGGCCAGATCAACCTGCCCTTCAAAGACTGGGGGTATTTCACGATGCTGGCGGAGAACCTGGTGTCCTCCGGCCACATGTCCATCTGGTCCGGGTTTGCGGGCGGGCAGCTGGAAATGACGCAGTCCGCCCGCGACATGTGGTATCACTGGGGGTTTATCTGGCTGGGGGTTTTTGTGAAGCAGTCGACGGGGCTCAGCGCGCTGGCCGCACTCACCGGGGTTGCCGTACCCGCGACGGTTGCGATGGCCGGCATCTCGGCTTCTTGCATCGTCTCGCAGCTCACCGGATGGTCGTTTCGAACGAGTTTTTTCCCTGCGGTGCTCTGCCTGCTTTTTGTCGCACTCGGGCCCTCGACGGTTCTGCAGCCGATCTTGATCCAATCCTTCGGCCTTGTGGGAGCTCTCTTCTGCAACGGTCCGTTTGTTACGATTCCGTGGCTGGCCTTCGAGAGCGTGTATGTTTTTGCCGTGGTCTGGGCCTGGCTCCGTGGGATGAACCTCTGGTGCTGGCTGTTCATCCTGGCGGCCTCGATCTCCGCGCCCCACTCGTTCCTTGTGCTGGGGGCCACGCTGGGGATGTTTGCCGCTCTCAGCATCGTCCGGCGGGAGTGGCGTGACCTGAAGCTTGCCCTCCTCGGACTGTCCGCAGTGGTCCTCGGATATGCTTGCGTGAACTGGATCGGCGGCGCCGGCATGGCGCGGACCGGCGGTGGGTCAGGCATCGCGCTGGCCATCGGCCCGGTCTGGGGCGTGGTGAAAGCTGTTGCGTCCGATGTCGGGCTAACCCTCGTTTTTCTCGGCCTGATTGTCCCGGGATTTTTGCACCTGATCCTGGGTAGGAAGGTCGAGAATGCCAGGAGTGTGACGACTCTGGGATGGATCGTTCTCAGCGCGCTGCTCTCCGGGGTGGCCGGGTTCCGCTTGCTGGAGTTTCTGGGGCTGGGGAGCATTGATGCGATCCACCTGCCCGGTGTCTCCCGCGTGCTGCTGGTCCTGCCGCTCTGCGCCTTCGGGACTGTGCGCCTTTTTGCAAAGGGCCGGCCTGCTGCGGCCGCCCTCGCCGCTGCAACGTTTTTGGCGGCCATGGCAGTTGTCGGCTATGACTTACCTGGAAAAAATGCGAAGATCCTGTCCGAACTTCCTCCGGTCTCGGAGCGGGATGCTGCGATGCTTACCCGTCACCTGAACGGCAGCCGGTTTGGCTACTTTGCCTTGACCGACCGCAACTGGTGGATCCCGATCCAGTCGTCTCTTGCGGCGGTTCTGGGGGCTTCCTGCATCCGGTTGAACCCGATTCCCGAAACTGACAACGATTGGGCGGGAAGGCAGTATGGATCCGACCTTCCCTTCCAGATCGTCCCGCGGGGCGATGGCGAGCCCGATGCTCTGTGGGCGTGCCGGTTTGCAGAGCGGATGAACATCCGGTATGTCATGGAAAGCAAAACCCACCCGATTCCCGCTGCTGTGAAAGATCGCTTTGCTCGGGTGGCGCGGGGCGACGCCTTTTCGCTTTTCATCGACCGGAGGTTTCTTCCGGCGGTGCCGACTGGAGATCCCGTGGCACCATGAACCGCCGAGCGATCCAGATTGTTTTTGCAGGGGTGTTCGCGGCCTCTCTTCTCTGGCTGTGTCTCGTTGTATCCCAGCACCTTTACGGCTGGCCGATCAAGCTGACTGCCGCTCTTTCCGAGCACGAGTTGAAGGCCGCCGGGCAGGGCGGAGCCGCGGTGATCCGCCTGCCGGTTATCGAAAATCAACCAGGTCGCCTATGGGAGGATGCTAGGGAGATCGGGATTCCCGCCCCAAAAATCAGCGAGGTCACGGAACAGGGGGGCGGCCGCTTCAAGGCGAAAGCCGGCCAGCTTTTTTTCTCGAGCTCGGACGGATCGAGACCGTCGGAAAACGGCCGGGCATATGTTTTCCGTTACCCGTGGAAATCCATTCCCTCGCTTTCAATCCTCGCCGGCGCACTTGCTTTTTTTGTTTCTGGAGGGGCCTTGATGCTCCTCCACCGTGGGAGTGCCAGGCGCTTGATGGCCCGGCTTGCTTCGCGGGATTCGTTCGCAGGCCGAGCCTTTGAGCGCATTCAGTTTTTTTTCAGTGATCGCGATGCATTTTTTGAAAACCAGGCTCCTGGCAAACCGGAGGTGACTCCCACTCATCCATGAACAGCGTTTGTGTGATTCCTGCCCGGGGGGGCAGCAAGCGGATCCCCCGCAAAAATATCCGTGCCTTCGGCGGAAAGCCGATGATCGCGTGGCCGATTCTTGCTGCTCTGGAGAGCAGGGTTTTCGACGAGGTAATTGTCTCCACCGACGATCCGGAAGTGGCCCGGATAGCTGAGGATTTCGGAGCCTCGGTTCCTTATGTGCGGCCGGCCGAACTCTCCGATGATCACACGGGGGTGATGCCGGTCGTCCGGCATGCGATCGCGTTTTTTCGCGACAGCGGCCGTGCGCCCTTGCTCGCCGCCTGCGTATATCCGACCGCACCGTTTCTCCGGGCGGCAAGCCTGCGCCGCGCGATGGAAGAGCTCACGGCCTCCGATGCGGAGTTCGTGCTCTCGGTGACATCGTTCGACTACCCGGTGCAGCGGGCGCTGAAGCTCGATGAGGCGGGAGGACTCCGGTTCGCGCAGCCGGAGTTTGCCTTGACTCGTTCGCAGGATTTGGAGCAGCGGTATCACGATGCCGGACAGTTTTTTGCCGGACGGGTGACGGCGATCATGGAGCACGATGCCGTTCTTTTTTCCCGCTGCCTGCCGATGATCATCCCCCGAGACGAGGCCGTCGATATTGATACGGAAGAGGATTGGCAGTTTGCAGAAAAGCTCTGCGCGCTTCGCCGCCCATGAGCCGGATCGGCATGTGGTTCGATGGGGGAGGGGAGTTCGGCTTTGGAAATATCAGCCGATCCGTTGAGCTCGGGAAGGTGCTTGCGGGCCGCGGGCATTCTGTGGATTTTGTTCCGCTGTCACCGCGTGCAACCGCTCTTTGCCCGGTCCCGCCTGCCACCGGAGGGGTTCCGGACGCCGTTGTCCTCGATGTGCCGTATTGCGGTGATGACGCGGTGTGTCGGGCGCGCGAGACCGGCGCACGCGTGGCGGCTTTGGACTTCGACGGCATTGAGCCGCCCGACCTGGTTGTCAGCCTTCAGGCGGTCCGGCGGGTGCCCGCGCAGTCGCGTTTTTTGTGCGGTGTCGAGTATGCCATTATTCGCGGGGAGATTCGATTGCTCGGCACCCGGCACGAGACCGGTGACGAGGCTCTGGTGATTGTTGGCGGGGGGGATCAGGACGGGTTGACTCTGCGCATCATCGAACGCCTTCCGGACCTGCCGCTCTGCGTGGTGCAGGGACCTGCCGGTGCTCCCCTTCGGTTTGATCGTGCGAATGTTCGTGTAGTCGAAACCCCGTCCGATCTGCCGCAGCTCATGGCGCGATGCGCTTGGGCGGTATCGACCGGCGGAACGACGATGCTCGAGCTGCTGAGCGTTGGGAAGGCCGTCCACGTCGTCCCGCGCACTGAGGCAGAAACGATTTTTTCCGGCCGGTTTGACTCGGCTGGCGCGCTCCTCGGGATCGGACTGGACTGCTTGCGGCCACCGTCCTCCGAAGCCGTTGCCGCCTGCGAACTGCTCGGCCCGCAGCTGGTGGACGGCCGGGGTTGTGAACGGATCGCCGCCGAGGTAGAAGCTCTCCTATGACTGATGACAAATGGCTGATCGCCGTGGGTGCCGGACGGTGGCAGGTTCCGGGGATCCGAGCCGCCAGCTCCGCCGGACTGAAAGTTCTGGCGTTGGACGGCGACGGAGCTGCCTGCGGTTTCAAGGAAGCTGACCAGTTCATCGTCGTGGACATCCGCGATTCCGCCGCCGTGATTCGTGCCGTGGAAGGCTCGGGAATACGCCCCGACGGCGCCATCGCGTTCTGCAACGAGGCGGGAATGCTGACCACCGCCGCGCTCCGCGAGCATTTTGATCTACCTTGCGCGCGGAGTGAGGTGACAAAGGCCCTGACCAACAAAGGCGTGCAGCGTTCGCTGTGGACGGCGGCTGGGCTTCCGTGTCCCCTCTGGTTTGTCGCCCGCTCGGCGGAGGACGTTCCCGCCGCGCTGGGAAAAATTGCCGGCACGGCCATCTTCAAGCCGGTCGATTCCGCAGGCAGCCGCGGTGTGACCGTTGTTGCACCGGGCGGGCCGTGGGAAGCCGCGTTCCAAGCCGCTCTGAAAGGCTCGTCTTCCGGCGAGGTGATCATCGAAGCGTTCATCACCGGGGTCGAGCATACGGTCGAAACATTCACGCACCGTGGGAAGACGACAGTTCTTGCGGTTACCGCGAAACAGAAGGTTCCCGGCACGAGCAATACGGTGGCCTGCGAATTGGCGTCCGCCCAGCTCGGCGACTCCCTTCGCGGAGAGGTCTGCGATGTGGTCGCCCGCGCGCTGGATGCTCTGGGCTATACCGACGGTCCCGGCCATACCGAGTTTTTGCTGACTTCCGAGAATCAGATTTTTCTCGTTGAAAGCGCCGGGCGCGGCGGGGGGTTCATGGTTGCCGACGGGATCGTTCCCTGGACGAGCGGGTTTGATATGACCTGCGCATGTGCCCTGCAGGCAGCCGGGCTGGAGCCGGTTGTTCCCGAGCGCATCGGCACCCGTTCGGTTGTCCTTCGGTTTGTGCCCTCAAAGGCGGGCACCGTTCAGGAAGTGAACGGCTTCGAGACCGCCGATGAGATTGCAGACGTTATGAGCGAGCCGATGGTCGAGGTCGGACAGCACGTGGGAAGCGCTTCCACCGACGGCGACCGGATGGCATTTATTCTTGCAGCGGATGACACGATTGCCGGGGCGATCGCGAAGGCGGATGCCCGGGAGCGGAGGATCAAAATCCAGGTTAAGCCAGCTGCCAAGACTCCAGTTTGATATTTCATGGCGAGCACAAAAAAACAATTCGACGGGGGCATCATCGATGCCCACCTGCATTTGGATGAACGTTCGGGGGGCACGGCTGAGGAGGCTGTTCAAGCGCTCACCGGCGGGATGTCTGCTTGCGGCGTCGGTCACGCCGTCGTGTTGCATTTGGTCTGGCAGCCGTGGAGCGCCGCTGAGGTGGCTGCCGCGCTGGCGAACCAGCCAACGCTCACAGGCTTTGTCAATGTGGACCCCCGGTCTCCGGCCGCCTTGGACGATCTGCAGCGAGGTTTCGATCTCGGCTTCCGCGGATTGAAACTTCACCCCCGCCGGCACGGGTTCCGGCCTGATGACGCGGTCTGCATCTCATTGGTTCGGCGCGCCGGGGATCTGGGCTTACCGGTTTTGATCGATTGCTTTCCCGACGGCGACTGGCTGCTGTCCGGTCTGGATGTTCGCCAATATGCACTCCTCGCGCGTGAGGCGCCCCGCGCAAAAGTGATCGTGGCGCACGCAGCGGGCCACCACTGCCTCGACCTGCTCATGCTGGCCAAGCGCGTTCCGAACCTCTGGTTCGATATTTCTTACTCGCTGCTGTACTACGGATCGCCCGTTGTCGATGCCCTCATCTATTGCCTCCGGAGCATCCGCTTCGAGCGGGTGACATTCGGGACGGATTACCCCGACCGACCGCTGAAAGCGTCTGTCGAACAGTCGCTCGCATTGCTCGACAAGTTCGGCGTGACGGGCGAAGCCAGGGACAAACTTCTATGGAAGAACGCTCAAGATCTGCTGCTGAATCCATCGGCCTGACCGCGGATGACTATGCCGGACTCACCGGCCTTTACGACGGCCGGCTGCGCGAGCTCGGCGTCGGCGTGAAGACTGTCGGATGGGGGTCGGTCGCTGACCAGGAGATGCGGTTCGAGGTTCTCTGCCGCGGTCTCAACCTGAAAGGCCTCCGTGTGCTGGATATCGGCTGCGGGCTCGGCGATTTTGTCGGATGGGCGGAAAAGCGTTTCGGCGCGGACTTCGACTACGTGGGACTCGATCTTTCCGCTGGCCTGATCGAGGCGGCGCGCGGGCGCTTCGGCGGGGAGCGGCGGCAGTTCCTTGATGAGACGCTCACCCCCGACAGTCGTATCGGGGAATTTGATGTGGCCGTTCTCTCCGGAACGCTGACCTACAAGACCGCCGACAACATGGCCACCATGAGGAGCGTGATCTCCAGCGCCTATGCCCGGAGCCGCGTCGCGGTCTGTAGCAACTTCATGACCAGCTACGCGGATTCCCGGCTGGACAAGAACTTCCACTACCGGCCCGAAGAGGTGTTCGCCTTTGCAAAATCGCTTTCGCGTTTTGTTGTGCTGCACCATGATTACGACCTCTATGAGTTTACCGTGCAGATCCTGCGCGAACCGACGCTGAAAAGGAAACCAATCCCATGACACCCATCGCCGAAAAAATTATCAACATCATCAAGCTCAACCGGATTTCCACCACCGAGGTGGCGGACGCGCTTGGCAAGCGGGGCGTCCTGGAAGGCCTCCTGCCCGTGACCCACGACATGCACTGCGTTGGCGTCGTGCGGCCGGTTTTCACGGCCTTCAACAGCAACTATGGCATCCATGATCAGGTGCGCGCTGTCGAGCCCGGTGAGGTCGTGGTCGTCTACGCTCACGAATGCGACGGGCGCGCGATCTTCGGCGATCTGGTCGCGAAATTCATCACCCTTTACCGGCGTGCGGCGGCCGTGGCCGTGAACGGTCTTGTGCGCGATGCGGCCCGCCTGCGCCGCGAGCGTTACCCGGTCTGGTCGAGCGGCGTGACCCCGCTGGGCTGCTTCAATGTCGAGGGGGAACCATTCCCTGCGGAGAAGGAAGCCGCGATCCGTGCCGCGGTCGAAGGCGGTGTCGCTGTGTGCGACGACGGCGGCGTTGTCATCATCCCGGCCGCCGAGCTCAACGAGGCGACCCTGGAAAAGCTCGAGAAGATCGAGCTGCAGGAAGACATCTGGTTCTACTGCCTGGACGTGCTCAAGTGGGACACCAAGAAGATTGTTGTCGATCGCGAATATTTGAAGCAGCCCGGCCTGCTGCCCGCCACGTATGCCGAGGCGATGAAGTCCCTGGAGACGCGGCTCGATGCCGGAAAATAATGGTCCGTCCGTTCAGTGATCTCTGGCTGCCGGCCGGCAGCAATCCGCCGTTTATTGTTGCCGAGCTGTCGGGCAATCACAACCGGTCGCTCGACCGCGCCCTCGCGCTGGTCGAGGCTGCGGCGGACTGCGGCGTGGATGCAATCAAGCTGCAGACATACACCGCGGATACAATCACACTGGACATCGCCCGCGACGACTTTGTGGTCAGGAAACCCGGCAGTGTCTGGGATGGCCGGACATTGCACTCGCTTTATGACGAGGCGCACACGCCGTGGGAGTGGCATCGTCCGATCATCGAGAAGGCCGTCGCACTCGGCCTCGAGTGGTTCAGCAGCCCGTTCGATTTTACCGCGGTCGATTTTCTCGAGGAGCTGGGTGCGCCGTGTCACAAGATCGCCTCTCCGGAGATCGTGGATCTTCCGCTCATCAAAAGATGCGCGCTCACCGGGAAGCCGCTCCTGATTTCCACAGGCATGTCTACGTTCGAGGAAATCGCCGAAGCCGTTGAAACGGCCAGGGCGAATGGGTGCGGCCGACTGGTCCTTTTGAAGTGCACGACCGACTATCCGGCCAGCCCGGAGAATTCGAATCTCCGGACAATCCCCCACCTGTCAGAGAAGTTCGGGTGTCCCGCAGGGCTGAGCGACCACACGATGGGCATCGGTGCAGCGATTGCCGCGACCGCGCTTGGCGCGGTGCTCATTGAAAAGCACCTGACGCTCAGCCGGGCGGATGGCGGACCGGACGCCCACTTCAGCATGGAGCCGTCCGAGATGAAATGCCTGGTGGCCGAATCGCGCGCCGCCTGGGCATCACTCGGCACCGTCAGCAGCGGACCCACCGCTGCCGAGAAGGATTACCTGCGCGGAAGGCGGTCGCTCTATATCTGCGAGGATCTCGAGGCCGGAGCAGTCCTGACCCCCGAAAACCTGAGAAGCGTGCGGCCCGGCTTCGGCCTGCATCCAAGGCACTACGAGGAACTCCTGGGAAAGCGGGTTGCCGCCTCCGTGCAAAAGGGCACGCCCGCCAGCTTCGATTTGCTTGCGCCCTGAGCGGCCACAGCTGTGCCGCAGAAGCCCAGACAATGAACGTTTTGTTCACTGCAATATTTCCGAGGTGGCAGTGCCATATGGTCGCCGAGGCGAACTTCATGGAAGAACACCTGGCGGCCGGAGACCGGATCACCGTCCTCGGATGCGACGCATCCCTCAAGGCCTGCGACGCTAATCCATGGAAGGCGCTGCCGCACTGCCTGGCCTGTTGCGGCCTCCGCGAAAGCGTGCTCTCGATGCTGAGCTCGCCTGCCGAGAGGCTTCCGCTGATCTCGCCGGCACATGCCGGCAGCCCGAAGCCATCGGATTTTCCAGCGTTCGCCAGCGTGCAGGAGCTGCGGGACTTCCACTGGAACGGTATCCATGCGGGCAAGGAGGTCATCTCCTCCCTGATCACTGCGACCGGCAGCTCGCAGCCGGATATGCAGAAGCACGCGGACGATATCCGGTGCCTTCTCCGCGACTATGTGGCGGTTTATCGGACCGCACTCGACTACCTCGGCGAGCACCGGTTCGACCGCGTCTATATTTTCAACGGACGGTTTGTCACTCCACGCGCGTGGATCCGCGCGTGCGAAAAAGCGGGTGTCGCCTATGTCACGCAGGAGCGGCTGGGAAATCCCGACCGCGTCCTCCGCGTCGAGAACAATGCGATCCACAACACGAGCCTTTATGCCGACCGCATCAAGGCGTTCTGGGAAACCGCCAAGTCCGATCCCGACATCCTTGCCGAGGGACGGGAATTTTTCGAGGAACGTCCGCGCGGGCGGGTAACCGGCTGGGATTCATTCGTCGCGAACCAGGACCGCGACAAGCTCCCCGAGGGATGGGATCCCGCGAACCGCAACATCGCCGTCTTCTCCAGCACAGAGAGCGAGTTCATGGGCCTGCCGGAATTTTTTCTGCGCGGGGTCTTTCCCCTCCAGCAGGATGCCTACCGCGGGATCATCAACGAGACGTTCCGGCGCGATCCCTCGATCCGGTTTTACCTGCGGGTCCATCCGAACTCGAAAGGCGAGGTCCACCGTTGGTGGGAGGATCCGGGCTGGGCGGAGCTTTCCAATCTGACGATCGTTCCGCCCGAGTCGCCAGTCTCCAGCTATCTCATGCTGCGCGAGTGCGAGAAGTCGCTTGTGTGGATGACGACGATCGGGGTTGAGGCCACGTACTGGGGCAAGCCCTCGATCATCCTCGGGCAGGCGGTCTACCGCGGAATCGGTGCGGCCTACGAGCCGGGCAGTGTCGACGAAGCCGTCGGGCTTGTTCTCGACAAGACGCTTCCCCCACTCCCCCGGGAGTCGGCGATCGCTCACGGCGCCTATGTGCGCCGGGGCGTGCCCAAGCTCCCGCTGTCCGAGCCGCTCAGCTCGTCCAAGCTCCTGTTCAAAGGCAAACAGCCGAATGCCCACCCGGACATCCTGCGCTCGCTCTGGAACTGGGAGAATGTGGTTTCAAAATCCCGGGTGCCCGTCCCGTTGAAGCGGCTCTGGGAACAGTGGGAATGGTTGCGCCTCAAAAACCGTCTGACCTCGCGATAAGGTTTGCGGAGGTTTTTCACGCCGCAAAAATTACAAAATGAATCCCTTTTTAAAACGTGCCCTGATTCGTAAAGGCAGTCCCTACGAAGCCGTGCTGCCCTACAACCTCAACTGGATGCTTCGGGACGGAGACCCGCTTCTGGAGCGCGCCCTGGCAGATCCGATCACCCTGGTGGACGTTGGCTGCCGGGGCGGGCTGCCCGACGAACTCTGGCCGATCCGGCGGATGATCCACCACATCGGATTCGACGCTGACCCGCAGGAATGTGCGCGGCTGTCCGCCGAGAAGCACGACCTGCGTGCGCGCAGCCTGCATCCGGTCTTTGTCGGCGGAGAGGATGGCGGGTCTGAGTTTCACCTCTACAAATCCCGCGGCCTTTCCTCCGCGCTGCGGCCCGAGCCGAGGTATGCCGAGCTGATTGGTGGCCCGCTTTTCGCCGTGGATGAGACGATCCCCGTGAGCACGACCAGGCTCGACACGTTTTTTTCAGCCAACCCGGACCTGCCCAGCCCCGACATGATCAAGCTGGACACGCAGGGGACAGAGCTCGAAATCCTCAAAGGGGCGACGCGCTGCCTGGAGACTTGCTCGGTGGTGGAGGTCGAGGTGGAATTTTTTCCCGCATACCAGCGGCAGGCCCTTTTTCATGACGTGATGGGATTCATGCTCGGACAGGGCTTCGAGCTTTTGTATCTCAACCGGGTGTTCTGCCAGCGCAGGGGATTCGAAGGATTTTCCAGGGGCCAGATCACCTTCGGGGACGCGCTCTTCGTCCGGAGGGAGGACCGGCTCGACGCGTTCGACGCACAGCGCCTCCTGCGATTTGCCATTCTGCTGATCAACTTCGGACACCTGGATTTTGTCCGCAATCTTGTCGCCACGCGGCCGTTCAGCGATGGGGACAAAGCGTTCCTGCAGGCCTGCCTCAAGAGCCGCTGCGACCGGTGGAGCGTGCGGCAGCTCAAGAAGAAGATCGTTCCCCTCCTCGACAAATTTATCCTGACACTGCTCCACTGGCGCCGGCACAACTCGATGGCTTACGACTCCGACCGGTCCTGGCCGTTCCGGTAAGAGATGGAATAGGATTACAGGTTTAGCAAGGTGACATGAATATACTGAAAAAAGCGGTGCGCCTTTTGCGCGGCCGGGAGTCGAGCGAGCCCAGAGAGGTTCTTGCGCCCAACGTGAGCGCCTACCTGGTGCGATGCGGAATCGGCCGGGCGATCCGGGAGAAGCGGCCGTTTCTTGTCTCGCGGCTGGGATGGTTCGAGGCGTATGCGATCGGGTTTTACGAAGCCGAGGCGCGGATCACGGAGAATATGAAGTCGCGGATGTGGAACAACCCGGGGATCTTTCCTCCAACCGAGGAGGGATTCCTGGCATTCCATGAGGAGTATGCCAAGGCGATGGCGCAGGCAGACATCTTCGGCCTCATGCAGTCCCCCTACGAAAAGGAGGTCCTCACCAGGCATGCCCCGCAGGCGCTCCTCTGCGAGCTGGGGGCCCTGGAGCCTTATCTCCACCCGCTCCCGTGGTCGGCCTATCTGGCCGGGCTGCGCGTGCTGGTCATCCATCCCTTTGCCGCATCGATCGCTGCGCAATACCGGGCCGCCCGCGCGCGCCTGTTCCTCAATCCGGAGGTGCTGCCGGAATTTGATCTGACGACAATCCTTCCGCCGCAGACGCTCTCAGGAAACACGGGCGGATATCCCTCCTGGACGAGCGCGCTGGCCGCGCTCAAGGAACAGATCGCCACGCGGGAATTCGATGTGGCCATCGTGGGGTGCGGAGCCTACGGGCTGCCCGCCGGAGCATTTGTCAAGAGCCTCGGGAAAGTCTGCATCCACATGGGCGGTGCCACCCAGATGCTTTTCGGTGTGACCGGGGGACGCTGGGACACGATGGACGCGTTCCGGCTGATCACCAACGAGCACTGGTGCCGGCCGTCCGAGGCCGAGCGCCCGCCGAACTGGAAGAATGTGGAGAACGGCTGCTACTGGTGATGCCTGGCTACATTTCGAGCGAATGCTACCCCTCGTTCTGCGACCATTCCTATTACTCGGACGAGCGGCCTAGCGGTGACATGGGATTTCACGGCGGATCCGCAGTGTTCTGCAAGGTCGAGGAGACCTGGCGGTTGTTCGAGCGGCTGCGCCTGACCCGGCGGGTGATCATCCTTGTGACCGGCCAGAGCGACCTTCCGTGCGACGAGCGCCGGCAGAGGTTCCTTCCGCCGCAGGTGGCGCATTGGTTTTCCACAAATGTGACGCACCCGCACCCGCGGGTGACCGCCGTCCCTCTTGGTATCGGGCCGTCGCACGACCCGATCACGGCGGGGGCGGCTGCGCTGGCTGCTGCTTTCCGGCCCCAGTCGGAGCGCACGAAGTGGCTTTACGTCAACTTCCGACCGGAAACAAATCCCGCCGTGAGGCAGCCGGTGTTCGATGCGTTTCGCGGGCGTTCGTCCGAGCCTTGGGTCACATTCCGCGAACCGGTGCCCAGCGGGCAGGCAGGACGTTTTTTGGAGGAGATGGGCAGCCACCGGTTCGTGCTCTGTCCGCCGGGGAACGGCGTCGACACGCACCGCATGTGGGAGGCGATGGCCACAGGGGCGATTCCCGTTGTCCTCCGTTCCCCCGCCATGGAGCCGTTCGCCCAGCTGCCGGCCCTCTTCGTCGACGATCTCTGCCGGGTCGGCATGGAGGAGCTCGAAGCCGCTTGGAGCCGGATTTCCTCGGGCTGGAAATTTCCCGGCGAGCTGAACGCTTCGCACTGGGAAAAGCTGATCGCCGGAGCCCGCGCGAAGGTCGCGCGGTGTCCGGCGTTGCCCTTCAAAACATTTGCTGTTGAATCCCTCAAATACACCGCCGGCATGGTTTTCCGCCGGCTGAATCCCCGTTCCGTATGATCCTCGAAAAAATCCGCCGCCGCCTCCGCAAGAACCCCGTCTTCCGCATCGACCCGCCCGGGCGTCCGCTCGGGACCGTCGCACTTTCCTACGTGACCGTTCCCTTTACCCCGGGAGCCGACCTGCGCGGACATACAAATGCCTACGAGTGTGCCGAGATCGCTTACGCCTACCGAGATCTCGGTTACCGGGTCGAAGTCGTTGACTACCGCGACCGCGACTACGTGCCGCCCGACGACACCCGGCTGGCAATCGACATCCACAGCAACCTCGAGCGCTGGCATCCGAACCTCCCTTCCGGCTGCCGCAGCCTCCTCCACGCCACCGGCGCGCACTGGCTGACGTGGAATGCCGCCGAAGCCACCCGCCTGCTGGCGGTTTTCCAGCGGCGCGGCGTCTGCCTGGCCCCGCGGCGGACCGCCGAGCCTTCGCGCGGGATCGAGGTTTGCGATGTGGCCACTGTCATCGGGAACGAATGGACGCTCGGCACGTTCGAAGCCGCACACAAGCCTCTGCACCGCGTGCGCCTTTCGTCCGCCTACACCTACGACTGGGCGGCCAGCCGCGATTTTGAATCCGCCCGCCGGTCGTTCGTCTGGCTCGGCAGCTTCGGAATGGTCCATAAGGGTCTCGACCTCGCGCTGGAGGCGTTCGCCCGCATGCCCGAATACCGCCTCACCGTCTGTGGGCGGCCGGAGAAGGAGGCCGACTTCTTCGAGGCCTACCGCCATGAATTGACCAAGTGCCCGAACATCACCCACGCGAGCTGGATGGACCTGTCCTCCGCTGAATTTGAGAAGATCCGGCAGACTCATGCCGGCATGGTTTACCCGTCCTCGTCCGAAGGCTGCGCCGGCAGCATCGTCCATTGCGCGCATGCGGGACTGGTTCCTCTGGTCACCCGCGAGACCGGATTCGACATCGGGGACTTCGGCGGTCGCGTCCGCGAGGGCAGCGTCGAAGCGGTCTGCGAGGCCGTCCGTGCGTTTGCCGAAGAGACTCCCGCGCAGGTCGAGGCCCGCTGCCGGGCGGCCTGGGAATTTGTGCGCACCGAGCACACCCGCGAGCGGTTCCGCCGCGAATACCGCGAGTTTGCGGCCGGATTGAATCTGCACGGATGAGCGATGCTGTGATCAAACGGCTTGCAAAAAGCCGGTGGGGAAAGGCGCTTCTCTGCGGTGGAATTGGAGCGTTTGACCGGTTCGTCTGCACGCCGGGGCATGTCGGCAGACAGAGCGCGCGCATGATCCCGGATGGCGGCCGGCGGTTCAGCGTCGCTATCGCCCATTACAACCGCGGGGCAAAGATCCACCAGGCCCTCTTCAACTTGCTCGACCACCCTGCGGTCGCCGAGGTGGTGATCGTCGACGATGGTTCGGAGCCTGCGCAGTTCGCCGCTCTCGAGAGCGCGGTGGGAGCGCTTTCAGATCGTCGCATCCGCCTCCACCGTCGCGAACTCAACCTCGGCGCGTTGGCGAGCAAAGGCGAGGCGGTCGAGCGGTCGTCCTCTGACTGGGTCCTTGTGCTCGATAGTGACAACACGGTTTTCCGGGGATTCCTCGACCGCTTCGCGGCGATCCCAGAACCTTCTCCCGAAACGTTTTATTGCGCGGAGTGGGCGTTTCCGTTCTTTGATTTCGGTCCGCTTGCGGGCATCCGGCTCGACCGGGAGACCTGCGGCGCGACCACGCGTTCGGGGCTCCTCCGGCGCACCTACATCATCAACGACGGAAACTATTTTGTTCCGCGCCGGGGCTACACCGAAGCGGTGAAGAGCCTCGAAGGGACCGGAAGGGACGGCGCCGATGTCATGCTCGTCAACTATCGCTGGATGACCTGCGGGGGCGCGATGGAGATTCTCCCGGGAGCCGCTTACCTCCACCGCCTCGACCCCGCGAGCCTCTACAAGAGCACCGAAGAAAAATCCCGCGGCCGGATTCTCGACATGTTTTCCCGGTTTGAGAGGAACATGCCCTGTGATGAAGGCTATCTGGCCGGACTGAGGTCGGCCGCCGGGAGCCTCTCAGTACGTTAGATTCGACACGGGCTGTGCTCTGTGCTACATAAAGCATGTGAAAACGATCTCGTTGACAGAATCTGCCTACCAACGGTTGCTCTCTTGGAAAGCGGGCGGCACCTTTTCCGAGGTTGTCGAGCGAATGGTTCCCTGCAAGGGGACTCTGGGTGCGGCGGCAGAGGCTGCACAGTCGCTTCCGGCACTCTCGGATGCCGATTTTGAGGATTTGGAGCGGATGGTCCATTCGACCCGGCACAAACTCTCCGCCACATGGAACTGATCGCTGACACGACGGTTCTGATCGACCTCTGGCGGTTCAGGACGAAGCGGGCGCGCCTCGCGGATCTGGTGGAGAAAGTGGGGCACGCATCCTTGGTTGTTCCCTGGATTACACAGGCAGAATTTTCCCGCGGCGCGCTTTTCAAGGGCGTTGCCCTATCTGATTTGGCGTCTTTCTACAGTGGCTTTTTGCTCCAGGCCTTCGATCAGCAGACAATGGATCGGTATTGTGAACTGTGGGTGGAAATGGCAAGGGAAGGAAGGGCGCCGGGTTATCCGGACCTTTGGATTGCTGCCTGCGCCAGCGTTCGGGGGGTTGCCCTCGTTACCAGAAATCCAAAGCACTTCAAGAATATTCCGCGTATTCAGGTGATGAGCTACGATCTGAATTTGCCCGCAGGCGACGTGCAGAGGTAGATGCGGCGGACATTTGTCGCCAGCGGGCTGGGATTTTTCTCGAGCGGTGCGAGGCGGTGGCTTTGGATTTGAGCCGGGGAAAAGTCTTCCGCAGTGATGACCTTGACCGTGAACCCGGCCGCCTCCAGGCGCTGCGAAAAATCATCGCCATACATGCGGACGTGGTCCTTTTGTCCGAACCGTCGCTCACGCTCGCGTTCATCGGTGACCGTGGCGTCCTCATCCGTTTTGGCGGGCGGATCCATCTGCGGTACCGTCAGGATGGCGAGTCCGCCGGGACGGAGGACGCGGCGGATCTCACGGAACGCGGCAGCATCGTCCGGCACGTGCTCGAGGACATCGCAGGCGATCACGACGTCGAATCCCGCATCGGGGACCCCCGGCATCGCGCTCATGTCGAGTCGCAGGTCGCAGTCGCCGCGGTCGAAGTCCGCCGTGACATGTCTCGCGGCGGCCTTGCGGACGCGGTCGCGCAGTTGCCTCTCCGGGGCAAAATGCAGGATCTCCTTCCCCTGCAGGAGGGCGGCCTCGCTAAAGCCGGGCGCCCAGCCGTTCAAGAGAGCCGCGAGCAAACGGTGCCGCACCTGGCTCCCGCACTCCGGGCACACCGAATTGCGGTGCCAGTGATCGTCCGCAAATGCCCAGCCCTCCCAGCCGCAGACATTGCACGCCGCGCCGCTGCCGGCAAGGCTTTGCAGAAGCGCCTTCTTCTTCGCGCGGACCTGGCGGTCGTGCCACCATCCGCCAAGGGTTTGACGGAGGCTCAGTGGAAGCAGGGATTTCATGGGTGTCGTTGTGTCATCAGTTCAGCAAGGGCTCAACCCTCAATCCCTCGATCCCTCCGAAGTGCCTGAGATTGCCGGTTACAAGCGGTCTCGCATGGGCGATCGCGACGGCCGCGATCCACAGATCATTCTGGCCGATGTTGCGGTAGACCGGAGAATCCTTAAGAGCGGCGCACACCCGTGCATACACTGGAATAACGGGGTCCACGTCGCTGATCGGAACACCGATGGCGAGGAAGTCCCGCACCTTCTCCTGATCATGTCCGGCACAGAGTGCTCCGTGCCAGAACTCACCAAGAACGATCCAAGGCAGCCCGAGAGATTTGGAGGAATTCCTTCTCGCGAACGATTGCGCCCAAGGGTGCCCCCGCCAGAGGCCGACGAGAAAACTGGTGTCCGCAATCAAATCCATGAATCAGCCTTGATCGGAGACCGGAGTTCCACTGCGTTTTCAAGAAGGTCGTTGCCCGGAAGATGGGGGGTATCGTTGGCCTCAACAAAATTGATGAAAGCCCCGAGTGTTCCCGGCTGCGGCACCAATCGCTTGACCGCATGAGAAAAAGATTCCTTGGGACTGCGCTTCCAGACCTTGAGGAGATCATAGGCCGCATCATCCAGCGTGATTGTTTTCATGTGTTCATGTATACACGAATGACCGCACGAAGCAAGGCTTTATCCAAACACACAGCGGACAAATGACGAATCTTCCCGTCAGCATCATCATCCCGGCTTACAACAGCGCCGCCTTCATCGGGGAGGCGGTGCGGAGTTGCCTTGACGCGTCGCCCGGCCCGCTCGAGGTGATCGTGGTGGACGATGGCAGCACGGATGAGACGGGGGACGTTTGCGCGGCCTTTGGAGACGCGATCAAGTATCTGCGGGTCGAAAACGGAGGCGTCTCCCGCGCGAGAAATATCGGAGCGGATGCCGCCTCCGGTGATTGGCTTCTCTTCCTGGATTCCGACGACATCCTGATGCCCGGGGCGCTCGGGCAGCTTGTGGACAGTGCGGCGGCGCAAAGTGCCGGCGTGGCGTATGGGAAGGTTATCGAGCGGGGAGAGCCGGGTAAGCCAGACCGGCTGAACGGGTTCGATTATTGCGCGGGCGATCCGCCGCTTCCTGCCGAAAGATCATTCCGCCGCGGAGTGATTATCACGCCTGGAGCGGCCGTTGTGCGGGCCGGTCTCCACCGCCGTGTGGGAGGTTTTGTATCCGGCTATGAGCCGATGGAGGACCGCGATTACTGGGTGAAGTGCGGACTTCTGGAGCGGGTTGCCTTTTGCGATGCGGTCGTCCTGGACAAGCGCTGGCGGCCTGCCTCCCACGGTTCGCAGCACGCAAAGAGGATTTATCGAGGGCAACTGGCCCAGCGGCGGCTGCGCGCGTGGTGCGAATCCCACGGTGCGGACGCCTCGTGGATTCCCACCGAGCAGGTTGTTGTCCGCTGGGCGCTCGACGAGGCGGTCTGGCTGCGTTGTTCCGAGATCCTGCCCGCGCTACGGCGCGAGGCGCGGTCGGTTGGAGTGCAACACTGGCGGTCATGGCTCACAGGCCTGGTTTTTCGTCGCCCTGAGCCGGATTGGTTAAGAAAGGAAGGACAATGATCGCTCAACCCGTCAACAATCCGTTTTTCAGTGTGATCACACCTGCGTGGAACCAGGGGGCCTATCTGGAGACGTGCATCCGGTCGGTGCTGGATCAGGGGGATCCGGATTTTGAGCATTTGATTTTTGACAACTGCTCGACCGACGGGACCGCTGCGGTGGCCGCGCGTCATCCGCATGTGACGTTTGTTTCGGAGCGTGACCGCGGACAGTCGCATGCGATCAACAAGGGCTTTGGAGCGGCTCGTGGCGAGGTCATTTGCTGGCTGAATTCGGACGACGCCTACCCGCCGGGCGTCTTCCGGCGCCTGCGGGAATGCTTTGCCGATCCCTCGGTGGACGTGGTCTTCGGGAATGCCGAGCAGGTGGGCTACGACGGGAGCGGCAGCATTGTTTCGGAGGCACGGTTTGAGAAACGAGAGGATCTTGTGCGCTGGTGGTCGAGCGCGGTCCGGCTGCACCAGCCGGCGATATTTTTCCGAAGGAAGGTGGTCGCGTCGATCGGGCCGCTCCGCGAGGACCTCCACCTCACGATGGATTACGAATATTGGTGGCGGATGTCGGAGAAGCACCGCTTCCACTTTGTCCCGGAGGTGCTGGCGATCCAGCACCGGCAGCCGGATTCCAAAACGGTCCAGGATTGGGGCGGAGTCTACAGGGAGCGAGAAAAAGTGTTCTCGCCGTTTTACCCGCTGATCGACGGTGGCGACCGGAGCCGGCTGCTGCGGGAGAAGCGGATCTCGATGTCGGGCCGGTATCTGGTCGAGGCGTATGCAGCGGCTTCCGGGTCGCCGGGGCTCGCGCTGCGCCTGCTGATGCGCTCGTTCCGTGAGTGGCCGCTCTCGATTGTGGAAATGCGGTGGCCGGGAGTGGTCCGGCGCATAGCGGCCGGGCGGGGAAGACAAGGTGCGCGGGCATGATTTTTACCACGCTGGCATTTCTGGCGTTCCTGCTGATCCTTCTGCCGGTCTACTGGGCGCTGCGCGACGACCGGTGGCGGCAGTGGCTCCTCCTTGCGGGCAACCTGTTTTTTTACGGCTGGTGGGACTGGCGGTTCACGGTGCTTCTGCTGGCGGTGATCCTGATCTCGTGGGCGAGCGGGTTGGCAATCGGGCGGGCCGGCTCAGGGAGCAGGCGCGCACTCGTTTGGATGTATGGGGCCTGCACCTCGCTCTTGCTGGTGCTCGGGTATTTCAAATATGCCAACTTCTTTCTCGGCTCGCTGCAGGCGGCTGTGAGGCAGTTCGGTGGGGAAGTTTCCTGGACGACGCTGAACATCATCCTGCCGGCCGGCATCAGCTTCTACATCTTCCAGGCGATCAGCTATCTCGTCAGCGTCTATCGTGGCAAGGTCGGGAGCGAGCCGAGCGTGGTCCGGCTGGGGGTCTATCTTTCATTTTTCCCGCACCTGGTGGCCGGGCCGATCATCCATGCGGGATACTTCCTGCCGCAGTTGGAATCGAAGCGGCGTTATGATGCCGCGCTATTTTTCGAGGGGGCGCGGAAATTCTCTATCGGGTTTCTTTACAAGGCGGTCTTCGCCGACAACCTGGCACCGCTGGTCGATGCCGTATTTCGTGCGCCGGCCGCCCACTCGAACCTTTCGGTTTTCGGCGGATGCCTGGCATTTTACGGGCAGATCTATTTTGATTTTGCCGGCTACTCGCTGATGGCGATCGGCATCTCGAACATGTTCGGCTACCTTCTGCCGGACAACTTCAACCATCCCTATCGCGCGTCGTCGGTCATCGATTTCTGGCACCGGTGGCACATTTCACTGTCCACCTGGCTGCGGGATTACGTTTACATCCCGCTGGGCGGCAACCGGGGATCCCGGCTGTTCCAATACCGGAACGTGGTCGTGACGATGTTTCTGGGCGGGCTCTGGCACGGGGCGAGCTGGAACTTCGTTCTCTGGGGCCTGATCCATGCGGCCGCCCTCTGCGTGAACCACGAGTGGCGCGCCTGGCGTGACGGACGCTGGACGCAATGCCCGCCCGCAATCGCATTCTTCGGCCGGCTGGGTGGAATCCTGCTGACTCAAACGATTGTTTTCCTTTGTTGGATTCCGTTCCGGGCGACGAGCTTCGCCGACTCGTGGGCGATTTTTGGCAGCCTGGGCAGGCTGATCGCCGGAAACCCCGGGGCGGCGATCGCATTTCCCTGGCTGCTGGCAGCGCTGCCCCTGCTCGCCGATACATGGCTGGTCGGGCAGTCGCGCTGGCGTGACCGTTTTGCCTTCCACTCCAACACGGCACTCTATGTCGTGCTGCTGTTGGCATTGCTGGTGGGACTTCTGTTCATGCACGTCGGGAGCGTTCCGTTCATTTACTTCCAATTTTGAAAAGTCCACCGATCGATTGGCTGGTGATCGTTCCCGTGCTGGCCTTGCTGGCGCTGGCATTTGTGGCTCCCGGCCGGAAGCTGCCGAGCCTGCGGCGTGCCTTTCTTTTCTGGTCGATCGGGCTCCTTGCATTTCTCGGCCTGCGTTCCTCTGTTCCCGATGCGTTTCTCTTTGGCGGTTCGGAGTCCGTGCGGCGTAACCGCGCGCAGGTCCAGCACCTCCTCGGTCGCAAGGACTGGGATAAATATCCCATCCTCATTCTGGAGGGAAGCAGCGTCACCCAGTATGGAGTCGACGGGCTTGCGCTGGAGCAGGAACTCAACCGCCTCGGCTGTCCGGCCACAGTCCTGCAGTTCTGCGCGGTCGGCGCCAACCACTTCGAGCGGCTCCACTTTCTCGAAAGCTTTTTCGAATCTCTCACCAAGGGCCAGCAGGAAAAGCTGAGGGCCGCCCGCGTGATTCTGCTCGGCGAGGTTTTTGACGCCTACGATGAAAACCCGCTCTACCTTCTGGATCGTGTGGCGGACAATGAGCGGGGAATTATCTGCCTGACCCCGCAAAACGCATGGGATGGTTGGAGAGCCTGGTCGACTTATACCGCCGAACAAAAAAAACTCGGCCGCCCCGAACCCCGGCCAGTGGCGAAGATTCTGATCCGGCATGTCTTGTTCAACCGGTTTGGGGTGGGGGCGTTTTCCTCGATGCGGTGGCCGGACAGCCGCAGAAAGTTGCCCGCATTTTTCGCCATGGAGGGATCAAAGCCGAAATTCCAGTTTGAGGAGGCCAGGGCGGCCTACCTCACGAACCCGCACGGCGATGGCTTCAGCCTCGCGCTCCCCTTTCCGCAGTGGAACGCCTACTTCGCGAGCATGCAAAGGCGACTGGACAGCTGGGTCGACGAGGCGGGATTCTTTTCCTTTCCCACGCTGGAAACCCAGCGGCTTGCCTATCATGCGGCGTTTGCCCGCAGCAAACCAGGCACCACGAAGGTCGTCGGACCGGCTTCCCCGGATGCCTTGAGCCCGCTCCTCCGGCCTGAATGCTGGTATGACGGGACCCATGTCACCGGAGCCGGAGCAAAGATCGCCAACGAGTGGCTGGCCGGAGAGATCGCAAAAACCTGGCCCTGCAAAAACCAACCTTCCCATGAGCAGTAATCCTGAAACGTTCGTGTCCGACCCGGAGCACGTGGCCATTCTGGTGCCGGTCTGGCAAAGCTACCGGTGGATGGCTCCTCTCACGCTGCGGCTCCTGGACCGCTTTTGGCCATCGCACCCTCCGGTCTGGTTCTGCGGGTTGGGCCCCGATCCCCATCTGCCTTCGCTTCCGGTTAGTCCCGGGACCGACCTGACGAATTGGTCGGCCATGGTGCTGGAGGGGGTCGAACACCTCAGGCGCAAGGGCATCGGTCTGGTCTATCTCGTGGCGGAGGAACACGTGCCTTTGGGTCCCTGCAACGTGGAGGCTCTCGATTCCATTCTGCCCATGCTCATGAGCGGGCTGCCTGCTGTCTACATCAGCCTCATGGGATGGGACAACAGGCGCTTCCCCTCCAAGAGCCCGGTCCTCGGCTCGGACCGCCACCGCTTGAAGCACCTTGTGGGCGACCGTGATCCGCGATTCCATCTGCATCCCGCGCTCTGGCGGATCGATGCGCTCGAGGCCTGCTGCCGGCTTGCCCTCGCGGATCCGGACAGGAATGGCTCGGCCTGGCACTTCGAAAAGATCAACGATCGCGACCACGGGAGCCACCCGCTCGCCTGGAAGTCGCAGTGCTATCAGATCGACTCCGCCGCACTCCGCCTTCATCCGCCCGGACCTGTCCGCCGTGCGGCCGCTTCGCTCGAGATCATGGTTTTCCGGAAGCTGATGGCCCTGGCGCCCCTGATGCGGAATCCCACGCTGGCGGCGGCATACTTGCGATTCCTGCGATTTGACGATGTTTATTGCGACGGACCCTATCCGATGTTTTTCTCGGGCATCATGGCAAAAGGAAAGATCAACCCGTATTTCGAGGCGAACCTGCGGCGTTCGGATGCCGGGCGGAAACTCTTGATGGAAATCCAGCAGGCGATGCCCGCATGCTGACCCGCCTGCGAAGTGTGCTCCGGCACGGCGCGGCCATTGTCGGCCAGGCGGTTGCGGCGAGAGGCGTTTTTGCTCTGGCGCGGAGGCCGTCCGGTGCCGAAGTTCCGGTTTCCGTGCACATGCTCGTCTCCTCGCGCACCTGGCATGCGGGGGTGATGGCTGCGGTCAGCTTCGAGCATTTCACCGGCCGCCGCTGGCAGCTCTTCATCCATGATGACGGATCGGTCGATGACCGGGCCCGTGGCGAAATCCAGCGCCTGCTTCCCGGGGTCCGCTTTGTCCCGCGTGCCGAGGCCGAGGCACGTGCCGTAGAGTTTCTCTCCGCCCATCCGAAATGCCTCGCGAACCGCAGCCGTCACAACCTCTTCCTCAAGTTCTTCGACTCGGTCGCTTTCGCTCCGCATGAGCGGTTCATCGTTCTGGATTCCGACGTGCTTTTTTTCGACCGGCCGCAGGAGATCCTCGACTGGTTGGACTCCGGTCGCGGGGAATGCTGGTTCAACGAGGATACCAAGGAAACCTACTGCATCTCCCGCGACCAGATCGAGTCGGCGCTCGGCATCCCGCTCTGGAGCCGGGTGAACAGCGGGCTTTGCCTCATGCACAAACCGGCCGTCTCGCTCGACCTCAGTGAGCGCCTGCTGGCCAGCTTCGAGGGCAACGCCTGGCATCCGCAATTTTTCGAACAAACGCTCTTCGCTCTGAATGCGTCGGCTGCCGGCAAGGGCGGTTTGCTGCCCCGGAAATACGATATCAACTGGGGCTACCTCCGCCGGAAGGGCAGCGTCTGCCGCCATTACGTCGGGGCATTCAAGCACGACCTCCTCTACATCGAGGGCGCCCCGACCCTCCTCATGAAAATGGCTTGGCCCGCTTTGCGCGGTCGGCTTAACTGAAAAATCCATGGCCTATTTCCGTCGCTCGATCGCCCGCCCCGTCCACCCGTGGTTCTGGCTCAAAACTTTTGCCCATCTGGTCGTCCCCGGCGGGATTGGATTCGCCCGCAAACTCCGGAAGCTGCGGGATGAAAATTATGTGCACGAGCGCGACAAGCCGGCCGTCCGTCAGAAACACCATGGCTCGGGAGGTTGGAAGGCCGAGAAGGACGGCGATGTCCTCAAGCGCGACTACGCCAGCTACGACGAATACGTTGCCCATCAGAAGCTCAAGCTCGACGAGATGGTCAAAATCAAGGGCGGGTTCAGCAACTGGGACATCTCCGAGTTCCGGCTGAAATTTTTCCACCGTTTCAAGCACCTCCGCGAATACCTTCCCTCCGATGCCGTGATCCTTTGTTGCGGCGCCCGCCAGGGCACCGAGGTCGAGGTGCTCCGCGACCTGGGATTCCACCGCGCCTACGGGATCGACCTCAACCCCGGACCGGGAAATCCCTACGTGCGGGAGGGGGATTTCATGAAGCTCAAGGAGGCCGACAACTCGGTCGACCTGCTTTATACGAACTGTGTCGACCACTCGTTCGATCTGGATGCGATGTTCTCCGAGCACGCGCGGGTCCTCAAGCCGGAGGGCTTCCTCCTCTACGACATGGGCGTGAATATGGAGGAGGGCCACGGCGGCGCATTCGAGGCAGTGGCCTGGGACCGCACCGAGGACCTGATCGTGAAGCTGCTCGGCCGGTTCCGCAAACTCATCCGCGCGGAGCGCGAGGACAGCTTTGGCGGACAGTGGCTCTGGGTGCTCCTTCAGTCGAAACGTTCTTGACCAACCCTCCTCTCCAGATCGTCGGCATCGTCCTTGCCCGCAACGAGGAAACCTTCGTCCGCCGGGCGGTGGAAAATGCCACTGCATTTTGCGACCGGTGGATTTTCGCAGACCACGGATCGCGCGATGCGACTCCGGACATCTTCCGCGAGCTCGCCTCCGGTCTGCCGGCCGCCGGGTTCCACGCGCTGCAGCACCCTGCGGAGTCCCACCGCCTCATCGAGCCGCTGGCCGGAACGAACACGTGGGTGTTCGGTGTCGATGGCGATGAGATCTATGATCCGGCGGGCCTGCGGGCATTTCGCTCACGGCTGCTGTCCGGCGAATTTCAATCGCACTGGATGGTCCTCGGAAACGTCCTCCATTGCGACCGCCTGAACCCCGGTGCCAACGAAGCCTCTGGTTTCCTTGCCCCGCCGAGCCGGAGTATCACCAAGCTGTATAATTTTTCCGCCATCGATACATGGGGGGGCGATACGCCCGAGCGCCTTCACGGCGGGACACCCGTCTTCCGCAGGGGATACCGCGAGCAGGACAAACGCCAGCTGCATCTGGAACTCTCCTGGGAAGCCTCTCCCCTCCGGTGTCTGCATACCTGCTTTGTGCCGCGCAGCCGCCTCGATGCCGCCGGGGCCACGCGGGAAAATATCATGGAGACCTACCGTGGCGGCTGGATCAACCGGATCCGCAGGCTGGTCCGCCGGGCGGCAGGCGCCCCCGAGCTCTCGGGCTGGAAGCGCGAACGCTACATGCGCGGGCCACGTGTCACCGTTCCCACTGAACCCTTTTTCCCATGAGCTGGTTTTCCAAACACGAGCCGGTGGCCACGGCCGCCATCAACCTCCGGCCGCGCCGCGGCTCATGGGGCGGCGCAAACCAATGGACGGCTCAGGTGACCCGCTGGCTCGAATTCAACGGTTGGCGGGTCGTTTTCGATCTCAAAAGCGCTCCGGATGTTGTGGTGATGACCCACACCGGCTTGGCCGCCGGGACGACGTTCGGTGTCGACGAGGTCCGGGCCCTGAAACAAAAGCGTCCGCACATCCGCTGCGTTCACCGCATCAACGACAATGACATCCGCAAGGAAACGTCCGAGATGGACGCGTTTCTTGCGCGGAGCAGCGAGGTCGCCGACCACACTGTCTTCGTGTCGGAGTGGCTGCGCGACTACCATGCCACCAGATGGTTCGATGCCGCCCGCCCGCACTCGGTCATCGTGCCGGGAGCCGACCCCCGCTACTTCCATCCGATCGGCGGAGCCACCTTCGACCCGTCCGCCCCGCTGAGGCTCGTTACGCACCACTGGTCGGATAATTGGAACAAGGGGTTCGACGTCTATCGGGACATCGACGTGCTCATCGCCGGATCGAAAGACGCCCGGTTTGAGCTCTGGGTCATCGGCCGGTGGCCGGAGGATTTGAAATGGAAGGCTGCACGCACATTTGCGCCGGCGAGCGGGGCAAAGCTCGCTGAGCTTCTGCGCCAGTGCCACGGCTATGTGAGCGCTTCGCGGTTCGAGCCGGGAGCAATGCACGTGGCGGAGGGGCTCCAGTGCGGACTGCCTCTGCTCTACCACCGGGATTCCGGCGGGACGGTCGGACAGGGGCGGCTTTATGGCATGGAATTGGCGGATGATCTTGAGTCATCCCTTCACCGCTTCGCCGCAGCCCTTCCCGAGATGAGGAGCCGGCTGCTGGCCGATCTTCCGTCGGGGAGCCGGATGTCTGCCGCCTACCTCAACCTGCTGCAGCGCCTCGTCGTGCATGCTTAGGGTCCATTACACAGAGGGCGACGGCAAAGGTTGGGCGCTCGACGAAGACCTGCGGCAGATCCGCCGGTCGCTGAAAGGCGTTGTGCGCGAGGTCTCCGCGGCCGGTGCGGATGTGATCCATGCCCCGTTCTGGCAGAATCTCAGCATGGTCGCACCGGCGCTGCTCCGTCAGGCATTTGTCATCGCCCACGCCGACAACCCGCCATTTTTTTATCTCAAGCAACCGGAGTTCGCCGCCGGCCAGACGCACGTCGACCTCTGGGTCGCAAGATCCCGTGAGGCCTTCGACCAGTTTAACATGCTACGGCTTCCCGTCGTGCATATCCCCTACGCCATCGATGAGGGGCTGTTTTTTCCAATTGCTGACCGGGCAGCCCTCCGCAGGAAATTCGGCGTGCCCGAAGCGGCCTACGTCATCGCCAATTTCCACCGCGATTCTGAAGGGGCCGACCTCCACACGCCGAAGACTCAGAAGGCTCCGGAACTCATGGTCGCGATCCTCAAACGGCTCCGTGACGCCGGCGCGTCCTTCCATGTTCTTCTTGCCGGCCCCCGTCGCCACTGGCTTCGGAACGCCCTCCGGAAGGAGGGCATCCCGTTTACGTTCGTGGGCAGGCAGAATGTCGAAGTCGATGATTTCGGGATCAACATCCTGGACCGGGCGGAGCTGAACGAACTCTACAACGCCGCGGACCTCTATCTCATCCCATCCCGGTGGGAGGGTGGCCCGCAGTCGGCCATGGAGGCGGCGGCCTGCCGCTGCAAGCTCCTGAGCACGCCGCTTGGCGTGGCGAAAGACATCCTTGAGTCCGAATCGCTCATGAAATCGGCTGCGGAGGGGGCGGAAAGAATTATCGCCGATATCCGATCCGGATCGCTCGACTCAACCGTGGGGCCGCAATTCGATCGATGGAAGGCCTCCCACACGCTCTCTGCCATGTCGCGTCATCTGCGCGACCTTTACGCTTCGCTCGATGGGCTTCCGGAATTCCAGGCAAAAAATCATGGCCCGAGGATCCCGTTGCTGCGCGGGACAGCGCTCCAGGCCGGATATACCTTGCGCCGCCGCCTGATCCGGCCCTCGCTGCCTGCCGAAGTGGCTTGGAACCATGCCGTGGGGCATTCGGCAGACCTGGATGAAGTCATGGACCTTGTGCGGGGCGCACTCGGGCGACTTGGCATTTGCATTGTCGACCGTGGTGCGGCAAAAACCGAAATCATCGGGTGGCCCGCCCGCTCGCCGGCGGAAAATTGCCGACACATCCAGTGGGTCGTTCCGGGCCTTCCGGAGTCCGGAATTGTTCCGTCAGCCCTGCTCGTTGCCCCGTCGGTGCAGGACATCGTGAATTTGAGGTCGGCCGGATTCGTTCAGCCTGCCGTAGCTGTTGCTGTGCCGTTCTCCGCCGCGGGCTCACCTGCAGATCCGCTGCTGGTTGAGCCGGACGATGCGGATGCGTCGGTCCGGATCTGGCGGGCGATGGCCGCCGGCCAGCCGGTCGTTTATCCGGAAGCGAGCGCATATTACGAGCAGGTCTTCCATGCAGGGGTGGCATTCTCCTCGCCGTCCGAAACTCCGCATGCGATCGCCGCTGCCATCGAGTCCGCCGGCGAGCTGCGGTCCCTCGTCAAGCTGCCGTCTCAAGAAGGCGTGTCCACGTTTCTCAAACTGCTGCTCAAACAATGACGCCCCGGATCATTGAACCTGTCAGGCCTGCTGCCGCTGCGTTCTATTCGCTTCGCGAAGCCGCTTCCCGTCTGCGCCATGCCCCTGCGCGCCGCGCTGCCCGTTCCCGCGCCGCCGGCCTGCGGACTGCGGAGGGATCCGGGCCGGTGCTGAATTACGGGCGGCTGGCCGGCGCGGGCCAGACTGCCGGTCTGCCCATCGGCGGGCAGGTGAAACTGATCCCGCTCCAGAAAATGTTCCCCGAACATTTCGACCGCTGCAACCTGGTCTACCTCGTGAGCAGCGCGCTTCCGCCGCATGCCGAAGAAGTCGTGGCTGCAGCGAAGCGGCTGGGCGCGCGCCTCATCTGGAACCAAAACGGGATCGCCTATCCCGGCTGCTACGGTGCCTACTATGCCTGGTTCAATACCCGCATGGCTGGACTCCGCGCGCAGGCGGATTACATTTTTAATCAAAGCGAGTTTTCGCGGGCGAGCGCCGAGCGCTATCTGGGACCGTCCGCCGCGCCCTCGGAAATCTGTTTCAATCCGGTGGACACGCAGCTGTTTTCCCCGCCCGCGTCGCCGCTTCCCGGCGAGCCATGGAGGATCCTTGCGGCGGGCACCAGCCATGCCTGGTATCGGACCAGATCAGCCCTCGATACACTGCGAGTCCTCATTGCGCGGGGGCGTCCGGCTCACCTCACCATCGCCGGCGAGTTCCGTTGGAAGGGGGCGGAAACGCAGGTGCGCGAGGCCATCGCCGACGGACTGGCCGGCCATGTCACGATCCTTCCGCCATTCCGCCAGAGCGAGGCCCCGGCGATCTACCGCGATGCCCACGTGCTCCTCCATACCAAATTTAATGATCCCTGCCCGACCGTGCCGATCGAGGCGATGTCCTGCGGGTTGCCGGTCGTCGGGACGCATTCCGGCGGCATGCCCGAACTCGTCGCTCCGAAAGCCGGGCTTCTCGTGCCTGTTGCATGCAGTTGGACAGAGGATCTTGCTGGAGATCCTGTGGACCTTGCCAATGCGGTCGAGCGGGTCATGTCAGGTCGGGAAGAAATGTCGCAGAATGCCCGCAAGCATGCGGTTCAGGCGTTCGGGGTCGAACGCTGGCTCGGAAGACATAAGGAAGTCTTCGGGAGCTTGACTGCTGCGGGATGAGATTCATATTTCCGCCATGAAGGCCGATGGATTTGACAAGCTCGGGATGTATCGGCTGATCGCCGACAAGATCGAGCGCGATCCCGCATTGCTGCAGGTGGGACTCGATAATATCGCGCGATGGATAGCCAAAGGCATCGACCAGCAGCACCGGCTCAGGATGTGGGAGGCGATGATCCATGCGGCCCAGGCTTCATCCGATGGCATGGACGTCCTTTTGAAAGCCCTGCGCGAAGACTCCGAGCAGGCGGACCACATGCGGGAGTTCTCTCCGTTTGCCGGGATTTTAACGTCACTTGAAAGGCGGCCATTTTACCAGGAATGCGCGTTCACGCACTGAATCATCTGGTGGAATCTGCTCGCGTCCTCGGTCAAAGCCGCAAAGTGATCGTTTTGGGATCTGCCTCGCTCCTGGTCTCGTTTCCTGAACTTGGCGAGCAGGGGCTCCTGGAGAAAACGTACGATGGCGATCTGTTGCTGGACCCCATAAATAAAGAGATCGCCGCATTTTTGACCGAGGCGATCGGTCGGGAAAGTTTGTTCCAGGCACAGCAAGGCTACCATGCCGACATCCTCCACCCGACGATTGTGGACAGCCTTCCGCCAGGCTGGGAGGTGCGGCTTGTGAGGATGGAGGGCATGGGAAACGTCTTTGCACTCGATCCCTGCGATCTCGCCGCGGTGAAACTCGTTGTCGGAAGAGAAAAAGATCTCACGCTTGTGCGCGGGCTTCTGCAACTCGGAAAAATCCACATCGAACCGCTTCGCGAACGCTTCCATTCGATGCCGCTCGGAGAAAGGGAACTGTTCCGTGCCGGAGCCAATCTCGCTTCTCTTTCCGATCTGTGAGCAGGCCATTTTTCAGTGTTCTTCTCCCCGCCTTCAACATGCGGGACCATATCGGCCGCGCGCTGCGGGATCTCCTCGCGCAGACGTTCCGGGATTTCGAGATCCTGGTTGCGGACGACGGGTCCACCGACGGGACGGCAGATGTGGTGAAATCCTTCACGGACGAGCGGCTGCGCCTGATCAAACTCCCGCAAAACCGCGGACTCGTGGGCGCTCTAAATGCCGGACTCGCCGAAGCACGCGGGCGGTGGATTGCCCGTCAGGATGCGGATGACCGCTCGCGGTCCGACCGTCTTGAGCGGCAGCACGCCCTCATTGCCCGGTCTCCAGAGGCGGTGCTGATCTACTCGCGTGCGAGGCTCATCGACCAGCGCGGCTGGTGGAAAGGCGTTCTTCGGCCACCGCTCACCGATGCAGGCCTCCGCTGGGACCTCTGCTTCCGCAATGCCGTTCCGCACACGTCGGCGGTCTTTCCGGCCGGGCTCGTGCGCGACCGGTTGGGCGGGTATGCCGGGGACAATGTCACCGCCGATTTCGACCTCTGGTCGCGGCTCCTGCGGCAGGGAAGTGCTGTCGGGCATGGGGATTGCCTTGTGTCCTACCGCAACCATGCGCGCTCGATCATGGGCCGCGAAAACGCGGGATCCGAGAGGCCAAGCAACGACGGCCTGCGCCGGATCCTCACTTCGAATCTTCAGGAGTGGGCTGGAGCGTCGGCAGAGGAGGCCTCGCGTATCGCGGGCATCTGGCTCGAGCCCGGCGAGATCGGATGGCCGGGATATTTCACGCTCACCGGAAACCTGGCCGCCAAGGGCCTGTCCCCTGATCCTGGCCTCATTGCGGAGGAGGATTATACGCTGATGCACCGTGCGCTTTCCGTTTCGCCTCGCTGTGCGGGCATCATGCTTCTGGCGATGCGCAAGTATGCCCCGCGGCGTTACGCCAGCCTCCCGCGGCTGCGCACCTTGATCATCCGCCTCCTCCACGGATTCTGATGAAGATCCTTTTCCTTTCCAGCCACGCGCATCTGGTTCTGGAGCGCAGCACCGAACGGGTTTCGGGCGGCGCCGAATTGCAGGTCGCCCTGCTCGCCCGCGAGCTTGCCGCGCGGGGTGTTGAGGTCGTCATCGCGGCCGGCGACACCGGCCAGATTGACGGGGCCGTCCACGATGGTGTCCGGATCCGCAACGCGGGGAAGTTCCAGACCGGGGGTGTTGCCGACACGCTGCGCGCCCTCCCGCGCGTGGCGGAAGTCCTGCGCGAGGAAATGCCCGACTGGGTTTTCCTGCTCGGTTGGACGACATGGCTTTTCATCCTCCATGTGATGAAGCCATCATTCGGCTACAGGCTCGGTTTCATCTGCGGATTGGACACCGAGGTCAACGGCGGATTCCGGAGGGAAAACCCTGTCCGGGGATTCCTGTTCGAATACGCGATGCGCCGGTGCGACGTGCGGTTTGCCATGACGGAAGACCAGCGCACCCTGTTTCACAAAAACGGGATGACATGCCGGCTTTACCGGAACCTCATCCTGCCGCGGGCGCATGCCCGGAAGCCGGACAAGCCGGTCGACCTGCTCTGGGTGTCCCGCTGCCAGCCGATCAAGCGACCACACCTCTTTCTCGACCTCGCAGAGCACCTGCCCGCCGCGCGGTGCCGGATGGTTTGCCCGCGCGAGGATGCCGGCCTCTGGGAGGCGGTGAGTGCACGTGCCAAGGGCTTGCCGAATGTCGATTTTGTCGAACGCGTTCCTTACCACGAGATCCAGGACGTCTATGACGCCGCGAAGATTTTCGTGAACACTTCCGAGTGGGAGGGTTGGCCGAACAGCTTCATTCAGTCCGGCCTCGGAGAGGCGGCCCTGCTCTCGCTGGACGTGAACCCCGACGGGCTCTTCGGGAAATACCGCCTCGGTGCCCACACGGGCGGCAATTTTCGGGAGCTGATCGCAGCCGCCCGCGCGATGCTCGGCGACTGCACCGCCCTCGAATCGATGCAGAAGGAATGCGCCCGCTTTGTCGGGGAGATGCACGATAACGGCAAGGAAACCGATGCGTTTCTTGCCGGGCTCTGAGGCTACCTCAGCCGCCTGTCCAACAATACCCGCGCCCGCCCGAAAAGCCCATGGAGACTGCGGTAGGAAGCCGGTCTCCGGAACCATTTTTCAGCCTGGGCCGGAAGGTCCCGTGTAACGAGTTGATGCCAGCGCTGCGTCGTGGCGGCAGCGGTGAAACGGGCTCCGGATGCGGTGCCGGCGGCAACCAGACTGCCGCGGGCGTCGTCGTCGGTCTTCAGTTTGACGAGGTGTGCAAGGACCTCCCCGGGGGTGCGCGCGACAAGATAGTCGACGCCGTTTCTTCCGTCCCCTGCATAGGCGGATTCCGCTCCGCCAATGAACGGCACGCCCGCCAGCCAGGAATTGTATAGCTTGGTCGCCGGCTTGTGCACCTGCGCGCAGCCTGAAAAATCGCGGATGGCCAGCACGCAGTCGACATCGCTGTAGTCATGCCAGCGATCTGCGCCGCGGATCTCGAAGTTCATATCCAACTCCTCCGCCAGACGCTCCCGCCATGCGGCGGCTCTCAGCTCCGGGGAGAGGTTGATCGGGTCGCCGAAAAATGCCACCGTCTCGAGTCGCCGGCCTCTCGCTTCCCGGCGCGGCACCAGGTTCGGATGGGGCCAGTGCGGCAGATAGACCGAGCCCGCCAGCCGCGCGGCATGTGATGGATTCTGGACGATTTGCAAATGGGCCGCGGGGTGGGGGAGCCCGTCGGCCACCACCCCGACAAAATACACATCCCGCGGCGGGCGGAATGAGTCCGGAAAAAAGCCAGTGAGCGAGATGACAATGCCGCGCCGGGGCAGTTCGAAAGCGAGTGGCACGTCGATGCCTGCGGCCTTCAAGTTCGCCCACGTCTGGTAAATCCACGTCTGCGCCGTCGCGATCTTTCCGCCCGGCGCCATCTCCCGCCTGCGCCCCGCAACCCACGCATCCCGCAGCCCGGCTTCTGGCAGATATTTTTCGGGCATGTAAAATGCGGCTTCCATTGTCCGCTTGACGCTAGGGCATCCGGCGGCCTGTTCAAGCCCTCTTGCGCCTGCCCGCACAGCGCAGCGCAGTTGCAGAATTCCGGCCGGTCCGGCATACTGTTCCTAACGATGAGAAATACGATCCCCGGCGCACGACCGAGAACAGAGGAAGTCCACAGATCCTTTCAAACAGAGGCTGTGAGGGCGAGGAGTGCCGTGTTCCGCCCGGCAGTTTTGGCCCTGGCTTCCTGCGCTGTTTATTTTTTTCTCGGCGGCTGCGCGATGGAAACGTATGCGCCCGATGCCGCCCCCGAATATGTGATCATCCGGGATTTCACCGCGTTTTACAGGCTGGGACCCGAGCAGGGTCGCGGCGCTGACGCCTCGCTCCCTCCCCAGACCCGCGTGAAGCTTCTCCGGCGGGAGATGGGATTCAGCCTCGTCCAGTTGGAGGATTTGCGGACCGGTTACGTTGCCAATGAAAATATGGCCGTCGCCCCGCCAAGGCTCCCTCAGGCGGTCGCGCCTGGGTTGAAAAAAACCGACACGAATCCCAAGAGGCGCACCTCGAAGAGCAACGGGCGGCCCTATTCCGGCCCCCAGGTGAACGATACCCCTCTTCCCGATCCCGCAGCACCTCCGCCCGACCTGAACATCCAGCCCGAAGTCGTTCCGGACACGATCCCGGTCCCATCCGATTCCCCCGCTTCGACGCCGAAGTTCCGCTACTGAAACCCTGCGCCGGTTCGCCCGCAGAAAAAATCTGAAGAAAATCCGATTTTTATCTTGCTTAGCCCGGTGGGATCTATATTTTCTCGCCTCCCGCACCATGTCGGGGGAACGCGACAACCACCGTAGCGTGGTTTTTTTGTCCCCTGGCAAAATGATCCGAAGGTTCCGCGGGAAACTTTTGACAATGAACATGCACACCGACATCACAGCCGCCAGCCTCCCACGGGAAGCTTTCACGCTGTCATGCCTGCACACAATCCGACCATGAGCGCAACCGTTCTAACAGCCGCCGACGCAGAGAAGGCAAAAATCGATTTGATCACAGATGAAGCAAAGGGCCGGCAGGCTGTTCACGATGTCGTCGTGGCCATCCAGGCGGCTCGCCGTAGCGGAACCGCGTGCGCCAAGACCAAGGCGGATGTCAATCTCTCCGGCCGTAAGCCCTGGCGCCAAAAAGGCACCGGCCGCGCCCGCGCCGGATATTTCTCGAGCCCTGTCTGGGCCGGTGGCGGTGTCGCGCACGGTCCTCTGCCCCGCGACTACACGAAGAACACGCCGAAGGCCGTGAAAAAGCTCGCACTCCGCAAGGCCCTCAGCGCCCGGATCCTCGACGGAGACGTTCTCCTCGTAGACAAGTTCGAAGTCGCCGAGCCGAAGACCAAGCTCTTTGTCGCGCTCCTCGCGCAGACCGCCGAAAGCGCAAAGCGCACTCTGATCGTCTCAACCTCGTTTGACGACAATACATTCAAGGCAGCGAGAAACGTTCCCGCTGCCCAGCTCACCCGCGCGGAGGACGTCA
This sequence comes from uncultured Chthoniobacterales bacterium, assembly GCA_964467415.1. Classification (GTDB taxonomy): domain Bacteria; phylum Verrucomicrobiota; class Verrucomicrobiia; order Chthoniobacterales; family Terrimicrobiaceae; genus CAYXRX01. The sequence goes on from CAYXRX010000001.1 coordinate 135,266, forward strand.
ACACCGAGCAGCTCCTCTCCTACGACAAAATCGTCGTCACCAAAGCGGCGCTCGACAAAATTTCCGAAAGGCTCGCGTCATGAACGAAGTCCACGACCATATTCAAACGATCCTCCTCACCGAGAAGGCAACCCTCCTCTCCGAGAAGCTTAACAAATACGTCTTCCGCGTCAGCCCGGCCGCCAACAAGCTCCAGATCAAGCGCGCGATCGAGGTCATCTTTAAAAAGAAGGTTCTCGACGTGAACACCGCCAACTTCGCAGGCAAGAAAAAGCGCGAGCGCAAGGCCGATTTCGGCCGCCGCCCGCACTGGAAGAAGGCGATTGTCACGCTCAAAGCCGGCGAGAAACTCGATATCGTCTAAAAAATCAGCAGACCATGGCACTCAAGACTTTCCGACCACTCACCCCGACCAGCCGGTTCAAGGCGCTCCCGGACTTTGCCGAGATCACCAAGGACAAGCCGGAAAAGGCCCTTACCGAAACGATCAAGCGCACCGGCGGCCGCAACAACCAGGGCCGCATTACGATGCGCCACCGCGGCGGCGGGCACAAGCGCCGCTACCGGATCATCGATTTCAAGCGCTCGAAGCGCGACATCGTCGCGGAGGTGGTTGGCATCGAATACGACCCGAACCGCTCGGCCCGTCTCGCCCTTCTCCAATACGCCGACGGCGAGAAGGCCTACATCCTCGCTCCGGTTGGTATCGAGGTCGGCTCCAAGGTCACGGCCGGGGAAAAAGTTGATCCGGCGATCGGAAACGCTCTCCCCCTCAAATCGATCCCGCTCGGCTCCTCGATTCACAACGTCGAACTCACCCCCGGCCGCGGCGGCCAGATCATCCGCAGCGCCGGATCGGTTGCCATCCTCGCCAACCGCGAGGCCGGATTCGCCCTCGTCAAGCTCGCTTCGGGTGAGATGCGCAAGATCAACGAAAACTGCTACGCCACGCTCGGCCAGGTCGGAAACACCGACCACATGAACGTCTCCGCCGGTAAGGCCGGACGCACACGCTGGCTCGGCCGCCGCCCGCATGTCCGCGGAATGGTGATGAACCCGGTCGATCACCCGATGGGTGGAGGCCAGGGCAAGAGCAAGGGCGGTGGCGGACGCCACCATCCGATGTCCCCGTGGGGACAGCTTGCCAAGGGATTCAAGACCCGCCGCAAACACAAGCCCAGCGATACGTTTATCGTTACCCGGCGCAAGGCGAAAGGTAAGAACTAATCATGGCACGCTCACTCAAAAAAGGCCCGTTCGTCGAGTGGAAGCTACTCGACAAAATCGACCGGATGACAGAATCCGGCGTCAAGAAACCGATCAAAACCTGGTCCCGGCGAAGCACGGTGACTCCGGACTTTGTCGGTCACACGTTCAACGTGCACAATGGCAAGACCTTCATCCCGGTCTTCGTTACGGAAAACATGGTCGGCCACAAGCTCGGGGAATTTTCTCCGACTCGCATCTTTAAGAAACACGGTTCTCACACCGCAAAAGTGACCAAATAAGCCGATGAGGGTTGTCGCCACGGCGGCAGCGCTCATCGTCCTGCTGGACATCTCCGGATCTTCAGCACAGGACAACCGTTCTTTGACAGATTTTGAATCAGGTCCGAGGGGACAGGAAATCAGTGTTCCTGGGCCCGAGGACAATGGCGCAGGCAGCCTTGAGGAAAGGCTGGTACTTGCGCGCGCATCCATCAAGGCTCTCACCGAAAGCCTGGCTCTCGCAAATAACGAGTCGGAAATTTTCAAGCGACAGGCTGCCGACCTGCAACTCAAACTGGACGCCTACGGACTCGCCGGCATCGAGAAGGAACCGGAAAAAATCGAGCAGCGACTCCTGGCAGCGGTGCGGGACCTCCGCATTTTGAAAAAAAAGAACGAAGATGCCGTTGGGCAACTCGTCCAGCTCTCCGAGGCAATACAAATCCTCATCAAAACCACCGAGGGAATCAATCCCCAGGCCCGGCTGAGCGTCGAAACAGAGCTGAGAAAAACCCGGGAAGTCCTGGGAGCTTCAAATGCTCCGGACGCCGGCAGCCTCGAGGTCACGATGTCCGACGCAATGGTGGTCGATGTCAAAGATGATCTCTCCCTCGTCGTCGGCAATATCGGCTCGAAGCAGGGGGTGAAAGTCGGCATGCCGTTCCAAGTTCTGCGGGACGGGGAAAAAATTGCGGATGTGCGGGTGGTCGATGTGCGCGAGCGCATCTGCGGTGCAGTGGTTCAAAATCTCAAATCGGAACAACAGCCGGTCAAAAGCGGCGACCGCCTCCGGGTGGACGTCAAACAATAACAATTTCAACTAACAACGACATGCAGGTAAAATCCATTTACAGATTTGCGAGAATCTCGGCTTTCAAAGCCCGGGAGGTCACGCGGGAAATTCAGGGGCTTCCGGCGACGGATGCTCTGGACATCCTTCGCTTCACTCCCAAGAAGGCGGCTCTCCTGGTGACGAAGACGCTCAAGAGCGCCATCGCCAACGCCGAGAACAACAATAATCTCAGCCCGGATACACTTGTTGTTCAGGAGGCGGTTGTCGGCGAGGGTGCCACATTCAAGCGCTTCCAGCCGAAAGCCCGCGGAAGCGCAGGCCCGATCCGCAAACGGACCAGCCACATCCGCATCGTCCTCACCGACGAAATCGAAATCAAGCGCCGCGAACCTGCGGCAAAAACCAAGAAACCCCGGAGCAAAAAAGCCGGAAAACCCGCGGCTCCGGCCGTCGACATCGAAGCCTCCGCACCGGTTGTGGAGCCAAAGGAATAACCCATGGGACAGAAAGTCAATCCAATCGGATTCCGCCTCCCCGTCAGTCGTGACTGGGGCTCGCGCTGGTATGCATCGCGCAAAGATTTTGCCGACTATTTGCTTGCCGACACAAAGATCCGGGAAGCCCTCAAGAAAAAACTCAAGCAGGCCGCTGTCGCCCGCATCGTCATCGAGCGGGCCTGGAACAGCGTCCGGGTCACGATCCATACCGCCCGTCCCGGTGTTGTGATCGGCCGCCGCGGCAGCGAGATCGAGAACCTCACCAAAGAGGTGAGCGATTTGGCCGGCGGCAAGCAGGTCAAGATCGATATCGTCGAGATCAAGAGCCCGGACCTTGATGCCCAGCTCGTGGCGGAGAACGTTGCCTCCCAGCTGGAGCGCAGGATTTCTTTCCGCCGCGCGATGAAGCGCGCCGTCCAGATCACCATGGAGCAGGGAGCCCTCGGGATCAAAATCCGGGCTTCCGGACGTCTCGGCGGGGCTGAAATCGCCCGCACGGAATGGTATCGTGAGGGCAAGGTGCCGCTCCATACGCTCCGCATCCCGATCGACTACGGGTTCACCGAAGCCGAGACGGTTGCCGGAAAGATCGGAATCAAGTGCTGGATCTGCAAGAAGCAGGAACCGACCGAGGCGGAACTGGCCGAGGCAAAAAAACAGGCCCAGGCGCAAGCCCCCGAGCCAGTGCCAGCCGCAGTCTGAAGAACAATTTATTAGGAGGGAAATGACATGCCATTGATGCCCAAACGCGTGAAGTATCGCAAGACCCAGCGGGGAAGCCGCAAAGGTCTCGCGTCGCGCAATATTCATATCGACTTCGGCGAGTTCGGTCTCCAGACGCTCGACCGTGCCTGGATCACCAACACCCAGATTGAAGCAGCCCGCGTTGCGCTGACCCGCAACATGAAGCGCAAGGGCAAGCTCTGGATCCGCATTTTCCCCGACAAGTCGGTGACCGCTCGTCCGCCCGAAACCCGAATGGGTAAAGGCAAGGGCCAGCCGGAATACTGGGTGGCCACCGTCCGCCCCGGAAACATCCTTTTTGAACTCGACGGCGTCTCCGAGACCGTCGCCCGCGAATCCCTGCGACTCGCGGCCAACAAACTGCCGGTCCGCACCCGCTTCATCGCCCGCCACCACGCCGGGTAACCCACAATATGAAGATTGCCGAAATCAAAGAACTTACCGCGAAGGAACTCGTCGCCCGCAAGCGCGAACTCCGCGAGGAAGCGTTCAACCTGCGCATCCAGCAGCAGAGCGGACAGCTTGAAAAGCCGCACATGCTGCGCACCCTCCGCCGCAACATCGCCCGTATCGAAACCGTTCTCAGCCGCAAATTGGCGACGCCACCTGCAAAGTAAATGAGCGAAGACACCACTACAACAACCGCAGTTGCACCGACCCGCGACCGCTCCCTCCGCAAAACACGCGTCGGCGAGGTCGTCTCCGACAAGATGGACAAAACCATTGTCGTCCGCACGGTCACCCGCGTTCCGCACCCCAAGTTCGGAAAAATCACGAAGCAAATTTCCAAGTTTCACGCCCACGACGAGAAGAACGAAGCCAAGATCGGCGACCGCGTGAGCATCATGGAGACCCGCCCGCTGAGCCGCCTCAAGCGCTGGCGCCTGGTCGAAATCCTCAAACACTGACGCCACAATGATCCAGATACGCTCACGCCTCGATGTAGCCGACAATACCGGCGCCCGCATGGCCACGATGATCGGTGTCATTGGCAAGGCCACGCCCGATGCACGCATCGGCGACATCATCACCGCCAACGTTAAGGAGGCCTCATCCGGCGGCACCGTCAAGAAAGGCGATGTGGTCCGCGCTGTCGTCGTCCGCACAAGGCAGCCGGTCCGCCGGGAAGACGGCTCGGTTCTCCGCTTTGATAATAACGCGATCGTCATCATCGACAAGGACATGAACCCACGCGGCACCCGCATCTTCGGACCGGTCGCCCGCGAACTGCGCGAAAAGAATTTCATGAAAATCATTTCCCTGGCCCCGGAGGTCCTATGAGCAGACCGAAGTTTCACGTTCATCGCGGCGACACCGTCCAGGTGATTTCCGGGAACCACCGCGGCGCCACCGGCAAGGTCCTTGAGGTGAAAGCCGCCAAGGAGCAGGTCATCGTCGAAGGCGTGCGCATGATCAAAAAGCACCAGCGGAAGTCCCAGGACCAGCCGAACGGCGCAATTATCGAGCGCGAGGGACCGATCCACATCTCGAATGTCAAGGTCGTTGAAAAAGTGGCCCCTGAAAAGAAACCGAAAAAGGCTGCCTAACAGCGCCGCTGCGCATCTCCTGCCATGACTCAAGAACAAGAACCAGAACTTCTGACCGACTACAAGACGCGCGTCATCCCGGCGCTCCGTGAAAAGCACGGTTATAAGAACATCCACCAGATTCCGAAAATCACCAAGGTGGTCATCAATACCTGCATCGGATCGTCGCCCGACACCAAGGAGGCCCTGGAAATCGCCAAGGCCGAACTGACCACGATCTCGGGGCAAAAGCCCCTTACGACCACTTCGAAGAAGGCGATCTCCAACTTCAAGCTCCGCGACAACCAGGCGATCGGCGCCAAGGTCACGCTTCGCGGACGCATCATGTATGAGTTCCTCGAAAGGCTGATCAAAACCGCCCTCCCGCGTATCCGGGATTTCCGTGGGGTTTCCCCCCGCGCATTCGACGGGAACGGGAACTACACGCTCGGGGTCACCGATCAGTCGATCTTCCCGGAGATCGAACTCGACCGCATCAAGCGGAACGTGGGGTTTGATGTGACGATTGTCACCACTGCGGGAACGAACGAGGAAGCCAAATCCCTCCTCGCCGAGCTGGGCATGCCCTTCTCGGATAAAGCAAAAAAAGCACCGGTAAAAGTGCAAGAGCCCGCCGCCTCTGCCGCCTGAGTAATTAGCCATGAATGATCCAATCGCCGACATGCTGACCCGCCTGCGCAACGCCACCGGCTCGCGCAAAACCGAGTTCTCGATGCCCTATTCGAAGCTCAAGAGCGAGGTCGCCAAGATCCTCAAGAAGGAAGGCTACATCACCGAATACGAGCTCGTCACAGCAGGCAAACACCCTGAGCTCAAAATCCGAACAAAATTTGTCAACAAAACCAGCGCCATTACCGGGCTCAAGCGTGTGAGCCGGCCCGGTCTGCGCCGCTATGTGGGTGCCGGGGATATTCCCCGTGTCCTTGGCGGCCTGGGAATCGCCGTCCTCTCAACCCCGCGCGGGGTCCTGTCCGGCCACGAGGCGCGCAAACAAAACGTCGGCGGCGAATTGCTCGCCTACATCTGGTAACCATGTCACGAATTGGAAATAAAAAAATCTCCCTTCCTCCGAAGGTGAAGGTCGCTGTTTCAAACGAGGGTTCCGTCTCGGTGGAGGGGCCGAAGGGCAAGCTGCAGTGGAAGCTCCCGGCCGCCATCCAGGCAAAAGTCGACGGCACGGAAGTCGCCGTGGTCCGTGGCGACGAATCCCGCCAGTCCCGTGCGCTCCACGGTCTCTCCCGCGCGCTACTGGCCAACATGATCACCGGCGTGAATGAGGGTTTCAAACGCGAGTTGGAGATTCAGGGAGTCGGCTTCAAGGCGGCCGTCCAGGGAAAAAACCTGAACCTCAGCCTCGGGAAATCACATCCCATTCTGTTCTCGATCCCGGAGGAAATCAAAATCACCGTCGTCGACAACACAAAGATCACGATCGAGGGGATCGACAACCATGTCGTTGGCCAGTGCGCCGCCGACATCCGCGCGTTCTATCCCCCCGAGCCCTACAAGGGCAAAGGTGTCCGCTTCGTTGGGGAAAAAATCCGCCGCAAGGAAGGCAAAACCGTCCAGTAAACCATGTCCGCCACAGATAAACGCAAACTCCGTCACACCCGCCTTCGTAAGAACCTTGTCGGGACCACAGAACGTCCGCGCCTCAGCGTCCATTTTTCCGGGCGCCACATCACGGCGCAGCTTATCGACGACACGAAGGGGGAAACCCTTGTTGCGGTCCATACCACCGAGTCCGGGCTCCGCTCCGACCCGAAGGTGCGCGCGAACGTCGATAGCGCTCAGAAGGTCGGCAAGCTCGTCGCAGAGCGGGCAGCCGGGAAAAACATCAAGAAAGTCGTCTTCGACCGGGGCGGCTTCAAATATCACGGCAAGGTAAAGGCCTTGGCAGATGCCGCCCGCGAAGGCGGCTTTGAATTCTAACACGAAAGACGCTCATGCCTCCGAAACCAAGTAGAGATAGAAGAAATTCCCGTTCGGATACCCCGAAGGAACCCAAGGAGACGACCGAAAAGGTTGTGTTCATCAACCGCTGCGCCAAAGTCGTGAAAGGTGGACGACGCTTCAGCTTCAGTGCGCTGATCGTCTCCGGCGACCACAAGGGCAAGGTTGGAGTCGGTTTCGGAAAGGCCAACGAGGTCAGCGAAGCGATCCGCAAGGCGACCGATGCCTCGAAAAAGCACATGATCAAGGTGGCCGTCCAAGGCAACACGATTCCCCATGAGGTTGTCGGCGAATTCGGTGGCGGCCGCGTCCTCCTCCGTCCGGCTTCACCGGGAACCGGCGTGATCGCCGGTGGCGGAGTGCGTGCGGTGATCGAGGCGGTCGGCATCCGCGACGTCCTCGCGAAGTCGCTCGGTTCCAGCAACCACGCCAACGTGGTTCAGGCCACCATCGCTGCCCTCACCCAGCTCCGCCCGAAAGAAGAAATTTTCCGTCTGCGTGGCAAGACCATCAAGGTCAAGACCGAAGACGCCATCCCCGTAGCAGCCTGATCCGATGAGACTCCACGATCTAAAGCCAAATCCCGGTGCGAAGCACCGCCGCAAGCGCCTCGGCATCGGCGAAAGTTCCGGAAAAGGAAAAACCTCCGGCAAGGGCCACAAAGGACAGAAGGCCCGCTCGGGCGGTTCGATCCGCCCCGGTTTTGAAGGCGGCCAGATGCCACTTTACCGGCGCCTCCCCAAACGCGGATTCAACAACAATGCTTTCAAGACGTTTTACGGCGTCGTGAACCTGGACTCATTGGAAAAATCGTTCTCGGCCGGAGACACCGTCTCCGAGGAGACCCTTCGCAAGGCCGGCCTCGTCAAAGGCCGGTTCGACGGGGTGAAAATTCTTGGACGCGGTGAGCTCACAAAGGCTCTGACCGTCCAGGTCGACGAACTCAGCGCCACCGCTCGCGAGAAGATCGAGAAGGCGGGTGGCAAAGTCGTTCTCCCAGCGGACGAAGCCTCCAAATAACCGCAGTCTTCCAAATCTGAACTGCCGATGATCGCTGCATTCGCCAATATCTTCAAGATTCCTGAATTGCGCACGCGTGTGCTTTTCACGATGGCGATGATTGTCGTCGTTCGTGCGGGATCGGCCATCACCACGCCAGGAGTCAACGCGGCGGTGCTCCGCCAGTGGTTCCTCGACCGGGCGGATGCGGCAACGGCCGGCGGCGTTGCTGATCTGTTCAATTTGTTCAGTGGCGGCGCTTTGGCTAACTGTGCGATTTTTTCACTGGGCGTGATGCCGTTCATCAGTGCATCGATCATGCTGCAGTTGCTGACCGCCGTGATTCCCCAGCTCGGAAAGCTGGCCCGCGAGGACGGCGGACGCCAGAAAATCATGCAGTATACCCGATATACAACTATCGGGCTTTGCATATTTCAAGGCTACCTCTTGGCCCGTTCGTTTGAGAGCCCGCAGGCAAATCCGTTTCTGCCAGGCATCATGGACACCATCAACAAGATGGGGGTTTCGCTTGTTTCTGCGCAGGGTTTCGGGTTCCAGTTTACAACGGTCATCACAATGACTGCTGGTACGCTGCTCCTCATGTGGATCGGCGACCAGATCACCGAGCGGGGGATCGGAAACGGGATGTCGCTGATCATCACCATCGGCATTCTCGCTCAATTGCCCGCCGGCTTGATTCAGGCATGGAGGACGTTCGTCCCGAGCGCAGCGGAAGCAGCCTCGCAGACAGCAGTCAGCCCGGTCGTTCTGGTCCTCATGGTGGCATTCCTGGTGTTTGTCATCGCTGCAGTCATCGCCGTCACGCAGGCCCAGCGCAAAGTCAGTATCCAGTATGCCAAGCGGGTCGTCGGGCGCAAAGTCTATGGCGGGCAGACGCAGTATATGCCGCTCAAGATCAATTATGCCGGCGTTATGCCGATCATCTTTGCGCAGGCAATCCTCCTCTTTCCCTCGACCATTCTCAACATGGCATTTCCTGGCCAGGGCTGGGCGCAGGATCTGACCAACCTTCTCACCTACGGATGGCTCCACTATGCCTTCTACGCCGTGATGATTTTCTTCTTCAGCTACTTCTGGGTCGCCACTCAGTTTCAGCCTGTTCAGATTGCTGATGACTTGAAAAAATACGGCGGATTCATCCCGGGCGTCAGGCCTGGAAAGCCGACGGCGGACTTTTTGGACTACACGATGACCCGGCTGACGTTTGCCGGTGCGGCATTCCTCACCATCATCGCCGTGCTGCCTCAAATGCTTACCCAGGGGCTGAATGTCCCCTACATGACATCGCAGTTTTTCGGTGGCACCGGCCTCCTCATCATCGTTGGCGTCGTGCTCGACACCATGCGGCAGGTGGAGACCCATCTGCTCCAGCGCCATTACGACGGGTTCCTGCGCAAGGGCCGGATCCGCGGTGCGCGGGACATGCGCGGCCGTCTGGGGTCGGGAAATGTTATCGACGACCAGACGCTTGTCTGGATGTATGCCGGCTTGGGAATCCTCGTCATCGCCGGTGTGACGATCTATCTTGCGGCGCAAAAGTAGCGTTCGCCCGAGGCATTTGAAAAATCGCACTGTTTTGACCGGCATCCCCGCCTCTGGCGCCGGATTGCAGTTGCGACCGACGTTGCCTCCGGTCACTCCTGCCATTCGAAAGGAACTCGCGTGATCGTCCTCAAGCGCCCCCACGAAATTGAAAAAATGCGCAGGGCCGGAGAATCCGCCGCGGAGATCCTCAATGAATTGACGGAACTTGTCGCCCCGGGCGTGACGACCGCTGAGATCGACCATGCGGCCTCCCAGTTGATGTCGCAGGCGGGAGTTAAAAGCGCCTTTCTCGGCTACCGCAAGTTTCCCGGACACATCTGCATCAGCGTGAATGAGGAGGTTGTCCACGGAATCGGAGGCCCGCGCCGGATCGCTTACGGCGACGTCGTCAAGATGGACGTCGGCATCATCCGGGACGGATGGATCGGCGACACCGCAACATCCGTGCCCGTTGGCATCGTCGAACCGGAGACCGAGCGTCTGCTCGCCGTCACAGAACAGATTCTCCAAGGAGCCGTTTCCCTGGCCCGCCCCGGCAACCGCGTGGGTGAGATATCCTTTTTTGTTGAGAGCGAAGCCCATCGGAACGGCTTCAGCGTCGTCCGGGAATTTGTCGGGCACGGCGTCGGTCGCCAGCTCCACGAGGACCCTCAGGTTCCAAATTTCGGGAAGCGCGCATCCGGGCCCAAGCTCAAGCCAGGCATGACGATCGCCATCGAACCCATGATCAACATGGGAGGCGCGAAAGTGCGCATCCTTGCCGACAAGTGGACCGCCGTGGCTGCAGACGGTCTTCCTTCCGCGCATTTCGAACACACGGTTTTGATCACCGACAACCAGCCGGAGGTATTGACATGGCCAAGAAAGACGCTATTGAAGTAGAAGGTAAGGTTGTCGAATTGCTCCCGAATACCATGTTCCGGATAGAACTGGCAAACGGGCACCGCATTCTCGCTCACATCTCCGGGAAAATGCGCCTGCACTTCATCCGCATTCTTCCCGGTGACAAAGTCATGGTGGAGATGTCCCCCTACGACTTGACGAAAGGCCGGATCACCTACCGGCACAAAAACGAAAATTCTCCACCAAACCAATATAAACGAAAATGAAAGTCAGAGCCTCAGTCAAAAGATTGTGCGAAGCATGCAAGGTCGTGCGCCGCAAGAATGTTGTCCGCGTCGTTTGCAAGAACCCGCGTCACAAACAAAAACAAGGCTGATGCCTTTCCGGAAACATTAACCGACAAAAATTATGCCACGCTTACTTGGAGTAGACATCCCCGGCGACAAACGCATCGAGGCCTCGCTTCCCTATATTTACGGGATGGGTCCGAGCAACACGAAGAAGATTCTTGAACAGGCGAACATCGATCCCAACGTCCGCGCGAAGGATCTCACGCCCGAACAGCTCAACGCGATCATCCATGCGATCAACGCGAACAAAATTGCGATCGAGGGCGATCTCCGCCGCGAAGTTCAAGGAAACCTCAAGCGCCTCCAGGCCATCAACTGCTACCGTGGCATCCGTCACCGCCGCAGTCTCCCTGTCCGCGGTCAGCGCACATCCACCAACGCCCGCACCCGCAAAGGTCCGCGCAAAACCGTCGGCGTCCAGCGCAGCAAAGACGCGAAGTCGGGCAAAGTCTAATAGAAATCCCTGATCATGGCCGAAGAAAATCCATCCACCGAACCCACCGTTGAGCCGACCGCATCGAACGCTGCCGAGCCGACTGCAGAACCCACCGTTGCGCCGACTGTCGAGCCGGCCGCTCAGCAGGCCGCCGAAGTGAAAAAGCCGAAGGCGGCACCGAAGAAAAAAGCTGCGGCCACCGAAGTGCCCGCACCTGAAGCGGTCGCGGAGCCGGCGGTCCCGGCCGCCGCAGCAGATCCGGCGCCAGCAGCCGCCGCAACCGAGGAAAAGCCGAAGGCTCCCAAAGCGGCCAAGGCCCCGAAGGGCAAAAAAGAAGCCGCTCCGGCAGCCGCTCCAGCCCCGATCAGCATTTCGCTCGATGACGCGATCGAGCCGGTGAAAATTGTCAAGGCCAAGGGCAGCAAGAATATCACGCAGGGAATTGCCCACGTGCAGGCCAGCTTCAACAACACGATCATCAGCATCACCGACCTCCGCGGCTCGGTCATCGGCTGGTCCAGTGCCGGCAAGTGCGGGTTCAAGGGCTCGCGCAAGAGCACAGCTTATGCCGCCCAGATGGTTGCCCAGGATGCCTGCCGCCAGGCGATGGGCCACGGTTTGAAGGAAGTCGAGGTCCGCGTGAAGGGGCCTGGAGCCGGTCGCGAGTCCGCGGTCCGTGCGATGCAGGCGATCGGTCTCGATGTCAGCGTGATCCGCGACGTCACCCCGGTCCCGCACAATGGCTGCCGGCCACCGAAGCAGCGCCGCGTTTGATCCCAAAGGGAGTTTTCAGTTTGAAGTTTTCAGTTTTCAGCCACTCAGCCGAATCGTTCTTCAGCTTCAAATTCCCACTTCTGAACACTTAAAACTGAACACTTAAAACTCTAAAAAAATGGCACGTTACACCGGACCGAAAACAAAAGTCAGCCGCCGCTATGGAGTCCTCATCAGCGGATCTCCGAAGGCATTCGAAAACAAGAACTACCCGCCCGGCCAGCACGGCCCCAAGGGATCGCGCCGGAAGCAGAGCGATTATTCTCTCGCCCTGGCTGAGAAGCAAAAGCTGCGCCACCAATACGGCGTCCTCGAGCGCCAGTTCCGGCGCTATTTTGCGATCGCCAGCACCCGCCGCGGCGTCACCGGTGAGATTCTTCTCCAGCTTCTCGAGACCCGCCTGGACAACGTTGTTCAGAAGATGGGATTTTCCAAAACCCTTCGGGGAGCCCGGCAGATGGTAGCGCACGGGCATGTCACCGTCAATGGACGGAAGACCGATGTCGCTTCGATGAATGTCAAGCCTGGGGATGTGGTTGCTGTGAAGACGGCGGAAAAATCCAAGCGCCTCGGCCAGCGGGGAGTGGAGTTGACGCAGATCGCCAACGTGCCCGAGTGGCTCCTGGTCGACAAGGACAACCTGAGCGGTTCCGTCGTCCGTATCCCGAGCCGTGAGGAGATCAATCCGATCGTCAACGAGCAACTGGTCGTCGAACTTTACTCCCGCTAAGGGAAGCCGTAATCGGCTGCTCCGGGATTGCGACCGGAGAAGTTCCGGCAAATTCCAAAGACCGCATGGACGCCAAGTCCGTGCGGTCTTTTTTTGTGCCCGGCTGGGCGGCGGGCTCCAGGCTGCGATTGGTTGGAATCCTGCGCTGCTGAGGGCTTGCCTTGCAGGATGCTTGGGGCAATATCTCAGCTCCGTTTGACTATGAGTAATGAAAGTGTCGACCCCCAGTGGTATTGCGTCAAAACCCGCCAGAGGCAGGAACAGTCTGCCAAGCGTGCGATGCAAGCCGACATCGGGATCGAGGTCTTTTGCCCGCTGCTGAGATTCGAGCGCGTGCGGCGATCCGGCCGCATCCGGGTGACCGAGGCCATGTTTCCCGGCTATCTCTTCGCGAAGTTCTGCCATGCCGAGCAGCATCGGCAGATTGCCGCCACGAACGGGGTCTCCTGCATCGTTGCCTTCGGCGGAGTGCCGGCAGTGGTCGAGGATGCGATCATCGACGAGCTACGCGCCGCACTGGCAGACGGTGAGACGGTGGAGATCTCCAGCTCGGTCGAGGTCGGGGAGGAGGTCCATGTCGTCGAGGGGCCGTTCCAGGGCATCCGTGCCGTCGTGACCCAGGTCATGCCCGCGCGTGCCCGCGTGACGGTATTGCTCGAACTGCTCGGCATGGAACGCGAGGTCGAGGTCAATGCCAAGGCCGTGATGAGTGACCTCCATCACCCGCTCGCAACTGGATAGGCGCATTTTTTAACTCCCGTCCCGGCAGCCGTCGGCCTATAATCCCACGTATGCCGATCTACGAATTTTATTCTCCGGACACCAACAGGATTTATTCGTTCTTTGCCAGAAGCCTTTCGCAGGGTGCGAAAACGCCCCGCTGTCCCGACAAGCCCGGCGCGCGCATGGAGCGGATGATCTCGAAGTTTGCCGTCACCGGCAGGGCGAAGGAAGCGCCGGATCCCGCCGCCGATTCGTCCGACCCCAGAGTCGAACGCATGATGGCCGAAATGGAGAGGGAGATGTCCAGCCTGGATGAAAGCAACCCCGACCCGCGCGCACTCGGGCGGATGATGCGCAAAATGACGGAGGCCACCGGGCAGGCCGTGCCGGCGGAAATGGATCAAATGATTCGCAGGCTTGAGTCGGGCGAGGATCCGGAAAGGCTCGAGGAGGAATTCGGCGATGCCTTTGATGCGATGGATCTGCCGGATGAAGGCCCTGCTGAGGCGTCAGGCCCTGCCGTGAAATCCCGTGCTCGGCGGCCCCGGAGGGATCCCCGGCTTTACGAGATGGCCGATTTCGTCTGAGCCTCCGCGGGTCAGAGACGGCCTCCGCTAAAACCCGTCCATCTCAAACCGGTTGACCCGGAATTTCCCGGGCTGGGCCGGCAAGCGGGCCGGCTTTTTCTCCTCCGGACCCGCTTTGGCGGGAAATGAGATATCGCTCCCGGCAGGCGGGGGAGGAACGGCTCCGTAAGTGTTGATAAAAATCGGAGCGCTCCGGCCTGTTCCCGGTAACTTCCGGTGCTGGGCGATGAAGGCTCCCGGACGGTAGTAGTTCACGAGGTCCCGCGGGTAGGACGAGCGGTTGATGCCGATCCGCAGGTTTTTCCGGATCTCGAAGTGCAGATGCGCGACATACATCCCGCGGTTTGTCCCGATGGTTCCGACCTGCTGCCCGCGGACGACCTGCTGGCCCTCGCGCACCAGGATCCGATCGAGATGGGCATACATCGAATCGACGGTCTGCAGTTGGCCGTTCTCCACAAAAACGTGCCGCACGAGGACCACGTTGCCCCACCCCATGCGGGCGTCGCGCGCATAGGTGACGTAGCCGTTGCCGATGCAATAGACGGGAGCGCCGAGGTCGCTGTTCCCGCCTCCCAGCCCGTTCCAGTCCTCGCCGGGATGGTAGGAGAGGAAGCCTCGCGACATGTAGTAGCCCTCGGCATCGGGCTTTCCAACGGGCTGGTCAAACCCGTCAGCGATGCGGGTGCGCACCTGCTCGATGACGGGCTCCGCAACCAGTGCCGCCAACAGGCTGAAGAGCCCGATCCAGAAAAGCCATCGTCGCATGGGAGTGGAATCCTACGATATAAAAATGGTGAACTGCAACCCGTCGCTCAGCGGCGTGGCTCCGAGGGCATTTTCAGCCCTCGATGGTGTTGATTTCGACCGGTTCGACTTTGATGCCGAGTTCCTCGAGCCAGGCGATCGCCTTTTTGATTTCCTCCCGCGCGCCGTCCAGCTCCAACGAAACGAGACCGACTTCCTCGGTCACGCTGGCCTGCCGGATGTTTGTCACGACCGGAAAATCCTTCGCCAGCTCCCAGAGGACCGGGCGCGTGATCAGTCGGGCGGGGAACATCAGCCAAAGTCGCGTCTTTTGCATGACTTGGACACTAGTGGCCTTTCATCCCCAAGCCAAGGCGGATCTGATCCCGCAGCACTCGCGGTGCGCAGACTTGCTAGAGGCCTTTTTGGATGAGCTGGAAGATGTCGGTGTTATCCTTGAATCCAATCAGGGATTCCGCACCCGGGCCGGAGCTGACGGCAATGACATCCTCTGCGGTGCCGATGGCGGCGGCGGTCTTGAATGCCGATGGTTCGGTGGCGGTTACACCGGATGGGGAGCTTGCGGTGCCTGACCCCGGTCCTGTGGACCAGGTAAGCGAGGGGACCCCTTGCGCGTTGATCCCGAGGATTCCCGCCCCCATGTCTTTCCGGAACGGAAATCCGTTAAGCCGCAGGCCTCCGATACTCTGCTTTCCCGCCACAATAATAAGCGCCTTCTCGCCCGCGTAGTTGACCGCTGACGCCACCGCTTGATCGAGCGCGAGAATCTCGCGAAGTGTGCGTTCGCCGGCATTCGTGGAGGCCGCCTTCCCGGGAAGCCCTGCATCGACGATGAGGAGATAGCCTTTGGAATTATATTGGAGCATCTGGATAGCCCGGCGCACCAGATCGGCCAGCGAGGGCTGCGCGGCCGTGGCCGCTGTCTCGTCCGCGAAGGCGAGGTCACCCATCGCAAAAAGGCCGAGAGTTTTCGGGGCGCGCCACGCCGGAGTGTTTGCCAGCTCGGCGGTGGTGCGCACGATGTCGAAGCCCTTATTGCGCATTTCGAGAACGAGATCCCGGCCATCTTTTCTGCGCCCGTCCTTGGATTCCGGGAGGAAGTTCTCAAGGCCGCCACCGAGGAGAACATTGATGTCCGATTTTTCGACAAGCTGCCGCGCGATCGTTTCGTGGTCGAGCGGGTCGGAGGTTTTCGCATAGAAGGCCGCGGCCGTGGCATCGGTGAGCGAGACGTTCGAGACAATTCCCGTCGCCCGGCCCCGCGCGCGGGCGAGTTCCAGGAGGGTCGGCAGCGCGGCCTTCCCGTTATCGACCCCCAGCGAGCGGTTGTTCGCCTTCCGGCCGGTGGCGACCGAACTCACCGCCGCCGCCGCGTCTGCGACGGCAAAGTCGTTGGCATGCGTTGTGAGGAGTGCGAGGTGGGGAAGCTTTTCGATGTTGAGCCGGTGGTCGGCCCCCCCCTCGTAGTTCCGGGCGGGAGTGATCACCGAGGGCGTCAGGTTGTCGGAAAGAAAAAGGATGATCGCAAACGGACGCTGCACAACCCAGTTCACATAAAAGAGGGCGCCCAGTGCCAGAAACACCAAAAGGCATCCGAGGGCCAGCAGACGGTTGCGAAGCTTTTTGTTCATGGAAAACAATTGCGCGCCCCACCTTCAGCGGGCAATATAAATCCGTCAATTGCCCTGTGGTGTAATGGTAACACAGTGCCCTTTGGAGGCATTATTCATGGTTCGAGTCCATGCGGGGCAGCCAGATTTTAGAGGCGGTAAAATGCTTTGGCATTTTCCGAGCAGACCGCCTGCTGCTCGTCCGGCGAGAGGCTGCCAAGGAAGTTTCCGGCGATCGACGACCATGCGGCCAGCGAGGATCCCAGGTTGCAAACCGGCCAGTCTGAGGCCCAGATCAACCGGCGGGGACCGAAGCACTCCAGCGTGTGGTCCATCCAGCGGTGCAGGTTGGCGGCAGTTGCTCCGCCGGGGCCGGCGTAGGCAACGATGCCCGAGAGTTTGCAATAGACGTTTGGTCTCTCGGAAAGCCGGCGGAGGTCGGCTGACCAGGTGTCGAATGCGCCGCCCGCGATATCGGGCACCCCGCAGTGGTCAAGGACCAGCGCGGTGTCCGGACTGGCGTCGGCGAGTTCGATCGCCAGCGGCAGTTGCCTGGCAAGCACGCAAATGTCGAATGTCAGCCCGCGCCGGCCCAACCCGGCGACGTGCCGCCGGAAAAGCGCGTCCTTGCTGAGGGCGTCGTCCTGGGTGTGAAGCACCCGGCGGATCCCTTTGAGTGCCGCGTGGGCGATCGCATCGAGCTGGGAGGCAAACTCCGGCGATTCCGGAAATGCCGCGGCGACGACTCCGAGAATCCGGTTCCCGGGCGCCTCGGTCATCCTGCAAAAGTGCCGTGCCTCGGCGGGGGCGTCGTCCGGGTGCGCGTCGACCTCGACAAAGACCGCTCCGGTGACCCCTGTCTGCGCAGCCGCCTGCTGGTAGTCCTCAATGGTGAATGAGCGTCCGTCGAGGGCTGGAACTCCAGCGAGCCAGGGATAGCGGAGCAGTTCCGGGTCAATTAAATGGAGGTGGGCGTCGATCTTTTCCATGGGAATCCCGCTAGCTACAGGGCCTGCGTTTGACGAGAAGAAGGTGGTCGCAAGCGAGGACGGTTTCACCCCGCTGGTTGAAGACCTGGCAGGCTTCGGTCACGAGCCCGAGGTGAGCGTGCTTCGCGTGGTCGCGCTTCTCTTTGATTTCGACGCGCACGCGGATCGTGTCGCCGATGAAGACGGGCTTCACAAAGCGCAGGCGGTCGTAGCCGTAGGAGAACGCGTGCTCATTGATCTCGCCCGCCGTAAGCCCGACGCCGACTGAAAAGATGAGCGTCCCGTGCGCGACGCGCTGCCGGAACGGCTCCCGCGTCTTGCACCACTCGGCATCCATATGCTGCGGGTAAAAATCGCCCGTCTGACCCGCGTGCTGGACGATGTCGGTCTCGGTGATCGTTCGCCCGGAGGTCTCGCGGGTGGCGCCGACGTCGTAGTCTTCAAAGAACCTGTTTTGCATACTTGAGCTCAAGTTGGGACGTAATGGTGGCAGCGGTGGCGGAAAGGGCGGACTCCAGAGCGCGGAAGGCAGTGGGATCGGTCGCCCGGACGAAAACCGAAATTGCCAGTGCCGCGCGGATCGCGCCGCCTCGTCCGCCGACAAGGACTGAAGCGTCGCGGACACCCTGGATTGTTTCGTCGCTCGCGCGGGATACCCACCCGTGCGTCGAGGGCTCCAGACCGGACAGAAACTTCCTTTTCCTTCCCGCACCCATGTCCGCCCAGGCGCGGCTTCCTCCCAGGACCGCACCCCGCTCGTCAGGGCTCATATCCGCCAGCAGCAGCCGGCCGGATGCGGTCAGCACGGGATCAAAATAGACGCCGGTTTCAATGAGAAGCCGGACCGGAGAAGCGCTGTGCGCCGCGTGAATGACAAGGAGGCCGCCGGGATCCACCACCGAGAGGTGGCAGGATTCCCCGGTCTCCGCAACAAACCGGCGCATCGGCTCCCGCGCGTGCCGGAGGAGGAGCGCGATCGGGGAGTGCGCGTTGGCGAGCTGGTGGAGCTTGAGCGAAAGCGACGACCGGCCGGTGGCCGGATCCCGGAGCACGTAGCCGCGATCGACCAGGCACTCGAGCATCCGGAAAATCTCGTTGCGCGACCGCCCGATCCGCGCGGCCAGATCGCTCAGCGATGCCGGATCGTCGCAGGAGGCCAGCGCCTCCAGGATGTCCAACCCCTTGTCCAGGGCGGGGACCTCGTAGCGGCGGGACGGGGCGGGACGCGGGGGAACAGGTTTCATTTTGACCTTGTTTTTACAGGTGAAACGGTGTTTTGTCAAAAATCTTCCCGCCAAAAATGGAAATCCCCCACCATCCGCCAATGCCCGCCGGGCGCTTTCCGATTGTCATCCTGGGCGCCGGCGGCATCGTGCGCGACGCGCACCTTCCGGCCTACCGGCTGGCGGGTTTCGAGGTCCGTGGCATCTCGAACCGGACGCGGTCCCGCGCGGAGGAACTGGCGGCCGCGTTCGGAATACCCGACGCGCACGGCTCGGTTGGCGAGGCGGTGGCAGCAGCGCCCGCGGATTCCGTTTTCGACCTCGCCCTGCCTCCGTCGCATTTTGTGGGGGCGCTGGAGGAACTGCCCGACGGGGCGTTCGTGCTGATCCAGAAGCCGATGGGCGAAACATTTGCGGAGGCGCGGGCGATCCTCGACGTGTGCCGCAGGAAGGAACTCAAGGCGGCGGTCAACTGCCAGCTGCGCTACGCGCCGTTTGTCCTGGCGGCGCGGCATCTGATTGCGGAGGGGTTTCTGGGCGAGCTTCTCGACATGGAGATGCGCCTGACAGTCTACACTCCGTGGCATCTTTTCCCGTTTGTGGATGGCCTTCCGCGCCTGGAGATCGCGTATCACAGCGTCCACTACATCGATCTCGTGCGGGCATTTCTGGGCGATCCGCGGAGCGTCCATGCGCGCACGGTCACCCATCCGGAGAGCACCGGCCTGGCCTCGGTGCGGAGCGCGATCCTGATGGACTACCCGGATCCGGTACGCGCGACGATCACGACGAACCACTGCCATCACTTCGGGTCGAAGCATCAGGAGAGCTATTTGAAATGGGAGGGGACGCGCGGTGCAATCCGTGCGCGGGTCGGCCTGCTCATGGACTACCCAAACGGTGCCGGCGACTGCTTTGAGATTTGCGAATTGAAGGACGGCAAGCCCGGCGAGTGGCGGGAGATCCCGCTGGAGGGTTCGTGGTTCCCCCACGCGTTCATCGGAACGATGGCGCAAGTCATGCGGGCGAAGGAGGGCAGCGAACCGGTGATGCCGACGTCGGTCGAGGATGTCATCCGCACGATGGCCTGTGTCGAAGCCGCCTACGAATCCGACCGCCGCGGCGGCGTGCACCCGAAAGAATTTATCAAGTGATCACACTACGCGGAATGAGTTGGGACCACACGCGCGGGTTCGCGTCGAAGGTGGCAGTGGGCCAGCGGTTTCACGAACTGCGCCCGGACGTCGATATCGTCTGGGAGAAGCGTTCGCTCCAGCAGTTTGCTGACTTCCCGGTTCCGAAGCTGGCGGAGAAGTTTGACATCCTCGACATCGACCACCCGTCGGTCGGCGAGGCGATGACCGCACGGGCACTTCTGCCGCTCGATGATTTTCTGCCCGCCGGATTTCTGGCCGATCAGGCCGCGAATTCCGTCGGCCACTCGCATGAAAGTTACCGGATCGACGGGCGGCAGTGGGCGCTGGCGGTCGATGCGGCGACGCCGGTGAGCGCGTGGCGGCCGGATCTGATCGCGAACCCGCCGGGCACCTGGGCTGAACTGCTGGACCTGGCCAGGAGCGGACGGGTGGCCGTGCCGGCGATTCCCGTCGATTCGCTCATGCATTTCTATCCGCTCTGCCTCTGGCTGGGCGAGGCTCCGTTTCAATCCGGGGAGCGGGTTGTCTCCGGCGAAATCGGGCTGGCTGCACTTGCCATGCTGCGCGAGCTTGTCAGTGCCTGTCCGCCGGAATGCCTTACGAGGAATCCGATCCGCACGTTTGAGGCGATGTCATCCGGCGACGGGATCGCCTATTGTCCTTTCGCCTACGGCTACTCCAATTACGCGCGGCCCGGCTATGCGCGGAAGCTTCTGAAGTTCGGTGGTCTTGTTGCCATGCCGGACGGGAGACGACTGACCTCCACGCTTGGCGGGACCGGACTGGCCGTCTCCTCGCACAGCGCGGAGCGGCAGGCCGCCGTGGACTTTATCGCTTTCGCCGCATCGCCGGATGTCCAGCGCGGGCTCTATTTCCAAAGTGGAGGACAGCCCGGTCACCGCTCGGCATGGACGGACCCGGGCGTCAACACCGCGTGCAACGGCTTTTTCGAGGCTACCCTGCCGACGTTGGACGCATCGTTTTTGCGTCCGCGCTACTCCGGCTACCTCGAGTTCCAGGATGCCGGCGGCACGGCAGTGCACGACTTTCTTTCCGGTCGCTGCGATGCGTCTGCCGCACTGGATCGAATGAACCGGATCTATCAGGAATCTCAAACACACAAACTATGAAACGCTACGGATCAGTCACCGGAATCCGCCCGGAAAAACTCGAGGAATATAAGGCCCTGCATGCCGCGGTGTGGCCCGGCGTGCTGCGGATGATCGCCGATTGCCACATTCGGAACTACTCGATCTACCTGAGGCAATTTGACGACGGCTCGCATTATCTTTTCGGCTACTTCGAATACCACGGTGTCGACTTCGATGCCGATATGGCCCGGATGGCAGCCGATGAGGAGACCCGGCGCTGGTGGGCGGTCTGCAAGCCCTGCCAGATTCCCTCGCGTTCGCTGCCCGAAGGCGAGACATGGTCCGGGATGGAAGAGGTTTTTCACTGCGACTGAGAATGAGCGCGAATTTTCAACGTCCGCTCGAAGGACTGCTGGTCCTGGATTTCAGTATTTTTCTGGCCGGGCCGGCGGCCGGGCTGCGGCTGGCCGACCTGGGAGCCCGGGTGATCAAAATCGAGCGCCCGGTCACCGGCGACCTCTGCCGGCAGCTTTATATCTCCAACCTCGAACTGGACGGCGACAGCACGCTCTTCCACTCGATCAACCGCAACAAGGAAAGCTACGCGGCCGACCTCAAGAACCCCTCCGACCTCGCGCGCATCCGCGAGCTGATCAGCAAGGCCGACGTGCTCATCCAGAACTTCCGGCCGGGCGTGATGGAGAAGCTCGGCTTCGGCTACGATGCCGTGCACGAGCTCAATCCCCGCCTCGTCTATGGCACGGTCTCCGGCTACGGAGACAAAGGTCCGTGGAAGGACAAACCCGGCCAGGATCTTCTGGCGCAGAGCGTCTCCGGGCTCGCCTGGCTGAGCGGCGATGCGGCGCAGGGGCCGGTTCCGATGGGGCTCGCGATCGCGGATCTGGCGGCGAGCGCACACCTGCTCCAGGGGCTTCTGGCCTGCCTGGTGCGGCGCGGCATCACCGGTGAGGGCGGGTTGGTGGAAGTGAGTTTGCTCGAGTCGATCCTCGATCTGCAATTTGAAGTTTTCACGACCCACCTCAACGACGGCAACCTCGTGCCCGCGCGCAGCGCGGTGAACAACGCCCACGCTTACCTCGGCGCTCCCTACGGCATCTATGCCACGGCGGACGGGTTTCTGGCGATCGCGATGGGCTCGGTGACGCGACTCGGCGAGCTTCTCGGGTGCCAGCCGCTCACCACGTATTCCGATTCGAAAACGTGGTTCACACGGCGCGACGAGATCAAGGCTGAGCTTGCCGCCCACCTGCGGAAACAGCCGACCGCGCACTGGCTCGGAATTCTCGAGCCGGCCGACATCTGGTGCGCTGACGTGCTCGACTGGAACCGCCTGCGGGAGCACGAGGGCTTCCGATGCCTCGACATGCTGCAGAAGGTCTCGCGTTCCAATGGCGCAAGCCTTTTCACGACGAGGTGTCCGATCCGGATCGACCGGCAAATCCTTAAATCGGCGAAAGGCGCCCCGAAGGTCGGCGACAACAACCCGGCCATCAACAAGGAGTTTTTCAACAGCGAACCATGACCCCCAATCCGATTCTTGGCGTGCTCCTCCACGCCATCGGCGCGATGAGCGCCGCGTTCTGCTACACCCCGCAAAAGAAGACGCGGAGCTGGTCGTGGCAGACGTATTGGCTGGCGCAGGCCTCGGTGTGCTGGCTGATTCTGCCATCGGCGGTCGCTTGGCTGACGATCCCTGATCTGGCGGCGGTCCTCAAGGAAGCCCCATCGCGCCCAATGCTCATCTCGTTTGCGCTTGGCGCGCTCTACGGGATCGGAGGCACGGCGTTCGGCCTCGCGATCCGGCACATCGGGTTTTCGCTGACCTACGCAATCGCGATCGGCATCTCATGCGTGATGGGCACGTTGCTGCCGCCGCTGCTGGCCGGCCAGCTGACCGTGCTGATGGGAAAGCCCGGAATCGAGTGGGTTCTTGCAGGAGTTTTGATCGGAGCCGGAGGGATTCTGTTTTCCGGCCTCGCGGGCTGGCTCAAAGACCGCGACCTCCGCGCCGCCGGGACCGGCGCCGAATTCAATCTCGCAAAGGGCCTCACGCTCTGCGTGCTCGCTGGAATTCTGTCCGCCGTCTTCGGGCTTTCGCTGGCCGCGGGGCAGCCGATCGCCAATGTCGCCGCCAGGCATGGTGCCGGGCAGTTCGAAGGGAATGTCATCTACATTTTTTCCTGCGGCGGCGCCTATCTGTCCTCTGCGCTTTATTGTGTGTGGCTCCACCTCCGCCATCGCACGGCTGGCGAGTTTGTCGAACTGCCAGCTGGACCCGAGCGATCGGCTCTGCCGGTCAATTTTGCGATGGCCGTGCTGACCGGGTTTCTCTGGTATGGTCAGTTCTTTTTTTACGGGCTCGGCCATGTCCGGATGGGGAGCTACCAGTTCACGAGCTGGGCGATCCACATGATCATGCTCGTGCTCTTCAGCAGTCTGGCCGGAGTCATGCTCCGCGAGTGGCTCGGCTGCAGGCCTCGCACGGTGGCGGCGCTCTCCACAGCGATCGCCATTCTCATCGCTGCCGTCGTGATCCTGACCTATGGAAATTCGCTGGGCGACGTCCCGGCCGCGCACTGAAAATTATGAAAAACCCGAACCCCGATCCCGCAAAACACAAGGAGATTCCGGTCTGGAATGCCGAGGACTGGTATTACGAAGACATCGTTGTCGGCCACCGCCTGCGCTCGATCCGGCGGACAATCAGCGAGGGAGAGTCGATGCAGTTCAACGCGCTTGTTCTGGACATGCATCCCTACGTGGCCGACGAGATTTTCGCGAAGGAGGAGGGGCTCTTCGGCAAGCGCCTGGTTGCGGGGGCGTTCGTCTTCAGCGCCGGGCTCGGCCTCGTCGCCACGAACTGCGTGAACGCGTTCAGCTACGGCTACGACAAGCTGCGCTTCATCAAGCCGGTCTTCATTGGCGACACGATCTACACGATCAAGACCGACCTGGAGAAATCCCCCAAATACAAAGACATGGGCCTCTACCGAGCGAGCTACGAGGTCTTCAAAAACGAGGGCGAACTCGTCCTTTATTGCGAGCACATCCAGACGGTCAAATACCGCGATCCCTCCCGCTTTGCTCCTGCCTCCTGATGAAACCGGTATTCCTTGCCGCTGTCCTTCTGGCTTCTTCCACCCTGTCCGCTGAGGAGAAGCTCCCACCGGTCCACATTGTCCCGAATTTCCATCCGGCCAGTTGCGGGTGGCTGACCAACTGGTCGTCCGAGCGGAACTACTGCGCGAATTCCTACCTTGCCCACCTCGACCGGGTCCGTGACGACGCGAAATACAAGTTTGTCCTTTCCGAGTGCAACAACATGATCGCGATCGCGAACTTCGCTCCCGAGCGTTTCGAGGAACTGAAGCGGCGAGTCAAAGAGGGCCGGGTAGAGTTGGTAAACGGGTTTTTTCTCGAGCCAACGGTGAGCCTTTCGGGCGGTGAGGCTCTTGCCAGGATGGGCATCGAGGGGAGGCGCTGGCAGCAGGAAGTCATGGGGGTGACGCCCCGGTTCTGCTGGGCGATCGACATCTGTGGCGCGCACGAACAACTGCCGCAAATCACCGCCAAGCTCGGGCTCGACGCACTCGTCTACGCGCGGAGCAATCCGTCCGACAAAGCGATCTTCCGCTCGGAATCGCCGGACGGCACGCGCATCCCGACGCTCGTCACCGGGCAGTATTCCGATTGGAGCAAGGATGGCGTGAGCATGGTCTTCGGAGAAAAGAAGCCGCTCACGACTCAGCAGCTGGGAGACCTGAAAAACTACTTCGCAAAAAAGGCCCCCTCGACTCCTGCGGGAGCGCCGATCCTCGTGCTGGGCGGCAAGGGCGACTACTCGCTCCCGCCTGCGCGCAAGGAGAACCCGTCCGAGCTCCTCTCGCTCTGGAATGCCTTCGCTCCCGACGTGCCGCTCCGGTTTTCCACGCTCGGCGAATATTATGACACCCTGGATTTGGACAAGCTCGATCTGCCGACCGTCCGGAGCGGGACCGATTACTCGTGGAATGCCTTCTGGGTCCAGTGCCCGCGCGTGAAAGCCTGGTATCGCCGGGACGAGCACTTGCTCCAGGCGGCCGAGATCGCAGCAACGGTCGCAAGCCTCAAGTCGGATTTTTCGTATCCCGTGCAGGACCTCTACCACGCCTGGCTTCTCATGCTGCTGAACATGGATCGCAACACGCTTTGGGGAGCAGCCGGGGGGATGGTCTTCGAGCACGAAACGTCGTGGGATGTCAAAGACCGGTTCGAGTGGGTCGAGTCGAATGCCAGCAGGATTACCTCCGAGGCGGTCCGGAAACTCACCGGTAACGGGAGCAAGAACGTCCTCTTTAACCCGCTCAACTGGGATCGCAACGATCCGGTGAACGGGGAATTTCAAGTCAGCCTTCCTTCGGTCGGTATTGGGGCAACCGGGGTGCCGGAGGAGACCGCCGCGATTCCGCTGCCTGCGACGATCGAAACAAAATTCTACACCGCGCAGGTCGATCCCTCGACCGGCGCGCTGGTGAGTCTCAAGGTTGCCGGCTGCGAGGTGCTCGGTGGTCCCGCCAACGTTCTCGTCGCGGAGAAAAGCGTGAGAAAACACAACGGGCAGCCCGGAGATGAGCTTGTCGTGCGGCCGGAACGCCCACGCCTATCGACATCAGGCGATTCTCCATCTACCATCAAGGTCACGGAAAATGCCGTGGCGATGACGGTTGAGGCCGACGGAACTTTGATTGGTGGAGCCCCCTGCAAGCGGCTCATCCGGTTCAACAAAAATTACCAGCGCATCGACTTTGTGACCGAACTGAACGACCTGCCGGACGAAACAGTTGTCGTCGCCGAATTTCCACTGGCTGAGCCGCCGACCGAGATCCGGCGGGGGATTCCGTTCGGGTTTTCTCACGGCGCCTGGGCGAAGCCGAACCCGGACCTCACAGGCAAGACCAAGGGGATCTTTCCCGCCATCCGCTGGAGCGACTATGCGCTGCCCGGCGGCGGCGGAGTCGCTCTGCTCGACCGCGGGCTGCCCGGACGCGAGATCAACGACAAGACACCGGTCATCTACCTCTTCAACGCCGTCGAAAAATACTACGGCTACCCGAATGCGTGGCTGAGCGGGAAAGGCAGCCACCGGCTGGAATACGCGATCGTCCCCTACGCGGCCGGATGGAACGACGCGCGCATCCCGCAGATGGCCTGGGAATACAACTGCCCGCCGATCCTGGTGAGCGGCTGCGCGGACGACAGGCCGCAGTCGTTCTTGAAGACATCCGACAACGTGATCGTCGAGGCGATGAGCCGCGACGGCGCGGACATCGAACTCCGCCTCGTCGAGTGCCTTGGACTTCCAGGCACGGCAAAGGTGAAGCTGGACCTGCCGCACGGCGAGGTTTCGCTCACCGACCTGATCGGAAAAAATGCGCATCCGCTCGACGGCGGACCCGAATACTCGTTCCCAGTGAAGCCCCAGGAGATCGTGACCATGAGGTTCCGCACGGCAACGCCGGTCGAATCGGTCAAGCCGCTGATTGATTGGAGCCCACTTGTTCCGGAGCACAAACGGGCAGCCCTGAACACCTACCAAAAGGACGTCGTCGGCCACCCGCCGCGCGGAAAGTAGTCCTACCAAATCCCCCTATGAGCATGTTCGATACCATCGGAAAATCCGCCGACCAATCCGGCCGGAAAGAAAATACCCTGCGCAAACTCGAGCGCATGAACAAGGCACTCCGCCACGAGGAGCCTGACCGCGTGCCGATCAGTGACTTTTTCTGGGGAGGCTTCGTCAAGCGCTGGCGCGAGGAACTCGGTCTCCCCGACGACGCGAATCCCTACTACCACTACGACCTCGACTGGATCGTCACCGTGCCGAATATGGACCCGTGGATCCGGCCGTTTGAGACGCTCAAGGAAACTCCCGAGGAAGTCGTCGTGAAGACCGGCTTTGGCGCGATCATGTCGAAGCACTTCCGGCACCCGATGCCGGAGATGACAGCGTGGGAGATTGATACTTTTGAAAAGTTGCAGGAGGCGGTCTTCGACGATCCCGCCGACCCGCGGCGGTTTTTTTCGGCCGGCGACAATCAGATTGCCGGCGTGGGCGACGGGTTCCAACGGAACTCGCCGGCCTGGATCGATACCGTCCGCTCGCTCCACCCCGACTTTCCAGTCTATGGCAGCATCATCGAGGTTAGCGAGTGCCTGACCCGGCTCATCGGGCAGCTCAACACGATGATGTGGATCGGCGAGTTCCCGGACGAGATGGGCGAAGTCGTCCGCCGGATCGGCGATTTTTATTTTGAAATGGCGAAGGCCGAGATGGCCGCCGGCAGCGGTCTGCTCGACGGCTTTGTTATCTGGGGAGATGTCGCCTACAAGAACAGCACGTTCTTTTCTCCGGCCTACTGGCGCGACTACTTCAAGCCGGTCGTGGCGAAGATTGTCGCCCACGCCCACTCCAAGGGCCTGCCGGTCATCTATCACGGGTGCGGCAATGTGAAGGCGATCCTGCCAGACTACATCGAAATCGGGGTCGACGCCTACAACCCGCTCGAGGTCAAGGCCGGCATGGATGCCGTCGATCTCCGCCGGCAATACGGACACCGGATCGGGTTTTGCGGCAACAGCGACATGCAGATCTGGGAGAGCGGGGACACCGCCGCCATCCGCCGCGAGGTCCTGCGCAAGCTTAACGCGGCCAAAGGCGGCGGCCTCATCTTCCAGAGCGACCACTCGGTGAGCAGCGCGGTCTCCGGAAAAACCTACGACGAGATCGTCGGGCTCGTGCGCAAACATGGCACCTACCCGCTCGATCTCGGAGAGTTCGACGAGAACGTTTCGGTAGGATAAGGTCGCAGAATCCCATGACCCACCGTTCTTTTTCTTTTGCCCTGATCCTGCTCTCGGCAGCAGTTGCCGCTTTGTTCCCGCCCGCCGCGCGCGCCCAGAGCCCTTTGATCACGACCATTTACTCGGCAGATCCCTCGGCCCACGTCTGGCCGGGGAGCGACCGGCTCTGGGTTTACGGCTCTCACGATGCGCCGGGCACGAACACCCACGACACGATGGCCGACTACCATGTGTTCTCGACCACCGACATGGTCAATTGGATCGACCACGGGCGTGTGCTGAGCGTCGACGATGTTCCTTGGGCGATCAGCCATGCGTGGGCGATCGATGCCGTGCTCTGGAAAGGCAGCTATTACCTGGTTTATTGCATGAAGGAGAAGGGCAGCGGGGCATTCCGCACCGGTCTGGCCACGAGCAAATACCCGCAGGGGCCGTTCAAGGACATCGGACCGATTAAGGGGGTGGACTGGGGACAGGATCCCGCGCTTTTCGTCGATGACGATGGCCAACCGTATCTCTTTTGGGGATGCGGCGGCGGATGCTCGGGGGCGAAGCTCACAGGCGATTTGCTTTCGGTTGTTCCCGGCTCGATCGTGAACCTCAAGCCCCAGCTCGATTGCGTCTTCGAGGGGCCGTATGTTCACAAATACAAAGGCAAATACTACCTGTCCTACCCCGGGCTCACGGGGGGCAAGTGGCCGGAGGAAATGTATTACGCGGTCGCCGACAAGCCGCTCGGGCCCTACAAATCGATGGGGAAGTATATCCCGCAGTTTCCCAGCCAGGCCGGCACCAACCATGGATCGATAGTGGAATACAAGGGCCAGTGGTATGCGTTCCATCACAGTATGGCGATGTCGAAGGGCAAGAGCGAGTGCCGGAACCTTCTGGCGGACAAGCTCAGCTACAACGCTGACGGTTCGATCAAGCCGATCGTGCCCGACAAGGGCGGGGTGACCGGCAAGCCGTCGAAGACCACGATCTGGCTCGAGGCGGAGAATGCCGCCATGCAGGGCGGACGGCTCAACGGCACAGAAGTGGAGGCCGGGCATCCCGGGCATTCGGGTCCGGGCTACGTCGGCGGATTCGACAAGGCGTGCGAAAGCGTGAAGTTTCTCGTGCAGACCGGGAATCATACGAAATTCCGCCTCAAGATCGGCTATGCCGCACCGTCGGGGGATCAGGAAAACAATGTCCTGGTCAACTACCGGATGCTCCCGGATGTCAAGTTCCCGAAATCCGATACGTTCACCGAGATCGACCTCGGCGTCGTCGATCTGCGCGACGGCGACAACTACGTCAGCGTGATCCGGAAAACCGGTGGCATCCTGCTGGATTACATCAAGCTCGAGCAGGAGCCTTGAACACGGGAAGGGATTGTTCGCCCGCCGGCATCAGGCCTTTCGAATCTCGCCGCCCGGAAAGGAAAAGCGCGCGCTGCATGGCATTGAGCCAGACAAAGCGCGCGCTTTGAACCAAATGCCGGAGTAGCCGGCGAGGTGAACAGGATCAGGCTTTCTTGGCAGCCTTCTTTTTCTTAGACGGGCGGACGATAACGTAGGAGCCTTTGGCTCCCGGGATTGCTCCACTGACAACAATCACGCCTTCCTCGTCGCGAACCTGGAGGACGCGGAGGTTCTGGAGCGTGACGCGGTCGTCACCCATGTGGCCGGGCATGCCCATGTTCTTGAACACGCGGCCCGGGGTCGAGCGGTTGCCGATGGCGCCGTTCCGGCGGTGCATTGTCGAACCGTGGGTCATGTTCTGCCCTTGGAAGTTATGCTTCTTCATGACACCCTGGAAGCCCTTGCCCTTCGACTGGCCGATCACATCGACAAACTGGCCGGCCTCAAATGTGCTCACCTTCACGTCCCCGGACTCCGGGAGCGCCTCGCCATCGGCCAGGCGGAACTCACGGATGAAGCGCTTCGGTGTGGAGGACGTCTTGGCGAAGTGTCCGGTCTGGGCCTTCGAGACGCGCTGCGGCTTCTGGTCGTCGAATCCGACCTGCACCGAGGTGTAGCCGTCCTTTTCGGCGGTCTTGGTTTGAAGAATGCGGTTGCCGCCGGCTGCGATGACGGTGGCGGGTGTGACACGACCCTTCTCATCATAGATGCGGGTCATTCCTAGTTTTTTTCCGAGAAGTCCAATGCTCATAGCGGTCAGATTTTGATGGTGATGTCGACGCCGGCCGGGAGGTTGAGCTTGCGGAGTTCGTCGACAGTTTTCGCGGTCGGCTCGACGATGTCGAGGAGGCGCTTGTGGGTACGGATTTCGAACTGCTCCATGGACTTCTTGTCCACGTGAGGGGAGCGGTTCACGGTGAATTTTTCAATGCGCGTGGGGAGGGGGATCGGGCCGGTCACTTTCGAGCCGGTGCGCTTTGCGGTTTCAACGATCTCGGACGCCGACGCGTCGAGGATGCGGTAGTCGAATCCCTTGAGCCGGATCCGGATTTTTTGTCCTGCAGGTGCTGCCATAATTTAAAGAACGATTAATGTTGGAGTTTCTTGCCCGACATCGAGCGGGAGGGAAAGAGTAGGGGAACATCGCCGCGAAGCAAGGGAAAACTGGGAAAAAATCCGAGACGCCGGCTAGAAGAGCGGCAGGGGGAGATCCTTCTGCCCGCGGGCGACTTCGAGCAGGACTGGCACATCGGTAAACTCCTCGAGGAGTGCCCGGTTGGTGGACGAAGAGTCATCCGTCCCGCCCGGGGCGTTAAGGATGATTCCCGGGCATTCGAGCCCGCGGGCGCGGATGCTGTCCAGCGTGAGGAGGATGTGGTTCACGCAGCCGAGGCGGTTGGCGGCTACGAGGATCACGGGCAGGTCGAATGCGGCGCAGAGGTCGGCGACTGTGACGTGATCCGCAACCGGCGCAAGCCAGCCGCCGGCCCCCTCGACGAGGACGGATTTCCGTCCCGCCGAGGCTGCTTGGAACCAGTCGCAAAGGGACTGAAGAGAGACGATGCGGTTCTCCATGCGGGCGGCGACGAGCGGGGCGAGCGGGGCGCGGAACCAGAACGGGTTGACCGTGTCGAGCGCCAGCTCGTTGTCGCAGGCCGAGCGCAGGGTTCCGGCGTCCGAGCGGTCGCCCGAGCAGAGCGGCTTGAGGGCGATCGTATCGTGCCCGGATGCGCGCAGCGCACGGGCGAGCAGGGCGGTGACAAACGTCTTGCCCACGCCGGTATCTGTGCCGGTGACAAACGCCCTCATTCCTTGGGCGCCGTGGATTCGAGGAAGACGCCTTCGAGAGTGCGCTGAGGGCGGCGAGCCGAGACGAAGCGCGCGCCGGATTCCTTCACGAGCGCCTCGATTTTTTCACGGAGTCCGTCGGGGGCATCCTCCACGATGTATTCCGTCTGGCGGTCAATGGTGAGAAGTTCGTCGAGGCTGCCTTCCCGGACCATCTGGCCGCGGGCCATGATGCCGACCTTGTCGCAGACCTCCTGGACCTGGCTCAGGAGATGCGATGTGAGCAGGACCGTCTTGCCCCGTTTTTTTAGATCGATGATGAGGTCTCGGATCTGGCGGGAACCTGCGGGATCGACGCCTGCGGTCGGCTCGTCGAGCACGACCAATTTGGGATCCTGGACAAGCGCCTGAGCAAGGCCGATCCGCTGGAGCATGCCCTTGGAGAATCCTCCTACCCGGCGGTGGCGCGCATCATCCAGACCGACCAGCGCGATCAGTTCGCCGATACGGTTGTCGAGGGCGCGCCCGTGCAGACCGCAGATTTTCCCGTAGAAGCGGATGGTTTCCTCGGCGGTGAGGAACTTGTAAAAATACGGGTTCTCGGGAAGGAACCCGACATCGGTGCGGCTTTGGTAGTCGCGGCTGTTTTTGCCAAAGATTTCCCCCTTGCCCCGCGTAGGAGTGACGAGTCCGAGGAGGACTTTGAGCGTTGTGCTTTTGCCTGAGCCATTTGGCCCGAGCAGGCCGTAAACCTCGCCGTCACCGACCGTGAGATTCAGATCCTTCACCGCAACAACCCGCTGCCGGCGCATCGGGACCGGGTAAACTTTTGTCAGGTTTTCAATATGGA
Organism: uncultured Chthoniobacterales bacterium; assembly: GCA_964467415.1. Lineage (GTDB taxonomy): Bacteria > Verrucomicrobiota > Verrucomicrobiia > Chthoniobacterales > Terrimicrobiaceae > CAYXRX01. The sequence continues at coordinate 167,038 of CAYXRX010000001.1, forward strand.
CGGCGGGCGTGCTCATTCGATGATTTGAAATCCTCGGAGGCCGGGGATCCGGGGGATGGGTTCCGGCATTTCCAGGGTGATGTGGCCGGCGAGGTCGCTCCGGCGGATGGCTTCCAATATTCCCGTGACCTCGTCGGGATCTCCCTGCAAAACCAGTTCCACGCGGCCATCGGGAAGGTTTCTCACTGTGCCGGACACATCGTATTCGCGGGCGAGATTTTTGACCGTCCAGCGGAATCCGACCCCTTGGACGCGGCCCTCGTAATGGGTTTTGATCGATTTCATGCCTGCGCTGGGAATGGGGTCATGGACGGGCGGATCAGCGGATCTGCCCGTCCCCGCGGATGAGGTATTTGTAGGAGGTCAGTTCCTCGAGAGCCATCGGCCCGCGGGCGTGAAGCTTGTCGGTGCTGATTCCGATCTCCGCGCCGAACCCGAACTCCCCGCCGTCGGTGAAGCGCGTTGAGGCATTCCAGTAAACCGTGGCGGAATCCACCTCGGCGAGGAAGCGTTCGGCCGTGGCCGGATCGGCCGTGATAATCGCGTCGCTGTGGTGGGATCCGAACGTCTCGATGTGCTCGATCGCCTCGTCCAGTCCCCCCACAACCCTCACGCTTGCGATCAGGTCGAGGTATTCGGTTCGCCAGGATTTTTCGTCTGCCTCGCGGAGTGGCTCGTAGCCGAGCGCCGCGAGCAGCGAATAGGCGGACGGATCCGCGCGGAATTCCAAGTGCTGCTGGCGGAACGCCGGGGCGGCAAACTCAAAAAACGCTTTGGCGACATCCCGGTGAACGAGGAGGGTTTCCATGGCGTTGCAGACGCCCGGCCGCTGGCACTTGGCATTGATGGCAATATCGCGGGCCATTTCAAACGAGGCATCCTTGTCGACGTAGATGTGGCAGACGCCGTCGTAGTGCTTGATGACCGGCATCCTGGCCTGGCTGACGACCGCCTCGATGAGCGCATGTCCCCCGCGCGGAATAATGAGGTCCATGAAGCGGTCCATTTGAGCCATGATCCGGACCGCATCGCGGTCGGTGGTCGGGATCAGCTGGACGGCGCCCGCGGGGAGCCCGGCGCGCTCGCCGCCGGATTGGAGGGCCTCGCCGATCGCGAGGTTGGAATGCAGGGCCTCGGATCCACCGCGCAGGATCACCGCATTTCCGGTCTTGAGGCAAAGCACGGCCGCGTCGCTTGTCACGTTCGGCCGCGACTCGAAGATGATGCCGATCACGCCGATCGGGGTCCGGATCTTGGAGATGCCGATCCCGTTCGGCCGAGTCCATACACGCAGGACCTCGCCGACCGGATCGGAAAGGCGCGCGACCTGCCGGATGCCGTCCGCCATTTCCGCAATCCGTTTCTCCGTGAGGCGAAGGCGGTCGATCATCGCCTTGCTCAGGCCGTTTTTCTCGGCGTTCGAGAGGTCCCGGGCATTGGCCTCAACCAGTGCGGGGGTGCGTGCGAGCAGTTCATCGGCCATCGCCTCGAGGATCAGGTTTTTCTGGACCGATGAGAGTGTGGCCAGCCGCCGCGAGGCGGCCTTCGCCCGGCGTCCGATTTCGTGGATGTCTTGTTCGAGTGAGCTCATGGGATGAATGGGGAATATGGGATTCCGTGTGCGGCAGCCACCGCTTCGCACGTGACTTTGCCGGAAACGATATTGAGGCCTCCGAGGAGCCCCGGCAAGCGCCGGACCGCCTCTTCGAGCGGAAAATCCGCAAGCGTCTCAATGTAGCGGAACGTCACGTTGGCCAGCGCCTGCGTGGCCGTGCGCGCGTAGGCCCCCGGCATATTGGCAACGCAGTAATGAACGATCCCCTCCTCGACAAAAGTGGGATCATGATGGGTGGTCGGGCGGGATGTTTCCAGGCACCCTCCCTGGTCGATTGCGATATCGACGGCGACGCTGTTCGGCTTCATCAGCCGCAGCATCTCGCGCGTGATCAGCTTCGGTGCCCTGGCGCCCGGAACCAGGACGGCACCGATCAGCAGGTCGGTGCCGGGAAGGATCTCCAGGAGGCTTGCCTCGTTGGAGTAAAGCGTGTGCGCGGTGTGCATCGTGATGTCGAGGAACCGCATGCGTTCGAGATCGACCTCCAGGATCGTGACATCCGCGCCGAGCCCGGTGGCCATCCGGGCGGCATTGACGCCCGACGTGCCGCCTCCGATGACGACGACCTTGCCGGGCAGCACGCCCGGCACGCCGCCGAGGAGCACGCCCTTTCCTCCGGTGTGACGTGCCAGAAAATATCCCCCGACAAGCACGGACATCCTGCCGGCGATTTCACTCATCGGCTCGAGCAGCGGCAGGCGGTGGTTGACGGCAACGGTCTCGTAGGCAATGCAGGTCGCGCCGGTTTGGATGAGCGCTTCCGTGAGCGACCGGTCGGCGGCAAGGTGCAGAAAGGTAAAAAGGATCTGGTCCTTTCTCAGCAACGGGTATTCACAGGGCAGGGGCTCCTTGACCTTCACCACCAGCCCGGCCTCCGCAAAGACCCGGGCGTGGCTGTCGGTGACCTCAGCGCCCGCGGCAAGGTAGTCGTCATCACTGAACCCGATTCCCGCTGCCGCACCGGATTCCACAATCACCCGGTGGCCGTGCTTGATGAGCTGGTAGGCTGCGGAGGGCAAAAGAGCCACGCGAAACTCCTGATCCTTGATTTCTTTTGGAACGCCGACAATCACCCGCACACTTTCAGCATGGCCGGGCGGAAGCGAAAGCAGATTTTACGGGTGTGGACAAATCCCCCCGGATCTTGCTATCAACAGGCATGCACCGCGCGCTTGCCATATCCGCGCTTCTCGTCCTCATTTTTCTTCCGGCCACCCGGGCGCAGGACGTTACCGAAGCGGAGTTGAAGAAGAGTTCCGACGAACACATGCGCGAGGAATTAGGGGTCAACCCGATCACGGCTCCCTCGATCCAGAAAATCCTTAAGGACCTCGAGGTCTTCCGGCCGGTCCCGCTGGAAGTGATCGAGAAGGCAAACCGGGAGGCCGGCTTCAACAACCGCTTCCAGACCGCGATGCACTTCGGCTCGCTGGTGGCCGACGGGTTCCTCCTGACGATCGCCGAGCGCCCGCAGGACATCCAGGACATCGGCCGGGCGCTCATCCGCGAGTCGCGGGCGCTGGGGGTTGGCGGGCGGCTCACCAAGCGCAGCAAGAGCCTGTTCGAACACAGCGACAAGGGCGACTGGATCGGCATGCGCGAGGAGCTCGTGCGCACCCAGCAGGATGTCGAAACCTCGATGATGGAACTGCACGACGAGGAGATGGCCCACATGATCAGTCTCGGGGGGTGGCTTCGCGGGTTCCAGCTGGGAGCCGTGAGCACGTCCTCAAATTACACGGCCGCCAAGGCAAAGGTTCTCGGCGACACCGAGATCATGGACTACTTCATCGACCGCCTCGAAACCCTCCACCCGCGCCTCAAAAAGACCGAGATGGTCACCACGCTCACCGACAGCGTGAAAAAAATCCGCACGGTCGCCATGGAGGCTGAAGGGAAAGTTCCCTCGCCGGATCAGATCGCGAAGATGCGCCAGCTTGCGACCGAGGCAGAAAATGCGGCCACCGCCCGCGTCGATGACGAGGGCCGGTTTGAAAAGGCAAAAACGCCCTAGCTGGCGGGGCGCAGCTTGATGGTGATCCGCTTCACCCGCGCATCGTCCTGTGGGCTCCATGTGGCGATCTGCGGGTCGTCCTTGAAGGCATTGTGGACGATCCGGCGGTCGTAGGAGTTGAGCGGGTCGGTCTGGATCGGGCGTCCGGTGGACCGGACGGCCTGAGCAAGATGGCGGACCTTTTCGACGAGCGCGTCGTCGCGCATCGCGCGGTGGTGCTCGACGTCCACGATGACTCGAGGCCCGGGGGGATTCTGCGCGGCGAGCACCCGGTTCACGAGATACTGTAGGTCATCGAGGACGATATCGTGACGCCCGATCAGGCGCTCCGGCTCGTGGGTGAGAATTTGCAGGACAAGGTTGCCATCCCGTTGCTGCTCCTGGATTTCGACGACGAACCCCAGGTATCCGAGGATGGTATCGAGGACTTCGGGCGGTGTCTGGCTCATGGCGTTTATTTCTTTTTCTTTTTCAGCGCCGCCGCGGTCCGCTTTGCCACCACGCTCTTCTTCTCCAGCGTCGGCAGCGGACGGTTCCGCGTCAGGTAGAGCTGAACAATAGAAAAGAGATTCTGAGTTGTCCAATAGAGTGCGAGCCCGCTGGCATAATTGTAGCAGAACACCAGGAAGATGACCGGCATGAAGTAAAAGATCCGCTGCTGCATGGCGTCCCCGCTTTTCGGGGTGATGGCCATCTGCCAGATCATTGTCCCGGCCATGACGATCGGAAGCAGGTTGATCGGGAAGTTGAGCAGGTGCCCGACGGTATCAGGCTGCGAGAGGTCGTGGATCCAGAGGAACGAGCTGTTCCGCAGCTCGATCGCCGTGCCGAGCATCGCGTAGAAGCCGAAGAAGATCGGGATCTGGATGAGCATCGGCAGGCAGCCGCTGAACGGGTTGACCCCGTATTCGCGGTAGAGCTTCATCGTCTCCTCGTTCATCTTCTGCGGGTCGTCTTTGTATTTTTCCCGCAGCTCGGTCATCTTTGGCGAGAGGGCGGACATCTTCCGCATCTCGTTGGTCGCCTTGTTCTGAACCGGCCACAGAGCGGATTTGATGAGGAGGGTCAGCACGATGATCGCCGCGGCATAGTTGCCGAGCAGGCCGTGCAGGCCATTCATCGCCCAGAGAAGAAACTCGCTGACGAAGCCGAACATTCCGAAATTCAGAACCGCATCCTGATTGCCGCCGAGCTTGCGGAGGCGGGAGAGTTCCTTTGGCCCGGAGTAGATCTGGAACGATTTGGTGACCGTGGCGCCCGGAGCCACAGCGAAGCCCTGCTGCCCCAGCGCACCCTGGATGCCGAAGACCGGGGAGTCGTTCTGCTTGCGCGTATCGAAGCGCTTCGCCCAAACCGAGATTCCCGGCTCCTTGGCGCTGACGATCGTACTGAAATACTGGCTGGAGACCGCGGCCCATTGAACATCCGGTTTGCTTTCGAGATAGAGCGCCTTTTCGCCGCTCAGCGGGATGCCAAGAAGCGGGACCGAGCTGGCAGAAAACCAGTTCACATCGATGTAGGTCGCCTTGCCAGCATGCGACCAGTCGAAGCGCGTGTAGATCGGCATGTCGCTCACGTGGATCGGTGCGGCCCCGCCCGTGCCGACAAAAAACGGCGGCACCTGGACGGATGAGTTCCCGGAGTTGTGGAACGAGATCTCAAGCCCGACGGTATAGAGCGAATCTTTTGAGCCGGCCGGCGGAAGCGCGAACTGCTTGGTGATCCGGAGGCCGTCCGGACGGGTTTTTGAGAAGACGGCGACGCCCTTCTCGCGGTCGGTGCTCATTTCAAACCCGCCCACGACTTCACCCGGGTTGAATCCCAGGGCGCCGATCGGCATGCCGCGGTCGCGGTTCAATGAGACGCTTCCTTTGTTCTCTCCAAGGTGCTTCAACAGCACAACCTGCTCGATGCCGCCGGCGTCATTATTGAAGACAAACTCGGCACCATCGGCTGCCAGGCTCTCCGCTCTGGCGGCCATGACAGGCTGCACGGGTGTGGCGGATGGCAGCGCTGCCGGGGCGGCATTGGCAGCGGGCACTGCTGTCGGCGCCGCTCCAGGGGCAGACGCCGCTGGCGAGGGCGCGGCGGAAGCCGGCGCGGCCGGAGGGGTTTGATATTTACTCACATACCATTGCCAGCCAAAGAGGCCGGCGACGGAGAGGGTGATTGCGATCCAGGCTTTACGGTCCATCAGTTACGGGTTTTCAAGGCGGAGGGAACGGGGTCATACCCGCATCCGCCCCACGGGTGACATCGGCTGATCCGCCCGATGCCCAGGCTGAGTCCTTTGGTGAATCCATGCGTCCGCAGGGCTTCTGCGAAATAGTGCGAGCAGCTGGGCTCGAACCGGCATCCGCAGCCAGGTCCGCAAATCGCGCGCAGAGCGGGGGACAGCGCGAGCTGGTAGATGCGGATGAGGATGAGGAGCAATGACGTCATGGAAGATCCGGCAAAATAGAAAGTCGGCGCAGAAGAAGCAACCATTCCCCTCTCAATTCTTCAAAGCTGGCGGAAGCCGCGGGCTGCTTGGCGATCACGACAACCAGAAGACCGTCCGGAAACCCGGGGTATGATGCCCGGATCAACTCCCGCAAGCGGCGGCGGATTTTGTTGCGGACGACGGCACCGCCGACACGTTTGGAGGTGATCATTCCGGCTTTCGAGCCGTCCGGTGTCCCGAGATTGAGCACCCCGATCCGGAGGAGGCGTCCCTGCACGGATCTGCCTTGCTCCCGCACCCGCGCGTAGTCCCTCCCCTCCGTGAGACGGGAGGAGGCGGCAAAACGCATGTGGCGTCGATCAGGCTTCGGTGTGCCGGGCGAAGTGGACTTCAACACCCTTCGGCAGAAGGCGTTTACGGCCGCGCTGGCGACGGCGGCTCAGGATAGCCCGGCCCGCCTTGGTCTTCATCCGTGCGCGGAAACCGAACTGCTGCTTGCGTGTGCGCTTGGAAGGCTGGTATGTGCGTTTCATAAAATCGGATAACTAGGACCGTCGAAAGTAGCCGCTCAAATTTTGCAGTCAACTCAAAAGTCGGAGTATTTGGCGCTGCGCAGGGCGATGCCAGCCGGAGGCAGGTTTCCGCGGAGGTCTCCGGGCGAGCAGGCATTTTTCCGGGACCTTTCAAAAGCCAACGGTCACGGTTGGACGGCAGGGTCGAGGGTGGCAAGGCAGCGGAGAGGTGGCGCAGCACTGAGCGATGGATATTGAACTTCTCGTCCACGGGGAATAAACCGTTCTCCTGCAGCAATGAAAATCCAACGCGCTCTTATTTCCGTCTCCGACAAAACCGGCATCGTCGACTTCGCCCGCGAGCTGGCCTCCCGGGGCATCGAGATCCTCTCCACCGGCGGAACCGCCAAATCGCTCCAGGCGGCGGGCATCGCCACCGTCGAAGTATCCCAGTTCACCGGCTCGCCGGAGATCATGGACGGTCGGGTGAAGACCCTGCATCCAAAAATCCACGGCGGCCTCCTCTTTCTTCGCGGGAACCCCGAGCACGAGGAGCAGGCGAAGGCGCATGGGATCCGCCCGATCGACCTCGTGGTCGTGAATCTTTACCCGTTTGAGGCGACCATCGCCCGCGAGGGTGTCACCCTGGCCGAGGCGATCGAGCAGATCGACATCGGGGGACCTTCGATGATCCGCAGCGCCTCGAAAAACTACCAGTCGGTCTGCGTGGTCACCGATCCGGCCGATTACCCTGCCGTGCTGGACGACATGAAGGAGGAGGACGGCGCGACAAGCCGGACCCTCCGCGAGCGCCTTGCGATCAAAGCCTTTGCCACGACGTCGTCCTATGACGCCGCGATCGCGGACTTCCTCAACCGGGAGCAGGAAACCTGTGGCGCCTTCCGCGTGGAACTTCCTCTCGAGATGCGCCTCCGCTACGGCGAAAACCCGCATCAGCAGGCCGAGCTCTACGGGAACTTCAGCTCGTTTTTTGAAAAGCTCCACGGCAAGGAGCTCTCATACAACAACATCCTCGACATCAGCGCAGCCACGAACCTGATCGCGGAATTCCATAAGCCGACGGTCGCCATCCTCAAGCACACCAATCCTTGCGGCGTGGGCTGCGATCCCGACCTCCGCGAGGCCTGGGAAAAGGCGTTCGCGACCGACAAGCAGGCTCCGTTCGGCGGCATTATCATCTGCAATCTTCCGGTTACCCTCGCGCTGGCCAAGGCGATTTCGGAAATTTTCAGCGAGGTGATTATCGCGCCGGACTTCGAGTCCGATGCGCGCTCGCTCCTCCAGAAGAAGAAAAACCTCCGGCTCATGCGGATCCTGAAGCCGCTTGGCCAGCACGGTCGCGACGTGCGCAGCGTGCTCGGCGGGCTGCTTGTGCAGGACGCCGACTCCGCCGACATCCCGGACCTCGAGCACAAGGTCGTGAGTTCCCGACCGCCGACGAAGGATGAGATCGAGGCAATGGAGTTCGGCTGGAAGGTCGTCAAGCACGTGAAGTCGAACGCCATCGTCTACGCCGCCAAAGACCGGACGCTTGGCATCGGCGCCGGGCAGATGTCGCGCGTCGATTCCTCCCGCATCGCGGTCTGGAAGGCCCAGGAGGCCGGGCTCTCGCTCAAGGGCAGCGCGGTCTGCAGCGATGCGTTCTTTCCTTTTGCCGACGGACTCATCGCCGCCGCCGAGGCCGGCGCGACGGCCGCCATCCAGCCGGGGGGGTCGGTCCGCGATGCCGACGTCATTGAGGCCGCGGACAAAAACGGGGTTGCCATGGTCTTTACCGGCACCCGGCATTTCCGCCACTGAGGGAAAATGCCTCCGGGCTTGCCGCCGGGTGGGAAATATGATTGCTCATACGCATGCCGCTGAATTCTCCGCACCTGCCCGCCGTTGGACTGGTATCCGAACTGAGCAAGGAAGACCGTGACACGCTCAGCTCCTACGGGAGCTTTCACCTGGCGTCCGCCGGGGAAACCCTCATCCACGAGGGCGCTCCCCATGGCAAGCTGTTCTTCATCATCAGCGGGCTGCTGCACGCCCGCTGCAACGACGACGGCCACAACGTCCTCCTGGGGACGATCAACCAGGGGGAATGGGTGGGCGAAATCGACCTCTTCGATCCCTCGAGCGCGATCTGTTCGGTCATTGCGATCGAGGCCACGCAATACTGGGTGATCACCCGCGCGGACCTCGAGGACTACATCAACAACTACACCCAGGCCGGCATCCAGCTTCTGATCGGCCTCGCGGCAACGCTCAGCCGCCGGCTTCGCGGAACGACCCGCAAGCTGACCGAGCAGACCGAGCTCTCCTCGGCCCGCAACATCCTCTTCGAGGAGGAGTAAAGCCTCACTTCCACTGCAGGATCCCCTTCGCCCAGGCCCAGACAAGGCCCTCGACGAGCAGGAGGAGGAAAACCATCATCGCAAGAAAGGCCGCGATCCGCAGCTTCAAGAAGGCTGCGGCAAACGGAAGGAGAAAAACCGTCTCCACGTCGAAGATCAGGAAGACCAGCGCATAGAGGTAGTAGTGCGACTGGAATTGGACCTGCGCCGCACCGGTCGATTCGATTCCGCACTCGTAGATGGCGCCCTTGTCGTTTCCGGGCTTCCCGGGCGAGAAGAAAAAGGCCCACAGCCATGCGAGCGCGAGCGGGATCAGCGGAAACACGATGGCGATCGCAAGGAAGATGCTGAGCAGGAGGTAGTCATTCATGGCAGGTTCAGAGAGTCCGTATACTGCGTCACAGCGGCCCGCAGCGGCTCAAGAAGAGCATCCGGGAAGAGGCCGAGGAGAAGGATGGCCAAGGCGAGCACGACGATCACCGGCGTGCAGGCTGCGGATGGGCACGGTTCCAGATCGGACGGCTTGGCGACGAAAACGTGCTTCAGGACGATCAGGTAGTAGTAAAGCGAGACCGCGTTCATCGCGATGGCGAGGACGACCAGCCAGAGCATCCCCGGGTTGGATCCCTGGCCGGATGCCGCGAGCGTTTCCGCAAACATGTAGAACTTCCCGAAGAAGCCGGCGAGCGGCGGGATACCGGCCAGGGAGATCAGGAAGGTCAGCAGGCAAAGTGCCAGGCCGGGGGCGGTCTTGTAGAGCCCGTCGAAATCCTGGAGCTGTGATCCGCCCCGGCGGCGTTCAACCACCTCGACGACTCCGAACGCGCCGATGGTGGTCAGCGCATAGACGATCACGTAAAAGAAGACCGCGGTGAATCCCTCCTTGGTCGCCGAAGTGAGGCCGAGCAGCATGTAGCCGCTGTGCGCGATCGCGGAGTAGGCGAGCAGGCGCTTGACGTTCGACTGGGCGAGCGCGGCCACGTTGCCCAGCACGATCGAGAGCGCGGCCATGACTGCCAGCAGCGGAAGCCAGCCCGGGCGGAAATTTGACCAGGCGGCCATCCCGGCGGACGCCCCGAATCCGATGGCGAGCATCTTGGCGAGAATGAAGAAGCCGGCAACCTTCGAACCCGACGCGACCAGCGCGGCAGTCGGTGTCGGCGCACCCTCGTAGACGTCCGGAGCCCAGAGGTGGAAAGGCACAGCGGCCACCTTGAAGCCGAAGCCGGCCAGCGTCAGGACGATGCCGGCAAGCATCAGGGGATCGGCGGCCTGCGCTGGCGAAATGGCAAGCAGGGCACGCAGGTTAGTCGTTCCTCCCACGCCGTAGACAAGGCTCAGGCCGAAGAGCAGGAAGGCGGCCGAGACCCCGCCGATGAGGAAATATTTGAGCCCGGCTTCTGCCGAGGCGCTGCTCTCCTTGAGGTAAGCCGTGAGCACATACAGCGAAATGCTGGTGAGCTCGAGGGCGATGAAGATCATGAGGAGCTCCTCGGTTCCGGCGAGCAGCATCATTCCGACTGTCGCAAACAGGATGAGCGCGAGGTATTCCGCAAAGTGCCTCCGGACCGGCGAGGCGGCTGAGAAGATCACCGTGATCATGGACAGAACGAGGATCGCCAGCTTGAAGATCCGCCCGAGCGGGTCGAGGACCACCATGCCGTTCAGCACGCAGGCGTCCTCCGGATAAACGAAAAGGACCCAGGCCGCGACAAGTCCGCCAAGGAGGGTGAGCCGGGTCATGAGCGGCCGCAGCCGGTCGCTGGAGCCCGCGAGGCCGAGCCCCAGAACGAGGATGGCCGTGATGACGAGGATGGCCTCCGGTGCGAGAAGTTTGAGGAGGTGGAGGTAGATCACTTGGACGCAACCTCCCGGATGAGTTGGTGCATGAGCGGGCTGTCGAAGCTGCGCACGATCGGGTCAAGCAGGACCTTCGGGTAGAGCCCGACGCCGAGCGTTGCGAGCATCAGGAGGCAGGCGCCCAGGCGTTCGGGAAACGTGATCGGCTCGAATGGTTCGTGGTGGTCGGGCGGTGCGGAGCCGGCCGGCGCAAAAAACGAGCGCTGAAGGGCCCGCAGCGTGAAGGCGACCGTCACGACGACCCCGATGCCCGCGGGCAGGAGGAGGATCGGAAACGACTTCCACGCGCCGGTCAGAATTGTGAACTCGGAGATGAACCCGCTGAAGCCCGGCAGGCCCATCGATGCGACCGAGGCCACGGTGAACGTGAATGCCGCGAACGGCAGCGCCTTTGAGAGGTCCATGGTGCCAAGGGTGGCAATGTCGCGGGTGTGCGTGCGGTCGTAGATCATCCGCCCGACGACAGCGAAGAGCAGGCCGCCGATGATACCGTGCGAAAACATCTGCAGCACAGCGCCGCTCAGGCCGACCGTGTTGAGCGTCACCAGACCGAGGAGCACAAAGCCCATGTGGTTCACGCTCGAGTAGCCGACGACAAACTTGAGGTCCTTCTGGGCGAGGGCGACGAGGGCACCGTAAAGGATGCTGATCGTTGCGAGCACGGCGATCACCATCCGCCACTGGTCGAGGCCCTGCGGAAAGAGTGTCATGGCGACCCGCAGCGCGGAGTAGGAGCCGAGCTTCATCACCACGCCGGCGAGCAGCATTGAAACCGCGGTCGGCGCCGCGACGTGTCCGGTTGGCGCCCAGACGTGGAACGGCCAGATGCCCGCCAGCACCGCGAACCCGAGGAACAGCACCGGAAACGCCCACATCTGGAACGCCGCGGGAAATGCGAGCTTTGTCAGGACCATCAGGTCGAACGAATGCTCGCCCGAGACGGCGTAGGTGGCGGCCAGAACGAGGAGGACGAGTGCGCTCCCGGCGACGGAAAACACCGTGAGCTTCATCGCGCCATACTCGCGGTTCGTCGAACCCCAGGCGGCGATGAGGAAATATTTCGGAACGATAACGATCTCGTAAAATACGAAGAGCAGGAACAGATCGAAGCTCTGGAAGACGCCGTAAACCCCGCCGATGATCGTCAGGAAAAACGCGAAAAACGCGCGCGGGCGATGCGGCACGTTCCAGGAGAAGAGCACGCCCGCAATCGCGGTGATGCCGGTAAGCACCATCAGGACGAGGCTGATCCCGTCGGCCTGCGTGAAGAACGAGATGCCGAGCGCGCGGACCCAGGGGATCTGCGTGGCATACTGGAAGTGCGGCGCTCCGGCCGACTGGTCGTAGCCGGCGAAGGCCTTCAGGGCGAACCCGAAGCCGGCCAGTGCGGCGAGCAGGGCGATCCAGCGCGACGCCCTGGCAAACCGTTCCGGCAGAAGCAGGACGAGCGCGGCGCCGAGAAAGGCGGAGAGGAATGTCGCGTTCAGGATCATGGCAAAAAGACAGGCTTGTTAAAGAGCGCGATGAGAACCTGCGGGAAAATTCCCAGCACGAAAATGAGGGCGATCGCCGGAGCGACGGTCAGGACCTCGGCGGCGGTCAGGTCGGGGAACTTCTCCCAGCGCGCGGAAAGTGGCCCGGTGAAAACCTTCTGGACAAGGTTGAGCAGGAAGACCGCGGTGGCAAAGAGGCCGATCGCCGCAAGCATCGCCGCCCACCAGACGAGTCCGAAGGTGCCCTTGAAAATCAGAAACTCGCCCACGAATCCATTGAGTCCGGGCAGTCCGAGCGAGGAGAAGATCGCGATCCCCATCAGCCCGGCCAGGACCGGTGCCGGGGCGCGCAGCCCGCCGAAGTCTGCCAGGCCGCGGAGCCCTCCGCTGCGGCGCTCGATGAACGCCACGAAGCAGAACAGCGCGGAGGCGGTGATCCCATGGTTGAAAATCTGGAGCAGGACGCCATCCATGGCGGCCGCGCGGTCGTTCGGGAGGCCGCCGGGGGCCGCGGCAAAGGCAAAGATGCCGAGGAGGCAGTAGCCGAGGTGGTTCACCGAGGAGTAGGCGAGCAGGCGCTTGATGTCGGTCTGCGCGAGCGCCGCCACGGCCGAGAAGATGATTGTGACCAGCGCCAACCAGAGCAGCGGAGTTGCCAGCTCCTGCATGCGGGCCGGGAACAGAGGGAGCAGGAGTCGGAGGATGCCGTAAACGCCCATCTTCGACATCAGGCCGGTGAGCAGCATCGAGACAGGCGAGGGGGCCTCGCTGTAAGCGTCGGGAAGCCACGTGTGGAACGGCACCACGGGAACTTTCACCGCGAGCCCGAGAAAAATTCCGCAGAAGACGAGAAACCCGATCCCGCAGGAACCGACCCCCAGCGAGCCGAACCGGGTGATCAAAAGGGCCTCCAAGGCCCCCGAGCGGCCGAGCCTTGCCAGGTGCACAAGGTCGAACGATTGGGTTGCCAGCTGGATGGCAAGGAACGCGATGAGCATCGCAAGCCCGCCGAGCAGGGTGTAAACAAAGAACCGGAACGCTGCCACGGCCGCCGGCTTTCCTCCGGCGGAGCGGACCAGAAAAAACGCCGGCACCAGGCTCAGCTCGTAGAAGAGGAACCAGTGAATGAAGTTGAGCGCAGTGAACGAGCCGATGAGGGCGGCTTGCAGGAGCAGGATCAGGACGACGTTCAGCTTCGGGACGGAGGGGCCGGCCGCCATCAGCGCAAAAGGGGTCACAATCGCCGTCAACAGAAGCAGCAGGATGCTCAGGCTGTCCACGCCGAGGAAATACTGGACGCACAGCGAGGGGATCCATTCGTGGCGCTCGGAGAACTGGATGCCGCCGACCGCGCGGTCGTAGTTGAGGGCGAGCACGACGGCGCAGACCAGCACCGAGAGCATGAAGCCGAGGCCCAGCGCTCGGGAGAGGCCGGACTGGCGTGGCGGCAGGACCGCAATCAGCACGGCACCAACGAGCGGGAGGAGGGTGAGAAATGTCAATGCGCTCATGTGAACAACCATCCGACGAGGGCGAGAAGGACGACCACCCCCACGCCAAGAATTCGCAGGTATCCCTGCACCCGCCCGGATTCCCATCCGGAAAACAGGCTCCCGCAGTCGCGCAGGCCGCCGCAGTAGCTGTCGAAGCCGAGGTTGAGCAGGAACTTCTCAAACAGGTCGCCGAGCCTCGAGCCGGCGACGGAAATCCCGGCGGCGGCACTGACTGCGCCGGCCAGGATACGGCGGTCGATCCAGGCGAACAGGCTGCCGGCAAGGGCCAGCGCAGCGACGACTGTGGCCGCGTAGAGTTCGTCGATGTAGAAGCGGTTGGCGAGGGCTTTGAACCCCGATGGCCAGGCGGACTCGAGCGCGTCGGGAGCCGTCGCGGAGAGCGCGCGGCGGCCGTAGAGCAGCCAGGCCGCACCCACGCCCAGCGTGACGATCAGGATCGACAGGCCGGCGATCGAGAGGAATTCATGCTCCACAAGCTTCGTCCAGTCGAGCGCCGGCGCATGCCCTCCATGGTAGCCGTGGAACCACGGCCAGGCGGGCGTGGCCGGGATCGAAAGCAGGATGGCCGAGGCGGCGAGAATCATCAGCGGCACCGTCATCACAGCCGGACTCTCATGCGGATGGGCATGGCCGCGGTATTTTCCGGCGAAGACGTAGAACATCTGCCGGGTCATATAGAACGCGGTGAGGAACGCTGCGGCGGCCGCCATGTAGAACGGGAGGTGGGAGACCGTCCAGCCGTGCGCGACATGGAGGATTTCGTCCTTGCTCCAGAAGCCCGAGAAGAAGAACGGCACGCCGCAGAGGGCCATCATTCCGATGGCATAGGTGATGAACGTCACAGGCATGTATTTCCGCAGTCCACCCATGTTGCGGATGTCCTGCTCTTCATGCACCCCGTGAATGACCGAGCCGGCCCCCATGAAGAGGAGGGCCTTGAAAAACGCGTGCGCGATCAGGTGGACCATCGCGGCCGTGACGCTGCCGACGCCGAGCGCGAGCATCATGAACCCGAGCTGGGAAACGGTCGAGTAGGCGAGGATGCGCTTGATGTCGGTCTGCGCGACCGCGATCAGGGCCGCGAACAGCGCGGTGAACGCGCCGATCGACGCCACGACCACCAGCGCGGCGGAGGTTTTGCCAGCGGCCTCAAAGATCGGGAAGACGCGCGCGACGAGGAAGACGCCGGCGGCGACCATCGTTGCGGCGTGGATGAGCGCACTGACCGGGGTCGGGCCCTCCATGGCGTCGGGAAGCCACACGTGGAGGGGGAATTGCCCGGACTTGCCGGCCGCGCCGCAGAAGATGAGGAGCGCGATGCAGTTTGAGACCGCGAGGCCCATGCACCCGATCTGGACGGCCATGGCATCGGTGGCGGCGCGCTCGAGGCAGCCCGCACCGTTGTCGTAGAACAGAAGGGTCCCGGAAGCGGAGTAGAGCCAGAGCATCCCGAGCAGGAATCCCATGTCGCCCACGCGCGTCGTGATGAACGCCTTCTTTGCCGCGGCCGCTGCGGAGGGCTTGTGGAACCAGAAGCCGATGAGGAGATACGAGGCCAGGCCGACGAGTTCCCAGCAGATGAACGTGAGGAGCAGGCTGTTCGAGAGGACGACGCCGAGCATCGCCGCGGAGAAGAGCGAGAGGAAGCAGAAGAACCGCGTGTAGTTGGCGTCCTCCTTCATATACCCGTGGCTGTAGATAAAGATGAGCAGGCTCACGAAGGTGACCATGAGCACCATGCCCGCACCCAGTGGATCGAGGACGAGCCCGAGCCGCAGCGGCTCGGTGCCGAACGTCAGCCACGTGAAGTTGAAGACCTCGCGCTCAAACCCGTGGCGGAGCGTCACCAGAAAGGCGTAGAGCGCGATGAGGGTCGACACGGCCTGAGAGCCGATGACCAGCGCCGCGGCGGGCCCGCGTTGCCCGCGCCGGAGGAGCGAGGTGAGCCCGGCGGCAATGAGCGGCAGAAGCGGGATCCAGAGGATGAGGCGGGAAATTTCCATCGTTCAGCCTTTCAACTGCTCCGCGTCGTCGACGTTTGCGCTCCGGATCCGGCGGTGGACGAGGATGATGATCGCGAGTCCGACGGCCGCCTCGGCAGCCGCGACCGCGATCGAAAAGATGGCGAACATCACGCCGACGAGTGCATGCGGATCCTCGGAAAACCTCCAGAACGCGATGAAGTTCAGGTTGGCCGCACCCATCATCAGCTCGATGCCGACCAGGACCATGATGGCATTCCGGCGGGTGAGGGCGGCGACCAGGCCGAACGTGAACAGCACGGCGGAAACGGCGAGGAGGATCTGGAGCGTCATGGCTTTTTATCCTCCATGGCGAGCACGGCGGCTCCGATGAGCGCAGCTGTGAGAAGGACTCCGACCGCCTGCAGCGGCACGATGAAGTCGACCATCAGGAGATGGCCGATCTGAGCAACCGGCGCAGTCGGCATGGTCGGCATCGGGGCTTTTGCGGCGGGGCTGGAAAAAATGAACGCGAGGAGCGCGATGAGGAGGGCGGCTCCGGTGAGGATCCCGCCGGCCTGCCCGAAGCCAGCGAACGGACTTCCGGCTCCCGCGAGGTCGGACGGACGCGTGAGCAGGATCGCGAAGACGATGAGCATTGCGACCGCACCGACATAGACGAGCAGTTGGACGAACCCGACAAATTCCGCGCCGAGCGCTATGAAGACGATCCCCAGCGCGATGAAGCTCAGGGTCAGGCAGAGCGCCGCGTGGATGAGGTTGCGCAGCGCCACAGCGCCCGCGGCCGCCAGGAGCATCACTCCGGCCGGCAGGAGCACGAGCCACTGGCCGATGGCATCCCACGGGAGGGCGTTGAATTTTTGGAGGAGGTCGTTCATTCGGAGAACTGGTAGCGACGGTTGGTCACGGCGAACTTCGCGGTGAAGTGGTTGCCGAGGATGAAGTAGGGAACGGCGACGATCACCGCCGACAGCGCCCAGGCGAGCGGGCCGCGGCCGGCATAGTGCCAGGCGGCCGCGGCGAGGAATGCCGCAAAGCTCATCGGGAGCATGAACTTCCACGCGAACGTCATCAGGTGGTCGATGCGCAGGCGCGGCAGGGTCGCCCGCACCCAGATCATGGTAAAGGCGACGAATGCGACCTTCCCGAAGAACCAGCACCACGAGGGCACGACCGTCAGGAACGGTAGCGGGGCCTGCCAGCCTCCGAGGAAGAGCGTCACCAGCAGGCCGCAGATCGCGAACATCCCGACGTATTCGGCCATGAAGAACGTGGCATACTTGAAGCCGGAGTATTCGGTGAGGTGTCCGGCCACGAGCTCGGACTCGCCTTCCGGCAGGTCAAACGGGCTCCGGTTCGACTCGGCGAGCGCCGCGATGTAGAAGAGGATGCAGGCGACGAAGCCCCATGGGGTGAGGACATACCAGCCGGGGATGAAACCGAAGGCGAACGCTCCCTGGGCCTCCACGATGGCCGACGGCGAAAGCGACCCGGCGATCATGGCGACGACGACCGCGGAGATGATGAGAGGAATCTCGTAGCTGACCATCTGGGCGATCGCGCGCATCGCTCCCATGACCGAGTATTTGTTGTTGCTGCCCCAGCCGGCCATGAAGACGGCGACTTCGGTTCCCGCGCCGACGGCGAAGAAGTAGAGGATGCCGGCGTCGAGGTCGGCCGGGACCATGCCGCGCCCGTAGGGCAGGATGGCGAGGACCATGAGGGCTGGAATCATCATCACGACCGGTGCGAGGAAGTGGACGATCTTGTCGGCGCTGCGCGGAACGAGGTCTTCTTTCGTGATCATCTTGATGCCGTCCGCGACCGGCTGGAAGAGGCCGAAAGGACCCACGCGGTTCGGGCCGTAGCGGTTCTGCACGCGGGCGAGGATCTTGCGCTCCATCACCGAGCAGAGCGCGAAGAGGCCGAGGAATACGCCGATGACGGTCCCGATGATGATCACCGCCGAAATCACAGCCAGCAGCCAGTCCGGGACGCCGAAGGAGCCGAGCAGGTCCAGAACCCACTTGAGCAGGTCGGACGGGGTGCTTTCGAGGAGGTCGAAAAATTTCACGCCTGCACCTCCGTCTTCGGGGGCTCGGGCGTTGCGGCGGCTTCAGCGGCAGCCTTGGCAGCTTTTTCCTCAGCCGCCTTTTTCGCGGCGGCGGCCTTGGCTGCGGCAGCGGCTTCCTTCTTCAGGCGGTCGGCTTCGATCCGTCCGTCGGTCTCGGCCGCCTCGGTCGGGTGGATGCTGTGGTAGTATTCGTTGGATTTCAGAAGCGCTGGTTTGTCGAGCACGAGCGCGCCGAAGCGATCGTAGGAGCTGAGCTCGTAGGCGGTGTCCATGCGGATTGACTCGAACGGGCAGACCTCGACGCAGATCTGGCAGCTCATGCAGACGGCGATGTCGATATCGAATACCTTCGGGCGCTTGAGCGCCTTGCCAGCCGCGTCGCGGTCCTGGACGATGTAGATGCACTGCGGCGGGCATTCCTTTTCGCAGATCTTGCAGGAGACGCAGCGCATTCCTGCTTCGGGATCACTGCCGTCATAGACGAGAAACGGAAAGCTGCGGGAGGCCTCGGGGAGCTTCGGTCGTTCCTCCGGGTATTGCTCGGTCGTCAGGCGCTCCTTGTCGACATAGCTGCCGAGCATGTTGCGGGCCGTGACGACCATGCCTTTGACGATGCCGGATCCGGGAATATTCATAAGGCTAACGGTCGACCTCCCCCAGGACGATGTCGATCGAGCCGAGGATGATCATGACGTCGGCGATCTTCGTGCCGACGCAGAGTTCCTCGAGCAGGGTCAGGTTGATCAGGCTGGGCGGGCGGATGCGGAACCGGTAGGGCCGGTCGCTCCCGTCGCTGATGATGTAGAATCCGAGTTCGCCCTTCGGGGATTCGATGCGTCCGTAGGCTTCTCCGGCGGGCGGGCGGAACCCGCGGATCTTGGCCTTCGGGTTGATCACGGGGCCGCCGGGCAGGCCGTCGATCGCCTGCTTGAGGATCACGATTGACTCGCGGGCCTCGAGCACGCGGAGCATGAACCGGTCGTAGCAGTCGCCGACCTCGCCGCGCGGCACGCGGAACTTGAAGCGGCTGTAGACCCCGTAGGCGTCGGCCTTCCGGATGTCGTAGTCGACGCCGGAGGCGCGGAGGACCGGTCCGGACATCCCGCCGTTGATCGCGCGGGCGCCCGAAAGCGGAGCCACGCCCTGGAGGCGGGCGAGCAGGATCTCGTTGCCGGTGAGCAGGGCCTCCATCTCGTCGAGAAACGCCGGGAAATTATCAACGACCTTGCGTGCACCCTCGATCCAGCCGGGCGGCAGGTCGCAGCGGCATCCGCCGAACCGCATGTAGTTGCACATCATGCGCGCGCCGGTGAGCGCCTCGAAAAGGTCGAGGATCTTTTCCCGCTCGCGGAAGGCATACATCAGGGCCGTCCCCCATGCGCCCATGTCCCCGAGGATAAAGCCGAGGAACGCGGTGTGGTTCTGCAGGCGGGTCAGTTCGCCGACGATCACCCGGATATACTCCGCGCGCTCGGCGACCTCGATGCCGGCCAGTTTTTCAACGGCGACGGCATAGGCCCAGTTGTTGGTGAGCGGGCAGATGTAGTCGAGGCGGTCGGTATACGGCATCGCGGCCAGATACGAGTTCCCTTCGGCGATTTTTTCGTGATTGCGGTGGAGGTAGCCGAAGACCGGCTTCAGCTTCACCACGGTCTCGCCCTCGAGCGTGACGTTCATCCGGAAAACCCCGTGCGTCGAGGGGTGCTGCGGCCCGAGCGACACGTCGAGCGTGTTCGCGTCGGAAAATCCGCCGATCGTGATGTCCGCCGGAAGCTGGCTCATGCGCCCTCCCCGGCGGTTGCGGCACGCGCTTTCACGCGCTCCAGGATTTCGTCGTGCGGGGTCGGTTCGTATTCAAAGTCATCAGGGGCCACATAATCCTTCCGCATCGGATGGTCGGCATACTCGTCCCACATGAGGATCCGGCGGAGGTCGGGATGCCCCTCAAAGCGGATTCCGTAAAGGTCATAGACCTCGCGCTCCTGGAAATCCGCGCTCTTCCAGACCGGGGTTAGCGACGGCAGGGCCACGTTGGCACCGCGGTCGGCCGTCCGCATGCGAAGCGTGATCGGACCGGTCTTGCGGGCCACGGAATACAGGTGGTAGACCGCCTCGAGGCAGCCGGGGACATCGCGCTCGACTGTCTCCTTGATTTCCTTTTCCACGCCGTCGACGGTTTCTTTCCGGGTGACGGTCTCCTTGACTTTCTTCGGCGGCCAATCGACGCCGCTCACGTTCGAGGCGAAATCAAACAGCAGCTCCGGGTCGTCGCGCAGGAATCCGGCGACCGCCAGGGCGTCCCCCGGGTCGACCAGCAGGGAATGCTGCCCGGACGGGGACGGGTTGTTCACCAGTTCAACGCGGGCTTCGGGCAGGCCGCTTTGGATCAGGGCAAGGACGTCGTTCATCATTCCTCGCGCTCCACGGGTTCTGGCCGGAAGACGGCGGGGTTCATCGGAGGCTCCAGATCGTGCGCTCCATAAGCGGGAACCGGATAGTCGGCGGCGTCACTCCTGTCGGCATGCCGGGCCCGGTTCGGGCCGAAGAGCGTCTGCTTGTCGATTTTCTCCTGAAGTTTGATCAGGCCCTCCAGAAGCGCCTCGGGGCGCGGCGGGCAGCCAGGAATCGCGACGTCCACCGGAATATACCGGTCGATCCCCTTGAGCACGTTGTAGCCTTCTTTAAATGGTCCCCCGGAAATCGCACACGCGCCCATCGCAATCACGTATTTCGGCTCGGGCATTTGATTGTAGAGCCTGACCACCAGCGGCGCCATCTTCTTGGTCACCGTGCCGGCGATGATCATCAGGTCGGCCTGCCGGGGAGAGGGCCGGAAGACTTCGGCGCCGAACCGCGCCATGTCGAACCGTGCCGCCGCCGCCGCGATCATCTCGATCGCGCAGCAGGCCAGTCCGAACTGCAGCGGCCAAAGCGAGCTCCGGCGGCCCCAGTTATACAGATCCTCAAACGAGGTCACAAAGATCCCGCGCTTCTGAAGATCGGATTTGAGTTGTTCATCCAGCATGTCGTGAATCAGTAAGACTAATGGGGTTCAGGATGGAGTTGCGACACGAATCTGCAACTTCCTTGATCAGCAGCAAAGATTAGCCCCCTCGCCGACGCTGTCGAGGTTTCGTTTGGCTCCCACGGTGCACGTCGATCGGCTCCAACGCTTTGTCGATCGCGCAGCACCTGCACTACGCCCTTGGAGGGATGCATGGATATCCTCCGCACGGACACCCCAAAGGGTGGGGGCCAGAGTTTATAGGACTTTCAGGTCCGATACACGCGCCAGCTGGAGGTAGAGGGCGTCGTCGTTTTTGAGCTGGAAGACCGTTCCGGTCGCACGGATCGATTTCCCTTTCAAGCCTTGGATCTGCGCCTGCGACCAGCTCTTCGCATCGCCGGCCTTGATTGTGACGGTGATTGTTCGGCTTGTAGGGTTGGAAAACCGGAAATGGTAGTAACGCCTGCCATTGACGGGCACTGCCGCAATCACACGGCCTGAGATCGTGACCTGCTTGCCGACCAGGGGCTTGAGCCCGGCCAGATCGTCGACAGCAAACACCTTGGATGTTGGCGCGGGGGTGGCCGGAGCGGCGGGGGGAGCGGGAGTGGCGGACACCGCAACGGCGGGAGCGGGCTCCTGAGGTTTTAAACCAGCGGCAGATTTGAGTTTCAGGCTTCCCCAATATCCAAGACCGGCGATCAGAAGAACAACTGTCGGCCCGAACCAAATCAGGAAAGCACGGAAGGAGCATTTCGGTTGGACCGGGGGAGGGGCGGCTGGAGCCGGAAGTGAGGGAGCCGGGTTTGCGGCCGGCTTCGCTGGCGGAGCTGGCCGCGGGGGAGGGGGCGCGGAAACGACTGGTGGCCGCTCGGGTTCAGGGGCCGGGCCGGCGATCGCGCGCTCGAGTTCGGCAAGCATCGTTTCGGCGTCGGGTGCCCGGTTGCGGGGATCCGGTGCGAGGGCAGCAAGGAACCAGCGGGCAAGCCCGGGTGGAAAACTTTTCAGCTCGGGCACCGGTTGGCCTGTGACAGGGAGCCGTCCCGTGATTCCGAACAGCAGGATCGCAGCAAAGGAATAAAGGTTGGAAAAGCGTGTGGGGGCCTGTCCGCCAAGCTGTTCGGGCGACAGGAAGGTTTCGTCCCCCGCACAACGGCGGGCGAGGGGGCCGAAGTCGCGGAGCTTCACCGTGAAGTTGAGAAACTGCGAGTCATGAACAAGAAAGATGCACTCTGGAGTGAGGCAGGGATGGATCCAGCCGGCCGAGTGGGCGGCGGCCAGCGCCGTGAGCCCCTGGCGCGCGAAGTTCACCAGCCGAACGATGCGGAATGGCGAGTGGCGGACGAAGTCCACAAGAGGCTCGCCGGCAAGGAATTCGAGCACGACGCACGTTTCCCCGTCCGAAGTGACAAGGTCCAGGATTTCCTGGACACCCGGATGGACAAAGATGGCGAAGCGTTCGATTTCGGCCAGGGCTTCCGGGGTTCCCTTGAACCGGCGGAGAAGAACCTTCTGCCCGCTGGGGATCTCTTTGGCCGGAAGTTCAACGCCACTCCAGGCGGCTTCGGTGGTCGTCAGCAGAAGGAATCGGCCCGCGAAAAGTTCCGTCGTCCGCCCGTCCGGAGGCCCGGACGGCGTCGGAGGTTTTTCCGGGTCAACTGACATCAGCGGCCGGGCTTTTTGAATGTGAGGTGTCCGTCCGCGGATGTCGCCTGGATTTTGTCGCCCTCGGCAAAGTGGCCGTCGAGGATCTCGAGGCTGAGCGGGTCGAGGATTTCCTTCTGGATGACGCGCTTGAGCGGACGGGCGCCGTAGGCGGGATCGTAGCCTTCGGCGGCGAGGAATTTTTTTGCCGAGGCATCGAGCGACAGCGTGATATTTTGTTTGCCGAGGCGGTCGACGAGTCGCCGGAGCTGGATGTCGACGATGTGGGTGATCTGGCTTTCGTCGAGCCGGTCGAAGATGATGATCTCGTCGATGCGGTTGAGAAATTCCGGGCGGAAATGGGCGCGGAGGGCCTCCTGCACGCGGCGGTTGCGCTCGTCCTTCGCGAGGTCCTCCATGATGAACTGGCTGCCGATGTTGGACGTGAGGATGATGACCGTGTTTTTGAAATCGACCGTGCGGCCCTGTCCGTCGGTGATGCGGCCGTCGTCGAGGACCTGGAGCAAAACGTTGAAGACGTCCTGATGGGCCTTTTCGACTTCATCGAAAAGCACGACGCTGTAGGGCTTGCGGCGGACGGCCTCGCTGAGCTGGCCGCCCTCCTCATAGCCGACGTAGCCGGGGGGCGCGCCGATCAGCCGGGCGACGGTGTGCTTCTCCATGTATTCCGACATGTCGAGGCGGATGATCGCGCCCTCGTCGTCGAAAAGGAATTCTGCGAGCGCCTTCGAGAGCTCGGTCTTGCCGACGCCGGTCGGCCCGAGGAAGAGGAACGAGCCGATCGGGCGGTTTTCGTCCTGGAGTCCGGCGCGCGCGCGGCGGACGGCGTTCGAGACCGCCTTGATCGCCTGCTGCTGTCCGACGACCCTCTCCATGAGGCGTTCCTCCATCCGGACGAGCTTGGCGCGCTCGCCCTCCTGGAGCCGGGAGACCGGGATGCCGGTCCACGTGGCGACGACCTTCGCGATATCCTCCTCGGTGACCTCTTCGCGGAGAAGCTTCGCGCCTGACGGTGCCTCGTCGCCGGAGTTTTTTTTGTCGGCGTCCGGCTCGTTTTCCATCTTGTGGAGGGCGCGTTCGAGTTCGGGGAGTTTGCCGTATTGGATTTCGCTGGCGCGCTGGAGGTCGCCTTTACGCTGGGCCTGTTCGAGCTCGGCGCGGAGTTGCTCAATCTGTTCGGCGACCTTCTGCGATTTGCCGATCTCCTCCTTTTCCTTGAGCCAGCGGGCCTTGAGCTGGGCGGAGTTTTCCTTGATGTCGGCGAGTTCCTTTTCGAGCTTCGAGAGCCGCTCCTTGCTGGCGGCGTCCTTTTCCTTTTTGAGCGCCTGGCGCTCCATCTCGAGCTGCATCGTCTGGCGCTCGAGCTGGTCGATCTCGGTCGGCATCGATTCAAGCTCAATTTTCAGGCGCGAGGCGGCCTCGTCGATGAGATCGACCGCCTTGTCAGGCAGGAACCGGTCGCTGATGTATCGGTGGCTGAGCACGGCCGCGGCGATGATGGCGGAGTCCTGGATGCGCACGCCGTGGTGGACTTCGTAGCGTTCCTTGAGCCCGCGCAGGATGGCGATCGTGTCTTCCACCGACGGCTCGTTGACCATCACCGGCTGGAACCGTCGTTCGAGCGCGGCGTCCTTCTCGATGTATTTCCGGTACTCATCGAGCGTCGTCGCGCCGATCGTGCGGAGCTCGCCGCGGGCGAGTTGGGGTTTGAGGAGGTTCGAGGCGTCCATCGAGCCTTCGGCCGCGCCGGCACCGACGATCGTGTGGAGCTCGTCGATGAACAGGATGACCTGCCCCTCGCTGGCGGTGACTTCTTTTAAAAATGCCTTGAGCCGGTCCTCGAATTCGCCGCGGAACTTCGCGCCAGCGACCATCGCGCCGATGTCCATCGCAACGAGCTTTTTGTTTTTCAGCGACTCCGGCACATCGCCGCTCACGATCCGGCGGGCGAGGCCCTCGACGATCGCGGTCTTGCCGACGCCCGGCTCGCCGATGAGGACCGGGTTGTTCTTCGTGCGGCGGGAGAGTACCTGCATCGTGCGCCGGATCTCCTCGTCGCGGCCGATCACCGGGTCGATCTTCCCCTTGCGCGCCAGCTCGGTCAGGTCGCGGCCGTATTTTTCCAGCGTCTGGTATTTGCCCTCGGGATCCTGGTCGGTGACCCGCTGGTTGCCGCGGATCTCGACGAGCGCCTTGAGCAGCCGGTCGCGCGTGACCCCGCTCTCCTTGAGCAGCTTCGCCGCCGCCGAGCCGGATCCGATGAGTGCGACAAGGAAATGCTCCGCGCTCAGGAACTCGTCCTTGAGCTTGGCCATCTCGCCCTCGGCCGCGTCGAGCGTCTTGCGGAGCTCGTTCGATAGGTGGGGCTGCGCGCCGCCGCGCACTTTGGCGAGCCCGGCGAGGCTGTCCCGCAGGCGGCCTTCGAGCGAGTCGGGCGAGACCCCGAGCTTTTCCAGCAGCGGACGGGTCAGACCCTCCGGCTGCTCGAGCAGGGCGAGCAGAAAGTGCTCGCTGGTGATTTCCGGATTGTCGTTTTTGGATGCGAGATCAAGCGCTGCATTCAGCGCCTCCTGCATCTTGGCGGTGAACTTGTCTGGACGCATGGGAGTGAGGATTTTCCCGAATCCTATGGCCCCGCCCCTGAAAAGAAAAGCCCCGCTCGACAAATCTCCGCGCGCCCGAAAGCGGGTTTTTCTCGCGGGGAACGCCCGCGCCGGCTATTTTTATAGATCGATCAATCCCTCAACCCATGCGAACGCTCAAATCTTTCACCGCCGTTTTTTCTGTCCTGCTGCTCAGCCTTTTTCCGCCTGCCGCACGCTGCGGGAGCTTCGATTACGTGAGCGAGAAGATCGGGGAGCTCAAACTCGGCATGACCGAGGATAAAGTCGCCGCGGCGCTCCCTGGCGCCAAGCCTCCCCGCCGCGGTCCGGTCAAGCTCTTCGGAGCGGACGGCCTCTACCACCAGACCTGGACGTTCCCTGACGCCGGGGTCGAGCTCGACCTGGCCTCCGCTTCGGCGAACGGCATGAAAACCGTCGAGGCGATCACCATCTCGCCCCCGTGCAAGTTCCAGACCAGCCGGGAAATCCGGATCGGCTCATCCGCCGCGCAGGCGCTCAAGGCCTACAAGGCCGTTTACAACAAGCAGGAAAGCAAGCCCGGCCAGTCCCTGGTTTTTGGCTCGGTCTTTGGCGGTCTCATCGTCTCGGTGAAGGATGGAAAGGTTTCCGGTCTCTTCCTGGGGGCCGCCGCCGAATAGGTCCCCCCGCACGGATGGGGAGGCGGACCTCCCCATCCTCCATCGGGGCGTTGGCGGTTAGTTCAACGAGCAGTTACGGATTGTCACGCCGGTAACTGAAATCGTGTTTTTGTTCTTGTTGCCCGAGGTTGAAACCGCGTTGAGAGTAATGCCTGCCACGCCGTTCGGAATGAGCAACCCGGTGCTATTGCCCTCCAGCCGCAGATTGCTAAAGGTGCAGTCCTTCGTGTCCGGACCAAGATCCAGGCCGGCCCACGCATTCCGAACACTGAACCCTTTCTCAATTGTCACGTTCTTAGCGCCCATGTTGAGCCCGATGCCCCAGTTTGCGCTTTCACGAATCTGGACCTCATGGAGCACAACGTTACTCATTCGTTGGGCATTCGTCGTAGCTGTAAATCCGCGCCCGCAGCGGAAGGATTTTAAATACTGCATGTAGATTTTTCCATCAGACGCGTTTCCGTTTGCCAGCCGGAATGCCGAGTAGTTGTTGTTCGATCCCACTCCATACGACGCGTAGCGGGAATTGAGCGCATACACGTATGCTTCCTTCGTCGCATTGAAGAGAATCCCACACCCGCCGGTGTCATCGGTTGTGATCGTGCCGGTGATTCTGATGCTTTTCACTCGCATCGTTTCTATCCCGTGCTGCGTCATATCGCTGAATTTGCAATTCCCTTTGATCGAAATATTCTCGACCCAGTTCACGCCCTTTTCGGTGATTGGTGTATTCGCTGGATCCTGCCGGCCCTGCGGGCGGATACCGATGTCGCCGCCTTGCATCGTGACTGAGTCAATGGTGAACCCGTCGCTTTCATTCGGGAAGAATGCCATCCCCTGTGTGACGCGGCCTTTGCTGTGGTTATTGGGGTCGATCCAATTCGTGTTCCCAACTACGTTGAGATTGCGGATCTCTCCGTTGACTGCTTTGTAGGCGTTAATGACGCCTCCGCCTTTCGCGAGGTAAATCGTGGCTCCTTGAAAATCCAATATGAAGTTTCCAACGTTGTAGTAGTTTCCCTTGAGGTAAGCAGAGCCGGCGAACGGGATCGTGACGGGACTTTTTGTTCCGGCGTTGACCTTGATGAGCATTTTCTGTGTACGGCCGTCGGGGAGGGCCTTGACGGCCAGTTCGATCGCGCGGAACAGGTTCGCCCGGTCGGCGGCGGTTGCGGGGGCGATCTCATTGGCGCCGGCGGGTTTTGTCTCGTCGCGAACGACCCAGTTGTCGCTCTGATCGGGCTGGATTTCGCGGTTGATGACGATTGCCTTTGCGCTGGCTGGCAGCATGACGCTCGCGAGGATCGTCAGGCACGTGCCGTATAGGGAGGGTCTTTTCATGGTTTGGTCGGTTTTTGTTCTGGTTGGTTTTGTGGTTTCTGCATCTTCGGCGTTTTGCCGGAAGTGGAGATTCATGGGATTGTTCGGGCTAGTTGGCCGCCTCCATCAGGATGCGCAGGTCCTCGTGGGCATCGGCCGGCATGGCCCGCAGGCCGGCGATGACAGCGCTCAGGCGGTCGTTTTTGTCGGGCAGGGTGCGGATCCACTCCGCCATGGTCTCGGGCTGATCCATGGCGTAGCGTGAGGCGGTCTCGGTGATCATCCCGGTTTTGGCGGGCCCGTTGGGCTGCTTGCGAAGCCACTCCAAAGCCCCCGCAACGTCCTCGACGACCCAGGATTCGAATGCGGCCTCGTTGACGGCATCCTGTTCGGCTGGCGGCAGTGAATCCCGCCAGCCCTTCCACTTGTCAAAGTGGCGCACGGCGAGGCTTTCGCCAAAAACCTTCACGATTTCCCGGCGCTCGTTGGGATCGGTGACTCCGGCCAGGTAGTTCATGCCGAGGTCGGGCTTGTCCGCCGCCAGCACCCTGCTGCCGTTTCTGCGGGCGGCGGCCCGCATGTCGGCGGGTAGTGCCTCTGTAAGCGCCCAGGCGGCGGAGGGATCGATCGTGCACCGGCGGGCAATGTAGAGCTGCTGCAGTCGGTCCCGGCAGGATGCCAGCAGCGGATCGTTGAGCCATTGCTCGTAGCCCTGCGGGTCCTGGAGCATCCAGACTCCGGCCAGCCGGTCGATCAGGGATGCGACTTGCTCAGGCTGCATGCCGGAGCGGATCAGGCGCCGGATGGCCTCGGCCCGGTTCGAGGGATCCGCCACCGCTTCGCTGAACCAGCCCATCTCGTCCATGCGGTCGGAGTCGTTCACGCCGCGGAGCCACAACTCGAACGTGCCGATCGGGTCGTCGCGGAAGGACTGGGTAAAAAAGGCTTTGCGCTCATCGAACGACACCGGGCGGTTTTGCATGAGGGCCTCGCGGATGCTCGCGAGACCCCGGACCGCCAGCAGGTCGGGCGACAGTCCCGGAAAATTCTCGAGTCCCCAGCCCTCCGGTCTGGCGCACGCAGGATCCGACCTGGCGGCGCGGCTCCAGAGGTAGGCCGCAACCAGCGAGCCGACATAGTCCGAACGCGGCGGTCTGGTTGCCAGGCGGCGGAAGGCAGCTAGCGCTCCGGCATCGTCCAGCCGCACCAAAGCGCCGATCCCGCGGCAGACACCCACGAGATCGCTCTCTGGCGTGCAGAGGATCGCACCGAGAACGTCGCTCCCGACTGCGCCGTCGGCCGCGTGGGGCTTCCGGGGCTCCAGCGCTTCGGACAAAACGTTGCGCGATCCCGTCTGCTCGGCCTTGCCCACCGTGCCTGAATCCGTCCTGGTCGGGTGTGCCTGCGAATGCCGGGGAGACTCCTGAAACCAGGTTGAAATGAGGAGGCCTGTGGCAAGGCCACAGGTCGTGAATGCAAATGCTTGCAAACGATACCACGCTGCTGAGGTAAGGCGTCTCATGCGAGGGCAGGGGGAAGATTTTGTAAGGACTGTAAGGCTTCGAACTGACTTTCGACGAAAAGCACAATCGGAACATATTTGTCAAGTGGTTTTGTGTTATTCTGTACTGTGTATGGTTTTGATGGCCCCGGCGGGGAACTCCGCAATCCCCGTCATTCGTTCGGCCTGGCGGGTCTGGGCGCTTGACACACGGGGGATGTGCCCGTCTAGTGCGGGGCTTATGAGGTTTCCGCTCGCACTCACCGCCCGGATTGCGGGTTACATCATCGGGAAAAAAGTCCGGGGCGTGAAAAAATTTGCGACGGTCCTGCAGCTCGAGCCGCTGCACACCTGCAACCTGACGTGCACCGGCTGCGGGCGGATCCGCGAGTATTCGACATCGCTGAAGGACGTGATGCCGCTGGAGGATTGCCTCGGGGCGGCGGAGGAATGCGACGCGCCGATGATCTCGATCTGCGGTGGCGAGCCGCTCATCTACCCGCAGATCGGGGAGCTCGTGGCCGGGCTCCTCGCGCAGAAGCGCATCGTCTACATCTGCACGAACGGCGTCTTCATGCGCAAAAAGATGCGCGAGTATCTGGCCGCCGAGCTCGTTTCTCTCCGGAAGTCGCAGGGAAGCACAAGCGACATCGAGGCAAGGATCAAGAGCCTGCTGGCCGAGGACCTCATCACCAGGGAACAGGCGGAGGAGATCACCCGCGCGACGGAAGGCGTGGCGGATCCGATCCGGCCGTCCCGCTGGATGTATTGGAACGTCCACCTCGACGGGCTCGAGCGCACGCACGACCTGATCGTCGAGCGCGAAGGCGTCTTCAAAGAATGCATCGCTGCCATCCGGATGGCGAAGATCCTCGGCTACCAGGTCGCCACAAACACGACGGTCTACCGCGAGACCGACATGGGCGAGATCGAGCGGATGTTCGACTACCTCTCGTGGCTCGGCGTGGACGGGCATACGATCTCCCCGGGCTACGACTACGATGCCGCCAAGGTCGACATGGCCAAGCGCCTCAACCTCGATCCGGAAAAGTTTTTTCTCACGCGCGAGATGACCACAGAAAAATTCAAGGACGTCCGGGCTTGGGCGGAGCGGTTCACGTTTTTCGGCACGCCGATCTACCTGGATTTTCTCTCCGGCAAGCGGGATCTGACGTGTTCGGCCTGGGCGATTCCGACGCGGAACGTGCGCGGGTGGAAGGGCCCCTGCTACCTGATGACCGATGCCCACCACGCGAGCTACAGCGACCTTCTGGAGCAAACGCCCTGGGAAAACTACGGGGTGGTCGGCGGCAAGGCGCGGGACCCCCGCTGCAAGCATTGCATGGTGCACTGCGGCTACGAGCCAACGGCGACGCTCGGCAGCGACGGACGCCCGGGCGATACGTGGGCGAACATCGCATTCAACTTCGGTCCGAAGCCTCCGCTCCGCGTCGAGGGCGCGGACGTCCAGCCGTTCGACGGGGTGAGCGCCGGAAACGGCCATAAGACCGGTCGGCCGCCAAAATCCGAACCTGCTGTCCGATGAGCGCATCGATTCACAAGGTTCCCGAGTTCGATGGCGGGAGCGCCCGCTTCGCCTCCGTGCCCTCGGTCGACGATGCGGTGGCACGGTCGCAGGAAAACCTGCTCCGCCTCCAACAGCCCGACGGACGCTGGGAGGGCGAGCTTTTTGTCGATGCGACGCTCTGCTGCGATTACATCCTTTACATGCACTGGAGCGGATCGGTCGATGTCGGCCTCCAGGACAAGTGTGCCGCGCACATCCGCCGCAAGCAGCTTGCCGACGGCGGGTGGAACATTTTTGTCGGCGGACCCTCCGAGATCAACGCGTCGATCAAGGCCTACTTCGCGCTCAAGCTGGCCGGCGACTCGCCGAACGCCGACTGGATGCTCGAGGCGCGGGCCAACATCCTTCGCCTCGGCGGCATCCCTCAGATGAACACCTACGGGCGGCTCTACCTCGCCCTGCTCGGCCAGTTTCCCTGGCAATACGTTCCGACGATCCCCCCGGAGATTTTCCTGCTTCCGCGCTGGTTCTTTTTCAACCTTTACGAGATGTCGGCGTGGAGCCGGACGATCATCGCGCCGCTGACGATCCTCAACCACTACAAGCCGACCCGCACGCTCCCGGCTGCCATGCAGCTCCACGAGCTCTACCCCGCCGGACTCGAAAACACCGACCTCTCGCTCAAAAAGGAAGACCGGTTCTGGGCGTGGCGGAACTTTTTCCTGCGCTGCGACCGCCTGCTGAAATTTTACAACCGCCTGCCGATCCACCCGCTCCGCCGCCGCGCGCTCAAGGCGGCAGAATCCTGGATGGTCGAGCGCATGGGCGAGGGGAGCGACGGCCTGAGCGCGATCTTCCCGGCCATGCTCAACGGCATGATGGCCCTGCGTGTGCTCGGGTATCCGCCCGACCACCCGCTCGTCCGGAAGACGGATGAGGATTTTGCCGGTCTCTTTGTCGAGGATGCGGACGGCTTCCGGATCCAACCCTGCCTCTCGCCGGTCTGGGATACCGCGATCACGACGATCGCCCTGGCGGAATCCGGGCTTCCCGCGGACCACCCGGCGCTCGGCCGCGCGGCCGGCTGGCTCGAGCAGAAGGAGGTCCGCTTCGCCGGCGACTGGGCGGTCCGGATTCCCGACGTCGAGCCGAGCGGGTGGGCATTCGAGCACGAGAATAAATTTTATCCGGACACCGACGACACGATGATGGTCCTGATGGCCCTGCGGCATGTTGCCCCGCGCGATCCGGTGG
Source organism: uncultured Chthoniobacterales bacterium (assembly GCA_964467415.1). Taxonomy (GTDB): domain Bacteria; phylum Verrucomicrobiota; class Verrucomicrobiia; order Chthoniobacterales; family Terrimicrobiaceae; genus CAYXRX01. The sequence continues at coordinate 198,442 of CAYXRX010000001.1, forward strand.
CCCGCGAGGCCGCCTGCCGGCGGGCGCTCGACTGGCTTCTCAGCTTCCAGTGCGCCGACGGCGGCTGGGCGGCCTTTGACAAAGACATCAACGCCTCGTGGCTCGAGCACGTGCCGTTTGCCGACCACAATGCGATCCTTGATCCGACCTGCAGCGACCTCACCGCCCGCGTGCTCGAACTGCTCGGCTACATCGGCCACGAGCGGCAGTGCACGGCCGTCCGCCGCGCGATCGCGCTCATGCGCCGCACCCAGGAGACCGACGGGTCCTGGTATGGCCGCTGGGGGGTGAATTACATTTACGGGACCTGGCAGGCCCTCCGCGGGCTTGCGGCCATCGGAGAGAACATGGATCAGGAATGGATCCGCCGCGGACGGGACTGGATCGAGAGCTGCCAGAACGACGACGGCAGCTGGGGCGAGACCTGCGAGAGCTACAATTTTCCCGCCCTCAAAGGCCGCGGGCCCGGCACGCCCAGCCAGACCGCCTGGGCGCTCATGGGGCTCTGCGCCTGCGGCGACGCCCGCCGCGATTCGATCCGCCTCGGCATCTCGTGGCTCGTTCGACAGCAGAACGCGGACGGCTCGTGGGACGAGGAAGCCACGACCGGCACCGGTTTTCCGTGCGTCTTTTATCTCAAATACGACATGTACCGGCAGCACTTCCCGCTCCTGGCCCTTGCGACCTACCGGAAGCTTCTCGCCGCCTGAGCGCGCCGGGATTGTTCTTGAAATCCGCCCGGCTTCCAAGCGATGGTCCGGCCTCACATGAAAGCAAAATTCCTGGCGGCAGCCGTTGTTCTCTGCACCTGCCTGATCGCCCGCGCCGGAACCCCGCCTCCCATCGAGTGCACGTTCACCGATGTCCGATACAAGTGGGCGGTTTCCCTCGAGTCGGCGCAGATGTTCAACTTCGACAATAACCCGAACCGGTACTTTTTTCTCACGCAGATGCTCTCGCTCGACTTCGAGCCGTTCCGGGCGCTTGAGCTCGGCCCGGTGAGGATCCGGACGCAGTTCCGCTCGACATTCTTCGCCGCGGCGATCTTCAACGGGCCCGAGAGCTACTACCTCGGCTGGGGGCCCCAGCTTCGCTTTATCATGCCGATCGGCAACTCGCCGTGGTCGCTTTTTGCGGGCGGCGGGGCGGGCATGGGCTACGCCGATGCGAACACCTCGGATAAATATGACAAGGGCCTCGGACAGCAGTTCACCTTCATCATGCTCGCGTCTGCCGGCATCCGCTACGACATCTCCGACCGCTGGGCGGTCTGGACCGGTGCGATGTGGCACCACCTCTCCAACGCAAACATGTCCGAGCCGGACAAGGAAAACATCGGGCCCGACGAGATCGGGATCGTGACTGGCGCCGCCTTCTCGTTTTGAGGCGGCCGTCCGGGCCGCCTACTGCCGCTTGCGCAGGAGAATCCGTCCGGTGGAGATTCGGAAAAATTGGCTGGCCGTCCCGGCCGCTCGCCGACAACCTTCCGCCCCATGGCTGAACACCACCACGACCACGCCGGGCACGCACCCAAGTCGTTCGGGGCCGCGTTTGCGATCGGCATCACGCTGAACACGACTTTTGTTGCCGTCGAGATCCTTATCGGTTTCCGGGTCGATTCGATGGCGCTGGTCGCCGATGGCATGCACAACTTTGCCGACGTGATCAGCCTGGTGCTCGCGTGGATCGGCTACTGGTTCCAAGGCCGGCGGCCGTCCGGGCGGTTCACCTACGGGTTTGGCGCGGTGAGTATCCAGTCGGCCGCCATCAACGCCTTTCTCCTCGTTGCGGGCGTGACGCTCATCCTGTGGGAGTCTGTGGGCCGGCTGCGTGAACCCGGTCCGGTACCCGGCGGGATCCTGATGGCGGTGGCCGGCATCGGCATCCTGGTCAATGGCGTGACCGCCCTGCTCTTCATGAAGGGAAGCAAGGACGACGTGAACATCCGTGGAGCCTTTATTCACATGGCGGCCGACGCGGGCGTTTCGCTCGGCGTGGTGCTGGCAGGCGGGGTCGTCCTCCTGACCGGTTGGACGATCGTGGATCCGCTTGTCGGGATCGCGATCGCCGGGATGATCCTCTTCAGCTCATGGGAACTGCTGGTCGAGTCGCTCAATCTCGCGCTGCAGGCGGCCCCGAAGAGCGTCGACCTTCCGGCCCTGAACAAGTGGCTGCTTGCGCAGCCGGGCGTCGCCGGGATCCACGACCTCCACGTCTGGTCGCTCAGCTCGAACAAAATCGCGCTCAGCGCCCATGTCCAGATTGCAGGGGTTACCGACCCCGACGGGCTTCTGCATGAGATGTCCCACGGACTCCACGAGCATTTCGGCATCGCGCATTCCACGATCCAAACCGAAACCACCCCGGGCGGCTGCGGCCACGGCTGTCTGGACGGGCGACGGCACGCGCACGGCGCACACTAATCCTCCAGCTCATCAGGATCATCCGGCCGCAGGGCCGGCTCGTGTCCGCCGGTTCCCGCCCAGAGGATGACAGCTACTCCGGCCAGGATCATGACCATGCTGCCCACGGTGAGCGGTGTTACCATCTCTCCGAGCACCAGCCAGCCGGCGGTCACTGCCACGACCGGCGAGACAAAGAATTTGGTCGTCACCAGCGAGGCGGGCAGGTGGCGGAGGAGCCAGTTCAATGCCGAGAACGCGGCGATCGAGTGCACGAACAGCAGAAAGAAAAACGCGGCCATCACCGGCCGGGTGAAGTCGGCGGCATGCACCGCATCCGCCTCGCCTCGTGCGAGGCCGAGCACGAGCAGGTAGATGCCGCCGATGACCATCTGCCAGGCGACGCTCGCCACGACCGATTCCGACGGCGGATGGTGGCGCACGAAGATTGTGCCGATGGCAAACAGGATCGCCGAGAGGACGAGCAGTCCGACGCCGAGCGGGTGCGCGTTCGCCGTGTGTGGATCGATCTGCGGTCCGACCATGACGATGACACCGGCAGCGCCGATCGCCAGGCCGATGGCCATGCGGGAGTTGCCGCGCTCGCCGCCGGGGCGGATGGTTTCGAAGACCGTCACCCAGAGGGGCACCGAGGCCTTGATGATTGCTGCCACCCCGGATGCGACGCCCAGCTTCTCCCCGGCGGTGACGAGCCCGACCCCGCCGACGAACAGGAAGAAGCTCGAGAAGCCGGCGCGGCAGAAGCCGCCGGCGGACATGGCTGCCGACTGTCCGCGCGCGAGCTGCCAGGTCATGATCAGGGCACCCGCCAGAAAGATATGCGATCCGGCAAAGAGAAACGGCGGGAGGGTTTCGACCCCCACTTTGACAGCAAGGAAATTCAGCCCGTAGCCCAGGTAGACGATGGCGAAGGCCAGAGCGAGCCGCCACAATGCGGGCCGCCCGGCATCCGGAAGGCGCGAGGGATTGCTCGGGATAAACATCGGACGATCCCCTCGCATGAGCGCGGGCGGGAGGAAAGTCCTTTTTTCCGGAGGAGCCGGCATTGTGACAATTTCGTCACAAGCTTGCTTCCGGCCACCCCGGTGAGAGAATGGCTCCGCACTCACCATACCCACCATGGAAACGATTACCCTCGCTGCTTATCTCGAAAAAAAACCCGGCAACAAACGTCTGAACAAGCGCATCGCGCGGGCGCTCAAGACCTACCTCCACTCGCTGAGCGACCTCGACCATGCCGCGTCCGACATTGCTCACGCCAAGGAGGATTGCGCGTTCGCGCTGCAGGCCGCGGACCAGATCCTCGAGGACTGCCACAGCCTGCTGGAGGAATGGGCGCTTCCTGACGTGATCGAGGTTGTCGAAACCGAGGCCCTTTCCGAAACCGCCGAATGCACCGATGAGGATTGCGCGGATTGTGGTGAAGATCTCAACGAGGACGAGGAATCGGAATATAATGCATCCGAAGAAGTCGAGGACCACCTGCGCCACGCCGCCAAAGACATCGGCCATGCGCTGGAGGATGCCGAGTCGGCACTTGCCGGCCTCGACAAGGTGGAGGGCCTCCTCTTTGATATCATCGACATGGCCGAGGAAGACGGGTTTGCCATCCATCCCTCCGAGGCCCGCACCTACCTTTTGCAGAAAGCCAAAGAGGCGGAGGCTGCAAAGTCGGCAGTTGCCCCCGAGGTCGATGGGTCAACGCAGCCCTAGTTTCGAAACGCTCATTTCCCGCTGAAGATAATCTGATCCCCCGCGGGAACATGGGTGCCGGCCGGATCAGGGATCTCCGACCACCGGGTTCGGGATGCTGATCGCGCGGGCCCGGATCGCGCGGGTGAGCACCTCCTTGCCCGACGGCACCGCTTCGCGGGCCATGCCGCGGTATCTGAGCGGCTGGTAGCCCAGCGCCATGAGCGCGTCGAGCGGAGCCTGCTTGAGCGCGGGCTTCCAATCCGGAATGCCTCCGGTCTCGTAGTAGTAAATCCAGGACCGGTCCGGTCTTGCCCAGCCTGCAACCAGGATGACATGCCGGCGCGGGATGTTGAGCAGGTCGCCGGGGCGCAGCTGCCCGGGGCTGGAAAGCACATCGCAGAGCGAGGGCAGGCTCGCAGAGTCGTGCCCGACTGGCAGTTTCAGGCAGCGCGACACAAATCCCGAGCAGTCGACGCCGGCGGCATGCGGGCTCACCGCCGCGTTGTCGGCCGCGCGCTTTGCCGGCGAGGAGACATCGCCGGCCGCAAGGCCCGAGGCGATGGCCCGGTCGAATGCCGCCGGATCATCGAATCCGCCCCACTTGTACGGGATGCCGGTGTTGACCTCGCCCGGCACCCACCACCCGTCCCGCCCGGACACCGGGCGGTAGCCGGCGTCGGGAGTGTCGACCTGAACGCCGACCGGATCGGGGCCGTGCAGGATGTTGCGGGCGAACGGCCGCCACGCGTGACGCGAATAGACTTCGGCAAGGGCGAGCGCCTCGCCGGGCGTGACCTGGGACGGGGCCTTCGGATCGCCCGGGAGGAGCGAGGGCTGCGCGGCGCGCTCGGGGAGCGTGGCACAGCCAGTTAGAAGAACGGCTGTCGCCAGAACGGCTAGGGACGCGGTAGAGGAAGGGGTTGACGCTTGCCGCATGGAGGAGTTTTTCGCATAGTGCCAGCCTTGGGTGGCGAGTGGAAGCGGATTTCCGCGCGCCTGCCCGCACTCCATGAGGCACCCGATTTCACCCGCAAGAATCTTTGTCCGGCCGCTTCGGCTTGCGGTTCTGGCGGGGGTCGTTTTCTGCCTCGCCCCAGGGGCTCCGGGCAGCACCAACCCGCGCACCGCCCTCGTCATTGGAAATGCCCGCTACGAGTCCGCCGTGGGGGCGCTCCGCAATACCGACAACGACGCCAGGGCTGTGGCCCGCACCCTCCGCAGCCTTGGATTTTTCGTCATGGAGCGCCACGACCTCACACGGGACCAAGTGATCCGGGCGGTCGGGGAGTTCCGCAAATCCCTGCCCGGCGCCGAGGTCGCTCTCCTGTATTATGCCGGGCACGGGATCTCGGTGGCGGGGTCGAATTACCTCATCCCGCTCAAGTCCGGATTCCAGCCGGACGGCGCGGATGACATCACCCTCCGCATGCTCGCAGAGACCCGGCTATTCAATGCCGAGCAGGCCGTTGCAGACATGAGCGCCTCCGGAGCGCGCTGCAACCTGGTCATTTTCGATGCCTGCCGGAACACGCCGCTCGCGCGATCCGGCCGCACCCGGAGCGCGACCGGGCATGCCGGACTCGCTGAAATGACGCCGCCGGCGGGATCTCTGATCGCGTTTTCCACCGATGCCGGGCGGGTCGCCTTTGACGGCGACGGATCGAACGGACTTTACACTGAGGAGCTGCTCAAGCACATGCGCACGCCCGGACTCACCATCGAGCAGGTCTTCAAGCGGACGCGGGCCGGCGTGCTCGCCCGCACGGATGGCGCGCAGGTGCCGGCGGAATACTCACGGCTGGTCGGCGATGACATCTATCTTGCCGGCGCCGCGGCTCCGGCTGCGCTGGTCACGTCGGTTCCGGCAATCGCAGCTTCAACTTCCAATCCCCTGCCGCCTGCCGATCCGGTCCAGCTTGCCAGGCAGGCCAAATCGGGAAGCCCCTCGGAATGCCTGAAGCAGCTCGAATCCCTCGCGGATACCCGCGGTGCCGGCGACTATTCCGCGCCGGTAATGGACGCCCTGCTCGAGCGCGTCAAGGAGGACCTGAAAGGACTGTCGGCTCCCTCGCCGAAGGTGGTCGCAGCCGCTGAAACCTGCGAATCCGTGCTGCGGCTCCTCCCGCGGTGCCTGCCGGCCGATCACGCACAGTCGGCAGCGTTTGCCGCCAAGGCTCACAACCGCCTGGGAGATGCGCTTCTGCTCCTGAATCGGCCTGAGGAGGCGGTCACGGAGTTTGATGCCGCCCTTCCGCTTGCGCCGACAGATGCCTACATCCTTTACAACCGCGGGCGGGCCAATCTGGCGCTGGGAAAAACCGCCGAGGCGAAGGCGGATTTCACCGAGGCGTCGAATCCCCGGTTCGAGCAGGCGACGGCCAAACGCCTCGCCCGCGAGGCGCTGGCCGCCATGAGTAAGCCGTAGCTGAAATACGGATCGCCGGTTCGATCGCCCGGACGAAATTTTTTCAAAATTTCGCTAAGTGCCCGCCGACGAGCGGCGTGCTGCCCGCCGCAATGTTTTAGAGACTTTTGTTACGCACCGGGGTTGGCATGAGCGCAGCGAGACACGGAACGTGTTTCGGGGCCGCCGTTAAAGGATGTAGCCCTCTTCGCCGTGCTCCGCGATATCGAGGCCGGAGTGTTCTTCCTCCGGGGTGATGCGCACGGGCATGATCGCGCGGACGGAATAGGCGGCCACGGCCGTGCCCGCCACCGCCACGGCGAAGGTCACGCCCATTGCTTTGAGCTGTTCGAGCCAGAGCCCGTTGCCGACAAGTCCGGCAAGACCGTTCGCCTGCGCGGCGGCCCCGAGGAGGTTCGGATTCACCGCGCTATCGGCCAGGATCCCGGTCAGGACCATGCCAAGCGTTCCTGCTACGCCATGGATCCCGAAAACGTCGAGCGAATCATCGTAGGCGAACCACGCTTTCAACTTGTAGACGGCGAAGAACGGGATGAGCCCGCCCAGGATGCCGATGACCATCGCCCCGCTGGGATTGACGAACCCGCAGGCGGGCGTGATGGCCACCAGGCCGGAGACGATGCCCGAGCAGAACCCGAGCACGCTGGCCTTGCCGCGTGTGAGGAATTCCGCAAACGCCCAGGTCCCGCTGGCGACCGCACCGGCCAGCGTCGTCGCGACGAAGGCGTTCGAGGCCACACCGTCGGCGGCAATCGCGCTGCCCGCATTGAACCCATACCATCCCACCCAGAGCATCCCGGTGCCGATCATACAGATGACCATGCTGTGTGGCGCAAAAAGCTCGCGCCCGTATCCCATCCGGCGCCCGACGATCAGACAGAGAGCCAGCGAACTCCAGCCCGATGCCATTTCCACCACCGTCCCTCCGGCAAAGTCGATCGCCCGGATTTTTGCGTCAGGGTTCCACACGCCGTTCATCAGGCCGTCCGGTCCCCAGGCCATGTGGGTGACCGGCAGGTAGACGAGAAACATCCAGAGCGCGATGAATGTCAGAATCGCCTGGAACCGCATCCGCTCGGCGACCGCCCCGACGATCAGCGCCGGCGTGATGATCGCAAACATCATCTGGAACATCGCGAAGACGTCCTGCGAGACCCACGAGGAGAAATCCGGATTCGGCCGCGCGGTGACACCCCGCAAAAATGCGAAATCCAGCCCGCCGAGGAACGGATTCCCCCGACTGAATGCCAGCGAGTAGCCAGCCGCCCACCAGATGATCGTGACAAGGGTGGTCACCCCCATGCACTGGGCCAGGATCGACAGAACGTTCTTCCTCCGGACCAGTCCGCCGTAGAAAATGGCGAGGCCCGGAAGCGTCATGAAAAGCACGAGTGCCGCGGATGTCATCATCCACGTGTTATGGCCGGGTCCGGGGACGCCGACGGCGGGCGTCGTGAGCCCGGCCGGGACACTTCCATCAGCAGCCTTCAGGGAGGCGGCGGGATCGGTATTGCTGAAATAAGCCTCCATCGCCGAGAGCCGCTGCTCGACGCTGGGCGCGGCCGCGGCCGGCTGCGCTGCGGATATCAAAGTGGTTGACCAATGGACACATACACACACCAACAGGGGGAGGATCATTCTCATCGCCGGCAGACTAAAATCCTTCCGGACACTTTGTCTACCGCTTCCACAGGTGGTGGCGACATTTTTGCAGGAGATGCCGGGCGGGATGTCGACGGCACCTCGGCGTGGGAGTGGCCAGCACTGGTCCGGAACCCTTCCCGTTCAGTAGCGGACGCCCTTTTCGCGTTCGTGTCCGAGGAGGCGGTCGATGTAGTCCTCCGGGGAGAGCTTGAGGGGGACCGGGCCGTCCGGTTCACCCTTGATGAACTGCTGGACCTCGGGGTCCGGGTGGTTGCGGATCTCGTCGGGGGTTCCCTGGGCAATGATAGTTCCGGCGCGGCGTCCGGCGCCGAGGACGATCATGCGGGTGCCGATGCGGAAGGCGCTGACCATGTCGTGGGTGACGACGACGGCGGTCATGTCGAGCTTGCGGGTGAGGTCGAGGGTGAGCTGGTCGATGACAGCGGTCATGATCGGATCGAGGCCGGATGTCGGTTCGTCGCTGAAGAGGAGTTCGGGGTCGAGGGCGACCGCGCGGGCGAGGCCGACGCGCTTGCGCATGCCGCCGCTGATCTCCGCCGGCTTAAGATGCTCGAAGCCGGTGAGACCGACGAGTTCGAGCTTCATTTTGACGACGAGGTCGACGATCGCGGGGTCGACCCGGCTGTTCTCGATCAGGGGGAGGGCGACATTTTCGCCGACGGTGAGGGATTGGAGGAGGGCGCCGAACTGGAAATTCATGCCGAAGCGGAGGCGGAGCTGTTCGAGCTCCGGCTGGGGCATGGTGGTGATCTCGCGGCCGAAAATTTTGATCGAGCCGGAGGTGGGTTTGATCGAGCCGATGATGTGCCGGAGGAGGGTGCTTTTGCCGCAGCCGGAGCCGCCCATGATGATCATCGTTTCGCCCTTCTCGACCTGGAACGTCACGCCGTTGAGGACCGTGCGGTCTCCGAACGTGCGGACAAGGTCCCGGATCTCGATGATGGGTTCGCCCATGGCTTTAAAAAAAGAAGAAGAGCGCCGTGAGGATCGCGTTGGCGACGAGCATGGCGAGGATCGAGGTGACAACCGACGAGGTGGTGGCCTGCCCGACGCCCTCGGCGCCGCCGGTGACATTCAGGCCGGCCTGGCAGGAGATCGTGATGATGAGCCACGCGAAGACCACGCTTTTCACGATGCCGGAGTAGAGGTCCATCGGATGGCTTGCAAAAAGCATCCTCTGGACATAGGCCGCCGTGTTCATGTCGAGCGCGAAGTGGCAGATCGTCCAGCCGCCGGCCATCCCGATGTAGTCGCCGAACACGGTCAGCACGGGGAGCATGACCATCATCGCCAGGAAGCGGGGCAGCACGAGGAAGCGCACCGGGTTGATCGCCATGACCTCGAGGGCCTCGATCTCTTCGCCGACCTTCATCGTGCCGAGCTCAGCGGTGACTGCTGAGCCGCTCCGACCGATGACCACGACCCCGACGAGGAGCGGGCCCAGCTCGCTGAGGATCGTGATGGCGACGAGGTCCGGGACATACGAGGCCGCACCCATCCGCGAGAGCTCTTGCGCCCCCACCATCGCGATGGTCAGCCCGATGCTGAGCGCGGTGAGGGCGGTCATCGGGAACGCCTGCACGCCGATCCGGACCATCTGGTGGAAGACCGCCGACATGTTCACCGGTTTCCCTTTGAAGGGACCGACGAAGAGCCAGTAAAAAATGCGGGCGTTGAGCTCGAGGAAGCAGCCCAGATGCCCGGCCACGCTCATTTGGAGTCGAGGGCGGCCATGGCCTCCTCCGTCGAGCCGCTGATCACAAACAGCTCGTTGAGACGGACGAGATCAAAAATCGTGCGGACCTTTTTCTGGAGTCCGAACAGCGCAAGCTTTCCTGAGAACGCCTCACACTCCCGCACATATTCGATGAGCGTTGCAAGTCCGCTGGAATCGATGTAGGCGACCTCCGTGAAGTCCAGCAGGAGCCGTGGCGACTTCTCCTTCGCGCACTTCAGAAGGTTTTCCCGGAGAACGGGCGAGGCGTGCAAATCGATTTCCCCCGAGAGTTTCAGGGTCGTCACTCCGTCCGCGGACAGCTTTTCGATTTGCATGGGAGTGTGACTAACACATGGCGCCCGCGGCGGGAAGTGGAAACCCCGGGCCGTCCGTGGCGATGCCGGTCCCAAATCCGCGCGTGAGGAAAGGAAAAGGAGCGGAGAACGGCTTCCAATGAGACTGCGAGCGCGGAAACATCATCGAGAGGTTATCGAGACGAAATTCTTTCAGAATTCCGCTACATGCCTGTCGGAGCCAAGTGCAATGTAGAGGAACACGGAACGTGTTTCACCAGATCAGCGCTTACGCGCGGATCTGGGCCGGTGCTTGGGGGTTGCCTGCCGGCGGGATCGGCGGCATGCTTTTCCGGAATGGGAAGCGATTGCTGCGAATGAACGGACGCGGAAGGCTCTGCGTGGTCGGTGGCGGCCCGGCCGGTTTGCGGGCTGCCGAGGTGGCGTCCGCGGCCGGGGTGCGCGTCGCTGTCTTCGATGCGATGCCCTCGGTCGGCCGGAAATTTCTGGTGGCCGGCCGTGGCGGGCTGAACATCACGCGGATCGACGCGAACTTCGCCGCGCGCTACAGCGGACCGGGGATGCCGGAGTTTCTGTGGGGCGGTCTGATCGACGGGTTCGGCCCCGACGCGACGCGGGAGTGGGCAGAGGGGCTCGGGGTGGAAACATTTGTCGGCGCCGGCCGCCGGGTCTATCCGGCGGGGATGAAGGCGGCCCCGCTGCTGCGCCGCTGGGTGGCCCGGCTGCGCGCGCAAGGGGTGGAATTTTTCTCCCGCCACCGGTGGCGCGGTCTGGCCGGGCAGGGGGCACTGGAATTCCAGACGCCCTCGGGGGCTGTCCGTGTGGAAGCCGGCGCGGTGGTTCTGGCGCTTGGCGGCGGGTCGTGGCCATCGACTGGATCGGATGGCGGCTGGGTCGGGATCCTTCGGCAGGCGGGGGTCGATGTCGCGGCGCTCGAGCCGTCGAACTGTGGATGGGAGTGTGCCTGGACTGAAGAATTCCTCGCCGCTGCTGAAGGCCAGCCGCTGAAAAATGTATCCATCCATGCCGGCGGGCAGGCGGTCAGCGGGGAATTGTTGATCACCGGATACGGGCTGGAAGGCGGTCCTGTTTACGCCCTCACGCCGGAGCTGCGGAAGATGGTCGACCCGGTTCTCCAGATCGATCTCAAGCCCGCCTTTTCGCTCGAGGAGCTTTTGAGGCGGATGCCGGAGCCCAAGCGGTTGCACCTTCACGAGGCCGCCGAGCGCTGGCGTCTGGGGTTGGTTGCCCGCGCGCTTCTTGCGCACCATCCCCTGCGTGAGTCGTGGACATCTGTCCCGGCCCTTGCCTCTGCGGTGAAGTCCTGCCCGATCCGCCTTGCCGGTCCGCGTCCGCTCAGCGAGGCGATCTCCTCGGCCGGGGGCGTCCGGTGGTGCGGGGTCGACGAGAACCTCATGCTCCGTGCACGGCCCGGGATCTTTGTTGCGGGCGAGATGCTCGACTGGGAGGCGCCGACCGGCGGGTATCTCATCCAGGGCTGCCTGGCGACCGGAACCCGCGCCGGCCACGTCGCCGCCAAATGGATGGGGGAGCAGTGAGCCTGGCACGCCTGCTCGCCGCCCCTGCTCCGGTTCTCGCGCTGGCTCCGATGCAGGACATCACCGACCTGCCATTCTGGAAGCTGATCGCGAGCCACGGCGGGGCGGATCTCTATTTCACCGAGTTCTTCCGGGTCACCCCGCACTACCGCCCGGAGCGCACGATCCTGAAGTCGATCCTCGAAAACCCGACCGGCCGCCCGGTCGTGGCGCAGATCATCGGCAACGATGTCGAGGCGATGGTGCGGACCGCCCGCGCGCTCGAGCGGCATCCGATCGCCGCCGTCGATCTCAACCTCGGGTGCCCGGCTCCGGTCGTCTACCGCAAGTGCGCGGGCGGCGGGCTTCTGCGCGATCCGGCCCGCATCGACGAGCTGCTTGGCGCCCTGCGGGCGGGGATCACAGGGGCGTTCACCGTCAAGACCCGGATCGGGTTTTCCGATCCTGCGGAGTTCGACGTCCTCCTCGAAGTTTTTTCCCGCCACCGGATCGATCTGCTCAGCGTGCACGGCCGTACGGTCGCCGAAAAATACCGCCCGCACGTTCACCTCGACCGGATCGCGCAGGCGGTCGGGCGCCTGCCCTTCCCTGTGCTCGCCAACGGCAACGTGTCCTCTGCCGCCGACGCATCGCACGTGCTCGCGCTGACCGGCGCGCGCGGGCTGATGATCGGCCGCGGCGCGGTCCGCAACCCGTGGATTTTCTCGCAGATCCGCGACCACCTGGCCGGACGCACCCCGCAGCTGCCTGCCGGCCGGGATGTTCTGGCGTTTGTCGGGGAACTTTACGAGGCCGCCTGCTCACCCGACGTGCCGGAGAAATCACAGGTCCAGAAAATGAAAAAATACATGAACTTCCTGGGCGAGGGGATCGAGGGGGCGGATGGCTTTCTTCACGAGATCCGGCGCACAGCCTCGCGAGCGGAATTTTTCCGCGTGTGCGAAGCCTGGCTCGACCACGGGCAGCCGATGCCCCTTCGGCCGCTGAGCCGCTGATCAGGACCGCGCCAGAAGGGCGGCGCCGAAAACGCCCGCGCTGTCGCCGAGGCCGGGCCGGAGGATCCGAGTGCGGAGCTCCGCGTTGAAAACGTGGGTACAGATCGCCGCCCGGGTTTCTTCCGCGTAGAGGAGGTCGAGATTGCCGACGCCGCCACCGATGACGATCGCATCGGGGTCGAGGATGTTGATAACGGCGGCGATGGCTTCGGCAAACTTTTCGCGGAGACGGGAGAGGATCCTGGTGGCCAGGGCCTCGTCCCGTGCGGCGGCCGCAACAATTTCCGGCAGGCGGAGTGCGGTCCCGCCCTGCTCGCGGTAATACCTTTCGAGCGAAGGGCCGGCGATGACCGTTTCAATGCAGCCCTTGCGCCCGCAGTAGCAGGGATGGGATTCCCCGCGCAGCGGGTTGTGACCCCACTCGCCGGCGATTCCGTGGAGACCGTTCAGGACGCGTCCGCCGACCACGATCCCGCTGCCCACGCCCGTTCCGAGGATGAGCCCGGCAACAACGTCCGCATCCCGGGCCGCGCCGAGTATCGATTCCGCGAGCGCGAAGCAGTTCGCATCGTTGGCCATCGCCAACCGGCTTCCCAGCGCGGCCTCGAGATCCTGCCGGAGCGGCTGGCCGTTCAGGCAGGTCGTGTTCGAATTTTTCAGCCGGCCGGTGGATGGCTCGATCGCGCCCGGTGTGCCGATGCCGATGAGTGGCGGACGCTTCAGCCCCGAAGAGGCTTCGAGATCTGAGAGGACCGCGCTGATCTGGCCGATGATGGCGGCGTAGCCCTCCGACGCGTTGGTCGGCTTGCGGAGCCGGTGGAGCGCCGGCGAGGATGCCACGGGGTCCATGATGACCCCTTCGATTTTTGTGCCCCCGAGGTCGATCCCCCAGAGGAGACCGTCCGGGCTCACACCGAGACGCGCATCGGCATGATCACGTAGAGGAACGGGGTCTGGATTTTCAGGACGCCCGGGCTCATCTCGTCGATCAGCTCAAGGAAAACCTCGTCGTTGGTAAGGCTCCGGAGCGGAGCCATGAGGAACTCCGGATTGAACGCGATCGAGATATCCTTGCCGCGGTAGGCGATCGCCATCGATTCCTTCGCCTCACCGATCTCCGGCGTGTTGGCAGTGATGTCAAGGTTGTTCTTCGTGAAGTTCAGGCGGACCGAGCTCGTCTTGTCGCTGCTGAGCAGGGAGACGCGGCGAACGCAGTCGAGGAACGATTCGCGCTCGAGGGTGACGCGTTCCTTGGCCTCGCCGGGGATGACCTGGCGGTAGTTCGGGTAGTTGCCCTCGACGAGCTTCGAGGCGAGCTGGGCGCCGTTCAGCTCGAAGGCGGCGAGGTTCTCGGAGGTGGAGATGGTGACATCCCCCTCCTCGCCGAGGAGGCGCTGGAGCTCGGTGACGGCCTTGGTCGGGAGGATGAAGTCGCGCTCGTGGCTCTTTGGAAACTCGATGTCGCTGTCGAAGAGGGCGAGCCGCCGGCCGTCGGTCGCAACCAGCGTGAGCTTGTTGTCGGCCAGCGAGAACAGGATGCCGTTCAGAACGTAGCGGGTTTCGTCCGAGGAGATCGCATACGAAGTCTTGCGGAGGCCGTCGCGGAGCTCGCTCTGCTTGAGGGTGAAAGACTTCGGCTCCTTGAACACCGGGAATGCGGGGAATTCCTCCTGGGGAAGTCCGTAGATCTTGAAAAAGCTCGCGCCGCAGCGGATCGAGGCAATGTTCTTCGCATCGACCTCGATGATGATCTCGGCGTTCGGGAGCTCGCGGACGATGGCGGCAAGCCGCCGGGCCGGCAATGTCGTCGACCCGGGCTTTTCGACGCGGGCATCGATCGAGCAGCGGATCCCGACTTCCAAGTCGGTCGTTGTTAGGCGCACCCCGGATTCTGTTGCCTCCAAAAGTGCGTTGGAGAGTACGGGGAGTGTCGCGCGGGTGCTGACGACGTTTTGGATTCTTTGCAGACCTTCGAGGAGGGCTTCTTTGGTGACCGCTAGCTTCATGGGAAAAAGGCTTGTTTATGGGGAACGCGCAACATTGTCAATCGCCAGTTGCGAAGAGTCTTCGCTGCCTTCTTTATTGCCGGGGCGGGGGTCGGGGATGCATGATGTCCCGCTTGTGAATGGACGACTGACAATTGCCGGCAGGGAATTTTCCTCCCGCCTCCTGCTGGGGACGGGGAAATTTTCCTCGAACGAATCGATGCGCGACGCCCTGGCGGCCAGCGGGGCGGAGATCGTGACCGTGGCGCTGCGCCGGGCCGACCTGACCGGGACGCGCGATCCGTTTGCCAACATTCTGGATTTTGTGGATTCCGAAAAATACCTGCTGCTGCCGAACACGAGCGGTGCGATGAATGCGGAGGAGGCCGTGCGCCTCGCGCGGCTCGCCGCCGCAGCCGGGCTGCCGATGTGGGTGAAGCTCGAGATTCATCCCGACCCGCATTACCTTCTGCCCGATCCCGTCGAGACGCTGGAGGCGGCGAAGGTGCTGGTCAAGGAGGGCTTTGTGGTTCTTCCCTATATCAATGCCGACCCGGTCCTGGCCCGGCGGCTGCAGGATGTCGGCACGGCAACGGTCATGCCGCTCGGTTCCCCGATCGGGAGCAACCGCGGCATCGAGACCCGCGCGCAGATTGAGATCATCATCCGGCAGGCGACGGTGCCGGTCGTTGTCGACGCGGGGATCGGCGCCCCCAGCCATGCTGCCGAGGCGATGGAAATGGGGGCCGACGCCGTTCTGGTGAATACCGCAATCGCGGCCGCAGACGATCCGGTCCGGATGGCCGGCGCGTTCCGCCGCACGGTCGAGGCCGCCCGCGAGGCGGTCGAGGCTGGCCTGCCGATGCGGCTCGACCAGGCCTCCGCCACAAGCCCGCTTGCCGCATTTTTATCGCAGGGCTGATTTCCCCATGGCTGCCGAGACGCTCACTCCCATGATGCAGCAGTATCACGCCGTACGGCGCGAGCTGCCGCCCGGGACGCTCCTGCTTTTCCGGCTCGGCGACTTCTACGAAATGTTCGGCGAGGACGCCCTCCAGGCGGCGGGAGTTCTGAACGTCGCGCTGACCAAGCGCGGCGCGACGCCGATGTGCGGCGTCCCGTTCCATGCGGCCCGCGGGTATATCGAGAAGCTCATCGGCGCCGGATGGCGGGTGGCGATCTGCGACCAGGTCGGCGAGGTCCAGGCCGGTAAGCTCGTCCGCCGCGAGGTCTCGCAGATCCTGAGCCCGGGCACTCTCGACGACTTCGGCCTCGACGACCGGAAGCCGAACTACCTCGCCGCCGTCTGCGGGCGGGGGGAGAAGTTCGGCCTTGCGTTCTGCGACCTCAGCACCGGCGAGTTCCGGCTCACCGAGCTGGAGTCGATGCCGGCGCTGCTCGATGAACTCGCCCGCGTTTCCGCCGCCGAGATCCTGATCCCCGAGCACCAGGCCGGAATTTTTGACGCCGTTCCAGCGCAGGCGCCGCTGGACGGTTATCTCTTCGAGCCGGAGCCCGCAGGGGAGATCCTCCTCGCACATTTCAAAGTCCAGTCGCTCGACGGATTCGGCTGCTCGGATCTCACAGCCGGCGTGGGAGCTGCGGGAGCGCTGCTGCATTATGTGACCAGGCAGATGCGCCGGCAGGCCGGACACCTCCGGCAGCTCCGCCCCTACCGCCGCAGCTCGTATCTGATCCTCGATGCTTCCACTCAGAGCCACCTCGAACTCGTGACCTCGCGGGCCGGCCGCGGGATGACGCTTTTGGCGGTGCTCGACCGGTCGGCGACGCCGATGGGAGCCAGGCTGCTGCGCGAATGGGTGCTCCATCCCCTGCGCGAGGTGGCCGGCATCGAGCGCCGGCAGGATGCCATCGAGGCCCTGCTCGACGATGCGATTTTGCTGGGCGACCTGCGCGCCCGCCTCGGCGAGATCCGGGACATCGAGCGGGCGATCGCCAGGCTCGGCGGCCCCTCGGGAAACGCGCGCGACCTTGCCGCGCTCGCCCAGTCGCTCGAGCGCATCCCGGTGCTGGCGGCCTGCCTGGGCGTCGGCTGGAGCGGTGCGCTTCCGTCGGACCTCCTGGCCGGCATGGGCGAGCACCTGCACTCGCTGCCCGAGCTGACGCGCCGCCTGCGCGAGGCGCTGGTGGATGAGCCGCCGGCGCTGGTTCGCGAAGGAGGCTTCATCCGCAGCGGGTTCGATCCCGCCCTCGACGAGGTGCGGTCGGCCTCCCACGAGGGAAAAAACTGGATCGCCACCCTGCAGGAAAAGGAGATCGGCCGCACGGGCATCAAGTCGCTCAAGGTCCGCTACACCTCGGTCTTCGGATACTTCATTGAGATCACCAAGTCGAACCTCGGGTCGGTTCCCGACGACTACATCCGCAAGCAGACAACCGTGAACGGCGAGCGCTACATCACCCCGGAATTGAAGGAGATGGAGGGCAAGATCCTCGGGGCAGACGAGCGCGCGCGCGCCCGTGAGATCGAGATTTTCGGCGAGCTCCGGTCCGCCGTCCTCGCCGAACTCCCAAGCCTCCAGGAAACCGCCAACACCCTCGCCGAGCTCGATGCCATCTGCTCGCTCGCCGAAACCGCCCGCCTGAACGGCTACTGCCGCCCGGAGGTCGAGGAGTCCGGCGTCCTCCGCATCGAGGACGGACGCCACCCGGTGCTCGACCAGCAGCCCGGCGGCGACCGGTTTGTGCCGAACGACACCGACCTCGACGCCAGCAGCCAGAAATTCGCAATCATCACCGGCCCGAACATGGCCGGAAAATCGACTTACATCCGCCAGGTCGCGCTCCTGGTTCTCATGGCGCAGATGGGAAGCTACGTTCCCGCCAAGTCGATGCGCGTCGGACTCACCGACCGGATCTTCACGCGGGTCGGCGCGAACGACGACCTCGCCCGCGGGCAGTCGACATTCATGGTCGAGATGAACGAGACCGCCAATATCCTCAACAATGCCACCGCGCAGAGCGTCGTCATCCTCGACGAGATCGGCCGCGGCACCTCGACGTTCGACGGGCTCTCAATCGCCTGGAGCGTCGCCGAATACCTCCACGACCAGATCGGCTGCCGCGCGCTTTTTGCCACCCACTACCACGAGCTCACCGACCTCGAGCGCACCCGCTCTGGTGTGGTCAACCTCAACGTCGCCGTCCGCGAGTGGAATGATCAGGTCATCTTCCTCCGCAAGATCCTCCCCGGCCGCGCCGACCAGAGCTACGGCATCCAGGTCGCCCGCCTCGCAGGCCTCCCCGACTCGATCATCGTCCGCTCGAAGGAAATCCTCGCCAACCTCGAAAAGTCAGAGCTCAACGCCGAGGGCCAGCCGGCCTTCGCCAAGGGCCGCCGGAAACGCCTCACCCCGGACCCCAACGCCGCACAGATGCCGCTTCTCTGAGTCAGGACAAGCAGCCCGGCCCGCATCCCGGCCGCATTCCCCCGCCGTTCATTCCCGGCGGGTTTTTCCCGGGGCTGCTTGGATCAAGGCAGAGCTTGTGATTGTTGAAGGGCATCCTGTTCGAAGGCGCTGGCCATGCGATGACGTCCCCCTGAGCTCTGGGAATGGGGCAGGACAAACTTCATCCGAAAATCTCCGAATGTGAGGAACTCTTTCAGCCACGTTGTGGCTCACGGCCTTGCGTTCTTCTAAATCATTTTCCGGGCAAACATCTCTCCTGAGTCACCAGAAATTTGGCCTTGAACCTTTCGGGAATGGATAGCCCTCCTTTTAAATGAGGCAATGCTGAGGACCCGTCCACCCAGCACTGAGCCCTCGATGAAAAATGAAAGCACTGCTCGCTATTCTGCATGGACGCACGGACGCTCCAGCCGACTCTCTTTTCCCACGCGAAAGTTTGACGCAATTCCTACGAAAAAAAACGCAAATTCGCATAGATAAATTCCTGAACCACGCTATATTTGTAATTACAGTGTAAACGCATTCCGTCCGCCTTAAGACAGTGAAAGCCTCTCAATCCAGACCTCCCGAACCCCCCTCCGCTCCCTTTCGAAGCCCGAACCCGCGTGTTCCCTGCCGTCCCTGCCCGCGTGGCGGTTTCACCCTCGTCGAGCTGCTCGTTGTGATCTCGATCATCGCGATCCTGATGACTCTGCTTATTCCGGCCTTCAGCAACATCGGCAAGGCCACTTCGCTGGGCATGGCGGGCAACCAGGTGGTCAACCTCCTGAACCTGGCCCGGGCCAACGCAACCTCGAAAAATGCGATGACGGCGGTGGTCGTCCTGAATGATGCGACCAGCGAGGGGAACCACCGGGTGCTGACGGTCCTGGAGTTGACCCCATCCAGCGACGGAACTCCGCTGGTTTCGACAAATTGGCAGCAGGTCGCAAAGTGGGAAGAGCTCCGGCCGGGCGTGATTGTGAATCCGACCGTGGCATTCCAGAAGATGACGGGGGATACGAATGGGGTGGAGCCCCCGGCGTTCACCCCCGCGCTGCCGAACATCACCTATCAGAGAAAAGCCGTGAACCTGGGCCAATGCCCGGTTGCGGTCTTTCTTCCGAACGGGAGCCTCTACAGCGGGGCAAGCACGAAAATCCAGCTGCTCGAGGGGTTTTTGCCGAAAGGATCGACATCCCCGACGTTCACGCATTCCACAAATAATTTTTTTGACATCACCGTCATTCCCGCGACCGGCAGGACGAAAATCGACCGGCCCTAGTCCTCATCATTGCCATGAAGATTGATTCTCCGCGACCCCGCCCGAACCCTCCGGCCATCGCACCGTCCGGTTCAGCGCGCCCTCCCTTCGGCTTTGCGCTGGTGGAAATTGTCATCGCGATGGGGGTGGTGACGTTCACTCTCGTGGCGATCATCGGCATGCTCTCCGTCGGCATGAAGAGCAGCCGGGAATCGACCGAGGACACACTCATTGCCAATATGGCCACGGCCGTCCTCAACAACCTGCGCACGACCAACTCGTATTCCAACCTCACCCTGCCTGCCTCCAACGAGGTTTATTTCGACTCGATGGGACGGTGGGACACGAACGGCTCGGTCTTCGGTGCCAGCAACAGCAAGTCGCTCTACCGCTGCACCTACGTGCTCGACAACACCAACGCCACGACCGGCGGCACGAACCTCATCATGGCCCGCCTGATTTTCACGTGGCCCGTGCAGGCAGCGAAGGCCCCCAACACCAACATCCTCCATGCGACCCTCACCCCTTATTAGGCAAAAGGCCCGCGGAGGCTTCTCTCTGGTCGAGCTCCTGGTGAGCATGGCTGTGCTTGTGATCCTGGTCGGGCTCCTCGCTCAGATGCTCAATCAGGCCACCCAGATCTGGAACCAGGGCGAGTCGAACAAGGAGCGCCTCCAGGACCTGCGGGCCCTTGCGGACTTCATGGGCAATGAGCTCCAGGGCGCTTTGCTCCCGATCAACCGTACCAGCATCGACAATCTCGAGTTCGTCGTGAATCCCGAAGGCGCCGAACAATTCAAGTTCCGGGACTCGGTTTTCTGGCAGTGCCCGCTGGCGACCGACCAGTCGTCCGGCGATGTGGCGGAGATCGGCTACTTCGTGAGATGGGACGAGACAAACCCCGCGAACCCGCGGCCGATCCTCTGCCGCTTTTACGCCGATCCGACGTCGGAACACTTCCTGATCTACTCCAAGCCCACAACGTGGACCTCGGAGAACACCATCGAAGCGGTGGCCCCCGGCGATAAGGAGCACAACTACACCGGCCTCTTTGCCGAGAACGTGCTCGGCCTCTGGGTGGATTGCATCGACAAGGATGGCAATGTGATCTCCACCGCGGGAGAAAAATGGTCGTCCCGCCCGCCGGAGGCCACCCCCCAGCCGCCGTGCACCCTACCCGTCGCCATCGACCTCGGCCTCGTCATGATCGACTCCCGCTCCGCGAAGCGCCTGACCCCGTCGCTCAAAGAGACGCTCGTCGGCCAGTACACCGGCAGCACCAGCGCGGAGGAGTTTGTCACCAAAGCCCTTGGCAATCCGAGCCTCCGCCCGATCAGCCCGGGCCTCCGCTATTACCAAACCAGGATCTACCTCCAAAACTCCCGATGAAGACTCCCCATGCCTCCAACCAGGGGATGGCGCTGGTTATCGCGCTCTCCTTCGTGGTGATGATCACTGTCGTCGTGCTCGCTCTCACCGTCAGCATGCGCCTCGACCGCCCGGCCGCCCGCTCGTATCTCGACAAGGTCCGCGCCAACCAGTTTGCCCAGATGGGTGTCGACACCGTTGTTGCGACGTTTCGAAAAGAAACCGGAGATATTTCCAGCGAAGGCGAGTCCGGCAGCACCAATGGGCGCAACTGGGCCACCCAGCCCGGCCAGCTCATCGTCGGCGGGACAGGCGCCCAAAGCCTTGTCCTGCAATCCACCCCGATCCCCCTCCACTCCGGGAACGTCACCGATGTGACTGCCGATGCCAGCCAGCCCTGGCTCCTCCCTCCCAACCTCAACATCTCGACCTTTCGCGATCCCTCGAAGCATCTCATCTCCGAACAGGCCGATGCCACCAACGCCGCGGAAGCCATCAAGATGCCTGTCCGCTGGATCTACGTTCGCAAGGACGGCGCGCTCGATCTCAACGCCGCCCCCGCGTTTGACCCCGGAAACCCGGTCGTCGGCCGCTATGCCTACTGGACCGATGATGAAAGCAGCAAGGTGAACTACAATATCGCCTGGGGGCGTGATAAAAAGGCCGTGCTGGGTGGCACGGATCTCAGAGCCCCCGGGCACCCGAGCAAAATCGAACTCTGTGCGCTCACGAACGCTCCCGATGACGCCACCGCGAGTCCGATGACACCACAGATTGCCGACGAGATCCGCAGGTCTATCTTCAACAAAGATGGACAGGGTAACTATCTTCAGCACGAAGATGTCATCAATAGCTATTCCTATTACTTCTTCAACACGCCGATGGATGCACGGCGCGTGACGGTTGCCAAGCCGGCGCTCGAGGCCAACAAGTTTGATGTGACCCACTTCAACCACGATCCGGATACGACGTTCTTCAATGAGCCGCGGATCGTCCTCACCACCCGGCCGGACCGCGCGGGCTGGACGTATAAGAACGGAAAGTGGGTCGGAAAAAACGGGCTCTCGGGCAAGGACGGGCGGCCCTACTACATTCGGATCTTGGCCGACGAAGGTTCGGAAAACAACCCGCTGAAAATCCCCACAGTAGGTGACAAGTTGGATCCTGGAATCATCGCCACAAGTTCGATAAGCGGTGTTCCCAACACACCCAGACTCGATCCTGCAAAAATCAACGAGACCATGCAGTTCCTTGCTGGCTACATGAGCAAGGACAAGTGGCCGCTCGTATCGAATCCCGCCCTCACCTTCCAGGACAAATACTACGGGCAATATCCGGCCGCCTACAAAAACAAGCGGATTGCCCAGCTCGCGCTCAACATTATCGACTACGTCCGCTCGAAGGAATCACCGGCCGATCTGGTCGAGCCGCTGAGGCTCTCGGAATCCGGGGGTAGCTACACCAGCGGCCAGACGTTTGGAACGTTTGCCTACATCGGGCAGACTCGATCGCCAAAGATTACGGAGATCGGGTATTGGCAGAGCAAGGACAACAAAAGCGCAAAGTGGAAAGTGGAAATCCACCTGCCGCGCAATTACGGCATCCCGAGCATTCCGGTGACAAACCTCCACCTGATTTACATGTATGCGGTCACCACCGGAGCTCAGCAATATTTTTCGAATATCACCGTGGCGGAGGCTGACAATAAAACAGAGATCAAGGCGGGTGAGTATGTTCTGGTCACAAGGGCGCAGCCCAGCAATATTCCCCCGACAAGACCGGAATATAAGGACGTCCGCGTGACCATCGCCGCTGCGGGAAGCGGCAGCGGTGGATCTCGGTTCAACCTCTGCCCTTTGGTCGCCGAGGGCAGTGCCTACCCTGCAAAAAACTCTTACATCCACTACAAGCTGGATCCGCCCTACGATCCGGTCGTTCCCGGTTCTGGGCCAAACGAGAACGAGATCACCTCGCTCGAGGTCGATGATCCCCGGCTGAACATGGAACCGCGCAACTGGATCCAGAAGCAACCTTGGGCGGCAGGTGCAGCGAACAATACGTTTAAGTCGGTGAACTCGATCTCCGCGCTACGCCCCGAGGGAGCCAGCCCTTCGGTCAACGGCACGCAGGCCCCGGAGCAGGACACAAAAACCGATGGGAAGATCAGCACGGCCAGCTTTTACATGCCGCCACCGGCTGGAAAAAAATTCACTCTTGAGAGCGGGGTTGTGGATGACAATACGCTGGGCATGGTCACATCGGCCGGGGAGTTGGGATACATCCACACAGGAATCGAGTCCTCATTTCAGGATCTGGTGACAGGAGCGACGGTTCCTACAGGCGTCCCGTGGCGGACAATGCGGCTTCAGCCCAGCAAACAGCCTGCCACGGTCGTTCCCGACTGGGCATTCATGGATCTGTTCACGGCCCCGGTCCCCGTTCCCAAAGGCGGCGAGTATGTCTACGCCCCGGGAACCGGCTCAACCACGCGCGACAACGCGGTTGGCGGCCGGGTGAACCTCAATGGGAAGCCTGCCGAGTCGGCTCAGTTTGATATGAAGCGGATCTCTCCGCTGGCGGCGGTCCTTCAAGGGACCAGAAAAAGTTCCATTAACACCACCACCAACAGTCCGGAAGATGCGGCTGATCTCGGCAAGAATATCTACAACATGGATTGGGTCGATCCATCGAAGACATTCGGGTATAAAGACGGCTTCGACTCCCCCGGCGAGATTGTGGAAATCAAGGGAATTGCCGACAGGGGCGAGGAGAGCGAGGAGGTTGTCCGCGAGATCGGGAACCTCTTCACGACACGAGGGAATGTCTTCACTGTCTATTCCATCGGGCAGTCGCTCAAGCAGACGCCGACCGGCAAACTGATCGTCAATGGCGAGCAGCGGCTCCAAGCCATGATCGAGCGCATCGAGAAGACCGACGACAAAAATAACCGTAGTGCCAGTTTCGCTCCGGTCTACTTCCGCAACCTCACGCCTTAGGCGTTCGTCTTAGGCAGGCGCCGGGCGGGCACGAATGTCCGCGAGGTGAAGGAGAACGCAGCCCCTGCTGCGTTTTGGTTGGGTGAGGAGCAGACCAGGAGCTCTGCTCTCCGGTTCTGGCGCGAACGGCTGTGAGGAGAGGCTAAAATCCGATCTTGAATCCGAGGGCCGGGCTGGCAGGGAGGGAGGCCGGTTTTTTGATGACGAGGGCGTCGTCCTCCTGCTTCCAGTCGAGCGGGCCGTTTCCTCCGAGGAGGGCGACCGAAGCGACCGGTTTTTCGGCGTGCGGGGACTTGCGTCCGAGCGAGGTGATCCGGATGTCGGTGGTCGGTTCGGCGAAGCAGAACGCGTAGAGCGTTTTGCCGTCCTTCGACGCGGTGAAGCGGAAGTCCTCCTGAGTGTAGGGTTTTGTCGGAACGTCTTTGAGTCCGGCAAAGCGGCCTTTTTCCTGCTGGGCGGGGGAGGTGCTGGGACCCTCGCCGTAAACCTTCCACGGACGGGTGGCATAGATCCCCTCTCCGTTGACGGCGATCCAGGCTCCGATCTCCTCGAGGATCTTGAACATGTCGGGTTCGATGTCGCCTTCGGGCGTCTGCACGACGTTGAGAAGGAGGTTGCCATTTTTGCTGACGATGTCGGCCAGCATGCGGACGACCTCGCCCGAGCTCATGTATTTCTGTCCGGTGCGGTAATACCAGTCACCGATCGAGGTGTCGGTCTGCCAGGGTTCCGGGCTGATCCCCTCGGCGACTCCACGCTCGATGTCGCGGACGAACCGGCCTTTCGAAGCTTCTTTGCAGTTGTAGATCGCCTCGAGGTTTCCGCCGTTATTGGCGATGTTCTGATTATAGAAGTGGGCGACGAGCGAGCGGCCGACATCGCCGAACGGGAGGCTGCTGTCGGAGTAGAGGAGGTCGGGATGGTAGAGGTCAATGACTTCCTTGATCGCGTCGAACCAGTTCCGCTGGTCGCGCGGGTTGTTGGTGAGCCATCCGTCATCGCCCGCCTCGCGGGGCTTGTGATAGAGGTCCTGGTATTGAGGGTCGTTACCGTCGTAGGGGACGTCCTTCATCGCGCCGGCCTTGTCGGCTCCGTGGGAGGTTCTGAACCAGGTGTAGCTGGCACCGAGGTGCTCGGAAATGCCGAACCGGAGGCCCTCCTTTTTTGCCGCCTGCTGCCAGAGCCCGACGATGTCCTTCTTCGGGCCCATCTGGACGGCGTTCCAGCGGTGGATCTTCGAATCCCACAGGAAGAAGTTGTCGTGGTGGGTTCCCATGCTGACGAAATACTTCGCCCCGGTCTTCTTATAGAGGGCCATGAGCTTTTCGGCATCGAGCTTCTCGGCCTTCCAGAGCGGGATGATGTCCTTGTAGCCGAACTTCGACGGGTGGCCGTAGTTCTCGACATGGTATTTGTTATCGGGGCTCTGACCTTTCTCCTGGCCGGTCTTGCGGTCGACCTGGGTGTTCTCGTAAAGCTTCCTCGCATACCAGTCGCCCTGGCGGGGGACGGCCTGCGGACCCCAGTGCGCCCAGATGCCGAATTTTGCATCGCGGAACCACTCCGGGTATTTGTAGGTTATCAGCGAGTCGTCGGTCGGCTGGAACGGGCCGGAGGCGATGTCGCCGGGGGGGATGACCAGCGGCGCGTCCGCTGCGCAGACCGTGGCAAGGGATGATAGGGAGAGGGCCGTTCCGCACAAGGCGGCACGGAAAGTCAAAGCGGGGATATTCATATGGGGTGTGGGGTCAGTTTGGAGCGGAAGCACGCCGGGGAGAATGGAAAATCTTGCCCAGAGGATGGACATTCTTGATCTGCCGGAAATCAGGGAGTGGGTTTGCCCTGCAGGGTGGAGACGACGGCCTGGAAAGCCGGCTTCGGCAGGAGGTCGCGAGACCACAGGAGCGCGTGGTTCGTCCGCTTACGCGGCCAGGTATTGAGCCAGCTCCGGCCGTCCTGGAACCCCCAGAACGTGACGCGGGCGACGCCCTGCCGGCGGAAGATCTCAAAGAGCTGGGCGTATTGGCGGGCCTGGCGTTCCTGAACCTCCGGCGGGAGGCCGCCCGCGTAGGGGTCATCGACGCCCTCCTCCTTCTGGCCGACATCCGCCGAGCTTTTTTTGCGCGGCACGACATCGATGTCGAGTTCGGTGATGGCGACTTTGAGCCCGGTCTTTTTGAAGGCGATGATCGCGTCCTCGATGTCCTTGAACGGAACCTGGTCGAGGATCCAGTGGCCCTGGATGCCAATGCCATCGATCGGTGCGCCGCTGGCCTTGAGGTCGCCGATCAGCCGGAGAGTCTTGTCGCGCTTGCCGGGCATCTCGATGTTGTAGTCGTTGTAATAAAGTGCCGCCCGGGGATCGGCGAGGCGGGCGGCCCGGAAGGCCTCGGAGATGAAATCGGGTCCGACAATCGTGAGCCATTTAGACGGGCGGAGATACTCCCCGCCGTCCGAGATCGCCTCGTTCACGACGTCCCAGCTGACGACGCGGCCGCGGAAGTGCGAGGCCACGGTCTGGATGTGCAGGCGCATGCGCCGGAGCACGAGGTCGCGTCCGGCCGGTGCGGAGCCGTCCTTAAAAATCCACTCCGGGCACTGGGAATGCCAGACCAGCGTGTGGCCGTTGACCTTGAGGTTGTTGGCCAGGGCGAAATCAACCAGGCGGTCGGCAGCGGTGAAGTCGAACTTCCCTTCCGATGGCTGGACGACCGCGGGCTTCATGCAATTTTCCGGGGTGACGTTGGTGAACTGGGCTGCGACGAGCTGGAGTTCGGCGGGAGGCATGTCAGAGCCGGGGATCGCTGCGCCGATTTCGATGCGGCCGGCGGCGGCCTCCCGCAGGGTGGGGGCTGCTCCCGATACCGCGGTGACGAGCAGGAGGGGAAGGGTTGTGGAGAGAAGAAGACGGGGGAAGGGGATCAGGGGCATAGGGAGCGGTTATTGGAAGATCTTGTCCAGCACCGGGTCTGGCGAGGCCCCGTAGGAGAGGGCCTTCTTGTAGTGCTGGCGGCCGGGGATGAGGGACGGCGGCTGGATGGTGGCGTAGAGCACGGCGAGGTTGAAATGGGCGTCCGGGTAGTCGTCGCGGGCCGCGATGCTGCGCTTGAACGCATCCTCGGATTCGGACTTCAAGCCCTTCTCGCCGTAGCAGATTCCGAGGTAGTTGAGGGCGATGTGGTTCCGCTCGTTGACCGCAACCGCGTTTTTCAGCGCCGCGATGGCGTCGTCGAACTGGCCAAGCTTGCAGTAGACGATGCCGAGGTTGGTTTCGGCGAACGAGTCTTTCGGATTGAGGGCGACGGCTTTTTTGAGCGCGACCTCGGCGGCCGAGAGCTTGTTCGCCTGGATCTGGGTGACGCCGAGGTTGGTGAGCGCGAAGTAGTTGTCCGGGGCGGACTCGACGATCTTCTGGTAGAGCTTCTCCGCCTCGCCGAATTTTTGTTCGTCAAAGAGGTTGCGGGCCTTGTCGACGAGCTCGCGGGATTCCTTCGGGAGGGCGTCCGGTCCGGTCGGTGCGGGGGTGGCACCGGGCTTCGAGATCGCCATCGTCACCTCCATGGAGTCCGCGGTCGGCTCGGTGAGAAGGGTCACCGGTTCTTTGAAGAGGAGGGACTCCTGTTCGGTGAGCTGGAAAGCCGGGCGGGAGAGGATCTCGAGCTGCTTGTTGATCTCGTCGGATTTCACCTGGAGGTTGGCGATCTCCTTCTCGAGGGCGGTGCGGGCGGCGTCGCGGTCGCCCTGCTCCTTGATCTGGCGAAGGATGATCCCGCGCAGCAGGTCGTTCTCCGAGATCACGCGCTTCTCCTCGCTTGTGGGCTCGGGGTTGAGCTTGAGGCGGGCGATCTCGCCGGAGGCCTCGTCGAGCTGGGCCGCGAGCTTTTTGATCTGGTCGTCGCGGCTGGCGATCTGGGCCTGGGCAGCCAGCAGGCGGTCGCTGAGCGAGTTCATTTCGCTGCGGAGGGCGGCGACAGCCTTTTCGTCCGGCTTGGCGGCGGCTCCGGCGAGCTTGCGTTCCGCCTCCTCGAGGCTGGCCGCCAGCTTCTTGTTCTCGGCCTCGATCTTCCGGAGGCGGTCGGTGCTCGGCAGAGCGGCGATCCTGGCCTCGAGGGCCTTTTTCTCCGCGGTCAGCTTGTCCTCTGCGGCCGTTTTCTGTTCGACGATGCGCTCGAGTGCGGCGTTGTCGCCCTGGAGTTTCCGGGCCGCGGCAAGCGCGTCGTCGCGTTGGGCGGCGACCTTTTTGCGGTCGGTTTCGAGCAGGCGGCGGACAGCGTCCGCGCCCTCGATGTATTTCGAGGCGGACTCGAGCTTGGCAAAGAGCCGCTGGTTTTCGTCGAGCAGAACCTCGTTGCGGATATCCAGACGCATGTTTCTGGCCGCAAGCGCATCGCGCTGGGCGGCAACTTTTTTCCGGTCGGCTTCGAGGACCTTGCGGTTGGCGTCGGCGGCGGCAATGTATTCTGCGGCCGAGCCGAGTTTGGTGGTGAGGCGGGCATTCTCATCAGTGAGAGCATCGAGCCGCGAGTCGAGGGTCAGATTCTTTGCCGCCAGATCGTCGCGCTGGGCGGCGACCTTCTGGCGGTCGGTCTCCAGGGCCTTGCGGGCGGCATTCGCGGAGGTGATGTATTGCGAGGCCGACTCCAGCTTGGTGAGCAGGCGGGTGTTTTCGTCCTGGAGGGCCTCGTTGTCGGCCTCGATCTTCGTGATCCGGATTGCGATTTCCGCCGCCTGCTTTTTCTCGGAGTCGGCGAGCTGCCCGGCGAGCTTCTTGTTTTCGGCCTCCAGCTTTTTCAAGCGCTCGGGGCTATTTGCCTCGGCGAGCTTGGCCTCGAGCGCGCTCTTCTCCTTGGCGAACTTCTTTTCCAGCTCGGCCTTTTCGTTGTCGAGCCGCTCGATGGCGGCGGCATTTTCTTTGAGGCGCTTGGTTTTGGCCATCGCCTCATCGCGCTGATCGAGGAGCTTTTTCCGGTCCGCGTCGAGCGACTTCCGGGTTTCGTCCGAGGATGTGATGTACTTGGCGGCGGAGTCCAGCTTGGCGAGAAGGCGGGCGTTCTCCTCGTTGAGCGCCTCGTTGTCGGCCTCGATTTTTGAGATCCGCTCCGCCAGTTCGGCTGCACGCTTGTCATCGGGGGGCGGCGTTTTGGCACGGGCGATTTCGCGGTCCTTGACGGCGTTTTCGTAGGCATCCTGAGCCTGCGCGACCTGGGATTTGAGCTCGACGACGGTGACCTTGGTTTTATCCACCTCGAAGAGCGCGCTCTTCAGCTCGGCCGACTGCCGCGAGAATTTTTCCTGCCACTGTTCGGTCTCCTTGCGCATCGCGGCGATCTGCTGGCGGAGGGTGTCGAGCTCCGCGCTGGAGGCTTGCGGTTGCCTCGGGATGTAGGTCGGGGGCTGGGCGGGCGTGCCGGTGCGCGGGACGGTGGTGCGTCCGGGACCGAGGGGGCGGCTGGTATTGATGTCCGGGGGCGGGATGTTGATGACGCCGGGATCGGCCTGCGGCATGGGACCTTCCGGTCCGTCGGTGTAGGCCGGAACAGCAGGGGCCTGGGCCGCCAGGCGCTCGACGTTCTCCCGCGCTTTGCGCAGACGGTATTCCACCACCGGAGGCTGCCAGTTGGGATCCGCCCGGGTGATCTGCTCGAGGATCTTGGTCGCGCTCTTGTAGCGCGTGAGCGCGTCGCGCGGACTGCCGTCGCGCTCGAGCTTCTCGCCGGCCTGGTATTCCTGGTAGGCACGGAGAAAGAGGTCCGACGCATCTTCCGCCCACGCGGAAGCCGCAGCCAATCCAAGGCCGCAGGCCGCGAGAAAAATGCGACGCAATGTTTTCATCAAAGGGGCTTGGGATACTGGGCTACGGGCGGCGCAAGATCAACACGAATCCGTGGTTCAGAGCACCAGTCCGAAGCCGCCGAGGATCTCGCGGGTTTCGGCCGAGTTCCTGTTCAGCACGCTGTGGATGCCCAGCGAAGCGGCCACCTCGCAGAGCAGCGGACGGTCCTCGACGTAGGCGACCTGCTCCGGTTTGACCTGCGCCACGTCCAGGGCCATGCGGTAGATGTCCAGGTCCGGTTTGCGGAAGTGGACGAAGGCGGAGACGATGAAGAAATCGACAAACTCCTTGAGGTCGAAGCGCGCGATCCTGTCCTCGGCGATCTCGCGGCCCTCGTTGCTGACGACGGCGATGCGGAGGCCGTAAACGGCCTTCAGGCGGCGGACGAGGTCGATCGTGTCCTGGTAGGGCCTGGCCTGTTCGAGCACAAACTTTGTCACATCATCGGTGGTGAAGCTGCGGGGTTCGAAGAAGATGATCTGGCGCAGGTAGGTTTCGAGGCTCATCTTGCCGCTCTCGTAGGTGTCGTAGGTCACGCGGTGGCGGTGGTCGAGTTCCTGGTAATCGACGCCGAAATGCTCCGCGGTGGTCTTGCGGAGGGCGGTGTCCCAGCCGTTGGTGAGGAGGACGCCGCCGATGTCGAGGAAGAGAGTGGTGATCCGGCAATCTTTCATGGCGGGAATAGAGCACAGGATTCCCGCCATAGCGAGCACGGAGAAGGCCGGTTACAGGAACCGCATTTTCCGGAACCAGTCATAGGCCTCGCCGAGCGCCTGATCGAGCGGGACCGCAGCATTCCAGCCCGCCCTGTGGCGGAAGGCGGAGGCATCGACGACCCAGCGGTCCGGCCAGATTTCCCGGGCGCGGTCGCGCGTGAGGCTGGGGGTGGCGGCGCGCAGCGAGGGGACGGCATCCACCACGAGCGCCATCAGGCGCACGGCAGCCAGGGGCACCCGCACCGTGAGGCCGCTGCCGCCAGTGGCCCGGGCGGCGGAGCCGATGAGATCGAGGTCGCTGATGGGGGTCTCCCCGGCGATGTAAAACGGTCCGGAAAATTCGGGCCCGAAGGCCGCCAGAATCGCTGCGACGACATCGTCCACGCCGAGAAAACTGTAGAATTTCCGGCGCAGACCCGGCTTGGTGCGGACGGGTCCACGGGCCATTTTGAACAGCGGGAGGGTAGCGGAGTCGCGGGCGCCGAGGATCATCGGCGGCCGAAGGATGGTGACCGGTCGTCCGGAAAATTCGCGCGCGATGGCCTGCTCGAGGGCGAGCTTCGACTCTCCATACCACGTGATCGGGGCATCGGGATCGGATTCCGATCGGGCCGCGTGTCCGTGAGGCGTCGGTCCGCCAGCCGACTGCGACGAAAGGACGACAGTCCGGCAGCCGGCGGGCAGGGCGCGCAGGACCTCCAGGTTCCAATCGACATTCGTGCGGAAATACTCGTCGCGCGTCCGCGCGAAAAGGACGCCGGCGCACAGGACCGCGCGGTCCGGATGCACGTCGCCCCAGGTGCGCGGATCGGCGGGAAGCGGGGTGACCAGGCCGCGCGGGACGTTTTCCTCGTCGAGCTGGGCGCGCAGTTTTTCCGCATCCCTCACGGGCGCGAGGACCGGCGTGCCCTCTGCGACGGCCCGGAGCAGGAGGGTCCGGCCGACAAACCCCGTGGCCCCGGTGATGAGAAGCGGATTCATGCGGCGGAATCGAAACGGTTTTCCGGAAAAATTCCGAGCCGAATGTTCAGTGGTCTGCCGGTTCCGGCTTTGCATGCGGATCGTGCGCGGCTACGCTTTGCTGCATGAACCGCCTGGTCGCGCCGATCGTCCTCTCGCTCTGCCTGCATGCGAACGCCGCGGATCTTTTCCCGTTTGTCCTGCCTTGGGACGACGCGGGTCCGGGGATCACCGACCTGAGCGGCTGGATGGCGAAGCCGGCCGGTGCGGGCGGCGTGATCGCCTCGCGCGACGGGCACTTTTTTTCCGGCGGCAAGCGGATCCGGTTTTTCGGTGTGAACATGGTTGGTCCGGGGGCGTTTCCGCGGCACGAGGACGCCGGAAAAATTGCCGGGCGGCTGGCGAAGTTCGGGGTGAACGTCGTCCGGCTGCACCACATGGATTCCGGCTGGTCGCCGCTGATTGCGTATTCCAAGGGCAACTCGCGCGAGCTGGATGCCGGTGTACTCGACCGTCTCGACTACCTGATCGCGGAGCTGAAGGTCCGGGGCATCTACTCCAACATCAATTTGCTGGTCGGCCGGGAGTTCAAGGCCGCGGACGGGCTTGCGCCGGAAATCGGGCAGCTCGGCCCGAAGGAGCAGCACGTTGCCGGCTTTTTTCACGCACCGCTGCTGGAACTGCAAAAGGAATCCGCGCGCCAGCTCCTCGGCCACCGGAATCCCTACACCGGCCTGACAGCGGCCGAGGATCCGGCGGTCGCGTTTGTCGAGATCAACAACGAGAACGGCCTCATCCACGCGTGGCTTGGCGGCGAGGTGGATAAGTTGCCGGAGGTCTTCCGGAGAGATTTGCAGCGGCAGTGGAATCTCTGGTTGCGCGCCCGCTACGGCCCGACCGCGCAGCTCCGCAAAGCGTGGGATGTCTCCGCCGAACCGCTGGGCGCCGAGATGCTCAGCCCGGAGGCCGGCCGATGGTTCCTCGAGCAGCACGCGGGGGCCACGGCGGACATCCGGGACGGATGCATCACGGTCGGCAAGGCCGGCACGGCGGGCTGGCATGTGCAATACAACCAGTCGGGAATCCGGCTGCAGGCCGGCCGTGCCTATACGCTCCGCTTCCGCGCGAAGGCTGACAAGCCGTGCGACATCAACGTCAATGTCGGCGAGGCGCATGCCGGATGGCGGTTGCTGGGGCTCTCGGAGACGGCTGGGCTGAGCGGCGAGTGGCGCGAGTTCCGGTTCACATTCAACGCCGCCCATTCCGACGACAACGCGCGGGTGAGCTTCACCGAACTGGCGAAGCGGACCGGACAATACTGGATTGCCGATATTTCCCTGCGGCCCGGAGGGGTGAGCGGACTCGGCGAGGGCGAGGAGATCGAGGCAGGGAGCGTTCCGGTCTTTACGCGAGGCAGAATCGGATCGCGCAGCGCGGCGGCGCAGAGCGATTGGATGAGGTTTCTCTGGGACACGGAGGATCGCTATTGGCAGACGATGAGCCGGTTTCTGAAGGAGGATCTGAAATTCCGGGGCGTCGTCATGGGTACGATCGTCGGCTGCAGCACGCCGAACCTGATGGCGCACTTCGATGCAGTGGATACGCACGCCTACTGGCAGCATCCGGAGTTTCCGGGCCGGCCGTGGGATCCCGGCAACTGGATTGTCGGCAACAAGTCGATGGTCAGCGAGCGCGACGGCGGCACGCTGCCGGGGCTGGCCTTGCGGCGGGTGGCCGGGAAGCCGCACTGCGTCACCGAATACAACCATCCGGCGCCGAATACTTTCAGCAGCGAGGGGTTCCTCCTGCTGGCGGCCTTCGCCGCAATGCAGGACTGGGATGCGATCTACGCCTACGACTACTGCAGCCGCAAAGATGGACTCGACGAGCGGCGGATCCCGAACTTTTTCGACATCGACCAGCATCCGGCCAAGATGGTCACGCTGCCGCCCGCCGCCGCAATGTTTGTCCGCGGCGATGTCCGGCCGGCACGGGCGCTGACCGTCGTATCGCTCGGCAGGGATCGTGAGATCGCGCTGCTCCCTGCAAGCCGTCCCTGGAGCCTTGTCAGCGCAGGCGAGGCCGGCGTACCGGCGCAGGAGGCCCTGCGCAGGCGGGTCGCCATCGCGACCGAAGGATCCGCCGCCGCCCCGGAAAAATCCGCAGCGGGGGATGAGCCCGCCGAGTTTGTCTGGACGCCTGGCCTCGTGACGGTCAACTCCCGACGCAGCAAGGCTGTTATCGGATTTGCTGGCGGGAAGAAAATCGACCTGGGCGGAGTGGTTATCGAACCAGGTCCGACCGCGCAAGAAGGCTGGTGCGCCATCACCGCCACCGAGATGCTGCCCGGACGCTGGCTCATCACCGCGACCGGGCTCTCCGAGAACACCGGCATGGGCTGGAAGAATGCCGCCCGGACGACTGTCGGCCGCGACTGGGGAAGCCCGCCGTCGCTGGTCGAGGGGATCGCGGCCGGAATCAGGATCCCCGGCGCGGCGAAGGCTTGGTCGCTCGACGAACTAGGGCGGCGGCGCACCGGGGTGACGCTGCGGGACGGGGTGGTCGGAATTGGCCCCGAATTCCAGACCCTCTGGTATGAAGTTCAGACAAGGTGATACCTGGCTTCGCGCGCGGGATACATGCAAAGTTTTCTGTTGCATGCGGTTGTCGGGATGCTGTCTAATGCGCGGGTCTTATTTGATTTCATGGATACGATCATCGAAGCGCGGGAATTGCAGATCGAGCGCAAACATTTTTTCATCGAGCTTCGCGAGAACGACCGCGGGTGCTTTCTCAGGATTACCGAGGAAGCGATGGGGCGGCGGAACACAGTGATCATTCCCAGCACCGGTTTGGATGAGTTCGAGCGGGCGCTCGACGAGGTTTTGTCGGCAGGCCTGGAGGAAGAGCAAGCCTGAGACCGCAGGCCGCTCTCAGGCGGTAAACCGTTTGCGGACGGGCAACCCGCGCCGGGCAAGGTGGTCTTTGGCATCGTCCACCGTGAATGTTCCAAAGTGAAAAATGCTTGCGGCCAGGACCGCGTCGGCACCGCCGGATTCCAGCACGTCCGCCAGGTGGTCGAGCTCGCCCGCACCGCCGCTCGCGATGACCGGGATCCCGACGGCGCTGCCCACCGCCCGCGTGAGCTCGAGGTCGTAGCCACCGCACGTGCCGTCGGCGTCCATGCTGGTGAGCAGGATTTCTCCGGCACCGAGCGCCTCCGCCTCGCGCGCCCAGGCGACCGCGTCGCGGTCGGTCGGCTTGCGCCCGCCGTGCGTGTAGACCCTCCATTTCCCGGGGCCGTCCCGTTTGGCGTCGATGGCCACAACGACGCACTGGGACCCGAATGCCAGCGCCGCCTCGCGGATCAGCTCCGGCCGTTGAAGGGCAGAAGTATTGACGCTCACCTTGTCCGCGCCCGCGCGCAGCATCGTGCGGAAGTCCTCCACCGCGCGGATCCCTCCGCCCACCGTCAGAGGCATGAAGCACTGCTCAGCCGTGCGCTCGACCACCGAGACCATCGTCGCCCGCCCGTCGCTTGAGGCCGTGATGTCCAGGAACACCAGCTCGTCGGCACCCTGCCGGTCATACGCCTTCGCGCACTCGACCGGATCGCCCGCATCCCGCAGGTCGAGAAATTTCGTGCCTTTCACAACCCGACCGTCGGTGACGTCGAGACAGGGAATGATTCGCTTCGCAAGCATCCGGGTATCCATGCGCTTGAGATCGCCGAAATCGAGACTAAAATGATTGCACAGCCGCGCGACCTTCCTATGGTGGCACGGGAATTGCAGCGGGAATCGCCCGGATGCGGCCGGATTTATCATGGGAATACCTCGAGCCAGACAATACATTTCGCTTCTTGCGCTGATTGCCGGCGGCCTTGCCTCCGCACTTTTTCTGACGTCCTGCGAGACGACCGGCGGATACTACGGACCCGGCGCGGGATTTTTTGATACCGTGGTGGTCGACGCCGGGCACGGCGGGCACGACCGCGGGGCGCCGGCCTGCTCCGGTGCCCCCGAAAAGGCCCTGACCCTTGACACCTCGCGGCGGTTGGCGGCAATCCTCCGCCGGAGCGGGTTCCGGGTCATCGAGACGCGCACGGATGACCGCTTTGTCTCGCTCGGCCGGCGGGCCGCCATCTCGAACGCCACCGGCCGCGCGATTTTTGTGAGCATCCACTACAACTGCAGCTCGCGCCGGGGGGCGCACGGGATCGAGATTTACTACCAGAGCCGGAAGTCGAAACGCCTTGCGGCGAACATTCTGAGGGAAACCCTGCGCGCCTACGGCACAGACAACCGCGGAATCAAGAGCCGCGGGTTTTACGTGATCCGCAACAACCGCCGGCCGGCGGTCCTCTGCGAACTCGGCTTTATCTCGAATCCCGCGGACAACCGCAACATCCAGAACCCCGCCGTGCGACAGCGGCTGGCCGAGCGGGTCGCGTCTGGCATCATCGCGGAGAAAAACGGACGGCAGCCGTAAATTGCGTCCGGCGGCGCCGGAGTTGGTGCAAAGCCGGCTGGATTGTGATAGACTCCTATGGCCATGAACGATCTTCTGCGCGCGTTGCTTGTGAGCGGATCCCTCGGCGCGCTGATTGGGCTCGAGCGGCAGTGGGAGCTCCAGTTCGGGCATCCCGGACGCCGGATCACTGCCGGGGTGCGGACGTTTGCCCTCTGGGGGATCCTGGGGACGGTCTGCGCGTATTTCGCCAAGGATGGCCAGCCTCTGATCTTTGCCGCCGGGCTACTCGCGCTCTCGGCGTGGATGGGCATCTTTCTGTATACGCGGAGCAGGGAGAAATCCGGGGCCGGCTTCACGACCGCGGCGACGGCGGTGCTGACGTATCTTTTGGGCGGGCTTGTCTATGCCGGGGAGGCGCGGACAGCGCTGGTCCTTGCGGTGGTGACGCTGCTCCTGCTGGCCGGGAAGCCCTCCCTGCACCGGCTTTCGCAGAATTTCACCTCCGAGGATGCGCGGATGGCGCTCCAATTTCTGGCGGTGACCGGCGCGGTGCTTCCGCTGGTTCCCGACCGCGACATGGGACCGTTCGGCGCCTTCAACCCGCGCTCGGTCTGGCTGATGGTGGTGATGGTTTCGGGGCTGGGCTTCGCCGGCTATGTTGCGGTGAGGATGCTGGGCGCGACGCGCGGGATTGCCCTGACCGGCCTTGCCGGCGGACTTGCCTCCAGCACGGCGACCACGCTGAGCATGAGCCGGCTCAGCCGCGAACGTCCGGAGCTTTCGGCCGATTGCACGCTGGCCTTGGTGATCGCGTGCACGGTGATGCTCTGGAGGGTCGAGGTGCTGATTCTGGCGATCAGCCCGCCGCTCGCCTTGAGTCTTCTCCCGGAGTTTGTTCTGATGAGTCTGCCGGGAGGGATTTATTCCGCGCTCAGGCTCTGGCGGGGGCTTTCCGGCAGCGCGGCGGCGGGCCCTTACAAAAACCCGCTCAGCTTGAAGGTCGCCCTGCAGTTCGGGCTCCTCTATGCCGTTGTGGTGGCTGCGGTCAGGCTGGCCGCCGTTTGGTTCGGAGGAGCAGGCCTGCTGGTCGCGAGCTTCCTCTCAGGACTTACCGATCTCGACGCCATCTCCCTGTCTCTTTCCAACCTTCTCAGCAGCGCGCAGATTGACGCATCACTCGCCGCACAGGGGGTCGTCCTCGCGGCCGTTGCAAACTCGCTCATGAAGGCCGGTCTCGCCGGGGCGCTGGGTGCTCCGGCCCTGCGTTGGCGGGCGGGTGTCGTTCTGGGGTCGACTGCGGGGATCGGCGCACTCGCGATCGTTCTGCGGGCGGCGGCAACCGTGGCGCACTGAGCAGATTCTTGCGCCGAGCCTACGGAGCGACGCCCCGGGCTGCTGCGGGAATCCGCCGCAGGGCGGAGACGAGCGCATCGACCCGGAGCGGCTTTGTGAGAAAGTCGTCCATGCCGGATTGGAGGCAGCGGTCCCGGTCCTCAACCGAGGCGTGCGCGGTCAGCGCGATGATCCTCGGCTGGCGCCCTGTCGGCAGGTCGCTCCGGATTTTGCCGGTGGCCTCCAAGCCGTCCATCTCCGGCATCTGGACGTCCATGAGGACGAGGTCATACGGGCGCGCCGCAAGCGCGCTGACAGCCTCGCGTCCGTTGCAGGCGACATCAATGCGGTAGCCGAATTTGCCGAGCATGAGGCAGACAAGCTTCAGGTTCGACGGGTTGTCCTCGGCCAGCAGGATCCTGAGCGGAATCTCCATCGAGAGCCCGGACAGGTCGCCGATCGATTGCCCGGCGCAGGGATTTTCAGAAACCAGGGACAGAAGTTCGGCTTTCAGCGAGCGGGCGCTGACAGGTTTTGTCAAGACCCTCCCGAAGAGCCCCGGGGGGAAGTCCTTCGAGGATCCATGTCCTGATGAGAGCAGGAAGATCGGAGTGCTTTCCCGGCCGGCGAGGTTGCGAAACATCGTAGCCGCCTGGACTCCGTCCATGCCGGGCATCTGGAAGTCCATGAGCAGGACGTCGCACCGGGGAGATGCCGTCAGGTATTCCATGAGGTCCTCTCCGGAGGAGCAGGCATGGACGCTGGCGCCCCACGCCTCCAATTGGTGGGTGAGGTATTTGCGGTTGGTCCCGTTGTCGTCCACAACGATGACCCGGAGACCATCCAGCGAGATCGGGGGCACGGATTCCGCGCCTGCGGCCGATGGAGCTCCGGCCGCCAGCGGAAGCTCGAACGAAAACGTGCTCCCCACGCCGGGCTGGCTGGTCAGCGCCAGCTCGCCGCCCATCAATTGCACAAGGGTCCGGGAGATGGCCAGGCCGAGGCCGGTGCCGCCGAAGCGCCGGGTTGTGCTCGCATCGGCCTGGGTGAATGGCTCGAAGATCCGCGCCTGGCTGGCCGGCTCGATCCCGATCCCGGTGTCGCTGACTTCAAAGCGGATCGGGCGGAGGCCGCCTTCTGCGGCAGTGCCGGCTTTGACATGGATGACAACCTCGCCCCTTTCGGTGAATTTGACAGCGTTGCTGAGCAGGTTGAGAAGGACCTGCCGCAGGCGCGTGACATCGCCCACCACGGTTTCCGGACAGCCCTCGTCGAAGAGAAAGCAGAGCTCGATCCCCTTTTCGTTGGCGGGGATGCTCACCAGTTCGAGGCAGTTTTCCACGGCATCGTGGAGGTGGAATGCGGCCTCCTCCAGGTCGATCCTGCCCGCCTCGATTTTTGAGAAGTCCAGGATCTCGTTGATGAGCGAAAGGAGCGTCTCCGAGCTGTTGCGCACCGACTGGGCAAAATCTCTCTGCTCGTCGTCCAGTTCGGTATCGAGGAGGAGGGAGGAAAAGCCGATGACCCCGTTGAGCGGCGTCCGGATCTCGTGGCTCATGTTCGCGAGAAATGATGCGCGCGAGTTGTTCGCCTTTGCCGCAGCCTCCTCGGCCTGCTTGCGCGCTGTGATGTCGCGCGAGATCCCCATCACCCCGATGATTTCACCGTTTTCCGCTCGGAGGGGGATTTTGGTGGAGGAAACCCACGACTCGCTTCCGTCCGGCCAGGTTTCCTTCTCCTCGATTCCCAGCAGCGGCTCGCCTGTCGCCATGATGCGCTGTTCGTCCTCAAAAGCCTGCCGCGCGTGCTCGGACGCAAAATAGTCGAAATCCGTTTTGCCACGGGCCTCGGAGGGATCGTTGATCTGAAACAGCTGCGCCATCGCCCGGTTGATCTGGATGAAGCGGCCCTCGCGGTCCTTGAAGTAGAGGTGGTCCGGGCTGTTCTCCATGAGCGAACGCAGAAGGTGGTCGGCACCAAATCCGCTGAGCGGCTGGCCGGCAGCTGCCGGGTTTGAGTTAACGGGGGAATTCATGGGGAAGGCGTCGGCTGGAGGCAAAGGCCAGCCGGAGTTTGCGGGAGATGTGCGGATTCGAACGGGGGAAGAACACGGCAAGCGGAGGCGCTGCCGGACAAAAAATTCCGGAGTCTCTCAAATTTGATTTCATGCCATCAGGGGGAGTTTAGGGCACACAAGACGTCCGCCCCGAGTCAGCTAGCTCAATCCGCCCCGCCTTGTCCAGCATCCTCAACGCACTCCTTGACGCTGGTCAAACGCCAACCTAGCATTCCCTCCTGCTCAGTCCGGATCCTGGTGGAGATTCCTCCGCAGCCGGCCCGTGTCGAGCGATGTCCCGGCAGGCATTTTTCGGTTTGCGGGAGCGGGATAAACGGTAGAGTAGCAAATTACATTTTTCATGATTTCATCCACAGAGAAGACCCTCCGCGAGCTCCTGTCGCAGCGCATCCTCCTCCTCGACGGAGCGATGGGCACGATGATCCAGCGGCACAAGCTGGAAGAGGCCGACTACCGCGGGGACAAGTTTGCCGGCTGGACCGGGCAGGACCTGAAAGGCAACAACGACCTCCTCGTTCTGACGCAGCCGGAGGTCATCCGGGGGATCCACTCGCAGTATATCGCGGCCGGCTCGGACATCATCGAGACGAACACGTTCAGCTCGACGACGATCGCGCAGGCGGATTACGGCCTGGAGGCGATTGTCCCCGAGCTCAACCTGGCTGCGGCCCGCGTGGCGCGGGAGGCGGCCGACGCCTGCACCGGCCGGAGGGTCTTTGTGGCGGGGGCCATCGGGCCGCTCAACCGCACGCTGTCGATCTCCCGGGATGTCAACGATCCCGGCAAGCGGGACGTCACGTTCGAGCAGGTCGCCGCCGCCTACTACGAACAGGTGGAAAACCTCGTCGCCGGCGGGGTCGACATCCTCCTCGTCGAGACGATTTTCGACACGCTCAATGCGAAGGCCGCGCTCTTTGCGATCTCGCAATATTTCGATACCCACCCGCGGCTGCCCGTGATGGTTTCCGGGACGATCACCGACCTGAGCGGCCGGACGCTGACCGGCCAGACGGTCGAGGCGTTTCTGAATTCGGTCGCGCATTTTCCGCTGCTCTCGATCGGGCTGAACTGCGCGCTCGGCCCGAAGGAGATGCGGCCGTATATCGAAGAGCTTTCGGCGATCGCCCCGTTTTTTGTGAGCACGTATCCGAATGCCGGGCTGCCCGATCCGCTCTCGCCGACCGGGTTCCCCGAGACGCCGGAGTCCCTGGCTCCCCAGCTCCGGGACTGGGCGGAGCAGGGCTGGCTGAACATCATCGGCGGGTGCTGCGGCACGACGCCCGACCACATCCGCGTGATGGCCGGCGCCGTCCGCGGCCTCGCGCCGCGCCGGATTGCAGTGCGGGAGACGACGCTGCGCCTGAGCGGCCTGGAGCCGTTCACGGCGCGGCCGGAGATCCCGTTTATCAACGTCGGCGAGCGCACGAACGTGACCGGTTCGCCGAAGTTCGCTAAGCTCATCCTCGCGGGCAACTACGACGAAGCGCTCACGGTCGCCCGCCAGCAGGTTGAGGCGGGCGCGCAGATCATCGACGTGAACATGGACGAGGGGATGCTCGACGGAGCGGCGGCGATGACGAAATTTCTGAACCTCGTCGCCAGCGAGCCCGACATCTCGCGCGTGCCGGTGATGATCGATTCCTCGAAGTGGGAGGTCATCGAGGCCGGGCTGCGCTGCGTGCAGGGCAAGTGCGTCGTCAACTCGATCAGCCTCAAGGAAGGCGAGGAGAAGTTCAAGGCCCAGGCCCGCCTGATCCGCAGCTACGGGGCGGCGACGATTGTCATGG
Source organism: uncultured Chthoniobacterales bacterium (assembly GCA_964467415.1). Taxonomy (GTDB): domain Bacteria; phylum Verrucomicrobiota; class Verrucomicrobiia; order Chthoniobacterales; family Terrimicrobiaceae; genus CAYXRX01. Next base: position 239,436 of record CAYXRX010000001.1, read on the forward strand.
CGTTCGACGAGCAGGGGCAGGCCGACTCGCTCGAGCGCAAGATCGCGATCTGCGGGCGGGCCTACCGGATCCTCACGGAGGACGTCGGATTCCCGCCGGAGGATATTATTTTCGACCCGAACATCCTCACGATCGCGACCGGCATCGAGGAGCACAACGGCTACGGCATCGCATTTATCGAGGCCACGCGGTGGATCAAGAACAACCTCCCCCACGCCCGCGTGAGCGGGGGCATCAGCAATATCTCGTTCTCGTTCCGCGGGAATAATCCGGTCCGCGAGGCGATGCACGCGGCCTTCCTCTACCATGCGATTGCGGCCGGTCTCGACATGGGGATCGTGAATGCCGGGATGCTCGGCGTCTACGAGGAGGTCCCGAAGGATCTCCTCGAGTTGATCGAGGACGTTATTTTCAACCGCCGTCCGGATGCCACCGAGCGGCTTGTCACCTTTGCGGAGACGATCAAATCCAAGGCCTCCGGCGGCACCGCCCCCACGGCGGACCTCACGTGGCGCGAGGGTCCGGTCGAGGAACGGCTGAAGCACGCCCTCATCAAGGGGATTGTGGATTTTGTCGATGCCGATACCGAGGAGGCCCTGAACAAATACGGGAAGCCGCTCCTGGTCATCGAGGGGCCGCTCATGGACGGCATGAAGGTCGTTGGAGATCTCTTCGGCGCCGGGAAAATGTTTCTGCCGCAGGTGGTGAAAAGCGCACGGGTCATGAAGCGTTCGGTTGCCTGGCTCACGCCGCTCATGGAGGCCGAGCGGGCGGCGAACCCGGACGCGCGTGCCCAGGGTCGGATCCTCATGGCGACGGTGAAGGGCGACGTTCACGACATCGGCAAAAACATCGTCGGCGTCGTGCTCGCCTGCAACAACTACGAGGTGATCGATCTCGGCGTGATGTGCCCGTGCGAGAAGATCCTCACCACCGCCCGCGAAAAGAATTGTGACATCATCGGGCTTTCCGGGCTGATCACGCCGTCGCTCGACGAGATGATCCACGTCGCCAAAGAGATGCAGCGCGAGGGCTTCACGACCCCGCTGATGCTCGGCGGGGCGACGACCAGCCGCGCTCACACGGCGGTGAAGATCGCCCAGCATTACGAGCACGGGGTCGTCCATGTGCTCGACGCGTCGCGCGCCGTCAATGTGGCGAGCGCCCTGCTGAGCCCGGATCAAAAGCCCGTGTTTCTGAGCGATCTCCGCGCCGATTACGAGCGGCTCCGTGCCGAACATTCCGGCCGCCAGGCCGGCCGGCCCCAGCTTTCCCTCGCCGCAGCCTCGGCCAATAGGTTCACCTGCGACTGGGCGGCCGCCGACCTTCCGACGCCCTCGCGGCTCGGGGTCATTCCGTCGGACATTCCGCTCGAGGAACTTGTGCCGTTCATCGACTGGTCGCCGTTCTTTCATGCGTGGGAGCTGCGCGGCCGCTACCCGGCGATCCTCGACGACGAGGTCGTTGGCGTCGAGGCGCGCAAACTATACGACGACGGCCGCCGCCTCCTGGACGAGATCGTCTCGAAGCAGCTCTTCCGCCCTCGCGGCGTGATGGGGTTCTGGCCGGCCGAGAGCACCGGCGAGGATATCCGCCTCCTCGATGCGGCTGGCGGCGAACTGGCGGTGATCCACTGCCTCCGCCAGCAGCAGCAGAAACCCGCCGGACAGCGGAACTTCTCGCTCGCCGATTTTGTCGCCCCCGCCGGCTCGGGGCGCCCGGATTTTCTCGGCGCCTTCGCCGTGACGACCGGCCGCGAGGTCCACGACATCGCCGACAGCTACGAGAAGCACCACGACGACTACCTCTCGATCATGACGAAGGCGATCGGCGACCGGTTTGCCGAGGCCTACGCCGAGTGCCTCCACAAGAAGGCCCGCGACCTCTGGGGGTTCGGGAAGGACGAGGCGCTCACGCCCGACGAGCTCATCCGCGAAAAATACCGCGGGATCCGTCCAGCGCCAGGCTACCCCGCCCAGCCCGACCACACCGAAAAATGGACTCTCTGGAAGATCCTCGATGCCGAGCGACACACCGGCATCACCCTCACCGAGAGCCTCGCCATGTTCCCGGCCAGCAGCGTGAGCGGGCTTTACTTCGGGCATCCGGAGTCCAAGTATTTTGCCGTGGGAAAGATCGAGCGCGACCAGGTCGGGGACTATGCCTCCCGTAAGGGGATGCCGTTCGACGAGTGCGAGCGATGGCTCCGCCCGTATCTCAATTACGATCCGGACAGCACGCTCATCCGCGCCTGATTTTATGAAAACCGTCGTCATCGGACACAAGAACCCGGACATGGACGCCATCTGCTCGGCGATCGCCTATGCCGAGTTCAAGCGGGCGACCGGCATGGCGGATGTCGTTGCCGCCCGCTGCGGGCACACCAACGAGCGGATTGACTTCGGGCTCCGCAAGTTCGGGTTCGAGCCGCCGGCCTATGTGCCGGACGTCTACCCCCGCGTCGAGGACGTCATGGAGCGCGATGTCGTGTGCGCCCACGTGCGCGCGCCGGTCTACGAGGCGATGACCCGCATCGGCGAAAAGCGGTTCCGCGGGCTTCCGGTCGTCGACGACGACCGCCGCTGCGTCGGCCTGGTTTCCGGTTTCAAAATCGGCCAGTATCTCTTTCCGCCGCTCGACCGCATCTCCTCCACGCGCGTGGTCGAGGCCTCGCTGGCCGACATCCGCAGCGCCGTCCATGCCAAGCTCATCACCGGCGACGACAGCGACGAGGTCCGCGCCCACATGCTCGTGGTGGCCGCCATGCACACCTCGACGTTCGAAAAGCGGCTCGCCCAGCTCGATAAGTCGGTGACCGTGCTCATCGTCGGCGACCGCTGGAATATCCAGGAACTCTCGATCGAGGCCGGCGTGCGCGCCCTCCTCATCACGAACGACGCCGCCCCCCGCAAGAATGTCGTCAAGGCCGCCAAGGAGCGCGGCGTGACCCTGATGGTGTCGCCCTACGATAGCGCGACCACCGTCCTCCTCGCGCGCGCGGCGGTCACCGCCGGGCAGATGCTCTACTCGGATTTCACCAGCATGACGCCGGACCTCCCGCTGCGAGACGCCCGCCATGAGGTGGCGCTGTCCTCGCAATTCGCGTTTCCCGTGATCGGGCCCGATGGCCGGCTGGAGGGAATCCTCTCGAAGAGCGACTTCCTCAAGGACGTCCCCCGCCAGCTCATCCTGATGGATCACAACGAGCTGACCCAGGCGGTGACCGGGGCCGAGGAGGTGCCGATTGTCGAGATCATTGACCACCACCGCATCGGCGTGGCGCCGACCCACCAGCCGATCCTCTTTCTCAACCGCCCGGTCGGATCGACCTCGACGATCGTCGCCTCCTGCTACCAGCAGGCCGGACTCCCGATCCCCCCGCCGGTCGCAGGGATCCTTATGTGCGGGCTCATCTCCGACACGCTCAACCTCTCTTCGCCCACGACCACCGACGTCGACCGGCTTATGCTCGACGACCTTGCGAAGATCACCGGGATCCGGCCCGGCGACCTGGCCTCCGAAATCTTCTCCGTCGGCTCGCCGCTTCTCACGCTGTCCCCCGAGCAGGTCATCACCGCCGACTGCAAGGAATACACCGAGCGGGGTTCGCGGTTCAGCGTCTCGCAGGTCGAGGAGCTCAGCTTCTCCCACCTCGGCGAGCAGAAGCAGGCCCTCATCGATGCGCTTGAAGCCCATCGCGCCGCAAACAACTACCTTTTCTCGACGCTTTTGGTCACCGATGTGAACACGCAGAACTCGATCCTGCTCGTGCGGGGAGCTGCCAGCTTCATCCGGCTCATCGACTTTCCCGACGAGGGCCCCTGGGCCTGGAAGCTCGACGGCGTGGTCTCCCGCAAAAAGCAGCTCCTGCCCTACCTGACCGGTCTCCTCGCGCGGGCCGCCTGATTTCGTTGTTTGATGGCGGCAGGCTGTGCTGCTAGCTTCCCGGGATGGCGAATGTTCAGACACCCGAAACGGAGACGTGCGACGAGGTTGCGATGGACGCTCCGTGGAATGTCGTCGTCCACAACGACCCGGTGAATCTCATGAGCTATGTCGCCATGGTCTTCCGGCGGGTCTTTGGATTTCCCCGCGAGCGGGCGGAGAAGCACATGCTGGAGGTGCACAACAACGGCCGCTCGGTCGTCTGGACCGGGCAGCGCGAGAAGGCCGAGCTCTACGTCCAGCAGCTCCACTCCCACCTCCTCCTCGCCACGATCGAAAAAGCCCCGCCCTCCTGCTGAGATGAATGTTCAAATTTCCGCGGACGGTACGATCGGGCTCAGCGGGATTAATCCGTTCCTGTTCGATCTCCTGCAGGGGATCGTGCGCTGCGGGGCCTCGGACGATCCGGCGGTCGGGGACCGTTTTTTTCCCTCGCCGGTCGAGGGAGGCGGTGAGCGGGACCTGCGGGACGACTGGAAGGCGCTCGTGCAGCCGGAGCTTCACGCGGGATTCCTCGAGGCGAGGGAGGTCGTGCAGGCTGACCTGCGGGCGGCCGACGAGAGCGATGACGGCTTTTCTTTCCAGATCCCCGTCCGGCATGCCGACGCCTGGATGAATGCGCTGAACCAGGCCCGGCTTGCACTGGCCGCCGAAAACCGGTTCACGGAATCCGAGCTGGCGGCCGAAATGCCGGCCACTGCGGGCGGGCCGCGGGACCTCGCCCTCCTGCAAATGAACTTTTACGCATTTCTCCAGGAGTGGCTGGTACGCATCTCGGACTGATCCGCCATGGAGCAGACCGAGGCGATCCTCATCCGGAAGCAGGCCTGGAGCGACACCAGCCTGATCGCCATGTGGCTCACTCCGACTCACGGCAAGGTGCGCACCCTCGCCCGTGCGGCCCGCCGGCCCGGCAGCCCGATGGCCGGAAAGCTCGATCTCTTCTACCGCGCGGAAATCGCCTTTGCGGTCAGCAGCCGGACGTCGCTGCACGCGCTGCGCGAGGTGAATCTGCTGGAGGCGTTCGACCCGCCCTCGGTCTCCAGCGTTTTTCTCTGCGGCTATTTTGCCGAGCTGGCGGACGCCGCAACCGAGGCCGGCCAGCCAGCTCCTGAGATCTACAGCCTGCTCGCGCGGGGGGTGGCCCACCTCCGGGTCCGCGAAGGGAGCCTCCGGGCGCTCGAGCATTTCGAAAGCGAGCTGTGCCGGGTGCTCGGCGTTCAGGATGAGCAATCGCACCCGCTGGCCTGCATTGAGTCCTACTGCGGGCGGATCCCCGCATCGCGCGGGCCGGCCCTCCGGATGATCCGACCGGCGGCGGCGCGGGAAGGCAAATCATAGGGTGCGGTTCCCAGCGGGGAAGCGCGGGCGAGGGGTGGCCTGGCGGCGGCGGTCCTGGCCGCCGGGTGGGCGCGAGGGAGAAAGCGGAAACACTGAGGATCGGCTGCGCTTCGGTAGTCTCGGGATCAAAAAAGGACTTCGTGAAAAGGAATGGTTTTTCGAGTCAAGTGATAGACAGCCGTGATCAGCCATATGGAAGTCCCGCTTCCAGAGTTCACGGTCGCAACACGCTTTCAGCCCGTGCGCCTTCTTACGCCAAAATCTTCAGGAGGTCGTCCGTCGTCATCGCCTTGATCGGCGAGCGCCTGTAGTCGCGGATGTTTCTCGTCACGATCACCTGCGCGCCGAACAGGATAGCCGCCGACACCTGCATGGCATCCTCCAAATCCGAGAAATCCATGGCCAGAGCCGCCAGCATTTGCTCCCGTCCGGTGCGGGGCACCTCGACGAATTCCAGCAAATCCCCGATGAACCCGGAGACCTTCCCGTGCCCGATATAATTCAAATTCGCCAACGTGTGCCAGGCCACCGCGCACTGGCCCGGATGCCCGGACGCCCATGCCATCAATTTTGTGGATGCCGCAAAGTGAGGCTCGCGGCCCAAGGCAAAATCCAGCAGGACATCGGTATCGAGAAAAATACGCATCCCGTTCAGAGTTGGTATTTCTCCTTCAGATACTCGAACCTTGGGCCTTCGCGCTTGGCCAGCTTCAACTTCCCGGCCCACTTCATGTGGAACGGCTCTTCCGGCGCAAGCCGCCCGGTTTCCGTCGCCAGCAGGCTCTCGACCAGCCCTGAAAAGCTCGTCCCACGCGCCCGCGCCACCGACTTCGCGCGATGCGTAACCGCCGGATCCAGCGTCAATGTCACCCGATTTTTCATATGCATACTCTACTTAATAGTATGTATTCGTCAAGCCGACGCCGCACTTCCTGCTGTTAAAATCACGATTCCCGGTATTATTGAAGGCGATGGGATTTTCCGAACATTTTGATGCTGCGATCCGGGACCGGTCGCCGCTCTTGAGGAGGTTTGAGGCGCTGCTGCAGCCGATGGATGCCGCCCGCCTCCAGGCGCTGGCCGGCCGCTCGGCCGCGGAGACGCGGAGGCACTTCGGCCGGACGATGCGTTTGTTCGCGCCGCTGTATTTATCGAACGAGTGCATCAACTCGTGCGCCTACTGCGGGTTTTCGCGTGAGAACGCGATCCAGCGCGTGACGCTGGAGATCGACCAGATGGAGGCCGAGGCGAGGCACCTGATGGCGGAGGGGTTCCGCAACATCCTGCTCGTGGCCGGCGAGCACCCGAAGTTTGTCTCCGGCGGCTACCTTGAGCGGTGCATTGAGCGGCTCCGGGTGTTTGTGCCGGGGATTTCGATCGAGGTGGCGCCGATGGAAGCGCACGAATATGCCCCGCTTGTGAAGGCCGGAGCCGAAGGTCTTGTCGTCTATCAGGAGACCTACCACCGCGAAACCTACACAGCCATGCATACCTTCGGGCCGAAGAAGGATTTCGATTGGCGACTCGACTGCGCGGAGCGCGGGCATGAGGCCGGGTTCCGTCGGATCGGCGTCGGGGCGCTTTTCGGCCTCTGGCGGTGGCAGGACGAGGCGATCGCGCTGGCCGCCCATCTCGAATACCTCCTCCGCGTCTGCTGGCGCGCGCAGATCACCGTCAGCCTCCCGCGCCTGCGCCCGGCGGCGGGCGAGTTTGAGCCGCGGCATCCGCTCCCCGACCGCGAGTTCATCCAGCTGCTGTGCGCCCTCCGGGTCACGTTTCCCAGCGTCGGCATCGTGCTGAGCACCCGCGAGCCGGCAGAGCTGCGCGACGTGGTCGCGCCGCTGGGCGTGACGATGATGAGCGCGGGAAGCCACACCGAGCCTGGCGGCTACACCGGCCAGGGTCGCGACGCCCTCCATGTCACCGTGCGGGGCCGTGCGGTTGCCGGAACCGGCGGCGCGGCGGCGACCGAGCAGTTTGCCATCTCGGACGAACGCGATGCCGGCGCGATCGGACAGACGCTCGGCCGCCTCGGCCTCGATCCGGTTTGGAAGGACTGGGACGCTGGCATTCTGGGGGCCGCAGGATGATTTTGCACATCAACGGAGTGGCCAGGGAAATTACGGCTTCGACCACCGTGCACGAGATGGTGGAGGAGCTTTCGCTGCCCGCCCCGATGCTCCTGATCGAGCATAACGGAGTGGCGCTCCAGCGCTCGGAGTGGGGCACGGCGCCGCTCGCTGACGGCGATCGGGTTGAGATCCTTCGCGTCGCGGCCGGCGGGTGAAGAACGCGCTGGCGCGCGGGGGGCGCATCCGCTAGAGAGGTCGCATGTCCAACGGGCCGAAAGCGATCGTCCTCCTCCTTGCCGCCGCGGTGTGCGGGCTTGCCATCGCGGGCGCGTTCCTCATCGACGCTCCGGTGCGCCAGGCGGTTGTCGAGGGGCAGGGAAAGGGCTGGAAAAAGTCGGGGGAATTCCGGTTTCACTCGCAGGTCCGCAAGCTTGGGGACTGGCCGCCCCTGATGGCCGCCGCCATTGCCGGGCTTCTTCTCGCTCGGTGGCTCAAAAGCCGCCGGTGGTCCCGGATTCTCGTTGCGGCGATCATCGCCTCGACGCTGGCAGGGATGCTGGCGAATGCCTCGCGGCTGACGACCGGACGAACCCGTCCCCGCGAGAGCCCGAAGATCGCGCAGGGGTTCTATGGTCCCTGGAAGGACGGAAAACTGACAATCGGAAACTCCGCCCTCAACTCGTTTCCCTCCGGCCATACCGCGACCGCCTTCGGTTTCGCGCTGGTGATCGTCCTCTCCGCGCCGGCCTGGGGTCTTCTTGCGCTGGCCGGGGCTTCGCTCGTGGCCTGGTCGAGCATCGCGATGGGAGCGCACCATCCGTCCGACGTCGTTGTTTCCATCATGCTTTCCTTCCTTGTCGCCTGGCTGGTCCGCGAGTGGGTCCGGGGGAGTGGCGGGCCGCTCGTTGACCGCCTCCTACGCTTTCCTCCTGCCGGGGGGAGCCAACTTTCTGATCCATGAACAGGCCCGGCCAGCCGGACGCGGAGGAGTCCGAAGTGGATTTCCTCCCGGATGATTTTCCCCCGCAACTGGGGACCTCGCTCATGCTGGTCGCCGGAGCCGCCGTGACCGGTCTCGTCATCGGGCTCATCGGTGTCGGGTTCCTCTATCTTCTCAACGCGGGCACCGCATTGCGGATCAGCCTGATCGCCGCGATGTCGGCTTGGCCACCGGGCACCGGGTGGCTTGTCTTCTCCTGCCTTGTTGCCGGGGCGGCCGGTCTGGCCGGCTGGATGGTCGGGCGCTTCGCCCCGACCGCCGGAGGCAGCGGCGTGCCCTACGTCGAAAAAATTCTCCGCGGCCACCAGCAGCCGCATCATGTCCGGGTGCTGCCGGTGAAGTTTATCGGCGGACTCGTCGCGCTGTCCTCCGGCCTCGTGCTCGGGCGCGAGGGACCGATGGTCCAGATGGGTGCCGTCGTGGGCGAGAAGCTCGGCCGGTGGTTTCCTGTCATGCGGAACGCCTGGAAGCCGCTCATGGCAGCGGGAGCCGGTGCCGGTCTGGCCACGGCCTTCAACGCCCCCGCTGGCGGAACGATCTTCATTCTCGAGGAGGTCCTCCGGAAGGTCACTCCTGTGGCATTCATTCTGGCGGCCACAGCGACGATCGCCGCCACCTACGTCCAGCGGGCACTCTTTCACATGGGACAGGACTACAGCGTCTCTGTCATGCCCGAGTCGCCGGCGGGTGCCGTCTGGCTTTTCGTGCTCTTCGGCGCGGTGATCGGGCTTTTCGGCACCATCTACAACCGCCTGCTTCTTTCGCTGGTCGATCTGGCGAGGCGTCTTCGCGCGGTTCCTGTCACCCTGCGAGCGGCCGTGATCGGGTTCCTGGTCGGCGGCATCGGCTGGTTTCTTCCCGAATGGGTCGGCGGTGGCGACGCGATCACCCAGAGCGTCCTCAACGGACGCATTCACGTCGGGCTCTTTCTCGGCATCGCCGCCATCCGGTTTTTTATCGGACCGCTCTCCTACGCAGCGGGGACTCCCGGCGGGCTCTTCGCCCCCATCATCGCCCTCGGCGCCCTGATCGGTGCTGCGGCCGGTTCGGTGCAGCAGATCGTATTCCCCGAGCTGGTTCCCTCGCCGGCGGCCTTTGCGGTTGCGGGGATGGCCGCATTTTTCACCGCGACCATCCGCGCTCCGATCACCGGCATCGTGATCTGCCTCGAAATGACCGGATGCTACTCGCTTTTCTTCCCCATGCTCGCCACATGCCTCGGGGCCTACCTCGTGCCGACGCTGATGAGGAACGTCCCGATCTACGACGCTCTTGCCGTCCCGCATGATGTGCCAGATCCCCGGGCCTGAGATGCCCGAACCAGGCCTGCGCTGCGAAAGCATTTGCCCGCCCGGGCACTCGCATCAATAATCCCGCTCTTGCAAAACGTTGTCATGTTCACCGATGGAGGATGCCACGGGAATCCCGGACCCGGCGGCTGGGCGGCCGTGCTGGAGTGCGGCCCGCACCGGCGCGAGGTTTCCGGCGGGGAGCCGGCCACCACCAACAACCGCATGGAACTCCGCGCGGCGATCGCCGGACTCTCAGCTCTCACCGAGCCCTGCGAGGTGAGCGTTCACACGGATTCCCAATACCTCCGCCAGGGGATCACCGGGTGGATCCACGCCTGGAAGGCGAGGGGATGGGTCACCGCCAGCCGGCAGCCGGTAAAAAATGACGACCTCTGGCGGGAACTGGATGAGCTCACCGCCCGCCACCGCATTACATGGAAATGGCTCAAGGGACATGCCGGCCATCCTGGCAACGAGCGTTGCGATGCGCTCGCCACCGCCGAGATCGAGAAGATCCGCGCGGCCTATTCCCGCGAACAGCTCGCGGCATGCCTTGCGGAATTCCAGAGCACAGGCGCCTCGAAGCAGGGGGAACTTCTGTAGACCCGCTACTCGGCCGTGAGTGCGAAGCGTTCGGAGCCGAGGAGGCCGGATTTTTCGAGGAAGTAGTCGTAGCCGCCGGAGTAGGAAGTCAGCGACCCGGCGTTGATGTGGAGGATGCGGTTGGCGAGCTTGCGGATGAAGTGGACGTCGTGGGAGATGAAGACGAGCGTGCCCTCGTAGGCCTCGAGGGCGAGGACGAGGGACTCGACGGTGAGGATGTCGAGGTGGGTGGTCGGCTCGTCCATGAGGAGGAGGTTTGGGGGATCGACCAGGAACTTGATGAGGTTGAGGCGGGTCTTCTCGCCTCCGCTGAGCACGGCGGTCTTCTTGTGGATGTCGTCGCGGCGGAACAGGAACGATCCGAGCATGCTGCGGGCGTCCTCCTCGCGGAGCGTACCGTTGCTCGCGAGGACTTCCTGGAGGACGGAATTCTCCGGGTCGAGGGTGGCCGAGCGGTGCTGGCTGAAGTAGCCGATTTTCGAGTTGTGGCCCTCCTGACGCGTGCCCTTCTGGAATTCGACGGCGCCGGCGAGGATCTTGAGGAGCGTGGATTTCCCCGCGCCGTTCGGTCCGACGAGGGCGGTGCGCTCGCCGCGCTCGATCTCGAGGTCGAGGTTGCTGTAGACAACGTTTTCGCCGTAGGCCATCCGGACGCCGGCGAGGCTGATCGCGCGCTGCCCGCCGCGCGGCGGCTGCGGGATTCGGAACCGGAACGGCTTGCGCGGCGGCTCCGGGCGTTCGATTTTGTCCATGCGCTCGATCTGCTTGAGCTTGCTCTGGGCCTGCGCGGCCTTCGACGAGACCGAGCGGAAGCGGTCGGCGAATTCCTGCAGCGCGGAAATTTCCTTCTGCTGGTTTTTGTAGGCGGCCGCCTGGATCTCGTAGTTGGCCTCGCGCTGGCGCATGGCGTCCGAGTAGTTCCCCTTGTAGGAAATGAGCTTTTGCGACGAGATCTCGTAGACCGTCTCGATGAGCGCGTCCATGAATTCCAGGTCGTGCGAGATGAGCAAGACGGCTCCGGAATACGTCTTCAAATACTGCTGCAGCCAGAGCAGCGAGAGCAGGTCAAGATGGTTGGTCGGCTCATCGAGCAGCAGGAGATCCGGCTCCATGACGAGCAGCCGCGCGAGATGCGCGCGCATCACCCATCCGCCGCTCAGCTCGCGGGCCGGGCGGGCCCAGTCGCCCTCGCGGTAGCCGAGTCCCTTGAGCATCTTTTTCGCCCGGGCTTCGACATGGGGATTGCTGAGCGCCTCGTGCTTGGCGTGGGCTTCAAGGTATTCCGCGCCGTCGACCACTCCCTGCGCCTCCAGAGCGGCGAGCTGCTTTTCGAGGGCAGGGATTTCCCCGGCGCGGCCGGTCGCGATGTCGAGCGCGCTTTCCGCGCCCACCGCCTCTCCCTCCTGCGGGAGGTAGCCGACCATCGTCCACTCGTCCCGCGCGATCGTGCCCGCATCCGGCTCGTCACGCTTCAGGATCAGCGAGAAGAGCGTGGACTTGCCGGCTCCGTTCGGACCGACGAGCGCGACCCGCTCGCCGTAGTTCACCTGCATCGCGGCCTCGTCAAAAAGGACGCGCCCGCCATGGCTCTTCTTCAAATCCCGGATTGTCAGCATCGCGGGAAACTAGCCGCCGCGGGCCGGGATGTCCATGCCGTCGCGCGGTGCCTGCGCGAAAGCGGATGGGGAAAGGGGCGCTACCCTGGCCCCATCACCGCATCCATCGTCCGGATCGAGCCGTCCGGGAAGCAGATATTCGCGCCCTGCCCGTGCATGTTGCCGAGCTCAATGAGCCACGGCTGCGTGCTCCACTTGTAGGGGGTCATCGGGTGGTCGTCGAACATCGTCGGCATGTAGTGGACTTTCGGGCGTCCGTTTTTGCTCTTGTTCGTGATGAGGCGTTTGATCGAAGGACACATCCAAACTTCAGGAACCGCCCCGTAGGGTTCCATTTCCGCCAGCCACCAGTCTTCCAGAGCCGCCTCGCGGTTGCCGAGTTCTTCCGGCTCCTGCGGCCAGTGGCCCTTGTCCTGGATGTAGGCAGCGAACGAGGTGTGCAGCGAACGCATGTGCGTGACGCAGGCCGCGCTCTCAGCACGTGCCGGCAGCGAGTTGTTTACAACCACAACCAATGCGATCAGGAATCCCAGAATCCCGATCACCGCCAGCAGCTCGACCAGTGTGAATGCGTGCGCCCGAGCGCTGCCGGAAAGATTCAATGGCCGGAACTTAATTGATCGGCGTCGGAGTCGCCGTGATCGTCGGGGTCGAAACCGTGGTGCGCACCCCGGAGAATTTGAACCAGTTTGTCTTTCCGGTGAATCCGCCGTTGGTCACGTCGATTGAGGTGACTCCGCCGTTGCTGTCCACGATGACATATTGGTTTGTTTGAGGGGGCGCGGGATTCATGCTACCGGTCCCGGTGAATGTGCCATAGGGATTGTTCAGCTGGAGCTTGCCATTGTATTGCCCGACGGACTGTGCCTGCTGGTTTTGAATCACGATCGGAAACTGGAGCGAGCCTCCGGAGCTTGAATTTGTGTTCGTTGCGAAGTTGGCCGTCCCGGAATCCAATACACCGGCGAGGTTCGAGCCGTTGATTGCGGCGGTCACGTTGCCCCGTTGCGGACGTCCTTCGACAAAGAAAACCCAGACATTGTTTGCCGAGCTGCTGGTCTGAACCCCGTTCTGATACTGAAAGCGGAAAATTCCTGTGATGTTTTTCGAGCGGGCAATCGCCTGATAGCTGCCATCCACGCCGGAGATCAGCGGCGAACCATCGCGGAAGGGAGGCGGGCCCCCGAAAGATCCGGCCCGCACATCGGAGATGGTCGAAGCCAGACAGAGAACCGCAGCGGCTGCCGCGGCGGTCAGATGGAAGAAATTTTTCTGCGAGGGAAAAACAGATTTCATATGTCGAGAAACCTTTGCGGGTCGGGATTCCACTGTCAACACAAAACCCGGGCGGAAAAGCCGGAAATGCGCGATTGAAGATCCGTTTGCGTCGGGAGGGATTCTGGGCCAGAATGCGTCGTCCGAAAAATTTGGCCATATCGTGAACGACCCAAAGCCAGCCGAAGCGTCCGCGCAGATCAGCCGCCGGGAATTTCTCCTGCGTGCGGGGGCTGCGGGCGCGCTTATTGCGGGTTCGACCGTGGGCGGGTTTGCTCTGTGGCAGCGCCGGCATTTTGTGCCGGGATTCCAGGAGAAGAGCGGGCTGCTCCTGCCGAGCTTCGCACTGACTCCGGACAAGCTGCTGCCGGAGATGGCGATTGCTCACGGCGCGGAGCACGAGAAGGTGATCCGCGCGGCAATCGGCGCGCTGGGGGGCATGGGACGGTTTATCAGCAGGGGCGACGTCGTCGTGATCAAGCCGAACGTGGCATTCGACCGGCCGCCGGCCCTGGCGGCGACGACGCACCCCGACGCGCTGCGGGCCGTGGCGAAGCTGGTGCTCGAGGCGGGAGCTGCGAAAGTTCTGGTCGCAGACAACCCGATCAACAGCCCGGCGGGCTGCTATCTCAAGAGCGGGCTGCTCGCGGTTGCCGACGAGCTCAACCTCGACCTCCTCTACCCGGAAACCAATTCGTTTGCGCCGATCCAGATGGAAGGCGAGATCCTTCGGTACTGGTCGTTTTTTGACCTGCCGTTCAAGCGCGCGACGAAGGTCATCGGCCTCGCCCCCTGCAAGGACCACAACCTCTGCCATGCCTCGATGACGATGAAAAACTGGTATGGCCTCCTTGGCGGACGCCGGAACCAGTTTCACCAGCACATCCACAGCATCGTCTCGGATTTCGCGCTCATGATGAAGCCGACGCTCGTCGTCCTCGATGGCATGAACGTCCTGATGAAGAACGGGCCGACCGGCGGGCGGCTTTCGGACGTCAAGCCGATGGGCACGGTCGTCGCGGGCACCGACATGGTTGCCGTCGACAGCTACGGATACACGCACCTCCTCGAGCGCGACGTCGCCGAGCTGACCTACCTCCACAAGGCCAACGACCGCGGGCTCGGCAACATGAACTGGAAGCAGACCCGCTACAAAGAAGTCCAGGCATGAACATCCGCACGGCCCGGCGCATTTCTCAGGTCTTCTTTTTTGCGCTGTTCACGTTTTTCGTGGTCGTGACCGACCTCCGCTACATGGGCGGGTATCCGGTGTCGCTTTTCCTCGAACTCGACCCGCTGGTCGCCTTCGCGACGGCGATCACGACGCACTCGATCTACAAGGGCCTGCTGTGGAGCCTGCTTCTGATCATCCCGACGATCCTGCTCGGGCGCGTATTCTGCAACTGGATCTGCCCGTATGGCATCCTCCACCACTTTATCGGGTGGGTGTTCGGGAAAGGCCGTGCGGCCGATCCCGTGCGGATCGAGTCGAACCGCTACCGCAGCATCTACCAGATCAAATACATCATCCTCATCGCGATGATCGTTGCCGCCATCTTCGGCTCGCTGCAGATCGGCCTCCTCGATCCGATCTGTCTGTTCTACCGCTCGATGAGCACGGCGATCCTGCCGGCGATCAACCTCGTCGTCCCCGACAGCGTCTACGTCCGTCAGTATTTCCATGCCGGTGCCTGGGCGATCGGATTCCTGCTGTTCGTTCTGGTCGGCATGAACGTCATCATCCCGCGCTTCTTCTGCCGCGTGCTCTGCCCGCTCGGGGCGTTCCTCGGAACGCTTTCCTCCGCCGCGCTCTGGCGGATCGACCGCGACCCGACAAAGTGCGTCGACTGCGACCTCTGCCTGAAAAACTGCGAGGGGGCGTCCGACCCCCACACCCAGCTCCGCAAGAGCGAGTGCTTCGTGTGTTTCAACTGCATCGAGGACTGCCCGGAGGACGCGCTCTCGTTCAAGTTCATGCCGCCTCCGCAGCACGAGGTCACCGCGCCCGCCGTCCCCGCACGTCGCGCGTTTCTCGGCCTCCTCCTCGGTGGGGCGTTCTTCGGGTTCGGGCGCTCGTCCGGCGACTCCGACCGCAACTACAGCAAAAAGGTGATCCGGCCGCCCGGTTCGGTCGAGGAGAAGGAGTTTCTCGACCGCTGCATCAAGTGCGACCAGTGCATCCGCGTCTGCCCGACGAACGTTCTCCAGCCCGCGATCTTCGCGGCTGGCATCGAGGGGATCTGGACCCCGATCCTCAACATGAAGGTCGGCTACTGCGAACTCAACTGCACGCTCTGCGGCGAGGTCTGCCCGACCGGGGCGATCCAGCGGATCACCATCGAGGAGAAGACCGGCACCGGCGCGTTTGCCGAGCAGGGGCCGATCCGCATCGGCACCGCCTTCTACGACCACGGCCGCTGCCTCCCCTGGAGTATGGAGACGCCCTGCGTCGTCTGCGAGGAGGTCTGCCCGGTCTCGCCGAAGGCCATCTTCTCCCGCGAGGTCACGATCACCAAACGCGACGGCAAGCCGATCACCCTCCGTCAGCCGTATGTCGACCCCGCGCTCTGCATCGGCTGCGGGATCTGCGAGCGCGAGTGCCCGGTCACCGACGAGGCCGCGATCCGCGTCACCGCGATCGGCGAGACCCGCTCGCACGACCGCCGCCTCCTCCTTGACGGCGGCGCCTCCCCCTCCTGACCCATGGCCAAACCCCAGCCCGCCACACGCATCCGCACCTGCCGGTCCTGCGGCACAAAATACGAATACCCGCTCAAAGGCGATCCCTCCACGCGCCACCACTGCGCCGACTGCGTCGCCATCCCCGCCCCGCTCCGGAAGGTCAGCGAGCGACTCTTCCTGCGCATCCAGAAGCTCGAACTCGAGCTCGCCCGCGCCAAAAAATCCGCTTGAGAGCGGCTTTTCCTGTGACGGTGCTCGAAAAGTGCCGCGCGCGAATGCACCCGCAGATTCCAGACAAGCCTGGGGCCTCGGCAATTTCAGTCCGGGCTCACCACACAACCCGAACCAGCCCGCTTGCGGAAATGTTCCTGTCTCGAGTCAGTAGCGGCAGTTCGTGGTGCCGAGCCGAGGCAACGATGATCCGGTCGAATGGATCGCCGTGCGGAAGCTCCAAATCCATAGCCAGAGCGGCAATTTCTGAGGCGAGCATCACGGGCGGGTAATTCCGCTGGATTCCGCGGAGGTATTCCCCGGCAGAAACCGACAGCCGGATCCGGCCCTTTTGTGCCAGCATCGCGATCTCCAGCAAAGTGATGTCCGAAATCACCGCCTCGCCGGTCTTGAGGGTTCGCAGCAGCTCCGCCGCCGAGGTGCCCAGACGCGCATCGCCCTCCGCTGCCCAGAGCACCGCATGGGTGTCCAGCAACGCTCTCACAAATCGGAGTCCCAGCTCCCCGCGTCGCTCGTCGGCCCGTCGATGTCGTCGTCCGTCCCGGCCAGAAATCCCCTCATGCACCCGATCAGCGACCCGGTGGCCGGCGCGTCCAGCGAGAGCCTCAAATTCCCCTCTCGGGACTTGATAATGACCGTCTCCCCGGATAGCGCCGCGCGCCTCACGCGCGGAAATTCCCGAAGCAATTCCGTGACCGTCGTTTCCATAAGCAAATACATGACTGATAATTTGTCAGATGTCAATGCGCTTGTGAAGCTCCTGATCCGAGCAAGCAGTGCCATAAACTTGCATTTTTCTGAAAGTTCCCGTGTGGCGATCGGGACGTTTTCTTTATCGGATAGAAGCACTCCGGATCCATGTCCTCTTCATCCGGCCCGGGATTTGAGGATTAGCTCAAGACATTCCTGAATCTGCCGCCGGGAGGAATCCGGCACTCGCTCCATCTGAAGTGCGGTGGCGACTGCCACCATGTCCGGCCGGCGAGACTCGAAGCTTGCTGGCGTGCGGGGAATCTGAAACGCTGCGCCTGTGGCCATGGGTTCTTCGAGTTCGGTTGCCGTTGTCATCCTCAATTTCCGCACGCCGGACATCACGATTGATTGCCTGAAGACGCTTGCCCCCGAGGCGGCGTCCGATCCCGGTCTGCGGGTGATCCTGGTCGACAATGCCTCCGGTGACGATTCGGTGCCGAAGATCCGGGCGGCGATCGAAGCCAACCGCTGGACCGGCGGATGGCTCGACTTCCGCGCGTTTGAGAAGAACCTCGGTTTTGCGGGCGGCAACAATGCGGTCCTCAACGAGTTGCTGGCGCGTCCGGACTGTCCGGAATACCTCCTCCTTCTCAACAGCGACACGCTCGTGAAGCCCGGTTGCCTCGAATACTGCCGGAAGGTGATGGAGGCCGATCCGAAAGTCGGGGCGATGAGCTGCATGCTCCGGAACCGCGACGGGTCGGTCCAGAATGTCTGCAGGAAATTTCCGAGCCCGCTTCGCGAGTCGGTGCGCGCGTTCGGGCTGCCCTGGATTCTTCCCGCGCTCTTCCGCTGGGCGGATCTGGAGGATGCCGGTTGGGACCGGACGGCCGGACCGCGCGATGTCGAGTGGATCGGCGGCGCGTTCTTTTTCGCGCGGGCGGCGGCCCTCCGGGAGGCCGGCGTTCTGGATGAGGAATTTTTCTTTTACGGCGAGGACTGTGAGTGGTGCTTCCGGCTCTGGAAGCACGGGTGGCGGATCCGCTTCGATCCCGGCGCCGAGACCGTCCATCTCGGCGGGGCCTCGTCGGACTCGACGCGCGTGCGCAACCGCCAGCGCGAGCTCTACACATGGCGGGCCCGGTTTCTGGTCGAGAGGAAATGCTACGGCCCGTCCGCCGAGCGGCTCGTCCGAGCGAGCTACATTGCGATGTTCCGGCTGCGGCTCGGGCTCCAGATCCTCACCGGCCGCGGGAGCTCGGAAAAAGCCGCAGACCTGCGGGAGGGCCTCAGCCAGCTGCACGAACCTTCCGGCAAATGAAAGTCCTCATGGCATTGCCCGGGCTGCACCTCGTGAACCGCGGGGCGGAGGTCGCATTCGAGGCCGTGGCCACCGGGTTCGCTCGGGAGGCGGGATTCGAAGTGACCGTTGCAGGGGCCGGTCCGGAGATTCCGGGCCGCCCGTATCGCTACATCCAAGCCCCGATGGTCCCCCGCGAGCGGTTTGAAAAATTCCCGAAATTCCCGCCGCTGCGGAACGAGTTCCGCTGGGAGGAACTGACGTTCGCCTGGTCGCTGCGGAGGGCCGTCCGGTCGCTGCGGCCGGACATCACCGTGACGTGCAGCTACCCGTTTGTGAGCTGGATCCTGCGCGGAATACGGGACGGCAGCGGCCGCAAGGCCCGCCACGTCTTCGTCACCCAGAACGGCGACCATCCCGCCCGCCGCACCAATTCCGAATACAAGCTCTTCCACTGCGACGGACTCGTCTGCACGAACCCGGAATTTTATGAGTTCAACAAGGCGACATGGAACTCGATCCTCGTGCCCAACGGCGTCGATGTGGACCGGTTCACGCCGGGGCAGGATGCCCGTGGCGAGCTCGGTCTGCCGCGTGATGGGAAGGTTGTCGTGATGGCCAGCGCACTGATCCCCTCGAAAAACGTGGCGCTCGCGGTGCGAGCGGTCGCCCGCCTCGACGGCGTGACCCTGGCGGTCGCCGGCGACGGACCCTGCCGCGACGAGGTCGACGGACTCGCCCGCGAGCTGCTCCCCGGACGCTATTTTCGCATGACGCTCACCGGCGACAAGATGCCCGGCTTTTATCGGTCCGGCGATGCATTTCTCCACATGAGCCGCGACGAGTCGTTCGGCAATGTCTACATCGAGGCGATGGCCTGCGGGACGCCGGTCGTCGCGCACGACTACGGCACGACCCGATGGATCCTCGGCGACAGCGCCACGCTGCTCGACACGTCGGATTCCGCCGCAACCGCCGCCGCGCTTCGCAGCGTGCTCGATGGTCCCGCCCCCGACCGCGCTGCCCTGCACAACCGGATTGCCGCGCGCTTCGCCTGGCCGGTGATCACCGCCGGATACGTCCGGTTTTTGAAAGATCTGCCATGAGCGAACGCCCCCCCACATTCGGCTTTGTCGCGATCGCCCGCAACGAGGGGGAGCGGCTGAAAAATTGCCTCCGCTCGCTCCTGGCGGCCACCGACCGTATCATCTACGTGGACAGCGGCTCGACCGATGGCAGCGTGGAGTTTGCCGGTTCATGCGGCATCGAGGTGCTGCCGATGGACGCCACGAAAAAATTCAGCATGTCGCGTGCGAGGAATGCCGGATGCGAGGCGCTCGTCGCGCGATGGCCGGAGGTCGAGTGCGTGCATTTCATTGATGGGGACTGTGAGCTGGTGCCCGGCTGGGTCGATGCCGCCACCGGCTTTTTGGCCGGGCACCCGGAGGTTGTGGTCGTATGCGGCCGACGGGTCGAGCGGTTCCCGGAGCGCTCGGTTTACAACCGGCTTTGCGATATCGAGTGGAATACGCCGGTCGGCGAGGCCAAGGCGTCCGGCGGCGACGCGCTCATGAGGATCGCGGACTTCCGCAGGGTCGGCGGGTTCAACGAGGAGTTGATCGCTGGCGAGGAGCCCGAGCTTTGCCTGCGGCTGCGGCGGGCTGGCGGCCGGATCTGGCGGCTCGGGCAGGACATGACGCGCCACGACGCGAACATCACCAAGTTCTCCCAGTGGTGGCGGCGCCATGTGCGTGCCGGCTATGCGGCAGCCGACGTCTCGCGGCGCACTGCAATTTACACCGGTGGTGAGGAAATCCTTTTCAAGGACAAGCTGCGCAGCCCGCTGGTCTGGACCGCCGGGACGTGCCTGCTGTTTCTTTGTGGGCTGCTGTCGCTGCGGCCGGTTGTCCTCGCTGCGGCGGTTCTCCTCATCCTGGCCGCCTACGCCGCGCAGTCGCTCAAAATCACCACAGGGATCCGTGCGCGGTGCGGATCCGGCCGCTCCGCATTGGAATACGGGATCTCCACCATGCTGGCGAAATGGCCGCAAACCCTCGGCATTCTCCAGTGCTGGATTCACCGCGGTCAGAACCGGCAAGCGGAGGTCATTGACTACAAGCGCGGTGCCTAGCACGGAATCGCCATGAGGGTTCTCTACTTCAGTTCCGTCCTGCCCAAGCGCTCGGAGACGTTCGTCTACAAGGAAGTGCTGGGCCTGCAGGCGCTGGGGCTGGATGTTGGGGTGGCGTCGCTCCACCCGCCGGAACGGGGCCTCGGCGAGGAGGCGCTCGACCGGATGGCCGCCGGCGCGGTGACGGTTTATGGCGACGGCCACGGCAGGCTCCTCCGCGATGCCGTCGGGTTTCTATTCCGCCACCCGCTGCGCGGCGCGGCGGTGCTGGCGCTCGCTCTCGGGGATGCACTGCTCGCGGACGACATCCCGCTCAAACACCGTCCGAAAGTGGTCTTCCAAGGTCTCGCAGGGCTTGCGCTGGCCCACCGGCTGGCGGGCAGAGACTACACGCACCTGCACGTCCACATGGCCCATTCTGCGGCGACGGTAGGGATGTATGCGGCCCGGGCGCTCGGGATTCCGTTCAGCTTCACCGGCCATGCGGCCGACCTCTTCCGCGAGCGCTGCCTGCTGCGGCAAAAGTTGCGGCGGGCGGCGTTTGTGGCCTGCATCAGCGAATGGCACCGGGAGTGGTATCGGACGATCTGGCGGCGTCCGGACGCCGACTATCCGGTGATCCGCTGCGGGGTTGCCGTGCCCGGGTCGCCGATGCCGGGGCGCTCGAATCCACCACTGACGATCCTCGGCCTCGGACGGCTTGTTCCGAAAAAAGGATTCGACGTGCTCATCGGGGCCTGCCGGATTCTGGCGGGCGAGGGGATCGCCCTGAAATGCACGATCGCCGGGGATGGACCGGAGATGGACCGTCTGAAAGCGCTCGCCGCCGGGCTGCCCGTCACGTTTCCCGGCGCGGTGGCCAACCGTGATGTCCCCGCCCTGCTGGAGGGAACCGATCTCTTTGTCCTCCCCTGCCAGATCGGTAGCGATGGCGACCGCGACGGGATTCCGGTTGTCCTCATGGAGGCGATGGCGCAGGGGATCTGTGCGGTCAGCGGCGATCTGCCGACAATCCGGGAACTCATCCGCGACGGGGAGAGCGGCCGCCTCGTTCCGCCCGGCGACCCGCAGGCGCTCGCCGACTGCCTTCGGGAGCTGGCCCTCGACCCTGATCTCCGGGCGGCCCTCGCCCGCGAGGGCCGCCGGCGCATAGAAGAAGAGTTTTCTTCCGCAAAAAATCTTGATAGGATCAGGACGACTCTAACCTCCCACTCTCAGCCATGACGCCCATAGATCAAGATTCGCTCCCGGTATCCCCGCAGGGAAGGTATGTGCTGATCACTCCCTGCCGCGACGAGGCGAAGTATGCGCGTCGCTGCATCGACAGCGTGGTGAACCAATCCGTCCTCCCCGCGCTCT
The DNA here is from genome assembly GCA_964467415.1 of uncultured Chthoniobacterales bacterium. GTDB lineage: Bacteria > Verrucomicrobiota > Verrucomicrobiia > Chthoniobacterales > Terrimicrobiaceae > CAYXRX01. The sequence continues at coordinate 260,976 of CAYXRX010000001.1, forward strand.
GGGTGGTTGTGGACGACGGATCGAGTGACGAGACGCCCGCGATCCTGGCCGAATATGCGGCGAAGCACCCTTGGATCAAGGTCGTCCGCCGCGAGGACCGCGGCAAGCGAGCGGTCGGGCCCGGTGTCGTTGATGCCTTCTACGCGGGCATGGATACGATCCGCCCGGAAGACTTCGATTTCCTCTGCAAGTTCGACCTCGATCTCGACCTGCCGAAGGGCTACTTCGAAATCCTCATGCGCCGGATGGCCGGAAACCCGCGCCTCGGCACATGCAGCGGGAAACCGTATTTCGAGGAGGGCGGCCGCCTCGTCAGCGAGAAGTGCGGCGACGAGATGTCGGTCGGCATGACCAAATTCTACCGCGTGACGTGCTTTCAGGAGATCGGCGGATTTGTGCGCGAGGTGATGTGGGACGGGATCGACTGCCACCGGTGCCGGATGCTCGGCTGGATCGCCTGCAGCTGGGACGACTCGGACCTGCGGTTCGTGCACCTGCGCCCGATGGGATCGAGCCAGAAGAGCATCTTCACCGGAAGGATGCGGCACGGGTTCGGGCAATATTTCATGGGGACCAGCCTCCTCTACATGACGGCCAGCGCGGTCTTCCGGCTCTGGCATCCGCCATATCTCGTCGGAGGTCTCGCGATGTGGTGGGGATTTGTGAAAAGCCAGCTCGAGGGCAAGGCCCGTTACGACGACCCGGAATTCCGGAAATTTCTCCGCCGCTACCAGTTCCGCTGCCTGACCGCCGGCAAGGCCCAGGCGACCGCGGAGCTGGACTCCACCGCCGCGACCCGCGCATCGAAACCGAACACCCTGCATCGACCGATTTGATATTCTCCCAGCTCACGCATCTGTTTAAGAAGTCGACTGCCGCGGCCTTGCTTCTGGTGATTGCCGGCTGCACGGCTGTTCCGATCAAGCAGGGGGTCTACGACCCGGCTGGCGACGGTCCGAAGAACAAACCGGTCCCCGGGCTCAAGCCGGGGGAATTTTTCACCGCCGAGCTCAAGACGAGCGCGAAGGATTTCGCCGACGGCGACCGGATCAAGGCGGAGTCCGCCAAGGTCAGCAACGACTACCGGCTCGGACCCGGCGATCATTTTGCGTTCCTGGTGCGCGGGCGGGATGACATCTCCCGGGAGGAGATCATCGTGGCGCCCGACGGGGAGGTCGCGCTGCCCCGCGTCGGGATCATGAAGGTGCAGGGATGCACCCTGAAGGAACTCACGGCGACGTTCACCAAAGCCCTCAGCGCCTACTACGACAAGCCCGAGGTCACACTCGTCATGAAGGCTTACAACAACAACCGCGTCTTCGTGCTCGGCCGCGTCGCCAACCCTGGAGCGGTCAGCTTCCAGGGTCCGGGGACCCTTCTCGAGGCGCTCTCGCTCGCTGGCGGTCTTCCGGCGGACACTGCCAAGTCGTTCCTGAGCCGCTGCATGATCGTGCGCGGAAAGGATCTGGTGATGTGGGTCGACCTCAAGGAGCTCCTGGAGCAGGGAAACATGCGGCTCAACGCCCGGCTTCAGAACGGCGACGTGATCTTCATCCCTCAGAGCGAGGACCAGTTGGCCTATGTGCTCGGCGAGGTCAAGACGCCCGGGGTGATCGCACTGCGGTCCGAGCTCACGCTGCTCGACGCGATCATGAATGCGGGTGGCCCGACGAAGGGGGCCAACCTTCGTGATGTCTTCCTGATCCGGCAGGCCCAGGGCAAGGGCGTGGTCGAGCGCATCAGCTTCAAGGACCTCGTCGGACGCGCGGACTTCCGAAAGAACTACGCGCTGCGCGACGGCGACATGATCTACGTTCCCGAGACCGGTCTCAGCAAGCTGAACTACTTCTCCTCGCAGATCGCACCGTTCTTTACCGTGGTCGGCATCATGGCCAATACGGTCACCGGCATCGGCTTTCTTGATGGCCTGACAAACGTCCTCTACGGCGGGGGCAGCATCGGGGCCACCGGCGGGGGCAGCTCCAGCAGTAGTTCCAGCAACAGCAATAATAACAGCAGCAGCGGAGGGAACGAATGACGGCCTCTGGAACGGCAGTCGACGGGGCAGGCCGGCCGGCCCCGCTTCAGCGGGGTTCACTCGAGGGCCGGAAGAAATCCAAGCCCTTCCGGATTTTTGATTTCCTCTGGCGCCGCGTGCCGCTGATCCTCGGGGTCGGGGTGCCGGCCTTTCTTCTGCTCAGCGTGGTTCTGGCCCCGCTTGCCAGCGGGATTTACAAGGTGGATGGCTCGCTCCTGATCAGCCCGATGAAGGAACCGAGCATCAGCGGCAAGGACCGCGATGTGATCCAGGGGGACATCGGGGTTTTCCAGCGGACTCTGGTCCTGCGCCTGATGACCCGCGACGTCATGCAGGCGGCGATCGAGAGCCTGCCCGAGGCCGACCGCCCGAAGTTCCTCGCCCACATGACAGACATCAACCGCGCGGTCTACCGCCTGATGTCGCGCGTCAAAGCCAAGGAGGTCGAGCGCACCTACCTCATCCAGGTTTCGATGGAGGACGGCGATGCCCACGGCCTCGACGCCATGCTGTCCGCCGTCCTGGAAAGCCTCATCAAAAAGCTGGAGGAGGAACAGGAGCGGCAATACGTCTCCCGCCTGAGCTACCTCAAAGGCGAGCGGGAAAAAATCGCCCAGCGCGCCCGGGAGGAACGTGAGCGCATTTTGAAACTCGCAGGCACCCTGGAAAATAAATCGTTTCTCCACGACTCCTACACCGCCCACCTCGGCAAGGTCGAGACGATCCAAAAGCTTTACCTCGAAGCCGAGGCGGCGCGGATCGAGAAGGCAGCCGACCTGACTGAGGCCGAAAAAAACCGTGCCAACCTTGTGAAGCTGAGCATCACGCCGTTCGCCGAGGAGAAGGTGATGGACAATTTCGGGATTAACCAGATCGAGCGCTGGACCTACGAAAAGTCGCAGGACCTCCGCTCCAGCATCGACGGGCTCACCGCCGACAACCCCGACCGCAAATATGTCGAGGCGAGGATGGAGTCGATGAACGACTACATGGCCAAATACAAGCAGCGGGTCAACGAGTCGACGGTCAAGAACATGGACGAGAAGCGCGCGTTCGATCTTGAGACAGCAGTCGTCAAAGCCCGCAGCGCGCTTGATTCCGCCGAGCAGGCGTCCGCCCGCCTGCTCGACGACTTCCGCACGGCCAACGACCAGGCGTCAAAAATCTCCGAGGCGATCTTCGAGGCGAAGGACATGACGTATGGCTTGGACCAGCTTCGCGACCGCCTGGCCTCGATCAACACGCGGATCGACGACACCGAGCTGGAGGCCAAGTCTCCACTTCCCGTGAGGATCAACCAGCTGCCGACTCCGCCTGCCGCGCCGGCGTCGAGCAATGCCTCGAAGCTGATGATGCTGGCATTTGCGGCGTCGTTCGGGGTTTCTGCCGGCGCCTGCCTGCTCTTCGACTTTTTTGATGGCAGGGTGCGGTGCCGCGAGGAACTCGGGGCGGCCGTCGGCGGGCCCGGCGCCGAGCCGATTCCGGCGACCGTCGCCACCGGCGAGGATCCTGCGTTTGCGGGGATCCTGAAGCTGCATCCCGATCACCCGGCCTCGTTGGCATTGCGCGACCTGGCGGTGCGTGTGGTCGCCGAGCACGAGCGGAGCGGGAGCGTCGTCGTGAGCCTGGTCGGGGCTGGTCCCCGGTGCGGCAACTCGACGATCGCGCTCAACGTGGCGCGCGCCGTCTCGGATTACGGGTTCCGGGTTCTTCTGGCCGAGCTTCCCACTGCCTCGCCCGGTCTGGCCGCTGCCGCGGGGCTGACTCCAGGCAAGGTCCCGCCTTCGGCCTGGGGAAATAAGGAGAGCGATCCTGCAAGTGCCGTCGAGCTGATCCCGTGGACAGCCGGCATTTCCGAGGACCAGGTGCGCTCCTCGCTCGAAACCTTTTTGTCGAGCGCGCGCGGGGCCTACGACATCGTCCTGCTCGACCTCGTGGCGCTGAACCGCTCGGACCTCGCCCACGAGGCGGCGCTGAAGTCCGATGTGGTCATCGTGTCCGCCCGGCAGGATGACACCCAGTTCTCCGCCGTCCGTGAGTCGGTCGACTGGGTTGTGGCCGGCGGCATTTCCGCGATCACGGTGGTTCTGAATTTTGCCATGCCCGACCCGGTGCAGGTCCGGGCATTCAGTCTCCTTTCGCACGGGAAGGCGGCCGTCTCGCGCCTGCATTCCGTCGCGGAGAAGCGCATCGCGGGCCACCGGACCCGGTTGGTCGAGTGGCTCAAAACCAGGAGGAAAAAGTGAGAACCGGACTTGTCACCATCGTCGTCGGGCAGAAATACATGGATCTCTTCAACGAGTTTTCGCGTGAGCGGTTCGAGCGCTACGCCCGGCGCCACGGCTACGAGCCGCTGATCATCACCGAGCCTGTCCGCGAGCTTCCCGGGAAGAAGCTGACGTGGCAGAAGTGCTGCCTGCACGACCTCGAGTGGACGCGCTCGATGGACATGGTCGCGTTCATGGACTCGGACACGCTGATCGCGAAGGATGCCCCGGCCCTGCCTGTTGTGGAGGCCGGCAAGATCGGAGGGGTGATGGACAAACCGCCTGCGGGACTCAACAGCGGCGTCCTCCTGTTCCGGCCCGGCGACCGCGTCAAGGCGATCTTCGACGAGGCCCTGCTGGATCCGGATCCCTTCTGGGACCAGGTCGCCCTCGACCGCGTGCTCCGCCGCGAGGGGGCGCTGCAGCTGATAGACCCCCGGTTTCACTGCATGTTTTACGTGCGCAGCTGGAGGATTTTTCCCGCGCTGTTCCGCCGGAATTGGATCTACCACTCCCTCCACGGCAAATCGAAGCTGGCCCTCATCAGCCGGCTCCTTGCGATCCAGGGGAGATGACCGCCCGCCTACCAGCGGAGGCGCCCGGCGCGCACGTCCTGCTGGCAAACCACACAGACCGCGATGTTCAATGCCGAGCGCAGCAGCGCGATCGGAAGCGCCACGAGTCGCTTGGCACCCGGCAGCCGCGAAAGCTTGTGCAATGGCTCGGCGATGAGCTCGCCGGCTCCGGGCAGAGCACCCCGGTAGTCGCGCGCCATATCCGATACCCATCCGGGATTCTCCTCGTTCCGCGCGCGGATGACGTCCCCGGGGATTTTCCCCTCCTCGACGCACTTCCGCAGGAACGCAAAGACGAGAATGTTGACGGCGGTGCCGTTCACGAGCCGCCGCTCGTGGCGGAACCAGGCCGCGAGGCCGGTCACGGCCTCGAAAAAGTGGGTGGCCCCCGCGGCGCGAACGATGAGCGACGTGTCCTCCGGCTTGCGGAACGAGTCGGTGAGGAGCATGGCCTTCACAAAGCCGTCCTCGACGATCAGGCCGAGCGGCATCCAGAAGCTGCGCAGAGCTGCGGACCTTGCAAGGTAAAGGCTGCCCGCGATTTTCGGAGCGCCCGCGACCTGGAGCTCGGACGCCGAGACGGACATCTTTTCCCGGACGCTCAGATCCTTTTTGGCGGTGATGTCCTTGAGTGGCAGATCGACAGCGACAACTGCGCGGGGGTTCGCTTCCAAGCATTCGACCACGCGCTGGATGCACTCGGGCTGCCCGAACTGGATGTCCGCATCCAGCAGCAGGAGCGCCTCTGCTTCCGGCGCGCTGAAGCCGTGCACGAAATGGTTCCACGCGTTTGCCTTCCCCGCCTGGGCCAGCTCGTTGACCTCGCAGCGCGCCCGCGGGTGGCGCACCCGGAACTCCTCCAGCGCCTCGCGTGCCCGTCCGGCCGTCGCGTCCCGGCAGCCGTTGGGGACCACATGGACCGCCACTTCGTGACCCGGGGATTCAAAGATCGTCTGCCCGGCCAGCGAGCGGATTGTGGCGGCAATATTCCGCTCCTCGTTGTAGGCCATGATGCCGATCGCGATTTTCATAAGAGCCTCGGTCAGGCTGACATCGAAGCCGGGCATCTGCAATCCTTATCCGAGCGAAGAACATGACGCCGCTTGTGCCCATCGTCATGTTCGGGATCATCCCGCTGGCGCTCCACCTTTTCGGAAAATATCCGGCGCGCACGGCGGCCGCAGCTGTCTTCGTGATCGGGTGGCTCTTTCTTCCGCAGGCCAAGTATGACATTCCGGTGCTCCCCGACTACGCGAAGACAAACGCGATGGGGATCGCCGTCCTGATCGGGATCCTCGCCAAGGACCCGAAGGCTCTGGAGCGTTTCCGCTTTCAGTGGATCGACATCCCGATGCTTTGCTGGTGCCTTGCACCCCTGTTCTCCTCGGTGTCCAACGGCCTCGGGGCCTGGGACGGGGGCTCGGCAGCCCTCGGCGTCGCCGTGGGCTGGGGGCTGCCATATGTCATTGGCAGGATCTACTTCGGCACCTACGACGGGCAGCGCGAGCTGGCGATCGGCATGCTGATCGGCGGCCTCGTCATCGCGCCGTTCGCGCTGATCGAGATGGTGATCAGCCCGCAGATGCACATCATTTTTTACGGCTGGTATCCGCATGACTTCAGCCAGACGAAGCGCGGCGGCGGTTACCGTCCGTCGGTCTTCATGGCGCACGGGCTGGAGCTGGCGATGTGGAATGCGGCGGCCGCCTTTGTCGGGTGGCAACTCTATCTCCGCAAGAGCCTGATCAAGACCGTGCCGTTTTTGAACCTTCCGCTGCTGCCCGCGGTGGCGGGGCTGACTGCTGTGCTCCTTCTGTCCCGCTCATCCGGTGCGCTGATGCTCTTCATTCTGGCGATGGGCCTCTTCCAGCTCTGCGCGATGTTCCGCACAAAAATCCCGCTGCTCCTGCTTTTGATTCTCCCGGTGCTCTATATGAACCTGCGTGCCACGGGCGCCTGGGACGGACAGGCGCTGATCGAGGCGGCCGGCAAGGCTGCGGGCGGCAATGCCGAACGGACCGGGTCCCTCTCGTTCCGGCTCTACAACGAGAACCTTCTCGTGGAAAAGGCCCTCATGCGCCCGGTGTTCGGGTGGGCGGGATACAACCGCTCGTTCGTCACAAACGAGCAGGGCGCCTATATTTCGGTTCCCGACGGGATGTGGATTCTCACGTTCGGGAAATACGGTATTTTCGGACTGACCGCCCTGACCGCGAGCATTCTGCTTGCACCGTTTCTGTTTTTCCTCCGCGTTCCCGCCCGGAGGCTCGGCGAACCTCTGGTCGCTCCGGCGGCGGCGTTTGCGACATTCCTTGCGGTTTTCATGGCAGACAACCTCCTGAACGCGATGTATAACCCGATCATGATGGTTGCCGCCGGCGGTTTGTCCTCGCTCCTTCTTGTGCGGGATTCGCTGCGTCAAACCGAGTCCGGGCAGCCGCTCAACCTTTCGCCGGCGGCTGGTGTCCCCGCAACCAGGGTCATCTGATGGGGGCTTCTGAAACAAAATCGCGGGCGCTGAAGGGATCCGCCTGGACGCTGATCGGCTACGGCGGCGCGCAGGTGATCCGGCTGGGGAGCAACCTTCTTCTTGCCCACCTGCTGTTCCCGGCTGCCTTCGGCGTCATGTCCCTTGTGACTGTCGTCATGCAGGGCCTCCAGATGTTTTCCGAGGTCGGGATCGGGCCGAGCGTGATCCAGAACCGCCGGGGGAGCGATCCGGACTTTTACAACACCGCCTGGACGATCCAGGTCGTGCGCGGCGTCATCCTCTGGCTGGCGGCGTGCGCGCTGGCCTGGCCGGCCGCCGAATTCTTCGGCCGCACGGACCCGCTCGGGAAGGAACTGCTGACGATCCTTCCGGTGATCGGCCTCACCTCGGTTCTCGGCGGATTTACTTCGACGGCGATCTACTCGCTGAACCGGGACCTGAAAATCGCGCAGCTGACGATGCTCGAGCTGGTCCCGCAGTGCGTTTCCGTGGTGGCCATGATCGTCTGGGCGCTGGTCTTTCCGAGCATCTGGGCGCTGGTTGGCGGCTGGATGGTCTACAGTGTCGTGCGGCTTCCAATGAGCTGGTGGCTCGAGCCGTCGGTGCGCAACCGCTTCCGCTGGGATCGTTCGGCGCTCGGCGATCTCCTCCACTTCGGTATCTGGATTTTTCTCGGGACGATCGTCGCTTTCCTCGCCAACAGCCTGGACCGCGTCTTGCTCGGCCGGCTGCTCACCCTCGAGGAACTCGGCATCTACAGCATTGCGCTCACATTTTCCCGCATCGGAATCGAGGTTGCGACCCGGCTTTCGAACACCGTGCTGTTTCCCATCCTGTCGCGCAGCCAGGACGATCCCCCCAAGCTTGTGGCGCAGAGCCTGCACGCCCGCGGGCTGATCCTGCTGGCCGGCGGGGCGCTGGTTTGCAGCTTCGCGGTCCTTGCACCGCTCTTTTTTCAGTGGCTCTACGACCCGCGCTACGCGGCGGCGGGGAGCATCGCGAGGTGGCTGGCGATCGGCGTCTGGGCCAGCATCCTGCTCTCCTCGATGGAGCGGGTCCCCCTGGCCCTCGGGCATCCCCGCGCCTCTTTTGTCGCGAACCTGGTTTCCACCGGTGGCTATCTGCTGGCCGTTCCCGCCTACTACTGGTGGGGGCTTCCCGGCTTCATCCTCGGCAATACGGCCGGCACCCTGCTCGCCCACTTCGCGCTGCTGCCCTGGATCCCGGTAAAACGAAATCAAATGATCCTTCAAACGCTCGGCTACACCGCGGTGTTTGCCATCTACGGCGGCGGAAGCATCTTCCTGCTTGCCCGGCTCGATGGCAGGGCCGACAAGCTGTGGGAGATCGGACTCGCGGTCGTCTCCTCCGCGCTTTGCTGCGGAGTGGCCGGACTCATCGCACTCCAGCGCGTCCGTTCGATCAAAAATTCCACCTGAGAGAATGTCCCCGTCCGCACAGGCACGCACACCATGGGTCGACACCGCCAAAGGCGTCGGCATTATTCTCGTCGTGGTCGGCCACACCCTGCGCGGGCTGGATGGAAGCGGGGTCCTGCCGGCCGGTTGGAAATTTGTCGATGCGTGGATCTATGCCTTCCACATGCCGCTGTTCTTTTTTCTGGCCGGGCTGTTTCTGGAACACTCGACCCGCAGGCCGCTCGGCGCCTTCATCGACTCCAAGGCCCGCAGGATTCTCTGGCCGTATTTTATCTGGTCGATCCTGCAGGAGTGCCTCCGCCATGTTTCCGGATCCTCCGATCTCCCGCTCACGCGGCTTTGGACGATCATCTACAAGCCGGTCATGCAGTTCTGGTTCCTTTACGTCCTCTTCCTGCTGCTGGTGGTTTATGCCGTGTGGCGCAAGGGGGGCGGCTCATGGCGGACGTTTGTCATCCTGGCATTCTTCCTGAACATTTCGATGATGCTCGGCATGAATTACGGCCCATGGGGGGTGGTCTACCAGATGGGGATCGAGATTCCTTTTCTTGCTCTGGGTGTGTGGTCCTCAGCGGCACAATGGCACGCTGGCCTGCCCGGGCTCCGACCTGCGGCGCTCTGGGGGTCGGCCGCGGCAGGCTACGGGATCGTGGCCATGGCCGTGGCTCTGGCTCCTTCCGGGATCCCGGGGCTGCCGGTCGCTCTGGCGGCGACCGGAATCTTCGCGACCGTGATGCTTTCGGAGGCCTTGAGGCGCTGGTCATCCGCCGCGCTCCTCGCGACGCTGGGGGTCCTGTCGCTGGAAATTTTTGTTGCACACACGATCTGTTCGGCCGTGTGGCGTGCCGGCCTTGGAGCCCTGCATCTGAACGCGGCATTTCTCCAGATTGGCGGCGGGATCCTGATCGGTCTGGCCGGTCCGGTGGGCCTCCAATGGCTTTGCAAAAAATGGGGGCTTCAGATCCTGTTCTCACTTCCCGACCGGCGCCATGGTTGATCGATCGCGCCGACGTTTGGTTGCTTGGAGCCTCCTGTTTTTTTTGCTGGCCGGCGCTGCCGGGTGGGGTGGCATCGCGCTTTCGAAGTCTTCGCGCCTGCCGGAGGCCCCGGTGCCTGGCGCCTCGCTGGGTATCAATCTGGCGGGGCCCTGCGACTGGAACACCGAGCTGCCGTTTGTCGATCTGATGCGGTTTTCCCGGGCGTGGAGCCCGCAGAAAAAAGGGACGCCTTTCGGGAAGGGACCCGCCTTCGAGGTCGACCGGAACGGATATCCGCTCAGCCTCGCCGAGGGAGCCTGGGCGGAGTCGCCGCTGCTCAGCTTTTTCGGGCACAGGTGGCCGTCGGGCGTTTACCATGTTTTCTATCAAGGGCGGGGCAAGCTGAGCTTTGGAGGCTCTGCCAGGTCGATTGTCTCCGACGAGCCCGGGCACCTCGTCGTCGATCTCGACTCCGCGAAGGGCGACCTCCACCTGAGCATTCTTGTGACCGATCCCGGAAACCATATCCGCGACATTCACGTGATCATGCCGGGGTTTGAAAAGTCGTGGCGCAAAAACCCGTGGAGCCCTTCGTTTCTCGACCGGTGGCGCGGGGTGAAGTGTGTCCGCTACATGGATTTCATGGCGACCAACAACTCGACCATCCGCACCTGGTCAGAGCGACCCGTCCTTGAGGATTCGACGTTTGCCGGGCGCGGGGTTCCGGCGGAGTTGCTGGCGGACCTGAGCAACCGCCTGATGGCCGACCCCTGGGTCTGTATTCCTCACATGGCCGACGATGACTATGTCCGGCGGTTTGCGAAATGCCTTCGCGACCGCGTCGATCCCGCACTCCGGATTCACATCGAGTATTCGAACGAGATTTGGAATTCCGGGTTCCAGCAAAACAAGTATGCGGCCGCGCAGGGGATGGCGCTCGGCCTCGCCAAGGAACCCTGGGTTGCCGCCTGGCTCTACACGTCGCGCCGCTCGGTGGAAATCTTCCGCATTTTCGAGGAGGTTTTCGGCGGGACCCGCCGCCTCGTCCGCGTCCTGCCCGCGCAGTCGGGAAACCTCTTCATGGCAAAACAGATTCTGGAGTTTGAGGGGGCGGCGCGCTTTGCCGATGCGATTGCGATCGCTCCCTATCTGGGGCTGGTGGTCGGCACCGAGCCGACCCGCTATGTGCCGCTCACCGCGGGCGAGGTGGGCGCCTGGGGGATGGACAAACTATTTGCGCATCTCGGCGACGTCGTTCTTCCCGAGGCCCGGAAATCGATGAAGGAATATCGCAGCCTGGCCGTCGCGTCCGGACTCCAGCTTGTAGCCTACGAGGGCGGCCAGCACCTGGTGGGCGTTCTCGGCGCGGAGAATGACGTCACGCTGACCAACCTGTTTCTTGCAGCCAATGCCGATCCGCGCATGGGCGACCTCTACTCGTCGTATCTGGACGCCTGGCAGGAGGAGGATGGCGCGCTCTTCTGCCATTTTTCCTCCGTCGCAAAATGGACGAAATGGGGATCGTGGGGCCTCATGGAATTTTACGATGACAACCCCGACGACTCGCCGAAATTCCGTGCCGTGCGCGCATGGGCAGAGGGACTGAAGGCTTCCAAGACGCCGCAAAAGCGCCCGCCGCCGCCCTGAGCGGCCGAATACTATCTGAACCAGTCGCTGAGGTGGGAGTCCGGAAAGAAGTCCACCCCGGCAATCGATTTCAGGAGGTAGAGGGTGAGCGGGATGATGATCAAGGCTGCCAGAGCGATGCTCGCCAGCAGGCCGATCAGAAACCCTCCTGCCAGGCCGGATTTTTCCTCACTGGTCCCGGCACCTTCGTCCATCGCCGGAGCCGGAAGAATGGCCGGTTCCGCCACCTGCGGGGCGCCGGAGTCCCGCAGCGATCTGCGCACCACGCGGGCCACCTCGGCCGGATCGACCGGCTTGTTCAAATAGTGAAAGAGCCGGACTTCCTTCATCGCATGGAAGAAAAGTTCCGGATCCAGTGCGGGAGCGAGGAGGATCCGCTGCATCCCAGGCCAGGCATCGGCGGTCCGCGCGAGGAACATCAGGCCGCTTTCCTCCGTCAAGTCATCCGCGCAAATCAGCACCTTTGCGGTTCGCTCCTGCAAAAGCGCCTCGGCATGAGCCGTGCTCAGAACCACCTCGAACCGTGTTCCCTTCGGGAAAGAGCCGGTCAGCCTTCCGGAGGCATCCGGGTCGGTCTCAACCACAATAATGTCCAGCATCTCAGGCGACCTGTTCATGCCGGTTCGGATGATCATAAAAATGCCTGGCCCTGCGGGCGCCAAAGGGACTGGCCTCGGCAAAACCTTTGGCGTGCCGGTCCCTCATCGGGTCCGCCCATGGCCGGGCGTGAAGCGGAATTTCCTGAGCATCGCCAAAAATGTGCGGGGACGTCCGGCCGCCGTCGAGGAATATTCTCCACACGCTTTGGCACGCGTCACGGCTTGGCCGGCACATTGCCTGGGCCGGGCGCGCCGGGCGACAGTTTCATCCCGCAGAGCTGAGTTGCCAGCCGGCCTGCGGCCTCGTCGAACGCTTGCGCCGGCAGGGACTTCCTCTCCGCGACAAAAATCAAGTGGACCCCCGGAGACTTCCGTGGACCAACCGTGCTTTTGACGTAGTCGAGGTGGGAATCCAGCAGGCGGCCGTCCTGGATAAAAAACTCGCGCATCCAGAGGTTGCCGTCGGTCAGGACGGGCTCCCGCTCGCCGGACGGCCTCAGGTCGATGCCCCGGTATTTCATGCAGATCCTCAGCGTATGGTGGCGCTGCGATCCGCTTGGCAGATACCAAAAGAGCCCGATGTCCTCGCTCTGGCCGGGAAGCGCGACCTGAAATCCCGAACCGGGAATTTCTTTTTTGAGGAGTCCCTCTGGAGGCAGGAGATCTTCCTGCTCCATGCCGAAGAAGCCGGACGAAAGGAACGGCAGGGCGAGGGCAAGTGCCCCGGCCGGCATGAAAGCCAGATCCCTCCGCTGCGGCCTAGTGGGAGCGGTTGCCGACTCGTGATCGGCATGGGACAGCTGCTTCCACGCCGCCAGGCAGATCGCGATCCCCGCCACGATTTCTCCCCCAGGTACCAGCGCGAACATCGGATGCGATGCGAGGATGAGCAGCGCTCCGGTCGGGCGGAAAAGCCAGGAACAATCAGCCACCAGCGGGCACACGAGCAGCCAGGGCATCCAGAACGACTCGACACCGAACCAGATGATTGCGGCGGCCAATCCGATCCAAGCCACAAAAAAACCGCACCGGGCAGCCGAAAGTTCCGGAGCAAACCGGCAGTGCGAGAGGCTGAAAACCACAGCGATCGAAAGCACGATTCCACCCGGACCATCGACCATGGGCGCCAGCAGGGCGATGACGGCGGCCGTGTGCAGGAGTTCGAAGATGACGGCCGTCCGCGGGCGCCCGTCGCCCGGGGTTGCCAGGATGGCAAACGGCACAAGCCAGAGAAGGCCGAAAAAATAATGCAGCTGGGGGCTCTCGATCTGCGGGTAGAAAAAGTGGCGGTAGCCGATGATCGTGAACACGCGCAGAGCATTTGCCACGATAGCCCCGGGGATCATGGCGGCGATCCGGAGCCAATACCCGGGACCGCGCGGGGAGTGGCGGTTCACCCAGATCGCAACCGCCAGAAGGATAATGATCAGATTCAGCCCGGCGCAATCCCTGCTCCATGGCACCTCCAGATGGCCGATCGCAAAAAATTCCCCGCGATCCACTGCTTTTGCCCCGAAGGCATTCAAGATCCCGAGGATGATCGGGCGGGTCAGGTTGCCGAAGAGATCCTTGGCCTGCGATAGCTGTGCAAGCACCGCAACAAGAACAAGCGGAACAAACCCCTTCCAGCCTGACGAACGCTGCCGCTTCGAATCGGAAGGGGGGAGGGAACCTTGCACAGAGGAATTACCCGGCTTGCCGGCAGCTTTGGCAAGCCGAATAAAAAATTTCCTGCCTTACCGCACGGCCGCGGTGTCGCGCCTCCGGGATTTCAGCTCCCGGAGTCCGAGCACGATTCCGAACGCCGCCAGAGCGTAGAGCGGAGGAATCGGGGCCGCCGGCGCGCTGGTCGACAGCGCCCATTTGGTCGGCAGCTCGGTGATCTTTGTCACCGTGGTCCCCTCGACAACCACCACCGGCCGCCCGGCGATCGCCCCGTCGCTCGACGCCGTCCAGGCCTGGATCCGCGAGGTGTAGTTGTCCGACTCAAAGCCCGAAGTGCTAGCGTTGGTGAGCACGATCTTGTCCCACTGGGTCGCCTGGTCACCGTAGAAGTTGATGAACGCGTAGGGCTCGCCTCCGTTCAGTGAGCGGTTCAGCGGGTTCCCGTAGTAATCCTTCGGCAGATTCGCAAGCAGGCTCTGGGTCGTGAACTCCGCGACCAACGTGCTGCCCTTGAAAAATTGCAGCTTGTTCGCGCTGTCGCCGGCCGACCAGTAAAACCCGAAATACGAACTCGGGGTGTTGAGCGTCAGCGTCGTCGCCTTCACCGGCGTGCCAACCCCCTGCACCGAATAGTTCGTCCCAGCCGGCTGCGTCTCGCTCGGAGCCCCACCGTATTGGTTCGCCTTCAAAACGTAGAGCTGGTCGAAGGTTCCAACGTCGCTCCAGCTCACGTTCTTGTTCAGTCCGGTGCTCAGTCCGTTGAAGTCAAAAAGCGATGTCCCGGAAAGGCTCGACGTGAAGTCGGTCGGATCTTCCGCAATTGTCACCATCGATGCCGATTGGCCGGACGGGAGGAATGCCAGGAAAAAACCGGCAAACAACCAGTTGCATTTGTTTATGAATTTTTTGGAGATGTTTGTTTGTTTCATTGTGGTAAAAATGGTCAACAACCAGTTGCATAATTGATATTTATTTTTCTGGCAACCCTTTTTTTTAAAAAAATTTGATCCGGCATGAAAAGTGAGATGGACGGGCCGTGCGCGGAAGTCCGGGGTGGGCAATTCTGACGCCCGGGGAGAAACTGTGTGCGGTATGCCGGCGCGGAGGGACATAACAGGAAGACGGTAGCACAATCCGGAACCGGAATCCAGTGGTGGAATTCCGCTGTGTCCGGACCGCTTGGCGAACCGTGCGGGCAGCCATTCAACCCGCTTGCTATTTCGAGCGCAACCGGAGAGAATCGCGACGTTCAGGGCAGTTCCCCATGCCTTGCCTGCCAATCCTCATTACACATGAAAATTCTTGTCACCGGCGGCGCCGGATTCCTGGGTTCCCATCTCTGCGAGCGGCTGGTTGAGGCCGGCCACGACGTCGTCTGCCTGGACAATTTTTTCACCGGGCGCAAAACGAACGTCGGGCACCTGCTCGGGAACCCGCGGTTTGAGCTGATCCGGCATGACGTGATCGATCCGTTCAAGGTCGAGGTCGACCAGATTTACAACCTGGCGTGCCCGGCCTCGCCGCCGCACTACCAGTTCAACCCGATCAAGACGACGAAGACGTCGGTGATGGGCGCGATCAACTGCCTCGGGTTGGCGAAGCGCGTGAAGGCACGCGTTTTCCAGGCTTCGACCTCCGAGGTTTACGGCGACCCGGAGATCCACCCGCAGACCGAAGACTACTGGGGGCACGTGAACCCGATCGGCCTGCGCTCCTGCTACGACGAGGGCAAGCGCTGTGCGGAGACGCTCTTCTTCGACTACCACCGGGAGAACGGCGTCGACATCCGGGTGATCCGGATCTTCAACACCTACGGCCCGCGCATGCTGGCCAACGACGGACGCGTGGTTTCGAATTTTGTGGTGCAGGCGCTGCGCGGCGAGGATCTGACCGTCTACGGCGAGGGCTCGCAGACGCGGTCGTTCTGCTACGTCGATGACCTCGTCGAAGGCTTCATCCGCTTCATGAACCAGACTAAGACGATCGGGCCGATGAACCTCGGCAACCCGGGCGAATTCACGATGCTCGAACTCGCCGAGCTGGTTCTTAAGAAGGTCGGCGGGGCCTCGCGCATCACCCACAAGCCGCTGCCCGCTGACGATCCCAAACAGCGCCGGCCGGATATCTCGCTCGCCCGCGAATGTCTGGGCTGGGAGCCCAAAGTCCCCTTGGATGAGGGGATCGAGCGCACGATTGCCTACTTCAAAAAGACCCTGAACTCCTGACCAACAAAGAAAACCGAATCATGAAAATCTGTTGTCTTGGCGCCGGCTACGTCGGCGGACCCACCATGGCGATGATCGCGGCGAAGTGCCCGGACATCAAAGTCACCGTTGCCGACCCCAATGCCACGCGCATCGCCGAGTGGAACTCGGAGGAACTGCCTGTTTATGAGCCCGGGCTCTACGAGATCGTCCGCGAGGCACGCGGGCGGAACCTGTTTTTCTCGACTGATCTGGACGCCGCCATCCGCGAGGCCGAGATTATTTTCGTCAGCGTCGGCACGCCGACCAAAAAGCACGGGATCGGCGCGGGCCGGGCGGCGGACCTCCGCTATGTGGAAAGCGCGGCGCGCCGGATCGCGGCGGTTGCCGAGGGCCCGAAAATCATCGTCGAAAAAAGCACGATTCCCGTGAAGACGGCCGAGGCGATCATCACGATCCTCCACGCCAATTCGAAATCCGGGCAGTTCCAGGTGCTGTCGAATCCCGAGTTTCTGGCCGAGGGCACCGCGATCGAGGATTTGATTTCCCCGGACCGCGTTCTCATCGGCGGGGAAGAGACCGATGGCGGCAAGGCGGCGCTTGAGAAGCTCGTGAGCATCTACGCTCGTTGGATCCCCCGCGAGCGCATTCTCACCACCAACCTCTGGTCGTCCGAACTCTCGAAGTTGGTGGCCAACGCGTTTCTTGCGCAGCGGATCTCGTCGATCAACACGATTTCCGCCCTCTGCGAGGCGACCGGAGCCGATGTGGATGAGGTCAGCAACGCCATCGGCAAGGACTCGCGGATCGGTCCGAAGTTTCTCAAAGCCTCGGTGGGCTTCGGCGGCTCGTGCTTCCAGAAGGACATCCTCAACCTCGCCTACCTCTGCCAGCATTTCGGGCTGCCGGAAGTCTCGGCCTATTGGGAGAGCGTTGTGAAGATCAACGACTGGCAGAAGCGCCGGTTCGCCGAGCGCATCGTTCAGGAGCTTTTCAACACGGTCACGGGCAAACGCATCGCCGTCCTCGGGTTCGCGTTCAAAAAGGACACCAACGACACGCGCGAGACCGCCGCGATCTCGGTCTGCCAGGATCTTCTTGCCGAAGGGGCCGAGGTCGTCGTCTATGACCCGAAGGTCCGAGAGATCGACATCCGGCAGGACGTGCTCGGCAACGCGGTGAACGACAACCTGAAGGTCGCTGGCAGTGCGGCCGAGGCGGCCGCCGGCGCCCACGCGATCGCCGTCCTCACCGAATGGGACGAGTTCAAGTCGCTCCCCTACGCCGAGATCTACGAGAGCATGCCCAAGCCGGCCTTCATCTTTGACGGGCGCAATATCCTTCCGCATGCCGAACTTCGGACGCTCGGTTTCCGGGTCTACCCGATCGGAAAAGCGTCCAAGACACTCCGGCGCAGGTCCGATGTCGAGTGAGGAGACCGCAACAGACATTCCCGCATCTATGAATCACTCAATCCTCGTCACTGGCGGAGCCGGATTTATCGGAGCCAATTTTGTCCTCGATTGGATTCGCGAGGCCGGCACTCCACTCGTCAACCTCGACAACCTGTCCTACGCAGGCAACCGGGAGAGCCTCTCGCCGGTCGCCGGCGACCCGCGCCATATCTTTGTCCAGGGGGACATCGGCGACGGCGCGCTTATCACAAACCTCCTCGAAACCCACCGCCCGCGCGCGATCGTCAACTTCGCGGCCGAGTCGCACGTCGACCGCTCGATCCACGGGCCGCGCGATTTCATCCAGACAAATATTGTCGGGACATTCGAGATGCTCGAGTCGGTGCGCGGATACTGGAACGCGCTCGATGAGGCGGACAAGAAGGCATTCCGGTTCCTTCACGTCTCGACCGACGAGGTCTACGGCTCGCTGAAGAAGGGCGATCCGGCATTCAACGAGCTCAACCGCTACGAGCCGAACAGTCCGTATTCGGCGTCGAAGGCCGCCAGCGACCACCTCGTCCGCGCCTACCACCACACCTACGGGCTCCCCGTCCTCACGACGAACTGCTCGAACAACTACGGCCCGCTCCAGTTTCCCGAGAAGCTCATCCCGCTCATGATTGTCAATGCGCTCGCCGGGCGTCCGCTGCCGGTCTATGGCGACGGGCAGCAGATCCGCGACTGGCTCTACGTCGGCGACCACTGCAGCGCGATCCGCCGCGTCCTCGAGGCCGGCAAGGTCGGTGAGGTCTACAATGTCGGCGGATGGAACGAGAAGCCGAATATCGAAATCGTCCACACGATCTGCGACATGCTTGACGGCATCCGCCCGAAGCCGGACGGCCAATCGTATCGCAGCCAGATCACGACGGTCGCCGACCGCCCCGGCCACGACCGGCGCTATGCGATCGACGCTGGAAAAATCGAGCGCGAGCTCGGATGGCGTCCGGCCGAGACGTTCGACACCGGGATCCGGAAGACCGTCCAGTGGTATCTCGACAACCAGCCTTGGATCGCCAACGTCCAGTCGGGCGCCTACCGCGAGTGGGTCGAAAAAAATTACGCCGGTCGGACCGCATGAAAATCCTGCTCTTCGGGAAGACCGGGCAGGTTGGATGGGAACTCCAGCGCAGTCTCGCCCCGCTCGGCCAGCTCGTCGCCCTCGGCTCCGGCAGCAGCGAGATGTGCGGCGACCTCCGCGACGCGGACGGCATCGCGCACACGGTCCGCACGATCGCTCCCGACGTGATTGTCAACGCGGCCGCCCACACCGCTGTAGACAAGGCGGAGTCCGAGCCGGAGCTCGCCGGGGCGCTCAACGCCCGCGCGCCGGGCATCCTCGCCGACGAGGCGCTCCGTTGCGGCGCGCTCCTCGTCCACTACTCGACCGACTACGTTTTTGACGGGAGCGGGACCCGGCCGTGGACGGAGACCGATCCCACCGGACCGCTCGGCGTCTATGGGCGCACGAAGCTCGAGGGGGAGGAGGCGATCCGCCATGCCGGCTGCAGGCACCTCATCTTCCGCACAAGCTGGGTCTATGCCGCCCGCGGGAAAAATTTTGCCAAGACGATGCTCAAGCTGGCCGCCGAGCGCGACCGGCTCACCGTGATTGCCGACCAGTTCGGAGCGCCGACCGGCGCCGAGCTGCTGGCCGACGTCACTGCGCACGCGCTGCGGCAGGCGCGGAGCGTTCCGGCAGTTGACGGCACCTACCACCTGGCAGCCGGCGGCGAGACGACCTGGCATGGGTTCGCGACGTTCGTGTGCGACTTCGCGCGCAGGGCGGGCGTCCCGCTCCGAGCCACCGCCATCGACCCGGTCCCCACCAGCGCGTTTCCCACGCCCGCCAAGCGCCCGCCGAACTCGCGTCTGGACACCTCAAAGCTGCGCGGGACGTTTGACCTCCGCCTGCCGCATTGGCAAAATGGCGTCGAGCGCATGCTCACAGAAATTCTTCCCGAAAACTCATGAACAAACGCAAAGGCATCGTCCTCGCCGGAGGTTCCGGCACACGGCTCCACCCGATCACCCAAGCTGTTTCGAAGCAACTTCTGCCGGTGTATGACAAGCCAATGATCTACTACCCGCTGAGCACGCTCATGCTCGCGGGGATCCGGGAGATTCTGGTCATCTCGACCCCGCACGACCTGCCTTCGTTCCGGCGGCTTCTCGGCGACGGCTCGCGCTTCGGCGTCTCGTTCGATTACTGCGAGCAGCCCAGCCCGGACGGGCTCGCGCAGGCGTTCCTCCTCGGCGAAGCATTTCTCGGAGGGAGTCCGGCGGCGCTTGTCCTGGGCGACAACCTATTCTACGGCAGCGAGCTCACCCAGGTTCTGGCGGAGGCCGACGCCTGGCGCGGGGGCGCCACGATCTTCGGATACTCCGTCACCAATCCCTCGGACTACGGGGTTGTGGAGTTCGATGCCGATGGCCGCGCAATCTCGCTTGAGGAAAAGCCCGCCAAACCGAAAAGCCGCTGCGCGATCCCCGGGCTCTACTTCTACGATGAGCGGGTTTCAGATCTCGCCGGCTCGCTCAAGCCCTCGCCGCGCGGGGAGCTCGAAATCACCGACCTCAACCGGCTTTACCTCGAGGAGGGAACGCTTCGCGTGAAGCGGTTCGGCCGCGGCACCGCCTGGCTCGACACCGGCACCCACGAGTCGCTCCTCGAAGCCGGCGACTTCGTCCGCGCGATCCAGAACCGCCAGGGCCTCCGAATCGGCTGCCTTGAGGAAATCGCTTTCAGCCGCGGCTGGCTCAGCCAGGACGAGCTCGCCGAGGCCGCCGCCCGCTTCGGCAAATCCTCATACGGCACTTACCTCAAAGGCATCATCGAAAGGACCCAACCATGAGAATCGAACCGCTGAAAATCGAAGGGGCACTCCTGCTCCAGCCCACCCTCTACGGGGACGAACGCGGGTTCTTCCTCGAAACCTGGAACCGTAAGGTCTTTGCAGAAATCGGACTCGACGTCGATTTTGTCCAGGACAACCATAGCCGCTCGGCCAAATACGTCCTCCGCGGCATGCACTACCAGGTCAACGGCAAATCCCAGGGCAAGTTGGTCTGGGTTTCCAGCGGCGCGGTCTTCGACGCCGTTGTCGACCTCCGCGAGGATTCGCCGACATTCGGAAAATGGGACGGACGCCTCCTCACGAGCGCCTGCCACGAACGTCTCTGGGCGCCTCCGGGATGCGCCCACGGGTTTCTTGTCGTCAGCGACAATGCCGATTTCCACTACAAGTGCACCGACTACTACTCGCCCAAGGACGAGCGGGTCCTCCGATGGGACGACCCCGAAACCGGGATCTTCTGGCCAATCCCTGTCGGCCTAAAACCCCAGCTCGCCGCCCGCGATGCCAATGCACCCGGCTTTTCCGGCTGCGAGAAATTTTCTGCCGGCATCGATCTCGGCCGCGGGTTCCCGGCCTCCTGCCGGTGAACAGGATTCTGGGCCGGAGCCCTAGTCGAGCACGGCCTGATGAAGCCGTCCTCCCGCCTGTAATTTTCCCGCCTCATGTTTTCGGAAACCGTCCCCTCATCATGTAGAGAAACATGGAACATTTTTCTTTCCTCAAAGATCCCGGTTCGAGGAAATTTTCCCCCTGCGTTTTTCCGAAATATTAGATGCCGGACAGTTGGCCTACCGTGCTTTTCACTTTACCTATGACCACCAGCAAACCTTCCTCCCGACTCCTCAAATGCTGCCTGCTCCCTCTCGCGGCATTCGGTATCTCCACCTCGCAGGCCGCCGAGATCCATGTCTCGCCGGCCGGCAAGGATACCAACCCCGGAACGCAGGCCTCTCCGCTACAATCGCTGGCCGCCGCGCAGAATGCCGCCCGCAGGTTCGCGGGAAAGGAACCGGTGACCGTCCGCTTCGCCGACGGTGTTTATTACCTCCCGGAGACGATGGTATTCACTGCCGCGGATTCCGGCACTGCGAAGGCTCCGGTGGTTTATCAAGCGGACAACGAGGGCGCTGCCGTCCTGAGCGGCGGGATGAAGCTCGACCTCAAGTGGCAGCCGTTCCGGGACGGCATCTACCAGGCTTCCACTCCGCCTGGGCTGGTCATCGACCAGCTCTTTATCGATGGCAAGCGCCAGCGGATGGCCCGCTACCCGAACTACGATGCGTCGAAGCCGACGGCCGCCTACCAGGGGTTCTCGGCGGACGCCTTCTCGAAGGAACGCGCGGCGAGGTGGGCGGATCCCGCCGGCGGCTATATCCACGCCATGCACTCGGCACGCTGGGGCGGCTACCACTACCGGATCACTGGCAAGAATCCCGACGGCACGGTCGCCTACGAGGGAGGCTGGCAGAACAACCGCCAGATGGGGATGCACAAGGATTTCCGCATGGTCGAAAATATCTTCGAGGAGCTTGATGCCCCCGGCGAGTGGTTTCACAACGCGAAAACCAATACGCTCTACTTCATGCCGGAAGCCGGCGCCAACTTGGCCGCTGCCAGAGTTGAGGTCGTCCGCCTGCGCCATCTCATAGAATTCCAGGGCACCTCCAAGGCCCCGGTCCGCTTCATCACCCTGAAAGGATTCACCTTCCGGCATGCGGCCCGAACATTCATGGAAAACAAGGAACCGCTCCTGCGGTCGGACTGGACGATCTACCGTGGCGGGGCGGTCCTGCTCACCGGAACCGAGGATGTCAGTATCCTCGACAGCGACTTCGACCAGGTCGGGGGCAACGCGGTGTTTGTCAACAACTACAACCGCCGTGCGCTTGTCAAAGGCAGCCGCATCCAGGATGCCGGCGCCAGCGGGGTCTGCTTTGTCGGCGATCCCGCCGCCGTGCGTGATCCTCTCTTTGAATACGGAAAAACCCAGGACCTCACAAAAATCGACCGCGCGCCGGGCCCGAAATCCGACAACTACCCGGCCGACTCCGCGGTCGACGACTGCCTGATCACCGGCATCGGCCGCGTCGAGCGCCAGCCGGCAGGCGTCCAGATCTCGATGGCCTCGGGGATTGCCGTTCGGGATTGTTCGATCTACGACTGCGCGCGTGCCGGAATCAACATCGGCGACGGCACCTGGGGCGGGCACCTGATCGAGCGCTGCGACATTTTTGAAACCGTCCTGGAGACCCACGACCACGGGTCGTTCAACTCCTGGGGACGCGACCGCTACTGGGTCAGCAAGCACCGGGCCGTTTCGGGCCCCGAGGTGCAGAAGGATCCCGGTCTGCCGTTCCTTGATGCGGTGAAGCCGACGATCATCCGCGACAGCCGCTGGCGCTGCGATCACGGTTGGGACATCGACCTCGACGACGGCTCCTCGAACTACTGGATCTACAACAACCTTCTGCTCAACGGTGGACTGAAGTTCCGGGAAGGCTACGGCCGCAAGGCATGGAACAATGTCCTCGTCAAAAGCGGGTTTCACCCCCACGTCTGGTTCGAGGACAGCGGGAGCACGTTTTTCTGCAACATCGTGATGGCCGCGCACGCCCCCGTCAGCCAGCCTAAAGACTGGGGCAGCGATGTGGACTGGAATTTCTACGGCTCCGAGGCGGTTCTCGAGCGCAACCGGAAGACCGGAGCGGACGCCCACTCGCTGGCCGGCGATCCGATGTTCGTCGATCCCGCCGCGGGCGACTTCCGCGTCAAACCTGACTCCCCAGCCATCAAGGTCGGATTCCGCAACTTCCCGATGGACCAGTTCGGAGTCAAGAAGCCGGCGCTCAAGGCGATCGCCAGGACGCCGGCGCTCCCCGCCATGAATACTGCACCTGAGGTTCCCGCCGCCCGCTCGGCATCCCCGCAGGCTTTCTCCTGGCTCGGCGCTCCGCTGCACGGGCTCGAGGGTGAGGAGTTTTCCGCCTTCGGCGTCAGTAAGGACGACGGCGGCGTCCAACTCACCGATGTCCCGGCAGGATCCGCTGCAGCGCGGGCCGGATTTCAAAAGGACGATCTGATCCTGGCCGTCAACGGATGCAAGACGCCGGATACCCCGGCGTTCATCGAGGCGCTTTCGTCCGCCGGAGAGGCTCCGCTCAATCTCACCGTGGTCCGCAGCCAGAAGGCGCAGACGCTCACTGTGCCGGACGCGCCGTTTGTGGTGGTCGAGGCTGTCGAGGCCCCTGCCGGATTCTCCAAGCTTGTCCTGCCGGCCGCGCCGGCCGGAACCGTGTCGGCGGTTTCAAAAACGAACAACGATCCGCTCACCACGCTAACGGATGGCCGCCTCGCCTCCTCCTACGGTCCGGTCTTTGCCAACGGGGTGCGCGATGGGGCCTACAAAATCGACCTGGGTGCCGCCAAACCGGTGGCGGCCGTCACCGCCTGGTCGTTTAACCAGAACGGCAGCCGCGCCCGCCAGATCGTCTCGATCTTCGGTAGCAACTCGTCCGCGGATCCGGGATGGAATACCGCAAATGCCCGGGATTTTATCCAGATCGGCGCAATCGATACGGGGCGGCTGCCCGGACAATTTGTCGCGGCGTCGCTGCGTGCCAGACCAGGCCAGTCGCTCGGTTCGTTCCGGTGGATCGTCTGGCGTGTCTCGCCGGTGAATCCTTCCGGGGAAAACACGGCCTTTCAGGAACTGGGCGTCGAGACTGCCGGTCCGCGCTGACTTCCCCGAACCGCTTATGAAAAAACGTCTTCTTGCCGGATGCCTCCTCGCCATCCTTGCCGCGCCGATGACCCGCGCGGATGATCTCGCATGGCTCGACGCCTACAACGTCGTCTGGACCGCCCAAAGCAAAAATTCCTCCGAGTCGATGCCGTGCGGAGGCGGAGATACCGGACTGAACGTGTGGGTTGAGAACGGTGACCTCCTGATCTACGTCCAGCGCAGCGGGGCGTTCGACGAGAACAACCAATACCTCAAGCTCGGACGCCTGCGGGTCCGGCTCGATCCGAATCCGTTTGCCGATGGCGGATCATTCCGCCAGGAGCTCAAGCTCCGCGACGGATGCGTGGAGGTCAGCGGCAGGCTGGGGGATCTCGATGCGAAGATCCGCGTCTGGGCGGATGTCTTCCGCCCGGTCGTCCATGTCGATGTGGATGCCAGCCAGCCGGTCCGGGTCTCCGCCTCCTATGAGAACTGGCGCCAGTCGGATGTCGATCTCCCGAATATCCCGGCCCGCCCGCGTTTCGCCTGCCTCGGGTGGGACGGCTATCCCGGCACAGTCACCCGATACCGGGACGAGGTGAAGTTTGACGGGGACGCGGTCGTTTTTCATCACCGGAACCGCGACGACAAGCTTCTCTTCGACTACACGGCCAGGCAACAGGGGCTCGAGGGCGTGAAGGATCAGCTGGTCAATACCCAGAAGGGCCGCACGTTCGGTGGCATCCTGCGCGGCAAGGGGTTTGTGGCCGATGGCACCTCCGAGGGAAAATATCTCCTCACTCCGTTCACCGCATGGAAGCTGACCTCGAAGTCGCCCGCAAAGTCCCACAGCCTGGAACTCGTCAGCCACATCGCGCAGACGGCTTCCCTCGCACAATGGCAACAGGGCCTGCAGGCGAAGGCCGCCGATCCCGTGCCGCCGGATGAGGCGCGCCGGAAGTCGCTCGATTGGTGGGCGCAGTTCTGGCGGCGCAGCCACGTGGTCATCGATCCCGGTAAGCCCGGGAGCAAACCCTGGGAACTCGGCCGCAACTATCAGCTTTTCCGCTACCAGCTCGGCTGCAATGCCTTTGGCGAATATCCGACCAAATTTAACGGTGGAAGCTTCACGTTCGATCCCTCGCTGGTTGATCCCAAAAGCACGAACGATCCCGACTGGCGCGCGTGGGGCGGCGGGAGCTTCACCGCCCAGAACCAGCGGCTTGTCCACTGGCCGATGCTCAAGTCCGGCGACGCGGACCTCGTGATCCCACAGCTGGAGTTTTACCGCCGGGCGCTCCCCAGCGCGGTCGCGCGCGTGAAGGTCTATTACGGACACGGGGGCGCCCTCTTCGCCGAGCAGCTCGAAAATTTCGGCCTGCCTATCATGGCCGGCTGGGGCTGGTCCGAACCCGGAGCCAAGGTCCGGCAGCGGGGCAAGGAAGTCCCGTTCGGTGACCCGCGCATCGATGGGACCCACGGCCCGAACAGCATCGTCGAGAAGGGCGAGCAGGCGAACGCCTTTGTCTCCTACCACTACGAGTCCCAACTCGAGATGTCCTACCTCGCCCTCGAGCGCTTCCGCTTTGCCGGCGGCGACATCAAGCCTTACCTGCCCCTCATCACCCAGTCGGTCCGGTTCTTCGACGAACACTACCAGCTCCGCCAGAAAATGCGCTCCGGCAAGCCGCTCGATGACAACGGCAAGCTCGTCATTTTTCCATCAACCTCCTGCGAATCCTATCGCGGGGCCCGCAATCCCGCCGACGTGATCGCAGGGCTCGCGGCCTGCCTCGACAGTCTCCTCACCCTTGACGACTCGCTTGTGCCGCCCGGCGACAAAGCCTATTACCGCGCGTTCAAAGCACGCCTGCCCGACTACACCTTCGGCGAGGAAAATGGTCAGCGCGTCCTCCTGCCGGCGGAAAAATATGCCCGCTACCAGAACTCGGAATGCCCGCAGTTCTACACGCTCTTCCCGTTCAACCGCTTCTCCCTCGCCACCGACGATATGAAGGTCTTCCGGGACTCCTGGAAAAGCGGAAAATTCGAGAAGAATAATGTGGTCAGCTGGCACCAGGACGGCATCTTTTTTGCCCGGATGGGGATGACCGCCGAGGCGGCGGATTTCAATTCCCGCAAGCTCGCCAGCTGCCAGCGGCGGTTCCCGACGTTCTGGGGTCCGGGCCACGACTGGACCCCGGATCATAACTGGGGAGGCACCGGTATGATCGGCCTGCAGGAAATGCTCCTCCAGACCGTGGGTGATAAACTTCACATCCTCCCGGCTTGGCCGAAAGCGTGGGACGTGGACTTCAAACTCCATGCCCCCAAGCAGACCGTTGTCGAGTGTTCCTACCGGGATGGAAAGATCGTGACTCTCAAAGTCACCCCGGAATCCCGCGCCAAAGATGTGCTTCTGCCGCCGCCCGGGACCTGATTTTCCTCCTGGAATCCGAAAGGCCGACCGTTCGTCACAGCATCCGGCCGTTCGTCACATTTGGTGCGCAACTTTTCGCGTGTCCTGATACGGAAGGTCCTGAAAGAAGCTGGCTTGTCCAGCGCAACGAGGATCCCATCAATGAGCGCCCACTCGAGATCGAACACCGTCCAGCAGGATCAGGATTTCGCCGGCGGGCTATCGTTCCAGGAGCTTTTTGATGTGGAGGAAATCCAACGGATCCAGGATGCCTTCGCCGTGGCTACAGGGGTTGCCTCGATCGTCACCGATCCCGCCGGGCAGCCGATCACAAGACAAAGCAATTTCAGCCGGCTCTGCGGGGAAATCATCCGCGGGATCGGGCCGGGGCTCGAGCGATGCCTCGAATCGCATTGCCTCGTCGGTCGATCCGCGGGCGACGGGCTTTCTGTGGGCAAATGCCTGAGTGCGGGGCTCTGGAACGGCGGCGTCCAGGTGAATGTCGGCGGTCTCCACGTTGCAAACTGGCTCATCGGACAGGTCATCGATGAGTCGGTTGATCTGGATGGCGCGATGGCATTCGGCAGGGAGATTGGTGCCGATGAGAACGGCTTCCGCACCGCCCTCAACGACGTCACCAGGATTAGCCGGGATCAGTTCGAAAAGATCGGTGAGGCCTTGCGGCTCATCGTTGAGCAGCTTTCCCGGCAGGCGCTCCGCACCCTCGAGTTGCAGGAACTTGCCGCCTCTCGCCTGCGCACCCAGGACGAACTGCGCGAGCTCAATGGCTTTCTGGAGGAAGCCAGGGAACAGGCCGAATCGGCGACCCGCAGCAAGAGCGCCTTTCTGGCCATGATGAGCCACGAACTGCTCACCCCGCTGAATGGTGTGATCGGCTGTGCGGACCTAATGAAAACAACCTCCCTCAGCGGGGAGCAAGCGGAGCTGACATCAACCATCCGGGACAGCGGGGGGCGTCTGCTCGACATCGTGAGCGAGATTCTTGAGTTCACCAGCCTTGAGGAATGCCGCCCGCTGCAGGAAAAGCTGCCGGTATCGATTGCGGGGCTTGTGGAAATGTGCGGCCATGTCTTCCACAAAGCCTCAGCGGGAAAGCCGCTTGGCTTCCGGTGCGAGCAGTCGCCGGGAGTCCCGGCGTTTGTGCCCGGTGACGAGCGCCTCATCCGGCAGGTCCTCCTTCGACTCCTCGGGAATGCCGTCAAATTCACGGCCAGCGGAACGGTCGGCCTGCGGATCACCCGCTGCCTCACAGAAGCCGGACCGATGCTCGAATTCGCCATTGAGGATACCGGCCCCGGAATTCCTCCCGACCAGCTTGATCGGCTGTTCCGGCCTTTCCTGCAGCTGGATTCGGGACTGCAGAGGTCCTACGAAGGCGCCGGACTCGGTTTGGCCACTGCAACGAGGCTGGCCGAAGCCATGGGCGGCACGATTGCCGTTACCTCCACCCCCGGAACCGGCAGCGTATTTTCCTTGCAGCTGCCGCTTTTTCCCGGCGAAAACGGCGACAGGATCAGCAATCAATCTCCTCCCGGGGCCACTGGGACAGCTCACCCGGAAAAACTGGTGCTCGTTGTCGAGGATGATCCTGCCAATAGCTTCCTGACCGGCAAGGTCCTCGAGTGGATCGGTCTCCGAGCAGACTTTGCCTTCAACGGCGTCGATGCGCTGGATGCCTTCGTGCCGGAGAAATACTATGCAATCCTGATGGATGTCGGCCTCCCCGAAATCGACGGCATCGAAGCCACCAAGCGCATCCGGGCACGGGAGTCCGGTTCGCGTGTTCCCATCATTGCCCTGACGGCAGACGTCGGCCTGGAGAATGTGGCCCGATGTCTGGATGCGGGGATGGATGGGTTTCTGGGAAAGCCGTTCAAAAAAGAAGAACTCGGAGAAGTTCTCTTCCATCTTGGACGGTCCGTCGAGTGGAGCGGCAGCCAGGCTCCACCGGCTCTTCAGTCAGATTCTCTCCCGGGGTGATCAGGCCGGCTTCCGCATCAGCCAGTAAATCTCCCCTGGCCAGGCCGGAAATGTTCGCCCCCAAAACAGGTTCAGGCGCATCCAGAGTGCCGAATTCTCCAGCGGACTTCCCTTGCTGCGCATCAGGAAGGCCCCGCTCAGAAACTCTGCCTCAAGCCCGGCCTCGCGCGCCATCCGGCGCACCCGGGCCGGAGAAAACACACTCACATGTCCCATCGGCCCCGCTGTCCGGCGGACCTGCTTCTCCCGGATGCCGGCCAGCATGTCCGGAACGACCGGAAACCCGCCGATCAGCGAGCCACCCGGCCGGATCGCCGCAGCGATCTTCTTCAAGGCCGCCTCCGGGTTGAAGAGGTGCTCAAGAACATGCAGCAGGATCGCCGTGTCATACTCCGCCGGAAGCGCAAAGCCGGGGTCCTCAAGGTTCGCTTCGTGGAAGTCGTCATACCCCGCCTTCTTGAGCTTCTCCGTCAGCATCACCGCATCCACCGCCGTCCACCGCGACCAGGTCACCCCTGCCGGAGCGGACTTCACAAACTCGAGCATCTGCCCGGTATGAACCCCGATTTCCGCAACCGCCAGCGGACCCCCTGCCCGCAGGCACTCCTCCCGCAAAAGCTGATAGCCGAACCAGTAGCGCAGCAGGCGGAGAGGATACCGGACGGACTTCGCCTCGGCGGGCATGCCGAAACGCTTCGTGCGTACGGTCGGGTTGTCCGCAAGAAAATCAATGTCCCATCGGTCGGTCGGATACGTTTTCAAAATCGAAGCCGGATGCTCACCCGCGCCGCGTTCGCGGTCAAGTCTTGCCGCTCGAAATGCCGTTCATCCGCCGGAGGGGTTGGGAAAGGTTTTGAAGGAGCAACCAAGTTTATTTAGAATAATTCTTGATCTACTTCTTGGATGGGGGTATCAGTGCGTCAGGATGAAACCGAGCGCCACTCACTCCGGATACGAGGAGACGATCAGCCACAGCGGGCACCGCCTGACGCCGCAGCGGCGGGAGGTTTACGACGTGCTGTTGGAGGGGGGCGACCATCCGACGGCGACAGAGGTATTCATCCGTGCGAAGGGGCGGAAGTCCGGGGTCTCGCTGGCGACGGTCTACAACTGCCTGGAGACGCTGGTGGACTGCGGGCTGGCGAGGCAGGTGAACGTGGACCGCGAGGCGACGCGCTACTGCGCGAACCTGCAGGAGCACGGGCATTTCATCTGCGAGCGCTGCAGCACTGTTTTCGATGTTCCGATTGCCAAGGGCCGCCGCGCCGAACAGATTTGGCGGCTTCCGGAAAACTTTACTGTGAACCACTCGGAGATGACCCTCCGGGGCGTCTGCCCGAAATGCGGCGACCAGAATTAAACCACCAAACCGAACCAACTCATATGTCACTCAAGATTCAAAACCTGCATGCCAACATCGGAGACCGTGAAATCCTGCGCGGACTCAACCTCGAGGTCCCCAAGGGGGAGGTGCATGCGATCATGGGCAAGAACGGCTCGGGCAAAAGTACTCTGGCGAAGGTGATGGCCGGGCATCCGGACTACGAGGTGACCGGTGGCGAGGTTTTTCTCGACGAAGCGGCGCTCTTTGAGATGGCCGAGCCCGACCAGCGCGCGCGCGCCGGGCTGTTCGTCGCGTTTCAATACCCGATGGAGGTTCCGGGCGTAACGATTGCGAACTTCATCCGTGCCGCCCTGCAGGCCCGCCTGGCGGACGGCGAGGACCTGGATGCGGTCGAGTATTATGAGCGGCTCTACGCGAAGATGGACGCGCTGAAGATTCCCCGGAATTTCACGTCCCGCGCAGTGAACGACGGGTTTTCCGGCGGTGAGAAGAAGCGCTGCGAGATCCTGCAGATGGCGATGCTCGAGCCGACCTATGCGGTTCTGGACGAGACCGACAGCGGGCTCGATATCGACGCGCTGAAAATCGTTTCCGAGGGCGTTAACGCCTTGCGCGGGCCGGATCGCGGGCTCCTGGTCATCACCCACTACCAGCGCCTGCTCGACTACATCGTGCCGGATGTTGTGCATGTGATGGTCGAGGGCCGGATCGTGATGAGCGGGGACAAGAGCCTCGCTCTCAAGCTGGAAGCCCAGGGCTACGACTGGGTGGAAAAGGAAATTCTGCAGACCGCCTGAACGGGAGAACACACCATGAGCACCGAAACCACACACGACCTCAACATCGACCGGTCTGTCGGCGACTTCCACTATGACGTGGACTACGAGTTCGACGCGGGCACCGGCCTGACCGAGCGCACGATCGACTTCATCAGCGACGTGAAGAAGGATCCGGACTGGATCCGCGAGTTCCGCAAGGATGCGCTGCGCAAGTTCGAATCGATGCCGATGCCGACCCACTGGGCGAGCCACGACCTCGACAACATCATCTTCAACAACATCCGCTACTACCTCTCACAGGGCACGCAGCCGAAGCGCTCCTGGGACGACGTGCCGGAGGATGTGAAGAACACTTTCGAGCGGCTCGGCATCCCCGAGCAGGAGCGCAAGTATCTTGCCGGAGTCGAGGCCCAGTTCGACAGCGAGGCCGCCTACTCGAACATCAAAGCCGCCGTCGGCGAGCAGGGGGTCATCTTTGTCGGATCGACCGAGGGACTCCAGAAGCACCCGGAGATTTTCCGCAAGTGGTTCGGGAAAGTGATTCCGACCGGCGACAACAAATTCAGCGCGCTGAACAGCGCGGTTTTCTCGGGCGGGTCGTTTATTTACATCCCGCCGGGTGTGAAGGTGAAGCATCCGCTCCAGGCGTATTTCCGCATCAATGCGGAGAATTTCGGCCAGTTCGAACGCACGCTCATCATTGCCGATGAAGGTAGCGAGGTCATGTATATGGAGGGCTGCACCGCCCCGAAGTTCGAGACATCGACGCTTCACAGTGCGGTGGTCGAGCTGGTCGCCATGAAGGGTGCGAAGATCCAGTATATCACCGTCCAGAACTGGTCGGCGAATGTCTTCAACCTCGTGACCAAGCGCGGGCTGGCGCACGAGGAGGCGGAGATCAAGTGGATCGACTGCAACATCGGCTCCCGGCTCACGATGAAATACCCGGGTGTGATTATGAAGGGCCGGAAAGCCCGCGGTGAGGTCATCTCGATCGCGCTCGCCGGCGACGGCCAGCACCAGGATACCGGTGCGAAGATGATCCACGCGGCTGACGAGACGACCAGCAACATCGTCTCGAAGAGCATCAGCCTCGGGAGCGGGCGTTCGACCTACCGCGGGATGGTTCAGATCGGCCGGCACCTCAAGGGCTGCAAAAACAACACCGAGTGCGACGCGCTCCTCATCAACACCAACAGCCGGACCGACACGTATCCGGCCATCACGGTGCGTGGAAAGGAGAACGCCTGCCAGCACGAGGCCTCGGTGAGCAAGATCAGCGCCGAGCAGATCTTCTACATGCAGCAGCGCGGGATCCCCGAGGCCGCGGCCATGAGCCTCGCGGTGAACGGATTCGTCAACGACCTGGTGCAGCAGTTCCCGCTCGAATACTCGGTCGAACTCAAGCGCCTCATCGACCTCGAAATGGAGGGATCGGTCGGTTGAGCGAACCGGACTTCCCAAGACCTTTGCCCGACTGCATTATGAGCACGACACTTATGGAAAAACCCACCGAACCCCGCCACACCGATTGGCCGGACTGGTTTGTCGCCGGCCGGGATGAGGCACTGAGCGACTACGAGGCGACGCCGGCGCCCACACGGAAGGACGAGGCGTGGAGGTTCGCCAACATCGGAAATCTGGATCTGGCTTCATTTGTGCCGGCGCCCCCGGTGGCCAGTGAGGGCCGGCTCATCAACGGCTCGCAGGGCCTCGAGGGCGTTTCCGCAAAAATGGTCTTCGGCAATAACGCGCTCCTGCACCGCGAGGCCGGCGGTCTTCCCGATGGTGTGATCTTCGCCCCGATCGAGTCGGCGGTCGTTGAGCACGCGGAGATTTTCCGCAAATATTTCATGGCCCAGCCGGTCGAGCTCGGTTCGCACAAGTATGCGGCCCTGCACCGCGCGAACGTGTCCGGGGGGGCGCTCCTCTACGTCCCGCCGGGCGTCGAGGTTTCCCAGCCGGTCGAGATTTTCCATTGGAGCGAAGGGGCCGGCTCGTCGGTATTCCCGCACACGCTCGTGGTCTGCGGCGAGAACAGCCGGGTGACCGTCGTGGATTACTTCAAGTCCGCCGACGGCCTGCGCGCGTTCGCCTGCGGGGTCAACGACCTGCATCTCGAAGCCGGAGCGAAGCTGACCTACATCGCCGTTCAGGACTGGGCGCGCGAGTCGCTCGCATTTCATCTGAATTCGACGATTGTCGGGACGAATGCGGTCTCGACCGCCCTCACCACGAATTTCGGCGGGGGTTTCGTCCGCGGCGAGAGCCTCAGCCGGCTTGTTGGCGAGGGCGCCCGCAGCGAGATGTTTTCGATCAACCCGGTCGAGGGCACGCGCGAAATCGACCAGCGCACACTGCAGGACCACGTTGCCCCGCACGCTTCCAGCGACCTGCTCTACCTCAATGCGCTCGACGACCGCTCGCGCACGATCTTTGCCGGTCTGATCAAGGTGCAGCCGGGTGCAGCGGGGACCGACGCCTATCAGAAGGTCCGCAACCTCATTCTCAGCGATGACGCGGATCCCAACTCCATGCCCGGCCTTGAGATCCTGAACGACGACGTCCGCTGCACGCACGGCGCAACGAACGGCCCGCTTGATGAGGAGGAGCTGTTCTACATGCAGGCGCGCGGGATCGGCCGCGACGCCGCCCGGCGCCTCATCGTGAATGGATTCTTCAACACGCTCCTCGAGCGTATCGGCCCGCAGGACCTCCGCGACTACCTCGGGGGGCTCGTCGCCCGCCGGCTCGCAATCGGTTGAGTCGGCATGGCCGGGTCCGCTCAGGCCTGATCCGCCACCCGGGGCGAACGGATCCGCCGGCCATCGAGGGTCCACTGGAACAGCGGAAATTCCGTGTCGCGCTTCAGTGATCGCACGAGTTCCGGAGCCTCCCGTTTTTGGAGTTCGAGCGTCTCGACCCCCGCCTCCCCGCACGCGAACAGCCTGGCGTATCCCTTGAAATGCTCGGGGCGTCCGATCACGCGAGAGGATGCCGGCGGAGCCGGCGACCGACCGGGCTTTCTGGACAGGACAAGGAAGGAGTAGGGAAGGCTGCGCAGATCGATGCCCGCGCGCTGGCCGAACCGCACCCAGTCGGAATCGTTCTGGATGCCCGCCGGTGGCGCCGCAAAAAAGTGGCACCAGTGGCGCTCGTTGCCCGCCGAAAGGATCCCGCACCCGGACTGGTGCGGGCAAGGGGCGATGATGTCAAAGGTCGTCTGCAGCTCTTCCCGGACGGCTATCAGCGCGCGGCTCGCCGCGTGCGTGCCGGGCTCGACCCAGAGGATTTCCTGCGCCGACATCGCAAGTGCGATCAGGGTGCTCCGGTCTTCCGGCGGCAGCTCGTTGAGGACATGGCTGACCACAAGCAACTCCGGTTCGACTCCGGGTTCCCCGCCGGTTGTCACACGCAGCGCCGGGAAGCGGCTCCGCGCGCGGGCGGCCGCAAATCTGGCCGCCAGCGGCGAATGGTCGGACAACGCCAGCGAGTCAAAATTTTCCGCACCGAAGGCCTCGATGACACGGCGGCCGGCGACCCCGCTGCCGCAGCCCCAGTCGAGAATGTGGCGGGAGGCGGGCTTCCATCGCAGCCGCGCAAGTTCGCGCAGGACGGCATCCCACTTCCAGCCGATCCGCTCGCCGAACGTGGCATCGTAGGTCTCCAGGTCGGATTCAGACTGCCAATACGGGCCGCCGGCCGATGCGTCGCCGCTCAAAAACCGGGCGCGCAGCCGGTCGAGGGCGTCCCAGTCGAGACTGGCGATCTTCACCAGGTGTAGTGGACCCGGTAGGTGACGGTCTTCTCCTCGTCGGGCTTGACCGTGACCGGAAACTCGATCGTGTGGGAATCAAGCTTGCGGAACTCGTCGCTTTTTTCCTTAACCTCCCAGTTGTCAAAGCGCGTGAGGTGTTCGACGACGCGGATCTCGACGGGTTCTTTCTTGTGGTTGCGGAGCTTGATCTCGAACGACTCGTCGAGCCAGTCGTTTGCGTTGTCGACTTTGAATTCCGTGCGGCGGCGCTCGCCGGTGAGGTCGAAGCTGTTCCCGATATACACGCGGACCTTTTCGTCCTTCGGCGTGTGGTCGATTTCGTTTTCGCCGACAAACTCGAGCTGCCCGTCGTCATCCTGTTGGTAGAAGCGCAGCCGGCCTTTCGGGAGCGGCATGCCGAGCTTGTTAGCTTCGGTATTTTTGAACTCGCGCAGGGCCCAGACCTTCTTGTTCGTCGGCACGCCGTAGTCGCCGGGACCCCGGAGCATGCGGTATTGCCCGTAGGCCATCGTCGCGCCGTCATACACGAAGATTCGCACGGCTTTGGCGCCCTGAGCGCGCACAAACTCGACCTGCTTCGTCTCGCGGTCGCGCAGGGTCGCCGGCCGCGCGATCGTGTAGAGGTGGAATTCGGAGAACGCTTTTTCGGTCACCGGTGCCTCGTCGGCCATGGCGGCAGTTACCGCCATCGCCCTGGGTTGGGGCATGGCTGAGGGCGTCGGTGCGATCTTGTTCACGTCCCCTGCCATGAGCTTGATCTTCGCGTCGCGAAAGGTTTTCCCGCTCCGGTTGTCGAAGGTCACCCAGCCGACGAGATCGATGAGGTCCGAGCTCTCGTTGGCGACGATGACGTAATCGGCCTTCCATGTGAGCCCTCCGGTGATGTAGGCGAGCTCGGCGTCGAACTTCGCGTCCTTGTTCGAGCGGAGCTTCCAGGCCAGCGCAGGATTCAGGACCGTGTCGTCGCCGAGTGCGGGGAACCGCGGCTCGCCGGGAAGCGAGAACTGGAGTTTTCCATCGACCTCGATGACCGGCTCGCTCGGGTTCTGTCCGCCCGCGCCATACCCGCTGCGGATCACCCGGCCCTGCACAACTCGGTCGGGCTTGTTCGGCTCGCTCACAAAGAAGTCCAGCGTTTTTCCCTCGTTCAGCGAGAGGAGGAGGCTCTGGGAAACCGGGTCGTTCCGGTAGCTCTGCTCAAGTACCTGCAGGCCGACGTTCCCCTTGGGATCGCGCAGCACGACCGAGTCGGTCTCCGCCGTGGCCGTCATGCCGGAAAACCGGACCTCGTTCTCTCCGGCCTTCAGGTCCATCGGGATCTGCTCCCGGACGACCGCGAAGTTGTCGTTGTAGATTGTCAGGGCGGGCTCGGCGGCAGTGGCGGCGAGCGGGATGAGGGCAAGTGCGAGGATAAGGGACTTCATGTTTTGGATGTAATTTTCAGGGCTCAAGATACTGAGGCTCGCGCGGCGGCGGCTTTCCAAAGCCGGTATCGTGGCCGGTCCGGAGGATCCGGCCCTCACCATTCTTCAAAACCACCACGGAATACTTCTTGCTGGAATCCGGCTTGGAGCGGACCAGAATTGTGTCCGCCGGATCGCGCTCCGCCACGTTCCCCAAATCGAACTGCTGGAAGCCCAGCGCCCTCACTTCCTTCTTCGTCAGGCACTCGGCGGCCACCAGCATCTGAGCAACCTGCCCCGCCGAACGGATCCCGGCGTCGACCGGGTAGCCGGTCTCAGGGTGCGGCGGGGTGCCGACCCGGATGAGCCCGGCTGCCTCCATCGCGGAACCGATCTGCCGCGCATTGTTCAGCATGGCCGCGGAATGGGCCTTTTGCTCCGCCCCAACAAATGCCGGAATCGCCAGCGCGGCAAACATCGGAAAAACAAAAAACATCATCACACTCGACACATAGCCAAGCACCAAACCGGCCACAGCAATTCCCCCGCCCGGGGAGCCCGTCCTCCGGATCTTCGCCTGTGCCAGGTGCCCGCAGATGATGGCCGGCACACCCGCAAGCGCACCCAGACACAGTGCAAGACCAGAAATTCCCAGGACCAGACTGGCCACGGCCAAGCCCGGTGTTTTCGGAAGCGGTGGGGGAGTGTTCATTTCCTCAGCTCCCCAGAATACTGACGCTGGGATCCTCCAAGTCAAGTGCCGCAACCCAAGCGTGACAATCCAGCCCACAAAAACGCCCCCGTTCCCATCACACCCCTCCGCCTCCCCCAGCTACCCAGCCGACCCGCTTAGAAATCCACTTCTCCCCCAATCGGACAATCCTGAGTGCGATCGCACTCAGGATTGTCCGATAAAAAGACTGGTTTTGATTGGGTTTTTTTATTCGGGTATCAGGGAATTCAGAGTAGCAAAACAGTTGCTGCACAATCCTTTCGATTGCCCCGGCGGAAACCTGAACACCAGCCAAACATCAGAAACGCCTCACCTTATTGGATAATTAATTGTGCGATCGCACATTTTAATGTCCGGGTCGATGGGAGGGAGTGACGGCAAAGCTGCGTGGATTTTCTATTTGTGTTCGGAGCAAACGATTTCCCCTCAACCAGCTTTGAGCGCATTCGGCGGCAGTCACGGGGCTGCAAACTTGTCGGGGCCGCAAACACTTTGCCAAGGACGAGGAGCTCCGGTAGGATCAGATTTCTGTGGGTCCGGCGTTGCTTGCTGCCATCTTTTTTTCGATGTCGATCGTCTGTGCGGGTCGATCGTCGCGACTTGTCGGGGGGACGACAGCGAACTTTCTGCGGTTGGCGGTCGGGTGTGTGGTTCTGGCCGTCTATGCGCATGTGGTCGGTGGCGGGTGGCGGGGGGAAGGATTTGTCTTATTTGTGGTGAGCGGGGTGGTCGGGCTTGGGCTGGGGGATGTGGCGATGTTCCGGGCGTTGCCGCGGCTGGGGTCGCGGCTGACGATCCTGCTGGTCCAGTGTTTTGCGGCTCCTTTTGGGGCGCTGGTCGAGTGGGCTTGGCTCGGGACGACGCTGACGCACGGCCAGTTGTCGGGTGGCGGGTTGATCCTGCTGGGGGTGGCGGTGGCGCTGTGGCCCGGATCGCCGATTCCCGGCATGAAGATCTGGTCCGGTGCGTTTTGGGGGACAGTCGCAGCGTTCGGCCAGGGGGCAGGAGCGGTTCTGAGCAGGCGTGCGGCGGAGGTCGATGCAATGGGAGGGTTCCAGATCGACGGGGCGACAGCGGCCTATCAGCGGCTGATCGGGGGGATTGCGATCAGCGCGGTGTTTTTTTTCTATGTGAGGTTTGTCCGGCACGGGCGGGCCGGCGACCTGAAATCCGGGCCGCTGCCTTGGAAGGCTGCGATTCCCTGGATCGTGGCCAACGGAATTCTGGGCCTCGTGCTCGGGGTGGCCTGCTACCAGTGGGCACTGAGCCACACGGCGACAGGAATCGTGTTGAGTCTGGTGGCGCTGACCCCGCTTTTCACGATCCCGCTCGCCTGGATGATCGAGGGCGACCGGCCGGGCTGGCACGCGCTTGCGGGGGCGGTGCTCGCGGTCGGCGGGATTATCGTTCTCCGTCTGGCATAGGCAGGCGGATTTCGACGCAGAACCCGCGTGGTGCGAGGTTTCGAAGCGAGACGGTGCCCCGGCAGGCTTCGACGCAGCTTTTCACGATGGTGAGACCGAGTCCGGTGCCGCCGGTTTCGCGGGTTCTCGCGGATTCCGGCCGGAAAAACGGATCGAAAAGCCGGTGGAGCACGTTCTCCGGGACGCCCGGCCCGCAGTCGCAAACCGAGACGAGAACCCCGTCTCCGGTGGTTGTGGCTGCGATGGTGACGGGGCCTGCAGCGGCGGCATAGCGGACCGCGTTGCGGATGACGTTTCGAAGGGCCCGGGCCAGGAGGTCCGGGTCGGCGAGGGCGGTGAGATGTTCTGCAATTGAAGAAGTCACGGCGGCGTCGCCCGCCTCGCGGCGGATTACGTCGGCTGCCAGCGGGGCGAGTTGAACGGGTATGAGCCGGACCTCGCGGGCCGCCGTCGAGGCCTTGGAGAATGCGAGCAGGTCGTTGACCAACGCGGACATTTCCCGCACGTCCTCGCGGACGTCGGCAAGGAGCGGATCGCCGCCCCCGGTGGTCCGGTGTTCCAACGCGCCGAGCGCCATCTCCATGCGGGCGAGCGGTGAGCAGAGCTCGTGCGCCGTGTCGCCCAGAAAGCGCTTTTGCCCGCGGAATGTCTCCTCGAGCCTTGCGGACATCCGGGCGAGGGCGGTGGCGAGCCGACCGAGTTCGTCTCGCCGCGACGTGTCGAGGTCGACCTGAAAATCGCCGCCGGCAATTTTTTCCGCGGCGCGGGTCATTTGCGTGATCGGTCGGGTCAGGCTCCGGAGGAGGGGGAGCCAGAAAAGAAACGAGAGCAAAAGCGCTGCGCCGCCTGCTGCCAGCCAGGGTTTGAAGTCGAAGAGCAGGCCGCTGGCCTGGAGCGAGTCCGATGCGATGAGGAGCGTGGCCGGCATCGGCCGGTCGGGAGGGTCCTTTCGCAGAAGCACCCTGACAAAAATCCAGTAGCGCGAAGGGGGCGTCGTATGCAGCATCGACTTGGGAAATGCCGGCGGGATGGCATGCGGGGGAGGAGGGAACGGGCCGGGAGGGGGTGGGGGAGGCGCGAAGAAGTCTTCACCTGCCGGGCCGCCTTGCGGTGGCCGGTCGGGATGAGGTCTGCGCATCCGGTTCCCGAATGGTGCCGGCTCGCGGAGTTTTTTGATCACCTCGTCGGGCAGCGGCGGAATGGATCCCGCGAGAGGTGTGCCGTCCGGCGCGAAGAGGGCGATCTGCAGGCGGTAGGCGGCTGCCGAGCGGGCAAGGACAGGATCCCAGTCCCGACGCGCATCGAGTTCGCCGACGAGGATTTCGCTCATGGACTGGATCCGGTCGCTGGCCTGTCCGGCGAGGAGGGAGTCGAGTCGGAACTGTGAGCGCAGCAGAAACAGTGCTGCCGCGGCCAGGAAGACAAGGTTGAGAATGAACCACACAGCGATTTTTGCGCCAATGGGAAAGCGTATGCGGGTGTCTGCCGGTGGGAATTTCATTCGGCGTCGGGGTCGATGAAGAGGTATCCCGCCGAGCGCAGCGTGCGGATGAATCGGGGCGTTTTTGCGTCGTCTCCGAGCTTTTTGCGGAGGGCTGAGATATGGACGTCGATCGATCGGTCAAAGACCTCGTAGTTTCTCTCGCGGATTTCCTCAAGAAGCTGGTCGCGCGATTTGACGCGGCCTTTGGCCTTCGCAAGCACGAGCAGGAGATCGAATTCCACAGGCGTGAGCGGCAGAGGGACGTCTCCAAGGGCGGCGGTGCGGGCATCCGTATTGAGATGCAGGCTGCCGATCACGAGCGTCGCGGCCAGCGGCGCTGGCGTCCGCGCAGTCCGGCGCGTGACCGCACGGAGCCTCGCCAGCAGTTCCCGGGAGGAGAATGTTTTCGGCAGATAGTCGTCTGCGCCGATCTCCAGCCCGACGATCCGGTCCGCCTCGTCGCCGCGCGCCGTGAGCATCAGGACCGGCACGTCAGAGGTGTGGCGGATGCGCTTGAGCACTTCGAATCCGTCGAGCCCCGGCAGCATGAGGTCGAGGATCACGGCGTGCCAGGAACCGGATGCTGCCAGCCCGGCGCCCTCGAGTCCGCAATGGACGGCGACGACCTCGTAGCCGAGTGGGCCGAGGTAGGAGGCGATGAGGCGGCAGAGCTTCCTGTCATCATCGATGAGGAGGATGCGCTGGAGGCCGGGCTGCTGGGACGCTGGCGACATGCGTGCAATCTTACCCTGCCGGAGGGAAAAACTCACAAGATTTACATTTCCTTAACAAAAATCCACCCTGGAGCACACACAGGATTTACACATCCGTGCGATGCTGACCCTGCAATCAAGCAAACCAGCTATGAGAAAATCCACACTCCTCAGCATCACGATCGCTCTCGCGATCCCGGCCGGAATCTGCCTCGCCCAGGCAACCGACGGATCCCAAACGGGCGAAGACCCTCAACCCGGCGGGCCCGGACGTCCGCCCGGACCGCCACCGCCACCACCGCCTCTGCTTGTCCTAGTCGCCATCGACGCGGATGAGGACGGGATCCTCTCGGCTGCCGAGATTGCGAATGCTCCGGCCTCGCTGAAGGAACTCGATGAGAACGGGGACGGGCAGCTGACGATCGAGGAAATCCTTCCTCCCCCGCCGCAGGGACGCCGCCACGGTCCGCCCCCCGGCGATCAGGATACCAGCGCCAGCCCGGACCGGCCCCGGCATGGTGGAGATGGCAAGCCCGGCGGCCCGGGCCGCGGCCACCATGGTCCGCCTCCGATCATCAAGGCCCTCGATGCCGACGGGGACCGGACGATCAGCGCTTCTGAAATCCAGGGTTCGACGGCGGCGCTGAAGGCGCTCGACAAGAACAGCGACGGCCAGCTCGGGCCGATGGAGTATGGCGGGCGTCCGCCGCATCCGCCCTGCCCGCCTCCGGAGGGCGGAAGCGCCGCGGACGGTGGAACCCAGACGACGACCGAGTAGAAGCCGCGGATAACAAAGAGGCGGGGGCCTGCGCAACGGCGCGGCGCCCCCGCTTTTTTTGTGCAATGCGTCGTGCGCAGGGACTCCGCAAATCGCTGGCGGAGTGTCCGTGTGGAGGATAGAATCGT
The DNA here is from genome assembly GCA_964467415.1 of uncultured Chthoniobacterales bacterium. Classification (GTDB taxonomy): domain Bacteria; phylum Verrucomicrobiota; class Verrucomicrobiia; order Chthoniobacterales; family Terrimicrobiaceae; genus CAYXRX01. Next base: position 301,898 of record CAYXRX010000001.1, read on the forward strand.
TGCACGAAATGAAGGACTCCCCGCGAAGCCATCCGAATGACCCGCTGCACGGAAAGACTCTTGAGAGCATTCTGACCGAGCTTGTGGAGCACTTTGGCTGGGAGGAACTGGGCGCGATGATTCCCGTGCGGTGCTTTCAGTTTGATCCGAGCATCAAGTCGAGCTTGACGTTTTTGCGCCGCACGCCCTGGGCACGTCAGAAGGTCGAGGACCTCTACCTCGGCTACCGCTGGCACACGCAGGGCGACTGACCGGGAGGGTTCAGACCGCCTGCTCGAGCTGGAGCGTGAGCGTGGTGCGGTCGCACACGTCCTGAGGACCGAAGTACTGGACTGGTCCCGGGAAGGAGAACGAGGTTTTTTTCGACCAGCCATCGCGGTAGGCCGCGAGCTCGCGGAACGCTGGCCCCTCGAGGTCGACGAGGGCTTTTTGGATGACAGGGACATCGGTGCCGTGGCGGCGCTCGAGGTGCATCATCCGGCTGAGCGGAATTCCTCCGGGGATCCATGCGTCGTTGGGCTTGGTGAGATTCCGCACGGTGGCCATGTAGCCGGTCGCGCCCTCGCGGAGGAGGAGGGCCGCGGTGAACCCGAGCGAGTAGGAATAGTCGGCGTCGAAATTGGACGGCGCGGCGCAGCGGCCCTCATAGCCGAGGTAGTGGTGCTGGGGGGTGAACGTCCCGTTGTAGAGCCCGCGGGCTTTCATCATGCCGAGCCGGTGTTCGACGAGTTCGATAATGAGGCGCTGGGTATCGACCTTCGAGACCTGGACGTTGCCGTGCGGGTCGCGGTCGAGGATGAGCTGGTTGGCAATCTCGCGCGGGAGGCGGCGGTAGAGGCCGGCGGAGGATGGCGAGAGGCAGTCGTTCACGTATTCGCGCTTGTGAGGCAGCGTGCCTAGCGCGTTGAACTCCTCGATGCCGGTGGCGAGCACGTCGTTGAGTTCGCGGATGAGCGCGCGCATCTCGGGAATAAACTCCACAAGGCCCTCGGGGATGAGGACGGTCCCGAAGTTCTCGTCGTGGTTCGAGCGGTAGCAGATCGAGTCGGCAATCTGGTCGACGATCTCGTGGAGCGCCATCTCGCGGTCGGCGACCTCCTCGGAGATGAGCGTGATCGTCGGGTGGGTCTGGAGCGCGCACTCGAGGGCGATGTGCGAGGCCGAGCGGCCCATGAGCTTGATGAAGTGCCAGTATTTGCGGATCGAGATGGCATCGCGGTGGATGTTGCCGATGAGGTCCGAGTAAACCTTGCTGGCGGTATCGAAGCCGAAGCTCGTCTCGACGTAATTGTTCTTCAGGTCGCCGTCGATCGTCTTCGGGACACCGAGAACCTGGAGCGGCGAGCCGGCAGCCAGCGCGAACTCCGCGAGCATGCAGGCATTGGTGTTTGAGTCGTCACCGCCGATCACGACCAGGCCGTCGAGCTTGCGGGCACCGGCATTGTCGAGGGCCTTGCGGAAATCCTCATCCGACTGGAGTTTTGTGCGGCCGGACCCGATGATGTCGAAGCCGCCGGTGTTGCGGTAGCCGTCCAGAAGCGGGCCGTCGAGCTCGATGCCGGAGTTCTCCAGGATGCCCGACGGGCCGTTGCGGAAACCGAAAAGCGAGCTGCCGGCGTCGATGCGCTTGATCCCGTCGAAGATGCCGGCGATCACGTTGTGTCCGCCGGGGGCGGGGCCACCGGAGAGGATGACGCCGACCCGCAGCGGCCTGGCATTGGCCTGCGGCTTGCCGCCCGCCTCAAACGTGATGGCTGGGAGGTCGAACGTCTTCGGGAAGACCGGGCGCACCTCCTCGCTGGAGGCTTCGGGGGGTGCGGACTTCACGGCGGTCGCGCATTCGGTGAGTCCCGGCGGGTGTTTCGGGAGGTAGGCCAGTCGCGCGATTTCGAGAGGATTGCGGTATGTCATGGTGACCGGGGCCGATCCTCTCCGGATCGTGCCGCGTGGGCAAGCAAACGTTCAGTTCGGCCCTTTCATTCCTATTCATCTTTGCGTGGTTTTGTGCGATGACTGGTTCCTTCATGCCTGTCCGATCAATGATGGTCTTTGTGGCTGCGGTTTTCCGTTTTGTGATGCCGGCCGCAGCAGCCTCCGGGGTGCCGGACCCCGTGAAGGTTCTTATTGTCGACGGATACGGGAATCACGACTGGGCGCGGACGACGCGTCTGGTCCGCGGGATTCTCGACGCGGGCGGCCAGTGTGAGACGGTGGTCTCGACGCTGCCGGCGACCGCAGACGATCCGGCCTTCGCGCTCTGGTGTCCACCATTCAAGGACTTCGATGTGGTCATCCAGACCTGCAACGATCTCGGGGGGAGGGGGCCACTTTGGCCGGCTCCGGCCCGCGAGGCTTTTGAGCAGTTTGTGAGTGCCGGCGGCGGGGTTTTTATCCTGCACTCGGCCAATAATGCGTTCGCGGATTGGGAGGCCTACAACAAGATGATCGGCCTCGGCTGGCGGAAGAAGGACTACGGCTTCGCGCTTAGAATCCGGCCCGACGAATCGATCGAGCGGATTCCGCCGGGCGAGGGCAACGGCACCGGGCACGGCGCGCGGACTGATCGTGTGGTCCACCGCCTCGGAGATCATCCGATCCATGCCGGTCTGCCGCGAAACTGGAAAACCCCGTTGATCGAAGTTTACACGTATGCCCGCGGTCCGGCGGAAAATCTCACCATCCTCTCGTGGGCGGAGGAGCCGACGACCGGGGAACGCTGGCCCATCGAGTGGGTTGTCGCATACGGGAATGGCCGGGTTTACAATTCCACTTTCGGCCATGTCTGGGCTAAGGAGTCCGATCCGGTGGACATGCGTTGTGCCGGATTTCAAACGGTCATGATCCGCGCAATCCAGTGGTTGGCCGGTCGTGAGGTGACATGGCCGGTACCGGCGGATTTTCCCGGGGAAGCGGAGACGTCCCTCCGGCCGTTGCCGACCGATTGACGTTACGGCCGCCCTGGCTCAGCCGCAAAATTCCTCCGCAGGGCGGCCTGCGGGTTTCACGATTCGTCGGATGCCGCGTGGAGCCGGGCGGCCGGACGCCGATCCAGTGAGGCGGAGGCCTCGTTGAAATGGTTCATGGCGGACCGCCACCAGGGGTGAAGCGCTTCATTGTCCGCCTGCCAGATTTCGCGGTGGAGAAGGCTGACGGCCTCGGCGTCCCAGAGGAGGGCCATCGTCTCGCGGCGGCTCAGGCTGTCGGGTCCGCCGGAGAGCAGCCTGCTGCGGAGCGCAGAAAGGTAGTCCTCCTTGTAGCGCGAGCGGATCTTCGATCGGCGGAGAAGAGCGGCGTGGACCGAGTTGGCCTGCGGCGAAAGCGCGAGCCGGAGGAGTCCGTCGTGCCGGCCGGCGGCCTGCTGATCGGGGGCGTCGAGGTTTTCCAGAACCGCCGGAGCGGAGATCTCCTCCGGGATGAGGAGGAGTCCGTGGCGGCGGAACCAGCGGCCGGCGGACTCTGAGCTGGTGAGCATGACAAGCGGGATCGCAAGCACGAGACCGGTCAGCACCGGAGCCAGCCAGGGGAGGAGCTCCGGAACCCAGTAGGCCGCCGCGCCGGTCGCCGCAAGGCCGGTCAGCGTCGCGCCGCCGTAGGTACGGACGGCATCGCCGGGCGGGATGGCGGCCTCGGTCCGGTTCTGGGTCTTCCAACCGACGCGGACGCCGAGCAGCGTGAGGACGACGAAGCGCGTGTAGAAATAGAGGAGGATCGGTGCAAGCAGGATCGAGAACAGGGCCTCCAGGAACGAGCCGGCCAGCACGCGCGCAGGGCCGCCGAATTCCCGCGCCCGTGGCAGCAGCAGGATGGCGCCGAAAATTTTCGGCAGGAACAGAAGGAGGACTGTAATGCCGAGCAACAGGAGCGACGTCGATCCCGTGGAAGCCCAGGTCTGGTCGGAAACGGTTGCCGAGAGGATCGCGAATTTTTGCTTCCAGTAAAAATCGACCGCGCTCAGGACGATGAACGCGGCCAGCATCGGCGCGGTGAGATAGGCCATGAGGCCGAAGAAGATGTGGATGCGGTTGGTGAACTGTGTTTTCGGCGCGAATAAAAACCAGAAGTGCTGGAGGTTTCCCTGGCACCAGCGCCGGTCGCGCTTGAGGCTCTCGCTCATGTTCGGCGGCCCCTCCTCGTAGGATTCCTTTTCGAGGTAGGCAAACCAGACCTGGTAGCCGGCCTGCTTCATGAGCGAGGCCTCGACCGTGTCGTGGCTGAGGATGTGGCGGTCGGCGGCGCTGCGTCCGGGAAGTTCGGGCAGGACGCACTGCTCCATGAACGGCTGGAGGCGGATGATCGCGTTGTGGCCCCAGTAGTTGCCTCCGCCGAGGTGCCAGAAATTCGAGCCTGCCGCGAAGACCGGACCGGCCGCGCGCGTGGCGAACTGGATGAGTCGCTGGAGGAGCGAGGTGCCGCGCACGATCTGCGGGGCCGTCTGGACGATGCCGACACCGGGGTTGGCGTCCATCACGCGGGCGAGTCGCAGGATCGTCTCCCCGCCCATCACGCTGTCGGCATCGAGGATGATGAGGTAGCGGTAGCGCCGGCCCCAGCGGCGGCAGAAGTCGGCGACATTTCCGCTCTTGCCGTGGATCGACACCCGGCGCTTGCGGTAGAAGATCCTGCCGAACGCGTTCAGGCGGGCACAGAGCCCGGCCCAGGCCGCCTCCTCCTCGATCCAGCGGTCGGGGATGTTCGAGTCGCTCAGAACAAAGAAGTCGAATGACGCGCCGGCGCCGGTCGCTTCGAGCGAGCGGAACATGTTTTCGAGCCCGCGGAACGTGCGGTCCGGGTCCTCATTGAAGACCGGGAGCACAATCGCCGTCGAGCCCGGGCGTTGCGCGTCCGAAACGTCCGGCAGCGTGCGCATGATCTGGTAGCGGTCGCCGCCAGCCGCCAGCACCAGAAAGCCCCAGAGCGCGATCGCGAAGCCGAATGCGATCTGCCCGAACAGCGGGACAAACAGCGCGAGCATCGCCCACTCGAGGGGCGAGATCCCGCCGGCCTGGAACTTCGAGGCGACCAGCCAGATCCCCGCAATGGAAATCCCCCCGCCGGTGGCCAGAAAGAGGGCCTGCCGGAACGAGGCGGTCTCGGCGGAAAGGTCGCTGGCACGTTCGAACGGCTTCATGCGAAAAATTTCAACCAGGCCCCGTAGGCGATAAAGAAGATGGCGACCCAGAGTGCGAACGCGCGGAGGACGTGTCCCCACGAGAACTGCCCCCATGTCTCTCGCGCGATGTCCTCCATCGCACCGTAATCCATCTCCCTGCGGATCAGGCTTTGGAATTCCATCGCCGGTCCGGCCTGCACCGAGGCCGCGCGGACGGCGGCCAGCATGTTCCGGGGAGGCTCCGGATCGAGGAATGCCTCCGGCCAGCGGCGGTCGGCCCCGGAGGTAAAAAAGGCCACGCGGCCGCGGGCGGCAAGGACAGAATCAGGCGGGGCGGATTCGTCGAGGAGCCGCGAGAACCAGGCCTCGGTGCGGGTGGTGGCGAGGCCCATAGCGGTGCCGACCGGTGAGCCGGAGGGGCCTTGCTCCTGGAGCTTGCGCGCCTCCTCCAGAAGTTCCAGCGAAAGTCTGAGCAGGCGCTCGCGCGGCTGCACGCGGTGGGCGCGCAGGTAGTCCTCAAGGCGGAGGCAGGCCGCATTCCAATCACCGGCGGCCGGGGGGATCAATTTCTCCATGTGTCGGTCCAGGTTTCACTGAGCGGGCGGCCGTCAAGCTTGAGCGCGCAGCGGAGTTCGATCGGTGATGTGAGCTGGTTCGTGCTGGCGATGAACGAGACGCGCCACGAATTGTTGAACTCGTTCTTTTTCACCTGGATGTCGGAGATCCCTCCGGTGTCGCCGATCCAGACATCGGCCCGGACAGGCGCATCGGCGGGGAGCTTCGAGAGTTCGCCCCCGGCAAAATCGAGGACGATCATGCGGTAGTAGGGAGCGTCCTGATAATCGATACGGGTGGCCAGGCAGCGGGCGAGGGGAGGGATGGAGGGGGTCTCGCCGAGCCATGTGAGGGTGTAGGAGAGATCCAGTCGCTCGCCCTTGCGTGCGCCGTGCTCCGGTTGCCAGAACGCGACGACGTTGTCCATGTATTCGTTGTTAGTCGGGAGCTGCAGCAGCTGGACCGAGCCTTTGCCCCAATTGCCGTCGGGCTGCACCCATGCCCCTGGGCGCAGGTGGTAGCGGGCCTCGATATCCTGGTAGTGAGTGAAGTCGCGGTCGCGCTGGAGAAGGCCGAACCCCTTCGGGTTCTCGTCGAGGAAGACGCTCACCTGCGTCTGCTTCGACCAGGCGAGCGGCCGCCAGAGCCACTCGCCGTTCCCGCGCTCGATCTGCAGGCCGTCGGAATCGTGGACCTCCGGGCGGAAGTCCCCGAACGTGTTGCTCGTGTTCTCGCCGAACCAGAACATGCTTGTGAGCGGCGCGATCCCGATGCCGGGGATGTCCCGGCGCGGGAAGATCACGGCCCGCACGTGCATGCGCGTCCCGGCGCCCGGAGCGATCCGGAACTCGTAAGCTCCCGCAACGCTCGCGCCCTCCAGGAGTGCGTAGACCGTGAGTTCCTTCGCACCCGGTGCCGGCTCGACCAGCCAGAATGTGGTGAAGTCCGGGAACTCCTCCTTCTTCAGGGTGTCGATCGCCAGTCCTCGTGCGGAGATCCCGTAGACCTGGTCCTTGGCGACCGCACGGAAGTAGCTCGCGCCGAGAAAAACCACCACCTCGTCGAGGCTGTCCGGACGGTTGAGCGGGTAGTGGACCCGGAAGCCGGAATACCCGCCCTGCCCGGTGTCCGCCAGCGAGAGCGCGTTTTTTCCAAAGTCGAAAAACTCCGGGGAAAACCGGAGCGGACCCGCGCCGTCGCGGTTGACCTGGTAGATCGTCACCGGCTTCGCGTGGATGTGGCCGGTGAAGAAAAATTTTGCCTGGAACGGGAGTCCGAGCTTCCGCCAGAGCGTGTGCTCGTCGCGCCAGCGGATGTCGCGGTATTGGTCATAGTTGAGCTCCCGGAGGGCCTTCGACGGCGTTTCCTGGGGCGGCGTGTGGGGCTGCGCAGCCAGGCTCTCCGCCTGCGCGATCACCGCGTCGAATGTCAGCGTCCGCTGCTGCTTCCGGCTGATCACGAAGGCCAGCAGCAGGAGCGTCATCACGGCGAAGACGAGATGGGTCTTCATGTCTGAAACAGCCCCTGCCTCCGCGATGCGCGATGTGTTGCTGATCTCATCCGTTCATCGGCTCAGCCTCTGCTCCTGCAGGAATGCCCCTGCTGGCGGCAGGTCTCGCAGAGGACCGCCCGGATGTCGTCGAGGCGGAAGGGCTTCGAAAGAAAGCCGTCCATGCCGGCCTGCCGGCACCTTTCCTTGTCGCTCTCAAAGGCATTTGCGGTAAGGGCGACGATCCTCGGCTGGGCCTTCAGAGGCAGCTCGCGGATCCGCCGGGTCGCCTCGAGTCCGTCCATCTCGGGCATTTGCATATCCATCAGGACGAGATCGTAGTGCCCGGTGGTCACCATTTCGACAGCGCGCACGCCCGTCGAAGCGAGATCCGCGCGCTGGCCGAGGCGCCGGAGGAGCGAGAGGGCGACCGTCTGGTTTATCGGATGGTCCTCGGCGATGAGGACCAGGAACGAGCCTGGCTCGCCGCGATCGCAGCCCGGCCGGATGACCTCTTGGCCGTCCTTTCCCGGCAACGCGGGATCGAGCTGAACGAACAGCCGGAAGGTTGTTCCCGACCCGCTTTCGACAGAGATTTCGCCCCCCATCGAGGCGACGAGCCGGCGGCAGATGGCGAGCCCGAGCCCGGTTCCGCCGAACTTCCGGGTCGTCGAGCTGTCGGCCTGCGAGAACGGTTCAAACAGCTTCTCCATAGCCTCCGGTGTGATGCCGATCCCGCTGTCCTGAACCGCGAGGTCCAGCCGCCAGCGGCCGTCGGCCTGGCGCTTCGCTGAGGCGAGAAGCCCGACCCGGCCGGATGACGTGAATTTGATCGCATTCGAGAGGAGGTTGGCGACGATCTGGCGGAGCCGGAGGCTATCGCCGCTCACGGTTGCGGGGAGATCCCGGAACTCGACTGCCAGCTCCAGATCCTTTACGGCGGCCTGCGCGCGGAAAAGGCCGGCGACCGATTCCAGCTCCGCCCCCGGATCGAAATCCCGCATCTCCAGTTCAAGGTGACCGGCTTCGATTTTTGAAAAGTCGAGAATGTCGTTGATGAGCGCGAGCAGCGATTCCCCGCTCTTGATGAGGAGGTCGAGCTGTGCCTTCTGGCCGGGGTCGAGCGGCGAGAGCGACAGCACGTCCGCGATGCCGATGATGCCGTTGAGCGGCGTCCGGATCTCATGGCTCATCGTCGCCAGAAAATCGCTTTTGGCGCTGGTGGCCGAGCGGGCCTGCTCAAGGGCCTTTGCGAGCTCGGACGTGCGCTCGGCAACGAGGTTTTCGAGTTCCTCCGCCTGGCGGCGGAGCCGCTCATTGGAGTGGTAGAGCTCGAGGCTTTTCTGCTCGAGCAGCGCCTCCGCCTGCTTGCGAGCGGAGCGCTCGCGTTCCGTCCTGCGGCGCTCGCAGGCGATCGCCTCGTCTAGATTTTCCGGGTGAGAGTGAAGCATACGGGGGCGCCGGGTTCATTCAGGTTTTCCCGCTGGAGCGTCACCGATTCCCGCTCCCCGAAATGCGTGATGCAGGCGTCCAGAAGCCCCTCGGCGAGGTCACCCAAATGGCGGTCGGATCGGTAAACCATGCGGAGCTTGTCCGGGGTCTTCTCGAGCACGTCAAACGACGGCAGCTCGGCGTCGGGATAAAGCTTCTTCACCTCGACGTGGATCACCCCCTCGATCTGCGATGCGAACCCGATCGAGCTCGAGATCCCCTCAAAGAAGACCGGATAGAGCAGGGCAAACTGGCCGAACAGGAAGCGACCGTAAGCCTTCAGGAGCGCGGGGACCGGCTGCCCGGTCAACTCGGAGAGCCGTGTGACAAGCGCCGCCATCTCCGCGTGGTCGTAGGTTCCCACAGCCGTGTATGCGCCGCCGGACGCAAGGTCGGACGATTCGATCATCTGAGATGCGATTTCGACCGAGAACTGCTCCTCGACCATTTCCACAAACTTCGTGAAGACAATTCCTTTCATTGAGAGTTCGCAACTCTACACCAGACCTGCGCAAAAATCGAAGGCAAATCTTTCCCACCGCGGCCCGCGGTACGGCGCCAGGATCGCTTCGGAACCTGCTCCCCCGGCATTCTTGATTCTGCGATGATTTCTTTATTTACTTGGCGAAATTCTCCATGCAATATCCCGGCCCGGTATGCGCCCCTCCAACTCATCCATTCGGTCGTTTTTTGTCGTCGCTTTGACCTCCGTGATCGCTGCCCACGCCCAGGTGCCGCTCAACTCCGAGGTGGTCGTCTCAAAAATCGAGCCGGCGTTTGTCGAGTCCCCGCAAATCAATGCCGGCGGCTACAACAAGAAGTCCGGCGTCGGGAAGCCGGCTCCCTGGCTCGAAGTCGAGGTCACGTTCGACCGCAACATCATCGCGAAGGCCCCGAAGTTCGCCGAGGAACTCACGTTCAATTATTTCGTCCTGCTCAAAAACGAAGGCGCCACGCCGGACAAAAAGCCGACCTGCCTCACCGGTTCGGTGAGCCACGTCTTTGTCCCGCAGGAAAAGGCGCTGCACTCGTGCATCTTCATCAGCCCGCGCACGCTGGCCAAGCTGTTTGACGGCAAGGTGCCTGTGAACGTCGCTCAGGCGATCACCGATGCCGGCGTTACCGTCACCGGCAAGGAGGGCCTCCTCTCCGCCCTCGCATGGAAGGGGACGGTCACCAAGGACGGCAAGGGCTGGTGGGACAACCCGGCCTACGCGCCCACTGCGGGCCTGATGCTCAACAAAAACGAAACACCCTTTGCGCCGCTTGCTTGGGACTACTACGAGGCCATCAAATCGAAGGCCGCCAACTGACCGAACGGCTGACGATTTTTACTCATGGCCAAACCCGCCCGCATCTTCGCCCTCGATCTCGGAATGCAGACCGTGAGTCTGGCCGAGTTTCACAAGCTTCCCAACGGAGGGCTTAGCCTCCACGCGTTCAAGGAAGCCGAGCTCATTGTCGATCCGGCTGCTGATGCCACGCGGCCGGCCCAGATCGCCGCCGCGGTGAAGGAACTCCGTGAGGAGTTACATATCCCGCCCAAGGAGGGGGTCAACTTCTGCCTGCCATCGCAATCGGTCTTCGCTCGCTTCGTGAAGCTGCCGGGCAGCACGGCCGAGGATGTCCGGGCGATCATCGGCTTCGAGGCCCAGCAGAATGTTCCGTTCCCGATCGACGAGGTCGTCTGGGACCACCAGATCATGGGCAAGCAGCGCGATGGGAACTGGGATGTCGTCCTCGTTGCGATGAAGGCCGACCAGCTTGCCGAACTCAGCGATTCCGTCGGCGAAGGCGGGCTCAAGGCGCAGGCGATCGACGTGGCGCCGATGGCTGTCTACAACGCTTTCCGGTTCAACTACCCCGAGGCCACCGGCTGCTCGCTCCTCATCGACATCGGCGCCCGCACCACCAACCTCATCTTCGTCGAGGCGGACCGGATGTTCAGCCGCAGCATTCCGATCGGCGGCAACACGATCAGCGCAGCCGTCGCTAAGGAATTTGCGCAGGAGATCACCCTTGCGGAGAAGCTCAAAATCGAGAAGGGCATCGTCGGTCTCGGCGGCGCCTACGCCGAACCCACCGACCAGACCGAGGCCCGCGTGGCCAAGGTCATTCGCAATACGATGACCCGCCTCCATGCGGAGATCACCCGCTCGATCAGCTTTTACCGGTCGAGCCAGGGGGGCACCCAGCCGCTCCGCGTCCTCCTTTGCGGGGGATCGGTCAGCCTGCCTTACATGTGCGAATTTTTTAACGAGAAGCTCCAGACGCCCGTCGAGTTTTTCAATCCGCTGCGCAACGTCACGGTGGCCGACTCGTCGGTTGCCGAAGTGCTCTCGAACAAGGCCCACACGGTCGGCGAGCTTGTCGGTGCGGCACTCCGGGCCTTGGGGAACTGCCCGCTCGAAATCAACCTCCGCCCGCCGAGCGTCGTCCGGGAGCAGGATCTGGCGCGCCGCCGGCCGTTTCTCGTCCTGGCGTCTGTCTGCCTCCTGCTCGCGCTGGCCACCTGGTGGCTCTACTTCAACCGGGCGGCCGCCGTTGCCGGCGACGTCCTTTCGCAGGTCCAGTCCGAGGCCTCCGGGCTTGAGGCCATCGCCGCCCAGATGGACAAGATCGAATCCGAGAAAAAGTCGCTCGACGCGCTGGCCGCGCCGATTCTGGCCGCATCGGTCGACCGTTCGGTCTGGTCCCAGATCTTTGACGAGCTTGGGACAAAGCTCCCTCCGCGCTACATCTGGGTCACCGAGCTTCAGCCAATCCTCTCTACGCAGGCTGCTGGCGCTGCCGGGAAGGATAAGAAGAAGCCCGGTGCTCCGGCTCCGGCCGCCGCCAAGCCCGGACAGCCGCCTGCGGGACCGCCTTCGATCGTGGCCCTCGAAATCAAGGGCCTCTACCTCGATAACCCGCCAAATGACAAGGCCGCACGGGTCGTCGATCAGTTTGTCGAAAATCTCAAATCGTCCAAGGTGTTCGCCCTCGGCGACGACAAGATGATCAAGGACAAAATCCTGACAAAGCGATCCACGCCGGACGGCGAGAGCTGGGCCTACGGCTACTCGCTTTATCTGCCGCTGCGCAACCCCATCGTGCTCCCATGAACTGGTTCAAGGAAAATCCCTTTCTCTCCGGCCTGCTTGCTGTGACCGTCGTCGCAGCGGGAGTCCTCTCGTTCCTCCTCATCCAATCCTGGACCGCATTCACCGAAGCCACCGACTCCTATACCGCCGCCGTCGAGAACCTCCACAAGCTGGAGAGCCGGGTGCCGTTTCCCAACGACGACAACCTCAAAGCCGTCCGGGCCGGGTTTGACGAATACAAGGGCAAGGTCGCCGAACTTCGCTCGAAGCTGGCGACAATGGAAATCCCTGTCGATGAGAAGGTCAGCCCCCAGATGTTCCAGGATGCCCTTCGCGCGGCGGTCAACGGAATCCGTGAGAAGGCGAAAGCCAACAACGTCACGCTCCCGGAAAAGTTTTACCTCGGCTTCGATCAGTATGAATCCGAGCTTCCGTCGCCGCAGGCGACCCCCCAACTCAACCGCGAGATGCTGGTCATCCAATCCCTGGTGAACCGCCTGCTGGACTACAAGATCCACAGCCTCGACGAGATCAAGCGCTCGCCGCTCCCCCAGGAGGAATCGTCCGCGCCGCAGAAAGCCGAAGGACAGGGCCCCGGCAAAAAGCCGGACTCGCAGGCCTCCCCGGTTCTGCTCCGCTACCCTCTGGATCTGGCCTTCACGGCTGAGCAAAGCAAGTTCCGCATCGCGTTCAACTCGCTTCTCGGGGCTGACCAGTTCCTGATCCCGCGCTCGGTGACGGTGCAAAATTCCGTTCCGGAGGGGCCGTCCAGGAAGTCAGCCGAGCCCGCTCCCGCAGCAGCCGCACCGGCCGATGGCTCCGCCGCCCCGGCCGCAGGTGCCGCACCGGCCGCCCCAAGCCTCCAGATCATTTTCGGCCGCGAGTTGGTCAAAGCCAATATCCGCCTCGAGATTCTGGATTTCATCGAACCCCCGGCTGCTAAGAACTGAGATTCATGGACTGGATAAAAACCAACTACGAACGCGCGCTTCTGGGCCTCTTTGCCGCAGTGCTCCTGATCAGCGCCGGTTTGGCCGCCTGGCAGGCCACATCATTTTCTGCGCTTTTTGCGGACCGCAAAAACCCAAAGCAGCCGGACAACACGGTGACCCCTCCGAACATCAAGTCGATTACCGATGCCGCCGCGCTGGCCTCGACGCCCAAGCCTTGGAACGTCCATGAGGGCTCGCTCTTCGTCTCCCGGCCCTATGTCTTGAAGGAAGGCGTGCTTATCGACCCGATGGAGAGCGGCCAGGACCTCCACCCTCCGATCAAAAATGCCTGGCTGGAGAAGAACAACCTCGACTACTCCGATACCACGATCAAGGAGCAGGACCCCGACGAGGACCGCTTCACGAACCTCGAGGAGTTTCAGGGAGGCACCGACCCCGGTAATCCGAACTCCCACCCCCCGTTCTTTACCAAGCTCCGCCTCGTCAAGTTCGACCCCCAGCCGTTCCGCCTCAAATTCAGCGGCGACTCAGGCGACAGCACCTACACAATCAACGCGCTCGACATCAAATCCCGCACCCAGTTCCTCAAGATCGGCGAGACGATCAAGGGCGCACCGTACAAGGTCCTCGCCTACGAGAAAAAATCCGAGACCAAAAACGAAATCGAGGTCGATGTCTCCGAACTCACTATCCAGAACACCGACACCGGCCAGAAGATCGTCCTCGTCTTCAACCGTGAAGCCAACGACCCGACCTCGTTTGGCGAGTTCGTCTACCTCTACGACAATGCCAAATTCCGCTGGAAAAAGGACGAGGAATTCTCGCTCAAGCCGGACGACGGCAGGAAATTTAAACTCATTGACATTTCCGCCAATGAAGCCCAAATACAGGACCTTTCCACGAAGGAAAAATTCCGGATCGGAAAGGCCGAGTAAACCGCTTCCGGCAACTTGTGCACACGAAACCCCTCGATTTTTAGCAAAAACAAAGAACCCTTTGATGAAAAATGCCCCAGCCGCCAGGGCCGGGCAAAAAGCATAAGCCAAAGCGCCACATGAATTTCCTGCCGAAGACCACCCTCCTCCTCGCCGTTCTGATCGTGCCATCCATCCTCCCCCAGGCACGGGCCCAATCCTCCGGGGTTACAGGGATCGCCGAAGCCCACATCCGCAAGACAGAAATGACTGCGGACTATGCGTCGGGTATGGTCTCAAAAGGTCAGGCCGCCCTCCAAAAGAATGACTACGAGAGCGCCTACGCCTACTTCAAAAGTGCATTCGACATGCTGCCCCACGGCGGATCGGCGACGGCGACCGTCCGCCAGCAGGCTCTCGCAGGGTTTTCCGATGCGGCGGTCAAACTGGCGCGCCAGCGGATCTCCGAGGGTCGGTTTGAAGACGCGAAGGCCGCCCTGGCCGTGGTGCTCGAGGACCGCTACAACCCCTCCTACAAGCCTGCCTTCGATCTCAATCAGGAACTCAAGGACAAGACGACCTTCTACAGCCAGACGATGACCCCGGGTTTTGTGGCCAGCGTCGAGGAGGTCAAGCAACTGCTCCAGGAGGCGCAGGGGTTTTACATGTCAGGCCGTTACGACCTTGCCTTCAAGCGCTACGAGCAGGTCCTCAACGTCGACAAGTATAACATCGCGGCCCGCCGCGGGATGGAGCAGGTCAACGTCGCCCGCCAGAAATACCAGAGCGAGGCCTACAATGAGGCCCGCAGCGACATGGTCCGGCAGATCAACAAGGCCTGGGAACTCCCGGTCCGGAAGTTCGACGTCGGCGCCTCGACGATCATCGAGCAGCCGCAGATCAACGTCGGCGGATCCTCCGCGGTCAACCGCAAACTCGACGAGATCATCATTCCGAAAATCGACTTCAACGAGGCCACTGTCCGCGAGGCGCTGGACTTTATCAAACTGCGCGCCGCCGCCCTCGACACTACCGAGCAAGACCCCGCACGCAAGGGCGTCAACATCGTTCTGAAGCTCTCCCCGGACGCCCCCGAGGCCGCATCGCGAATCACCCTTTCGCTGAGCGATGTTCCGCTTCGCGCCGCGATCGACTACGTTGCCCGCGCGGCGAATCTCAAGCTCAAAGTCGAGCCCTATGCGGTCGTCGTCGTCCCGCAGTCCGAGTCGACCGACATTCTCATCACCAAGGAATACAAGGTCCCTCCGGGTCTGTTTACCTCAGCTCCGGGGGCGGCCGCCGCCGCGCCTGTCCCGGGGGTTGCTGCCGGCTCGCAGTCGGTCATCGCCGGACGGTCGGGCGCCAAGGAATTTCTGGAGCAGCAAGGCGGCGTGACCTTTCCGAAAGGGGCCAGCGCCAACTACAACAAGAGCACCAGCCGCCTGATTGTTAAGAACACGCAGGCCAACCTCGACCTCGTGGACATCCTCGTCGAGAACAGCGGAGCCGAGCCTCCGCCACAGGTGGAAATCGAGGCGAAGTTCCTCGAGATCACCCAGAACAACCTCAAGGAACTCGGCATCGACTGGCTCGTCGGGCAGTTCGCCCTCCCGTTTGGAACCGGCACCTATGGCGGTGGCGGCACCACATTCGGCGGCGGTAACATCGCCGGTTCGGACGCGTCCGCGGCATCGGCCGGACTCCCGGTTGCCAACTCGGCATTTCCGTTCACCGCGCCCGGCAGCACGACCGGCGTGCCGATCGGCGCTTCGAGCCTGACTTCCGGTCCGCTCACCGCGGGCAACCGTTCGGGGTCGGGCAACGGCATCAACCGTGCGATCAGCGTCAATGCGATCGACGGGCTTCTCTTCGGGTCGCCAGTCGGTCCGGCGCCGGGGATCATGGCGCTCGCCGGCGTCTTCACGAACCCCCAGTTCCAGATCGTTCTTCGCGCCCTGAATCAGAACAAGGGCGTCGACCTCGTCAGCGCCCCTAAGGTTACGACCAAGATGGGACAGAAGGCCACGATCGAAATTGTTCGCGAGTTCATCTACCCGACCCAGTACGACCTTCCCCAGATCAGCGCGTCGCGCGGCGGCTACACACCGCCGACCCCGACATCGCCCACCGCGTTTGAGATGAAGCCGGTCGGCATCATGCTCGAAGTCGATCCCCAGCTCGGCCAGGACCGCTACACGATCGAGCTCACGCTGGCTCCGCGCGTCGTCGAGTTCGACGGGTTTATCAATTACGGCAGCCCGATCTACGCGAACGTCACCTACAACCCGCTGGCGATCATCGGCGGACCGAACATCACCGGACGCATTCTGGCCACTGCAAACGTTATCAACCAGCCGGTCTTTTCAACCCGCGAGGTGCAGACCCAGGTCTCTGTCTATGACGGTCAGACGGTCGTCCTTGGCGGCCTGATGCGCGAGGACGTCCAGAAGGTCGAGGACAAAGTGCCGATCATCGGGGATATCCCGATTGCCGGACGCCTCTTCCGCACCAGCGCCGAACAGCATATCAAGCGCAACCTCATCATGTTCGTCACAGCTTGCCTGATCGATCAGGCAGGCCAGCCGCTGATCAAGGTCGATGAAGAGGTCAATGGCGTCATCAAACCCGAACTCGTTCCGGATACCAAAGCCATCGAGAACGAGACGATTCCCGGCGACGCGCTCTCCGGCCCACTCCCCCAATAGCATTCCCGAGCTCAACCGATGAAATTGATTTTTTCCAAAGCCTCCTCCCTGACCAGCAGCTCCCGGCGGGATCGATTCCCTATGCGGGGACTGATGACGTTTGCCGCCATTCTCACGCTTCTTGCGCCGGCCATTGAGGCCCAGAGCGTGCCCAAGATCTCCAGCCGGGAAACCGCACGCCGCCAGGAGGAAGTGCTCGTCGCAGAAAAGCTCATCGCCAAGGGGGAGCAGGCCGCCAAGGATAAAAATTACGAGCAGGCCTACCTCGATTACCTTGACGCGCTGGAAAAAATTCCCGCGGGCGGCATGACTCTGATCCGGCGCAACAATGCGATCGTCCGCTTCAGCGAGATCGGTGTGGCCTACGCCAACGACCTCGTCAAGAACGGCCGCTTCAGCGATGCCGAGCGCGTGGCCAAGACCGTGCTCCTCCCGGAGTTCAACCCTGGCTACAAGCCAGCCGTCCAGTTCCTCTCCAACCTCGAGCAGTCGGACGTGTTCAACAAGACCGTCACGCCGCAGTTTGCTGCCGACCGCGATCAGGTCGTCAAGCTGCTCGTCGAGGCCGACGGATTCTACGCCACCGGGCGTTTCGACCTTGCGGTCAAGCGCTACGAGCAGGTCCTCAATATCGACCGCTACAACAGCGCCGCACGTCTCGGGATCGAAAATGTCAATAAGCAGAAAGCGAACTACTATGGCGCCGCCTACAACGAGACGCGCAGCCGCATGCTCTGGCAGGTTACACGCGCTTGGGAACGCCCGGTCAAGCGCGCCCAGACCCGCACGAACGACGGCCAGCCGAACCGCAGCAATGCCTCGACTTCGGTCGAGGCGATCACCGCGAAGCTCAACCGGATCATGATCCCGAAGATCGACCTCACGGATGTCACGATCCGCGAGGCCGTCGACCGCCTCAAGCAGCTCAGCAAGCAGCTCGACACCTCGACGGACGATGCCACCCAGAAAAAGGGTGTGAACATCGTTCTCAAGCTGGCCTCGGCGGTCGGACCCGCGCCCGCGGCACCCGGTGCCGTGCCGCCTCCCGGCGATGCAGCCGCCCCTGCTGCCGACGGCGGTCCTGCCCCGGCCACTGCGGACACCCGTGTCACCCTGGCGCTCAACAACGTTCCCCTCATCGAGGCGCTGCGCTACCTGACCGATCTCGCTGGTTTGAAATACAAGATCGAGCCGTACGCGGTCTCGATCGTCCCGGTCACCGAGAACACAGATGAGCTCATGACCAAGGAGTTCAACGTGCCGCCGGGCTTCATCCCGGCGGACGCCAGTGCCGCGCCTGCCGAGACGGCTCCCATCGCCGGCAGTGGTCCCAATATCAACACCCCCCGCCTCCGCGACCGCGTCGACGCGAAGAAGTTTCTGGAGGATCAGGGTGTCGTCTTCCCCGAGGGCGCTTCCGCCCAGTATCCTCCTGGTGGCACAAAGATGACTGTGCGTAATACCCAGGACGCCCTCGACCTCGTTTCGATGATCGTCGATGCCGCCGCCGAAGGGCAGCCAAAGCAGGTCGAAATCGAATCCAAATTTCTCGAAATCTCCCAGAACAACCTCAAGGAACTCGGGTTCAACTGGCTCGTCGGACCGTTTTCGGTCGGCGGGGGGATGTATGGTGCGGGCGGCACGGTGGGCTACAACCAGCCGGTCAACTCCACCGTCTACCCGTTTGTCACCGGCAGTCAGGCGATCGGAAACAACCCGGTCACAGGCGGCCTCCGTTCCGGCTATGGCGTCACGCCCGATGCGGCGGTTTCCGCCAATTCTCTCGACGCGCTCATCGCCGGCATCAACCCGGGAGCCGTCGCCGCAGCACCGGGTATCCTTGGTATTTCCGGGATCTTCACCAACCCGCAGTTCCAGGTCGTGATCCGCGCGCTCAACCAGAAGAAGGGCGTCGACCTCATGAGTGCCCCGAAAGTCACCACTAAGAGCGGCAGCCGCGCCACGATCAAGGTTGTTCGCAACTTCCCGTACCCGACGGAGTTCAACCCGCCGGAGCCGCCGCCGGCCACCAATTACATTCAGGGCACCGCCTCCGAAGGAGCCTTCAGCTCTCAAGGCCTGGTCACCCCGTCGACACCTACTGCGTTTCAATCGCGCGATGTGGGCGTCACGCTCGAAGTCGAACCGCTCGTCGGTCCCGACAACTATACGATCGATCTAAGCCTCTCGCCGCAGGTTGTCGAGTTCGACGGCTTCATCAATTACGGCAGCCCGATCCTCGGACCGGCCTTCGATCCTCTCACCATCAGCATCGTATCGAGCGTGCTCACCGAGAACGTTGTGAACCAGCCAATCTTCTCGACCCGCAAGGTTGTCACGAACGTGAGCATCTGGGACGGCCAGACCGTCGCCCTCGGCGGCCTCATCCGCGAGGACGTCCAGAAGGTTCAGGACAAAGTGCCGATCATCGGCGACATCCCGATCGCCGGACGCCTCTTCCGCTCGGACGTCGACCAGAAGATCAAGCGCAACCTCATCATCTTTGTCACCGCCCGCCTCATGGATGCCGAAGGCCGCCCGGTCCGTCAGGAGGATGATCAGGAGGAAGTCGTTGAGCCGCTCGGGCTCCCCGAAAACCTCCCGGCTCCAACATTCAAGCGCGGGAAGTAATTTCTCCATATGGGCCGGTTGCCGCCGATCGTCCGATCGTACTCGGCAACACTGCCCTTGGGGCGTCCCAACAGGCCACTCCGAACGTTTGCCGAGGGGGACCAATTGTTGATCCGCCCGGCCAGGTTCGAATAGTTTCCGCCAATAAGATCGCCACAGAAAAAGCCTTGAAAACGGGTCGACCGGGGGTTTATTAGTTACATTGGGATTTGTTTGAATCCCCTAGCCCCACCACCCTAGCCAAATACTTCCACCCCCCATGAAAACCTGTTCCCCCACGGGCGCGTCCGGATTCCGCTTTTCGCGCGTCATCCTCGCCTCGGCACTCACGTTTGCGGTCTCAAGCCCGATCCTCTCCGCACCGATCAACTGGGCCACCCCAACCACGATCACAATCAATGCCACCGATGTCATCACGGTCGGCACGTTGAAGTACGCATTCGACCAGTCGAACACGACGACGACCGTCAACGGAGTCGTGTTCGCCGCCGGGAGCAGCCAGACAACTCTCGGCGCTGGCAACATCACCATGACCGGGTTCAATGGCGGGGTGAGCACTTCGTTCGGTAGTCCCACCGGCATGACGGGAAACTATACGAACCTGGTCCGCGGCGGAACTTATGCCAACACGGGTTCGAACGCGACCGTCACGCTGAACAACCTGACCAGTGGCCATGTCTTTGCCACCCAGATCTGGATCAACGACAGCCGGGTGAATTCCTCCGCCCGCAATGCAACGATCACAAGTGTCGGCGGGAACTCGGTCATCCTGAACTACGCCAACTCCAGCGCTGCCGGCGCAGCCGGCCAATACACGGTGGGGCGTTTCCTTGCGAATGCGACAACGCAGGCGTTTGCGATCAACGGCAACCTTTCCTCACAGCTCAACGCGATCCAGGTCCGTGACGTGACAAACATCGGCAACTGGGTGGGAACGGCCGGGTCCACATGGGACGCGGCGACCACCAGCAACTTCGCCAGCAACGTCTTCTCGGCCGCGCTCACCACGACAACTTTCGACCTTGCGAAGGCTCCCCTCAACGCCGTGACATTCGCGGATTCCTACTGGAACAGCAACTCGACAACGACTGTGACCCAGACGGCGGTCGATGTGGCGGCCGGGGGCGTCTCGACCGGAACCGTCTACCTCGAGAACAGTGCAGTTGATTACACGTTTGCCAGCGCCGATGCCGCCGGCATCACCGGGTCTACCGCGATCATCAAAAGTGGCACGGGCAACGTGACATTCAACGGGGCCAATACCTATACCGGCGGAACCAGCGTGAGCGCCGGCAAGCTGATCCTCGGGGGCTCGGGAACGCTTGGCGCAGCCAGCTCGGCTCTGAACCTTACCGGTGGTCAGGTTGATCTCGGCGGCACCAGCCAGACGGTGGGCGCCGTCTCGGTGACGGTGGCCGGTTCCGATCTCATCTCCAACGGCACACTCGCCGGAACATCGTTTGCCGTCAGCAATGCTACGGGCACCTCAATCTTCTCCGCAAACCTCGCTGGATCCGGGGCTGCCTTCACCAAATCCGGTGCCGGCACCGCCGTCCTCTCCGGCACAAATTCCTACACCGGCCCGACGACCGTCACCGCCGGAACGCTTCAATTTGCCAAGCCGGCCGCACTTTACGGGAACAATACGGCCAGCTGGACGGATGCAAACCTCGTCGTCAATTCCGGCACAGCGGCAGCCTTCAATGTCGGTGGGGCAGGGGAGTTCACCTCGACCGATCTCGATATCATCAAGGCGCTCGGTAATGCGACGGGAGGATTCAAATCCGGCGCGATTCTTGCCCTGGATACCACCAATGCGGGCGGCAGCTTCACGTATTCCAGCAACATTGCCAACCCGAACGCGGGCGCAAATGTTCTTAACCTCACGAAGCTCGGATCCGGTTCGTTGGTATTGGGCGGGGCGAGCACGTACAACGGCACGACGGTCATCAGCGGGGGGACACTCGTTGCGGCAACCCCCTCGGCGTTCGGTGCCACCGGGTCGATCGTCACTGTTGGCAATGGCGCGATTCTCGATCTCGCGACCGACACATCGATCAACGCCTACACCCTCAACGTCGGCTCAAACACGACGGGAACGGTCCTCGTGGACCGCGCCACACCTGGCGCCGCTATCACCCAATCGCTGGGAAATTTCACTATCGGCAACGCTAACATGATCGCCCTCGTCGGGCCGAATGTCACCAGCGGAACCCCGGTCCTTGCGATTCAGAACCTCATCCTCAGCGCCGGTGTTGGCGGCAATGCCGCCACACTCAATGCGACCGGCACGGATATTTCGATCACCGGCAACATTACCCGCACGGGTGCTCAGGCCAATGCGCTGACATTTGACGGAAACAGCACCGCAAGTGCAGTTCTTGGCATCATCTCCGGGCCGCAAACCCTCACTAAGAACGGCACCGGCACATGGACGCTTTCGAACGCCAACACGTTCACCGGCACCACCAAGGTGAACGTCGGCTCGCTCAGGCTCACGAATAACCTCGCCCTCCAGAACAGTGCGTTCGATCCCTCGGGAGCCGGCACGCTCGACCTCGCCCTGGTCAACACCCCGACGTTCGGCGGACTCACGGGCAACGCCAGCTATGCGCTGCCGGGAAATGTCACGAACCTCACTCTCAATCCAGGAGCCGGTGTCACGGTCACCTACTCAGGCAGCCTCAGTGGCGCAGGTCTCGTGACGCTCACCAAGTCGGGCCTCGGCACGCAGAAGCTTGATTTTTCGGCAGCCGGCGCCCCCGCCGATAACATCGTCAGCAGCGGAACCTCGCTGGTCATGGCGGGAGGCACGCTCAATCTTACCGGAGGGAACGCCACGGCCAACAGCCAGACGTTCAACGGCACAACGATCGCAAGCGGCGTCAATACGATCTCGCTCACGACAAATGCCACGCCACAAAATCTCGTCCTCAACCTCGGGGCGCTCGCCAGCACCGGTGGATTGGTCAACTTTGTTCTGCCCGCCGGAAATCAATCCGCAACCAACGGGATCACCACAACGACTGCGGATACGAATGGCATGCTGGGCGGGTGGGCGACCGTGAACGGAACCGAATGGGCTCATAACGACGGGACCAGCATCGTTCCTGTCACGTCCTACACCCTCACCTCGGTTGCCGGAAATACCTCAGCGAACTACGCGGGTGCCATCATCAGCGTAGACAGCAGCCCGGTTCTCGACGGCACGATCACACCCGCCAGCCTGAAGTTCAATACGGCCGGCGCCAACACCGTCACCCTCACCGGCGTGAATACTTTGTCCTCGGGCGGCATCATGGTGGCGGGCACCGTCGGCGCAAACCAGTCGGCCATCACCGGCGGCAGCCTCCAAAGCTCGCCCGGCACCGATTTTTATGTCACGCAGAACAACACCAGCACCAATACCGCCCTGGCGATCGCTTCGATCCTGCAGGATAACGCGGGCGCAACCGGCCTCCTCAAGGCGGGTGCCGGCGTTCTGTCCCTGACCGCGGCGAATACCTACACCGGAAACACCTCGATCACAGCCGGCGCGATCGTCGCTTCGGCAAACGATGCCCTGGGCACTGTCGCCGGTTTGACAACCGTGACCTCGGGCGCGGCGTTCGGGCTCTCGGGCAATGTCACCTACGCGACCAAGGAAACGATCATCGGCTCCGGCGCTGGAACCCTGGCAGCCGTTGGCTCACTGGCAGCCGTCCAGCGCGGGTTTGTCCAGAGCGTGAGCGGCAACAACACGTTTGCCGGCGACATCCGGTTGGCTGCAACCGGGGAGCACCGCATCGGCACTCAGTCCGGAGCACAGCTTACCCTGAGCGGAAATATCACCATGGGCCCAGGCATCACCGGCAGCTACGTCCTCTTCCGGACCGGGGATACCCTTGGCGATTTTGTGACCTTGTCAAACAACGGGAACTCGTGGGATGCCAACACCACGATCTTCACCGGCAATTCCGCCACCGGCGCGGCGGGGGCGGGTGTCCGCCTCGGAATCGATAACGCCCTGCCCACCGGAGTCAGCGTCGCCGGCTCATCAAGCGCTGGTCTCGGGACGTCTCTCGATCTGGCCGGGTTCAATCAGGCTCTCAATGGCCTCGTGTCTGGGCTCGGCCAGCTGAAGATCTACAACAGCGCGGGCAATACGACCACATCGATACTCACGCTTGATCCGACCTCGGACAGGACAACCACCAATACGACGATCCTGGATGGCGCAGCGGGCGGGAAAGTTGCGCTCGTCAAAACCGGCACGTTCAGCCAGACGCTCTCCTCAGCCAACACGTTCACCGGCGGCACGACGATCAAAAATGGCAGCCTTATCCTTTCCGGCGGCACCAACCGGCTTGCGGCTAACGGAGCCGTCGTCCTCGGCGATGTCGCCACCACGGGAAAGCTCGTCTTGGGCACCGCCGCCACGCCCGTCAGCCAGACGCTCTCCGGCCTCACTGTGACCGGGCTCGGCGGAAGCGTCGTCGGGGCGGCTGCCACCGGAAATTCCGTCCTCACGCTCGATGTCGCCACCGGCACCAACACGTTCGTCGGGAAGCTCGGCGGCGCCGGCACGAACGAAAACCGGCTCGCCTTGACGAAGTCGGGCGCAGGAACGTTTGCCCTCACCGCCAACAATTCCTTTACCGGCACGACCACTACGGCCGGCGGCACGCTCGCCCTCAGTGGGACAGATGGTTCGGTCAGCGGCACGTCCGCCGTAGTCTTCGCCACCGGCGGCACGCTCAAGATCGATAACACTGCCGCTGCCAACAACGCGAACCGCATCAGCGATGCCACTCCGGTTTCCATGGGCGGCGGCACGCTCGACTTCGCCAACGATGCCGGCGCTGCGGATTTCAGCGAGACGCTCGGCGTCCTCACGGTCAGCGGCGGCGCAAACACCGTCCTTGCCGGCCAGGCAGCGCTCGGGCAGACGTCCACGCTGACGTTTGCCTCTCTCAATTACGTTGCCGGCTCGATCGACTTCAGCGGCACCGGCCTCGGCGTGGACAACCGCAACCGGATCCTCTTCACAGCCAATCCGGCACTGGTCGATGGAAAGCTCGGTGCATGGGCGACTTACAACGGCGTCGGGTTCGCGAGCTACGACCCGGTGCTGGGAATCACGGAATTCGCCGCCTACACCGACATCGACGCGCGCGGGTCCACGATCACGAGCAACGCGACCGCCAGCTACCGGATCAACGCTCCCGGCACCACCGGCGATATCGAGCTCAGCGACCCAGTCACCCTGGCGAACACGCTTTTCCAGAACACGACGACCTCCGCAACGGTCAACACCGCGAACAAGACGTTTTCCACAAGCGGCATCCTGATCGGCGCGGGCAAGGAGTCCCTGACGATCGGCGCCAATGTCGGCGATGGAATGCTCATGCCCGCCACAGGGAACGGATCGATCAACTTGAGCAACGCCTCCTCAAACGCCCTCACTGTTAATGCCGTGATCGCCGACAATGGCGGGCCCTCGGGCGTTTCGACATCGGGCAACGTGACGCTCAACGCGGTGAACACCTACACCGGCAACACGACGATCGGCACGGGCAGCCTCGTCCTCGCCACGAACCTTGACCAGTCTCCGGTCGGCACCTATTCGGGCCCCGGAACGCTGGTCAAATCCGGCGCGGGCAACCTGACCCTCTCTGGAAACAATACCCACTCTGGCGGCACGACGGTCAACTCGGGCCTGCTCGTTGCCGCCAAGTCCGGCGCGCTCGGCACCGGACCGGTGACCAACAATGGCACGCTGAATCTCACGGAAATCGGCGCATCTCTGACCTATACCGGCCTCTCCAATGCCCTTGGCGGGAACGGCACAATCAATGTCATCCTCGGCACAGGGACGCAGGCGACGCTCCTCAACGGCAACTACGCCGCCTACACGGGGACATGGAACATCGGTGTCGGAACCGTCGCGGGCGGGGGCAAGGTCCAGATGAACGGCGCGGATAATCCGGCCGCCACCGTCAACATCCTGGCAAATGCCGCGCTTTATGCGGTTGGCACCCTCACGCACAATGCGAGCATCGTTCTCAACGGCGGCGACACCGGTGAGTCGCTCGGTCAGCTCCGCCTCGAAACCAATGCCGTGTGGGCGGGACCGGTCACGCTAGCCGGGACGATCACCGGCACCGGAGACGGATTCGTCGGCTCGGCTTCCGGCACCGGCGTCATCAGCGGACCGATCGGCGAAACCGGCGGCAGCCGGACGCTCTCGAAGGTTGGCACCAGCGTGCTTGCTCTCACAGGTAACAACACCTACACCGGCGGCACCACGGTCCTGGCCGGCACTCTCCAGATCGGCACCGGCGGCACCACGGGCAACCTTGGCAGCGGTCCCATCAGCAACAATGCCACGCTTACCTTCAACCGCTCGGACACCTTTACGCAGAGCGCCGATTTCAACTCCCTCATCAGCGGCACCGGCAACCTCACTCAGGCCGGCATCGGAACGCTCGTCCTGAACGGCAACAACACCTACTCGGGCACGACGCGCGTCACCGCCGGAACGCTCAAGATCGAAAGCAACCTCGCGATCCAGAATAGCGCGTTCGATCCCTCGGGGGCCGGCGTGCTGGACCTTTCCTCCGTGACCACGCCGACCTTCGGCGGACTCACCGGCAACGCAAGCTACTCCGTCCCCTCAAACGTCACCAACCTCTCGCTCAACCCCGGCTCCGGGGCCACGATCACCTACGGCGGCATTCTCGGCGGGAATTCCAGCATCACGAAGGTCGGTCCCGGCACGCAGGTCTTTACCGGCAACAACACCTACGCAGGCAACACGCAGGTCAACGAAGGAACGCTCTCCGTGTCGAAAGCTCACGCCCTTCCGGGCTACGCGACGCCGGGCCGGGTAGCCGCTGGCTCAAATGGCACGCTCTCGATCAACTATGGCGGCGCGTCCGACTGGACATCGCTTGAAATCGACGCCCTCATCGCCAATAACGGTGCCGGGTTTGTCACGGGCTCGCGCCTCGGGCTCAATACCGCCAATGGCAACGCGACCTACAGCACGGCGATCACCGCCCCCAACCTCGGGATCTCCAAGCTCGGAGCCAACGCCCTCACGCTCACAGGCAATAATACCTATGCCGGGGGGACGACCCTTGCAGCGGGAACACTGAAGGTCGGCACGGATTCGGCAGGCTCGCCGGGCGCGATCACGTCCAGCGCGATCGGCACCGGCACGCTGACATTTTCCGGTGGCGGGCTCAGCTCGGACAGCACGATCCCCCGCTCGATCCTGAACGCCCTCGCATTTGCCGGCAACGCCACTCTGGGCGATGCCACCAGCAATGGCACGCTGACATTTGCGGGCGCGACCGATCTCGGCACCTCGGTCCGCACTCTCACCGTGAACAGCCCGGTGATCCTCAGCGGTGCGATCGGCAATGCCGGCGGCATCACAAAGGCCGGGACATCCGCCCTCACCCTCTCCGGCAATAACTCCTATTCCGGCCTGACCTTGCTCACAGCAGGCACGCTGAACCTCGGCAGCGCCGGGGCCATCGGCGGAAACGGTGGGCTCGTGGTCTCCGGTGGAACCCTTGATAATACCAGCGGTTCCCCGCTCGTGATGTCGAACGCAGGCCTCCTCTCGATCACCGCGGGATTCACGTTCGGCGGATCGAACGAGCTCACTTTTGGCAGCACGGCGTTCAACAATGCCGGGGCCGGCTTCACGATCACGATGCTCGGCTCCGCCGGCCTTAACCTCGGCAACGTGGCCAATAACTTCACCCTCGCGGTCAACAACATTCTTAACATCGGCAACGCCAACGGCACGGTCACAATCGGCAACCTCACGCTCAGCAGCGATGCCACAAACCGGGTCGTCCAGTTCGGAAACTCTGCAGGCACCGGCAAGGTCGCCGTGACCGGCATCATCTCGAACGGCGGCAGCTCGACAGCCTCGGGCATCCAGGTCGGCCAGGTCGCCGCAGGCGCGGAAACCGTCACCCTCTCCGGCCAGAATACCTTTTCCGGAAACACGACGGTTTACTCGGGCACGTTGCTCGCGGGCGCGGACAGCACCGGCACGGTCGGCGCGATCACTTCCGGACCGCTCGGCACCGGCAGCCTCGTCCTGAATGGCGGCACACTGGCCTCCGACAGCTCGGCCGCCCGCGTGTTCCTCAATCCGGTCGTCTTCGGCGGCAACCCGACGTTCGGAACCACAGCCGGCAACGGCACGCTCACCTTCGCGGCTCCCGCCTCGCTCGGCGGCGCGGCCCGCACGCTCACTGTCGCGCCCGGCGCGACCGCGCAATTCGACGGCGTGATCAGCGAGACGGCCGCCGCAGGAATCACCAAAGCTGGTAACGGCACGCTCGTCCTCACCAATGCGGGGAATTCCTACACCGGCAATGTGGCCGTGAATGCCGGCACCCTTCGTATCGCTTCCGCCGGAGCCCTCGGTGCGGTCACAAAGACCATTACGATCACAGCCGGCAATGGCGTGAACCCCCTCCTTGAACTCGACGGCTCGGGTGGAAATATCAGCCTTCCCGCCACGACCAGCTTCAACACCAGCGGCCTCAACGGCGTGATCCGGAACCTCGCCGGCGACAATACGATTGCCGGCTCGTTCTCGCTCACCTCGGGCAACGGCAACACCAAGATCATCAGCGACGGAGGGTCCCTGACCCTGAGCGGCAACTTTGCCACGGTGGTGGGCGCTGGGGCGGCCCGCACGCTGGTGCTGGCGGGCTCGTCCACCGGTGCCAACACCCTCAGCGGCGTCATCAGCAGCGGGGCGTTCACCATGAACTTCGACAAGCAGGGCGCGGGCACATGGACGCTCTCGGGAGCGAACACTTACAACGGCACGACCACGGTAAGCCAAGGCACGCTCGTTCTCGCCGGCGGCAGCGACCGCCTGCCTGCAGCGACCGCTCTTACGATCGGGGCCGGTGCGACTTCCGGTATCCTCGACCTCAATGGCCAAAGCCAGCAAGTCGGCGGACTCGCCGTCGGACAGACCAGCGGCACGTTCCTCAACGAGATCACATCCGCCACACCGGCCGACTTCACAGTGAACACCTCGGTGGCCTCGACGTATTCCGGCGTCCTCACCGGCAGCCTCAGTCTCGTGAAAAATGGTGCCGAAAAACTGGTTCTCACCGGCGCGAATACCCACACCGGCCCGACGCTCGTTAATTCCGGAACCCTCCTCATCTCCGGCTCAATGGCGGGCGAGAGCGCGGTCACCGTCGCAGACAGTGCCACCCTGGGCGGGAACGGCACCGTCGGCGGTAACGTCACGGTCGGCACGGCCGGCCGCCTCATGGCCGGCGTGGACAGCCTCGACACGACCACCTTCACGCTCAGCGGCGGACTCTCCCTTCTCGCCGACTCGATCATCGAACTCGGCCTCGCGTCGGGCGCAACCACCCACGATATCCTCGCCCGCACTGGAGCGGGCGACTGGACGTTCCAGGCGAATCAGGCGTTCAACTTTTTGGACCAGGGGTTTGTGGACGGGATGACCTATACGGGGATCATCACCGGCCTGGCCGCCGACCCGGGAGTCGCCGGCTGGACGGTCGCCAATGCCGGAATCTCCGGCACGTTCGCCTACAATGCCGGGGACATCGACTTCACACTTGTCGCCGTGCCTGAGCCTCAAACCGCCATTCTCATCGCACTCGCTCTCGGGTTCGCCCTCTTCCGCCTAGGCACCCGCCCCCGCCGGGTCAAAGCCTGAGCGGCCGGAACCAGCCCGGAGAACGCAGCTCCCGCTGCGTTTCCTCGTGAAACCGAACGGGGCAGGAACTCCGTTCTCCGAAAGCAGCGGCTCCGCCCGCTCGCATTGGCGTAGAGAAATTTTGAAAAAATTCCTCCCCTTCGGATGAACGCCGGGAAAAATCAGCAAAGACGGACTGCCGTCCGATGGCCTCTTTGTGCGGAAAACGGAACACTGAAAACAAAAAACTTATCGACTCTTCCGTGACGCAATAACTACGAAAAAATACGCAATATTACCTATCGCGCCCGCCCGAAATCTGCCACAGTCTTGCCAGATCACCGCTTCGCGGAGATCTGATCATGCCCAGTCTTACACCTGAAAGAGCCAAACGCAGCATTAATTCGCAGCCACACCACCACATGAAAACACATCATTCTTCACTCGCCTCAGCGGTCCGCATTGCGCTCATCGCTTCCGCCTCAGTCCTCATCGCCCATTCCGCCACTGCCGCCAATTATACCTGGCAGGGCGGCACCGGGTCCTCGGCCGGCACTGGCGGGAACGGAACTTGGAATGCCTCAAACACCAACTGGACAGATGCCAGCGCAACTCGGAACCAGACATGGTCTGATGGCAACACTGCGCTGTTCGGTGCTTCTTCCAACGGAACCTACACCGTTACCGTCGGTTCCAACGTCGCCGCTGCAGGAATCTCATTCACTGTCGGTGGTGCAGCTTATTCCTTGAACGGAGGAAACATCACGATCGCTGATGGCGGAACAATTTCCTATGGTGTCTCAGGAAACAACAATTCGACTCTTAACTCAGCGCTGCTTGGAAACAACGTCAACATTGCGGGATTCGGTGCGTCAGCTATCATTTCTGGAAACAACACGGGGCTTACAGGAACAGTCACCGTCAACTTCACCGGCGCAGGATCACGGACCGTTTCACTGACGCATGCGAATGCCTTTGGTAGCGGCACAGCTGTCAATATTTCTAGCACCGGAACAACGTTTAATCTCGGAAACAACACCCTTGCTGCTGATGTTTCCTTCAACGCTGGTGCGCTTTCGCTTTCCTCTGGATCCATCCTTCGGGCACGCGGAAACGGAACGATGACTTATACCGGCGCGGTCACTTTGGGTGGAAATGCAGCCTTTCAGACAATTGCTGGGGCAAATACCAAACTGGTGATCTCGAATACTGTCAGCCTTGGATCAAATTCGCTTTCACTGGAAGCTGGCAACGCCGGGCAAGGGTTTGAAATTCAGGGCGCAATTGACGGTGCAGGGTCGGTGACCAAGACTGGAAACAGGACCGTTACCCTCTCGGCAGCCAACTCCTATTCTGGCAACACGACCGTCAGCGCCGGTACGCTCCTGCTCACCGGAGTCGGCAGCATCAACACCAGTTCGCTCGTTACCGTGGCGGGCGGGGCCACTCTCACCAACAACACGGCGACCGCGCTGACGGCCCCGCTGGCCCTCAGCGAGAATGCGACGATCAACGGATCGGGTCTCATCACGACAACCAACCTGACGGTTGCAGCCGATCTCACAGGCGGGACGTTCACTTCGATCAACTCGACCGGGTCGTTCGCCGCCTCCGGCGCACTCGCCTTCACGCTCACCAACCCGACCGAAGGCACGTTCAACCTCCTCTCGACGGCACCGGCCAGCTTCAGCTTCACGACGGTCTCAATCAACGGGTTCTCGCTGGTCGATAGCGGCGGCGGACTCTTCACCGGAAATGTCGGCGGTCTGGACTACTCGTTCACCAACGGAGCGGCCGTTCTTACGGCCGCCGTCCCCGAGCCCGGCACTTGGGTCCTCATCGGCCTGGGCCTCGGGTTCACGCTTTTCCGCATGAGCGCAAACTCGCGCCGGCAAAAGCGCCTGAGTGGCCAGATCGACTAAGCAGGTACCAACTCTCTTGATCAACCCGCCGCCGCGGTGTCCCACGGGACCCCGCGGCGGCTTCGTTTTCGGCCTTGGAGGGACGGCTGCCTCGCCGTCCCAACTATCCCCGCGCGCTGAGGCGCTAATCCCGGAGAGTGCAGCGTCCCCTGCGTTCCTGTAGCGAAAGTGTGAAAACTTTCGTCGTCGGATACCGCAAAACAAAGGAACGCAGCACGATCTCCGTTCTCCGAAAGCAACGGCTCCACCCCGCCACTCCACCGTAGAGAAATTTTGAAAAAATTTCTCCCCTTCGGATGAATGCCGGGAAAAATCAGGAACAACAAACAGCCGTCCGATGGCTTCCCAGTGCTGAAAACGGAACGCTGAAAACCAAAAATTTCTCGCCGCTTTTTTGACGCAAAAACTACGATAAGATACGCGATATCGACTAGCGGCATCGCCGCACCAGTAGTATTTTTCAGAGTGTTATCAGGTGGTCTTCCCGACAACAGTCAGGAGTTGCTGCCTTTGCCTCAACCCCAACGCCCCACCGCCCAATAGAATGAAAACTAAACTTCTCACCCTCGCCGCAGCCCTCGGCCTCGCAATCGTGCAAACCGCCTCGGCGGCCAACTATACGTGGACGTTCAATGGCACAGCGTTCGGTGGGACTGGCACATGGACGACAGGTTCAGGCAACAACTGGAAGCTTGATGGAACAGGGCCGGCCACGACTTGGGCTGATGGCAACTCCGCAACTTTCAACGGGACCGCCGGCACGGTAACTGTGAGTGGCACGGTCGGTGCGAACCGGGTCGACGTGAAGACTACCGGCTATCTTTTCTCTGGAGGCATGATCGATTTCGGTGCCGGAGGGATTATCGATGCAAACAATGTCACCGGGGTCACATGGAATGCCACACTGGCAGGGGCGCTCACTTACCAAGCCACGGCGAATACTTCAACTATCGCAAGTAACAACGCAGGCATCTTCAACGGAAATAACACGGGCCTTACATCGTTCGAACTCGCGCTTGCGACAGATAGCAACGCTGTGCTCATCGGAAACGGCGGAGCACTGGGAACAACCGGGACCAATTTTAAATTGACCAAGGGAGTGTTGATGCTCGGAAATTTGGCCAGCGATAATTTAAACATGAGCGCCGTGACCACCGAATTGGCGGGGGGAACAATTCGCGCCAGGTTCGGCAACAGCACGTGGACCGGAGCCACCAGCCTCAGCGCAACTTCGCAGATCATGACGCGCAATGCTGCAAACGTCAGCCTCGTGTTTTCCGAAGCTGCGACAATTAACCTGAATTCTAACACTCTCAACCTGATGGCCAGCAGCACCTCGACAGGCATTATCCTGAACGGCGTGATTTCCGGCGCGGGCAATCTCGCTACAGTTTCCAACGGGCTTGGCGGCTCTGACAACGGCAGTGGCACCACCAAGCTTACTGCGGCCAATACGTTCAACGGCACCACAGCGATTAACATGGGCACGATTAGCGTCTCCGGCGCGAACGGCACGATTAAAATGTCCAGCGGGGTCACGGTCGGTTCCGGTGCTACGCTCAAACTCGATAACACAACGGCGGCCAACAACGGTGACCGTCTCGGCGACACGGTCGGCACCACATTGAATGGCGGCACTCTGAATTTCTCGAATGACGGTGGCGCCGCTGACTTCAGCGAAACCACCGGAAATCTGACGATCGGTGCTGGCCCCGCCACGGTCTCGGCAAGCCAGGCGGGGGCCTCCAACAACTCGACGCTCACGTTCGCCTCGCTCTCCCGCACCACCGGCACGCTCAACTTTGCTGGCACAGGACTCGGGGTGGACAGCAGGAACCGGATCCTCTTCTCGACCAACCCGACGCTGGCCAACGGCATCATTGGCGGATGGGCGACATATAACGGCGCGGGTTTTGCCTCCTACGATGTGACGAACGGGGTCGTTGCCTATACCGGCTACACGGATATCGATGCGCTGGGCTCGACCATCGCCGACGGTTCGACGACAAACGTCCGGATTAACGCGGCCGGCTCAGGCGGCAACATCGCTCTCGGTGCGGCCACGACCACAGTCAACACGCTCTTCCAAAACACGACCACCGCCGCCACGGTCGATACCGCCGGAAAAACCCTGGTGACATCGACCATCCTTATCGGCTCCGGCCAGCAGTCGCTCACGATCGGAGCTGCTGCAGGCGATGGCACGCTCACCGTGGACTCGGCCGGCGGCACGCTGAACCTGCTCAACAGCTCGTCCAATGCCCTTACGATCAATGCGGGCATCGCTGATAATTCATCGGCCTCCTCGCTCGTCACCACAGGAAATGTGACCCTCAACGGCGTCAATACCTACACGGGAACGACAAACATCGGCGCCAGCCTGACCTTCGGCAGTAATTCCGACCAGACGGTTGCTGGCAATATTTCCGGTCCCGGCGCGTTGACCAAATCCGGCGGCGGCAACCTCACCCTGGCCGGATCAAATTCGTATTCCGGCAACACCACCATCACCGCAGGAAGACTGAAGTCCGGCAGCGCCACCGCGTTCAACGGCGTGAACTCGTTGACGATGACCGGCACCGGAACGTTGGACCTGAACGGTTACAATGCCTCATTCATCGGAAACGTGGTGACCGGCAGCCTGACCAACACGATTACCGATAGCGCGGCGGGAGCCGGCACTTCGATCCTGACCTTCAGCCAGACTTCGGGCACAACAGTCAACACGGCTGCCCTCATCACCGATGGCCCGACAAGGAAAGTCGGCATCGTTATCAGTAATGCAAATGGCGCCCAGCAGTTCTCCAACGGGAACAACACGTTTTCCGGAGGCTTGACTCTCGTTAACAGCACGTTTGGAAGCCGCATGCAGATCGCCGCCGGTCCGGTATTCACCGGCACGCCCGGCGCGCTCACCAGCGGCACATTCGGCACCGGCACCATTACCATCGGCCAGGCGTCCACCGACAAGGCCGGAATCTACATTTCAGCGGCCAACATCACTCTCCCCAACGCCGTCGTCGCCAACACCGGGCTCGGCACCGACCGCGTCGGCACCTTCCGCATCGACTCCACCGGAAACACATTTTCCGGTCAGCTGACAGCCGGGGCTTCTGACTTCACGCTCGCCACCAACGGAACGGGATCTGTCAACCTGACCGGCAACATCACCGGCAGCAATGGCCTGAAGCTTCTCTCCCATTCTCTGGGTGGCAGCTCCTTGACCGTGACGCTGACCAACGTGGGCGGGACGAACGACTACGGCGGCAACACCACGATCAACGACAACCCGCAATCCGGCCGAAGCTATACGCTGGCGCTGGGTGCGAGCGACCAGATCCCCAACGGATCGGGCAAGGGGAACGTTGTCATTAACACCAACGGCACCGGGTTGGGCACCCTCCGCCTGCAGGGATTTAGCGAGACGATCAACGGGCTTTCCGGGACCGGCACGGTGACGACCACTGTCGCCGGGGCATCGGTCCTCACGCTCGGGGACAATGATTCGACAGCAAGCTTCAGCGGAAATATCACGAACACCACAGGCACGGTCGGTATTGTCAAGATCGGTGCCGGCAGCCAGACGCTCTCTGGCCCCAACACCTACACGGGTTCAACCACCGTCAGCGCCGGAACGCTTATCGTGAGCGGCGGCGGAACGCTCAGCACCACCTCTGACATCACGGTCTTGACCGGTGCCACGCTCACAAACGATACGGCGACCGCCCTTACCCCCGCGCTTGCGCTGGGAGAAGGCTCGGCGCTCTCGGGCACTGGCAACTTCAACCCCACGGCGATGACGCTGACCGGCAACCTGGCCGACGGCTTCACCCCGGTGACGGCGGGCAGCACGCTGACGAAAGCCGGAGCGCTGACGTTCACTCTCAGCGGCGTGACCGACGGGACGTATTCGCTCTTCACTGGATCGCCGGCCTCGTCGTTCACCTCGGTGAATGTCGGAGGCTCGCCGCTGACATTCGACGGCGGGGACAACCTCTGGAAGGGAAATGTCGGCGGCTTTGACTACGCCTACAGTGATATCGCCAACACGCTCACGGTCGCCATCCCCGAGCCGAAGACCTGGGCGCTCATCGGCCTGGGCCTCGGGTTCACGCTCTTCCGCATGGGAGCCCGCTCACGCCGGCTCAAGCGCCTGAGCGGCCGGATCGACTAAGCAGACACCAGTTCAAAATGAACCCGCCGCCGCGGTGTCCCCCGGGACCCCGCGGCGGACTCGTTTTGGCCCAGGCAATCCGCCCGCCAAAGGCGAAATCCCCGGAGAACGCAGCGGCTTCACCCCGCCACTCCACCGTAGAGAAATTTTGAACAAATTTCTCCCCTTCGGATGAATGCCGGGAAAAACCAGGGACGCCGAACAGCTGTTCGATGGCCTCACTATGCTGAAAACGGAACACTGAAAACTTCTCGACGCTTTTGTGACGTAAAAACTACGATAAAATACGCGATATCAACTAGCTGAACAGCCGCAAGCATGGCAGAGTTTAACGTGAAATTAGGTGGTTTTCCTGCAGATAGCGGGAACTGCCACCCACGCCTCACTTCTGACCCCGCCTTTGCAATGAAAATGAAAACCCCGCTTCTCACCCTCGCCGCGGCCCTCGGCCTCGCCCTCACACAATCAGCAACCGCTGCAACCCTGTCCTGGACCGCCGCCGGCAACGCCACACTTGGCGGAACAGGCACTTGGGACACGGCGAGTTCCCTTTGGTGGGACGGCGGCAGCGCCGTGACTTGGCCGGTTTCCGGCACCGATAACGATGCGCTCTTTGCGGGAACCGCCGGCAACGTCACGGTCGATCCGGCTGGCGTCACCGCCAACGACATCGCGTTCACCACCACCGGCTACATCCTGACCGGGTCCGGAAACATCACGCTCAACGGCACCACGCCGACGCTCACGGTCGGTTCCGGTCTCACGGCCACCATCGGCAACAATGCCGCAACCGTCCTCGCCGGCTCCGCCGGTCTCACCAAAGCCGGGGCGGGAACGCTTACCCTCAGCGGCAATGCGGTCAACACGTTCACCGGCGGCATCGCCGTCCGCGGCGGCACGCTCGCCCTGGCGTTCAACAACCTTGCCACTCCGACCAATCTCGTCGACAGCAGCAACGCTCTGGCCCTCTACAACGGCGGCACCATCAGCGCGACTGGAAAAAATGGCGCGTTCAACTCGGCCCAGACAGTCAGCGGCACGACGGTCTACGCTGGCAACTCGGCGGTCATTGTGAACAATGCCTCCGGCACCTCGACGACGTTCACCCTTGGCAACATCACCCAGGCCGAAATCGGCGCCGTGGTGAGCATGTATGCCACCAACGGCGGCGTCCTGAACCCCAATACCACGAGTCAGATCTTCAAGGCGTCCAACGCCGCCGGTTACATCGGATCGTGGGCGGTCGTTGGGGATAGCAAGGGCTCGTCGGCGCGGTGGGCCAATGTGAATGGAACAACGTCCCAGGTTTTGGCGCTCGGCGGTACGCCGCAAGGCACGAACATGGGAAATGTGACGTCGAGCTCCACGGTCTACACGATCACCGGCACTAACACACTTGGAGCCAACGCAACCGCCTTCGGCCTTCAAGACAACGATGCAGGAAGCGCTTCGGTCACGCTCGGCAACTTCACCATCACAACTAACGGTTTGTCCCAGATCCGCGCCGGCGGCTCCTACACCCGCTCGTTCCTGCAGGGAACAAACGGCACCGGCCGTATTATCGTCGGTTCGTCCAATGAGCTGGTGGCGATGGGCCTGAACAACCTGACCATCGCCGTCCCGATTGCCAACGGCACCGGCGGCAACTCGAGCGTCACTTACGCCGGTGGCGGCACGTTCCTTCTCTCCGCCAACAATACGTTCTCCGGCCAGACGACGGTGAACAGCGGCACGTTGCGACTCGGCGCCGGCGGCTCGATCAACTCCAGCAACGGGATCAAGGTCAACGGCGGCAATTTCATCCAGACAAACACCTCCACAGCCGTCACTCCGACCGTCACGCTCCAGGGCGGCACGGTGGACGGCACCGGCACGATCAACACGGTGAACGTCACCGACCTCGCGACAAACATCCTCAACAACGGCAACGGCACGACCGGCAACCTGACGATTAACGACCTCACATTCAACGGCGACGCCACAGTCAACATCCGGACAGCCGGTGCTGCGGGCCTCACGGTCACGAACACACTCACAACTACGCCGGCGAACGGGGTTGTCACGATCAACGTGCCGACCGCACCAGTCTGGACCAGTGGA
Organism: uncultured Chthoniobacterales bacterium; assembly: GCA_964467415.1. GTDB lineage: Bacteria > Verrucomicrobiota > Verrucomicrobiia > Chthoniobacterales > Terrimicrobiaceae > CAYXRX01. The sequence continues at coordinate 338,725 of CAYXRX010000001.1, forward strand.
AACACCTACAACCTCATCGGTTACGGGTCCTGGAGCGGCGCAATCACCGACTTCGCCAAGGGCACCATCGCTGGCCTGGGCGCCCGCCAGTCGGCCACCCTCGGCACGACCGGCGCGTCCAACGGCTTCATCACCCTCGACATCGCGGGCGAAAGCATCACGTGGACCGGGGCCGCCAGCGGGAACTGGACGACGACAGCGGTCGGTTCTCCATTCAACTGGAAGACCTCGGTGGGCGGGGTTGACACCGAGTTTCTCGCTTTGGACGACGTCGTCTTCAACGATGCCGGTCTCACGACAGCGATCAATATTTCTACAGCAAACGTCAGTCCCAACACGATCGCGTTCAACAACAGTAGCGCGAACTACACCGTCTCCAGCGCTGGCGGATTCGGGATCGCGGCCGGTACGCTCACCAAGTCGGGCACGGGAACGCTCAGTCTCACCACCAACAACACATATACCGGCGTGACGACGATCAACGGTGGCACGCTCCAGGTCAGCGGCGGCAGCGCGATTGCCAATACCGGCCTGGTGACTCTGGCGGATGTGGCCGGAGCGACATTCCAGGTCGTCGGCAACGAGACGATCGGCTCTCTCAGCGGCGGCGGAGCCACCGGCGGTGCGGTAACCATCGACGCCGGCCAGGTGCTCACACTCGCCAGCGGCACGCAGACCTACAACGGCACGGTCTCCGGCACAGGAACGCTGGCAAACGCCGGTGCGACCCAGACGCTTGCCGGCGTCCTCTCCCAAGCCGGCGGCGTGAATGCCAACTCGGCCGTCCTCACCCTCGCCAGCTCCGGCAACACCTACACCGGCAACACCACGATCGCCAGCGGGGCCGGAATCGTCGTCACGGCCAACAACGCCCTCGGTGCAACCGGAGCAGGCAACGAGACGGTCATCGTCGGCACCGGAGGTGCCGTCAGCGGAGCGCTTGGTCTCTCGGGAAACATCAACTACTCGGCCGCCGAAAAGGTCACAGGGTCGGGGGTCGGCAACACCTCTGCCAACGGTGTTTTCGCCTCGGTCCAGCGCGGGTTCATCCAGTCGGTCAGCGGCAACAACACGTTTGCCGGGGCTATTGAAATCAATGCGACGGGTATTTCCCGCATCGGCACGCAGACCGGCGCTCAGCTCACTCTTAGCGGATCCATCACCATGGCCAGCGGCGTTTTCGGCGTCCAGCCGCTCTTCCGCGCCGGCGACAACAACGGCGATTTCGTCACCCTTTCCGGAAGTGGCAATAACTGGGATCTCGAAACTCTGATCTTCTCCGGCGGGTCGACCGGCAACGCCGGCCTCCGTCTGGGTGCCAACAACGCGCTGCCGACCGGTATCAGCGTTCTCGGAGCCACAAGCTCATTTGCCGCCACCTCTCTCGATCTCGCAGGCTACAACCAGACGCTGAACGGTCTCTCCGGAGCCGGCGGCGGGGGCACAGGCCAGCTCAAGATCACCAACACCGTCGCTGCCACGACATCGGTCCTCACGCTCAACAACGCGCTCGACCGTGCAAACGTCAACACCTCGATCCTCGACGGTGCGGGAAAGGTCGCCGTGGTCAAGGAGGGCGCGTTTTCCCAGAGCCTCGGTGCGAACAACACGTATACCGGCGGGACGACGGTCACCGCAGGCACGCTGGTCCTTGCCAGCGCCACCACGCTGCAGGCAGCCACCGGGGATGTCTCTGTAACCGGGGGCACCCTCGCGGCGAGCGTTGCCGCCACAACTCTTGGCGGCAACCTGTCCGTTTCGTCCACAGGCGTCATCGAGACGGCCCAAACCGGCACGGGCAACTTTACGCTGTCCAGCGGAAAGACGTTCACGATGAGCGGTGGGACATGGAACCTGCTCATCAGCAGCCCTTCCTCATTTGATTCGATCAACTCTGCGTCCGGCACCCCCGCATTCACGATCACCGGTGGCGCCATCGACCTCACCGGCAGCACGCTGGCTGAAGGCACCTACCAAGTCCTTGGAGGATTCAATTCCGGAACAAGCAGCGTCAGCGGCTTGAACTACACCGGCTACGATGCCGGCCAGTGGACCGTGGCACTCGACAACGCGGGCATTCTCAATGTCACCGCCATCCCCGAACCGAAAACCTGGGCGCTCATCGGCTTGGGCCTCGGGTTCACTCTCTTCCGCATGAGCGCCCGCTCGCGCCGGCTCAACCGCCTGAGCGGCCGGATCGACTAAGCCGGCAAGTCAGCAACTCCCAATCAACCCGCCGCCGCGGCGTCCCCCCCGGACCCCGCGGCGGCCTCGCTTTGGCCTTGGAGGAACGGCCGTCGTGGCGTTCCCACCCGCATGAGGCGCAAATCCCGGAGAATGCAGCTCCCGCCGCGTTCGTAACGAAAGTTTGAAAAACTTTCGTCATCGGATAGCGCAAACCCTCTGGAGCGGAGGAGGAGCTCCGCTCTCCGAAAGCCACCGCTCCGCCGTCCGCTCTACCGTAGAGAAATTTTGAAAAAATTTCTCCCGCTCGGACGTGCGCCGGAACGAGGAACCGCCACCTTCGGCTTCCCGGTGCTGAAAACGGGACACTGAAAACAGCCCCCCCTTCCCTTTATTCTGACGAAAAAATCCGCACCTTTGGGTGGATTTTCTATTTGTTCTATGTCAAATTTTAGTTTGCGATACCATCAATCGTTGCTTCAACCCCTTAAACGCCCAATCCCACCCCAACGCCTTCCTGTGCAAAAAATGAAAACAAGACTCCTCACTTTCGTCGCCGCCATCGGCCTCGCGATTACGCAATCCGCCAGTGCGGCCACCCAGACGTGGAACGGCCTCGGCGGAAACAATAGCTGGACGACCGGTCTCAACTGGACGTCGGGCAACGCGACCGCCTCCGGCGACAGCCTCATCTTTGACGGGTCCACCCAACTCAGCAATAACAACAACCTCACCGCCAACAGCACGATTGCCGGGCTCACGTTCAACTCCGGCGCGGGTGCGTTCGTGTTGGCAGGAAATGCGATCGCCTTCAACGGCACGCTCACGGACAACGCCACAAACACCCAGACCGTCAGTCTGAACATGACCCTCACCGGAGGCAATAACCAGTCGGTTGTTGTGGCTTCAGGGGGCAACCTCATTCTCAGCGGAGCGCTTTCAAGAGCAGCAGCACCAAGCTCGGGCAATGCGCTCGCTCTCACCGGTGGCGGCACCCTGGCAGTCACAGGGAACTGGACCGCAACGAACGTATCGATCGGCGTAGCCGGCAACAGCACGCTGACCCTGAATGCAGGAAATACGATCACCGGCCGCAGGCTCGGGCTCTCAAGCGGAAACATCACCGTCGGATCCGGGACATACAGCTTTGCGGCCTCATCCAGCAGCTTCGGAGAGACAGCCGGCGCGTTCGTCACCAACTACAATCAGACGGCTGGCAGCATTACTTTTAATACCCTGACCACATCAAACGGCATTGGCACCACGACCAACATGAACATTTCCGGCGGCTCATTGATCGCCACCACGCTTCAAACCTCGCGCGGAATCACTGGCGGAAATGGCACCATCATCAACCTGAGCGGGACCGGTCTCATCAATACAGGCACCTTCAAATTCGGTGACGGAGGCACGGACAACGCCAATAGCATCAATACGGTCACCATCGGCACCGGTGCCGAATTCCGCGCGACCACGGCGTTTGACTGGGGGAACAGCGGTGCGACCGTACGCCATAACACGGTCGAGGTGAATGGCGGCAAGTTCAGCACAGTGGCCACCACGGCTACCAACGCCTCATCCAATGCGACGCTCAACCTTGGCAACGGCGGAACGCTCGAGGCCCGCAGCGCGAGCACCAACTTCCTGAACGGCCTGGACACATTCAACCTCAAGGACGGCGGCGGTGTGATCAACACGAACGGCAACAACATCACCATCACGAACAATATTTTGAATTTTGCGGGGGCCACCACAGCGAGCCTGACCAAGAACGGGACCGGCACGCTGACCCTCACCGGCAACAGCAGCTATGCCGGCGATACGATCGTGAACGGCGGAACGCTTTTGGTTGATGGCGCGGGCAAACTGGGGGCCGGCAACTATGCCGGAGCTATCCTCAACAGCAGCACCCTCAGCTTCAATGGCACGTCCAGCCAGACGCTGGCCGGAAGCATCGGCAACAACGGCACGATCAGCATCACGGCTACAGGCGCTCTGACCGCCAGCGGACCGATTGCCAACAACGGCGCGCTCAGCTTCAACAGCACCGCCACCCATGCGTTGAGCGGGAACATCAGCGGCACGGGATCGCTCACCAATGCCAACACCGGCACGGTCAACCTGAGCGGCGCGAACAGCTATACCGGCGGCACGGCCGTTACTGCGGGCGTGCTCACATTACTGAATTTCGGCGCCAAGACCGGTAATATTACGGTTTCGCCCGGAGCCACTCTCGGTCTCGGCGTCGCCAGCGGAAATGCCTCCTACTTTGATGCTCCGGATATTGACCATCTCTTCGCTGGCACTCTCCCCGAGGTAACCAACGATGCGACATCGAATGTCGGCATCGACACGGCGGCCGGCAACTACACCTACGCATCCTCCGTGCCGGCCACCACCCGGGGCCTGACCAAGCTCGGCGCCAATACCCTCATCCTCACGGGGAACAACTTGTTCACCGGACCGACCTCCGTCAATGCGGGCACGCTGGTGCTGAGCGCCAGCGGTTCGCTGGCGGCGGGGTCTCCGCTGAACCTCACCGGTGGTGCGCTCGACCTTGATGGCGCAAGCCAGTCGGTCGGCGCGGTTTCGATTTCCGCACCCGCTTCCTCGGGCGACACGATTGCGAACGGCAACCTGACTGCCACTTCCTACTCCGCAAGCAACACCACCGGCAACGCGCTTGTTTCGGCCAACCTTCTTGGCTCCGGGGTCGCCCTCACCAAGTCCGGTGCGGGCATCCTCAGCCTTTCCGGAACGAATACCTACGATGGCGGCTCGACTGTGAACGCCGGCGTGCTCTCGTTCCTCAATACGAATGCCAAGCCGGCATCCGGCAACATCACCGTCGTGGCCGGAGCCACGCTCGGGCTCGGTGTCGCAACTGCCGGCAGCTACTTTACGGCAACCGATGTGGACAACCTCTTCGCCGACACCTACGTCGGGGTTTCCATGAATGCCACAGCTGCTGTCGGCATCGATACCTCGGCCGGCAATTTCACGTATGCTCCGACCGGCAGCTCCTCGCGCGGTCTGACCAAACTCGGCGCCAACAAACTGACCTACACAGGCAACAATACCTATAACGGGACAACGACGATCAGCGGCGGCACCCTCGAGGTCGGCGACGGGATCACCGAAGGTTCGATCACCAGCACCGCAAACGTCGTCAATAATGGCGCGCTGATCTATACCGTTCTCGGGAACCAGACCCTTGCCAAAGTCGTCAGCGGCACGGGCACTCTGACCAAAGAAGGCGCGGGCACCCTGACGCTTAACGCCACCAACACCTTTACCGGCAACACCACCATCAACGCCGGAACGGTTGTTGCCCCCGCTGCCGGCTCGCTCGGCGCTGGCAGCGTCGTCAATAACGCCACGCTCAACCTGACCGCGGGTGGGGTGAACTACACCGGTCTGTCAAATGCCCTGGGCGGTAATGGCACGAACAATGTCACGGTCGGCACGGGAAGTGGTTCAACAATTCTCAACGGCAACTATTCCGCCTTCACCGGCACATGGAATGTCGGCGTGGGGGCAGCCGCCGGAGCCGGCAAGGTCCAGATGAACGGCCTCGATAACCCGGCTACGACGATCAATATCCTTACGAATGCCGCCATGTATGTGACGGTCGCCGGAACCCGCAATGCCACGCTCACCCTCGGCGGCGGCGACACCGGAGAGTCTCTCGGCCAGCTCCGGGTCGATACCGTCGCCCTCACCTGGGCGGGACCGGTCACCCTCACGGGCACCGTGACCGGCTCGGGCGACTACACTTTCGGCGGCACAGGGACCACCACTATCACGAGCAACATTAGCGAGACCGGCGGCGCACAGAGCATCAAGAAGGGGAACACCGGCACGCTTGTCCTCACAGGAAATAACAACGTTTCGGGCCCCACATCGGTTCTCGCGGGCACGCTCACCATGCAGCACGCGAATGCGCTCGGCTCCGGCTCCGCAAACGTGACCGTTACCAGCGGCGGAACAGTCGCGCTGCAGGGCGGCATTGCCACCCCGACGAAGGCGCTTATCCTGGATGGGCAAGGAGTGGGCAGCCTCGGCGCCCTCCGCAGCGTTTCCGGAAACAACACCTGGAACGGCGATATCACTGTCGGTACCCAGGCGGTTTCGCGCATCGGGTCCGATGCAGACCTCCTCACGCTCTCCGGCAACATCATCGCGACCGGAAACAGTTCGTCGCAGGTGGTTCTTCAGGGCAACGGCAACATCGCCGTGCCCGGGATCATCAGCGGGGCTGCAATCCTCAACAGCAGCAACACAGGGGCTGGAACCCGCATCGTGAGCGGAAACAACACGTTCACCGGCGGCGTCTCCGTCAACGGCGGCACCCTCCGCATCACAAACTCAGGCGCGCTGGGCGTCGGCAACAAAACGGTCACGGCGACGGCAAGCAACAACAAGATGCTGGAGCTGGACGGCTCGGGCGGAGACATCAATCTTCCCTCAAACATGCTCTTCTCCGTCAGCGGCATCAACGGGGTGCTCACAAATGTGGCCGGTAACAATACCGTTGCCGGGGCGTTCTCTTTGACCTCCGGAAATGGAAATACCAAAATCCTGAGCAACGGAGGGTCGCTCCTGCTCTCGGGGAACGTCACAACGGCACCGGCCGCCGGAGGAGCCCGCACATATGACCTCGATGGCACGTCCACCGGTGCGAATACGGTCAGCGGAGTCATCAGTAACGGCAGTTTCACGATGTCGGTGAACAAGGGCGGAAACGGCACATGGACGCTGGCCGGTGCCAACACTTACACCGGTACAACGACCGTTACCGCGGGCACGCTCATCATCTCCTCAGCTGGAAACATCACATCCAGCGCGTCGACGGTCAGCGGAGGCACTCTGAGGGTGGACGGCCTGGCAGGAGCGGTTACGGTGGACAATACCGGAACGCTTGGCGGCAACGGCACGGTCGGCGCCCTGATCGTCAACGCCGGCGGAACGCTCGCCCCCGGCAATAGCCCGGGGATCCTGACTGCTTCCAGCGTCTCTCTCAACGGGACGACAAACATGGAACTCGCCGGCAACGGCGGCGTGGCCGGAACCGACTTCGACCGGGTCACTTCAACGGGCTCGCTCACCTACGGCGGCGCATTGAACATCCTGAGCTTCGGCGGATACGACATCACGCAAGCAGCAAGCTACAGCCTGTTCACATTCAGTTCGCAGTCGGGCGACTTCGCCTCGGTGACGGTCGGCGTCACCGGCCTGACCCTGAACACAGGCGTCTGGACGGGAACCGACATCTCCGGGAACAGCTACACGTTCAGCCAGCTTGATGGAACGCTGGTCGTCGCCATTCCCGAGCCGAAGACCTGGGCGCTCATCGGCTTGGGCCTCGGGTTCACGCTCTTCCGCATGAGCACCCGCGCGCGCCGGCTCAAACGCCTGAGCGGTCGGATCGACTAAGCCGGCAACCGGTTCCCACTTAACCCGCCGCCGCGGCGTCCCCGGGACCTCGCCGTGGCCTCGTTTTTGGCCATGGAGGGACGCCCTCCGTGCCTTCCCCCGCCGAAGGCGCAAATCCCGCCGCGTTTCCCCGCCAAACTGAACGCAGCAGGAACTGCGTTCTCCAAAAAAGCCTGCCTCGTAGCGGAAGTCTGAAAGACTTTCGTCCGTGGGCCCGCAGATAGGGAAACGGAGCAAGAGCTCCATTCGCCAGTGGCCCCGCCCACAATTCCCATCGTAGAGAAATTTTAAACAAAATTTCTTCCGCGGCGCCCCACGCGCACTGAAGAACCGCGACGAACCGCTGCCCGCTGGCTTCCCTGTGCTGAAAACGGAACACTGAAAACGGGAAACGTCTACCCCTCTCCCGCGCTTTTCGGCACCCTGCGCGCCGATTAACGCATCAACAAATAGCTTGCAGAACTGCAAACGGTTGCCGTAATTTAATTCACCTCGGTGTGATTGGGGAAACCCGTTCACCGCGATGGCAAACCACCCCATAATTTCTTCCCTCCAAGCATGAACGCCCATTCGATGCTGACCAGACCCCACGGCACTCCGCCGTGACCGGATAATCCCTGCTTTCTCATCCCCGCCCAATCCCACCCCAACGCCTCCTACCCTCACCAATAAATGAAAGCAAAAATCCTCACCCTTGCCGCGGTGCTCGCGCTCGCGGTCACGCAATCCGCCAGCGCCCAGACGACCTATGACTGGACCGGAACGACGAACGGCAACATGACCGATTCGACGAACTGGACACCGAACGTCACTCCCACCGGCACTGACATCGCCCAGTGGAATGCCGCTTCCTACACAAACGCCCCCACGGCCAACGGCAACCTCACGGTCGGCGAACTCCTCTTTACCGGGAACAACACCGCAGGCATGGCGTTCGGCGCCGGCACGGGCACGCTCACCCTGAACGGCGTCTCCGGCGTCGGCATCCAGGTGGATTCCGGTTCGGGCGCGGTCAATACCGGAAGCGCGAAATTCGCCCTCGCGGCAAATCAAAGCTGGATCAATAATTCCACCAGCGCCCTGACGGTCAACGGCACGATCACCAACACCGGCAACGCCACCGCCTTCACGCTCACCTCGGGAGGATCGGGCAACACGACGCTTGCCGGCGTGATCAGCAACGGCGGAACGCTTGGGACGCTCGCCCTCACCAAGACCGGCACGGGCACGCTGACGCTCAACGGCACCAATACCTTTACCGGCGGAACCACGATCAATGCCTCTTCCGGCACCATCGTCACCAACGCGGCGTCCGCACTCGGGACCGGAGCTGTCGCAGTGGGAAGCGGCTCGACGCTGCAATTGAACACAAACAATGCCAGCATGACGTATGCCAACACCATCACCGGTTCGGGGCTCCTGAAGCTCAATTTCTCCGGCAGTGGATTGACAAACTCACTCATCAACGGCGTGACCGGGTTCACCGGAACGATCCAACTTTCCAACACCGGCTCGAACGGCAACAAGTGGAGTGCGACCAATCTTGGGGTGATTCCGGCCGCCCTCATCATCGATTCCGGCAGCCAGCTTTATTTGCCCGGCGGCATGACCACAATTGCCAATGGCATTACCGTCACCGGAATCGGCAACAGCGAAAACCGGGGTGCGATCCGCCTTGGGGGAGTTCTGGGCGGCAATATTTCGCTTACCGGTAATACCACAATCGGCGCCGAGGGCGGCATGTTGACCGGAAACATCTTCAGCGGTGCCTCCGGAACGCAGGTTTTGACCTCCGGTGGCAGCGCCTCGAGCACCCTTTCCGTGTCCGGCTCAATCGGTGGCGGGAATGGGACGCTTGCGGTTGTGCAGAACAGAACTGGAGTAACGCTCATTCTCTCGGGCAACAACTCCTATACCGGAGGGACAACCGTCACTTCGGGTGCCCTTGTAGCCACGAGCGCCAACGCCCTCGGAGGGGCGGGAAGCGGCACTGTGACGGTCTCGGCAAATACGACCCTCAGCTATGCCGCATCCAGCGACGCACCGTTGGCCATCGGCGGGAACCTGGCAATCACCAGCGGGGGGAACACCACGCTTGGCGGCTCGATCGGCTCGACCGCGACCAGCGCCAGCATCACCGTGACCGGAAATGCTTCGATCTCAAATGCCGCGCACACTGTCAACATCTACGGCATCAACGGCGTCACCCCAGCCAGTGGGAACTACACGCTCATCAGCGGCGGAGCCGGCAGCTCGTTGAACCCGGCCACCGCTCCCACGCTCGGCAGGGTCTATAACAATACGAATTTCACCGTCGGGGCACTCTCCAGTACGGCCAACACTCTCGACGTTGCCGTCACCTCTCAGACGGCGCTAACCACCGCCTATTGGATGGGCAATCTCACCGGCGCAACTGCTGTCTGGGCGGCGTCGAATGGCAGCTCCGCCAGCAACTGGTCGGAGACCAATGGCGGAGCCGTCCAGGCGCTCGTGCCCGGAACTTCGACCGATGTGACGATTGCGGCCACCACTCCGGCATTGGACGCCAACCCCTCGACGCTGGGAGCCAACATGGCCATCAAGAGCCTGACCGTTGCGGACACGACCAACGGCCTCGCCCTCAATGCTGATGGCTATACGCTCACAATCACCCCCGCCGATCCAGCGGCGGGCATCGTCATCAACTCCGGCGTGGCCGCCAGCAGCATTGGTGCCAAGCTCGCCCTCGGTGCCGCCCAGACTTGGACGAACAACTCGGCGAATACTTTCACGGTCTCCGCGCAGACGATCACCAACGGCGGCAATGCGCTTGCCATTGACGGCACCGGCAACATAAATATCAGCGGCGCGATCATGGGCGGAGCCGGCTCACTCACCAAAAACGGCACCGGCGTGCTGACGCTCAGCGGCGTGAACAGCTACACCGGCGGAACAACCGTGAACACCGGCGTTCTGGATTTCCAAAACACCCTCGCCAAGCCAGCCACGGGAACCACCACCGTCGCCGCAGGAGCCACGCTTGCGCTGGGCGTTGCTTCCTCGGGGAACTTCTTCACATCTGCCGACGTGGATTCCCTGTTCGCCGGCACGCTGGCCAATGTGACCAATGACGCGGCCTCCATTGTCGGCATCGACACCACGGCGGCCAGCTTCACCTACTCGACGTCGATTGGTGCCACGTCGCGGGGATTGGCGAAGGTCGGCTCCAACACGCTCGTCCTGACCGGAACGAACGCGTACACCGGTGACACGCTGATCTACGGGGGCAGTCTCCAAATCGACACAGCCGGAGCCATCGGCGGCACATCGAATATCACAGTTTCCGCTTCAAACAGCAGTGCGCTCGTCATTGGCGGTAATGTCACCGCCGGCAGCGGGAAAAGCCTCACAATCAGCGGGGTCGGAGCGGGCGGATTCTTCGGTGCCCTGTCCACCCCGGGCACCTACACCGGCAGCAGCGAATGGCAGGGGAATGTGACCATCGCGTCGGCAACCGGCACACGCATCGGCACCCAGCAGGGCAACCTTACCGTCTCGGGCGTCATCGGCGAGGCGTTTCCCGGCTCGGAGCTCCTGATCCGGAACAATACCGGAACGACGATCCTAACCGCCAACAACACGTTCACCGGAAGCACTCAGACATTCGGCGGGCTTCTTCGGGTGTCGGCTATCGGGAACACGGGAGCCTACAGCCCTCTCGGCACAAACGCCACCATCCGGCTTGGAGTCACAACAACGAGCGGGAACCTTGTTTACACGGGCTCCGGAGAGACGACCGACAAGGTGATCGATCAGTCCGGCACCACGGCAGGAGGAACTATTGACCAGTCCGGCACCGGACTGCTCGCGTTCACCAGCAATCTCACCGCCACCGGCGCGGGAAACAAGACGCTCACCCTCCAGGGCAGCACGGCCGGCAACGGAGAAATTTCCGGCGTCATCGTCGACAACAGCGGAACCAACCTGACCTCGGTCGCAAAGCTGGGTAGCGGCACCTGGACGCTCTCCGGAGCCAACACGTTCGGCGGCACGACCACCGTTAGCGCCGGCAAGCTCGTCGTCGCCAATGTCTCTGCTCTGGGGGCATATGGCGCTTTCGGAAACAGGACCACCATTGGCAACGGGGGCACGCTGGAGCTCGCCACCGACGCACCGATCAATCCGGAAGTGCTGGATGTGGGGAGTACCGTCACTGGCACCGTCATCGTCAACCGCGCCACAGCCGGTGCCGGCTTCACCCAGACGTTTGGTAGTTCCCTGCTCGGCAACGCGAACCTCTCCGTGCAGGCCGGAGCAAACGTTACCAGCGGGGCGGCAACCCTGGCATTCCAAGGAGTTTCTCTCTCCGCGGGGGCAGCCGGAACAACCACCCTGAACCCCACCACGGCGGCGATTTCGATCACCGGAGGGGTTTCCAGCTCAAGCAACTTCGCAAAAACCCTGAACCTCGACGGCACAAACGCCTCGAATGCCATCTCGGGCAATATCTCGAACGGCACCAACGTCGTTTCTCTCACCAAAACAAACTCCAGCACATGGACGCTTTCCGGTGCGAACACCTACACTGGCACAACCGGTGTCAATGGCGGATCGCTTGTGCTCGATTACAGCTCGCAGGATAACAGCAAGCTGTCCAATACCTCTGCGCTGACCCTCGCCGGCGGCACGCTCGTTCTCTCAGGCGGCAACCACACCGAAACCGTTCTCTCCACCTCGCTGACGGCAGCCACCGCCTCGAGCGTCACCCGCTCCTCGGGGGCGGCCGTCCTCCAGATGAACGCTATCACCCGCAACTCTGGATCGACCCTCAACTTTGGGGCAGACTCGATCGCCACCACCGACACGCTCAATTCCAACGGCACCCTCGGCGGCTGGGCCACCGTGGGCGGATCGACTTGGGCGACGAATTCGTTGAATGCTACCGACAGCCCGGTGACCGGGCTCACCAGCTACACGCTCACCTCGGTGGCCGGGAATACCGCCGCGAACTACCTGAACAACAACATCAGCGCAGACAGCAGCCAGACGCTTGATGCGGCAGCCACCCCTAACAGCCTGCGGTTCAACGATGCGAATGCCCACACGCTCACGCTGCAGGGCAACAACACCGTGTCCTCGGGCGGCATCCTCGTCACGAGCGCGGTCGGCAGCAATGCGAGCACGATCACCGGCGGCAACCTGGCCGGTCCCGTCAGCAGCGATCTGATCGTCATCCAGAACAACACCAGCGGCAACCTCACCATCGGCTCGGTCATCCAGAACAACACGTCGACAAACCTGTTGAAGTCGGGCCCGGGCGAGCTCGTGCTCACCGGGGCGAATACCTACAACGGCACGACAACGGTTTCTGGCGGAATACTCACGCTTGCCGGCAACAGGACGGCAGCCTCAGGTGGGATCACCGTTTCCAGCACCGCCGGAGCCGATGCGGTTTTGAACATCAGCAGCGGTACGTATGCCCTCGGTGCAAACACATTCACGGTTGGAAATGCGCCCGGCACCGCGGCGACGGGCACGGTCAACCAAACCGGCGGATCCGTTACCTTTTCCGGTGCGAGCAACGCCCTGTTGATCGGCAATTCCGGTGTTGGCGCGATAGCCAATACCGGCGTCTATAACCTCAGCGGCGGCAGCATCACCACAAATTCCACCTCGGCCAACCGCGGCATCATCATTGGCGTGAACAACGGCGTGGCAGGCGGTGCGTTCAACCTGAGCGGAACCGGAGTCCTCAACATGACAGCTGCCACGGGAGGGTCCGACACGTCCGTTCTTGCAATCGGGCGCTACGAGTCGGCGGGGAGTGGCGCGACCGTCTCGTTCACCCAAACCGGAGGAACCGCCAACGTGGCCATTCTTTCCATTGGCGGCAACGGCGGCACCGGGACAGGCATCAATGCCACCATGACGCTCACCGGCGGCAACTTCACGGCCAATACCTTCCCGCGCCTTGCGCTCGGCAACACGAACTCTGCCGTCATCACCATCGACGGCACGGTCGACGTAACGCTGCCGGCCTTCCCGACCGCGCGCGGGACGGGCTCGACCGCCACGCTCAATTTTGACGGCGGCACGCTCCGCCCGCTCTCGGCCAATGCCACCTACATCAGCGGGCTGACCAATGCATTCATCAAATCCGGCGGTGCCAGGTTCGACGTGGCATCAGGCAAGGACATTACGGTCCCGCAGGCCCTGCTCACGCACGGCACCTCGCTCGGCGGAGGTCTCACCAAGGACGGCGTCGGCAGCCTCACGCTCTCCGGGACCAATACCTACACCGGCGCGACCACGGTCACCGCCGGAACGCTGATCGTGAGCGGCGGCGGAACGATCAACACGAGCGCGAGTATCACCGTTGTGACGGGCGCCACGCTTACGAACAACACGGCGACGGCCCTTACCCCCGCGCTCGCGCTGGGCGAAGGCTCGACCCTTTCGGGGACCGGCAACTTCAACCCCACGGCGATGACACTAACCGGCAACCTGGCCGACGGGTTTACTCCGGTTACGGCGGGCAGCACACTGACGAAAGCCGGCGCGCTCACATTCACGCTCAGCGGAGTGACCGACGGAACGTATTCGCTGTTCACGGGCTCGCCATCATCATCGTTCACCTCGGTGAATGTCGGAGGCTCGCCGCTGACGTTCGACGGCGGAGACAACCTCTGGAAGGGAAATGTCGGCGGCTTTGACTACGCGTTCAGCGATGTCGCCAATACACTGAGCGTCGCAGCCATCCCCGAGCCGAAGACCTGGGCGCTGATCGGCCTGGGCCTCGGGTTCACGCTCTTCCGGTTCAGCGCCCGCTCGCGCCGGCTCAAACGCCTGAGCGGCCGGATCGACTAAGCCGGCAACCAAAACTCCCAATCAACCCGCCGCCGCGGTGTCCCCCCGGGACCTCGCGGCGGCTTTGTTTTGGCCTTATGGAGGGACGCCCGCCGTGCCGTCCCAAAAATCCCTGCCCGCCGAAAGCGTAAATCCCAGCCCGTAGCGAAAGTTTGAAAAACTTTCGACGTCGGATAACGCAAGGCAGGAAACGCATCAGGAACTGCGTTCTGCGAAAGTAGCGGATCCGCTCCGCCGCGCAACGAAGAGCCGCCGGCTTCGGCTTCCCGGTGCTGAAAGCGGAGGGGTGTGAAAAAAAGGGGGGCAATGAAAACGAAGGGGATCGCAATTTGTGCTCCCGTCACTTAACGTTCGACTTTTCCCATCTTGCGAAGCGCTATCGCGCGGATTATCGCGAGCGCGATGGGAGGAAGTGGCGGCGAAGCCGCATGGATTCTCTGCTCGTGCTCAGTGAGCCCGATCCACCCCACCGACTGTTCCGCACACCCGAAAACGGCACACTGCTTTCCCCATGCTCTTCTGACGTAAAAACCACGAAAAAATCTGCATCTTTGGGTGGAATTTCTGTTTGATCCATGTCACCTTTAATTCGCGAAACCATCAATCGTTTCGTTGCTTAGACCTCAACCGCCCAATCCCACCCCAACGCCTTCCCGTGCAAAAATGAAAACAATACTCCTCACTGCAGCGATCCGCATGTCGCTCATCGCTTCCACGGCAATCGTCCTTGCCCACCCGGCTCATGCTGCTTCCTACTACTGGAACACCGCCAATGGCACATGGACGAGCAACGCCTCATGGTCCAACAACGCGACGTCCGGCGGGACGACCGGAGTATTGCCGGGTGCAGCCGACAACGTCACATTCAACCAGTCGTCGGTCAACGGCAACCAGACGATCGGTCTCGGTGCGAACCAGACGACGACGGGCATCACCTTCGCCAACACCGGCACGACGCTCCTTCAGGGTGGGGGAGCCAACCAGACGCTCACGATCGGGACGGGCGGGCTTACGGTCAACAGCGGCGCTGGTGCGGTCACTGTCGGCAACGTCGCGGCGAACCAGAACGTCAGCATCAAGCTCAGCGGCAACCAGACGTGGGCTAACAATGCCACGAGCCTTCTCACAATTGTCAACGGCGTCACCAACACCGGCAACGTCACCGCCTTCACGCTCACCTCCGGCGGCACCGGCAATACCACGATCTCGGGTGCCATCAGCAACGGTGGCACGGTCGGCACAACTGCTCTTACCAAGACCGGCGCAGGACGTCTCACGCTCTCCGGCACAAACACCTACACCGGTGCCACCACGGTCAACGGCGGCACGCTGGCGATTTCCACCGACGCCCAGCTCGGCACAGCACCGGGTGCGCCAACAGCTAATATGATCGTCCTAAACAATGGCGGCACGCTGACCGTTTCGAGCTCCGGAGCAACCATAAATGCCAATCGCGGTTTGAACCTCGCGGGCAATGGCACGCTCGCCTCTACCGGCGCGAATGCCCTCATCTACCGTGGTATCGTGACCGGTCCCGGCGCCCTGACGCTGTCCTTGGTGACGGCCGCGACAGAAGGCCAGTTCGGCTCCAGCAATGCCACGCTCTCAAGCTACTCCGGCGGCACGGTCATCGCCAGCGGCAGCAAGTTCGCCATGTTCAATAACTCAGTCGGCTCGGCATCCACCGGCAACCTGACCTCGGGAGATTTCGGTACAGGCACGATCACGATGAACGATGCCAGCATCCGCTCGACGACCGCAGGCTCCAGGACAATCGGCAATGCGATCACCCTTCAGGGAAACCTGACAAAACATGCGACCGGAACCGGAACCGATGTCTCCCTCACCTTTGACGGACCGGTCACGATCACGGGAGCAACCCGGACACTGATCAACAACAGCAACGCGGCAACCGCGCTGCTTGCCCTCAGCGGCAATATTTCTGAGGGCACCAGCGGGCTGGGCCTTACGTTCAACTCCACTGCGGGTCGCGCGGTGCTGCTTTCCGGCACCAACACCTACACGGGAACCACCACCGTCACCGGCGGTGCGCTCCGGGCGAATGACGGTGTCGGACTTCCGGCGGCCAGCTTCCTGTCGCTCAACGGCGGCGTGCTGGAATCCAACGGCGTCGCCACCTTCTCCCGCAACATCGGAGTCAGTGGGGCATCGAACTTCCAGTTTACAGCCAACGGAGGCGGTTTCTCGGCCAGCGGCGGGCAACTGACGGTGAACGTTGGCGGAGCCGGGGCGCCCCTCACCTGGGGGAGCGATATCAACGGCACCCTCCAGTTCGGATCTGCCACCGCCAGCGCTAAAACCCTCTTCCAAAACGGAATTGCATTAAACTCGGCCAACCGCACGATCAACGTGAATGCGGGCCTTGGCAGCGACTCCGCCGAAATCTCCGGCGCCATCAGCGGGTCGGGTGTCGGGCTCACAAAGAACGGCACGGGCGTTCTGGTCCTCTCGGGAGCGAATACCTACGACGGAGGCACCACAGTCAATGCCGGTACGCTGGACTACTTCAATACCTCGGCCGTTCCGGTCACCGGAAACACCACGGTGGCCGCCGGAGCCGGGCTTGCGCTCGGCATCGGATCGAGCCCGACGTATTTCACCACTGCCGATGTGGACACGCTCTTCGCAACGCAGGCGCTGGGAAACATCACGCTGAATGGCACTTCCAGCGTCGGTATCGACACGTCGCTGGGCGACCTCACCTATTCGACATCGGTTGCATCGACCAATCTGGGGCTGACCAAAGTCGGAGCAAATAAGCTGATCCTTACCGGCACGAACTCTTACAACGGCACCACCCGTATCAACGAGGGAACGCTCCAGATCGGCGACGGGGTGACCGACGGCTCGATCTCAACCACCGCGAACGTCGTCAACAATTCAACGCTGGCGTTCAATCTGGTCGGTTCGCAGTCGCTCGACAAGGTGATCAGCGGCCTAGGTGTCCTCACCAAGCTGGGCGCTGGCACGCTGACGCTCAATGCCACCAACACCTTCACCGGCAATACAACCATCACCGCAGGCACGCTCGTCGCTCCCCAAGCCGGTTCGCTTGGAGCGGGAAGCGTGGTCAACAATGCCACACTGAACCTCACCGGGGGCGGGCTCACATATACCGGGCTCTCGACCGCGCTGAGCGGAAACGGCACAACGAACGTAACGCTTGGAACGGGATCCGGCAGCACGATTCTCAATGGCAACTATTCTGCCTACACCGGCACATGGAACATCGGCATCGGCGCGGCTGCGAATGCCGGAAAAGTTCAGATGAACGGTTTGGACAACGCTGCCACCGTGATCAACGTGCTCACCCATGGGACCGTTTATGCCACCGGCGCGGTTACCCACAACGCAACTGTCGTCCTCAACGGTGGCGATACCGGCGAGGCGCTTGGCCAGCTCCGTCTGGAGGGTGGTGTCACCTGGGCGGGACCGGTGACGCTCGCCGGCAGCATCACTGGAGCGGGCGACGCTTTCGTAGGATCAAACACAGGTCAGACTGCCACCATCAGCGGAATCATCGGGGAAACCGGCGGCAATCAGACGCTCTCAAAGGTCGGAGGGGGCACGGTCATCCTCACAGCCAGCAACACCTATACCGGCGGAACCGTCATTGTGAGCGGTCCGCTGCAGGTCGGCAACGGCGGCACGACAGGCAGCCTTGGTTCCGGCCCGATCACCAACAACGGCACGCTCGTGTTCAACCGGTCGAATTCCTTTTCCGTGGGCGAACTCATCGGAGGCACCGGTGCGCTGACTAAAAACGGGGCCAATGGCACGCTCACACTGACGAATACCAACACCTATGGCGGCATCACCAAAATCCTCGGCGGCACGCTTGAGGTTTCCACGATCGGAAACTTCAACAACGTCGGAGGCAGTAACCTCGGCACCGCATCGGCCGCCGGACTCACCAACACGGCCGCTGCCACCGCCACCAGCACGAACTCGATCCAAATGGGAGACAGCACGGTCGCGACGGGAGGAAAAGAGGTCCTGCGCTACATCGGCGCGGGTGAGACGACCGACCGGGCGATCTACCTATTCACCCAAGATATAGCCACCATCGATGCCAGCGGTTCCGGCGCGCTCACGCTCACAGGTCCGATCTCTTGGTATATCCCGAATGTCACCACCGCCCTCAATTCCAACCTTATCCTGTCGGGCTCCAACGCCGGTGGCAACACGTTCACCGGAACCTTCGCCGAGGGAAGCAACGGATCCGGCAAGGGGCTGAACATCGACAAGCAGGGATCTGGCACATGGGCGCTGACCGGAAATAAGAGCAACACTGGCTTGACGATTGTCGAGGAGGGGATCCTCAAATTTGACTCGGTTGCGAACACCGGAACGGACAGCGCCCTGGGTAAAGCCAATTCGCTGCGTCTCGGGACAACACCCGTGACCTACAGCATCGTGCTGGGCAATGCCACCGCGGCGGGCACGCTGGAATATACCGGCGCGGCCAGCAGTTCCACGAACCGCACGACCGTCCTCAGCGGCAACGGCACGATCAGCACCGGATCGGCTGCCGGAACGCTCACCTTCACCGGCGGCATCACCGCCCTCAATGCGGGAGCCAAGACCCTCACTCTCGCTGGTAGCAATGCCGGCGCGAATGCGATCAGTGGGATCATCGGGAATGGGGCTGGTGCGCTAGCGCTCGCCAAGAGCGGATCAGGTAGCTGGACAATTTCTGGCAACAACACCTACACCGGCTCAACCACGGTAAGCTCCGGAACGCTTATCGTGAGCGGCGGTGGGACGCTCAACACCACCTCTGACATCACGGTCTTGACCGGTGCCACGCTCACAAACGATACGGCGACCGCCCTTACCCCCGCGCTTGCGCTGGGCGAAGGCTCGGCGCTTTCGGGCACTGGCAACTTCAACCCAACGGCGATGACACTCACCGGCAACCTGGCTGACGGTTTTACTCCGGTTACGGCGGGCAGCACGCTGACGAAAGCCGGAGCGCTGACGTTCACTCTCAGCGGGGTTACAGACGGGACGTATTCGCTGTTCACGGGCTCGCCATCCTCGTCGTTCACCTCGGTGAATGTCGGAGGCTCGCCGCTGACGTTCGACGGCGGAGACAACCTCTGGAAGGGAAATGTCGGCGGCTTTGACTACGCGTTCAGCGATGTCGCCAATACACTGAGCGTCGCAGCCATCCCCGAGCCGAAGACCTGGGCGCTGATCGGCCTGGGCCTCGGGTTCACGCTCTTCCGGTTCAGCGCCCGCTCGCGCCGGCTCAAACGCCTGAGCGGCCGGATCGACTAAGCCGGCAACCAACTCCCAATCAACCCGCCGCCGCGGTGTCCCCTGGACCCCGCGGCGGCTCCGTTTTTACCGTGGCACGGGCATCCCTACCCGTGCGTCGCCCGTGGAGGGCCGGCCGCCGTGGCGTCCCAAACATGCTCCCGCCGGAGGCGCACCGCCCGGTGAACGCAGCTCCCGCTGCGTTCCCTCGCAAAACTGAACGCAGCAGGAGCTACGTTCTCCGAAAAAGCACGCCTGTAGCGGAAGTTTGAAAAACTTTCGTTGTCGGAGCCGAAAACCAGGGAACAGAGCAGGAGCTCGATACACCATTTCCCACAAAAACCGCCCCGGTTTTTGCGTCCGCATGCCGGCTCTACTGCGAGGCGTTGGATTTGCCAAGGATCCGGAAATCGCCGTTCGCATCGCGGTAGAACCCACGGGCGATGACGTTCGAGTCCTCGTTCATCCGCTCCGAGAGCTGGAGGTCCTTTTTTGTCCAGCCGCTGGCGATGATTTTCCCGTTCCGGCCGACGACGTCGGCCTGCCGGCGGGTGAGGCGTTCGTAATCGGCAGTATCCATGCGCACGGCGTCCAGATCCTTGCGGTTGTAGAGCGAGATCCACCAGGCCCCATAGGCGTCCGCGGCGGACTTCGGGGTGATCTCGACCGTGAGGTCGCCGGCCTCGCGGATGCCCCCGTTGAGGTCGATGGCGTAGAGGGCTTCGAGCTCCTTCCGGTTGGTCATGAATCCGGCGAGGTAGGACCGGAGGACCTTCCTCAGTTTTGTGTTGCCGGAATGAGCGCCATAAATCCCCAGCTCGATCCCCGCCGGATCGTTCGGGTCCCCGTAGATGTTCAGTTCGATATCCTCGTTGGCTCGGAACGACATGTAGGGGACATTTTTAAATTCGCCGTTGTCGATCGTGGTCGCCGGAATTTCCACGAGCGACTTGATGCGGTCGCGTGTGCGGAGGTCATTGGCGATGACCCGCCACGAGGGGAGGTCGCCCTTGCGGTGGATATCCGTGAAGGCGATCCCGATATCGGCCTCGTCGCGGATGCGGACGATCTCGCTTTTCGGATAGGTCGTCTCCTCGAATTCCCTCTGCAGCGTGACCGAATCGACGGTGTTCTTGATGATGAGGCCCCGGACGGTGCGGCCGTCCTTGAACACAAGGCTGTCCGGGTCTTTGAACGAATCGTCGCCGGTGAGGGAGTAGGCGTGCGCCGAAGCGAGGCAGAGGAGCGCGGCCGCGATGCGGGAGCTGGAATTCATGGTTGTAGGATGCCGCCGCGGCGCATAAAAGCAAGCAACTACAGGCCGCCCAACCATGAAACGCTTCTTCATCCCCCTCCTTTTATCACTCGTCTGCTCCGGCTGTGTCACGGCCCCGAAGGCGTATCGAAAACCGGCGGTTGCGGGCAAGTCCCCGGATACCGGAAAGTTCTGGTGGGGGACCTCGACGGCGAGCTTTCAAAATGAAGACCGGGGCGTGCCGCCCGGGTCGGTCGAGCATTTTAAAACCGACTGGGACATCTACGCCGAGGAGGGCCACATCCCGCCGCGGGGTGATATTGCCACGCTCTCCTGGACCCGGTTTGACAAGGACATCGCGGCCCTGAAAAAACTGGGCGTCAACCATTACCGGTTCGGTATCGAGTGGGGCCGCGTCGAACCCAGGCCCGGCGTCTTCAACGAGGCGGCGATCCGCCAGTATGTCACGATGGCCCGGAAGCTCCGCGCAGCGGGCATCGAGCCGGTGGTCACCCTCTGGCACTTCACGTTTCCCGACTGGCTCTACAGCACGAAGGACAAGGCGCATTCCAACTTCCTTCATCCCGATGTCGAGACCGCGTGGCATACCTACGTGACCAAAATGGTCGGAGCCCTTTCGCCGCACGTACGGGTTTACGTTCCGCAAAACGAACCGAATGGCGACCTCTATATCGGCTACTTCGGCGGTCACTGGCCTCCCGGCCTTCTTCTCACACCCGGCGCGCTCAAGAAGGCGACGAAGGTCGCCGTCCGGATGTTCCGCGACGCCGCCCAGGTTGTGCATGCCTCCCGCCCGGATGCCCTCGTCATGGGCATCTACTCGATCCCGAACTGGCGCCGGAACTACGTTCAGGACCCGACCCAGTTTGTCTACAACATGATGATGCGGCAGAATTTTGACCACCTCGACCAGGTCGCCGACACGATGGACCTCGTCGGCGTGAACTACTACTACTCGCAGGATGCCTCGGTGATCCGCTTCGTCAAGCGGCCGCACGGGGAGCTGACCTCGAACTATACGCAGAACGGCTGGGAGATCGATCCTGAGGGGTTCCATGCCACGCTCGTGAATGTGTTCAACCGCTACGGAAAGCCGATCGTGGTCTCCGAGAACGGTATCGGCACTCAGAGCGAGCAGAAAAAGATCCGCTATTTCCGCGAGCACGTGAACCAGATGCGCCGCGCCATGAACGACGGGGTCGACATCCGGGGCTACTTCCCTTGGACGTTGATCGACAACTACGAGTGGGCCGAGGGCTACGCGGCCAATTTCGGGCTCACCCACGTCGACCCGAAGACGAAGCAACTCGTCATCGAGCCGTCCGGCGAGTGGTTTGCCAAGTTCATCCGCGCAAACCCGGAGCCCTGAGGAGGGACGGGATTTCGCGCACAGGTCCGCACACCGGGTTGAGACTCTCGCCGGTAGCAATAGTTCGGGAAAGCGATGCAGAGAAATTTTGAAAATATTTCTTCCGGACGGGCGATTGCCGGAAACAATGGTGGTCTACCTTGCTGGGGGGCCGTGTCCGAAAACGTGGTGCGGGGAAGGAAATCGCTAAAAAAATCACTCTGCGGCCGGGGGCGGGCCTGTAGCCACTTTATGTGACATGACAGCAGGGGTCACCGAGGCTAATTTTACTTACTGAAAGTCTGCCTGCCCTCGATGTACCCCGCCCGCAATCCATCTGCTCAAAGCCGGCCCACCCGCTGCGCCGGGTGATGAGTGCGATTCGCATAACGTTCTGGCAACCACTGCGGTGGCGCTCCGGTGCGGTTATCCTTCTCGGGTTTCTGTCATTCGCCGGCTTTTCCAGCGGGGCAACGCTCACCTGGGACAGTTCGGGAACAAGTCCGGCGAGCCCCGCCGACGGAGGTGGAAACTGGAATACCTCAACGGTCTGCTGGAGCAACGGGACAACCAACGCGGCATGGAGCAACACCAGCAATGCCACCGCGGCATTCGGAAACAACCGCCTGGCCGCAGGGACCGTGACGGCGGGAAACGTCACCGCGGCGGGCATGATCTTCAACCCTGCCGGCAGCGGCTTCTATGTGATTGCGGGTGGCAACATCACCCTCTCCGGGACGGCGCCTGGCATCACAACCAATGCGAACGCAACGGTCAGCGCGGCACTCGTGGCCGGCGGTCTCCTGACCAAGAGCGGGAACGGGACGCTCACGCTTTCCGGAAACAACACGTTTACCGGGTCGCTCGTCCTGAATGCCGGGACCCTGATTCTTGGGGGCTTCCAGCAGAATGCGATCGGAGGTGCCGGCATCTCGCTTCAGGGGGGGGCGCTTGTTCTCAACGGCTTCACCGGCAGCAACGGGACCGATTGGGGGACGTTTTCCGGCGGTGTGGATGTGCCTGCGAGCCGGACGGGCACAATCCGGCTCATGCAGCGCGGGACTTTCGCATCAAATGTTACCGGCGTGTCCACAAGCACACTTAATGTTCAGGTGGCCTTCATCCGCGGCGCGATCGCCGGGGACTGGTCGGGATTCCGGGGCCGGATAAACGTCAGTGGCGCGGCCGGTTCGGAATTCCGGATCAGCAGCGGAAACGGATTCGGCAATGCGACGATCGATCTGGGCGGCGGGGTTACGATGGCCCAGGTGTTCAATCCGCCGGACGACGGGCTCGCGGGCGGCACCACACAGGCCATCGGCATGCTGACGGGATCGGGAATTCTGGGCGGGCAGCCGGTCGCCGGCCGGGTGGTGAACTGGCAGGTTGGTGGCAGCAATGCCTCGGGGACTTTCGCCGGGGTGGTCCAGGATGGCGTGGGTGCCGCCCGGATCACGAAGGTGGGTGCCGGGACCTGGACGCTCGCCAACCCCTGCACTTACTCCGGGCCGACTGTTGTCCGGGAGGGAACACTGATCGTCAACGGGCTTTCCAACAGTTCCGGCGTATCGGTGGCGGCGGGGGCGATCCTCGGTGGAAACGGGACCATTTCCGGGCCGGTGACGATGGAGTTCAACTCCACCCTGCAGGCGGGGCACACATTGACCTTTGCCGGCGGCGTCAATCTGGCCCAGCCGGACGGCAGCCGCCTCACCGTCCGCTTCGGGGCCACGGGCGGTGGCTTCGGGGTTCTTAATCCGATTCAACTCGCTGGCGGAAATATCACAACGTCCGGGAATGTCACGCTGGAGGCGGATGTTCAGAGCGGGGTGCTGGTTCCCGGCACCTATGTGCTGGCCACGGGAGCTGCTGCGGGCAGCGGAACAGCCAACGTCTATTTCTCCGGCGGACCGAAGGGCCTTGTTGCCAGGCTTGATGCAACCTCCCAGCCGGGGAAGTTGCTTCTGGTCGTCTATCCGGTCGCGTTTCCAGGAGCGGAAGGTTACGGGGCGATCGCCACCGGGGGCCGTGGCGGGGCCGTCTACCATGTGACCAACCTGAATGATTCCGGTGCGGGCTCCTTCCGCGACGCGGTCAGCCAGCCCAACCGCACGGTCGTGTTTGATGTCGGCGGAATCATCAACCTCGCCTCGGATGTGGAAGTGGTGGACAATATCACGATCGCCGGGCAGACCGCTCCGGGGCAGGGGATCTCAACTTATGGGGCCACGGTTTACCTCAACCACCAATTTGGTGTGCCGACCGCCTATTCGCATTCCAATATCATCATCCGTCACATGCGCTTCCGTCAGGGATATGTGGCAACCCCCGGCGGATATTCGCTCGCCCTCAAGCCAGCGCACAAGGTCATCATCGACCACTGCTCGATCGAGATTGGCAACTGGCAGACCCTCTCCATTTCACTAAATACCAGCACCGGCGAGCAACCGTCGAACATCACCGTTCAAAACTGCATTGTCGGCGCCAGCATTTCCACTCAGCTAGGGGTGCTCAATTGGGATCCGGTGAACCTGACCTTCCACCACAACCTGTTCATCGACAACGGCGGTCGCGACCCCAAGGTCGAGGGAAACATGCAGGTCATCAACGACGTGGTCTACAACTACCAGCTGGGCGTTTACGGCAACGGCGTGGAACGGTGCGACTTCATCGGCAACTACCATATTGCCGGTCCGGACAGCAACGCGCTCACCACGAACGCCGGCCTCCGGGCAACTGCGGGTGACTACTACATTTCCGGCAACTACTGGGACAAGACGCGTGACGGCACGCTCGCCGGATCCCCGCTCACTTCGAACAGCACCACCGATTTCAAGCCCGTGTTTGCAGGCGCGCCCCTGAACAGCCCGCAGGTCCCCGTCACCGTGGACAGCGCCCAGCTTGCGTATTACAAAGTGGTCTCCCGGGCGGGAGCCTCGCTCAGCCGGGATCCTCTCGATGAGGAACTCATCAGCCACGTGACCTCTCTGGGCACGCGGGGGCCCGGCGGCCAGATGGGGACATCGTATGTCCCAGGGCTTTATCTGAAGCATGACACGGCCGCCGATCCCGTCACCGGTAATCCGCTTCCGGCCTGGACGATCACCGGCGGGACGGCTCCCACCGACACCGACCGCGATGGCATGCCGGACGACTGGGAGCGGGCGAAAGGATGGAACCCCGCCGTCGCGGACAGCAACACGGTTCTCGGCGATGGATACACCCGGCTCGAGCATTACCTCAACTGGATGGCCGAACCTCATCTGCGTCTCGTCAACAATGCCGCGGCGACCATTGATCTCGCCCCGCTCTGCGACGCGTTCCCGGCCGCCACTTCCACATTCTCCGTCTCCGGTGTTGTGAATGGCTCGGCTGTCCTGATGGCTGATGGCCACAGCGTCCGGTTTTCTCCCGGCGGATCGTTCGCCGGCCTGGCGTCGTTTGATTTCACGGCGAAGGCGCAGGACGGCACCACCTTGACCAGAACGGTGGGGGTCCTGGGCGCACCAGCGAAGAACCTTGTCTGGAAAGGCGACGGTTCGGCCAACGTCTGGAACAATGCCACCTCGAACTGGCTGAACCAGGCGGCGCCCGCGACTTTCGGCAACGCCGACTCCGTCACTTTCAACGATTCCGGGTCGGCTGTCCCGGCGGTCAACCTGGCTGGATTCCAGACGCCTGGCAATGTGACGTTCAGCAACAGCAGTTCGAAGAACTACACACTCGGCGGGAATGGCAGCATCAACGGCGATACGAGGCTGGTCAAAACCGGCAACGGCACGCTGACCCTCTGGCCGAATGTGACACTCAGTTCAAACACCACGCTGAATAGCAAAAGCGTCACCGTTCCCACCGCGGTTTTGTCTTCCGGCATGCTGGTGACCGGGGCCGGGATTCCGGCCGCCACCACGGTGGCCGCAGTTGTCGATGCCACCCATCTGACACTTTCGCAGAATGCCACGGCCACCGCCTCGGCAAACCTGACCTACTCCGGGGGTAACAACACCTACAGCGGTGGCACATCGCTGCAGGGCGGCGGGGTTGTTCTGGGCGGCGTCCAAGCCAACCAGGCAGCGCTTGGCACAGGACCGGTCACATTCGCGGGCGGGGCACTCACTCTCTTCAATAACGGGAATGCCAATTCGGCGGGAACATTTTCCAATGATCTCGTGGTCGTCTCCACCGGCACGCTCAATACCGCCCCGCGCTGCGTGATCGGCGGGAATGCCAGCGGCAACGGGACGCTCAATTACTACACGCCCTACAACCGTGCGGATCTCACCGGTAACTGGGCGGCCTTCACCGGCCGGATCAACGTGACGACTGATGCGGACGGCGGGGATTTCCGCGTCGCCAACACCGCTGGTTATCCCGCTGCGGCCCTGAGCCTCGGCGCCAAGGCGGTTTTGAATTTCGGGGGGACCGTCCCGGCCGGCGGGCTCACTCTGGACGTCGGCGAACTGGCCTCCAGTGCCGCCGATTCCAAGCTTCAGGGGGCGGCAACCGCTGCCAATATTCTCACATGGAGGATCGGCGGACGAAACACGGATTCCCTCTTCGCTGGAAGCATTTCCGAGCAGAACGCTTCCAGCGTGACTGCCCTTGTAAAAGCCGGAGCCGGCACGCTGCGCCTTGGCGGCTCCTGCACCCACCTCGGCAACACGACCGTTTCGGGTGGCGCCTTGATCGTGAATGGCAACATGACGCTGAGCCGGATCAGCGTCGCCTCCGGATCCCGCCTCAGCGGCAATGGCACGCTTCCCCTCACGCAGCTGGCCGGCGGGGCCACGCTCGCTCCTGGCGATGGCGTGGGGACGCTCAGACTGACCGGCAACCTCACTCTCGGCGCGGCCAGCGCTCTGGAGTGGGAGATTTCTGGAAATGCCCTCGCTCCCGCGGACAAGGTTACGGCCGGAAATCTCACGGTCGGCTCCGGGTGCGCCGTCAACCTCGTGCTCAACAGGAACGGCAGCACCGTGCGCTTTGCAGACACCTTCTGGTCGGCCGCGAGGTCGTGGCCGGTCGTTTCGGCGACGCGTCAAACCGGCAATTTCACCATCGGATCGGTGAGTGCCGACTCCGGCGGTATTTCTGCGGCTGGCTTCGGAGCCTTCGGGCTTGCGCAGACGGCGCTGGGGACGACCTTGAATTGGACGCCCTTCCCGCCCGCCCAGCGGTGGCGTTACGCGTGGTTCGGGACGACCGCCAACAGCGGGCTCGCGGCCGATACAGCCGATCCCGACAATGACGGGGAAGCCAACCTCCTGGAGTTTGCCACCGGCCAAAGCCCCGCCGCCGGAACGAAAGCCGCCGCTAGCCTCTCGATTGCTGCGCCCAATCTGGAATTCACCTACACCCGCAGTGTCGCTTCAGTTGCTGATGGTGTGACCTTCGCCGTCCAGTGGAGCGATTCCCTGGCCTCCAATTCCTGGAGCGCGACGGGCGTCACCCAGTCGGTTCAGAGTGACAATGGCACGCTGCAGACCGTGAAGGCGTCACTGCCCGCCGGCACTTCCGGCAAGCGGTTTGTCCGCCTCGTGGTCACGAAGCCCTGAATGCTCGAATCGCCTGTTGGGCAAACGCTTGCGTGGAGGAGCCTCAACGGCCCTCGTCCGCGTCGATATATTCGAACATCGTCTGAATGGCGTCGCGCGACTCGAGCCCGCTTTCCTTTTTCCGGCGGACCAGGATCTCCGAGGCTTCGTCCCGCCAGCCCCGCTTGGTCATGAATGCGTTCCAGATCTCGATCTGTTCGGCGCTTGGTTCCCGCCCGTTCTCAAACGCCCAGGCGAGCAGCTGCTCGTCGCCGAGGCCTTCGAGAGCTTTGGCTTTCAGGGCTTCGTAGCCGATGCCGAGGAAGCTGGTGCAGCGTTCGTCGAACGCCTTGCCGAGGTTCGCGTGGAGGTCGGGGTGCAGTTCGCCGGCCGCCATGAGGCGGATCTTGTCCACCATGCGTCCGAAGTAGACGATTCCACCGACCTGATCTTTGGGTGAGCGTGGGTATTTCATGCGTCTCCCTTACCATAATCCGGAAAATGCAAAAGCCCTTTGCTTGTTCCCGCTGGCAAGCGGTGCCCGGACATGATTCATTCGGTGGTCTCATGACTGACTGGAAATCGATCACACTCACGCTCGGGCATTCGCCGGATCCGGACGACGCCTTCATGTTTTACGCGATGGCCGCCGGGAAAATCGACATGCGGGGATACCGGTTCGAGCACATTTTGCAGGACATCCAGACGCTGAACGAGCGGGCGACCCGCGGCGAGCTGCACATCACGGCCGTATCGATTCATGCGCTGGCCTACCTTCTCGACCGCTACGCGCCGCTGCCGAGCGGGGCGAGCATGGGCGACGGATACGGGCCGATGTTCGTCACCCTGGATCCCGCCGTCGCAGAGCTTCCCACCGAGGCCGCACGCCGGGAATGGCTGCGCGCGCGCAAGATCGCCGTGCCCGGGAAGATGACGAGCGCGTATCTCGCGGCGAGGCTTTACCTCGATTGCGACTTCGAGCATGTCATCGTGCCGTTTGACGGGATTTTTGAGGCGGTGCGGAGCGGGGCTGTTGACGCCGGGTTGATCATCCACGAGGGTCAGCTGACCTATGCGCGCGACGGGTTTCATCTGGTCCGCGACCTCGGGGCCTGGTGGAAGGAATCCACCGGACTCCCGCTGCCGCTTGGTGGAAACATCGTCCGCAAGGACATTCCGCCGGACGTCCGGCACGAGCTCTCGGACATCCTCCGCGAGAGCATCAAATACGGCCTCGATCACAGGGCTCCGGCCGTCGAACACAGCATGGCCCACGCCCGCGGGATGGACAACCCGCTCGCCGACGAATTCATCGGCATGTATGTGAACGACTACACGCTCGACTACGGCGACACCGGCCGCGAGGCGATCCGCCGGTTTCTCGGCGAGGCCGCTGCGAAGGGTCTGATTCCGCCTGTCGGAGACATCGAGTTCGTCGCGTAGGCCCGTGCTGCCGGCTTGCCGTCCGTCCCGCGTTCGGACATCGTGCGCTGCGTGGCAATTGCGCTCATCGATGCCATTGGCCCTTTCTTTCAAGACTGCAAGGAAAGGAGGATCAACTGGTCCAAAATTCCCTTCCTTCAGCTTGCGACTGAGGGGCGTGAAAGGGACCGCCTGTGGGAGGCAATCCGTCGCGACACAGAGATCTTTGCGGAGCGTGTCGCGGGTCTTGGGTTCAACACCGTTTCGCTCGACGATGTCGCCCACCTGTCACTGCACCCTTGGCTGGAGGGGGCGATCCTCGAGAGGAACAGAGTCTTCCGCGAGGAGTTCCGCACGATCTTTGCGATCTTCAAGACGCGCGGCCTCGCCATTTACCTGACGGCGGATTTTATCACGTCCTCAGACGCGGTGGATGGGCGGATCGGGCGCTCTCCGGCCGCGGCAACCGCCTGGTTCCGGGAGGTCGTCGAAGATGTTCTCGACAGCTTCCCTGAGGTGTCCGGGATCATCCTGCGCATCGGGGAGAGCGACGGCCACGATGTTGACGACCCGCTGAGAAGCCGCCTCATCCTGCGGACTGCTCGGCAGGCGAACGCGATGCTGCAATGCCTCCTGCCGGTGTTCGAGGAAAGGGGGCGGGTTCTGGTTTTCCGCACATGGACGGTCGGGGCCCACCTCATCGGCGACCTGATCTGGAACCGCGGGCGGCTCGCTGCCGCCCTCCGTAACATCACCTCGACGGCACTTGTCGTTTCCATGAAATACGGCGAGAGCGACTTCTTCCGTTACCTCCCGCTCAACCGCCACTTCTTCCGCATCGAGCAGCCGAAGCTGGTCGAACTCCAGGCCCGCAGGGAATACGAGGGGGCCGGGGAATATCCGTCGTTCGTGGGATGGGACTGCGAGGCCTGCGCGGGGGAACTCGGCGGCGCCCCGAACATGGCTGGATTTTCGGTGTGGTGCCAGACCGGCGGATGGCACGCGTTCCGCCGCCGCGCGTTTCTCGAGCCGGGGGCGGTCTGGATCGACATGAACACCGAGGCCATCCTCAGAATTTTCCGCGACGGGGCAAGCGTTGAGAAAATCGTCAATGGATGGTTTCCGGGCAGACCGGAGGCTGTCGAGATGTTCCGCCTCCTCGATGCGGTCATCCGCAAGGTCCTCTACATCGAGGATTTTGCCCGCCAGGAACTGTTTTTCCGGCGCGTCCGCATTCCGCCGCTGCTGCACGTTTACTGGGATTCCCTGTTTATCAACGAGCCGGTGCGCCGGGTCCTCCGGCACTTTGTCGCCGATCCGGAGGGCGCGATCCGTTCAGGGGAGGCCGCGTTTTCGCACTTCGACAGGATTGCCGAAATCGCCTCCCGGCTCGGCCTGCCGCCGGAGGACATCCAGTTCATGAAGGACACCTTTGCGCTCATCCTGCTGGCACGGAGATATTATTTTTTGCCCTTCGATCTTGCATTCATCGAGGAGATCCGCGCCGCGAAGCGGGCCTACAAGACCCGCTGGCCGCGCGCGGTGCGGCAGCGCTACCGCATCCGCATCGACCCGGGGACGGGCAACCTCCACTGGCGCACGTTCAACTGACTCCTCGCGATGGTGGTGCGGCGCCAGCGCGGATACCGCACTGTCATCGACCGCCTCTTCACGCTCAACGCCCTCTCCTGGATCTACAACCTCTTCCGGATCCGCCACCGCAAGGCGATTCCCAAATTTTTGCGTAAGACCGCGATGGGATTCGACTCGCTGTTGCGTTGACGGGTATTGCCGTTCTTTGCCGAAGGCGCTCCAAGCCCGGCGGCTACCTCAAAGGCACCGGGACAGCGGGAAGGTTCCAGATGTCGCGGGCGTATTCCGAAATCGTGCGGTCGCTTGAGAACTTGCCGACGCGGGCGGTGTTGAGGATCGCCATCTTTGCCCAGAGCGGCTTGTCGAGAAACGCGGCAGACACCCGCTTCTGGGCCTCGCTGTAGGATTCGAAATCCGCAAGGCAGAGGAACGGGTCGTGGTAGATCAGGTTGTCGCTGAGCGCGCGGAGCACGCCCGCCGGTTCGTCGGGGGTGAAGTAGTTCGATCCCACCCAGTCGACGACCGCGCGGAGTTCCTCGCTGGCGTTGAGGAACTCGGAAGGGTTGTAGCCCTTCGCGAGGAGGGCGTTGACCTGGTCGACCGTGTTGCCGAAGATGAAGATGTTCTCTGCACCCACTTCCTCGCCGATCTCCACGTTGGCACCGTCGAGAGTGCCGATCGTAAGTGCGCCGTTGAGCGAGAGCTTCATGTTCCCCGTGCCGGAGGCTTCCTTGCCGGCGGTCGAGATCTGTTCGGAGAGATCGGCGGCCGGCACGATCCGCTGAGCGAGCGAGACCCGGTAGTTCGGCAGGAAGACGACCTTGAGCTTCCCATTGATGCGCGGGTCGGAGTTGATCTTCGCGCCGACGGCGTTGATCGCCTTGATGATGAGCTTCGCCATGTCGTAGCCTGGTGCGGCCTTGGCGGCAAAGATGAAGACGCGCGGGGTGACCGGTGCGTCAGGGTTCTGAAGGATCCGACGGTAAAGGGCGAGGATGTGCAGCAGGTTGAGGTGCTGGCGCTTGTATTCGTGCAGGCGCTTGATCTGGACGTCGAAGAGCGCCGTGGGATCGACCTCGACCCCGCAGTCGTTCTTGATGATGTTCGCCAGGAATTCCTTGTTGGCGAGCTTGACCGCCATGAACTCGCTCTGGAACTGAGGGTCGTCCGCCCATTGCTCGAGCGCCCGCAGCTTGTCGAGGTCCCGCTCCCACTCGTGGCCGATCTTCGAGCTGATGAGGTTGCTGAGCCGGGGATTGCAGGCGAGCAGCCAGCGGCGCGGGGTGATCCCGTTCGTCTTGTTGTTGAACTTCCCGGGGTAGAGCTGGTCGAACTCCGGAAAGAGATCGCTCTTGAGGAGCTGGGTGTGGAGGGCGGCCACGCCGTTGACCGAATGGCTGCCGACGACCGAGAGGTGGGCCATGCGGACCATCTGGCTTCCGCCCTCCTCAATGAGGGAAAGCCGCCGTTTCATCTCCACGTCTCCGGGCCACTTGGCCTCGACGGTATCGAGGAACCGCTTGTTGATTTCGAAGATGATTTGGAGATGGCGCGGGAGCACCTTCTGGAAGAGCCCGACGCTCCACTTCTCCAGCGCCTCCGGCAGCAGGGTGTGGTTCGTATAGGCGAACGTGCGGGTGACGATCGACCACGCATCGTCCCAAGGCATCTCATACTCGTCGTGGAGAAGCCGCATAAGCTCGACGATGCCCACCGCCGGGTGGGTGTCGTTGAGCTGGATCGCCACCTTCTCCGGGAAAAGCTGCCAGTCGGTATTGTTCTTGTGGAACCGCCGGATGATGTCGCGCATCGAGCAGGCGACGAAGAAATATTGCTGCACAAGGCGCAGTTCCTTGCCGATCTCGGTCTTGTCGTTCGGATAAAGCACCTTCGAAACCGTCTCGCTGACATTTTTTTCGCGGACCGCCTGTTCGTAGCCGCCGCTGTTGAAGGCCTCGAAATCGAATTCCTCCGAGGCGCGCGATTCCCACAGGCGAAGGAAATTCACCGTCCCGGTGCCATAGCCCGGGATCGGGATGTCGTAGGGCACGCCCAGAAGCTTCTTCCAGCCGACCCACTTCGAGACGTAGTTCCCCCGGTCGTCAAAAATGTTTTCCACGTGGCCGTAGATCGGCAGCGTCGTGGTGTATTCCGGCCGGACGATTTCCCAGGGGGTTCCGTATTGCATCCAGGCATCCGGGAGCTCGACCTGGTAGCCGTTGCGGAACTCCTGCTTGAAAAGCCCGTATTGGTAGTGAATTCCGTAGCCGACCGCCGGGAGGTCGAGGGTGGCGAGCGAGTCCAGGAAGCAGGCCGCCAGCCGCCCGAGACCTCCATTGCCGAGGCCCATGTCGTATTCCTCCTTGCGGAGCTCGTCGAGATCAAGACCGAGGCGTTCGAGGGCCTCCTCGACTTCCTTCACCACGCCCGCGCTATACATGCTGTTGATGAAGAGCCGTCCCATCAAAAACTCCAGCGAGAGGTAGTAAACCCGGCGGACGTTTTCGTCGTGGTGCACGGTTTGGGTTTCGAGCATCCGCTCGATGATGATGCTCTGCACCGCCTTCGCTGTGGCCATCCACCAGTCGCGCTTGGTCGCGGTCTCCCGGTCGCGGGCCAGACTGAACTTGAGTTGGTTGAGGATGTAGGTCTCGATGTTCGTTTTTGTGGGAGTGACGGTGTTCATGGTCGGATTTCGAATTGTGGTGACCTCTTCACAGCAGAAAACGAGCCAAAGCGCGAATGATTTTCATTCCGGTTAAGATGCCGGCTCCCCCTCCGCAAACTGCTTCGGCGCCTCAGTTTCCCTTGGCCAGCCGCTGCGCGGTGACATAGGCGGCGATCGTCTTCACGCTCACAAACGCGCTGCGGGCGACCTCCGCACTCGGGGTCGCCACGCCGAAATTTTTCTCGATCGCGACGGCGAGCTCCAGGGCGTCGATCGAGTCGAGCGCAAGCCCGTCCGGACTAAAAAGCAGGGTGTCGTCCCCGATCGATTCGGC
The DNA here is from genome assembly GCA_964467415.1 of uncultured Chthoniobacterales bacterium. Taxonomy (GTDB): domain Bacteria; phylum Verrucomicrobiota; class Verrucomicrobiia; order Chthoniobacterales; family Terrimicrobiaceae; genus CAYXRX01. The sequence continues at coordinate 372,649 of CAYXRX010000001.1, forward strand.
CGGGATCTTCAGCATCAGATTCGAGACGAGCATTTCCTTGATCAGCGGGGGCAAATTTTCTTCTGTCATAAAAATCGTTACGAATCGGTTGGAACAATGCACACTGACAGGACGCAATGTCTTCTGGCAAGTCCCGCTTGGATGTGGCGCTCGTCGAGCGCGGTCTGATCGAATCGCGCGAAAAAGCGCGACGGGCGATCATGGCTGCCCAGGTTCTGGTCAACGGCCATGCCTCGACCAAACCTGGCACGCTTGTGGCGGGCAATTCCGTGATCGCTCTCGTCGCGAGGGAGAAGTATGTTGGCCGGGGCGGGTTCAAGATCGAGGCGGCTCTTGACGCCTTTGCGATCGATCCGGCCGGCCGGGTGTGTGCGGATATCGGGGCATCGACCGGCGGGTTCACCGACTGCCTCCTTCAGCGCGGAGCCTCGCTGGTCCACGCCCTGGATGTCGGGCACGGTCAGCTCGACTGGCGGCTGCGGCAGGACCCCCGCGTGGTTGTGAGGGAGGGCGTGAATGCCAGGTATTTGAAGCCGGAGGATTGCGAGCCGCGCCCGTCCCTTGTCGTGGCCGATGTGAGTTTTATTTCCCTGACGTTGATTTTGCCGCCGGCTTTTGCCTTACTCGACGGGCAAGCCGACATGGTTGTTCTCATCAAGCCGCAATTTGAACTCTCCCGCTCCGAGGTCGGCCGCGGCGGGGTCGTTCGTGATCTGGACGCCCGCGACCGGGCCGTGGAAAAGATCCGCGCGTTCGTCGGAGCATCCGGACATCGGTGGGCGGGCCTCATCACCTCCCCGATCGCCGGCCGCGACGGCAATGTCGAATTCCTTGCCCACCTCAAGCCATGATCGGACTTCTTGCCCATTCTGAAAAGCCCGCGGCCGGGGCGGTTGTCCGGGCGATGACCGCCGAGCTGAGCCGGCACGGGATGCCGTATCTGCTCGAGCGCACAACCGCTCCCCTTGCCGGGGCGACATCGAACCTGGATGTCCGCGACCTCGCCGCACGCTGCGAGCTCCTGGTCGTCATGGGCGGCGACGGCACGATCCTCCGCGTCGTTCACAAGTTACCCGACGTTCTGCCTCCGGTCTTCGGGATCAACATCGGCTCGCTCGGTTTCCTGACCTGCCTTGGACCGGGCGAGGTCGCCCGCGCCGTCGAGAGCATCCGGCAGGGCGACTATCTCCTCAGCAGGCGACCGCTTCTCGAGGCCCGGCTCCGGCTGGGCGATGGCGGGGTGCGCGCATTCCACGGACTCAACGATGCCGTCATCAGCCGCGGCGAGCGATCCGAGCTCGTCAAGCTCCGGGTGAAGGTCGGGACCACGCCGCTCACCGAGTATAATGCCGACGGGCTCGTCGTGGCGACCCCCACCGGATCAACGGCTTACTCGCTTTCCGCCGGCGGCCCGATCCTTATGCCGGATTCCGGCGGGTTTGTCGTCACGCCGATCTGCCCGCACGTGCTGACCAACCGCTCGGTCGTCGTCAGCGACTCGGCCCCGATTGAGGTCGAGGTGGCGGGGGACGGGCACGTTGTCTTCATGACGGTGGATGGCCAGGCGTCGTGCGCCATGGGGGTGGGGGACACGCTCATCCTATCCAAAAGCACACGCGAGCTGCCGCTGGTGATGCTTCCCGAACGCTCGTTCAGCGAGGTCCTCCGGCAAAAGCTCAAGTGGACAGGCAGCAACATATGATCTCGATCAGCGATATTCTCCTCCCTTCCCAGATCAACCTCGCGCTGGTCGGTTCCGACCAGGCCGCCGGGATCGACGAGGTTCTCTCAAAGCTCAACGGCGATCCGCGCGTCCGGGACTGGGGCGCCCTCGTGCAGGCGGTCACCGAACGCAACGCGCCCGCCCTCGCCTGCAACGGCTGCGGGATCTGCATTGCCCACGCCCGCACGAATGCCGTGAGTTCCCTGGTCATGGCGGCAGGCCGCTCGGCTCAAGGCCTTGTTTCTCCGGAAGTTCCGGAGCGGGTGCGGCTGGTTTTTGTGGCGGGAATCCCCGCGGCGTTCAGCTCGGAATACCTCAGGATCGTTGGGGCGATCGCCAGGTTCTGCAAGGACAAGAGCCTGCTCGAGAATCTGCTCCACGTCTCGGATCCGCAGGAGTTTATCCGCCTTCTCGCCCTCCAGGAAGTCAAGCTCTGACCCGCCGGCACCCTGCCGGAATCCGTGATCCGCGCAAAGTTTTTCCCCTCTTTTGGGTTGCCAGCAATTCTGGCTGTGATACAGATACCGGACTCGCGACTTCCTCCGGATGCCGGCAGATTATTGCCGTCCCCCGATCCGGTCGCGAACCCGTTTTAAGACTTTCTCATGCTGCCATTCCATTGCCTTGCCTCATCGATTTCGCTGAAAGCGCCCAGCTTCCTGAATCAGGATGGCAACGTGCCTTTCTTCGAATGGCTGAGCAATTCGATCCTGGTCAGCATCTTTGTGTCCGCCTTTGTGATCTGGTTCTGCCGCCGCGCGACCCGCCACATGACGGTGGTGCCGGGGCCCGAGCAGAACCGGTTTGAGGCGGTCGTGCAGGCGCTCTACGATATGCTTGAGGGGATTGTTGGCAGCCGGATGATTGGGCGGACGTTTTCCCTTTTTGCGACGCTGTTCATCTTCATCCTGGCCTCGAACTGGTTCGGTCTTCTGCCTGGCGTGGGCTCGATCGGCTGGGGGGATGCCGGCGAGAAGTTGGGGGATTTCCGCAGTCTCGAACACATTACCACCCCGCTGCTGCGCCCGACCACGGCCGATCTGAACATGACGCTGGCCATGGCGCTCATCTTCATGTGCCTCTGGTTCTATTGGACGCTCACCGAGGTCGGCCTCAAGCAGTTCATCGTCCACATCTTCGGGGTCAAGGGCGGGCTCACCGGGATTATTTCGATCTTGCTCATCCCGATTTTCCTGTTTGTCGGCGTGATGGAGGTGGTGTCGATCGTTTTCCGGCCTGTCTCGCTTTCCCTGCGACTTTTCGGCAACGTGTTTGCCGGCGAAAACCTTCTTTCCTCGATGATCACCCTCGGCAATGAACTCAACCTTCCCACATGGGTGTCCTACATCGCCTCGGTGACCCTGCCGGTCCCGTTTTACTTTCTGGAACTGCTCGTCGGCGTGCTGCAGGCCTTCGTCTTCATGCTTCTCTGCGCCGTTTACCTGCAGCTCTCGACCAGCCACGACGAGGACGAGGCCCACTGAACCACTTTTCCGCCGGGACCGTGGCACACGCGGACGGCCTGGAAACCCACAAACAACACACACCAACAATACTATGAATCCATATCTCATCGCAGAAGCCGCGGCCGCCGCCGGGGTCACAGGAAGTTTCACGCTCGGAATGGCGGGAGCCGGCGCCGGCATCGGCATCGGGCTCATCGGGGCCAAGGCCGCCGAGGCCGTCGGCCGCAATCCTGGCGCGTTCGGAAAAGTTCTGACCCTGAGCATCATCGCCATGGCGCTTGCCGAATCGATCGCCATTTACGCGCTCATCCGCGCCTTTCAGGGCTTCTAGTTCAACCGCCGGGAGGCTCGGGCCAGCCTGACCTCCCGGCATTCTATTGATCCATGGACGCGATTGCTCAACTGCTGACCGACTTCGGGGTGACCTGGCCGAAATTTATTGCCCAGGTCATCCTGTTTCTCACCGTTTACGCCGTGCTCCGGAAGTTTGCGTTCGGGCCGGTCGTCGAGATGTTCGAGAAGCGCCGGCGCCTGATCGAAGAGGGGCAGGCCAATGCGGAAAAAATCAAGAAGCAGCTTGCCGAATCGGAGGTGCGCTGCCAGGAGATCCTGCGCAAGGCCAATGCCGATGCGCAGCGCATTATTGAGGAAGGTCGCCTCAGCAGCGAGGCCCACACCCAGAAGCAGCTCCAAAAGGTTATCAAGGACGCCGAGAGCATCATCGCCAAAGCCCATGAGTCCGTCGTGGTCGACCGTGCGAAGATGATTTCCGAGGTGCGCAAGGAAATGCTCAACCTCGTCGTGGATACCACGTCCAAGGTGGCCGGACGCGTGCTCACCGCCGCCGACCAGGAACGTCTTGCAACCGAGACGTCCAAGGAACTCGCAGCCTGATCCCCGCATGAAACTCAGCCGTGAAGCCCGCCGCCAGTCCCGCCAGCTCTTCGACCTTGCGATGGTTGACGGGCGGCTCGACGTGTCGCGCCTCCGCACGATCTTCGACGGGGTCGCCGGGCGCAAGCCCCGCCACTACGTTCAGATTCTCAAGGAGCTGACCCGCCTCGTGCGGCTCGAGGTCGCCAGCCATCACGCGGTCGTCGAAAGTGCCGCCGTTCTCGACCCCGCCCAGGCTGGGGCCTTCGAGAGCAGCCTCCGGAGCCGCTTCGGCGACATCACCACCGAATTCCGATCAAACCCCGACCTCATCGGAGGCGTCCGGGTGCAGATCGGCAGCGACGTCTGGGACGGCAGCATCCGGTCGCGCCTGCAGACCATCAAACAACTTCTCTAATCCCTGAATTTACCCATGAGCAATATCGTCCTCGAACTGGAAGAAAAAATTGGCGCGATCAAAACCGAATCCGCCCGCAAGACCAACGTTGGTGTTGTCCGCGAGATCGGCGACGGCGTCGCGCGCGTCGAAGGCCTCAGCTCGGCCATGCTCAACGAGATGCTGGAATTTCCCGGCGGGCTCTGCGGTCTCGCCCTGAACCTGGAGGAGACCGAGGTCGGCGCGATTATTCTCGGCGACTACACGACGATCAGCGAGGGCGATGAGGTCCGGACGACCGGCAAGCTCCTTCAGGTGCCCGTGGGCAAGGCGCTCCTCGGGCGCGTTATCGACGCGCTCGGCCGTCCGCTCGACGGCAAGGGCGCGATCGGCGCAACGGAATTTTATCCTGTCGAAAAAATCGCGCCCGGCATCATCAAGCGCCGGAGCGTGAGCCAGCCGGTCCAGACCGGCATCATGGCCATCGATGCGATGATTCCGATCGGCCGCGGGCAGCGCGAGCTGATCATCGGCGACCGCGCCACCGGCAAGACGACGATCGCGATCGACACGATCATCAACCAGGCCCGGATCAACCAGGCGGGAGAGGCAAGCGGCGACCCGAACTTCCGTCCGCTCTATTCGATCTATGTCGGCATCGGCCAGAAGAACGCAAACATCGCCCGCGTCGTCGGCGCGCTCGAGGCCAACGACGCCCTGAAGTATACGATTATCGTCGCCTCGACGGCATCCGATGCCGCTTCTGACCAGTATATCGCTCCCTTCTCCGGCGCCAGCATCGGCGAATGGTTCATGGACAACGGCATGGATGCGCTGATTGTCTTTGACGATCTCACGAAGCACGCCAACGCCTACCGCCAGATCTCGCTCCTGCTCAAGCGCCCGTCCGGACGCGAGGCGTATCCCGGCGATGTCTTCTACCTCCACAGCCGCCTGCTCGAACGCTCGGCCCGGCTCGGAGAGA
>CAYXRX010000002.1:0-203432 GCA_964467415.1 uncultured Chthoniobacterales bacterium
GGGCTCAGGCTGGCTGTCGAGAAAGGTGGCTGCGCTGGTTTGCAGTATGCGATGCAGCTTGATGCCACCAGGGCCGGGGACGAAGTGATCGAACATCTGGGCGCCCGGGTCTTCGTTGACCCCGAGAGTTCCCGCTACCTGGAGTCCTGCACGCTGGACTTCCAGGACGGGCTTGCCGGCTCCGGCTTCCGGATCCGGAACCCGCAGGCCGCACGATCCTGCGGCTGCGGCACATCTTTTGAACCGCTTGCGGGCGGAGAGCAATAAGTCCGCCATGCCCAGAGAACGTTCCCGAAGCCGGATTTCCGCGCGCTTGTCCCACCCGGACTACGACCCCGATGATGATGCCCCATCATCGAGGGGGGGAGGGCTTTTCATCTGGGCGGTTGTCCTTCTTCTCCTTGTCGGTCTGGCGCTTGCGTGCTGGATTGGGAGTTTTTATGTTTTTGGCCACCCGGAAAAGCCGTTCAGCTACGGTCTGCTGATGAAGCTCAAAAAACTGGATCCCCCCAAGCGATTTGAGCTGACTGCCGCACCTCGGGGTGAATTTCTCCGTCCCGCCCAGATCCAGGAGCGATTTGGAAAAATGACCCCTCGCGAGCTGAATGCCGAGAATGAGAGGCTTCTCAGAAATTATGTTCGCAACTACAAATTGACACAGGACCTCGTGCCTTACGTCGTCGGGGTTTATAACATCATCGACTCCTTCGAGCTGACTTCCGCCGATTTTTTTGAGTCAGGCGTGGTGGCCGCTGCGCAGGCCAAGGATAATCCGAGCGTGCTGCTGGAGCAGATTTTTCCCGCGCAAAAGAAGGTTGTTCCGGTTCTGCAGCGCACCCTTCTGACCGGCCTCGACATCGACCTGAAGCGGGAAAACGAACTCTCGGCCATCATCCATGTCGACAAACTCGACGACGGCAGGGTTAAGGTGACCGCGGTCTCCATCCTCTATCCGGGCTACGGGTCGACCGTATCTGCCGGCACATTCTCATTGGAACCCCCTGCAATGTTGAACATCAAGGCGGGACTTCCTCTCATCACCAGCCGACGTCAGAAGGAGGCCGACCAAAAATACAAATCGTATCGGGCCAGGGCCGGTCTCAATACGGATCCCGCGCCACCCGCTGGCGCTAGTGCAGCGCAAAATCGCCTTATGCGGGTGGAGCGTCCCGTGCCGGTGAATCCCCCTGGCCAGCCGGCTGTTCCCGCAACTGAGAAGGGGCAACCTGCGTTGCCTGCAGCCGCACCAAGCGCCACGCCAGCCCCCACGCCTGAGGCGACGGCAACGCCCACACCGACTCCCGTGCCCACGGCAACCCCTTCCGCGCCTACCCCAACGCCTGCTCCCACGCCGGTTTCAACACCAGATCCGGCCGTCTCCGGGAGGGCATGGCCCACCTACGCACCTGGACAGATGCCACGCGGCCGCCTTCTCAACGTTAGGGATATGCCTGAAATGGAGGCCAAGGGCATCGGGGGGGAGCGCATCTACCTGCAGGGAAGCTTTGTTGTGACAGCATCCGGGCCCAGCCGAGCAGTGCTCCGGAATCAGGGCGCAATCACCGATGCGCTTGGACTGGGCGGAAAGCGGGGAAACATTCGAATCATTGTTGAGTTTCCGCCAGGTGCGCGTCCGCCCAGCGAGGGCTCGACGTTCTCACGGGATGCCCGGCGCCCATTCCAGATTACGGATGTGAAGCAGGGTGCCGACGGTCAACTGAACGTCATGGTCCGTGAGGTCACTAAGCCTTAGCGCGATCATCGCCAGTGAGATCAGCCGGACCGGGCCGATTTCCTTCGCCCGGTTTATGGAGCTCGCTCTGTACCACCCGGAAGCCGGCTATTATGCTGCTGGACGGGCGTCGGTAGGCAAAGAGGGCGATTTTTTTACGAATGTCAGTGTCGGTCCGGTCTTCGGGGAGATTTTAGCCGGACAGATTGTGGAGATGTGGGAAGCGCTCGGATGCCCCCCGGACTTCACAATTGTGGAGCAGGGGGCCAATGACGGCCAACTCGCTTTCGACGTGAGCGCTGCCCTTTCGCAGACGCCTCTCCGCACTTTCCGCTTTGCCATTGTTGAGCCGTTTCCGCAGCTCAGAAACCTTCAGATGGCCAGGTTGGAAGGCCTGGGCGTCACCTGGTATGGTTCGTTGGAGGAATTACCATCGTTTTGCGGCGTCCACTATTCTAATGAGCTTTTTGATGCCTTTCCCGTCAGCCTGATCCGCTCGGAAAATCAGATTTGGAGGGAGCTGTGTGTCTCGGCAACCGGGGAGGGATTTTCGTTCCAGTCATGCCCGCTGGGGGACGAGCTGGCGACAATGGCTGCCTCGTTTCCACCTCGCCCCGAGGGATTCATCACTGAGGTTCGCATTGCGCACAGGGGGTTTCTGAAGGCGCTAGCAGCAAAGCTCTGTTGCGGGTTTGTGCTCGCCATCGACTACGGCATGACGTTTGAAAGCCTTCTTGCACCCCACCGAAGCGAGGGCACGCTCGCATGCTACAGCCAGCACCGCCGGGACAACAAGCCGCTCGAGTCCCCGGGTGAAAAAGATATCACCGCACACGTCGATTTCACCTCATTGTCTGCTGATGCGGCAGCAGCTGGCTTTACCCTGGAGGGATTTACCGACCAGCACCATTTTCTTGTCGGAGCAGCAAGCGGGATGCTCAAAGCGCTCAACGGGTGCGAACCGACCCGGCTGCACCGAAAGAAGCTTCTTCAGCTCCGGACCCTCCTCCACCCGGAATCCATGGGGACACAGTTTCACGCCATCCTGTTCTCAAAGCGTGTTCCAAAACATCCCCGCTTGTCGGGATTCCAGTTTGCACGCGACCCGCTCCGGATTTTGGGACATCGGACGCTGGACGCCGTCCGCCCTGACGGGACAGGCTGCCGGTGCAACAATGGAGCAACAGATCCAACCTCAAATGCGTAGCGGAATGCTTTCACCGGCATGCCGTTTTAGAAAATGGGTTTTTATGGGCTTCCAGGCTGTCATCAGCGGGGGCTTGCTGATCTGGATCTTCTCGAGGGATGACTTCTCCGGGAACCTCACAAGAGTCTTTTTCTCCGCTGATCCGGCATGGCTTATCGCAGGCCTTTTGCTTGCAGGCACCGCCCAGTTGTTTTGCCTTCTTCGCTGGCGGATTTTTCTGCGTATGAGCGGCTTGAATGTTGGGTGGATCGAGTCATCAGGTGCGTTTTTTGCGGGCCTTTTTTGCAACATCATCCTGCCGGGAGGTGCCGGTGGGGATATCGTAAAAATCGGTCTTCTCGCGACACGGGGGAGGGATCCTGCTCGGGCTGCGCTCTCGGTGGTGATGGACCGGTTCACGGGCTCCATCTCGATGATCATCCTCGGGCTTTCGCTCATGATTTGGAAACATGACTGGCTGTTGCAAAGCCCCCAGATGGCGGGTGTTGTGAGGGGCATATTCATCTATCTCCTCGGGCTTGCTGCCTTAATTCTTGTTTCGCTTGTGCTTTGCTCCCGCCCCGTTATTTCGCGGCTTCCAGACAACTGGCCCGCCCGGGCAAGGCTCATCGAACTGGCGAACGTGTATTTTCAGTTTGCGCGCCAGTGGAGGCAGACGTTCATCGCCGTGGGGATCTCCTTGGCAATGCTGGCGATGTATTTTCTGACATATTACATGGCGGCACGCGCTTACGCGGTCGCGCTCCCCGCAGGCGATTTTCTGGCGATCATGCCGACGGTGGATATCATTTCCGGGTTGCCCGTGAGCCTTGGCGGGTTTGGTGTCCGCGAGGGGCTGTTTGTAATGCTTCTCGGGCAGCTAGGCGGGGTGCCTGCTGCTGTTGCCATCATGGTTTCGTTGTGCGGCTACATGCTTTCGGCCGTCTGGGCGCTCCCGGGTGCCGTCCTGTGGCTTTTGAAGGGGAGGGGAACACAATGAATGCGGGCCGACGCGCGGCCATGCATTTCCGGGACAGCAGGGCGCTCCACGGATATGCCAAGGGTAAAACGGCCTGGGATCCGGCATATCCCGAGGTGGCGGCCAGGCTTTGCGGGGGGGGCTTGCCTGTGCTCGACATCGGTTGTGGGGTCGGCTTGCTGGCTGCCTACCTCCGGGAGTCCGGGTGCCGACAGCCAATTCTTGGCATTGAGCCGGATGAAAAAAAGGTCCAGATGGCCCGCAAGCTGATCGCCCCGGCTTACGAGAATCTGGAGTTCGCCGTTGGGGATGCCTGCATGTTACCGGAGTTTTCGGGCGAGGTTGTCATCCTGGATGTCCTGCATTACCTGGACGATTCGGTGCAGCAGGAGGTTCTTCAATCTGCAGCCCTTCGGGTCGCTCCAGGGGGCAGGATTTTTATCCGGACAACCTTCAAAGACAGCAGCTGGCGCTATTATGCCACCTTGATGGAGGAGGTCTTTGTTCGGGCGAGCGGATGGATCCGCGGCGGCAGGTGCAGATTCCCTACGGCGCAGGAGATCCGGGCCCCCTTCGAGAAGCTCGGGTGGGAGATTCAGATTTCGCCGATGTGGGGCAAAACGCCATTCAACAGCCATCTGATGGAAGTTGTTCGACCGCGGTGAGACGGAGGTGATTCTGCCTGCCTACTCAAAGAATGTGTCTTCATGCGCGTAGGGTGGCGCACAGCAGCAGAGGAAGCGAAGCGGTAGCAACGCGGTGATCTGGTGCCATGCACCCGGGGGGATCAGAATGGCATCCCCTGAGGTAACGGTCCGCACTTCCCCGTCGATTTCCATCGTGCCTTCCCCCTCGATTAAAAAGTAGAACTCCTCGCACGCTCTGTGGAAGTGTCGCTGGGTGGAAGCTCCCGTGGGAAGGCTAGCCTCGGCGAGGCTCTGGTTCCGCACCGGCGCATTTGAAAGGTCCAAAATACTTCGGATCGAAGACCCGTCCTTCGTCGTAAATGGTTTTTGGCTGGATACGTTCTCAACAATCATGGAGGTTTGTTTGTATATGAAATTTTTCGAAGGCTGCACAACATTGATAACGGGTGCCTCCTCAGGGCTCGGTGCGGAGTTTGCGCGCCAGCTGGCCCCCTATGCCCGGACGCTGGTGCTCGTTGCGCGCAGAAACGAACGGTTGGAAGCGCTTGCCGTGGACCTGCGGGGCATCCACCCGCAGCTTGATGTTCGGATTTTTGCCGCGGATCTCGCACAGGAGGATCGTCGTCTGGCATTGTCCGAGTGGCTGGATGCCGAGAAAATCCCTGTCGATTTTCTCATCAATAACGCGGGTCTCGGGGATCATGGAGATTTCGAGACGGGGAATTGGGGACGCATGAAGGCGATGCTGGATGTCAATATTACAGCGCTGACGCATCTAACCCACCTGTTGGTGCCCCGGATGATTCGCGGCGGACGTGCCGCGGTCCTCAACGTGAGCAGCGTCGCTGGGTTTTTTCCGCTCCCCAACATGGCCGTTTACTCCGCGACGAAGGCTTACGTCACCAGTTTCTCGGAGGCGATCGGCATGGAGCTTCGTCCTCATGGAGTTACGGTCACGGCGCTTTGTCCCGGTCCCGTGCCAACGGAATTCTTTGAGGTGGCCACCCGCGAGGGCGGAGGGGACACCGCGTCGCATTTCGAGGCCTTCCCGGCCTTCGTCGCCAGCGCCCAGGAAGCCGTCTCCGCGGGGCTTAACGCCGTCGCTCACGACCGTGCGCGCGTCATCCCCGGCCCTCTGCTTGCAGCCGCTGTGGCCGTCGCCCTTGTTATCCCGTTTTTTGTCGTCCGCCGAATCCTCGCGTGGAAGGCTGATTCCATCTGATTGACATGATCCGAATCCACAATACTCCAGCAACCTACCCGCCATGCCAGAAGTAACGCGTGGCGAGCCCATTTCGTTCGCCCAAGCGTTCGAGCTCATCAGGCCTCAGCTCTCCGCTGTTGAGGACAGGATCCGCGACCAGGCCAAGTCGTTCGACCCCGCGGTCGAAGGCTATGTGTCTTATGTTTGCGGCGCGGGCGGCAAGCGCCTGCGTCCCGCACTGGCACTGCTCTCCGCCGGCACGACCGGGCGCATATCATCGGACCACGAGGACCTGGCAGTGATACTGGAACTGATCCACATCGCGACGCTGGTTCATGACGACATCATGGACGGGGCCGAGTTGAGGAGAGATCAGCCGACGGCCAATGCAAAATGGGGGAACGCAATCACCGTCCTCCTTGGAGACTGCCTCTTTGCACACGCCCTCCGTCTCTCAACCAATTTCAACGACAGCCACATCTCGCGGCGGATTGCCGATGCGGCGGCCGAAGTCTGCTCGGGCGAAATCATCCAAACCCAGCGCAGGTTCGACCTCAAGCTCTCAACTCTTGATTATTATCGCATCATTGAGATGAAGACGGCGGCTCTTTTTTCCGCCGCCTGCGAACTGGGCGCCGCGCTCAGTGGCGCAGAGGGTTCAACCGTCGACGCGCTCAAGAAGTTCGGCTCGAAGCTCGGAGTCGCCTACCAGATTTACGATGACATCCTTGATCTTGCCGGCAGCGAGGCGGAGACGGGGAAGACTCTCGGCACCGATTTGAGGAAGGGCAAGTTCACCCTGCCCGTTCTCCTGATGCTTCAGTCTGGCAAAGAGATTTCGTCGGTGCGCGACCTCCTGCTCCAAGAGGGGGAGATCGACGCAACGCTCCTCACCGGCATTCTTGACCGGGCGGGCGTGCTTCGTGAGGCCACTTCGGTGGCTCTCAATCTTCTTGATGAAGCTGCCGAACATCTCAAGACCGTCCCGGAAAACAGTTATTCCGATGGGCTTCGTGCGATCGGCGAGCATCTCCGACTGCTTCTGCAGCGTTTCTGAGGAGGTAATGCAAGCAACGAGGATCAGCGAAATGCCCGCCTCGGACCGTCCGAGGGAAAAGGTGGAACGGCTGGGCGTTTGTGCCCTTGCCGACTCCGAGTTGCTTGCGATCTTCATCCGCACCGGATTTCCCGGGAAGAATGCCATAGAGATCGCCGCGAGCCTTCTGCGCGAATGCGGTGGCTTAAGCGGACTCGCCCGGTGTGGTCCGGCGGAGATCCAGTCGAAGGCCAAAGGGATCGGGCGGGCAAAGTCGATCGAGTTGGCCGCTGCTTTTGAAATTGGAAAACGCCTCGCCCGCGGCGGGAATGAAGCCCCTGTGCTAGACACCCCCGAGCGGATTTTCGAAGCACTCGGACAGGAGTTTATCGCCCTCCGCAAGGAATCCCTGAGGGCCATTTTGCTCGATACAAAACTGAGGCTCATCCGCATGGAGGAGATTGCTCTTGGTTCGATCAACGAATGCATCGCCCATCCGCGTGAGATTTTCCGCCCGGCCATCATCCACTCAGCCTACGCGCTTGTTGTTGTCCACAACCACCCCAGCGGTGATCCGCAACCGAGTCATGCAGACCGCCGGATGACGGCGTCCCTCCGGGAGGCGGCTTCCCTCCTGCAAATCAACCTCATCGATCACGTGATCATTGGCAGCGGAGACGGGGGCAGACTGCCCTATTTCAGCTTTCGCGATGCCGGACTCCTATGAATATCCATCCCTCAGCCACAGTTTCCCCCAGCGCCGTTCTTGCTGACGATGTCGTCGTCGGTCCGAACGCCGTCATCAGTGGTGGTGCCATCATCGGTGCGCGCTGCGTCATCCAGGCCAATGCCATTCTTGAAGGCCGGGTTACGATGGGCGAGGGGAACACCGTCGGCTATGGTGCCGTTATCGGTGCGGCTCCGCAGGATTTTGCGCACAGCCCGGATATTGAGAGCGAAGTCCTGATTGGAAACGGTAACCGCCTCCGCGAGTATGTCACCATCCACCGGGGCACCAAGCCCGGAACAGCCACGGTTGTCGGCAACGATTGCTTTTTGATGGTTGGGGCTCACCTCGCCCACAATGTTCGTCTCGCCGACAGTGTCATCATCACCAACAACTGCCTGCTGGCCGGCTACGTGGAGGTGGGTGAGGGCGCCGTGCTTGGCGGCGGCAGCGTCTTTCATCAGTTTATCCGCATCGGGCGCCGAGCCATGGTGGCGGGAGGCTCCAGCTTCAACAAGGATATCCCGCCGTTTGTGACCGCAAACCTGCGAAACCTTCTCGTCGGGGTGAACGTCGTCGGAATGCGGCGCGGAGGCTTCAGTGCGGCGACACGCATGGACGTCAAGCGCGCTTACAAACTGGTCTACCGGTCGGGCCTGCCGGTGCGCGAGGCTGTGAAAAAGGCCTTGGAGTCGGAGTGGACGCCCGAATCCAAGGAATTCTTCCACTTTATCTCATCCTCCAAACGGGGGACGTGCACGGCTAACCGCTCTCAGGAGCCCACGGTCCAAGACGAGTAATTTCGCATCATGAGGGTTCCGTTCCATGTCGTTCAGGCACGCCGCGAAAAGCTTGCCGCCCTCATTGAAAAACACCGCTATCTGCCCGTCGGCGAACTGTGCAGGCAACTCGGTGTCTCCGAGGCCACGGCACGCCGTGATCTGAACGCGCTCGCCCGCTGCCACAAGCTTAAACGCACGCACGGCGGGGCGCTGGCCGAGTTCAATGAGCGATTTCCCTCGTTTAACGAGAGGCAAAATGCCGGTTCCCGGGGAAAGCTTCAGATCGCCCGCGCTGCCCTCCGGCTGATGCGTCCCGGCGGCGTGTATTTCTTCGATTCCGGAACAACCGTCTTTGCCCTCGCCGAAGAGTTCCGCGCACGCCCGGTCTCACCGGTCACGATTGTCACTTCCAATCTCCCTGTCGGCGAGCTGCTTTCGGATATTCCGGATGTGCAGGTCTTCCAACTCGCCGGCCAGATCCTCGGCCGCCAATCGGTCCTCTTGGGGGAAACCGCCTGCAGAAGCCTCGAGTTTTGGGATTTCCATATCGCGTTCCTGTCCGCCGAGGCCGCAAACCGCCAGGGTATCTGGAATTCCCAGGAGATGATTGTCAGACAGCAGACGGTGGCCACCCGGCGTTCGTCGCTGGTCGTCTTCTGCCTCGATGCCAGAAAGGTCGGAGCACTTGCTCCGATCTTTCTCAAACCCTGGTCAGGATCGGATTTTCTCCTCACCGACGCCCGCCCCCAAAAACTCAAAGCCGCCGGAATCACTCCCGACCTCGTCCGGTTGCTCCCGGTTTCCCCTCTTCATCCCCTCCCGGACATCTTTGAACTTCATCCGGAAAATACCGCCACTGCCCCGGAAATGGATTTTTCTAAAATATCTTCTTGACCCCATTCCGGAATCTTATATGAAGGATTCCAGTCATTTAATTTCTCCCTCTCCCGAATGTCATCCACCACTACTCCCGGCCGTTCTGTAGTTGAGTCGCTTGTGCGCGAGGTTCTGTTCCGCCAGCTTGGGAAAGCGGCGCCGGTCCAGCCGGCACCGGTTCTGCTTGCCAATAGTTCCGCCCGCCACATGCATATTTCGCCTGAAAACCTTGAGGTTCTTTTTGGCAAAGGCGCCGAGCTGAGCGTCCACAAGTGGCTCTACCAGGAAGGCCAGTTTGCCTCGCAGCAGACAGTCACCATGGTGGGGCCCCGGAAGCGCATGATTCCCAATTTGCGGATCCTTGGTCCGTGCCGCAACCTGACGCAGATCGAGCTGTCGTTCACCGATGCGATCCAGCTCGGCATCGACGTTCCGGTCCGGATGTCCGGCGACATCGAGGGGACCCCAGGCGCCTACATCATGGGGCCAAAAGGATTTTTGGAGATGAAAAACGGTGTGATCCGGGCTGCCCGTCACGTCCATATGTCGCCATCCGACGCCTCGTTTTACGGCGTGAAACATCTCGACCGCATCACGCTCAAAGTCACTGCGAAAGGCTGCACGACACGGTTCGATGAGCTGATCGTCCGCGTGGACCCGACGTTCAAGCTGGAGGTTCACATGGATACCGACGAGGCGAACGCCTGCGATCTCGATAACGCCGAGAAGGTGGAGCTCCTCAAATCCTGAGCGAGGCATTTTTAACAGCAAACCCAACCAACAACAAACAAGACCAAAATGAGCGAAGCAATCGGACTACTCGAAACGCGCGGCTACGTGGGCCTGGTGGAAGCCAGCGATGCCATGGTGAAAGCCGCGAATGTGCAACTGATCAAATCCATTCCCATCGGTGGCGGGCTGATTACCAGCATCGTCAAAGGGGACGTGGGCAGCGTCAAGGCGGCTGTTGAAGCCGGTCGCGAGGCCGCCTCACGCGTCGGCAACCTCGTCGCCTCGCACGTCATCGCGCGCCCGGCCGTGGAACTGCTGAAGTTTTTCACCGCCTGAAATTTTACCAAAACACCATTATGGCAAACCAAGCAATCGGAATGATCGAAACCAAGGGCCTCGTGTCGCAGTTTGAAGCGACAGACGCGATGCTCAAGGCTGCGAACGTGGAACTTATCGGCTGGGAAAAAGTCGGCTCCGGCAACGTGGCTGTCTTTGTTGCCGGCGAAGTGGCAGCCGTGAAAGCGGCCGTTGAAGCCGGTGCGACCGCAGCGAGCACGATCGGCGAAATCGTCGCCGTCCACGTGATCCCGCGTCCGCACGAGGACCTCGCGAAACTCGGCAAGTTCCTTGCCTCGAAGCCCGTCGCCGCCAAGTAAGCCAGCAGGGATTGACGCGTGCCCGCGTCGCCCCGCAGATCAATCATCATGCGCGCGAACAAAATTCTTGTAGCCAATATCGGAAGCACCTCGTTCAAGTTCCGCTTGTTCGAGATGCCCTCCGAGCGCGTTCTCGCCAAGGGCGGGATCGAGCGGATCGGTTCCAAGGATTGTCCCTTCACAGTGACAGTTGGCGATGCGCCGGCCAGCAAGGGTACACGAGACTTCCCGGACCACGCGGCCGCAATCCAGTTCATCGAAAAGGAGCTGGGCGGCTTCGATGGGCTTGCGGCCGTCGGCTTCAAGCCGGTGATGGCGAAAGGGATCTCCGGTACGCAGGTGATGGACGAGCGCGTGCTCAAGGCCATGGAAGAGTTCAATACTCTCATGCCGGCGCACAATCCTCCCTACATCGCGGGCGTCCGGCTCTTCAACCAACTCTACCCGGGATTGCCGTGCATCGGGACATTTGAGACGGCATTTTACGATCAGGTCGCTCCCGCCAACTTCCGCTATCCTGTTCCGATCGAGTGGGAAGAGAAATACGGGATCCGGCGCTATGGCTTCCATGGTGCCAGCCACCGCTACGTTACCGGTCGCTGTGCGGAACTGCGAGGAACGGAAAATTTGCGCATGATTTCGTGCCACCTTGGAGGCAGTTCATCAATAGCCGCGGTGCGCAACGGTGTAGCGGTAAATTCCAGCTGGGGAATGACCGCCCAGAGCGGTCTCCCGCAGAACAACCGCGTTGGAGATTTTGATTGCTTCGCGCTTATTTACCTCGCCCGCGACCTGGGGCTCGGGCTCGACGCGGTTGAAAAACAGCTCACATCGAACGCAGGACTCAAAGGAATGTCCGGGCTTGCCACCGGAGACCTGAGGGATCTCAACGCGGCCGCAGCCGCCGGGGATGCAAACGCCCGGGTCGCGCTGGATGTGCTCGTCGCTCAAATCCGCAGGTTCATCGGCCAGTTTCTGGTCGAGATGAACGGTGCCGACGTTTTGATCTTCACAGCCGGCATCGGCGAGAATAATGCCGGACTCCGCGCCGCCGTCTGCGCCGATCTCGATTTCTGCGGACTAGAACTCGATCCGGATGCCAATGCCGCAACCAAGGCCACAGAGGCTGTGATCTCTTCGCCCTCCTCAAAAATCGAGGTCCGCGTCATCCCGACAAATGAGGAAATCATCATCGCACGCAACGCATGGAAAAAACTCGGCTGAACCGGGGCTCCGCTCATTTTACGCAACAAAGAAACCATCAACGAACAACCATCCACCAATAATATTATGGCACAACAAGCACTCGGAATGATCGAAACCCGCGGACTTATCGCTCTTGTCGAAGCGACCGACGCGATGCTCAAGTCAGCAAACGTCGAACTCGTCGGCCCGATGACCCAGGTCGGAAACGCTCTGGTCACAGCCTGCGTAACCGGCGACGTCGCAGCAGTCAAGGCGGCCACCGAAGCAGGCAAGACAGCTGCACAGTCGCTCGGTGAAGTCGTGAGCGTCAGCGTCATCGCACGCCCGCACAGCGATACCGCCGCCATTCTTCCCAAAGCCAAGTAATTACATCCTGAGGCGGCTGGACGAGGGGCACCCGGAGCAATTCCGGGCCCGTGCCGGCAGCCACTGACCGATCCATGATCCTCGCACGCGTTGAAGGAAGTGTAGTCGCCACCAAGAAGAACCCGAAGATGATCGGGAGCAAGTTCCTTGTCGTGCGCCCGGTGGTCCTCGATTCGCCGAAATCCCGCGAATTCAAAGACGGGACGACCACGCTGGTCACCGTCGACTCACTCGGAGCCGGCGAGGGGGAACTCGTGCTGGTCGTTCAGGGGAGCTCGGCCCGACTGGCTTCCAACGATAAGGACTCACCTGTCGATGCCGTTGTCGTCGGTATCGTCGACACCGTGGATCTCGGCAAAACCATCCTCTACAAAGCGCACTAGGCAGGCACCCGCATCTTATTTATGGCAACGATTGACGAACAACTTGTGGTTAAAGTGGTCGGCGAAGTTCTCGCCCGGCTGAAATCCCGTACGCCCGATCCCGCATCCGGCCCGGCGCAATTCGGGGTTTACGAGGATATGGACAGCGCGGCCGAGGCGGCCAACCGCTCGTTCATCAAGCTCCGCGAAGGCGGGATGACCGCCCGCAAAAAGGCCATTGCCGTGATCCGCAAGCTTTGCGTCCAAAAGGCCAAGGAGTGGGGCGAACTCGAATTTGCCGAGACAAAGATCGGGCGTCTCGATCACAAGATTGAAAAGCTTCTGATCTGCGGAGACCTCGTGCCCGGGGTCGAGATGCTTGACCGCATGGCCTTCAGCGGGGACTCGGGTCTCACGATCATCGATTTCGCACCATGGGGCGTCATCGGCGCAGTTACGCCATCCACGCACAGCGTTCCAACGCTGACCGGCAACGCCATCAACATGATCGCATCGGGCAACGCCGTCGTCTACAACACGCATCCCGCTGCAGCCAAGTGTGCGGCCGTCGCCATCCGGGAATACAATCAGGCCATCTTTGCAGAGACCGGAATCCCTGACCTGCTGGCCACTGTGATCAAGCCGACCCTGGAGACGTTTGATGCGATGTGCAAGAATCCGCACGTCAAACTTCTCTGCGTAACCGGTGGGCCGGCCGTCGTTGCCGCTGCCATGAAGACCGGCAAACGTGCCGTTTGCGCTGGACCGGGCAACCCGCCTGTCGTCGTGGATGAGACAGCGGACCTCGACAACGCCGCCCGTTCAATCATTCAGGGTGCCTCCTACGACAATAACCTCCTCTGCATCGGCGAAAAGGAGGTCTTTGTTGTCGCCTCGGTTGCCGACAAACTGATGGAAGCCCTCCGCAAAGCAGGGGCAGTCCAACTCGACACGAAACAGATCGAAGCGCTGGCCGAAAAGGCTTTTGTCTTCCCGAAGGGACAGGGTGCCGGTTGCCCGCATCCCGTGGTCAATCGCGATCTCGTCGGCCGCGACGCATCAGTCCTTGCAAAAGCCATTGGACTGGACGTCCCGGCATCGACCCAACTCCTCTTCGGCGAGACCAAGGAAGACCACATCTTTGTTGACGAGGAGCAGATGATGCCATTCATCCCGGTCGTGCGCGTTCCTGACGTGGACACCGCGATTACGGCAGCGATCCGCGCCGAGCACGGCTATAAGCACACCGGCATCATGCACTCGCAGAACATCAAGAACCTTACGAAAATGGCGCAGGATATCGACACGACGCTCTTCATCAAGAACGGGCCCTGCATGACCGGCCTCGGGTTGGGCGGAGAAGGATTTTTGAGCTTCAGCATCGCCACGCCGACCGGCGAGGGTGTGACCACGCCAATGACGTTCACCCGCTCCCGCCGCTGCGTCATGGTGGAAAATCTGAACCTTTTCTAAAAAATGCGTCTAGCGACAATCCACGGCTATGCAACCAGCACGATCAAGCACAAGAGCTTGGACGGCTGGAGGCTCTTGCTGGCCGTGCCGGAGTCGCCTGACCTCGCTCCGCAGATCGTTCTCGATAATCTCGGAGCCGCCATCGGACAGAAGGTTTTGATTTCCAGCGACGGCAGCGAGGCCCGCAAGATGGTCGGCGATGAGCTCAGTCCGGCCAGGTGGTCTGTCATGGGCATCATCGACCCGGAAAGGGCCCTGGCACTGTGAGGCTCGGAACTGTCATCGGCCGCGTCACCCTTTCCGTGCGCAACCCGCGTTTTCAAGGGGAGCGCCTTCTTCTCACCCTTCCGTGGAAAGAGGAGACCTTCCGCGATGGTGAAAAATTTGCTCCGGCGATTGTCGTTTACGACCAGCTCGGGGCGAACGTTGGACAGCAGATCGCGATCAGCGAGGGCCGCGAGGCGGCCTGCCCCTTCCCAAACCCCACACCGGTGGACGCCTATTGCGCGGCTCTGGTGGACGAACACTATTACAAAAACTAAGATATGAAACTATTCGCACAATCAGAAGCAGAAGCCTTTGTGAAGACCGGCGCCCGTGAGTTCCGGTTCAACCGCGACATCCGCCTCACACCCGGTGCAAAAGACGTGCTAACCGCCGCCAACGTGAAGGTGGTCTTCGATGCCGAGGCGGCACCATCCGTTGCGCCAGCCGCCTCCAGCGCTGGCTCACCCGCTTCCGGAAAGTCCGGCAGCGACGAAGCGCTTTTCAATTCGCCTCTCGCTCAGAAGCTCAAGGCGGAAATTTGCGACATCGGACGCCGGATCTGGGCGCGCGAATATTGTGACGGCAATGGAGGAAATATCTCCTGCCGCCTTGCGCCCGACCGTTTTCTGGTTACCCCGACAGGCGTCAGCAAAGGGTTCATGACGCCGGAAATGTTGAGCATGGTTGACAGCAAGGGCACGCAGCTTGCTGGAACATGGAAGCGTTCGAGCGAGTTCACGACACATGCCGCGATTTACAATGCGGTGCCGGAGGCCGCCTCGGTCTGCCACGCGCATCCGTGCCACGCCGGAGCCTTTGCGATCAAGGAACTCCCGCCACCCCCGCGGCTGATCCCTGAGCTCGAGGTCTTTGTCGGTCAGGTGGCGGTTGCACACTACGAAACCCCCGGCTCGCCGGAAATCGCCGCATCCATTACGCCGCTTGCGCCGAAGCACCAGTCAATCATCATGGGCTGCCACGGCGTGATCTGCTGGGGCAAGTCCGTCGAGGACGCCTATTTCAAGATGGAAATCACCGACGCTTATTGCCGCACGGTCATTCTGGCGCAATCCCTGCCCGGCGCGGCCTCGATCCCCTGCGAAAAGATGGGCGATCTTCTGGACATCAAAAAATCGATGGGCCTTCCCGACCCGCGCTTTGAACTGAAAAATGCCGAGCTCTGCGAAGTGGATCCCTGGGATCAGATGTGCGGTCAGCACGGATGCTCGTCACCGGTCACACCGTTCAACCCGATGACGCTCTCCCAGGGCACCTCTCAGGCTGAGATGGAGGCGCTCGTCCAAAAGCTCACAGACGAAATCGTCTCCAACCTCAACAAGTAGCTTCATGAAAGTTGCTATTGTCGGGGGTGGAGGGCGCGTCGGATCGTGCGCGGCATTTGCCTTGCAGTGCTCTGGAATCGTCAACGAGATTGTGCTGCTCGACGCCAATCAAGCGACCGCGGAGGGCGAGGCTCTCGACCTTCTTCACGGCGCGGCTTTCTGTGCCGACCAGCGGATTTCCGCCGGAACGTATTCCGATTGCGCCGATGCGGATATCGTCTGCATCACAGCCGGTCTCCGGCGCAAGCCCGACGAATCCCGCCTCGACCTCATCAACCGCAACGTCAGTCTTTTTATCGGAATCCTTGACAGTTTGAAATCTGCGGGGCTTCGGCAGGACGCGATTGTCTTCATCGTCTCGAATCCCGTCGATATTCTGACCCAACTCGCTGTTGAGCGGACCGGGCTGCCTGCCACGCAGGTTATCGGTCTCGGCACTGTGCTCGACACATCGCGCTTCTGCTCTCTGATCGCCGATGCCCTCAAGCTTCCGCCCACCCAGGTTCGTGCAATGATCCTCGGCGAACATGGCGACACCATGCTTCCCATCTGGTCGTCCGCAACGGTCGACGGGTTTCCTCTTGCAAAGTTTCCGGGGGCGAGCCCAGCATTTCAGACCCAGATTTTCGAGCGCACCCAGAAGAGCGGTGCCGAAGTCATTTCCCGCAAAGGTGGCGCCGGCTACGCCGTCGGTGTGGCAATCCGCGAAGTCATTGACTGCATCGCGCTTGACCGCCAACGCCTGCTTCCGGTTTCCAGCCTCGTCACCGGTGCCTACGGCATCCGGGACGTCTGCATCAGTGTTCCCGCGGTCGTCGGCCGCGGTGGCGTCGTCCGCCACATCGAACTGGAACTTTGGCCGAAAGAGCTGCAGGGCCTCCAAGCCTCTGCCAAGGCACTCAAGGATACGCGGGCCAAAATCCGTTGATCGTTGCGCTCCGCGGGCATTTATTTCAGATAATGCTTCTCTGAAATCGCCTCGTTTGGCAGGAAACGTTGATGGCGATCAATGGTATTGTCTCTTTTCGGGCCTGTAGCCGTCTATTCATTTGTTGGCAACCTGATCCAGCTGTAGCGTAAAATCTTTATGACTTATATGCCCCAATGGGATTGCGGAGTGGAAACTCCGCTGGCCGGCTTGAAAAAGCCGCGCATTCTTTTCACCAGCGTGTTCGGACCTTATGCGAGAGACGACGAATACGGAAGCCGGGCGATTAACCCGATGGAACTTTACCACAATCAGGTCACGCGCCTGCAGGGCCCGTTTTCGCTCAGGATGTTCCACCGTTCCTGGGGGCTCATGCTAATCCGTGAAAACATCACGGCACCGAATGCGATGCTTGATTTTCCCACTCTCGACCGGTTCACCGAGGAGCTGCGGCGCGAGCGCTATGATGTGATTGCCATCAGCGCGATTCCCCCGAACTACCTCAAGGCCGAAAAGATGTGCCGGCTGATCCGGGAAATTCAACCTCATGCCAAGATTGTGGTCGGCGGACATATCTCCGGACTGCCGCAGATCCAGGAGCGGCTCGGAGCGGATTACGTGGTCCGGGGGGAGGGCGTCCAATGGTTCCGGAAGTTTCTCGGCGAGGATGAATCCGCGCCGATCAAACATCCGAGGATTCTGTCGGGCATCGGAGCGAGGACGATGGGGCTCAAGCTGAATGAGAGCGCCGGCAACAGCCGCCAGCCCGGCGAGATCGCCGCGACGCTGATCCCGTCTGTCGGATGCCCGATGGGCTGCAACTTTTGCTCAACGTCCGCCACCTTTGGCGGGAAGGGAAAGTTCATCAACTTCTACGAGACCGGCGACGAGCTTTACGAGGTGATGGCCGGCATCGAGCGCGACATGCACGTGCAGTCGTTTTTCGTGATGGACGAGAATTTTCTCCTGCACAAAAAGCGGGCGCTCCGCCTGCTGGAGCTGATGAAGGCAAACGGCAAGAGCTGGTCGCTCTATGTTTTCAGCTCCGCGAACGTGCTTCGCTCCTACGAGATTTCACAGCTTGTCGGCCTGGGCATTTCGTGGGTCTGGATGGGCCTCGAAGGCAAGAAGAGCCGCTACAACAAGCTGGATGGCGCGGACACGCACGAACTCGTGCGGACGCTGCAGTCGCACGGGATCAGCATTCTTGGATCGACGATCATCGGGCTCGAGGAGCACACGCCGGACAATCTGGATGCGGCAATTGACCACGCGGTCAGCCATGACACGGAGTTCCACCAGTTCATGCTTTACACGCCTGTCCCCGGGACCCCGCTCTTTGAAGAGCACAAGGCCAATGGCACACTCCTCGACCCTGATTGCAAGGAGACGGCCGATGCCCATGGACAGCTGAAATTCGTGCACCGGCATCCGAATATTCCGGCGGGAATGGAGACCGAGTTCCTTCTCAAGGCCTTTGCTCGGGATTTTGAGGTGAACGGGCCGAGCATCGTTCGCATGGCCAGAACATCGCTGATGGGCTGGCAGCGTTATGGCAAAGACCCGGATCCCAGGGTTAGAGCCCGGTTTAAGCGCGAGTCTAAGACTTTGCCGGTCCAGTATGCCGCTGCTCTGGCCGGCGCGCTCCGGTGGTATAAAAATGACCCGGCTATGCGCAAGCGGGTCGGGGGAGTGCTTCGGGATCTCAAAAATGAATTCGGTCTCCGCTCGCAGTTGGCAGCCCTCATCGGGGGACCGTTTGTCTACAGCCAACTCCGCAAGGAATCCGGGAATCTGTCAGCCGGCGTCACCGTCGAGCCGCCGACATTCTACGAGAAGTCGGCCGACTTTGATGTGGCGGCTGCCTGCGCGACCGGGTGCGCCTGCTCGCACTAGAGCGGGGGCGAGGCGTTAATTCGGCGGGTTTGGCCGTGTGCGGAAAACCCCCTGCTGGAGGTTGGGCTCGCTTTCCTTGAGCCGGTGAGGAATGCCTTTGCGCCACAGCCTGAAAGCTTCCCAGTGGATGAGGGCGATTATTTTCAATGTGACAAACGGGTATTTCACCGTGAGTCGCAGAAGATTGCCCAGCGTGAGTTCGGTGCGGGATCCTGTGAGCGTGCTGATCAGGGTCTTTCCGCTGACGTCGAATTCGTCGATCGCAACCCGGAGGCGTCCGCCGGGATTCTCAAACCGGAAGTCGAAAAGGAGATCAAGGTCGGAGAACGGCGAGACGTAGAAATTTTTTGGCGTCCGGATGTGGAAGGCATCCCCCTCTTTGGTGACGGGCACGAGGAATGGTTTCAATTCGCCGAAGGTATTCCCGACCTGGATGACTGAGACGAGCGGGCGGTCGTCCTCATCGAAGCAGAAAAAGATGGAGACCGGGTTGAAGGTGTAGCCGAGCAGGCGGGGGAGCGTGAGGAGGCGAATCCTGTGTGGAAGTGTTGAAAAACCCTCGCTTCGCAAAAACAAACCGACATTTTCACGCAGGGTCCCGCTGCGGATTCTGAAATAGTCCTCGTCGCGGAGCGAATAGAGGTTGGGCTCATTGAGCCCGAGAATCGGCACGTCCTGCACGAGTTGTGGCACTTCGTCGAGGTCGAGGTAAAAGAGAAAAATTCTGTAGACGAATTCGTGCTCCCGGGGTGACAGGCGGCGGTGCATGACCGCGCATTCGAAAAGGCATGAGGCGCTTGTCATGTGCGCAGGATCGGGCGCATCGTGCCGGCGAGGCTCACTGCGGAGGCGTAGGCATCCTCGTGGAAGCCGTAGCGGAAATAGCTGCCGCAAAAGAAGACCTTCTGGGCGGCTGCCCGCGTGTTGAGCGAGGGAAGAGCGGATTGTGCGCGCATGGCCTCGAGCGTGAAGACCGGATGCTCGTAGACCTTCTCGTAGAGAACAGCTGCGGGGGCGATCTGCTGGGCGCCATTGATCGAGACGAAATAGTTTTGCTTTTTCGAAACCGCTTGGAGGGCGTTCATCCAGTAGTGGGTCGTTGCCCGGGTTCCGCCGCTGGCGTCGCCATCCACGCGATAGTTCCATGAGGCCCATGCGCGCCGGCGCTGCGGCATGACGCTTGTATCGGTGTGGAGGGTTGCCACATTGCTCTGGTAGCCAAAGGCCGAGAGGAGGTTCTGCTGGTGCGCATCGGGGGACTCCAGCATCGCCAAGGCCTCGTTCGCGTGCGCAGCGATGACCACCCGGTCAAAAACGGCATCGGTGCCGTCCCCGGTGCGCAGCCGGACGCCGTCCTGGCACTCGGCGATGCTGACGACAGGAGATCCCATACGGACCGGACTCAGGGCGGCAAGAATTTTTTCCACGTAGGATTTCGAGCCGCCGGACACAGTAAACCACGGATGGTGGGTTGTGATGCCCAGAAAGCCATGGTTGCGAAAGAATCGGAACAGGCTCAGAGCAGGGAAGTCCAGGACACGCGACGGCTCCGTGGACCACACTGCCGAACTCATCGGCACAAGGTAAAAGTCCAAAAAGTCCTGTCCCAGCCGGTTGAGGCTCGCAAACTCCCGGATCGTCAGCGAGCCGGTTGCGGGATCGTCCAGCGCCGCGCGTGCCAGCTTGAAAAAACGCAGCACCTGGTAAAGAAACCTGTAGAAGCGCGGGCGCACCAGGTTACGCCTTTGCGCAAAAATCTTGTTCGGCCCCATGCCATTGAATTCCAGCCCGCTTGGCACATGCTGGACGCTGAACGACATTTCAGATGGTTGCGTGGACACTCCCAGCTCATCAAAAAGACTCACCAGATTCGGGTAGGTGGCGTGATTGAAAACGATGAACCCGGTATCGATGGGTACCGCCGTCCCGTCCTCGTCGACCGTCACGGTGTTTGAATGCCCGCCCGGCCTCCCTTCCTTTTCAAAGAGCGTGATCTCGGCAGAATGGCGGAGCTGCCAGGCGCAGCCGAGCCCGGCAATTCCGGTGCCGACGATAGCGACCCGCTCGCTCACCGACGCGCAGCACGCATTTCGCGCGCGTCCTCATATACTTTTCGGGGCACATCCCGGATATCCCAGACGATCCCGAGAGCGCCGAGCACACGGATGACATAGTAGGAGATGTCGAGTTCCCACCAGTAGAAGCCCTGGCGGGCCGAGGACTGGTAGTAGTGGTGGTTGTTGTGCCAGCCTTCGCCCAGGGTGAGGATGGCAAGAAGAAAGCTGTTCCGGCTCTCGTCGTTGTTGTTGAAGCGCTTGCCGCCGAACGTGTGGGCGAGCGAATTCACGGTGCAGGTTGCGTGAAAAACAACGGTCGTGCTGATGAAAAATCCCCAGACAACCATCTGCCATCCGCTGGTGCCAAGCTCCGGTGAAAATGCCTGGAGAAGCGAGCCGAAGCCGTAAAGAAGGCCAAGCAAAAGTAGCGGCCCCAGCAGATCGAACCTGTTGAGAAAGACCAGCTCCGGATACTTGGAAAGGTCGCGGACCACCCGGTAGTCGGTCGGAAAGTTCCGGCTGCTGGTCAGCCATCCGATGTGCGACCAGAGGAAGCCCTTCATGACCGGAGAGTGGGCGTCGCAATCCTCGTCGGAGTGTGCGTGGTGGTGGCGGTGAACAGACGCCCACCAGAGTGGACCGCGCTGGACAGCGGTCAGCCCGATGAGGGCAAAGACAAATTGCGCGGCCCGGGAGGTCCGGTAGGCCCGATGGCAGAAGTAGCGGTGGTAAAATCCCGTGACAGCAAACATGCGGACGACATAAAGCGCCACTGCCGTCCAGACCGCAGCAGCGCTCCAGCCGGTCCAAATCACGCCCAGGCAGCCGATGTGAAGCACAATGAACGGAAACGCCCTGCCCAGCTCAAACCGCTCCGGCATCTGCCGGACGGATTCGGCTCCGCCAGGAAAGTAATCGGAGTCGATTGTCTGGATGATTGCCGTGACGATTTTTTTCAATGGGCGCATGAATGTCGGAATCTATTCGTCCTGGATTCCCAGGGTGGACAAAATCCGGTTCAAATCGTCATCGCCGTAGTATTCGATGTGGATCGACCCTTTTTTGTCTGTGTGATGGATTACGACGCGGGTGGCCAATCGGTGCGTTAATAAATTCTGAACCCTCAGGACCGCCGGAGCACTCTCCGTTTCGATGGAAGAGGATTTCTTTTTCGTGCCGGGCTGCCGGCCGGTTTTGGCAAGATGCTCGGCGGCGAGTTTTTCAGCGACGCGGACGGAGGCACCCATGCGGACAATTTGTTCGGCAAGCCAGTTTTGCTCGTCGTGGGATTTGAGGGAGAGGAGAACTTTGGCATGGCCGACGGAAATCCGGCTGTGCTTGAGAAGCGACTGCACATCGGTGGCCAGATCCAGGAGGCGCATGGCATTGGCCACGCTGGCGCGATGCTTGCCGACACGGCGTGCGATATCCTCCTGCGTCAGGCCGAAATCGCGGGAAAGGCGTTCGTAGGCCGAGGCCTCTTCAATCGGATTGAGGTCCTCGCGCTGAAGGTTCTCAATAAGCGCCAGCTCTAAAACCTCACGGTCGCTCGCCTCGCGGACGATCACAGGAGCCTCTGCAAGCCCGAGCTCGCTGGCCGCACGCCACCGTCGCTCGCCGGCAATCAGCTCAAATTTCCCGTTCACCTTGCGAACGATGAGCGGCTGGATAATTCCGCGCTCGCGGATGCTTTCAACCAACTCATGCAGGTGCTCGGTCGGGAATTCGACGCGTGGTTGCAATGGACTCGGGGTGATGAGACCGAGGCTGATTTTTTGAATTCTCTCACCCAGTTCCTCGGAGGGGGCCGGATTGACCACCTTGGAGTTGATGAGTGCGCTGAGACCTTTGCCGAGTGCCTGCTTTGCCATGGAAAATAAAAAAATACTCCGGACCGACCTCCACCACAAGCAGAAGGAATGGATTTCGCCGGGGCACGTGTTACCACTGTTGGCGCATGTTTTCCTCACTGGACTTCTGGGACGATGATGTTGAGCGGACCCCCGCGGGGCAGATGGCTGCCGATGAGGCTCTCCTGCGTTGCGCAGTCGCTCCCTCCGCGCGCCTGTATCGCTGGGCCTCTCCGGCGGCAACATTCGGTTACTCACAGAAGATCGCCGACGTGAGGGCCCGGACCGGACAACAGCCGGTTGCGAGGCGGTGGACCGGCGGAGGCATTGTTTTTCATGGCGACGACGTGACGATTGCGCTGGCAATACCGGCTTCATATGCCCAGCCGGGTGCAAAGGCCGGCGTGATTTACCGGCAAATACACGGTGCGATTCAGAAGGTTTTGGCTGAGAGGATTGCAGGGGCCAGGCTTGCTCTTCCAGCAGACTGCTCCGAGGGCCTAGCGTGTTTCGAGGCGCCGGTCCAGGACGATATTATTGCCGGCGGCCGGAAAATCTGCGGGGGAGCCCTGCGCAGGGGGCGATCAGGAATCTTGTATCAGGGGTCCCTTCAAGCCCGGGGGGAAGTTCGGGGAAATGCCCTCTGCCGGGCCCTTGCGCCCGTGGTCAGCCGCTTGCGGGATATCACTCGCGTCGAGGAATTGGCATCATGCCTTGAGTCGGAAAAGTACGGGACCGATCAGTGGAACGCGCTCCGG
Organism: uncultured Chthoniobacterales bacterium; assembly: GCA_964467415.1. Lineage (GTDB taxonomy): Bacteria > Verrucomicrobiota > Verrucomicrobiia > Chthoniobacterales > Terrimicrobiaceae > CAYXRX01. Next base: position 23,064 of record CAYXRX010000002.1, read on the forward strand.
TGAGCCGGAAAAAAGACAGCGAGAGGAAATACGCTCTGCGAAGATCTTGCCGGAAACCGGCTTGGTGTTCCCTTGCATTGGTTCCCTTCGGATGTGCGCTCACGCACGCGGAAACCACTGGTAAAGCATGAAGTAGACCAGGACTCCTGTAACCGAGACATAGAGCCAGAGCGGGAAAGTCCATCTGGCCCAGGCACGGTGCAATTCATGGCGGGCACGAATGGCATGAACGATGGTGACGAGGATCAGAGGAACGATCACAATTGCCAGCAGGATATGCGACGCGAGCATCGTGTAGTAGAAGGTTTTGACAAAGCCATCCCCCCCGAAAGGAGTGTGCACCCCCTTGACCAGAATTTTGTGCAGGACGTATGTGGTCAGAAAAATACAGGAGACGACGAAAGCCGAAACCATACAGTTCCGGTGCGCGATTTTTCGTTCATTCCGGATAAAAACAAATCCCGACACGAGAAGCACGGTCGCCAGCGCATTGAGGCCGGCATTGAGTGCGGGTAAATCGGAGATGCTCATTGGAGGAGGGATGGGGTGGGGGCTGCTCGGGAATTCTCAATGCTGCGTGGCGACAAGTAGGCCGAGCAGCACGGGCAGATAGATGATTGAGAAAAAGAAAAGCGCGCGGGCCGCATTGCGTGTGCGCCGGATGGTGAAATTCATGGCAAACCCCGAGAAAGCGGTCCCCAGCAGCAGAGCGCCGAAAAAATACAACGGCGAGTTGAACCCGATGATTCCAGGAAGGAGGGTAACCAGAAGCAGGCACAGCGAATAGAGCAATGCCTGCCGGGAGGTCAGAGCGCCGCCGGCATCATTTCCTGTAATCATGACGCAACCCGCGTTGGCATAGTCCTCGCGATACATCCATGCGATCGCCAGAAAGTGCGGCATTTGCCAGAACCAAAGTACAGCGAAGAGCAGGCAGCCTTCCAGATCGTAGCGGCCTCTGGCTGCGATCCAGCCGATCAGCGGAGGGAGCGCCCCCGGAACTGCGCCGACGAGGGTGTTTAACGTGCTCCAGCGCTTCATCGGAGTATAGAGGAGGATATAGATGGCGATCGTCGCAAAGGCTAGAAATGCTGCCCGGACATTCGCCATGGTGCCGAGCAGAAGAATGCCGGCGCATGAGAACACGATCCCGAAGATCAAGGCATCCCTTGGGAGCATCCTCCCGGCAGGAAGTGGGCGGGATCGCGTGCGCTTCATTCGCCCGTCGAGTTCCCGCTCCCACCACTGGTTCAAGGCAGCGGCACCTCCAGCGCAGAGCGCGGTTCCGGCCAGTGTGGATGCGAGCAAAAGCCAGTCCATCGGTCCCTTGAAACCGAGCAGAAAGCCGATCAGGGTGGTCATCAGGACAAGCAGGGAAAGGCGGGCTTTGACGAGGACAAGAATGTCGTCCATGAGTGAATCCTGGCGGGACAGGCTGGCGGCTGAAGCGGATTTCATGCGGTTTGGGAGGCAAACTCCGCTGATGGTGATGGCTCCGGGGAAATGAAGCGGCTTGCTTGGGCGCCGCGGCAGAGGCGGAACGAGAAGACGACTCCCAGGAGCAGGGTCAACGCTCCAACTGCGACATGGGTCGTGGCGACGTCGGCGGCTTTGTTGGACCAGATTGTCCAGGCCCCGAGTCCGATCTGGACAAAGATCATCGCCAACCATACGTGGCACCAAAGGCGGATTGGCCGCTGCTGCGCTGTCGCGCCCGACCTCCAGAAGGCCGCAGCCACACCTGCAAAAATCAGCACGGCGACAAAACGGTGCGCCATCTGCAGCCAGATCTGAAACGCCGTTGTGGGCACCTTATCCGAGGCAACCCGGCTGGTATTGATCACCGCAATCGCCTGCGCTGAGGTGTCCGGGACGATCTTGCCGTAGGCCAGAGGGAAGTCCGGTATCGAGAGTCCTGCGTGCTCGTGCCGCATGGTCGCCGCGATTCCAAGCTGGATAAAGATGAGCGCTGTGACTCCCAGGACAAGCCGACGAAGGATGGCATCCGGGGCCTGCAAATCCCATTGTCCTCTGAGGAACGGCGCGGTCTGTGAAATGGTGAGGATTCCCAGCGCGCAAAAAAACGACTGTGCCAACAGGCCATGGAAGATTCCGAGTTCGGGCATGTTCTCCGTCACGCGAAGACCTCCGAGCACGCCCTGAACGCAGACGGCGACAAACGCTGCCATGCCGAGAACCTTCACCCACTTGCGCCTCTCCACAGCCAGCAGCCATGCCGCGAGAATCATCATCATGAGCCCGACCCCGGAAGCAATCAGACGGTGGCTGTGCTCGTAGAAAATGCCGCCCACCCACCGCGAAATCGGAAAAAGAAACATATTGTATCCGTAGGTGTTCGGCCAGTCAGGGACCGCCATCCCTGCACCGTGCGAGGTCACCAGTCCGCCGCTGCAGATCAGCACAAAAGTTGCCAGGAATGTCAGCAGCGACCAAAGGAGAAGGAGCACTTGTCCGGGAGATACTGAGGTTGGCTTTCCAGTCATTGGTTTGTTAAAGAAAGCGGTTTGGGATTCATTCGGCAATTTGGAAAACGGTCAGATCTGTTTTCTTTGGATACGGCAAGGAAAGCGTGGCGGATGCTGGCCGGTTAGCGGCCATTGACAATCATCAGGCTGGGAATGAACTGCTGGACGCAATTCGCCTCGCCAAGATCGACCGCCGTATTCACCGGATCGCGGGAATTGAACGACACAAACCAGAGTTTGGTGGCGAGGCCTTTGGAAGTTGGGCTGCTGATACTTGTGTAGAGGACGTATTCGCCCTCGCTCGGGACCCGGAATTCAAAGCGGCCGCTCGCATCGGTTGTCGTGCTATCGACAGGATTGGGAAGCCCTGAGGCATAGAATGCCGCCTGGTCGATATTCGAGGCGTCCGGCATTTTGCTGATTTCTTCAGCTTTAGCCGATAGATGGCTTTCCACGGTCTCCCTTGGATGAAGATGCACTTGAATTCCCGGCATGGCCACCCGCTTGCCTCCCTCATTCCTGAGAATCACGCTTCCTCTCACGAGACCGGGCTCCGCGATTTCCCGGGAAACAAAGAGCAGGCGCTGGTAGTCCTTCTCCTTCGCGCCCAGCTTGTTTTCGAGCTCCGCATAGCGCGCGGAGGATTTGGCGAGTTCTCCGTACAGACTGCCGATCCACACCGCGGATGCGACTAGCAGCGCCAGTGAAATCAGGAATGCGGCCCAGCCCGCGATGAGGGGGGCCATGAACTTCTCGGTTTGGCGTTTTCTTCGTGTTTCCGATCCGTGGCCATCACTACGGGTTGGGATATGGAAGTGCTCCTGCGCCTCCATCGCACGCAGGAACCTGCGCACGGACACTTTTTCCGGCCTTTCCTCCGAGTGGCAGAGGTCGGAATCGAAAATCCGGCCGGTATCGTAGAGGGCAGGCAATTCTCTTGGTGGGAATTGGCCGATGACCTTGTCTTCCCGTTCGACGGTGACCAGTGGGTTTTTCATGCGTTAGGTATCCTTTTCCATGAAATCCGGGTTTGATGCAACCCATGTGATGGCCTCTTCGCGGTTGCCAAGTGTCCCCTCCAGCTGCCGGGTTTGGACAGCGTCGAGGATGCGCTTGAAATCCGGCCCCGGCATGCGGCCCATCGCGATGAGGTCGGCGCCGGTGATCAGGGGGGGCGGAATCAACGGTTCACGCGACAGCTCTTCGCGCTTGGCGACGAGGAAATCGTAATTGTCGAGCAGGCCGTGTGACCCGAGGCAGTCAACACGGTGAAGTTCGAGTTCGTCCACGATTGTGGGGCGGGCGAGGAATCGTTTTAAGGTTGCGAGACGCATGTTCCGGACATCCTTGAAAGCCATGTGATTTTTCACAGCGACCACCGTGGCTTCGGTCTCCACATTCGAAAATTTCAGGCGGGAAAAAATGTGCTCGGTCATCACGGCGCTGACGCTTTCGTGTCCATTGAAGCGGATCCGCCCGGTTGGGTCCCGGTGAAATGTCGCAGGCTTGCCGATGTCGTGGAGGAGAGTGGAAAAAACAAGCGGAACGGAAACCGTGGGGCCGAGCAGTGAGAGCATTAACCGGGTGTGCACAAAGACATCGCCCTCGGGATGGAATTCTGGCGGTTGCTCGCAGCCCTTCATAGCAGCGACCTCAGGGAGCACCGCATCCATGAGCGAGCTGCTCGCCAGTAGGTCAAACCCGTGCGTTCTGGAGGGGTGCAGGAAAATCTTCACCAGTTCATCGCGAACCCGCTCGGCGCTGACAGTGCGGACCTCCGGCGCTCTGGCGCGCAGAGCCTCCCATGTGGGGCTTTCAATCCCGAAGCCGAGCGAAGCCGCGAACCTCACGCCCCTGAGGAGGCGGAGCTTGTCCTCCCGAAAGCGGGCTGCAGGGTCGCCGATACACCGGATGATGCCCGCACGGAGATCCGCTTCCCCTCCGACAAAATCCAGAACGCGCCTTTCGATCGGATCGTAAAAAAGCCCGTTAATAGTAAAGTCCCTTCGGAGGGCATCCCCTTCGGCGGTTGTGAATTCAACAGAGGACGGGTGGCGGCCATCCACGTAGGCCCCATCTGAGCGGAACGTCGCGACCTGAAACTCGGCGCCATCCTCGAGGACAACCACGACGCCGAATTGGGCTCCCACAGCGACTGTCCGCTGGAAAAGCTTCTGGACATCTGCCGGATGCGCACTTGTGGCTACGTCGATGTCGTGCGCCGTCTTTCCGAGAAGCATGTCCCGGACGCACCCTCCCGCAAAGAAGGCTTCGTGACCGGCGGCGCGCAGGCGTTCTACGATCCGCGTGGCGGTCTCTTCCATCAGGAGGTTATCTTACAGCCGCCCAGACACGGTGCACGTCATCGTGATCCTCCAGGCTCTGCAGAAATTCGCCGACCTCCGCCCGCTGGGTTCCGTCGAGCGATGGAAACTGCTTCGCCACATGACCGAGCTCGCTGGTGACAACCGTCCATCCGTTAGCCGCCAGCCACTTTGAAACGGCAGCGGTCGCCGTTCGTTCCGTGAGGAACTTTGCGCCCGCACGGCCCTCGGGAATATCGTCATTTTCCGCGGAGGTGAGGGGAGAGAAATCATTGGCGCCGGACTCGATGGCGGCCGCCTCAATATCCACCGAGGGATCGGGATGGTGCGCCTCGACAATGCCGACGTGGTCGAACAAAAATTTATTGCTCCCGGCGACGCCAAGCTGCCCTCGTTTGAAGAGCACGCGCAGTTCCGGAGCCGAGCGGTTGACGTTGTCCGTGAGCACCTCGACAACGACAGGCACCTTATGGGGCGCATATCCTTCAAAGACCATGTGCTCCATGACAAGCTTCTCGCCGCCGATTCCCGCTCCCTTTTTGATGGCTTTTTCAATGACATCACGCGTCACAGAGGCTTTGCGCGCCTTTTCCACAATCGCAAACAGCCGGGCATTTCCCTCCACATCCGGGCCGCCGGCTTTCGCCGCAACCATGATTTCTTTGACGAGTTTGCCGACGACCTGTCCTTTTTTGAGGTTCGCCACTTCGCGCTTTGCATGTAACCACTGTCTTCCCATAAGAGGTTGAAATTAAGCCAGCCAGCCCCCTGCTAGCAAACCCATTTCGATCATCCCTGGAGGATTTCTGCCCGGCTCTTGTGCGGCCGGGCGCGGGAACGCTGCGGATGCGCCGGATTGGTGCCTGTCAGGCAATTTTCTTTCCGACCTCATCCGAGCTCCAATTTGCACCTTTCCCGGCATCCAATCGCGACGGATTTGTGAATTTCATTCGACTCGGAAGGGTGTCCGTTGCATGGTGTGTGGTTATGAACTCAGTCCGAATCGTTGAACAACTGGCAATTTTTATCGCGAACAAACCCGGAACACTCGCTGAGGTCTGCGACGCCCTCGCCGAGGATAAAATCAACATTTACGGCCTGACGGTGTCTGACACGGTCGATCATGCCGTCGTGCGGATGGTCGTCAGCGATACCCGTCGTGCCATTGCTCTTCTGGAAGCCCATGGAACGCTTGTTGTGGAGAACGATGTGATCATGATCGAGAACGATAACCGCCCGGGAGGGCTCTCGCGTATCGCCAAGGCGCTTTCTGCCGGCAAGGTCAATATCGAGTATGCCTATCTCGCTTCGATGCCCTCCGCAAAGAAAGGCTTGCTCATTCTGCGGGCGAGCGATGTCAAAAAAGCTCTTAAAATTCTTTCCACTACCGAATTGGGCCTGAAATGACAGGCAACGTTTCGCCTCGGTTGACTCGGTTGGTTGGCCTGCGATATTGGGAACGGATATGTCGATTTTTCTAGCCTCCAGCCAGGAGACATCCGGTCCATACAACCGGGAGACGGTCACTGAAGTGGCAATAGGCCTCCGGAAGCGCCTCGGCGGACCGGCCTCAGTGGCTTTTGCATTCGTCAGTCCGGATTACATTCCGCATCTTGATGAATTTTGCGAGACACTCCGCGTCGATGGACATGTGACCAATGTGATCGGCTGCACAGCCGGCGGAAGGATCCACGGCTCCCAGGAAATTGAGGGGGGCTCTGGATGTTCGATCCTCACACTGGCCTGCGATGTCGGAGAGCCTTTGGTGCTGGAAGACGGGGGAGAATTTGGATCCGTGAGAGCCCCTAGCGGAATTGCTCCCAATGCATGGGTTCTGCTGGCCAACCCGTTTGCCTTTCCCGGAGATGACTGGCTTCACGAGGTAAATCAAAAATTTCCGGGAGTGTCATGCTTGGGGGGGCTCGCCAGTGGCGGGGAGGAGGACGCTGTCGCCGCTTTTGTCAATGGCCACGTTGTAGACGCGGTTGCCCTGCCGGTCACGGGCAACACCTCGATCATTCCCGTTCTCAGCCAGGGGTGCAGGCCGATCGGCGAGCCGCTGACCGTCACCAGAGCCGAGCATAACGTTGTTTATGCTCTGGGGGGCAATCCTGCCTATCGCGCGCTGGAGTCGGCATTCGAATCGCTTAGTGACTCCGAGAAATCCCACGCGCGCGGCAATCTTTTCGCCGGGCTTGCCGGCACCGAATATGTCGACGACTTTAAATCGGGCGACTTTCTCATCCGGAATATCATCGGTGCCGATCCGGATTCGGGCGCCGTTGTCATCGGGGGGATCCCGCGGATCGGTCAAACGCTCCAATACCAGCTTCGCGATAAAAAGGCAGCCGACGCCGATCTCGACCGCGCGCTGGGCGAGGCGCCGCTGCAGGGCTCGCGGCCGTTTGCCGCCCTCCTTTTTTCGTGTATCGGACGGGGACGGAAATTTTTCGGAGGACCGCACCACGATGCTGCACGGCTTGCCTCGGCGATCGGGGGAAAGCCCTCGGCGGGATTTTTCTGCAACGGCGAGATCGGTCCGGTAGCCGGACGAAACGCCATCCACGGGCATACAGCCGCCGCAGCCATCTGGGTGGAGAAGCGCGCATTCGAAAAGTGGGGTTGATCCCATGACAAAGAACATCCTCCTAGTCATAACGAGTCTCCTGGCGGCATTCGCCATCGCGGGATGGCTGGGCCTGCTGAAGCTTCCACCGATCGGAATTTCCACTGAAAAGGCTCCACCTTACGCGCAAGCCAAGAGGGAAGCCGTCTCTCCCAAACTGCTCCTTTCGGGCGAGGTCACTCCCGCTTTTCAGGTTGAGGTCAAGCCGGAGGTTGGGGGTAAGGTAAAAACGATTCACGTCATCGCAGGACAGACAGTCAAGAAAGGCGATCTTCTCGTGACCATCGACGATACCGATCTCCTGAACGAAAAAGCCGGTGCGGAAACCGAGATTGACGGCGCGCAGCTGGCCGTGGACAAGAACCGCGGCAACTACGACCGCGCACGTGCTCTTTTCAAGGAGAAGCTGATCAGCAAAGAGGTCTTTGCCAATCTCGAGGCGGATTTTAAAATTGCCGAAAACACGCTGGAGAAAGCTCAGCGCAAACTTCAAACCGTCAACGACCGCCTGAGCAAGACGCGGATTCTCTCCCCGGGCGATGGCACCATCCTCGACGCCTATGTCAACGAGGGTCAGGTTGTCGTGGGGGCCGCGAGTGTGAATTCCGGTACGACACTGCTCCTCTTCGCTGACCTTTCGAGGCTCCTGATCAACACCCATGTCAACCAGATGGATGCCGGACGGCTCACTGTCGGGCAGGAGATGACAATTCACTTCAGCGACGCGGCCGGCGACAGCGTTCCCGCCCGCATCGAGTTCATCGCGCCTGTTGCCACGGTGAAAAACAACATCAAGGGCTTCGAGGTGCAGGCGGTCATCGAGGAGAATGCCGGACGGCTCAAGCCCGGCATGTCGGTGAGCATGGAGGTGCCGGTCGGACGTGCGGACAAGGTGGTGACCGTTCCTGTTTCTGCTGTTTTCCGCGACAAGGACGACCGCGTGGTGTATGTGCGGAAGGGCGGCGAAGTGCAGCGTAGAAAGGTGGCCGTCGGGCTGACCGACCTCTCACGCGCTGAAATCAAGTCCGGAGTGGAGGAAGGGGAGGAGATCCTCCTGACGGCACCGGCGGCTGAACCGCCCGGAAAGTCCTGAGCCACTGTGCCACTCGTCCACCTCGAAGACGTTTGCAAAACCTACCGCGTTGGCGATCAGGAGATCCGCGCCCTGGACGGCATCAACCTCCGCATTGAAGCGGGGGAATTTCTTTCGATCATCGGACCGAGCGGCAGTGGGAAGTCGACTCTCATGCACCTGCTCGGCTGCCTGGACACGCCGACTTCCGGGCGCATGGAGATCTGCGGCAATGATCTGAGCCGCGCCTCGCGGAACGTCCTTGCCGCCGTGCGTAATCGCGAAATCGGATTTGTCTTCCAGTCGTTCAACCTGCTCGCCAAGCTCGACGTTGTTAAAAATATCGAACTTCCTCTTGTGTATGCCGGCGTCCCATCGACAGCGAGGCGCGAGCGCGCGGAGCAGGTGGCCCGCGATGTCGGGCTCGGTGACCGTCTGTCCAACCGTCCTGTCCAGCTCAGTGGCGGCCAGTGCCAGCGTGTGGCCATCGCCCGGGCCCTCGTCAACAACCCTCGCATCGTTTTCGGGGACGAGCCGACCGGCAATCTGGATTCGTCGACCGGCACCATGATCCTTCAGATGTTCAAGGATCTCAACTCCGCCGGAAAAACCATCGTTCTGGTTACCCACGACCCGGATATCGCCGCCCTCTCGAAGCGGGTCATCGAGATCCGGGACGGGCGGATCCGGCGGGAGTATGCACCATGAACCTGGTGGTCGCCTTCCAGACCGGCTTGCGGGAGATCGGCGCCCATAAGTTTCGGAGCTTCCTTTCGATGCTTGGCATCGTTCTTGGAGTCAGCAGTCTTGTCTCGACGCTCGCCCTCACCACCGGGATCGAGCGCGGCACGCGGGCATTCATGCAGCAGGTGGGCGGGCTCGAATTCGTCAGCGTCATTGAGAAGGAAATCTCCGACCAGATGTTTGAGATGTCCAACCTCTCGCCGGGTCGGACGCTCCGCGATGCTTTTGCTATCAGCCGTTCCTGCCCGTTGATTTCGCACGTTTCTCCCGAGCTTGGATTTGCAGGAGTGGTTTCGGCGGCAGGGCGTTCGGATCGCAAACAGATTTCGGGAGTCTTCCCGGATCATTTTGTCGTGTCCCGTCACGAGTTGCTGGCTGGCAGGTTTCTTTGTGACCTCGATGTCGAGCGCGGGGCGCGCTGCGCGGTGATCGGGGACACGATCTGCGAATTGCTCTGGCCGGATGACGATCCGGCGGCGGTTGTCGGGCGCTCGATTTTAATCAACGACCGGCCGTTCGAGGTCGTTGGAGTCTTGCCGCGCTACGAGCGTGAGGATGAGAGGCGCAAGCGTGCCGCACAAGGAAACAAAAACTACTCCGGACGGGCCTCCCGGCGGGGCTGGGATGCTTTCCGCCGGAAAAACGAATCGGTGCTCATCCCGTATTCGACGATGTTTTACGAGTTCCGCTCGGGGGTCTTGCCACTCGATTCAATGGAGTCCGCGCGGCTTGACCGGCTCACCCTCCGGGTGGGCGACCTCGAGAAATTTCGCCCAGCTCTCGAATCAGTTCGTGCGGCCCTGAACGTCACGCACCGCGGGGTCGACGACTACGACCTTGAGACACGCGAGGAATGGTTCGACCGCATGGAGTCCAGTATCCGTGCGACTAGGCTGAGCGGTGGACTCATCGCCACGATCAGCCTCGTCGTGGGGGGCATCGGGATCATGAACATCATGCTCGCCAGCATTTCCGAGCGCGTTCGCGAGATCGGGATCCGCCTTGCCGTGGGAGCCCGCGGGGCGGACATCTTTATTCAAATTCTCGTCGAAAGCGTCACGATCGCATTTATCGGCGGCCTGATGGGGGTTGGTGCCGCCTTTGGTCTGATCAAGGTGCTTGAACTGATCGCCCCGACCGAAAACGTGCCGGTGATGACGGCTGACGCAGTGGCCTTCAGCGTGGTCTTCGCCATTCTGGCGGGTCTAATGTCCGGGATCTACCCGGCGATGAGGGCGTCGAGGCTCAACCCGATCTCTGCGCTCCGCTACGAGTAGAAGTCGGCTTTCCGCGGGAAAAATCTGTCTCTTTTGCTTTCCTCCGCCAGCCGGAACGTGTTGATTGAATTCTTTCGCACAGCCTCCGCCGATTTCATGCTCGCCGAACAACAAGTCATCCACCGAACGATCGAAAAATTCCCCGATTACAGCCAGGAGGACTTCCGTGTGACGGAGGTGGAAAAAGGGGGCTCGGACAGGAAATTCTACAGGATCGTTGCCGGCGAGCGCTCGATGATCCTCGTGAAATATGCCCACCACCGGGAGGAAAACCGCCACTATGTCGACATTGCCCGGTTTTTGAGGGCATCCGGCGTTCAGGTCCCGCATATCTACTTTCATGATTCCGACGAGGGCCTGATCTGGATGCAGAACCTCGGGGAGCAGGATTTGTGGTCCTTTCGGCAGGAGCCATGGGAAGTCCGGCGCCCGCTTTACGAATCCGCGCTCATCGAAGTCTTCAAGATGCATTCGGCGGCAACGCGCCGGCTCGACGGCGCTGGATTGACTTTGGAAAGGGAGTTCAACGAGCAACTCTACCTATGGGAGCAGAGGTATTTTTTTGAGCATTGCCTTGGGAATTATTTCAAGCTCAACGCCGGCGAAGTGGCCCGGCTGGCGGGGCTTGCGCCGCTTCGCGATGCCGCCATGCGGCTCTCCGGCCTTCCACGCGTATTGGTTCATCGCGATTTTCAATCGCAAAACATCCTGATTATCGACGGCTCTGCCTGGCTGATCGACTTCCAGGGGATGCGCCCCGGTCTTCCCCAATACGATATTGCCTCGCTGCTTCTCGACCCCTATGTCTCACTGTCGCCCGAGGAGCGGGAGGAACTACTCGGCTTCTACGAGCGGCTGGCCCGTCGATCCGGTCAGCCTGTGGACGAGGACTTTCACGAAATCTTCCACTGGTGTGCGCTTCAACGGTTGATGCAGGCGCTCGGCGCGTACGGATTTCTCGGCATCCAAAAAGGCCGCGGCGATTTTCTGGCACACATCCCTGCCGCACGCCGGCTACTCCGCGAGACGGCGGCACGACTCGACGGGCTTGATGAATTTATTTCAGCACTCGACTCTTTGCCATGAACAAGCAACCCGAAACCGCCATCATCCGGCGGATCACCCCCTCATTCGATAATGCACGATACGCCGTCAAGCGCGCCGTCGGCGAGGAGATTGCCGTTGAGGCGGATATCTTCAAAGAGGGCCACGACGAGGTCACGGCGCTTCTCAAATGGCGGAGGGTGGGGGATGCCTCCTGGCGTGAGACTCCGATGTCCCAGCTTGTCAACGACCGGTGGACCGGGATTCTGTGCGTAACGTCCCCCGGGGCCTGGGAGTTCACCATTGAGGCATGGGGGGATGTGTTCTTTTCCTGGCAACATGAGATGGAGAAGAAGTTCGGCGCCGGCTTGCAGGATTTGAAGAGCGAGACGCTGGAGGGGGCGGCATTTGTTGAGGCGGCGGCAGTCCGTGCGAAATCCTCACCAGACGCAACTGCGCTCAATGCGTTTGCCGCAGGCCTTCGCAAGGCCGACGCCGGGGAGGCCCATGCGATCGCTCACGATCCCGAACTCTGCGCGCTGATGGTCATTTATGCCGACCGCACCCTCTCAACGGTTGCGATGCCGGCGCATCCGATCTGGGTTGATCGCGAGCGCGCAACCTTCGCGGCCTGGTATGAGTTTTTCCCGCGTTCCGCGGAGGGGAAGCCCGACTCCGGATCAAAATTCCGCGACTGCCTTGGGAGGATCGACGACGCCAAGACCATGGGGTTCGATGTGATTTACTTTCCGCCGATCCACCCGATCGGGAAGACAAACCGGAAAGGACGCAACAATTCTTTAAGGTGCGAGCCGGGCGAGCCAGGGGTGCCTTACGCCATCGGCAACTGCAAGCAGGGCGTCAACGGGGGCGGACACAAGGACGTTGCGCCTGAGCTCGGAACGCTTCAGGATTTTGAATGGCTTGTCGGCGAGACCCGCGCCCGCGGGATGGAGATCGCCATCGATTTTGCGATCAACTGCTCGCCCGACCATCCCTACGTGAAGGCTCATCCCGAGTGGTTCTTCAAGCGGCCGGACGGGAGCATCAAATACGCGGAGAACCCGCCTAAAAAATACGAAGACGTCTACCCGCTGAACTTCCACAATGCCGCCTGGCGCGAGCTCTGGGACGAACTGCGTGACGTGATCCTCTTCTGGTGCGAGCGCGGCGTGCGGATCTTCCGCGTGGACAATCCCCACACCAAGCCGGTTTCCTTCTGGGAATGGGTGATCGCCGAGGTGAAGTCCGGATTTCCCGACGCGGTTTTCCTCAGTGAAGCGTTCACGCGTCCGAAGATGATGCAGGAACTGGCCAAGGCCGGGTTTACGCAAAGCTATACTTACTTCACCTGGCGGAATTCCAAATACGAGCTAGCGGAGTATCTCACCGAGCTCACGCAGACTGACTTGAAGGAATTCTTCCGCGCGAATTTTTTCACGAACACCCCGGACATTCTTCCGGAATTCCTGCAGAGGGGCGGTCGCCCCGCCTTCCTGATCAGATCCGTGCTGGCTACGATGTCGTGTCCTGTTTACGGGATCTACAGCGGGTTTGAGCTTTGCGAGAATGCGGCTCTGCCCGGCCGGGAGGAATACGCCGATTCGGAAAAATACCAGTTCAAGGTTCGCGATTGGAATGCCCCCGGCAATATCAAGGATTTCCTCACCAGGCTCAATTCCATCCGGCGCCAGAATCGTGCGCTTCAGGAATATTCAAACCTCCGCATCCAGACCGCTGAAAATGACAACATTCTCTGTTTCAGCAAGGCGACTGCATCGCTCGATAACCTGATCCTCGTTGCTGTCACCGTCGATCCCTTCCAGCCGCAGACGGCTTTTGTGCACGTGCCACTTGCGGAATTCGGAATCGGGGAGAACGAGGATTTTGTTGTCGAGGATCTGATGACCGGCGAGCGGTTTTCCTGGCGCGGCGCCAGAAACTTCATTGCCCTGAATCCGCATACCCGTCCGGCTCACATCTTTCGAATCCGCCGTTGGCAGGATCGTGAGGACGGTCAGGATATCTTTGCCTGATCAAGCGGCTGCCAAGCGCAGAACAGCATTCAGGGAGTCGTCGCCTGGGGAGCCGCCGCGGCTTCGGGGACGCCGAAGGGGGCTTTTTGTGGAGGCATCGACAGGAGTTCTTTCTGGGACCACGGGATTGGGCGTTGGCCGGTCTGTTCGCGAAGGTCTTTGACAAAAGCCGGGGAAATGCCGGGAGCGGAATTGCCCCACTCCGTGCGGATATAGGTTAGGACAGCCGCAATCTTTGCATCGGTCAGGTTGTTCCAGGGCGGCATGGCGCTGTTGAACGGCTTGCCGGATACTTCCAATGGTCCCTGGATTCCATGGAGCAGGATATGGACAAGGTGATTGTCCCCATGGGTGGCGCTGCCGGTGACCCACTCGCTTCCCGCAAGCGGAGGAAAAAGACCTGGAATCCCTAGCCCGGCAGGCTGGTGGCAGGCGGCGCACGACTGCAAATACACGCGCTTCCCGAGCGCGATCGGGTCGGTAGGTTCGATCTGGAGGCTACCTGAAGGCAGCAGGTGGTTCGGTCGGGAGAGGTGGGCCGCGAGACCGGCTCCTGCCACGATGCAGGCGACGATGCTCAACGCGATGAGCCATGGGGGGATTCGTGCCTGGCCGGTCTGCGGTTCACGATGTTCACGTTCCGCAGGTGCAGGACCTTGTGGACCGCAGGCGGAAGCTTCATCGGAACCGGAGCTTGCAGGATTCATCGTCTATTTGGCCTTTGGCAGCGGGGCATCTGGAAGCGGATAGTTCTGCTGAAGTGAAAGCAAATAAGCAACAAGGGCCAACGCGTCGCCGGTTGGAACAACTTCGAATCCTTCAGCAGGTGCGAGGGGACCGGACAGGCCGTGAACCGCTGTCTGGGAAGTTTGACCCTGGATCGGACGCAGGTCGTAGAGGTGGCGAAAAGAGGGCATCAGAGACCAAGGAGTCACCATCCGTGGTTCGTACAGGTGTCGGTGGTGCCAATTCGCATCAGGCTGCCGGAGACCCACGTTGGTCAGATCCGGACCGGTGCGCATCGAACCGGGGAATGCCCTTCCAAATCGGAGATAGTCGCCGGGCACAGTGGCCCGGAGGCCGAGTTCTTTTTGCAGATCTGACGTCAGCGGGGATTGCCTCACCTGCTGGCTATGGCAGTAGACGCAGCCGTTTTCGGCATAAATCCGAGCCCCCTCAATTGCAAGACCGGATGAGGCAGGAGGCGAAATGCTTCCGGTCTCCTCGTCGGGAACAGGCTGCAGGTTGCCAAGCACCAGGCTGGAGTAGCCGACGATACCGGCCCATCCGGCAAAGAAGACAGTTATCAATGCGAAAAGTGCTATGGCTGGCCGGCTCATGGAACGACGGGGTTCTCCACATCGGATTCCCACAGAAGTGTGGGAGAGGACTGGCCGCGCAAAGGAGAAACAAGCATTCGGACGAAATGCCAGGCGAACACGATGTGCGCGGCCAGAAGCAGAAATCCGGCAAGTCCGCGGATCCAGCGGAAGGGGGAAGCGAAGGCAATCGACGTTTGGAAAGCTGCCTCCGGGTCGGCGAGCGCCAGCCCCTGGAGCAGCCCCCCGAGGGAGAGCGCCATGACCATCACGACAATTCCGGTGGCGGAAAGCCGGAAATGCCAGCGGATGAGCGCGACGGACGGCCACTCGCCACCAGTCAGCCGCGGAGCGATAAAATAGATCGCTCCGAACATGACCATGGAAAAAAAGGCATACATCCCGAGGTGTGAATGGCCGATAGTGAAATCGGTGAAATGCGCAACCGCGTTGAACGACGGCAGGGCCAGCAGGGTGCCGGGTAATGCTGTCGCTGTATAAGCGACGGCACCAAAAACCGTGAAGCGCAATGATGGACTGGTGAGGAGCCTTTCAAAATGCCCCCGCATGGTCAAATGCAGGTTGGCAGCGACGGCAACCACTGGCACCAGTGAGAGAATTCCGGCGGCTGTGGCCGCCGGAGCCATCCACGCGGGGAGCGGTCCCCCGATCATATGCTGCCCGGTTCTCCAGGCGGCGAGTGCGGCAAAGGACCAGAAACCGAACCGGGCGAGTTTTTTGCTGTGAAGCGGGACTCCCAGAATTTTGGGAATCAGATAAAATGCCGCGGCAAGCCCGAGCGGCACAATCCATAGGGTCATGAAGGTTTGCGCGAACCAATAGTTTACTGCTGGCTGGGCTGGACCGGGCACTGGGCGCCAGACCAGGAGGGTGTTCGCGGTGGAATAGATCCAGGGAAACCACAGCAAGGCGGCGAACACATAATATTCCGAGATGTAGACCGGCCCGTTCGGGCGCCGGCAGAACATGGCAAACATCCAGAGGGCGAGGAGAAAGAATGCCGCGAGGAGCAGGGCTGACGCATAGCCGGGCAATTCGAGCCATCCGATCGAGTTGGATGCGCCCGCAAGAATGCCGAAGAGGCCCGCCGCAAGGCCCAAATTCCAAACGCAAATCGAGACAGTAATGAGCCTGGGCTCGACCGCCCGAACCTGGCAGAGCCTGGCCGACATCCAGAGACCAGCCCCGATTCCGGAAAGTGATGCCCAGCCATAGGCGATGGTGTTTAAATGCGCGGGCCGAAGCCGGCCGAAGCTCAACCATGGGATGCCGTCAAGCAGCCAGGGGCATGTCAATTTCCACGCGGAAGCCAATCCGAGGAGGGAGCCGACGAGAAGCCAGAAGATCGCACTCGCAAAAGCGAAAAGAACCGGAATGCGCGTGGAACGGTCAATTTCCAAGCGAAGGATGATCTCATGGTTGTCGGAAGGATTTTCCGGTACGGAAACCTGCGTGGGGCTCATGGCTTTGGCACGATCGCCGCTGCCGGCGGGGAGGGTCGAGGGCTCGCCACCGGATAGGCGGGCTTTGGTTTGGCCGATTGCAACTCAGGCAGGACCCGATCCATGGCAAGCTCGATCGGGATCTGAACGCTTCCATTGGCCCGGTCGACCCATGCGAAAGTTTTAAGCTTTTGCGCATCTTGGGCGCGGAGGGTCGCGAGCGCCTTCAGGCGCTCCTCGGATCGCGCAGCCTCAATGGGATCCCTATCCCGAGGAACCTCGTGCGACAGCCAGGAGGAAAGCACCACAAAAAGGGCAAGCAAACCCGCAGCGCCAAGAAAAATGCTCCAGTGGCTTCCGGGGGTGCTTCCAGTTGGAGGGCGAATCAGCATCAGACTTTTAAATGGATTGATGCGCCGAGTTGCGGATCGCGGAGCGGCCAAAGGGCGGCGGTGGACAGGATGCGAAGGAACGCCGCGGACAGAATACACACGAAGCCGAGAAAACAAATGACATCCAGCCAGGAAACCGTCGGGGACGCCGGGCTCAGGATGGGCATCACAATGAAATAAAGGTCGAGGAAGTGCATTGCCAAAAGCCAGGATGCCATCACGCACAGAAACGAGGGCTTTCTTTTCCAGCGAGCCGGCAGCAGCAGCAGAAACGGAATTAAAAAATGCCCGACCAGGAGCGCCAAACCGAAAAACCGCCAACTCCCGGACGAACGCAGGGTAAAATAGGCGGTCTCCTCCGGGATTTTTGCATACCAGATGATCATATACTGGCTGTATGCGATGTAGGCCCAGAACATCGTGAATGCGAGCAGAAGTCGGCCCATGAGGTGGTAGTGCTCCGCAGTGACAATCGTTGAAGGCAAGCCTCTCGATCGCAGAGCGGAGACGATGAGGACAAGCAGGCAAAGCCCGTTCAGAGCAGATCCGGCAAAAAGATAAACGCCCCAAATTGCTGAAGACCAGCTGCAATCAAGCCCCATGAGCCAGTCGACGGAGGCAAAAGTCATTGCGATGGCGAAAAGCGGAAGTCCGGCCAGAGAGAGCTTCCTGCAGCGTGCGGTCCACCGGGCGGATCCGTCGCTGTCCTGGTGAACTGATGCGGATCTCAGAACGAGGGCCGCCACAGAAAAAAAGAGAAGGTAAAATGCCGAACGGCCCCAGAAAAACCAGATGGTGAGATACGCGCGCTTGGCATCCAATGCAGGATCGGCACCGGCCGGCACGGTCATCCAACTCCAGATTGATGGCGCAAAAAAAACGAGGGGCAAAAACAGAACGGCAAGCACGGCAAGGAGGGCGGCTGCGTTCTCCAATTGCCTCCGAACGACGATGCTCCAGCGGGCGCCGGTCGAGTAGTGGACCAGAATCCAAAAAAGGCAGCCCGTGCAGATTGTGAGAAAATAGAGGAAGACGAGGAGATAAGAAAATGCAAGCTGCCGGATGTCCGAATATCCGGCAACTCCGGCCGTCAGGGCAAAAATCCCTGCTGCAATGGACAGGTGGGCGGAACGGCTTCTACGGCCCGCCGTGAGGGAAGTGCCAGTCGAATGGCTCATGGCCTTGCCTCCTCAAGTTTCCGGCGCTCGTCGGCTGGCACATCGGTCAGAGTGGCGCCACCTTGGGATTTTTGCAGTGCCCGGACATATGCGATGATTGCCCAGCGGTCGGGGACCTGGATCCTGTCGCCATAACCGACCATGGTATTTTTTCCGTTGCTGATCGTGTTGAAAATTTCGCCATCGGCCATTTCTCTGATCCGTGGCTGCTGCAGGTTGGCGACCGTGACGAGCCCGAGTTGGTAGGCGATCCCGTTACCCGCACCGGTTGCCCCGTGGCAAACCGCACAGTGGATTGCGTAGCGCTCGCGCCCGCGTTCGAGCAATTCTGCGGTCGCATCAACCGGTAAGCCGGTTCCCCACTGGGCTCCCATGCGGCCGGTGTTCAAGTAGTCAGATCCGAAGCCAAAACCGGAGGAACCGCCGGGCGACTTGGAATTTCCGCCGACCGGCATCACGTAGCCAAGAGGAACCGTTCCGGGAACCGGCTCGCGGGCCGCACGTCCGTCCGCAAAAAATGAGCTCGGGACCTGAGCTTTGATTTTTGGCTGGCGGACCATGTCCGAAAAAATTTCAATCGGGGGACGGAGCGATTTGGCACCGCGGAATCCGGCAATCGCAACGACCAGCAGGATTAAAAAGCCGAAGGATACGAGAAACGTTTTCATTCCTCCTCTTGAACCGCTGAGATGTCTATGCCCCCGCAGGAGGCCAGGAGCTCCCGCAGCGCCTGTTCGGAATAGTTCGGGTCGCACGTCTCCAGAACCACGATGAACTTGTCCGCGGTCACACCGCGGAAGCGGGACCAGTCGAAAAGCGGATGGTGAAGTCGTGGCAGGCGGCTGAGGAGGACCATGCCAGCCATGGTGGTGAGGGCTGCCGCGAGAATTGTCGTTTCGAAGATAATGGGGAAAAACGCAGGCAGAGCAAGGATGCCGTTTGGCATGCCACCAGCATCCAACGGATAGAGATATGTCGTCGTGGCGAACTGGACTGAAGTCGCCCCCAGAAAACCTGCCAAGCCGCCAAAGAACGCCAGGCGGCCTACTGGAGACGCCGGCAGTCCCATTGCCTCGTCCATGCCGATGATCGGGTAGGGCGAGTAGACGTCCCAGTGACGCACTCCGGCGTCGCGGATCGTTCGTGCCGCATGGAGTAGCGCCTTGGCATTTGGCATTTCGGCAGCGATGGCATGGGTTTTCATCGGGCCGCCTCCTCCGCCTGCGCTTCCGCCGCGTCCGCTTTCACCTCAAAAATGCAGATCATCGGCAGGTAGCGGATGAAAAGCAGAAAAAGAAAAGCAAAGAGACCGAACGTTCCGGCAAATGTGAAGATGTCCACCCACGTGGGAGCGAAGCGGCCCCATGCGGAGGGCAAAAAACCGCGGTCAAGCGTTCCTGTGACGATCACAAAGCGTTCCAGCCACATGCCCACATTCGGAAATTGCACGATGATCCAAACCCACAGGAGGTGGGAGCGGATAGTCCGGAACCAAAAGAGCTGCGGCACAAGAACGTTGCAGAAAATCATCAAGGCAAACGCCCAGGCATACGGTCCGAAAATCCTTTCCCGGAAAGCCGCCTGTTCGTAGGGGTTCCCTCCATACCAGACGGTGAATAGCTCGATCCCATAGCAATATCCGATCAGCGAGCCGGTGAGCAGAATAACCTTGCACATCTTGTCCACATGAAATGCCGTCACGAGGCCCTGCAGGGGAGGATAGAGCGCACGCACAGGAATCAGAATTGTCAGCACCATCGCGAACCCGCCGAAAATCGCCCCGGCCACAAAATACGGAGGGAAAAGCGTCGTGTGCCATCCGGGGACAATCGTGACAGCGAAGTCGCACGAAACCACGGAGTGCACGGAGAGAACAAGCGGGGTTGAGAGTCCGGCGAGCAGCAGGTAGGCGGCCGCAAAGTGGCGCCACTGGCGGTTGCCGCCCCGCCAGCCGAGGGCGAGCAGGCCGTAGATCACCTTCCGGATTTTTCCGCGGCAACGGTCACGGATCGTCGCAAGATCGGGGATGAGTCCGGTGTACCAGAAAAGAACGGAGACCGTGAAATAGGTCCCGATGGCGAACATGTCCCACTGGAGCGGGCTGCGGAAGTTCGGCCAGATGGCGTTTGAGTTGGGGATCGGCGGCATGAACCAGACCATCCATGCCCGACCGAGATGGAGGGCCGGGTAGATGGCGGCACAAATCACGGCAAACAGGGTCATGGCTTCTGCCGCACGGTGGATCGGCGTGCGCCACTTCTGGCGGGTCAGAAAGAGAATTGCCGAGATCAGCGTGCCCGCGTGTCCGATGCCGATCCAGAAGACAAAGTTGGTCACATCCCACGCCCATCCGGTGGCATTGTTATTTCCCCACACGCCAACGCCCGTTGAGACAAGGTAAAAAAGGCACAAAAAGCAGATTGCCATCATTGTCCCGGCCACGCTGATCGCGAGCCACCACCAGCGCGGAGCGGCGGCATCGATGATCGAACAGACGTTCTCTGTGACGTCATCCTCTCGGCGTGGGGATTCTGCATTTGCAGTCATGACGGTTGGTCCCGCTCCGGCGGCTTGGATTCTGGAATCGCCGCCCCGGATGCATCCGCCAGCTCGGCATCCGGCATTTCCGGATTGGGGTTCCGGAGACGCGCGAGGTAGGTCACCCTCGGTCCGGCTCCCAGGTGATCGAACAGCGTGTATCCCCGCGGGGAATTACGCTGGCGGGCCGCAGGGCTGGAAGGGTCGGCGATATTTCCAAACACGATCGCCCGGCTCGGGCACGCCTGCTGACAGGCCGATTGGAATATCGGAAGCGGGGTCTTGCTGGCAGGCGTCGGTCCGGCTTCGATAAGGCGTGTGATTTGCGCCTCCTCGATCCTCTGGATGCAGAATGTGCATTTTTCCATCACCCCGCGCATGCGCACGGTGACATTCGGATTTTTTGCCATCTTCAGGCTCTCAGCCATGCCTTTGCTAGCAAGTGGTCCCCAGTAGAGTTCATCGAGAGGACGCTCGTTGTAGTCAAAAAAGTTGAATCTCCGGACTTTCCATGGACAGTTGCTCGCGCAATACCGGGTGCCGATGCAACGGTTATAGGTCATGAGGTTAAGCCCGTCCTCGCTATGTACGGTCGCATTCACCGGGCATACGGGTTCGCAAGGGGCCTTCTCACAATGCTGACACATGACCGGCTGGGGCAGCATCTCCGGCTCATTGGCATTCCCGGAAAAGTAACGGTCGATCCGGATCCAAGCCATGTCCCTGGTATTGCGGACCTGAACCTTGCCGACCACGGGCACGTTATTTTCCGCCTGGCAGGCGACCGCGCAGGCGTTGCAGCCCGTGCAGATATTCAGATCGATCGCCATGCCCCACTGCTCTTGCGAGGCGGGGGGGGGGGACTGATTGAGAGGCTCGCGAGGGTGACCGGGAGTGTTTCCCCCCATGGACTTGGCAAATTGCGGCTCACGCTGAAATCGTTCAAGCGTTCCCTGCCTCACGAGATCGCGTCCCTGCATGCTGTGATGTTCCTGTGTGAGGGCGAACTCATACGACCTCCCGGTCAGTCGGACTGTAACCCCACCGAGGGATCGCGGGTTGCCGTTCCTGCGCAGCGGATATGCGTCAAAGCCGACACCTTCGAGCAGGGAGGAAACACCCTTGCGTCCGTACCCCAGTGCCATCGAAATTGAGTCGTCGGCGTGACCGGGCGCGACGAGCGCGGCTACTTCGATGATCCGCCCCCCGTGGCTGATTTCGACGATGTCTGCATGTTCACTGTCACCGGTGCGAATTCCGAGTCGCTGCGCGGTTACCGGGCTCAAAAGCGCCGCGTTGTCCCAGACAAGTTTGGTCGCGAAGTCGGGTGTCTCCTGGAGCCATGCGTTGTTGGCGAAGCGCCCATCATCAACGCTGTTGCTCCGGAGAAAAACGAGTTCCAGTCCATCCGTGGGGGAAGAATATTGCGCAGCAAGGGCCGCGGCTGGCTCCTGGCGGAACGCCAGAGGAACCTTTTGAAAATTACTTGTGGGTAGAAACCCGCAGCGGAGAAATTCGCTCCAGAGACCATCCGAGCCGTCCGGGGAATTTGTCAGACCCTCGAACGTCGCGCGCACCATTGCGGGGCCATCCGGATTGGCAATGCCGAGAAGCCGGCCGAGCAATGCCAGGTCAGACAGGCCGCCCCAGAGCGGCAGGATCATCGGCTGGATCGAGGAATAGGTTCCGTCCAGCGTGCGTGCATCACCCCAGGATTCCAGAAAGTGCGCCGCTGGCACGTGCCATTTGGATAACTTGCTTGTTTCGTCCTCGAACAGGCCCAGCCGGACAACATCAGGAACGCCTGCCAACAAGGCCGGGAAGTTGAGATCCGCAGGAGCATTATAGGCCGGGTTGCCCTCAAGGATCAGCAGGGTTTGGATGGTGCCTCTCGCCATGGCAGAGCAAAGTGCGGAAATCGAGGCAGGCCTCGGCATCGGGTCCGAAAGCCCGGTGATCGTTGCCCCATGGTTGCCCAGTGCGCGGTTGATCCCGTGAACCAGGACCTGGATCGGCGCTGGAGTTTGCGGGCCGGTCAGTATGAGGGAACGACCGGGCGAGCGGAGGAGATCGTTTGCGCAGGCCTTGATCCAAGGCTCTGTGCGAGCCGGCCCCTCCGCGGGGAACGAGGAGAGAATCGCGTTCAGTTCCCCGCTGTTTGTCTGATCAGAAATGTGCTGGGCCAGCGCGAGGACGAGCCCCCCCATGTGCGAA
Source organism: uncultured Chthoniobacterales bacterium (assembly GCA_964467415.1). Taxonomy (GTDB): domain Bacteria; phylum Verrucomicrobiota; class Verrucomicrobiia; order Chthoniobacterales; family Terrimicrobiaceae; genus CAYXRX01. The sequence goes on from CAYXRX010000002.1 coordinate 45,777, forward strand.
ACTTTGCTTCTTAGCCGATGGTCGGCCATTCCGCCGGTCAGCGTGAAGTGGTTTTCGATGACGTAGAGGCGGTTCATGGGCTGCGAGCCAGGTTCGCGCCGCCGAAAAAAACCTCCCGTGTCGAGCGTTTCTGCCGGGTTGAGAAAGTCACTGTCGATGGCAAGGATCACATCTGCCAGACCGTAGTCGATTTCGAACCGTACGCCGCCGCCGAAGCATGCCTCGCTCGCAAGAGCTGCTTCGCTGTCGCCAACCGGATCGTATTCACACCAAAGCAAGTCCGGAAAATTGCTTTGCAGTTCCATTCGCAGGCGGTCGCGTGTGGGAGAGTGTTTGCTCTCAGCGAGAACCGCAAGACCGCTTGCGGGATTGTCGCCCAGTTTTTTGAGGAAGCCTTCAAACATGCCGTCCTCGCAGGGACGTCCGTGTTCGGTGATCTGTTTTGACCGGTGAGGATCGTAGAGTTCGAGGATTGCTGCCTGGGCAAAACAGTTTGTTCCTCCGTTGCTGGACGGATGTAGTGGATTCCCTTCCAGTTTTGTGGGCCGGCCATCCACAGTGGTGGCCACGAGCGGGACCGCCCCCTGGCGGCACGGCATTGCGGTGGCATAGTAGAGGAACTTTCCCGGCACCGCCCACTCGACACCTTTGGAGAACGGCACGAGCGAGGAGGGGGGGCGCCGGCATCCGCTCAGGCCTGCGCCGGCGAGTGCCATGGATGCCCCCATCAGTTTGAGGAAGTCGCGTTTCGTCAGCCCATTGGCCCCGGGCGAGGCAGCCCCGCCCGGGAATTCCTCGCTGAGCAATTCTTCAAACTCCGGATCGTTCTCGCGTTCCCGCAAGCTGCGCCAGATTGTCGGCTTTTCCGGATGCCCCGGATGCTGCGTCTTTCTTTTCACCGGTGGCATCCTCCGCAGGTCACGGGAGGATTGACCTCCCATGCGTTTTTTAAATCAGTTCCGATGGCTTTCTGACCGGCTTCACCCGGGGGATTCCACGCCATGTCAAAAACCGCGCCCGGGGGGCGCAAAAAGTTTTCGGGTGCGCGGTGGCATTCCAGGCACCAGGACATGCTTTGCGGCTTGGCCTGGTAGACCGCCGACATCTCGTTCACAGCCCCGTGGCAGCTTACGCAACTCACGCCGCGGTTCACATGGACGGCATGGTTGAAATAGACGAAGTCCGGAGCTTGATGGATCCGGGCCCATCGTACCGGCTCTCCGGTGAGCCAGCTTTCGCGAAGCGGCGCCAACTTGGGGCTCGTCGCACGGATCTGCGCGTGGCAGGCCATACAGCTCTGGGTCGTCGGCAGATTCGAATGTGCTGCCATCTCAACGAATCCGTGGCAATACCGGCAGTCCATTCCCAGCTGCTGAACATGGAGGGCATGCGAGAAGGGAACAGGCTGAGTGGGCTCGTAACCGACCCGCGTATACTTCGGAGTGAAGTAATAGGCGACCCCGAAAACCGAACCCGCAGCCAAAACCATCAGGCAGACAGCCAACTTGATCGGCAGGGCGTTCGTCCACTTCGGAAAAATGTTCGCCATCGCCGGTCGCCGTTGTCAGCCACTTGTGCTGGCTGGATCGCCCGCCAATGAGCTGCGGAAATTTCCGTTGGGTTGCGGCCGGCCAGCGCTCACACGTTGAATCGGAATTCGACCACGTCGCCGTCCTGGACGACATATTCTTTTCCTTCGAGGCGAAGCTTGCCGGCTTCGCGGGCTTTTGCTTCGGAGCCGAAGGCAACGAGATCATCGAACGCGATGATTTGGGCCGCGATGAACCCCCGCTCGAAGTCGCTGTGGATGACGCCGGCTGCCGCCGGAGCCTTGTCGCCCGCATGAATCGTCCAGGCACGCGTCTCCTTCGGACCGGTGGTCAGATATGTCCGCAGTCCGAGCAGGTGGTAGGCTGCACGGATCAGCTGGCTGACCCCGCTGTCGGTCACTCCCAGACCGGAAAGGAATTCGAGTGCCTCCTCCGGCGGGAGGTCGGCAAGCTCGCTCTCAATCTGAGCGCTGATCACAACCGCCTCGCTGCCGAGATGCGCTGAGGCGAATTCCCGGACCGCGCGCACATGTTTTGCCACGATGGAGTCCCCTTCAAGGGAGGAGAGATCGTTTTCACCAACGTTACAGGCGAAGAGCGTCGGCTTTGAGGAAAGCAGAAAGAATCCCTGGAGGAGGACTTTTTCCTCGGGCAGGAGGTCGGCCACGAGCGCGGGCCGGCCGGAGTCAAGGTGAGGGATCAGCTTTTCGGCAAGGACCAACTCCGCCTTGGCGGTCTTGTCGCCGCTGCGGGATCCCTTTTGTGCACGCTCCGCGCGCTTCTTGACCGAGGCCAGATCTGCAAGGATCAGTTCGGTGTTAATGATCTCGATGTCGCGAACCGGATCGACCGATCCCGTCACATGGTGGATGTCCTCGCTTTCGAAGCAACGCACGACCTGGATGATCGCGTCGACCTCCCGAATGTGGCTGAGAAACTGGTTTCCAAGGCCTTCCCCGATGCTGGCGCCGGCAACGAGTCCCGCGATATCCACGAACTCGATGGCGGCCGGCAGGATTTTTTCCGATTTTGTGATCGCCGCGAGCGCGGCGAGCCGGTCGTCGGGGACGCTGACGATGCCGACATTCGGCTCGATCGTGCAAAAGGGAAAATTGGCCGCCTGCGCTTTGCGCGTACGGGTGACTGCGTTAAAGAGTGTGGACTTGCCCACGTTGGGCAGCCCGACGATTCCGGTCCTGAGCATAGATGCGGAACGTATCGGATCGCCGGGAAAAGGAAAAATCTTCTTTTCAAGATGATGATCGGTTCAAATGGATCCCATGCACTTGCACGAAATGACCCAGTATCTTGACGATCTGCTTCGCATCAGGGATTCTCCGGATTACCCGAATGCGCTGAACGGCCTGCAGATGGCCAATTCCGGCGGGCTCTCGCGGGTCGGAGCTGCCGTGGACGCCTGTGAGGCCGTCATCCAGGAGGCCGCCGAGGCTGGGGTTGACTTTCTGCTCGTCCACCACGGCCTTTTCTGGAGCGGACTCGCGCCGGTGACGGGTGCGAATTTTCGCAAGGTGCGGATGCTCATCGAGGCCGACATGGCGGTTTACAGCGCCCATTTGCCTTTGGACCGGCACCCGGAATTCGGCAACAATGCCCTCCTTGCCGGGGCGATTGGATTGGAGGATGGCACCGGCTTTTTGGAGTTCGGAGGGCAGTCAGTCGGACTGCGCTTTGACGCCGAGGTGAATCGTGAGGTGCTCTTTGATCACCTGGAGCGGGCGGTCGGGGGGCATATCCATCTGGCGGCCGGCGGACCGATCGTTGCCCGAAAAATTGCCGTCGTCACCGGTGCGGCTGGAGGCGAGGTGGCCAAGGTGGCCGCAGCCGGAATCGATACGCTGATTACCGGAGAAGGGCCCCACTGGGCTTACACGGCGGCGGAGGAACTCGGGATCAATCTTTTTCTCGCAGGCCACTACGCCACGGAAACCTTCGGCGTCAAGGCGCTGTCCACCCATCTTTCAGAGAAGTTCGCGCTTCCGTGTCAGTTTATTGATCATCCGACCGGGCTCTAAATAGAGTAAAGGCCGGGCAGAAATTGCTTTCCGCCCGGCCTATACTGGTTGTGGTTGCCCTTATTTGGAGCAGCCGATGCTGCTTGGCGCTGGTGCCGGCTTCGGCTTGCTTGCGCATGCACCGAGGCTGAGCGCTGCCACGGCAATGGCTGCCGCTGTTGCGATTTTAACAAAGTTCACGTTGATATTCCCCCCCTTTCCTGGCGTGTTGCCTGTGGGGACATTGTCACATCTTGACGAACTGACAATAACATTTCGCGGACGATTTCAGGAAACGTCACGGGATTTACGGAGTCTAGGCGATCGTGAGGGATGTGCCTGCCGGGATCATGGAAAAAAGTTCTTTCACGTCGGCGTTGCGGAGCCTGATGCACCCATGGCTCGCCGGGAAGCCAATCCGGTCCTCCTGATTTGTTCCATGGATGTAGATGTATCGGTCCCAGGTGTTGCCATTTTCAGAATCAAGGCCCTCCAGGCGGAGAATCCGGGTGAGGACTTCATCGGATTCTCCACCGGGACAAGCGATTTCTCCAGTCGGAACCCGGGCCTTGAAAACTGCCCAGTCCGGCGCATCGTGGCCGATTTTTTCGGCGACCCGAAAGCGTCCGGTCGGCGTCCGAAAGCTTCCCGGTTCGAACCCGAGGCCAAATGCCGAGGTCGACACAGGCCAAGACTTGACGATTTTTCCATTCGAGAGAAGATGGAGGGTCTGTTCGGCGACCTCCACGTGAATCTCGATGGGGTCCGCGTCTTCGCCGTTCGGTTGATCCAGTTCCATTCATTTATTATGTCCAAATCATTCAAAGTCGCAATCGTTGGTGCATCCGGAGCCGTTGGTGTGGAAATGCTCCGCGTCATGGAGCGCCGCAATTTCCCCGTTTCCAGCCTTCGTCTGCTGGCATCGCCCCGCTCGGCCGGGCGAACCCTGAAGTTCCGTGGGGAGGAGGTCGCCATTGAACCGCTGGGAGTCAATTCCTTCGAGGGAATCGACATCGCACTCTTCAGCGCCGGATCGCCCATTTCCAAAGAATTCGGTCCGGTCGCCGTCGATTCCGGAGCGGTGGTGGTGGATAATTCGTCGGCTTTCCGCATGGTCGACCATGTTCCGCTGGTTGTGCCCGAGATCAACCCCGGTGATGTGAAGAACCACAAGGGAATCATCGCAAATCCCAATTGCACCACGGCAGTCACCCTGCTAGCGCTTTTCCCTCTCCATCAAAAATTCCGCGTGAAGAGGATTTTTGCTTCCAGCTACCAGGCGGTCTCGGGTGCAGGTGCCCGGGCCATCGAGGAACTCCGGCATCAGATCGATTCGGTGGCCCGGGATCTTGAGGTGAAGCGGGAGGTATTTCCGCATCAGATCGCGTTCAATGTGATTCCTCAAGTCGACAGTTTTCTCGATAGCGGCTACACGAAAGAGGAGATGAAAATGCAGAATGAGGGACGCAGGATCATGCACCTCTCCACGTTCAAGGCGTCGGTCACATGCGTCCGCGTTCCTGTTTATCGTGCGCATTCGGTGGCTGTCAGCGCTGAGTTCGAGCGTCCGGTCGGCGTGCGGGAAGCGTGCGCCGCCATCCAGGCTGCGCCCGGCGTACAGATCATGGAGGATGGCTATCCGATGCCGCTGGGCTGCGCAGGCAAGGACGATTGCTTTGTCGGTCGTATGCGGCTGGACTGCGCCTTGGAGAACGGCCTTGCTTTCTGGGTTTGCGGCGACCAACTCCTCAAGGGGGCGGCACTGAACGCCGTTCAGATTGCCGAGTTGCTCTGAGGACGTCTCAAGCCTGAATGATGTGGTTGCGGATGGCGTAGCGCACGAGCTCGCCGATTGAGTGGAGTCCAAGTTTCCGCATGACCGCCGCGCGGTGGGTTTCGGCCGTTTTGACGCTGATACCCAGGGCGGAGGCGACCTCCTTGTTGCTTTTTCCCTCCGCCAGAAGCTGGATAATCTCACGCTCTCTGGTTGTCGGCTTCGTTCCGTCATCCGCGGGCAGGTGCGGCATGTCCTTCTTTTGGAAACTTTCAAAGAGCACCTCGGAGACGCGGGAGCTGAAATAGTGTTTCCCGGCAAGGACGCTCTCAATCGCGGTAAGAAGGTGGCGGCCTGCGTCGGATTTCAAGACGTATCCATGGGCGCCCGTGTTGAACACCTCGTAGACGAGTTGCTCGGCGTCATGTACGGTGAAAATCAAGACCTTCGTGCCCGGGCATCTTTTTAGGATCTGGCGTGCGGCTTCAATTCCGTTGAGCTCCGGCATGCTGATATCGAGGATGGCAATAGCCGGACCCTCCTGCTCGGCCAGCCGCACGGCATCGCGGCCGGTTGTTGCCTCGGCACAACAAACGTAGGCGGGGACGCTCTCGATGAGATTGCGCACGCCGTGGCGCACGATCTCATGGTCATCGGCGATGAGAATTTTAATGGGTTCTGCTGGCATGGAGATTTTTCGGATGTGGTTAGCTCGTCGCAGCAGGCAGTAAGTGATGCGGAGTCAGCGTGACCTGGACGCTGAGACCGTATGGAGAGGATTTGATGTCCAGACGGCCATTCAGCTGGATGAGACGTTCGCGCATGCCGGCGAAACCAACGCCCTCACTGCCTGTTGATTGTTCCGGTGCCGCGGGATCGATCCCTGAGCCGTTGTCGCGGATTTCCAGAAAAATGCCGTCCGCTCGGGCGGCAAGGCTGATCCAGGCACGGGTGGCTCCGGAGTGCCGGTAGATGTTTGTCATCGATTCCTGAAGCACGCGGAACAGCGTGGTTTCGACATCGGCATCGAGCCTGGGGAAATCCTCCATGAGATCCAGGCGGACATCGATCGATGTCCGCTTCGTGAACCCATCCGCAAACCATTGGATGGCAAACCGGAGACCGACCTCGTCGAGGAGCGGCGGATGGAGAAGGTAGGAGATGGTTCTCAGCTCCAGGCAGCAGTCCCTGGCGATCTGCCGTGTTTCTGCCACGATCCGCTTGGTCTTCTCGTCTGCGGCAAGCGGGTCCAGAAGGCTCATGTTCATTTCGAGCGCCGACAGGCTTTGCGCCGTCGAGTCGTGCAATTCGCGCGCAATTTTACGGCGTTCATCATCCTGGAGACGCATGAGGCGGCTTGAAAGCGAGCGAAGGCGTCGCTCAGAATCCTCCACGCGCTGCTGCGCTTGGACCTGAGTCGTGATGTCAGTTGCCACCCATTGGGCGCCCTGCGCGCGCCCGTCGATGCCGAAGTTCGCACGCAACGTGCAACGAAACCAAATGCCGGACCCGCCAGCATCGCTCTCGATCTGCTGCAAAAACACCGCAGATGGCCGTTCGGGAGTGAGTTCAATGAATTTTTTAGTCAGGGACTCGAACATCTTCGAGGGCAGGCACAGCTGCAAAAAGCCACCGCTGTTCGGGTCGTGAGGAAACAGCCTGCGGAAGACGCCGTTTGAAAAAGTGATGGAGAATGCGGCATTGAAGCGGCAGATAACCTCCGTCTGGTCCTCGACAATGGCCCGGTAGCTCCACTGAGCCCGCTCAAGCTCGCCGGTCAGTTCTTCGATCCGCCGGGCGAGGAGCGCAAGTTCATCATTTCCGCGGAATTTCAGTTCCAGGGGAAGATTAACCCAGTCCTTTTCCGCCTCGACCCGGCGAGTGAGATCACGGATCCTCGCAAGGATTGTGCGGTCAAGCAAAAACCACACGACAAGGAACAGGGTGCCGCCAGCGAATGTCAGGACGGTCAGAAAAACCTGCACGGCCTGCAAACCCGCACGAAAAAGTGGCCGGCCCTGTGTGAGTTGGATCTGCCCGATCGGGCTTCCGTTGATCCCTCGTATAAGAACGTAGCCGACCAGTTCATTCGGACCTTTTGCTTCGACGACGAACTCGTGCTTGGCAAGCATCGTGAGCAGGGGATCGTTGCTGCCGGGCGAAACCTGCAGGCTCCTCAGCGGTTCGAATTTCACACGCGCACCGAAAATTCCCTCAAGAAAGGAAAACGATTGCTCTCCGAAAATGCGTCCGGCGCTGATTTTCGAGCCGTCATCCCTTGGAGTCCAAGCCAGTGCAGTGAGATTGTCTCCCATCAGAATGAAGCCGGTGCGGGAGGGTTCAAATCCCAGCGGGATATTGTTGTTGATCCAGCCCAACCACAATGCCGGCTCCAGGTAGAGATCCTTCATCTTGCTATCCACGAAGGCGGTCTCCAGCGAGCGCCCATCGGCAGCGATGCGTGAGAGAAAATCGACTTGCAGCGCGGCCAATCCCTTGGTTGTCGGCTTCATCAGGTTTCCGCTCAGCGGATCGGAATTTCGTCCGATCCAATCGGTGAGAGAAATTTCGAGCGGCCTGGTCTCTCGGCTCAGGACAACCGTCAACCGCTGCAATGTTGAAACCATCTCCAGGCGCTCGGTCTGTCGGAACTCCCTGAGAATGATTTCACTGGTGAGAAAGACAACGGCCGTGCCGAGAAGAAGCGACAGTGCAACAAAAAGGGTGAGAGCTTTCGAGTAAACTGTCTGACCCGGCAGGTTGAAGGCTCCCGGGCGCAGAAGTTCCTCCCGTGCCGGTCTCTCGTTTGAAACGGCTGTTGCGGTGCGGTGCATTGCCCTTAGCGGGGAGCGGAAGCCGACGGGGGAGTTGGGGGCTTTTTCGGAAGAATGACCGAGCTCAAATTGAAGATCGGACCGTAGATGGCGTAGACGAGTCCGCCGACAATCGTGCCCATGAGCACAAGGACAAAGGGTTCAAGGATTTTATCAATCTGGCTGGCGATGACGTCCAGATCCTCCTCATAGTCGACAGCAATCTCATCGAGCATCTCGTTCACACCACCGGTTTCTCCGGCCATCTGGACGACCGCCGCAATCGTGCGCCCGTCCGGTCCCAGACGGTGAGATTCCATGAGGAAGCTTTCCGGAAGAGAAAGCCCGTCATTGATATGGTCGCGCACGGTGAGAAAGAAGCGTTCGAACTCCACGTGGTTTGAACTCTTTGCTGTGATTTCCAGGGCGGTCACGATTCGCACGTTGGCCTGAAGCAGCAGCGCAAGGCACCGGAAGCTCACCATGGCTGCGGATTTCCGGATAATGTTTCCAACCGTTGGCATCCGCGTCAGAGCAATCTGAACTCCAGGCCTCCGGTAGATTTTCGACCAGTATTTGAAAAGCATCATCAGACCGATGATCGGAATGGCGGCGAGCCAAGGCTGTTTCAGCAAGATTTCCGAAAACGAGATCAGGATCCTCGTCGCAAGGGGGAGCGACGCGTTCATGGCCATATAAAGTTTCGAGATGGCCGGGATCAGGGTGAACGCCATGATGATGACAACGCCGACAGCGAGGACGAGCACGATACAGGGATAGATCATGCCTGAACGGAGCTTTCTCAGGATCCGGAGGGATTTGTTTCTGCCGCGAGCGATCTGGTTAAAGACCTGGTGGATCTGCCCCGATTCCTCGCCGGCGCGGATCAGTGCCACAACATCCTCTGTGAAGAGATCCGGATGCATGGCGAAGCAATCACTCAGTTTGTCTCCGGAGAGAATATGATGCGAGATGTCTGCGACGGCGCCCCGGTAACGCGGGGACTTCAGGCGGGCCGCCATGAGTTCCAAGCTCTTGATGGTCGAAATATTGCGGTCCAGGCATCGGGCGAGACCACTGAAGAGGGCGACCGTCTCGTCCAAGGTCGGCTTTTTGCCGGTCATACGTTGGACAAACTCGTCGGCACCGGTCACATCGGTGACCAGCGCGGTCTCATTCGGTGCCTTTCCCGCGCCGAGCACTGCTTTTGCGTCGTCCTCGGTATCCACGATGACCTCCGTGGACTTTGATGTGTAAATATTTGTGAGAACGACCTTTTTTAACATGAGCGGGAAAGCGTCTTCTTCCGGGGCATGATGCACAGGGAGTTCCCCTCCAGGCCATGATTTTTTTCAGACATGCATTTGGATGATCCGGATAGCGGGAAACCGGCCCCGCTCAGGATCGTGTGGAGGGGAGGCGGTTCTTTTCGATGGTCTGGATTGCTTCCCTGACATCCTGCTCCTCCGTCGGAAGCAGATCGCCTGACAGCGCGGCGCGGTAGTTTTCAAGAGCCTGGTCGGGAAACCCGCGCTGACTCCACGCCTGCCCGAGGTAGATGCGGATTCTCGCCTCAGGCACTCCGCCGGCATTCGCAATCGCAAGAAGCAATTCCAGCGATTGGATCTCCGCCTCTGGGTTGTGGACAGCCCGTGCCGCACGGGCATGAAGCAACAATGCAGGGACATCACGGGGATTCCGCCTGACCAGGAGCGAACTCTGCTGGTAGGCTTTTTCAACGGCCCCCAGCTCAAGCATCGCACGCGCATTCAGATAGGCAGCCTGAGTCGAGTCGGGCCATATTTTTAGCGCCCGCTCCGCCATGGCCCTGGCTTTGAGCCATCGTCCTTGCGAAGCAAGGAGGGCCGAGGATGCTATGAGGACATCCGGCGCAGTGGGATCGAGGCTTGTGGCCGCTGCCATGTAGTCCCGCGCTTCGGTTTTCAAGCCGGCAATCTCGAATGAAAGCGCTGCCCTTGCCAGGAAGAGGGCCTTTTCGTGAGGATCGGAAAACGGCACGGAGTCCACGGGCAGCGGACGGAATACCGGTCCGCTCCCTCTTCGGAACAGAAGCCCATGGTGGTCAGCGGATTCGAGATGCCAGTTTGGCGAGGTAAGCAGAAGGTCGATCAAGGGGCGGGCCTCGGACAGGTTTCCACTGACAAGAACGGCGGCGAAAGGCGTTGCTCTGTCCCTGGCGCGGAATGCAACCGGCGACTGCACCAGGCTTGCCCTCTCCGTTTGGGATATCGCGGGATCGAGCAACCCGGGCGAATGCACGGCGATCAGATTGGCAGCGGCCGGGTTATAAAAAACCGGTCGCCCAGACTTGGCAGCCAGATCAAGAAGATCTACCGGTGCCAGCAGGCGGATGTTTTGTGTTGTTTCGCGACTCCAACTGCTTAAGGCGGTCAGGCCTCCCTGAACAACGAGGGTTAATGAGACAATGAGGAGTACCACCCTCAAGACAGACGAGATGCGTGCCGGAAGCTTGTTGGCCGCGATGGCCAAGATGAAGAGAATGATAAAAACAGGCAGAAAAACAAGAAGCGCCCGGGTTGCCTCAGCTGTAGGCCATCCGCCAAGGTTGAAGCCGAGGGCTACAGCCCGATCTGCAGGGGATGCGCCATCAATGCCGTAACGGGCCGCGACGCCGCGTCCGACAGCACTGATCGTGTCGGCTCGCGTAAAAAAGCTGGGGGCTGCCGAGACCAGACCAGCGAGTCCGGCGAAGGCAGCCAAAACCGGAGTCCTAAGGACTTTCATGGAACGGGCAGTTGCACATCAACGTGATGTCAGTATGGTGCTGGCATGAGGATGCGTGCAACCGTAATGGTACTTTCCATGATGACATTTTTTGGATTCGGAGGAACAGCAAAAGGAATCGAGCCCGGTGCAACCGCGCCGGCGCTCACAGCGAGGGATCAGGACGGCAACCCGGTGAATTTCGCCGAGGTTTACGCCAAAGGAATAACATTGGTTTACTTTTACCCCAAGGCTGACACCCCGGGCTGCACCGCCCAGGCCTGCTCCCTGCGGGATGCGTTCGCGACCCTCAGGGGTGCGAACCTTCAAATTCTCGGCGTCAGCAGAGACACGCCGGAGTCCCAGAAAAAATTCCAGGAGAAATACAAGCTTCCGTTCACCTTGATTGCCGACAAGGACGGCAAGGTGGCAGAAGCGTTTGGAGTTCCCGGCATGCTGGGGCTCCCGGTCAGCAGCAGGCAGTCGTTTCTGATCAAGGAAGGAAAAGTCGTTTGGACCTCGCCCAAAGCCAAAACCGGTGAGCATGCCGCCGAGGTGCAGACCGCCATCGACAAGCTGAAGTCACCCTAGATTTCCAGAAAGTTTTTCAGGATCCGCTTTCCTTCCAGTGTCAGGATCGATTCCGGGTGGAACTGGACCCCGAAAACCGGGAGCTCGCGGTGGGCAAGGCCCATGATTTCGCCTTCGGCAGTTTCCGCAGTGATCTTCAGGCAATCCGGCAGCGTGCTGCGCCGGACGAGGAGCGAGTGGTAGCGCGTGGCCTCGAAGGGTGAGGGGAGCCCGGCAAAAACATTTTCCCCTGTATGGATGATCGGCGAGGTCTTCCCGTGCATGAGCCGGTCGGCGCGGACGACCTCGCCCCCGTAGACCTGACCGATGCTCTGGTGCCCGAGGCACACGCCAAAAATCGGGATCCTTCCGCCGAATTGCCGGATCACGTCGCAGCTGATCCCGGCTTCCGACGGCGTGCAGGGCCCCGGCGACACGCAGATCTTCCTTGGCCTGAGAGCCTCAATCTCGGGGATCGTGATCTCATCGTTCCGTTTCACAAGCAATTCCGCTCCCAACTCGCCGAAATACTGGACGAGGTTATACGTGAAGGAGTCGTAGTTATCGATGACGAGAATCATATTCTGGCGCGGTCGATGGCCCGCATTCCCGCCATCGCCTTGTTGACAGTCTCCTGGAATTCCCCCTCGGGCGTCGAGTCCGCGACGACTCCGCCGCCCGACTGGACAAATGCCTTTCCGTCCTTCAGCAGCACCGTCCGGAGTGCGATGCAGGAGTCGAGGTTGCCGTCGAATCCGAAGTATCCCACCGCCCCGGCATACGAGCAGCGTTTGCTTTTTTCGAGTTCGTTGATGATCTGCATTGCCCGGACCTTCGGCGAGCCGGATACCGTGCCGGCGGGAAACGTTGCCCGCATCACATCGTAGGCGCTCCGGCCTCCGGCCAACTGGCCAGAGACATGGGACACGATATGCATCACGTGGCTGTATTTTTCGATCGTCATGAAGTCGGTGACCTGCACGGAGCCGAACTCCGCAATGCGTCCGACATCATTCCGTGCAAGGTCCACAAGCATCAGGTGCTCCGCGCGTTCTTTCGGGTCGGCAAGAAGGTCGTCCACATTGGCAGCATCCTCATCCGGAGTCTCTCCACGGCGTCGCGTGCCCGCGATCGGGCGTATCTCGACATGCTGACCGGTGAGGCGCACGTGAACTTCCGGCGAACTGCCTACCAGGGAATAGCCTCCCGGGCACCGCAGGCAGAACATGTACGGGGAGGGGTTTACAAATCGCAGCGCGCGATAGAGGTCGAGCGCATCGCCAGGGAAATCGGTTTCGAACCTCTGGGAGGGCACGATCTGAAAGATGTCTCCGGCGCGGATGTATTCCTGCGCCTTTTGCACCATCTCATGGTATTCCTCGCGCGTGGTGTTTGAGGTCGATGGCGCAGGGGGTGGAGAGTTCTCGGAAAAAATCGGATCGAAGGCGAGCGGTCTGCGAAGCGCATCAAGGATCGAGCGGATTCGTGCCACGGCAGCATCGTAGGCGGATGGCCCGTCCTCCACAAATGCGTTGGCCACAATTTTCATGCGCCGGCGCCGGTGGTCGAAAATCACGACCGAATCAGTGACCTGAAAAAACATGTCTGGAATTCCGAGCTCGTCCTTAGGCGGCTGCGGGATCGTAGGTTCAAACCAGCGCACGCAGTCGTAGCCGAGATACCCGACCGCTCCACCGTGAAAAGCGGGAAGAAGCGGATCCGGCCGGGTTCGGAAGCGGGCCATCCACTTTTCCAATTCGTCCAGCGGATCGAGCGCAGCATCAAACGTGCGCGACTTGCCTTGCTCGGTAATCGTTATCGTTTTGCCGGCAGCCGAGAACATGGCGCGGGAGCCGCTTCCCAGGAATGAAAACCTTCCGACATGGTCGCTTTGCTCGGCCGATTCGAGCAGGAAGGACGGAGCTGCACCGCAAATCTTGGCGAAGGCGGAGACAGGCGTGTCCCCATCCGCGACAATCTCGCACCAGACCGGGACGACCGCGGCAGTCTCCGCCAGCTGCGCGAATGCCGCGCGTGACGGGTTAAGCGGCATCATGAGAACGAAACCTTGGGGGCCTGCTTCTCCTCGGGATTATCGATCTGGAACAATTCGGCCGGAGTGAACTGGAAGATGCCGGCGATGACGCTGGTCGGGAAAATTTCCCGCTTGGTATTGTAGGCCATGACGGCATCGTTGTAGGCCTGTCTGGCGAATGCGACCTTGTTTTCCGTGGAGGTCAGTTCTTCGGTCAGCTGCATCATATTCTGGTTGGCTTTGAGGTCCGGGTAAGCTTCTGCAACGGCCAGCAGGCGGCCGAGCGCTCCGGTGAGTCCGGCCTCCGCGCCGGCGAGTTCCTTCATCGCCTGGGGATCTCCGGGATTCGAGGCAGCGCGGCCCCCGGCAGTCTGTGCGAGGTTTCTGGCCTGCGTGACCGCTGCCAGGGTCCCGCTTTCATGTTTCATATAGCCTTTGGCGGTTTCGACCAGGTTTGGGATCAAATCATACCGTCGCTTGAGTTGGACGTCGATCTGGGCGAACGCATTTTTGAACCGGTTTTTCAGCGTCACCAGCCCGTTGTATTGCCCGATCGCGAAGAGGGCCGCGATGACGAGTAGGCCAACCAACGCCAGGAGGAGTCCAAGTAGAATTGCTGCAATGCTCATTTGGTTCCAAGTGTGCGCGGGGAATCGCGGAGGCGCAACCAGGAAAATCGTCTGTCTGCCGGAACGGTTCGCCCGGCGGCCCGTGCACGGGATTACTGAATTTTCCGTTTGGCAGGTGTGGGAACATGACATATACGTAACCTTTCGCGCCGACGTAGCACAGTGGTAGTGCAATCGATTCGTAATCGATAGGTCACGAGTTCGAATCTCGTCGTCGGCTTTTCCAGCTTTCCACGAAACAAAAAGGCCGCCGGCCTTTCGGGCTCGGCGGCTTTTTTTAAACCGGCGGAACCGGCGGCTCAGCGCTCTTCGAGCGCAACGTAGTTGCGGATCGTCGGGCCGGTGTAGATCTGGCGCGGACGGTAGATCCGGGACTTCGGATCGTCCATGACTTCCTTGAAATTGGCGATCCAGCCGGGCATGCGCCCGATGGCGAACATGACGGTGAACATCTCAGTCGGAATGCCCAGTGCGCGCATGATGATGCCGCTGTAGAAGTCGACGTTCGGGTAGAGCTTGCGCTCGAGGAAGTAGGAATCCTTGAGAGCGGTTTCCTCAAGCTTGAGGGCGATGTCCAGCAGGGGATCGCTCTTGTGAAGCTTGGCGAGCAACTTGTCGCAGCTGGCCTTGATGATCTTTGCGCGGGGGTCGTAATTTTTGTAGACGCGGTGACCGAAGCCCATGAGCCGCTTCCCGCCGTCCTTTGACTTGACGCCTTCCAGGAACTTGGAGCCGTCATCGCCCTCGTGGCGGATGTGGCCGAGCATTTCGAGCACCGCCTGGTTGGCGCCGCCGTGAAGCGGGCCCCAGAGCGCACAGACGCCGGCGGCCGCGCTGGCGAAGATGTTTGCGCGGCTCGATGCCACCATGCGGACGGTCGAAGTCGAACAGTTCTGTTCGTGGTCGGCATGGAGGAGGAAGATCTGGTCGAGCGCAGACACGGCCTCGGGCTGGAGTTCGATGTCGTCATACGGCATCGAGAACATCATGTGCAGAAAGTTGGCCGTGTATTTGTATTCGGGCTTCGGATAGACGATCGGGAGGCCGAGCGACTTGCGGTAGGCGAAGGCGGCAATTGTGCGGACCTGGGAGATGAGCCTGGCGGTGTGCCGCTTGAATTTCGCGGGATCATAGGGTCCGGTCAGTTCGCGCGTGAAGCAGCCCGAGGCATTGATCATCGAGGAGAGAATCGCCATCGGGTGGGCATTCGGGGGGAACCCTTCGAAGTGGTGCTTCATGTCCTCATGAAGGACCTGATATTCGGTCAGTGTGTCGGAGAATTTACGGAGTTCGGTACGGTTGGGCAGGTTCCCGTGAATGAGAAGCCAGGCGACTTCGACGAACGTGCTCTTCTCGGCGAGCTCCTCGATCGGGAACCCCCTGTAGCGCAGGATTCCCTTTTCCCCGTCGATGAAAGTCACATCGCTCATACACGACCCCGTGTTGCCAAACCCGTCGTCGTAGGTGATGAGCCCGGTGCGGTCGCGGAGGGTCGCAATGTCGACGCCGTGTTCGTTTTCGCTTCCGACGATCACGGGCAGTTCGGTGGATGTGCCGTTATAGGTAAGGGTCGCTTTCTCGCTCATGGTATTGGTAATTGGTTGGCTGTCTCTGGCGGAATTCCGCCGGTGCGCATAGCATATGGCATACCGGCTGCGACAATCCAATAGTGATCGAAAGAATTTTTACCGGATGAATCCCCAGCGGGAGGAGAACGGCCAGTAGACAAAAAAACCGCGGCCGGCGACATTCTTTTCGGGAACGATCCCCCAATATCGGCTGTCGCTGGAGTTGAAGCTGTTGTCGCCGAGGGCGAAGTAGCAGCGGGGAGGGACAGTGAATGTCTCATCCGGAGCGCCCAGGAGGGGAAAGGATCCGCCACCCTCGCCGCCGTTGGAATACCCCCTGTAGCCATTCTGTAGGCTCATCACACGCTGGAAACCGAACTGAGGCGGAATTTTTCCGTTGACGTAGAGGTTTGGCGGATCGATGCGAAGGGTCTGCCCTGGCATGCCGGCCAGGCGCTTGATGTAATGCTGGGATCCCATTGCCGGATTGAGACCCGCTTCGATTTTGGTGATGCCAGTAGTTTTAAACACGAAGACGTTGCCTGCCGCTGGTTTGACGAAATTGTAGCTCACCTTGTCGACAAAGACCTGGTCGCCGGTGTCAACGTAGCCGCGCGCGATGATGTCCCCGGCCTGGTATTCGCGGCCGAAGCGGATTCCAAAATACTGGAGGAGGGGACTCTTGGGCACGAAAAGCGAGTAGGTGCGGTTCCGGCAAACGATGTCGGTGAAGGTGAAAAAGTTCAGGTAGGTCCGCTCGCGCAGGTCCACGACGACGTCACGCTCTGCCGCGCGCAGGTCGATGTAATGGCGCCCGAGCCACACGAACTGGAACGCCCGGACGAGCGGGTTGGGGGGGGGAGAGTCGGTCTGGCGTCCGACGATCCCGTAGAGGGTCGGCTGCATCGAGCCGGTCGGGATCCGGAAAGGCTGGAGGATAAAGGCCTTGATGCCCGCGGCGACGACGATCGCGACAAGAAAAACCTCGACGTTCTCGCGCCAGGCAGCATCCCTTGGAGGGGGTGAGATTTTCCCGATCAGGGCATCAAGCTCCTGAATGGCATTGTGCACGCCGTCACGGCTTTTCCCGCGCATGGCTGTCCGCAGATCCTCGATGCGGCTTTGCACGTCGGCGACATGTTCCGGCCTGAGGATATCACGCTTGTAGTGGAGGAATTTTGTGGCGCCATGCAGGTAGTGCTTGGCCTCTTTGACGTAGCGCGGGGTGAGAAAAAACATGGGGACCTTGCTAGCTGGTGCGCAGGACCTGGATGAAGGCCTCCTGCGGGATGTTGACCGAGCCGATCGCCTTCATGCGCTTTTTGCCTTCCTTCTGCTTTTCCAGGAGCTTGCGCTTGCGGGTGATGTCGCCGCCGTAGCATTTGGCGATGACGTTCTTGCGCATGGCACTCACGTTTTCGCGCGCGACAATTTTTCCGCCGATGGCGGCCTGGATGGCGACCTGGTAAAGCTGGGTGGGGATGACCTCCTTGAGCTTGGCGGCGAGCGCCTTGCCCCGGGACTCGGCCTTGTCGCGGTGGACGATCGAGGAGAACGCATCGACCGGCTCCGCATTGACGAGCATCTCCAGCTTGACGAGTTTGCCGGCGCGGTAGCCGGCGTGCTCGTAGTCCATCGATCCGTATCCACGGGTCATGGATTTCAGCTTGTCCACAAAATCGACCAGGATTTCATTGAGGGGGAGCTCGGTCGTCAGCATGACGCGCTTGGTGTCGAGAGACTCCGTGTGGCGGATCTCCCCGCGCTTGTCCATGATGAGTTGCATCACCGGCGAGATATACTCGTTCGGCACCATGATGAAGCATCGGACGATCGGCTCACGGATTTCTTCAATGACGCTCATGTCCGGGAGCTGTTCGGGGTTGTCGACCTTGAGGATTTCGCCATTGGTGCGGACGACCTCGTAGATAACCGAGGGATACGTGGCGATGATGTCCATGTCGAACTCGCGCCGGAGTCGCTCGAGGATGATCTCCATGTGGAGCAGGCCAAGGAACCCGCAGCGGAAGCCGAAGCCCAGAGCGACGCTCGACTCGGACATGAACTGGAAGGCCGCATCGTTGAGCTGGAGCTTGCCCATGGCGGCCTTGAGGTGCTCAAAGTCCGCTGTGTTGATCGGGTAAATCCCGCTGAAAACCATTGGCTGGACGATCTGGAATCCGGGAAGCGGCTCCGCCGCAGGCATCCGCGCGTTGGTGAGGGTGTCGCCGACCTTGACCTCCGAACTTGTTTTGATGTTGGCGATAACGTATCCCACATCCCCGGCGACCAGGCGGTCGCGCACGACAAACTTTGGATTCTGAGGTTTAAAAATCCCGACCTCCTTGACCTCATAGGAGGCGTTGGTGGCCATGAGTTTCACCGGATCTCCGGCCTTGATCGTGCCTTCCATCACGCGGGTGTAGATCACGACTCCCCGATAGGTGTCGAACGTCGAGTCAAACGTCAGCGCCTGCAGCCGGGATTCCGGTTTTCCGGAAGGAGGCGGGATCCGTTCGACAATGGCCTCAAGGATTTCCTCAATCCCGAGTCCGGCTTTTGCGCTGGCAGGGATCGCCTCCTCGGCAGGGATGGCCAGGATCTCCTCGAGTTGCTTCTTCGCTGAGGGAATGTCTGCGTTCGGCAGATCGATCTTGTTGATGACCGGAATCAGCTTGAGCCCCTGCTTTTCGGCCAGATGGACATTGGCGACCGTCTGGGCTTCGACCCCCTGGGCGGCGTCGATGATCAAAAGCGCCCCCTCACACGCGGCCAGTGATCGGGAAACCTCGTACGAAAAATCCACGTGCCCAGGCGTGTCCGACAGATTCAATTTGTAGGTATGGCCGTCCTTGGCCTTGTATTCCATCGCGATCGGGTGCGACTTGATCGTGATCCCGCGCTCCCGCTCAAGGTCCATGGCATCGAGCATCTGCTCCTGGGCTTCCCGCTTCTGAATCGTTCCTGTAAATTCCAGCAGGCGGTCGGAAAGTGTTGTTTTCCCGTGGTCGATGTGGGCGATGATGCAAAAGTTGCGCGTATATTTGATGGACATCTGAAGCCGGGCAATATCGGGCAGAGGAGGGGACTGGTCAATCCCGCGTTCTGGATAGTCTTGCGGTCCGAAAGGACAAAGCTCAGATTATCAGTACATCCAATGAAGGAATCTCCGCCGAATGCCGCCGTTGAAGAATCCCGGGGATTCCGCTTTTCCCCCCAACTGGTGGCGATCGTCCTCGTCACGCTTCTCGCACTAGCGATTCCGTTGACAATTTTGAGCATCGGAATTGTCCGGATGGGTCGGCGGCCGGTTGCTCCCACAGTTTCGCTGCCGGCCCCGGAGGTACCCGGACTGCGCGCCATCCTGGAGCGCGTTGCCGATGACAAACTCGCTCCCGGCCAGCTTTCCGACGGACGCGGACGGATCGTCGTCGTCGAGAGCAAAGAAAATTGGAACCTCGCCATGCTGGAGATCGAAAAGGCGTCCAGGGAATTGGGGGGCACGGTTGCTGCTGACACAAACGGGGGCGGGCGGCGACTCCTGATCCAGGTGCCGGCCGAAGTTGCAAACCGTTTCCAAGCATCATTGGCACCAAGTGCCAGAGTCGAAACCGAACCGGCTAGAAACGCCAGCGTGCAGATCTACCAGGTTCATTTTCAGGAGACGCCATGATCGCTCTTGTCTTTGCCCTCGAATATGAGAGTGCGGCGGTCAGCGAGCCAGCCAGACTGTGCTCAACTGTCTGGAATCTTGGGGGAATCGGGAGTTTCGCAGCCAGCGCACTTGACCATCGCCTGAAAACCACGAAGCCACAGCTGATTGTATCCGCCGGTTTTGGAGGCGCCCTACAACCTGGCCTCAATGTGGGGTCATTGGTCGTTGGGGAAAATTTGTCAGATTCGCACCTTGTACGAATTGCGGCAAAAACGCCTGAGTTCACATTCGGCCAGCTCCACACGTCAGAGGATGTGGTAGAGAAAAGTCAGGATAAATATGCGCTTGGCAAGACGACCGGGGCTCTTTCGGTCGACTGTGAATCCGAACTCATCCGGGACATCTGCCAAAGACACAGAATCAAATTTCTCGCGCTTCGCTGCATTAGCGATTCCGTTGACCACGATTTTCCCATTCCCTCGGCCATTTTAATTGATCATAAAACCGGTCGTCCGAATCCTGCTTCTGTTTTCCGCTACCTATTTTCGCATCCAGGCGCTATTCCCGGATTCAAAATCTTGATTCAGAACGCAAGAACTGCCCAAAAATCACTCGCACGCGGACTTAACCTTCTATTGCCAAACCTGCTCAAGAGTTCTCGATAGGGTTTGCCGTCGATCGCACTTCGCACCTCCCGCAGGTTCTCCAACACCTCTAAAATATACATTACATATATTATGTGATGTTATTGATATGCCGCTTCAAACAAGCATGATGCGTGGGTGCGAATAACTTGTGAGGAATGCGCTGCGCCGGCAAGGCGTTGATCAGGAACGGAAACTTGTTCACATTCCTGCATTGAATGCATGAGGAGCGAATTCTACGAGCGAATTCTACGATGCGAGAATAATCGCGGCAGAAGGATGTCCCGCCGTTCGAGCGACATGCCTGCTGTTGAGTTTGATCCGGCGGCAATTTCGAAAACTCAGCGCGCCGTGAAGCAGTTCTTCCCTGGCCGGCAACGCGCGACCGTTTGACTATTCGGCTCGAATTGCGGATTTGGCGTCTTAACTGCTTTATCGAAGCCGAAAACAGCAATCGCAGGTCTTACGATATTCCTTCATCGTTTACCTAATCGAAATCGAGGACCTTCCAGACCAGTTTAGCGCAATTCTTCGTCGCTGCGTCTGGATGTCTGATTTGAAAATCGCCGAGCGGTTCGGGCATTCAATGGCAGAAAAACTTTTTGTAGAGAAATTGCGAAGTTTTTTCAGTCGGCAGGCTCAAATAGCCCGCGATAAATAATACATTAAGTAAATATAAAACCTATCTAAAAATCTTATTGTAAGCGTAATCTAGAACATCATCGATTCCGCTTTTATCAAGGGCGCTGATCGGCAGGATCTTCAGTTTCGGAAACCGCTGAGCAAACATGATCAAATTATCCGCAGATGCTGCGATATCCATTTTATTTGCGACAACGCATGCCGGACGTGTGGCGAGTGTTGGGTCGTAAAGGCGGAGTTCCTTTTTGAGCGACTGATAATCATCGATCGGGTTTCTTCCCTCACTTCCGGCCATATCGATGACGAAGAAGAGAAACTTGCAACGGACAATATGCCGCAGGAACTCGTGCCCAAGGCCCTTATTTTCGTGTGCGCCCTCGATGAGTCCCGGGATATCGGCGACGGTCATGCGGTGGTAGTCTGGCAGATCGACAACGCCGACGACGGGATGGAGTGTCGTGAACGGATACGGAGCGGTTTTCGGATGCGCGGCTGAAATTTTCCCGAGAAGCGTTGATTTTCCAGCGTTGGGATAACCGACGAGGCCGATATCGGCGATTGTGCGAAGTTCAAAATAAAACCATCCTTCTTCGCCTGGGAATCCCTTGGTGTGCTGTCGAGGAACGCGGTTTGTAGAGCTTTTGAAGTGGTTGTTTCCCTTGCCGCCGTCCCCTCCCTTGCAAAGAACGAATCGCTGTCCGGGTGTGCTGAGATCAGCGATCGGCTCCTCCTCGTGCGGGTCGGAAGCGGTGGCGCCGGCACGGTGGATCACAGTGCCGATGGGCACCTTGATAACAGTAGATATAGCGCTGCGGCCATGCTTGTTCTTTCCAAGTCCGTGTCCGCCACGGGGGGATTTGAGAAGCGGCTCGTAATAAAGGGCGACGAGGTTGTCCGTATCGTGGTCGGCCTCGAGGATGATATCCCCTCCCCGGCCACCGTCCCCGCCGTCGGGACCGCCGTGTGGGATAAACTTTTCCCTGCGGAAGCTGCAGCACCCGTTGCCACCGTCACCGGCTTTGGCGTGAATGCGAATCTGATCGACAAATTTCATGATGAGACAAAATGGCGGAGTTGGCTGGACGAGTCGAATGGAATCTCGCGCCCTGCGGCTCGTTGGAGATGGCCCTGTGTAAAGCAACAGATTGGGCCTTTCCAAGGCGACCCGGATGTTATAAGAAATTGAATATGAAATTGACTCACCTTTTTGCGATTGCGGCCGCAGCAGGATTTTCAGTATCTACAGTGATGGCCCAATCAGCACTAGAAAAAGGCAAGGCATTCCTTGCAGAGAACGCAACGAAGCCCGGCGTCCAGCAGACGCCCAGCGGCTTGCAATACAAGATCCTCTCACCCGGCGAAGGAAAAGCACCCAAAGCGACGGATACCGTGCTGGTGAATTACCGTGGCACGCTTCTCGACGGCACCGAGTTTGACAGCTCCTACAAGCGCAACGAGCCGATTGAATTTCCGTTGAACCGGGTGATCCCCGGCTGGACCGAAGGTGTTCAACTGATCAAGGAAGGCGGCAAGGTTCAGCTCTTCATTCCTTCGAACCTCGCCTATGGATCCCGCGGTGCGGGCGGTTTGATCGGGCCGGATGAGACGCTGATCTTCGAAGTTGAACTGCTGAAAGTGCGCTGACGCTCGACGGAAACCGGTCCTGCTCCGCAGGGAACGTGCTGTTTCCTGGAAGATCATCACCCTCGTCGGATCTGCGAGCCTTTGAACTGGATCGTGAACCGGAAAACCTTTTTCACCCGGCAGTGGATTTTTCCGGTTTGAAGATCGAAGGTGTCCGGGATTTCCAAGCGGTGGACGTCAACGCCAGCCTGGAATCCCCGCTCGGAGAAAATGTCGATCAGCATGGCGATCGCCTGGGCGTCATGGAAAAGAGCATCCTCGGTGTTGACTCTGGCCTTGCCGGGGATGCCGTGACGGATGATGACGGGAAGAATCTTGCTTTCGATGAATTCGATAACCCGGTGGAAAAGTTCGGCGTTCTCGACGACGTAGCCATCGAGCCGTCGGACGAGGTCCTGGCGGGCATGCAGGACGATTTCCCCCGACAGCGGGAGTCTGCGGAGGCAGTCGTAGGTTCTCGGATCGAGCTCAAGGGAACTCTGGTATTCCAACTCGCGCAGGATGTTGCTCTGGACGATGTCGAGCGCCGCCTGGGCATTGATGAAGTGGTAGTGAAAGATCTGGTTGAGCGAGATGAGAGCGTCGTAGGTCTGTTCCTTGAAAACCCGGTAGCGGTTTCGAGCGAGGGCCTCGCTGAAATCGGTGGCGCGTTCCTCCCACATCTGGCCGATCCCGGAGCGCTTGACTTCCTCGTTGTGCGAGATCACCTCGCGTCCGCGCTTCATCTGCCGCGCGATGCTCTCGGTCTCATCCACAAAGAGAACCATGATGTGGAAAATCGGCTGCTTGAAGTGGACCGAGTCCGGCGTGGCGAGGTGCTCGCGCCGGAGGGCGATCATTTCATCGTAGAGCATCTTGAGGCACTCAACCTGAACCTTTGTCCGAGGAAAACCGTCCAAAAGAACGCCGTTCTGCAGATCGGGCTCGAGCAGCTTGCGCAGAAGGATGTTCAACACTTCCGTATCCCCGACCATCCCTCCCTGGGACTTCATCTTCTGCGCCTCCGGACTGCTCAGAAGCTGGCTGATGACGACCGGCGCCGCGGTGATGTCGCGGACTTTCCGGATGAAGTCGCTGTTGGTCCCCTTTCCTGCTCCCGGAGCGCCCCCCAGCAGGATGAGTTCCTTTGGAAACCTCAGGTTTGAGCGCCCGTAATCCTGCTCCAACTGCTTCCAGATTCTACCGAAGATGATCTGGGCATTTTTGATCTCGAGGTCCGGTGGACCCGCGGGCTTGGGTTGGTGGCTGGGAGTGCTGGAGGTCATTTCTCAGTGGCAATTCGTTTCACCAGTCCAGTGCTGGTCCGCCGATCGGATTCTGTCAACTCCCAGATGCCGTCGAAACGGAATCTGCGGAGGATTTTTGCCAAAAAAATTCGCCTAAGATTGCCAGCAGGGGCCGACTCGGTGAAAATAGTCGGCTTTTCCCGATATGCCAATTCCCGACAAACCCGCATCCTGCCAGCCCCTCGACTTCGAATGAATATCATTCCAAGCCCCGTCGTCCTGACCGCAGCCGCCGCGCGCTCGCCGCTCGGCGATGACCTGAACGGGATGCGCGACCGCATGCTGAATGGTGAGAGCGGACTGCTGCCTCTGGCAGAGTTTCCCGGGCTCGGCCCGGAGTTTGATTCGATGACCGGCGGCTGGCTACGTGACCGGACGGTGTTGCGGGGCAGGAAATACGGTGCGGCAAGCAATCTCGCCGTGAAGGTTGCCCAGGAAGCGGTCATTGCAGCCGGCTGGTCGCAGGAGGAGATCTTCACAGCGTGGGTGTTCGGCGGGAGCAGTCGCGGAAACTTCGGTGAGATGCTCGATGCCCGCCACGGCCGGCGCCCGCTCAAAATCTATGCGCCAAGCAATTCGCTGAACAGCGAGATCGCGGCCGCCGTTAGCATCGAGTGCGGCATCCGCGCCCCTTGGCAGCTACTTTCCAACGGATGTGCTTCCGGCCTTGATGCCGTCATCTGGGCCGCCCACTCGGTTGCCTGCGGACTCGCACCTCGTGCCCTCGTCGTCAGCGTCGAACTCCCCCTCGTCCCGGCCCTTCTCAGAGATTTCCGGCGGACCGGTCTCATCAGCACAAATGGGCACAACGACCCCTACTCGCCGGAGACAACGGGATTTTTTCCGGCCGAGGCTGCTGTAGCGCTTACGATCGAACCGGCAGGCGCTGGGTCGATCCTTACCGGCGCGTGGATGAATTCGGATGCTTACGACGCCATCGGACTTCCTCCCGACGGATATGGGGTGAGAGCCCTTCTGGAAGCCTGCTGGGATGATTCACAAACCGGTCCCCTTCCCTTTCTCCCGGCCATCTGCCCCCATGCCAGCGGGACGAAAGCTCACGGACAGGCTGAGCATGAAGCGATCCGCACAGTTGCCCTTGCGCGATCGCGCGAGGAGGTCAGCGTCCATCTTCTGAAGCCGTTCACCGGACATTCCCTCGGGGCCAACGGCGCACTGGATTGCGCGCTCATCCATGCGTTTTTCTCGGCGGGAGTGCTCCCTCCGAACCTGCCCGGACTTCACGGCGGATGCGAGGGAATCCGGCTTCCGTCCAGTGCCGAGCCATCGTCCGGCCGGACGGTTCTCAAGCTGAGCGGTGGCATGGGGGGACGCAACTCCCTCCTTGCGATGCGAAGTTCTGCTTAGCGCAGCTTCCTTCCTGCGGTCTTAAGCGACAGGAGTGACGCCCTTTTTCAGGATGATATTGCCGTATTTTGCCAGTTCGCCGGTCATCACGCAGGTGAACGCCAGCTTGGCGCGGTCGTAGAACGGAAACCGGTCGATTCGCACCGGAGGCTTGGCGGCAGGCACGTGGCGGCGAACGACGTCCATGTACGATTTCTCGACATTCGGATCGAGTTGGTCGCCGGGAACGGCTGCCATCATGATGAGCGGATCCGCATAGCTGTCGAGTTCGAGCAGCGGGAGGATCCCTTCGAGCAATGTCGGAATCGACAGGCCGTCGGCACGAAGGACCTTGCTGCAGAATGTGTGTCCGGGAAAATGGGCGTCGGCCAGGAGAAGTTCGTCTCCATGGCCCATTTCGGCCAGTGTTTTCAAGAGTTCGGGGCTGATGCAGGGAGCGATCGATTTGAGCATGTCTGGTGGGTTGTGTTGCGACCGCGAAACTAACAACCTCCCCGCCTCTGAAAAGCAATTTTTGTTGCCGCCCCGCAGACTGATCGGGCTTGCCATTGCGAGGCGGGTCATCGAAGGTTTTCACGTCCGGGACCAGCAAATCCCGCGAGCACCGCAGATCGCCTCCTCTCATGATACGCTACCTTCGTTCCTCTCTGGTTTCCGCCGCCATCTTTGCAACACTCCCGTTCGCCGCCGCCGAGTGGTCGCTCACCTCGGCCCCTGCCGTTCCGCCGCCGGCCGCGC
Source organism: uncultured Chthoniobacterales bacterium (assembly GCA_964467415.1). Taxonomy (GTDB): domain Bacteria; phylum Verrucomicrobiota; class Verrucomicrobiia; order Chthoniobacterales; family Terrimicrobiaceae; genus CAYXRX01. Next base: position 71,450 of record CAYXRX010000002.1, read on the forward strand.
CGGAGAGCAAAAAACCCGCTGACCCGAAGGATTTCGCGGAAGTAAAAATGAATTTCCCCATGGCCACCGGACCCTTTGAGCCGACGTGGGATTCGATCCGCAAAAACTACCCTGGCGCCCCCGGGTGGTTCCGCGACGCGAAGTTCGGCGTGTTTGTCCACTGGGGTCCGCAGGCCTCTGGACGCAGCGGCGACTGGTATGCCCGAAACCTTTACCGTCAGGGAACTCCCGCTTACAACAACCACCTGAAGAACTTCGGGCACCCGTCCGAAACCGGCTACAAGGACGTCCTCCACGCTTGGACTGCTCCGGAGTGGGATCCGGAAAAGTTGACCGAGGCCTTCCACAATGCGGGCATGCGGTTCATGATGGTTGTCGGCGTCCACCACGACAACTACGATCTCTGGGATTCCAAATTCCAGCCGTGGAACTCGGTCAATGTCGGGCCCAAAAAAGACATGATCGGCGGATGGGCTGCAGCTGCCCGGAAAAACGGAATGAGGTTCTGCATCACCTTCCACCATGAATACAGCTGGTGGTGGTGGGCGGACGCCTACAAAGCCGACAAGACCGGGCCGAAGGCCGGGGTGCCTTACGACGGCAACCTCACGCTCGCAGACGGCAAGGGAAAATGGTGGGAGGGCCTCGATCCCCGCCTGCTCTACAATATCAACCTCGGCGAATACACCGACGGAGCCGGCAAGTCCTCGACCGAGATCGCCTTCGGAAAAAAGGGCATCTTCCAAGACCACCAGGATTACGCCAAATGGTATGCCGAGCGCTGGGCCCGACGGATCCAGGATGCCATCGAGAAATACGATCCCGACATGTTCTATACCGACGGCAATGCTCCCGAGCCGTTCTCCGGCACGCACAGCGGGTCCGGGTTCAAATCCGACGCCGCGCGCCGGGTCGTCGCCGACTATTACAACCGCTCTCTCGCCAGGCACGGCAAGGTGGACACGATCGCGCTCATCAAATTCCAGAACGGAAACCCGGCAGTCGGCATGACCTCCGAGAACAATCTGCCGGGGAACATCAAGACCGACCAGCCGTGGATCGGCGAGAACCCGATCGGCGACTGGTATTACGGCCCCGGCTACCACTACGCCACCGTCAATCTCGTGCGCAGCCTTCTGGAGTGCGCCGCCCGCGATGGCAACTACGCCTGCGCGGTTCCGATCACCCCGGAGGGCGGTCTCGAGCCAGACTGCCTGACGATGCTCGAGGACATGGGGAAATGGATTAAGGTCAATGGCGAGGGCATCTACGGCAGCCGGGCCTGGAAAAAGTGGGGCGAAGGCCAGGAGATCAAAGGCAGGCCTCTCCTCCATCAGGGCAAGCTCAGCAAGGCCACCGCCAGCTTGCCGTTCAACACGACCGACTTCCGCTTCACCGTCGGTAAGGACGGGTCGCTCTACGCATGGTGCATGGCCGTTCCGAAACCTGGCGAAACCATCCGCATCCTCTCGTTCGGCAGCGATTCCAAACTCCTTGACCGGCCGGTGAAATCGGTAAGCATGCTCGGAGCTGCCGCACCCACATGGAAGCAGGAAGCCGACGCACTCCACATCACTTGTCCGCCCACCCTGCCGCTGAGATACGCGGCGGGATTTAAAATCTCATTCTAAACATCCTCATGAACTCACGCCTCCGCACATCCCTCTTCGCCAGCTTGTTTGCCATGGCCGCCGGCCTTCACGCTCAGGAACCAGCGGCTTCCCCTGCCGCATCCAAACCCGATTGGGAAAACCCGGCCCTCCTCCACGAAGGAACCGAACTCCCCGCGGCGACCATGGCGGTCTTTCCGGATGCCAAGCTCGCCCTGCAAATGGACCGCTCGAAATCCCCGTTCATCAAATCGCTCGACGGACCGTGGAAGTTCCACTGGGTGCCGAAGCCGGACGAGCGCCCGAAAGGTTTCTGGGAACCGGGGTTCGACGACACGAAATGGAAGAGCATCCCCGTACCATCCAACGTGGAGATCGAGGGCTATGGTATTCCGATTTACACGAACGTGACTTACCCATGGAATCCGGTCCAACCCCCGCTCATCCCCCACGATAACAACCCGGTGTCATCCTACAGGAAAACATTTACCGTCCCCGACTCCTGGGATGGCCGTGAGGTTTTTCTTACCTTCGACGGTGTCAACTCGTTCTTCTACCTCTGGGTCAACGGGAAAAAAGTCGGATTCAGCAAGGACAGCCGGACACCGGCCACGTTCAAGCTCAACCCGTTTCTGAAGAAGGGCGAGAACCTGCTCGCGGTCGAAGTCTATCGCTGGTGCGACGGCTCCTACCTGGAGGACCAGGACTTCTGGCGGCTGAGCGGGATTTTCCGCAGCGTCTACCTCTGGTCTGTGCCACAGGTACACATCCGGGATTTTGAGGTCCGGACGGTCCTTGACGCGGCTTACCGCGATGCGGACCTCGGGATTTCCACCTGGGTGAAAAATTCCGGCCCGGACGCACGTTCGGTTGCGATCGAAGCCACCCTCCTTGATGCCGCAGGCAAGACGGTGTTCACAACGTCTCTGGGAAAAACCGATCTGGCCCCCGGTGAAGAGAAAAAACTCGAGGTCACCCAGAAGGTCACCGACCCCCTGAAATGGTCTGCCGAGGCGCCGAACCTTTACACACTGCTGCTCTCGGAGAAGGACGCCTCCGGAAAAGTCCTGGAGACAATTCCCTGGAAAGTCGGATTCCGCAGCACTGAGATCAAGGACGGCCAGCTTCTTGTCAATGGCATGCCGGTCCTTATCCGCGGCGTAAACCGCCACGAGTTCGATCCGAAGCTCGGCCAGGTCATGACCCGCGAGAGCATGCTCAAGGACATCCGTCTCATGAAGCAGAACAATATCAACACCGTGCGCACCTGCCACTACCCGAATGTTCCCCTCTGGTATTCGCTCTGCGACGAATACGGGCTCTACGTCATCGACGAGGCCAACATCGAATCCCACGGCATGGGCTACAAGGAAGCCTCGCTCGCCAAGGATCCCACATGGGGGCCCGCTCACATGGACCGCACGGTTCGCATGGTCGAGCGCGACAAAAACCATCCGTCCGTCATCATTTGGTCGCTCGGCAACGAGGCCGGCATGGGCGTCAATTTTGACGAGACCTACAAGTGGATCAAGCAGCGCGATCCCTCGCGTCCGGTCCAATACGAGCAGGCTGACACCGGTCCCAGCACGGACATCGTGTGCCCGATGTATGCCACCCCGGAGCGCGCTGTCAAATATGCCTCGAAACCGCAGAGCCGTCCGTTCATCCAGTGCGAATATTCCCACGCGATGGGCAACAGCAATGGCGGCATCCAGGCCTACTGGGACCCGATCTACAACGGAGCCAAGCAACTTCAAGGCGGCTGCATCTGGGACTGGGTCGACCAAGGACTCGAAACCCCTGTCCCCCCATCCAAGGCGGTTGAGCCGCTGGAAAACCCGCGATCGATCAAGCTCGACCCGAAGCTGGGAACATTCTCCGCCTACGGAGGCACGTTCGGACCCAAGGGGACCGCAAGCGACGGAAATTTCTGCTGCAACGGACTGGTCTCTGCCGATCGGACCCCCCATCCAGGCCTTGCCGAGGTTAAAAAAGTTTATTCCCCCGTCCAGATGCGGGCGCTCGACCCCGCCGGTGGCGAGTTTGAAATCCAGAATTGGAACGATTTCCTCCCTCTCGATGCCTGGCTCAAGGGCGAATGGAAACTCGTAGCCGAGGGCAAGGTCCTGCAGTCCGGAAAGCTTGAAGGACTCGACATCAAGCCGCGTGAAAACCGGACGGTGAAGGTTCCCCTCAAACCGTTCCATGCCGAAGCGGGCGTCGAGTATTTTCTCGACGTCAGCCTCTCGCTCAAAAGCGACACCCCGTGGGCGCCCGCCGGCCATGAGATCGCCTGGGAACAATTCGCCCTCCCTACGAGCGCCCCGGCCGAAAATGCGGCAACCGGAAAGGTTACCCCGCTTAAAGTCGAAAAATCGGACAAGTTGATCAGCATTTCCGGGCCGGGGTTCTCCGCCGGATTCGATCCGTCAACCGGGCTCCTGGCTTCGCTCAAGAGCGGCGCAAAGGAACTCTTGGAATCCCCACTCCAGCCGCATTTCTGGAGGGCTCCGATCGACAACGACCGCGGCAGCAAAATGCCGGAGACCCTCGGCGTCTGGAGAAAGGCCCATGAGACCTGGTCTGCGGCAAGCATGAAGGTCGATGACTCCACACCCGGGCAAGTCGTCATCGCCGTGGACGGCCGAATCGCCCAAGGGCCGTATGCGCTGAAGTGGACTGTGCTCGGCAGCGGCGAGATCAGGGTTGCAGCCTCCTTCGAGCCGGGCACCGAGAACCTGCCGGAACTTCCGCGCTTCGGCATGCAAACGACATTGCGCCCGGGCTTTGACCGCTTGGAATGGTATGGCAAGGGGCCGCACGAAACCTATTGGGACCGCCAGGATGCCAGGGTCGGAATCTTCAAAAGCACCGTCAAGGAGCAATACTTTCCCTATGTGAAGCCGCAGGAGACCGGCAACCATGAGTCGGTCCGCTGGATTGCCCTCACCGACAAAGCAGGAGCCGGCCTGCTCGCGATCGGAGAGCCCCTGCTGAGCGCCAACGCACTCCACAGCACGACCGAGGACCTCTTTTGCGCCACCACCAAGGAGAACTTCTATCCCTACCAGCTTCCGAAGCGGGAAACCGTGACTCTCAACCTCGACCTCCACCAGCGCGGCCTCGGCGGCGACAACAGCTGGGGCGCCAAACCCCACGAGCCCTTCCGGATTCTCCCCGGTCCACTTTCGTATGACTTCCGTCTGGTCATTCTCCGCGGCGGGGAAAATCCCTCCGCCCTTGCCCGGGCAAACCGGCCACCAGCCCCGCCAGCCCAGCCGGAATAGGACCACCCCGCCGCGCCTCGCTCTGACTCACCAGCCCACCAGCTTGTCGTCGCGTGCCATAAAATCACGACTCCAATCCGCACCGCTCTCCAACCGTTTCCGGCCCGGATGTGCCCGAATTGGCTAAAACCCGGGAACAATTCCTGTAGAGAAATTTGGAGAGGATTTTCGCTTCTGCAAAAGAACCGTGCGGGGACAAAAAAGGTCGCGCCTTCCGCGCTTCGTGAAGAGCTCGGCAGGATCAAAGCTGTTTGCGATGTAGGTGACGAGCAGATCAGTGTCCGAGGGGCCGGCGAACTCCGGATGGGCTTTCGCAGCATAGACGAACGGGCGCGTGCGGTCGGATTCAGGCGGGCGATAAGCCATCAGTGGCCGGCCCCATGGGCCGGTGAGCGCTGGAGCCGTCCGCACGCCGATCTCGGATGCTCCGAAACCGTAGCTCGCGACGTGGACCAACGATTTCTGTTGTGCGCGCCAATGGAGCGAGCACTCGGCGCCCGCATCCTCAATGACGAAGTGCGGCCCGCCGGGACCAAGGTCCGCCGCAGGACGCCAGCCGCGGGAATTCCCTGCCCACCACTCGGCTCCGGCGGCATCGCCCCTGGAGTCGCACCGAAAGCGCGGCATCCGCGCCCAGCCAGCGTGGGTCACGCCGAAAGAGGCGGTCAGCCACAGGATACGGCCGCGCTGTCCATGTGCCTCGCGCGCCTGCGGAAGCAGAGTGAGCGGTGTCTGAGGGCGCCAGAGGAATCAGCACACCAAACGCAGCAAGCATAGAGCCGCGAAATCTCATTGCGTCTGCAACGTTTCCATTGCCTCAATGCCGAACCTTGTAAGAGCCCATCCGGCTTTCAACAAGAGAGAGACCAACTTGGAGTTTACCTCTTCTCCTCTCCGATTGCTGTCTGGAGTGCAGAGGCAATGCGGTCAGCATGGGTGTTGATGAGGTCCTGGTCGCGGCCTTCGATGAGCAGGCGGATTTTCGGTTCCGTGCCGGAATAGCGCAGGAGGACCCGCCCCTTCCCAGCCAGGGCTGACTCGGCTTCGTTCAGAAGCGCCAGGACAGCCGGCAGTGTGGAAAGTTCCGGCTTTTCCCGGACCCGGAGGTTCCGCTGGGCCTGAGGGTATTTCTTGAGGACACGCTTGAGTTCGCTGAGCGGTTTGCCGGATTCGATCATCACGCGGAGGATCTGGAGGGCGCTGACAATACCATCGCCGGTCGTCGCGTAGTCGCGGAAGATCATGTGCCCGCTCTGCTCGCCTCCGACGTTGTGTCCGTCGCGGAGCATCGCCTCGATAACATAGCGGTCGCCGACCTTTGTGCGTAGGACCTTGCCACCGCGGGTCTCGAGCGTCTCATCGAGGCCGAAGTTGCTCATGATTGTGGAGACAAGCGTGTTCCCCTGCAGGCAGCCGCGCTCAAGGAAATCCACCGCCGCAATCGCCATGATCTCGTCGCCGTCGACCAGTTCGCCGTTCTCATCGCAGAGGAGAACGCGGTCCGCATCCCCGTCGTGAGTGATGCCGACATGGGCGCCGGTCTCGCCGACGATCCGCTGGATCTCCTCGGGATACGTGCTGCCGCAGCGAGAGTTGATGTTCGTCCCGTCGGGCTTGTTGTTGAAGACTAGGACGTCAGCTCCCAGTTCCCGCAGGATGCAGGGGGTCGACTTGTAGGCAGCCCCGTTGGCGCAGTCGACCGCGATCTTCAGAGATTCGAGCGTGCGGTTCCTCGGGAAGCTCTGCTTGGCAAATTCGACGTAGCGCCCGAGCGCGTCGTCGATGCGGAACGCCTTGCCGATCTTGGTAGCGGTCGGTCGGATGTTCTCGATCTCGCCGCTGAAGACGAGGTTCTCGATGCGGGCCTCGATCTCGTCGTCGAGTTTGTATCCATCGTGGCGGAAAAACTTGATCCCGTTGTCCTCATAGGGATTGTGGGATGCCGAAAGCACGACGCCTGCGTCAGCCCGCAGCGAGCGCGTGATGTAGGCCACGCCCGGCGTTGGCAGCGGACCGATGACCAGGACATCAACCCCGAGCGACGTGATCCCCGCCACCATCGCATTTTCCAGCATGTAGCCGGATAGCCGGGTATCCTTGCCAATGACAATCTTCCGTCGGGTGCCGGGTTCGTGAGTCCGACCGTCCATTTCGCTGAAGACGTGGGCGGCGGCGCGGCCGAGTTTGAGGGCGGTTTCTGCGGTGACGGGCTCGATATTGGCAACGCCGCGGACACCGTCAGTTCCGAAGAGTTTTTTTTGGTTCGGTTGCATTTGGAGGAGTGGGTGATGGAAAGAGCCTGACCGGTTCGTTGGCGCGGTCGCGGGGGAATTCGAATCGGTCAGAGGTCCGCCCTTCGTTCTTTTTGATGAGATACCAGAGAGCGGTCGCCAGCATCAGGCACGTGAGTTTCGCTTTCCAGTTTTTGAGAATGATCTCTTTCATATTTTTCGTGGAGGAGGAGCTGGCTGATCCGGCGGCGGAATTTTTCGACGCTGAGGTTCCTCTCGATCAGCCCGCTGTGGCAGATCGAGACTTGGCCGGTCTCCTCAGAGACGACGACGGCGACGGCGTCGGATTCCTCACTGAGACCGAGGCCTGCGCGGTGGCGCAGACCGAGGTTGCGGTCAAGGTCCTCGCGCTGGGTCAGCGGGAAAATGCAGGCGGCGGCGACGATCCGGTCGCTCCGGACGATCATCCCGCCATCGTGCAGAACGGTTTTCGGATGGAAGACGGTGAGCACAAGTTCCTTCGAAAAATCGGCATCGATCCCCACCCCGGTTTCGACGAACGGCTTGAGGCTGATCTCCCGCTCGACAGCCAGCAGGGCGCCAAATCCCTTGCTCGCGAGTTCGAAGACGGTGTCGGTGATTTCCTCGATGGTCTCGCGCTCCTCGAAGGCCGATGTGAAAAAGTGGTGGCTGCCCAGTTCGGTGAGTGCCCGGCGGAGTTCCGGCTGGAAGATTACGACCAGGGCGATCGCAAGAAAAACAGAAATGCTCCGCAGTAGCCAGCCGATGACGACCAGGTCGAGAAGCTGGGAGACAAGCGTCAGTGTCAGGAACACGAGGGCCAGACCGATCAGGATCCGCGCCCCGTGCGTGCCCCTCAAATACATGTAGATGTAGTAGAGCACGATCGCGAGGATCGCGATCTCGACTCCGGACGTCCAGTTGGTCCGCAGAAATGTCAGGATCGCTTCAATCATCGCCAAGAATCGCCTCGGTCATGCGGAGCGCCTCCAGGTGGGGTTTGGCATCGTGGACGCGGAAGATCCTTGCGCCACGCTCCCGGCAGATGCTGGTGAGCGCAACCCCGGGCCAATGGCGTTCGCTCATCTCCTTGGATCCGGAGATCCAGCCGAGGAACGACTTGCGGGAGACGCCGACAGCAATCGGACGCCCGATCTCCCCAAAAACGGCAAGGCTCCGCAGCAACGCCTGATTGTGCGCAGGAGTTTTCCCAAATCCGATTCCTGGGTCGAGGGCGATTCTCATCGGGTCAATGCCGGATTCTACGGCGCGCCGGATGGACTGTCGAAAAAAATCCCCGACGGTTCGCACAACATCATCGTAGTGTGGAGCCGTCTGCATCGTGCGGGGAATCCCCTGCATATGCATGATGACTGTCCCCGCGCCCGAGCTGGCGACAACCTCCGGCATCTCAGGATCGGAACGCAGGCCGGAAACGTCGTTGATGATATCGGCCCCCTCGTCCATCGCCGCTTGGGCGACGGCAGCCTTCGTGGTGTCGATGGAGATATGGACCCCGCTTTCTCTGCGGAGCGCCCGGATCACAGGGATCACGCGGCGAAGCTCCTCACCCGGTTCAACTGGAGCCGAACCCGGTCGCGTGGACTCACCGCCGATATCGAGGATTTCAGCCCCCTCCCCGAGTAATCTCAACCCGTGATCGCATGCCGCCTCCGGGGAGAGAAATGCGCCCCCATCGGAGAACGAGTCGGGCGTCACATTGAGGACGCCCATAATCCATCCGCGGCGCGCGAGGTCGAAGTCGCGGTCCCGGATTCGCCAAATCATTATTTGAGCCGGATCGCGGCCGAGCGTCCATGGGCATCGAGGCCCTCGATGGCACTGAACGTCTCGATGTAGGGAAGGGACGCCCGGAGCGACGGTTCGTCAAACATCACAACGCTGGTCCGGCGTTGGAACTGGTCGACGGTCAGCCCTGCGAACGACTTGCCGGCTCCCCCGGTGGGAAGCTCATGGCTCGGACCGGCAAGAAAATCCCCGCCAACGACCGGCGAGATCCCGCCCAGAAAAATCGCGCCGGAACTCGAGAGATTCATCGCGATCTCACCCGGACGCTCGGTGGCAACGGCGACATGCTCGGCGGCATAGGCGTTCGCCAGATCGATTGCCTCGTCCAGATCCCTTACCAGGATCAGGGTCGCATTTTTCAGAGCTGCAGCCAGTGCCTTGGGCCGCTTCGAAAGCTTGATCTGGCGGGCGAGCGCCTTCTCAACGCCGGCAAGAATTTTCTCCGAATCGGTGACAAGGATCGACTGGCTTCCGTGGCCGTGCTCGGATTGCGCTAGAAGATCCGCAGCGATCCAGTCCGGTTTGGCGTGGCAGTCGGCAATGACCAGAACCTCACTCGGTCCCGGGAGCAGGTCGATGGCCACACGACCGAAAAGCTGGCGTTTGGCTTCAACAACAAAGGCGTTGCCTGGACCGAAGATCTTCTGGACCGGCCGGATCGTTTTGGTGCCGCAGGCCAGAGCGGCGACAGCCTGCGCCCCGCCCACGCGGTAGATTTCGGTGGCCCCGCATTCAGCCAGAGCGGCCAGAAGCGCCGGGTGGACCGAACCGTCGGAAGCTGCCGGCGTGACCGCGACGATCTCCGGAACACCAGCGGCAGCCGCAAGCGTGCAGGTCATCACCGCCGAGGAAACCAGCGGAGCGGTCCCCCCGGGGATATAAATCCCGACGCGCTTGAATGGGTCAAAGCGCTCGCCAACAACGGCTCCCTGCCGGTTCTTCATAAACCAGCTCTTGCGCAGGCTCCGCCGCGCAAAGGTGCGCACATTCGCCCGGGCGGCCGAGATCGCCTGCTTGGTCTCCCGCGGGAGCTCGGCAATCGCCTGGGCGGTCTCGGAAGGGGCGACCGGAATCTGCGAGGCAGCCAGCGACGGTCCGCCGAACTTTTTCGTGAACTGGAGCAGAGCCGAATCCCCCTTGGCTTCAATTTTGGCGATGATGACCTCGACCGTTTTGCGGACCTTGGGATCAGGCTCGGAACGCCTGTTGAGCTTCGAGAGGGCTGCCGCGTAGCCGCGGTCTTTGGGACGATGGATTTTCATGGCGTGAGGGGCAGGACGGTCCGCAGGAACCTATTTGACGTAAGCAATCACGAACGCGGTGAAGAAAATGTTCACAAGCGCGAGCTCGAAAAAGAAATACCAGCCGAGCTTCATCAGCTGGTCGTAGCGGAAGCGCGGCAGCGTCCAGCGCACCCAGATAAAGAACAGGAGGAGCGCGGAAACCTTCGCGAAGAAGACGCCGATATTGATCAGCCCAAAGAGGACGCCGGGCCAACCGGGAACCGCGCCGTCGGGCAGCAATGGCAGGCTCCATCCTCCCAGAAACAGAGTCACGATGACGCCGGATCCAGCGATCATCGCAGCATATTCCCCCAGGAAAAAGAGGGCAAAGCCCATGCCGGAATACTCGGTGTGGTAACCTCCGACGAGCTCCTGCTCGGCTTCGGGCAGATCGAACGGCAGGCGGTTCGTCTCCGCGAACATCGCCACAAGGAAAACGACGAACGAGATGACCATCGGGATCCAGAGCAGCCAGCGCTGGAGGTTAAAAAATCCTGAGGAAAACGAGCCGGCCACCCCGCTCCAGTCGCCGGTGGCAATCATGTGCCAGCTCAGACCCTTCGGCCAGAATGGCGCGACAAGCCAGCCGTTTTCCCTCTGCCAAAGGACGATGTCCTGTAGGTTCAGCGTCCCGCAGAGCATGAACACCGGGATCACCGAAAGCCCGAGGGCAAGCTCGTAGGAGATCATCTGCGAGCTGGACCGGATCCCCCCGAGAAACGGGTATTTCGAGTTCGAAGCCCAGCCGGCGAGCACGATGCCATAGACGCCCAGGGAGGATACCGCAAAGACGTAGAGCACGCCAATATTCACGTTGGCAATCACCATCGGCACCGGATTCCCGTTGGCATCGCGGAACAGGAAGCTGCCGAATGGCAGGACGGCCAACACCAGGATCGGAGGCACCATCGAAAGCTTCGGCGCGATATAAAAGTAAAACTTGTTCACACTCGCCGGGATGAAATTTTCCTTGAGCAGCAGCTTGAGCGCATCGGCGATCGGCTGGCCGAGGCCCAGGATCCGGATCTTGGTGAGCGGGATGCCCACGCGGTTCGGGCCGACGCGGTCCTGGATGAGCGCGCAGACCTTGCGCTCGGCATAGACCGTGTAGGAGACCAGGCCAAGGATGATCCCGAGTAAAATCAGGGTCTTCGCCAGCGAAGTCCAAACCAGGAAGACCTCAGGTGAGAATAAAATTTCCATAAACGACAGCCCATTTGGTTAACGTTTCTTCTCCGTCCCTGTCGAGCAACAAGGTGGAAAAACCTGCGCGCGGTTGACACTCCGGAGGAAGGACTTCATTTTACGGCGTGCATCAGTTTTCCTACCGCGACGGGGCCCTGCACTGCGAGGGCGTTGATTTGTTGGCCGTGGCCGAAGAGTTCGGAACCCCAGCCTATGTGTATTCAGCCGGAACCATCCGCAACAACTTCCGACGGCTCGACCGGGCACTCGCCCCCCTCGAACACCTGATCTGCTACGCAGTCAAGGCGAACTCGAACATCGCGATCCTGGACCTCCTGAGCAGGGAAGGCGCCGGTTTTGATATCGTCTCCGGCGGCGAGCTGTTCCGTGTCCTCAACGCAGGTGGCCGCGCCGACCGCTGCACGTTCGCAGGGGTGGGAAAAACCCGCGAAGAGATCGCCTATGCGCTCCGCGAGGGCGTCTATTGCTTCAATGTCGAGAGCGAGGACGAACTCGTCCGCATCAACGACGTGGCGGCCGGCCTCGGGCTCGTCGCCCCGGTCGCCATCCGGGTGAACCCGGATGTCGACGCCAAGACCCACAAGTTTATTTCGACCGGGAAAAGCAAAAACAAATTCGGCATCGGCCTCGACCGGGCCGCAGAAGTCTACGCTGTCGCCGCCGGGCTTTCCCACTTGAAAATCCGGGGCGTCCAGACGCACATCGGATCCCAGATCCTCGAGGCCGGCCCGTTTCATGAGGCGGCTCAGAAGCTGGCGGAGCTCGTTGTGGACCTCAAGACGCGCTACGCGATCGAGTTTTTCAGCATCGGCGGCGGGATCGGAATCGTCTACGACGAGGCGCTGGCGAGCGGGCCTTCGGAATGGTGGACATCGTCCGGGCATCCCCGCCGGATCACCCCGGAGGATTATGCCGATGCCATCGTTCCCGTCCTTGCGCCTCTTGGATTGCGCATTCTTTTCGAGCCCGGCCGGTTTCTTGTCGGGAATGCCGGTGTTCTGCTTTCCACCGTGCAGTATGTCAAGAAGACACCCGCCAAGACGTTCACCGTTGTGGATGCGGCCATGAATGACCTGATCCGCCCGGCACTCTACGAGGGCTGGCACGAAATCGTTCCACTCCGTCAATCCAGCGAACCGCCTGCCCCGATGGACGTCGTCGGCCCCGTCTGTGAAAGCGGAGACTTCTTTGCACAGGACCGTCCGCTTCCGCCGCTCGCGCCGGGTGAGGTCATTGCGCTACTGAGCGCCGGAGCTTATGGCTTTGTCATGTCCTCAAATTACAACTCGCGTCCGCTGCTGCCGGAAGTTCTGATCGATGCGGAAGCCGTTCACCTCATCCGCAAAAGGCAGACGCTCGAGGACCTCATCCGCGGGGAAGTCATTCCGGAGTAGGCGGCAAAATCCAGGAATAACCTGAAACCCTCAGTCTGCTGCGAGCCTGAGGTAGCGCCGGATCTCGTAGGACGGACCGGATTCGATGACCTCACCGGAATCGAAGAGGCTTTCAAACTCAGGAAACCAGGTGTCACCAGCAGCCGGAATATCGACATACGTGAGCAGCAGCTCGCTGCAACGTGGTAGCAAGGCCGCATAGAGGCGGGCGCCCCCGATGACGAAAAGCTCGCGGCCATCACCCGGTGGAATGATGTCGTCCGGGCTCTTCCAGACGCGCACTCCCTCGAGGGCTGCTGATGAGGACACGACCCAGTTCTCGCGGCCGGGCAACGGCCTGCCGAGCGACTCATAGGTGTTCCGTCCCATCACGACAACGTGGCCGAGTGTCGTGCGTTTGAAGAACTTCAGATCGGCGGAGAGGTGCCAGGGAATCTTGCCGTCGATTCCGATGACCCGCTCGCGGTTCATGGCGGCAATGGCGATCATACGGAGATCGGCGCCTTGATCGCCGGATGCGGGTCGTAGCCTTCCAGCGTGAAATCCTCAAAAAGGAAGTCCCCGATCTCCCGCCGCTCGGAGTTCAGCCGCATCGTCGGCAGTGGCCGGGGCTCTCTGGAAAGTTGGAGCCGGGCCTGGTCGAGGTGGTTTTGATAGAGGTGCAGGTCGCCGAATGTGTGCACAAAATATCCGGGACGCAGCCCGCAGACTTGCGCGACCATCATCGTGAGCAGCGCGTAGGAGGCGATATTGAACGGCACGCCGAGGAACAGGTCCGCGCTGCGCTGGTAGAGCTGACAGCTCAGCTCACCATCTTGCACGTAAAACTGGAACAGCGCATGGCAGGGAGCCAGCGCCATGAGGTGGAGTTCTCCGGGATTCCAGGCCGAGACGATCAGTCGTCGGCTGTCCGGGTTCGTGCGGATTTGGGCGATGACGCCCGCGATCTGATCGACAACCGAGCCATCCGGGCCGCGCCAGTCGCGCCACTGGGCGCCATAAACTCGGCCGAGGTCGCCGTTGGCATCCGCCCACTCATCCCAGATGGTGACCTTGTGTTGGCGGAGGTATCCGACATTGGTATCCCCGTTCAGGAACCAGAGGAGCTCATAAAGGATCGAGCGCAGGTGGAGTTTCTTTGTCGTGAGCAGCGGGAAGCTCGTGCGCAAGTCGAAGCGCTCCTGAGCACCGAATACCGAATACGTGCCGGTGCCGGTGCGGTCGGATTTGAATTTTCCGTTATCAAGAACGAGGCGCAGGAGGCGGTGGTATTGTTCCATGATGTGTGCGTGGAAATGCTCAGCCCCAATCCCCCAGGGATTCCACGTGGGCGGCCGAGCCGTCGCGGAGCCAGCCATCAAGCTGCGCCTGGGCCTTCAGTTGTGCGCCCCGCAGACGGGGGACAACGACAAATGCCGCAGGGACATCATCGATCGCGGTCATGTCGCCCCAGAGTTTTTCAAACTGGGAAACTGGATACACGTCCTCATGACCGTGCCCCCAACGCTTCTTCACATCCTTGAGAGTGATGTAGGTTGGCAGGCGGGCAGCAAACCTCCGGACGGCTGCGGCAGTGCGGGTCGGATCGTCGAGGGAGGCCTGGTCGAGTCCGAAGAGCTCCAGCAGGCGGTCGATCTCGATCCATGTCGTGAGAGTGTTGTAGTAGGTGAGCCCGTATTCATCCTCCTCGCGTGGCAGCGAGAGACCCTCTACGAGGCGGATTTTTCCGCCAACCTTGGCGAGGCCGCCGCCGCGGTCGTCGATCCGGCGGGCAATCACCTCGAAGGTCAGCGCGCCGCCCCCGCGCCGGTGGAGGCCGAGGATTGCCGGATCGGCATTCACACCGACGGTGTCGATATTGTGCAGGAGAATCGTACGCAGCTGTGGCCGCTCGCGGAGGAGGTCACGCAGCGTTCCGTTAAGGAGAAGATTGGGGATCTCAAACCAATGGCCAACCGGATGGAGGCACTGTGAGGGAAGGTTGTCCCGGTAGTCGGTCCCCTCGCCCACTCCACGCGCCCAGTTCATGAGCGCCTGCTGAATACTTTCCCGCATCTTCTGCTTGCGCTCGTCCAGCACCTGGTGCCTCATTTCCTCGTAGGAGAATCGCAGGTCGCGCACCATCGGGATCAGACGCAGGCCGATCGAACGTCCGAACGACAGTTTGAGCGGACCTTCATACCCGTAGTTTCCGTTAACGCGCAGGCAATCTTCGATCGGCCCGTGCGTCAGATAGCTCGTGGTGAAGACATGAGCGGGAAGCACGCCAGACTCGCGTCCGGTCCGGCGTGATTTGGCGAGGTGCGTCTCGATAAACGAACGGTGGCGCCCCGCAAGCTTGGAAAACGGGTGGAGAGCTTTAACAACGCCGGCACCTTCGGTCCAGCGGCTACCGGCTCCAGCGGCAAGCGAGACGATCGCCAGTTCGCCCCTGGCAAGAGCCTCGGCGCCGGCCAGCCGGTCGGCGGCTGTCGCGTCCCGCTCGGAGTTGAAAATTTCCCCTGCATCCACATCCCGGATCACAGTGGTTGCAGGAAGGCGGTTTTGCGCGAGTCCGGTCAGCCCGGACCGGAGGTCGGAGCGGATTTTCTCGTGGGCTTCTGTGTCGAACCCGTAGCGTGAGAGAAGCTCGTCGAGCGAACCCAGGTCCCGCGATGCCGAGCGGTCGTCCTGGGGCAGAAGGTTGCGCACCAGCGGTTCGATCGTCCGGCGCATGCGCTCGTCGACTGCCGCCCGTTCCCCGTAGAGACCGGCCTCGATCCGGCGCGCAGCGGGAAGCGTTCGCGGGTCGGCCCGCAGAAGCGTCGGAATCATGAGCGGGTAGTAAGAAGGTGGCATGAGCGCCTGCCTGTCACACAAGAGGTCTGCTGCCGAACCGTTTTCGTTGATCGCAAAGCGGTAGACGACCGGCTCCATGGCGAACGGCAGCGCATTCTCGAGCTCCCGCTTGGCAGCGGAAAGAATCTCCCGCATCCGCACGCGGGCGCGCGGGGCGTGGTCGGGATGAAAAATAAAGCCCATGCCACCACCGGACATGCCGCCGAGCATCCAGAACCCCCAGAAGTGGTCGCCGAATTCCTCGCGCGCGGAGGCGATGACCTTCTCGGTAAAGAGCGTGGTCGCCCAGGGCACGATCGACTGGAGTGGTCCAAAAAAGTGGCGGGTCGTGAGGTCCCCCAGCGCACGGATGTCCCCATGGCGGAGTGCCCCCAGAATTTCGTCGAACATCCGCATCGAATCCGCCCGCGCGATCCACTCGTTCTGCGAGCGCAAAAGATACTTCTCGGTAACCATTTCCAGGATCGGCCCGACGTTCTGCGCCATCCCCCCATGGACCAGCACGAGGCTCTCCTGGAGCTTGCGCCGGGTCTCGTCGCTCACCTCGTCGGTTCCAAGGATCCGGTGGACCGGCAGGAGCCTGCCGCGGCTGATCCCGTATTCCGGATCGTCCGGTGTGGCCTTGCAGCCGCTGATGACCTTGATCCCCGGCCAGACGCCGCCGGAATCCTGCCATCCGCCACCCGAGCCGCCAAGCCACTCGCCCAGAATGGCCCGCGCAGCCACGATACGCCTCTCGGCTTCAAGAAGCGGACCGGTCAGCGAGGCCGTCTGGCGCGTGGCGCGCATGCAGGCGGCGATGAGCGCTCCCAGGAGATTTGTCGAGACGGCCAGGCGCGAGCCCTTCGGGATGTTGTTGACTGTGCTGACAAGCTCGAAGCCCTTGCCGGGCCCAAGAACGCGCTGGAGCAGATCTTCAAGCTTGGTTCCAGATCCCTCCATGCCGATCGGCACGATGCCGGACGCGATCACCGCCGCCTTCAGGAGACCGAGGTAATCCTTGGCAAAATGGAACATCTCGGAAAGCTCTGCGATGTCCGCCGTTGCTCCCAGGTCGACACTTGTGAGCCGGATCACCGGCTCATCGATGACGCGGAATGCCGCCGCAACCGGGGGCTCGGGCTCGCTCTCGCTGTCATCCAACGCCAAGTCGATCGAAACGTTGAGCACTCGCGCTCCCTCGGGAAAATCCATTCCGAGAAAGAAAATATCACTCCACGAGCTGTGCGAGAGGTCCATCCGGACGGCTGTCCGTTCATGAAGGATCGGAAACGGGGAGGATTCCTCCCGCGCGGCCAGCGCCGGATGAATGCGGAGCGGATGGGTGGCCGGGTGGCCGCAACGGAACATCCACTGGTTTCCGCGCACCGATCGGACGCTCCGGCGGACTTGGTCGGCCAGGTTCTGGAGGCCGAGCTGGTAAAACGCCTGCTCAAGCCCGCTGGCAAGCGCATCGTCGGGGATCCCTCCGCCGGTTGCGGCCAGCAGGTCGTCGATGGCCTCGGGGAAGCGGCGGTCGAGCATGTGCCCGTGAGCGCTGGCAGAAATCCTCCCGGGCGCACGCCCGCCCAGGAGCGGCGGGAGGTAAAACCGGCAGATGGCATGAAGGAAAAACAGGGCGCGCACGCGCTCGTAGAGGTTCGTGGCCGAACGCCGGAAGCGGTCAAGCGCGAGGCAGGCATCCCAGAGCTGGCCGGCATCCAGTCCGCTGGTCAGGGCCTCGATCGAGAAATCCCGGACATCCGCTTCGCCGGAGATAATGGTGTCAAGGAACCGCTGGGTGGCTTCGGTGCTCATTGGATGTCTGCAAGGAGCGAGACGATCTGCGCGAGGATCTCAGAACGCTGGCCGCCGTCGAGAGCCAATGCCAGCTGCGCTGTCAACAGGCCGTAGCGCTCATCAAGATCGAACCGTCGGCCGGCCAGTTCTGCCGCAAGATAGCGTTCCTTTCCGTCGAGGGCGTCCAGCGCGCACGCCAGGCTGATCGATTTGGGATCGGCGGCATCGCCCAGCATCCGCCCAAGCGCCGCCAGAACGTTCGGGGTTAGGACGTGCATGCCGAAAAAGCAGAGGTAATGCCCGACCCGCAGCCCCGGCACAATCAGCTCCTGCTCGGCCTGGGTGGGCGTTGGCTTTTCGATGACGCGCTCGACCTCGTAAATTCCGCTCCGCCCGTCAAAGAGTCGTCCCCCCACAGCACCGAACGACGAAAGGTTGCTCTCGTGGGTCGATTGGACCGCGCTCGTGGCACACCGCTCGCCGATCGCAAAATCGACGAGTTGCTTCGCGCAGGATCGCGACGGATCGCGGCTGATGTAGAGGTGGTCGCTCACCATCAGGAGGAAGTTGTCCCCGCCCAGAAATTCGCGCCCGCAATAAATCGCGTCGCCATACCCCCGCGGCTCGGTTTGCTCGATGAATGTCAGGCGCTGGGCGTGTTCCCCAGCCGCCCGGTGGTAAAGCCCGGCATCCCCCGGGCTGACAACGATTCCGATCGCCTCGATGCCGGCGGAGACCGCCTCCTCGATGAGCTGGCTGAGGACCGAGCGCGGGTAACCCTCCCGGTCAACAACAGTTTGAAGCGGCAGGTGCCGCTGGTTGCGGCCGGCTGCGGTGATGAGCGCCTTGGGGATGTGCATGGGGAAAATATGAGCAAAGAAACGAACTTCGGACAGAATTATTGACAGGGAAAACGCCCGATTGGAGCGCCTGACCTTGCCGGGATGTTACATGGAGCTAGACTTGCCCCACCGCATGCGATTGTTTCTCCATTTTTTTGCCCTGCTGGCATTTGCCCACCTCATGGTTCCCATCTGCGCGGTCGCCAACGACGCGCCCGCCGGCACGACCTACGTCGGGCCCGGCGGTCGTGACGACGCGGACGGAACAAGGACCCGCCCGTTCGCCACGCTCAACAGGGCCCGCGATGCATTGCGCACGAGTTCTCCCGGACAAGCCAAACGCATCGTCTTGTTGGACGGAAAATACTATGGAGTCTCGGTTGTTTTCGGCCCCGAGGATTCCGGGCTGACCGCAGAGGCTGCTCCCGGCGCCAAGCCGATCCTATACGGTGGCGTGCCGCTCAAAAACTGGGTGCGGGTCGACGGGACATTCCACGCCGCCGTTCTCCCACCGGGATGCGACTGGCAGCCCCGCATGCTGGAGGTGGATGGACGGCTCTGCCCGCGGGCAAGATACCCTGCCGAGGGGACCCTCACACACCTGTCGGTATTCGACATACCCTGGCTGAGCAGCACCGCGGGGGGATGGAAGCGCAAGCCGACCAACGAGGAACTGACGACGCTGAAATACCGTCCTGGGGATATCGGTCCGTGGCTGGACGTTCAAAGCGCCGAAATCACAGTCTTTCACATGTGGGATGAGTCGAGCGTCGGCATCTCGGCAAACAATCCGGATGCAAATGCGCTCTCGCTAACACCGGCATGCGGTCATCCTCCAGGTGGATTCGGCGTGAAGAAATACGTGTTGTGGAACATTCGCGAGGGCCTCACCGCTCCCGGTCAGTGGTATCACGACCGCCCACGAAACCGCATCGTCTACTGGCCGCTTCCGGGGCAGGACATGGAAAAAGCCGAAGTCATTGTGCCCACCGCTTTCAGCATCATTCGTCTGGCGGGCTCGAGCAAAGCCAGGATCAGCAACGTCACCCTGCGCGGCCTGACGCTGTCGGTCACCACCGTGCCTCTGGTTTCCGCGGGATTTGCGGCAGACAAGTTCGATGGCGCGGTTTCGATGGCAAACGCCCAAAATTGCCTTCTGAACGACCTGACGATAACGCGCGTGGCCGGGCATGGCATCAACGCCACGGGCGGAATCGACAGGGTGCGGATCGAAAACTGCGAGGTGGCATCATGCGGGGCGGGCGGCATTTATGTGGGAGGCAGCGGGAGCGTTATTACAAACAACCACATCCACGACGTCGGGCTGTGTTATCCGAGCGCGATCGGCATCTACCGCGGTGGCCGCGGAAACATTGTCAGCCACAACGAGGTTCACGGCTGTTCGTATTCGGGGATCAACTATGGCGGCAGGGAAAACGTCATTGAAGACAACTTGATTTACGACTGCATGAAGTCGCTCCACGATGGCGCGGCGATCTATGTCTTTGGAGCGAAAAACTGCATCATCCGGCGGAACCTGGTACGCGACATCAAGGACTCTGGGGGCTATGGCGCATCGGCTTATTATCTGGATGAGCAGAGCGAAGGCTGCATCGTCGAGAAGAACCTCTCACTCCGGG
Organism: uncultured Chthoniobacterales bacterium; assembly: GCA_964467415.1. GTDB lineage: Bacteria > Verrucomicrobiota > Verrucomicrobiia > Chthoniobacterales > Terrimicrobiaceae > CAYXRX01. The sequence goes on from CAYXRX010000002.1 coordinate 91,390, forward strand.
TGGGCTGGCCGTCGCAAAACCACATGGCCAGAAAAAACACCATCCGCAACAACGTGTTTATTGCGGACGGCGACGCCAAGATCACGTTTCCGCGCTCGTCGGAATACACGTTCGAGCGGAATGTGCTCCGCGCCGCGGGCAACATAACGATCACAAACCCGACGGCTGTCACCAAGTGGTCGGACAACGTTTTCTATTCTGGCACGAGCCGGATCGAATGCGTGAAATTGAAGGATTACTCGGCACGGGAAAAGAGCCCAGGCGCACCGCCCGGCAGCGTGGTCGGCGACCCGCTCTTCGTCGACATGGCAAAAGGTGCCTACCGCTACATGCCGGATTCACCTGCCGTCAAACTGGGCATCGAGCCCGTGGATGTGAGCCGGGCCGGTTTGCTGCCGAAATGAGTTGCCCGCCCGGGTTGCATGGCATCAGGGCATCAGACTTTCCCCGATGACGGGCAGACATCCTGGAGCTCGCAGTTTGCACAGTCCGGCTTGCGGGCCGGGCACCTGCGGCGTCCGTGGAAGATCAGCCAGTGGCTCAGCTCGGTCCAGCGCTCCCGCGGGAAGAGGGCGGAGAGGTCGTGTTCGATCTTTACCGGATCGGAATGCTTCGTCAGCCCAAGCCGCTTGGAGAGGCGCGCCACATGGGTGTCCACAACGACACCCTCGTTGATCCCGAAGGCATTTCCGAGCACGACATTGGCGGTCTTGCGTCCGACCCCGGGCAGTGCGGCGAGTTCGTCAAGGGTGCGCGGCACGCTCCCTCCGTGACGGGCGATCAGCATCGCGGCCATCGCGCGGACGTTCTTCGCCTTGTTCCGGAAGAACCCGGTTGAGTGGATGATCTCCTCCAGTTCCTCCTGCTTTATGGCGGCATAATCCTTCGCCGATTTGCAGCGCTTAAAGAGAACGGCTGTGACGATGTTGACCCGCTTGTCGGTGCACTGGGCCGACAGCATGGTGGCCACAAGAAGCTCCAGCGGGTTCATGAAGTTGAGCTCGCAGTGGGCGTCGGGATAGATGTCGGGCAATCGCGCCAGCAATTCCGCGGCGATGGCCGACCTTTTCACGAGCCTCCGAGTGCTGCGAGGCGGGCCTGGGCCTTCGGCGCGAATTCGCTGTTTGAAAAATCTTTGGTGAGCTGCGTGAAGCAGGCCTTGGCCCTGGAGAGCTGCTGGGCCTTGAATTTCGGATCGGTGCTTTCCGCCGCCTGCTCCTCAAGGAGCTGCCCGCCCTCCCAGAGCCCTGCGGCCGCCGCGGAGGGAACCCCCGAATAGAACTGCGCAATCTTGGTAAAATAATCGATCGCGGCACCGCGGAACTCTTCCTTCTGCTTGGCATCAGGCGCGGCCTTCATTTTCTCCTTCATGATCAAGCCGCCGAGAAGCATCGAGTTCGCCCGGAGCTCGGCGGTCGCATTCGGGGCGCGGATGATCGCCGGCAGCAGTTGCAGCGCCTCGTCGAGCTTGCCTTCGGCCCGGAGCGAGTCGGCAATGCCGTAGTCCGCCTCAAGAACCTTGGGCGACCATGGGTAGGTCGACTTCAACTGCTGGAACAGCTTGCCGGCCTCAGCGACACGCTTCTGCTGCTGTGCGATCGTGCCGAGTCCGAAGAGCGCGGTGGCCTGGGCCTCCTGCACGGTCGGCGGAGCCTGCGACGCCACGATGCCCTGGGGGATCGGGTAGTCGTTGGCAAGCTTTTGGAAGACGGCTGCCGCCTCGTCAAATTTGCCGGTGGCAACAAGTGCCAGCCCGTAGGCGTCGAGATCCGCCGGCGAGTAGATCACAGCGGGATTGAAGGCCTCGTTGAGCTTGGCGAGTCCCCTCGCCTTGTCTTTCTCGGAGATGAATCCCGCAAGGGCAAAGAGGATTTTGCTTTTTCCGGCAGCCTCCGGGCACTTGTCCGCCAGTTCCTGCAGGTAGGCCTCGACGGCGGCGCCATCCTTCAATTGCGCCCTCAGCAGCAGGCGCTGCGAAGCCATCAGCGACTGCAGCCCGGCAGAAAAATCCGGGCTCGCGGGGTAGCGCGATAGCATTTCTTCGGCGGTTGCGACCGAGGCATCGAGCGACTTCTTCCATGCCGACTGGTCCCCGGCGCTAAGCGAGGCATAATTCATCGCCATCCGCTCGGCGAGCCCGCGTTGCAGGTCGGAAATCCTGACCATTGCCTCCGGGGCCTTCGGGTCCTGCGGGTAATTCTTTGCAAACTCCGAGTATTGCGCAATCGCCTCCTCCGGCTTCGAGGCATTCACCGCATTTCTGGCGAGGAGGTCGTAGGCAAAATAGACCGAAGGGTTTTGCGGGTATTTGGCAAGGAACTCCTTGAGAAGCGCGTCGACTTCCTCGGGCTTTTCCAGCGCCTGCGCCCGGGTGATGTAGGAATAGGGCGCGGGAAGGCTGTCGGGGTATTTCGCGGCGAGCAGGGCCATCGTCGCGATGCCTTCCTGCTTCTTGCCGAGAGCGAGCTGGGCCGATCCCATCGCGTAGATGGCAAGCGGGGTCATCGCGTGGTCCGGATGTTCTTTGATGAAGGCTTCAAGAAGCGGGATGGCTGCCGCCTGGTCACCCTTCTGCTGCGTGCAGATGGCAATCCAGTAGTCGGATTCCACCGCCTGCGGGGTGCCGGGAAACTTGTCCTTCACCGCCTTGTAAGCGACGAGTGCATTGTCCCAGCGGCCGGTGTCCTTGTGGATGCCGGCCAGCCCGAACTGGGCGACGATCGCAATTTCCGGCGACGGGTTCTGCGAGAGGAATCTTTCGAAAGTCGCCTGCGCGTCCGCATACTTTTTCAATGCCGCCTCGGCCTGCGCCTTCGTGACAACCGAGAGCCCGGCGAGCCGACCCTTCGGATACTTGGCCAGGGATTCTTCAAAGTAACGGATCGCCTCGTTCGGGTCGCCAAGCATGAGATACATGTTCCCCATGGCAAATGGAAGGTTCTCGGCCATCGCATTCGCCTTGTAAGCAGCCACGAACTGCTTGTAGGAGTCGGCGGCCTTGTCCCGCGCATTCTGGAGCGCGTAGGTCATCGCGGTGAAGTAGAGCGCGCGCATCTTCTCATCGGATCCCGCGAGAAAAGGATTCGCATGCGCGATGAGCGTGCGGGCCTCGTTGTAGCTTTGAATATTGAAAAAGATCTCGCCCATCTTGAGGATTGCGGCTGCGATCTGGTCGGGTTTGACGCTGATCTCCTGAAGCTTGCGGAGTTCCCTTTCGTTGTCCTTGTCGAGCTGCTTTTTGAGCGCGCTGTTGTTTGAGCGCAACGCGTCCGCCTTCCGCGCAGGGAACGCCTTGAGCTTGTCCCGCTGCAGGGTGACGATCTCGTCCTTCGGGAGGACCGAACGGTAGGCTTCCATCGCCTTCTGGAAAAGAGCCGCCCGTTCAGATTCCGGGCTGAAGGCCGCACGCGTGAATAGGACCTCGCCGATTTGGAAATAGGCGTCGTTCATCATGGCGATATCCTTTTTATCGGCGATGATCTGGCGAAGGAGATCCTCGGCCTGCCCGAGGAGTGCCAGGCCCTTGGCCTTGTCGCCGGAGTCCTTCATGAGCTCCGCGCTTCCCTGCGTGGCCAGAGTCAGCGCGAGCAGATCCTTGCTGCCAGAGATGGTGCCGCTCTGCGGAAACCTCTTGATGTTCGCCTGCATGTCCTCGACGACCTTGTCGAGCGCCTGAACCTGAAAATTCGCCACCGCCCGCCCGTAGATGGCGGCCTCCATATCCGGCGACTGAGGATATTTGGCAATGAATGCCGAATACTTTTTCGCAGCGTCCTCGAAGACGGATTTGCGCTGGGGATCGCCGACCGGTAGGGCGGCCGCCTTCGCGGAGAGGATCTGCGGAAGGAAGCTGTCGGCGAGCTGCGCCTGCTCCGGAGGCAATGGCGGACCCGACATTGCCTTGGCCAGGGTCGAGTGGGCCTTTTCGTAATCGCCGAGGAAAAACTGAGCGAACGCCAGCTGGATTGCCGCCGTGGGCACAACCAGATCGGTCGGGTAGTCGGCGAGAACCTTCTCGTAGGCAGCCGCAGCCCCGGCGTGGTCGCCGCTCAGGAAAAGGGCGTAGGCCGCCTCGTTGGCATCTGCCGCAGCTTTCGATTGCGCCTGCAGCGATCCGCACCAAACGCTTTCGGCCACGAGAATGAGGAGGAGGAGCCTGACGGGGAACGCACGCATAACGCCTCGAGCTTTTACAGGAAAAGGGCACGGGGTTCCATCCGAAACTTTCCCGCGGCGCGCCACATGCTCAGAGGATACTGGCAACCCGTGCCATCTCCTCGCGCGTGTTGTAAAAGTGCGGGCTGAAGCGCAGCCACCGCGAGCCGTCGCGGAGCGACCGGAGCGAGGCTGTCACGCCGCCGGCCTCGAGCTTTGCAAACATCTCCCCGGGATCGTGCCCCGGATGGCGAGCCGTCAGGATTCCCGAGCGGAGCGGCTCATTTTCATCCGGCGAAAGGAATTCGAAACCCTTCTCGCGCAGGAGACCCTGCAGGAAATCCCGCGCATCAAGAATGGCGGCCCCGACCTGATCCAGGCCGTATCCAAGCAGCATCGCGAGGCTCGCCTGCATCCCGTAGATCCCGGCAATATTGAGCACGCCCGGTTCGTAGCGCCGGGCGGTCTCCTCAAACACGATCTCGTCCTGAGCAACAAAGTCCGGTGAGCGGACGTTCCAGGCCCCGAGCAGGGTCGGACGGCAGGCTTCGAAGTTCCGCTTCGCAACATAGACGATCCCGATCGCCAGCGGGCCGAGCATCCACTTGTGCGCGTCCGCGCTCAGGAAGTCGACGTGCTCGACGCTGAACGGCGCGGAGCCGACGGTCTGGATCGCATCGACAGAAAACAGCACTCCGCGCGAGCGAAGCAGCCGGCCGATCGCGTCGACGTCGATTTTCCAACCGGTCAGGAAGTGGCAGGAGGCCAGGGCGACTAGTCGCGTGCGCGGCGAAAGCGCGTCGGCGACAAGCGCGGGCGTGATCCGGCCGGGGGCCGCCGGACAAAGCCGTCTGATGACGACCCCGCGGCCAGCCAGAGCCGTCCATGGATAGACATTCGACGGGTAGTCGTCGCCGTAGCAGACGAGTTCATCTCCGGGCGCCCAGTCGAGACCGTTGGCAAAAAGACTCAGACCGAGCGAGGTCGGGCCGAGGAGCGCAACTTCGTCGGCGTTTCCGCCAATGGCTGCTGCACAAGTCATGCGGGCGCGAGAAACATCGCGCAGGACATCTCCGAACTCCTGGTGCTGGGAGCAGCTGGCTTCAGCGTGCGCCTGCATGGCATCCGCCGCACAGCGAGGCAGGATCGTCACTCCCGCATGCGCAAGGAAGATTGTCTTTTCAGCGATCGGGAACGCCGCTCGGCGTTCGGCATCGCTGGCGAAAAGGCTCACTTCCGCGCCTCCTCGGCCTCGCGGATGAGGTTCCAAAAGTCCTTTGTGCCCGCGAGGCCCTCATCCTCGTCGTCGAGCGGCAGGTTCGAGCGGAAAAGAAAATCGCGGATCGTATTCTTGTGCAGGACCCGGTGGATGAGGAGTCCCTCGCTGTGGCGTTCGAAATAAATCCGGTAATCCTTGGCGCGATAGCGGTGCAGCGCGCGTCCGTCGCGGGCGACCCGGCCGAACCGCTCGATATCCAGCGCGTCAAGGTCCTCGGGAAGAAAATGAAACTCCGCCAGCAGGTCGAGTTGGAGATCCTTCGGGAGTGCGGCCATCTCTGCAGCGCTGATCTTGTTGAAAATTACCTGAAACACGCGATCACCATACGCGGGCAACCACCTTTGTTGGCAAGCTGCGAATTTTCTCTTCAGGCTTGCCAGCCGGAAGGTGCGCGACGAATGTTGCTTTCGCATGCACCTCCTCCTGTCCCAGCTCCCCCGCCCAATCACACTCCTGGCCTTTGCGTTCGCCTCCCTGCCTGCCTCGGTGCTCTTCGCAGGAACACCCGCAAAGACCATTGTCGAAACCGGTCCGCCCGCCCGCCCCGCCGTCGAATCCCGCTTTGACACCGACTTCAACTTCTCCGCCCCCGCGAATTTCACCGGATCGGTCGATGCCGGCAAGATCAGCAGTACGAGCGTGCGGGCGACATTCAACGAAACCTTTAACATCTCTCAGTCCTTCTCCGCCCGCTGGCTGGTCGGCTGGGAGGAATACTGGTTCAGCGCACAGAACTCCTCCGGAATCATTCCGAACCGGATGATGACCGTTTTTGCCGGCATCGGCGCGGAGTTCCGTTTCGGCGGCGGCTGGCTGGTGCGAGCGGATTTTGTCCCCGGGATCGCGAGCGACTTCGACGACATCACGTGGGACGATCTGGTTTACAACGTGCGCGCCTCCGTGGGCTACAGGTTTTCCAAATCGCTCACCGTCTTTGCCGGGGTGAGCGTGCAGCCGCAGTTTGAGTTCCCGGTCCTCCCCTACGTCGGGGCGATCTGGCAGATCAACGAGAAATGGAAATTCAACGGCACGTTCCCGAAGGCCTCGCTCGAATACGCGCTGACTGACAGCTGGGTCCTCTACGGGGCCGGAAATTTCCGGGCCGCGCGCTTCCGCACCGGTGACAACATCGGCCAGACTTCGGGCGACTCCAGCCTGAACAACCAGTGGCTCAGCTACATGGACGTCCAGGCCGGGATCGGCGTCGCCTACAAGGCCGGCAAGCACGCTCGGTTCAGCGTCGAGGCGGGATCCTCGCTCTTCCGGCGGTTCGATTACGATGAGCCGGATGTTGCCGTGAACGCAGGCCCAGCGGCATATGCCGGAGCCAGCATGTCATTCAACTTCTGACGGCCCCGCCGGGAAGTCCGCCAGGCTTCTTCATCGCACAGGAGCATCCCCCGCCGCAACCGCCGGACGATTTGCGCGAGCGCAGGCGCTTGAGGGAAAGGTAGACGAGGTATCCGGCTGCAGCCGCCACAATCGAACAGACGGCAAGAAAATCAATGATCGCGTGCATCATGAGAAGATCCGGCTGCCTTGATAAATGGCAACTGCGCAAAGCCAGGCGATGCCAGTCATTCCGAAAAATGATGCGGCTGCCCACTTCCAGTTCAGCTCCTTGGAGATAATGGCGACCGTGGCGCCGCACTGCAGGCAGAGGGCAAAGAAAACCATAAGCCCGATGACGACCGGGAGCGTATAAACAGGCTGTCCGGTCCTTGGGCCCGAAGTCCATTTCTCCCGTTTGAGCACCGAGCGCAAATCGTCTGATCCCTCGTCAACCTCGGCCCCGAGGTTGTAGATGATCCCGAGCGTCGCGATGATCACCTCGCGTGCGGGAAAGCTCGAGAGGACGCCAACCGTAATCTTCCAGTCGAAGCCAGCCGGGTCAAAAACCGGCTGGGCGGCCTTGCCGATGATTCCCAGGTAGCTGTGCTCGATGTAGGCGGACTCGATCCGGTGTTCGAGAGCGGCCGAGAGCTTCGATTCGGGATCCTCGAGCCCGGCGGTAACTTCCGCCGCCGGCACCACCGCCGACTCGGCCACGATAAACGCTGTCCGGGTCTTCTCCGCGACCGAGGGATCCCGCGGGAAGTAGAGCAGCGCCCAGATGATCACCGAGAATGCCAGAATGACGGTCCCGGCCCGGATCACAAATTCGCGCCCGCGCTCCCACATCCGCTGGAAAACATTGCGCAGCGTGGGCACCCGGTAGTCGGGCATCTCGAGAATAAACGGCTGCGCGGTGATGCGGAGGATGAAGCGGTTCATCACCCAGGCCAGCGGGAGGGCGATGGCGACGCCAAGGAAATGCATCAGGAACAGCGCAGAGCCGGCGGCCCAGGGACCGTAGACCGGCTCGATGAACGTCCCGATGAGCAGGATGTAAACCGGGAGCCGCGCCGAGCAGCTCATGAACGGTGTCATCAGGATCGTCGTGAGCCGAGCCTTCGGGTCCTCCAGCGTCCGTGCGGCCATCACCCCGGGGATCGAGCACGCGTAGCTCGAGAGCAGCGGCACGAAGCTTTTACCGTTCAGCCCGCACCAGCTGAACAGCTTGTCCATCAGGAAGGCCGCCCGGGCCATATAGCCGGTGTCCTCGAGCAGCCCGATGAAGAAAAAGAGGATCAGAATCTGCGGCAGAAAAATCAGGACCCCTCCCACTCCCGCGATGATCCCATCGCAGATGAGGCTCTGCAGCACCGGCGATTGGGCGAGCGCGGGTGCGACGAGGTCTTTGACCCATGAAGTGCCGGAATCGATCATGTCCATGAGCGGACCCGCCCACGTGTAGAGGCTCTGAAACACCAGATACATCACGCCGAGAAAGATCAACATCCCCCAGAAACGGTGCAGCAGAATGGCGTCGACGGACTCGTGCGTCCTAGCGATCGGACCCTCCGCCACAACAACTCCCTCAAGGATTTTTTCGATGTGGCGGTAGTGAAGTACGGCCTCCGCCGAGCCCGGGCTGAAGCCGCCGCTGCGGAGCCCCTCGTGTGCTGTGGTGACGAGTCCCTCGAACGATGCCCTGGCCTCGATGCAGCTGGCGAAGCAGCTGTTGCGGTCGAAAAGAACACGCAGTGCTTCGGCTTCGGAAACCTGCGATTCTCCAAGCGACTTGAGCCCGTTACGCAGCATCTCGCACCCGCGCGTCACGCAGTCCGGCCAGACGATCCGAGGAAGCCACGCCGGTGCCTCCAGCGACTCCGCAATTGCCGCCTTTAGCAGATCAACACCCTGGCCCCGCCGCGCGACCATCTCGATGACCGGCACGCCAAGCCGCCGTGCCAGCAAGCCGGCATCAATACGGACTCCGTTCCGCTTGGCGGCGTCGCACTGGTTGAGCGCAATGAGCGCGGGGATCTGGAGCTCCGCTGCCTGCGACACCAGTAGGAGGTTGCGCTTGATGTTCGTCGCATCGATCACAAAGACCAGCAGGTCCGGGCGCTGCAGGCCCCCTCTCCCTCCCAGCACGTCCATCACGATCCGCTCGTCCTCGGATGTCGCCGACAGGCTGTAGGTGCCGGGCAGATCGAGCAGGTCGACAACCTGATCCCCGAGCTTCATCGTCCCGGTCTTCTTCTCGACAGTGATGCCCGGATAGTTCGCGATGTGCTGGCGCAGGCCCGTCAGACGGTTGAAAATGGTCGACTTACCCGTGTTCGGGTTCCCGACCAGCGCGACCAGCGGCCGCACAGATCCATTGGGCCTGATCGTGTGGATGTCCCTGTGTTCGATCTCGTTCATGGCCGGATGTCCTTGACGGAAATAATGGCAGCCTCGGTCCGCCTTAAACTGATTACCTGCCCATCGATTTTCACCGAAATCGGATCTCCCAGCGGCGCCATTCGCGTCACTGCTGCCCGCCGGCCGGGAATGAATCCCAGCGTCGCCAGCCGGCCTGCCCGTTCGCAATCTGTGCGAATTCCTACAATCTCCGAAGATGACCCGACCGGAACCCGGTCAAGCGTCTCATGTGATTTTTGTTCGATTGGCATCGTCTTTGCTCCCCTGACACTGCCAATCAATCAGACTCCCCAGAAACGTCAACATGTTTATGAGAACCAGTCTCATTTATTAATCAATCACCCCGAGCAATGAAGGTGAAATTGTTCACATAGTCGTCGTGCTTGGAATTTCCATGGGTTGCGGAATCAAAGTCCGCGAGGGGGGCGAGTTGCCCATCCCTATGGAAAAATCCGGAATATCCGAGGGATTCGAGAAAGGCGAAGACGTCCTGCGGAGTATGGCGGCTGAGGTGTTTTTTTTCGCACTCGAAGACGAGAATCGGATGCTGGGATTCGAGGATCCGGCGGGCGCCGCGGAAGATTTCGAGTTCATGGCCCTCGGCATCGCATTTGATCAGGCGGATTAGCGGACCGGAATGTGCGGCAAAATACTCATCGAGAGTGACGACCTGGACGGAATGTTTGACATGATCGCCGCGGATGGAATCCGCCTCGAACGTGGCCTCATAGCTGGAGCCGGGAACGAGGAGGGTCATCTGGCCGCTGGCCGAGGAGACGCCGAGGTGCTCGACCGTGACCTGGCGGAATCCCAGCGTGGCGACCATTCGCTTGAGGTAGGCTGCAAGTGCAGGCTGCGGCTCGAATGAAAAAACCTTTCCGCCGCGGCCGACAGCCCGCTGCATCCAGTAGGTGTAGGATCCCCGGTGGGCGCCGACATCGACTACAATATCACCTTTGCGGAGAGCCCCGAGCAGGTAGCGGATCTCGTCGGGATCGGTCCGCAGCCTGTAGCGCCATGCACGCACGAGGACCCGCCAGCGCATGAACTTGGTATCGTCTTTGAGGTGGAAAACCGACCGCCACTTGCGGCGCAGGGATTGGGATATCTTTTTCAATGTGGAAATGAGTAACCGCGGGTGGTCAACAGTCCCGCGAAGAGGAAGCGCCTCTTGTGTGGCATAAACGCCCGAGGGGACTCCATAATATTCTCGGGCATTCTGCGGGCGTTCAACGGATCGGGAGCTGGCCGGACAACGAGAGAAAGTCCCTGCGCCGGTGCGGGGTGAAAATCGTGGTAGCAAGCCAGGCCCCGAAAAAGCAGGTCGCAAGCGCCTTGAGCCAGAGGTTGGTCAGCGGAAAGATCGGCCATCCGTAGTTCTCGGAACCGAGGATCACGGCGAAGAACGCAAGCCCGGCGGCGGCCGCAGGGCGGCGGAGCGAAAGCCCGTCGATGGCCGCCAGCAGGGCGACAAACGCCGCCAGCATCACGTAGGAATTCGTCTCGGTGCGCGGGTTGAAAAGCATGAGGTAAACAACCGTCAGCAGGACGACGGCGAACGCGCCCCGCAGGCGGTCGAAGGTGAGGATCGCCCGCCAGCTCAGCCAGAGGGTCCCGAGTCCGGCGAAAGCGCGCGCGGCCAACTGGACGGGTGACGGCAGTTCGAGTCCGAACCGGCGGATCATTCCGGCAAAGTCGCACCACGAGTCCCCTGTCGGGTTTCCGGCTCCCGTGAGGTTCTTGAAAAAGGCAACGTATTCGCCCGCGGCGTAGGAGGGACGCGGGTGCAGGAAGGGTGCGGCTGCAAACGCGGCTAGGATGCCCGCCATTGGAAGACGGAGGCGCGGGTAGAGCGCGGCGCACACCAGCACCGGCGCGATCGCGATCGGCTTCATCGCCAGCGTCATCCCGAGAAGGAAGGCAGCCAGCCACCATCGCTCGCGAGCCAATGCCAGAGCGATAAAGAGGAACAACGCCGCCAGCGGCAGGTTGACCTGGCCGTTTCGGGCGCTGGCGAAGGTCGAAGGAAGAACAAGAAGCGTGGACGTGAGGAATACGGCTGCCGCTTTGTCGGGGGTGATCCGCGATGCCGCAGCCCAGAGTGCCCAGGCCAGAAGCCCGATGCACGTGACGCGCCAGAGCGGCTCGCCGACCCGGTCGGGCAGCAGCTCGTAGGGGGTGTAAAGCATTGCGAACTGCGGCAGGTAGAGGTATCCGTTTTTCTTCCGGTAGAGGCTCTTCTCCCCTCCCCACCAGTTCGCAGTGGCACGCTGGTATTCGGTTGTCACCGTGCGCCGGTCAGGCTGGACGGCAACAATCGCAGCAATCACCGCGCCGTAGATCAACCAGATCCCGATGGCGATCCTCAGCGCACGGCCGGCAGGGAGACTTCCAAGCCAAGCCCAGACGGACATCCAAATGGCGCTGAGTTTTCCGGTCACGATCGCGGGAGGCTTCCGGGCTAGTAGGACTTCGCCCAGATGACCCTCCGGGCGCTGGGCCCGCCGCTGAACGGACAGGTCCCGGGCTCGGGAACTTCATCAAATGGAATGCAGCGGATCGTGACCTTCAGGTCGTTTTTGATCTGCTCCTCGACTTCGGCGCTCCCGTTCCAGTGCGTGAGGGCGAACCCGCCGTGGATCTCCGGCTTCGCTTCGTTCGCCGGCGTGAAGAATGCGTAGAACTCTTCCTTCGAGTCGATCAGCCGGAGGTTTTCGTCCCGGTGCACAGTGGCGCGGGCAAGGATGGCGGCCTGGATTTCGTCAAGGAGACCGGCTGCAATCGACGTGATCTCCGCCATCGGGAGAAATGCTTTCTCCTTGTGCGGGCGGTCACGCCGGGCCACGGCGGCGGTCCCCTGCGCCAGGTCGCGGGGGCCGATCTCGATGCGCAGCGGAACGCCCTTTTTGATCCATTCCCAGCTCTTGACTCCTCCACCGAGGTCGCGGGAATCGACCTCGACGGTCAGCGGAACCCCGTGGAACGTCGTCGCCCGGAGGGCGGTCGCCAGCGAGTCCGCCGCTTCAAGCACGGCGGCTTTCGAGTCCTCCTTGGGAGTGATCGGAATAATGATCGCGTGTGCCGGAGCGATCCGCGGGGGCAGGATCAAGCCGTCGTCGTCGGAGTGCGCCATGATCAGCGTGCCGATCAGCCTCGTGCTCACCCCCCAACTCGTCGTCCACGCGTGCTCGACCTTCCCCTCCCGCGACTGGAACTGGATCCCCGAGGCCTTGGCAAAGTTTTGGCCGAGGAAGTGCGACGTCCCGGCCTGGATCGCCTTGCGGTCCTGGACCATCGCCTCGATACAATAGGTGCGCAGCGCGCCGGGGAATCGCTCGCTTTCGCTCTTCTCGCCGCAGAAGACCGGGAGCGCCAGGAAATCCCGCGCGAAAGTCTCGTAGACGCGCAGCATTTTCATCGTTTCCTCCTCGGCTTCGGCCTGCGTCTCATGGGCGGTATGCCCCTCCTGCCAGAGGAACTCTGCGGTACGGAGAAACAGGCGCGGCCGCATCTCCCAGCGCACGACGTTCGCCCACTGGTTGAGAAGAACAGGAAGATCCCTCCACGACTTCACCCAGCGGGCGTAAGCCGCACCAATGATCGTCTCGGAGGTCGGCCGCACGACCAGCGGTTCGGAAAGCTGCCCGGCGGGGACAAGCTTCCCGTCTTTCGCCTCGAGCCGGTGGTGGGTCACCACCGCGCATTCCTTCGCGAAGCCCTCGACATGCGCAGCCTCCTTCTCAAGATAGCTGAGCGGAATAAACAGCGGGAAATACGCGTTCTTGTGTCCGGTCTCCTTGAACATCCGGTCGAGGACCTCCTGCATCCGCTCCCAGATCGCATACCCCCATGGCTTGATCACCATGCATCCCCTCACCTCCGAGTTCTCTGCCAGATCCGCCGCGCGGATCACCTGCTGATACCATTCCGGAAAATCGTCCGCCCTCACGGGGGAAATCGCATGCTGCTGTTTTTCGCTCATCGGGACACACTTTTTGCCTTGGAGGGTTGCGCGTAAAGAACTTATTCGCAGATCCGCAGGATCTCCTGCCGAGAACAGGCGGCCACCTGATCCGGCGGCTACGGCGCTGGGGGCGGTGTGCCCCTGCGCACTGCGGCGGGTGTGGGCGCAGGCTGAAACGATCCCACCGCCAGCGCCAGGGCAGAAAGCGTCGTCGAATAATCTGCGACGGCGGATGCCAGCTCGGCCCGGGCCTGCGATGCGAGCGATTCGGCTTCGGCAAATTCGTTGACGTCGGCGAGGCCGGATTTCAGCGCGGCGCCGATTGCATCGAACGATTCATTGGCTGAAGCGACGAAGCTCTCGGCATATTCGACCCTCCGCGCAGCGCTGAGGTTTTCGCTGTAGGCCGACCAGACGTCGCGGGTCGCGGCAAGCCGCTCCGCATCGAGCTTTTCGCGGGCCGCCTTCTCCTCCTCCCGGCGGCGGGTGAGGCGCGAGACCCGCTCGAAGCCGTCAAAAAGATCCCAGCTCCCGACAAGAAATGCGCCATAGCCGTTGAGCCCCTCCTGGTAGGTGCCGTCCATTTTCCCGTCCCGGGCCCCGTAGCCGAATTGGGAATATGCATAGCTCCCCTCCAGCCGGACGACCGGGTAAAAGTCCGCGACGGCCCGCTTGGTGGCCGCTTCACTTGCCCGCACCTCCGCCGCCCTGGCGGCCAGATCGGGCCGGATCTCCAACGAGCGGGCGATCAGCCGGTCGACCTCGCCTCGCAGGCTTTTTGTCGGCGCGGGAGCATCCGATTGCCGGACCTGCAGCGGCGCATTCGCCCCGAGACCCGCAGCCACACAAAGATCCCCCAGCGCAATGCGGACGGCCGCCTGTGCAGCCTCGACCTCGTAACCCGCCTCGAAGACCCGCTTCCGCGCACGCAGAAGCTCCGGCGTGGCTGAAAGCCCGTTTTTCACCTCTTTCTCGACGGTCTCGGCCAACGTGCGGGCGGACTGCAGGCCGGTCTCAGCTGCCTTCCTCCTCCAGACCGCCGCCTCATGCGAAAAAAAGTTCCGCTGAACCGCGAAGACAGTTTCCTGCAGCTTGCGCTCGTAGGCAAACCCCGCCGCATCAAATGTGGCCACCGTGCGCCGGACGTCGGCGTCACGGCGGCCGAAATCCAGCAGCAGGTATTCCAGCGCCAGCGTCGTCGTCGCCTGAACCCGGCGGAAGTTATCCGGGCCGTTGGCCGCCGGCGTATACCACTGGTCGCTTCCTCCATCAAAGCGCGCGAGCAGCTTGGGATAGTAGGCTGCTTTCGCCTCCCCGATCGAGGCGGAGGCGGCCCGCGCCTGGAACCAGACCGCGCGTGTGGACGGGTTGTTCGTGAGCGCCAGATCGACAAGTTCCCCGAGCTGGTAGCGCCTGGCTGGATCGAAGCTAGCCGGCTGCCCGGGGGCGGCTGCGCCAACAATGGCCGGGATCAACACCGCCGCGGCAAGAATTAGCGTTGAACACCGCCGCCACGACAGACTACAAAGAACCGGGCTCATTACGGGCTCAAAGATGTCTGGAACCCTCGCAATCATCAAGTCTTCAGGCGACCCCCTGGTGGATATTGCCGGCGCCTACTTTCCGGCATGGCTGGCCTGCCTGCTGGCTGGACTGACAGGCACATGGCTAATCCACGCATTGGCCGTACGGCTCCGGTGCGATGGGATCCTGCGTCCTCACTCCCTGATGTTGCCCGGGCTATTTGTCGCGATCGCCTGCGGGGTCTGGCTGCTTTTATTTTCTGTGCGATGAGTGCCGCATCCCCGATCCGGCAGTTCGCGGCGTGGGCGGTTCGCCTGGCCGTCCTGGCGGCAGCGGCTCTTGCCGTGCTGGGCGTCTGGCGGAACCTCCGGAGCTTTCCGCGGACCGAGGACGCCGAGCTGCGCGCCAATGCGGTCGGCGTTGCCCCGCAGGTCGGCGGAACTGTGACCGCCCTCCACGTGGTTGACAACCAGGCTGTCCGGCGCGGCGACCTCCTCTTCGAACTGGACGCGCGCCCCTACGAGGCGGAGGTCGCCCGCTGCAGAGCAAGGCTGGAGCTGGTTCGCTTGGAGGTTCGGGCGCTGGAGGATGAGATTGCCGCGGCGGAGGCTTCGCTGCGCGACCGATCCGCCAGGGCGGCCTACGCGGCATCCCACTACGCTCGGCTCCAGCCGCTCCTGGAAGGAAAGTTCACCTCGCCCGACCGCGTCCAGCGCGCGCAGGCGGAGGCCGAGAGCGCCGACGCCCAAGTGAAGGAAAGCCAGGCCGCCGTGACTCGTGCACGGAATAATCTCGGCGAGTTCGAAGGACGAAACACCCGGATCGAGGAGGCGCAGGCAACCCTTCGCGATGCCGAGCTGCGCGCATCGTATTGCAAGGTTTATGCCCCCTGCGATGGCTACGTGACGAACCTGCAAATTTCGCCGGGTGCCTACGCGGCGACCGGCGAGCAGATCTTCTCAATCGTCGATTCGTCGGTCTGGTTCGCCCTCGCCAATTTCCGGGAGACCGATCTCCGGAGGATCCGTCCCGGCCAGCAGGCACGCGTCTTCCTCATGTCCCGGAGGGATGAGCCGGTGACCGGAATTGTGCAGGGAATATCGCGCGCGGTCTACCCGCTCACCGGTGCCTCGGGCACCTCGCCGGGCGGTGAGGGCGTGATGTCGCGCGTGGATCCAACATTTGATTTCATCCAGCTCGCCCAGAGATTTCCTGTGAGGATCATCCTCGAGGGCAAGCCCCATGCCGACCTCCGGATGGGTGGCCGCGCCGCCGTCATTGTAGACACCGAAAGTCCCGCCAACGAAAACCGCCTGCGCCAGTTGCAGGCTCCGGAGAAGCAGCCGTTTGCTCCGCCCGTGCGATGACCCCCGCGCAGCGAGCGGCCCTGCGGCAGGGACTGGCAACGTCAGGGGCTGCCTTGGGTGTTGGAATCTTCGGGTTTCACCAGCCGTTCCTCTGCGTGCTGGCGACACAGCTCATCGCCGCGATCCCCTGCCCTACCGCCGGCGGAATTCTGAGGCGCCTCGTCTGCGCCGCGATCGGAACGGCAACCGGGTTAATCATTTTGAGCGGATTCCCCCAGCAGCCGTGGCTGGCGTGGCCGATCTTCGGCGCCGCTGCGGCCGCAGGATGCATCCTGATCTCCCGCCACGGCGATCCCGCCTGCGTCATCCTTTTCGGCATGGGCATCTGCTCGTCGTTCCCGGCCGGCGTCATCCATCCTGTCCCCGCCATTCACGGCGCCCTCGACCACGCGGGCTCGCTGTCCATTGCGGTTGCTGCAAGCTGGCTCGCACGCACAATCTCTGGCGAGGCAGGTGCCGCCTCCGCACCCATGAGGCCGATCCCGCTCTCAAGCGGACCGGCGATCGGCACAACAGTTGTCGCCTCCGTCGTGGCGGCCAGTCTTTTCCTGCCGCACGAATTCGTCGTCATGACGGTTGCCGCCGTCACCACCAGCATCGCGCTAGAATCCCCTGGCAGCCCATCGAACATCCTTCAGCGCGCCGGCGGAGCCGTCTTCGGAGCCTTCCTTTCCATCGGGTTTATGATTCTGATCAGCGGCTCGGGCAACAATCTGGCGATCTTCCTGGCCGCCCTAGGTCTGGTATTTGCAGTCCTCGAGGGAGCCGCCGTCCACCTTCCACACTGGTCAACTCCGCTCCGCCAGTCCGCCGCGGTCTTCGCCGTCATGGCCACCATGCTGCCCCGCCCGGACCTCACCGTCACCGCTTCGGACCACCGGCTGGCCGCGATCTTTGTCGGACTCGCCTTGGCGGCGGCCGTTCATGTCGCGACAACTGCGGAGCAGGCGTGTAAGCGTTCGCTATAGCTCAGGTCGCACGGTTCCTCCGCCACGAACATTCGCAGACTCCGCGATAAACGACGCCCCCCCCAGCTCGCTACTTTGAACACCAAAAAGCCCCGGCAGCGGTGCGGGAGCGAAATCCGACGGCTCCCTCATCGCGCCAAGATCAGCAGCGCTGGCGACTGCGAAGAAGCAAACCGACTGCGGCAGCCCCGGCCAAAAGTCCCCATGTTGCAGGCTCGGGGACGGCCGAGAATGAGATCTCGTCGAATTCCGGATTGATGCCGGAATCGAGCGCAAAGTCGCGGATCAAGCGGATCCGGTCAAATGCGAATGATGTCCCGAGGTTTAAGTTGGTCCATGTCTGGTTGATCGCGCCGGAACCGTCAGCCAAAGCAATCGTCATCAGATCATCACCCGTCGGATTGAAGGTGATGTTGGCGACAAAACGGAAGACGGTGGACGAACTGAACGAAGCTTCCACACCCGCCAAATCAGCCCCCCCGGAATATTTCTCATATCCGACTTCGGTCGTGTTGCCTGGTTTCCCAAAGAAGATTTGCTCGGTTCCACCATTGAAAAGCGACAGGCCCGCGAACCGGATCCCGGTTTCGATATCATTCCCGGTCAGGTTGAACAGAAATGAGAATGTCACCGAGCTGAACGCGTTCTCATCGATCACGGAGTTGAGTGGTCGAAAATTGGTATACGTAGTGCCGTCATTGCTGAGCACTGCCTTGTTACCTGACTCCGCGGAACCCGGAAAATCCAGACTCGGGCTTTGTATGGTGGGCGTCGCGCTCCCGGTCCATGCCCCACCCCAGTTCGTCCCGCCGTTCAAGCCGTTCAGAGCTGAACCGGCTGTGTAATTGAATGGCTCATAAATCTCCAGTCCATGTGAGTCCGTCATGGAAGAGGCCAGAACGATACCCAGCAAAAGAATTGGTAAAGCGGCACGCATAATGACGCGCAGACTAGGAGATTCCTCAGTCCCCGCAAGCAGCTTTTTTACCTGGACGAACCTCGAAGGAATTAAAGCCGGTAGACGCCGATAAATACGCAGTTTGCGGGCAGTCTGCCTTCTGGTGAATGGACTGTTACCGCCGGTCGTCTTTTCGCTTTCCGCCGGTGCGTTTTTTATCGAACGAACCCTCCCGGCGTTTCGGAAATGGCACGAGTGAGACATCCAAACGGCCGCCGTCGGTATCGAGTTCGCGGGGACCGTCGCGAAGGATGTCGAGGTATTCCTGCGGGACCTGGGCAAACGACTGGCCGATCGACAGATCGATCAGCCCGACAGTCCGGCCGGGGAGCCCAAGCGATTCCTCAAGCAAGCAGACAATGTCGCGCGGGGTGATTCGCGCCTCGCGTCCGACGCTCACACGCACCCACTGCATCCCGCGCGAGGGTGGGCGCAGGGCGGGCGGCGGCTGGTCAGGTTCGATCCGGGGCGGACGGACATCTCTCCTGTCCTGCGGGGCAGCGGGCGGTCGCTCGTCGCGTGGCGGGCGTTCGCGTTTTGCCGGTCCGGCGGCCGGAGCGACGGGAACCGCCGCGCGTGCCGGGGCTTCGGCCGGGGATCCGCTGAGGAGGTGAAACAGGGCGGCGGCGATGTCGGTCGAGTTGACGCCCTCCTCCAGAAGCCGGTCGACAAGGTTCGCGCTCGCCTGGAATTTTGCCTCTGCAAGCACGGCGCGGACCCGGTCCAGCAGGACGTCGGCTCGTTTTTCCTCAACCTCGCCCACCGTCGGCAGTGTCCCGCGGCGGATCTTCGTGCGCGTGAACCGCTCGATATATTGGAGCTTGTAGATGTCGCGCCCGGAAACAAAAGTGACCGCCATCCCGCGGCGGCCGGCGCGCCCGGTGCGGCCGATCCGATGGACGTAATCCTCCGCATCATACGGGAGATCGTAGTTCACGACGAGTTCGAGGTCATCCACATCGATCCCGCGCGCGGCGACGTCGGTCGCGACAAGAAACTCGAATTCCGCCTTCTTGAACTTGTTCATCACGCGTGTGCGCTGGGCCTGGGCGATCCCGCCGTGGAGCCGGTCGGCGGAGAACCCCTGCGCGATCAAATCGTCGGCGAGTTCGTCGACCATCCGCTGGGTGTTGCAAAAAATAATCCCGAGCTTGAACGCGTGGAAGTCGACAAGCCGGAGGAGCGCCTCAAATTTCATGCGCGGAGGCGTCTCGTAATACCACTGCTCGACCGTCGGGACAGTGACCTCCTTCTGCTGGATCTGGACGCTCTTCGGGCTGTTGGAATGCCGTTCGATGATGTCCCGGATCTGCTTGGAAACCGTGGCCGAGAAAAACACGGTCTGCCTTTCCTTTGGTGTCGACTCAAGGATCTGCTCGATGTCCTCGCGGAACCCCATGTCGAGCATCCGGTCGGTCTCGTCCAGCACGACCATCTTAACCTGTTCGAGGCGCAGCGTGCCCCGCCCGATGTGGTCGATAATACGGCCCGGAGTTCCGATTACGATCTGGACCCCCTTCTTCAGCTCATAGAATTGCCGCTCGTAGGAGGCGCCGCCATAAATCGGCACCGCATGGATCCCCTTCTTGAATGCGGAAAGCTTGTGGACCTCGTCGGCCACCTGGGTGGCCAGTTCGCGGGTCGGACACAGGATCAGGATCTGCACAGCCCGATTCGCCGAATCGCACTTCTCAATTGCCGGGATTGCAAACGCCGCCGTCTTGCCCGAACCGGTCTGCGATTGCCCGACCGCATCGTGACCCTCAAGCAAAACCGGAATCGCTGCCGCCTGGATCGGCGATGGCTCTTCGAACCCGAGCGCAGCGACTGCCTTTAATGTCTCAGGCGAAAGCCCGAGCGAAACGAATGTTGGTTTGTCCATAAATAAGTGTATCCGGCATCGCACGCCCCGTCACGGGTTGTTTGTAGGCTCCCGATCTTCAACATGAAGTGTCTTACGTGAGAACTTTCATGTTGAGTCTGAACCGGCTTCTGAATCTATCGGCAGTTTGCGCGGGTCTGGATCGCGCTTGTTTCCTGCCGGGAAACGGGGTTTGATTGTTTCCATGTATTCGTATCTCGAAACCGCTCAGGAGGCCGCGCAGGCGGCCGGGGGTCTTCTGCGCTCGCAGTTCGGACGCGCGCTTCACGTTGACGAGAACCTTGCCCACGACATCAAGCTCGAGCTCGACAAGCGGAGCCAGAAGCTGATCGAAGGCCTCATCCTCTCACGGTTTCCCGACCACGCGATCTACGGCGAGGAGGGAGTCAGCGGCGACCCGGCGAGCGAGTTCCAGTGGGTGATCGATCCGATCGACGGGACGGTGAACTTTTTTTACTCGATCCCGCACTTTGCGGTTTCGATCGCCCTCCGCCAGGCCGGCACAATCATTGTCGGGGTGATCTACGATCCGATGCGCGACGAGATGTGGTCGGTCGAGAAAGGCAGCCCGGCCATGCTGAACGGGCAGCCGATTCATGTCAGCGACCGCCTCAGCCTGGGGGAGGCCATGGTCTCCGTCGGCGTCGCCAAGTCTATCGACAGCATCAACCGCGGGCTGCCGCTTTTCGAGCGGATGGTCCGTAGCGCGAAGAAATGCCGGATGATGGGAAGCGCCTCGCTCGACATCGCCTATGTGGCCTGCGGCAGGCTTGATGCCTACATCGAGGGTGCGATCAGCCTCTGGGATGTCGCTGCAGGCATCCTGCTGGTCGAGACGGCCGGCGGCCGGGTCGACCTTACCCCCCATGACTCCGAGCCCGATAAGTTTGCCATCGTGGCGGCCAGCGGCCGGATCGATCTCGGCCTGTCATGATTGCCACAGGGATCGGATACGATGTCCACCGGCTAGTTTCTGACCGGCCGCTCTTTCTTGGAGGTGTTAAAATCGAGCACTCGCTGGGGCTCGAGGGCCACTCGGATGCCGATGTGCTGTGCCATGCCATCGCGGATGCGCTCCTTGGTGCGGCTGGCGAACCGGATATCGGTCACATGTTTCCGAATACCGATCCGTCGATCCGCGGGATCAGCAGCCTGGAAATCCTCCGCAAAGTGCGCGCACGACTCGATATGCTCTCGATTGTCATCCACAACGTTGATGCTACGGTGATTGCCGAGGAACCGAAGATCTCCCCGCATCTCACGGCGATGAAATCGCTCGTCGGCGAGGCTCTCGGACTCCCGCCAGGCCGAGTCGGTATCAAGGCCACGACGAACGAGTCGATGGGATTTCTCGGCCGTGGAGAGGGAATCGCTGCCATCTCATCCGCCTGCGTAGACCGGCCGGCGTAAGACGTATCTATAGCTGACGCGCAGGTCAGGAACTCTCTCCCGGCGGACGCCGCCTCCATACGAACGCACAGCCGGCCAGCAGAACAAGATTCCGCAGAAGGGCCGGAGCAATGCCCGTGCCGCCGCCGCCGAAGCACCCGCAGTGGATATCCAGGCCACGAAACCACGCTGAGAGCAGCGCTCCGCAAAAAACAAACAGAAGCGCGGAGACGATAAGCAGCGCGCCTGAGCGGCACCCGTGAAAAAGGAGCCCGGCCCCCGCCAGGATCTCCAGCCATGGCAGATAGAGCGCAACCGCCGCGGTGATGATCCATGGTGTGATGTGGTAATTCGCGATGTCTGAGGCAAACGCTGCGGGATCCCATGCCTTGCCGGCACCGGAATAGATGAAAAGCGCGGCCAAAGCGAACCGCACCCAGAGAGCCGGCCGAAGTGCATTTTTCAGCGGGAACTGCGCCATGCGTCCACCCCTCCCCTCAGAACAAAGATTTCCGTGACGCCGGCCTCGCGCTTGAGCCGGCGTGCGACCGAATCGCTCGCGCCACAGTCCCCTCCCCCGCAGTAGACAACGACAGGAACCCCCGGCTCCCACGCATCCGCAAACGCGTCGATCGAGCGATCCCAGTCGTCTTCCGAAAGCGAAACCGCCCCGGGGATCGCGCCACGAAGAAACTCTGCCGGCGGCCGGGCATCAACCCACACGAACGGCTTTGTCCACGCTTTCACATCAGCGGCCTCGATGCGGGGAATGCGGGAAGGGTCCGGGCGCGAGGGATGGAACAGGGCCGCGAGAACCGAAGGCACGGCCGCCAGCAGGATCAGGAATGCCGCCTGCCTCAGTGCGGGAGCGAACGCCCTCATCGCTACTTGACGCGGGCCTTAATCGTGAAGGTTTGCGGCGCGTTGGCTGGGGTGTCTGCATGGAGGGTGACATCGCCGCGCAATGGGGACGCGGTATCTGCCGGGGTCAGACGAACCAGATACTCTCTACCAGCCTCAACTGCCTGGAGCTCCACTCGCAGCCGGGAATCGGAAGCCTCTGCCCGAACGATCCTCACTGGATCCGCCTGCAGGACCTTGATGTGAATTTCACGGGCAACCGGCTTCTCGCCGCGCGACCAGAAAACGATCCTCCGGTCGAGTTCGACATTCTCTTTGATATCGGTATAAATTCCCAGCACAACCGGATCGGCTACCGGAGGCTCTGTGCGCACCTCGATCGTTTTCTTTTGGAGCCCGATCCGGCTTCCGATCTTGAACGTGACAAGAACCTCACCGCTCTCGCCAGGCGCATAGGTGTCCTTGGTGAGCTGAGGAGTTGTGCACCCGCAGGAGGATGTGAGCTTTGTGATCTTCACCGGGAACGATCCCGCATTCCGGAAATGGTAGGTGGCCTCGACCTGCTCATCGCCCGGTTGCGCCCGCAGTTCGACCAGCTTTTGTTCCCAGACCAGCTGGGCGTGCACTGAACCGGTGCAAAGAACAAAAAATAGGAAAACCCGCTTCGAAAAGTGATTATTCTGCATCGTCCGGTGGGTCAGGGCGTTTGTGTTTTCATGTCACAAAGGATGTCAGCACCGGCCCCCGGTCAGTGGGCAGTCGCGCCAGCAGTCTGGTCGCCAGCAGGTTTCGAGGAATCAACCGCTGGAATGCCGTCGGCAGAGTGAGAAAGAAACCGATCAAGCGGTCGATCGGAGAGCCCCTTGAGTCCGGCGACAACCGAGCGGGCATTGAAGCGTGCCCCCTCGACAGACGTGTGGGTGCCATCCTTCGAGGGAGCGGCCGGAGTTGCCGTCCCATTGCCTGGTGTGGAGGCAGGAAGCTTGTCTGCAAAAAGCGGCTCGACCGCAGCGGGGCCGAGTTTTTCATAGCCAGTGGCGATGATATTATTGAGGTCGATGAACGCGGCTTGTTCCTGGCCTGCGACCTCTCTGGCCCACCCGCCGTATGAGCCGGCGCCCGAGCGGTTCACCGTCTTTCCATCCTTTGCCCATGACTTTCGAGGAATCGGAGAGCAGACGATGGGGACGACCCCCTTGGCTTTTGCCTCCCGGATGTATTGCCGCAGATACCATCCGTAGGAATGCACGACTTCATGCTTTTTGGTGAGGATGTTGTCGATCTCCTCCGATTCCTCTCCCGTCCCCCGGATCGTCCCACGTGCCCGGGAGTCGTCGTTCAGCGGCCCTCCATCGTTGTGTCCGAACTGGATGAGGAGAAAATCGCCCTTCTGCATCTGAGCGAGCGAGGCACCCCAGCGACCTTCGGCTATGAATGTGCGGCTGCTCCGTCCGCCGATCGCATGGTTGACGACATTGATCTTTGAGGGGTCGAAGAATGCCGCCAGCTCGTCCCCCCATCCACGCTGTCCGGGGGTTCCAACCCTCACTGTCGAATCGCCGATGATGTAAATCGACGGTAGAGCGGGGTTCGCTTTTTGAAGGAGCTTGAATTTCGCGGCATCCTCGACCGGACGCTCGTCTTCTTTCGCAGACTGGGCACTGGCCTGACCGCAAAACGCGAGCAGGACGGCGGGTATGAGAAGCTGGACGGCACTTTGAACTTTTGACAGTGAGGGGATCGTGATCATAGGGAAATCGTTCAGGCACCATTTTCCGATGCCTGTCTATTTATATGATCAGGCTGCCGGTCTGGGTATCAAAAAATCAGCTAACGGGGATAACAGTGGACGGGACGAATGCGGTTTGCGTTGGGTTCGGGATCTGGTAGGAACTGCGTATCCGATCCACTCAATGAACGCATCAACCACTCCGCTCACCGAACGGCCCGCTTGGACCGCCCTCTCCAACAACCGGGACACCCTGAAGTCCACCGACCTCCGCCAGCTCTTCGCGGTCGATCCGGAGCGCGCTACCCGGTTCAGCACGGAGGCCGCGGGCCTGTTCCTTGACTACTCCAAAAACCGGATCAATGGCGAAACCCTTTGCCTGCTGCTCCAGCTTGCGGAGGAATCCGGTTTGCGCGATCGGATCGAAGCCATGTTCCGCGGGGACAAGATCAACGTCTCTGAAAACCGATCGGTCCTCCACATCGCGCTGAGGGCACCGAAGGGCCATTCGATCGTCGTCGACGGAGAGGACGTCGTTCCGGACGTTCATGCCGTCCTCGATAAAATGTCCGCGTTTGCCGAGAGGGTCCGCTCGGGCGAGTGGAAGGGCCACACCGGCAAGGCGATCAGGAGCGTCGTCAACATCGGCATCGGCGGCTCGGATCTCGGGCCGGTCATGGCCTATGAGGCGCTCCGCCACTACAGCAAACGCTCGATGAATTTCCGCTTTGTCTCGAACGTTGACGGGACCGACTTCGCCGAGGCCACCCACGATCTCGATCCCGCTGAAACGCTCTTCATCGTCTCGTCGAAAACGTTCACCACGCTGGAGACGATGACGAATGCCGGCAGCGCGCGCGAGTGGGTGCTTGCGGGCCTTGGAGGGGACCCCTCCTGCATTGCAAAGCACTTTGTCGCCGTCTCCACGAATGCCGATAAGGTTTCCGCCTTCGGCATCGACACGCAAAACATGTTCGGATTTTGGGACTGGGTCGGCGGACGCTACTCGATGGATTCGGCGATCGGTCTCTCCACGATGCTGGCGGTCGGCGCGGACAACTTCCGCGAGCTCCTCGCAGGATTCCACGAGATGGACGAGCATTTCCGGACCGCACCGTTTGAGAAAAACCTTCCCGTTCTGATGGGGCTGCTTGCGATTTGGAACAACAACTTCCTTGGTGCCGAAAGCGTGGCAGTGCTCCCTTACGAGCAGTATCTGAAACGCTTCCCGGCCTACCTTCAGCAGCTCACCATGGAGAGTAACGGAAAGCACGTCACGCTCGACGGAAGCAAGGTCGCCTACAGCACGTGCCCGATCTTCTGGGGCGAGCCCGGCACAAACGGCCAGCATTCGTTCTACCAGCTCATCCATCAGGGAACGCGCCTCATACCCTGCGACTTCATCGCCTTCGCAAAATCGCTCAACCCGCTCGGCCGACATCATGACATCCTCATCGCAAACGTGCTCGCCCAGTCCGAGGCGCTCGCTTTTGGCAAGACACTCGACGAGGTGCTCGCAGAGGGCACTCCAGCCTGGCTCGCCCCGCACCGCGTGTTCGAAGGTAACCGCCCGTCGAATACGATCCTCGCCGACTTGCTCACCCCGGCCGCCCTCGGCCGACTGATCGCGCTTTACGAGCATTCTGTCTTCACGCAGGGAGCGATCTGGAACATCGACTCGTTTGACCAGTGGGGAGTCGAACTCGGCAAGGTGCTCGCCCAGCGGATCATTCCGGAGCTGGAAGGCCCGGCCACTCCGGAGCTTTCCCACGATAGTTCGACCAACGCGCTCATCCGACGCTACCGGGCTGCCCAAGGCTAAATGCCATGCACATCGGCATCGCAACCGACCACGGCGGCTTCGGCCTCAAGGAGGAATTGCTCGGCAGGCTCAAGGCCGCCGGCCACGACGTCGCCGATTTTGGCGCGCATGCGCCCGCCAACGATGACGACTACCCGGATTATGTCTTACCGCTGGCTCAGGCTGTGGCTGCGGGGGATGTCGAGCGGGGGATCGCGATCTGCGGCAGCGGGGTCGGCGCCTCAGTCTGTGCCAACCGGGTTCCGGGGGTGCGGGCCTGCCTCATCCACGACCACTTTTCCGCCCGGCAGGGCGTCGAGGACGACCACATGAACATCCTCTGCATGGGCGGCCGCACCGTCGGCCCGGAGGTCGCATGGGATCTTGTCCAGACGTTCCTCTCCTCGGAATTCAGCGATGCCCCGCGACACCTCCGGCGACTGGCAAAAGTGGCATCCTTCCAGCCCAGCTGAAGGCTGCGCCAAGCGCCCGGGAAATATCCGCCCTTGTTTGCCGTCCGCCGCTCTGCAAGATTCCGTCCAACAACCACACCATGAACAACCCAGTATTCAACGAAAACCGGATTGAAAACATCGAGGCCACAACTGGCAGCGCGATGACCATCTCCGGAACGATCCACAAGACAACGTTCCTCGCCGCGATCACGGCTGCGGCAGCGACCGCGAGTTGGTCGCTTTCCGGCCCGCTCGCGATGCCTGTGCTGATCGGGGGGATCATCATCGGCTTGATCGCCGTGCTCGTCGCCTCCTGGAAGCCCGCGCTGTCGCCGTTGCTGGCACCGGTTTACGCGATCGCGGAAGGTGGAGCACTGGGTGTGATATCCGCGATGTATAATGCCCAGACGAACGGGATCGTGCTGCAAGCCATCTTCATCACCTTCGGCATCCTTTTTGGAATGCTGGCGCTCTTCCAGTTCCGGATTATCAAGGTCACCGATACCTTCCGCTCGGTGGTCATCTCCTGCACGGTCGGGATCGCGCTGCTCTACGTGGTCAACCTGGTCCTGATGATGTTCGGCATCAAAATGCCGTTCCTGCATGATTCCAGTCCGCTGGGGATCGCGATCAGCCTCGGGATCATTGTCATCGCCGCGCTGAACTTCCTTCTCGACTTCGACAATATCGAGAAAGGCGCCGCCGCCGGCGCTCCCAAATACTACGAATGGCTCGCCGGTCTCGGCATCCTCGTGACGTTTGTCTGGCTGTATCTGGAGGTCCTGCGCCTGCTCGCCAAGCTGAACCGGCGCTAGCCAAGAGCGGGCTTGTCATATGCCCGCCCAAAGGGCATGCCTAGAGTCGCCATGCGTCGATTTTTTCTAGTTCTTGTTCCGGCCGTTGCCCTGCTCTCCACAGGATGCAAAAAGCCGGTTAGGCCGGTTGAGTCGCAACCGTCAACACAGCAACCAACGACCGCTGAACCAGGCTATGCCGGCGTCGCGCAGCCCACGCCGGCGCCGACCTCGATTTCTGCCGCTCCGCCCCCCGCCATCTCGACTCCCGAGACTGTGAACATTGACAAGGACGATGCGGAAAACCGCCTCGTCAAGGCAGAGGTCCTCAAGCGCATCGATGTGATGCCAAACCTCAAGGATGACGAGAAGGACAAGCTTTACGTCCAGGTCGAGCGCGCCCGCGGAATGGGCAAGGTCATCACGATCCCGTTCGCTTCGGGCGCGCGCTCGCCGCAGGCATCCGACGTTACCGCGTTGACCAAGGCAATTCATCTACCCCAGATCGAAACGTTTTCCCGGGACCCGACCGTCGTCTTTGTCGTTCTCGGTTACGCGGACAAAAAGGGTGATCCGAAGGCGAACCTCGAGATCTCCACGAAACGCGCGGACTCGGTGGTCAGCATCCTCAAAGATCGCGCCGGCATCATGAATGTCGTCCACGCCGTCGGCATGGGCAGCTCGGAAATTTTCGGCTCCGCCCGCCTCGAAAAGAACCGCGTGGTCGAAGTCTGGGCAGTCCTGCCTTGAGCGCCGGACCGTCCACCGTCGCTGGAATCGAGCCTGTCCCGCTCCGGGATGGTTGGATTTTCGGCCGAGGGACGGAAGCCTCGACGCTGCTTCCCGACCCTTCGGTCTCACGCCGGCACGCACGCATCGTCGGCACAGAGGATGGCTGGGTGGTCGAGGACCTCGGGAGCAGATGCGGATCCCTCCTGAACGGCCGGCTTTTCCAGCGGGAGCAGCTTGTGCTCGGCGATATCCTCCAGATCGGGCCGTTTGCCTTGCGCTTTGACGGACGCCGGCTCGTCGGCACAACAGGGATAACCGGAGCCTGCTTGGAGGCGTTCCAGCTTTGCAAGTCCGCAGGCGGAACCCGGATTCTCGACAACATCTCGCTCCGTATCGAACCCTGTGAATTTATCGGCGTCATTGGAGCAAGCGGGGCCGGAAAATCGACCCTGCTCGACGCGCTTTGCGCATTGCGTCCTGCTGATTCCGGGATCGTCCTTCTCGATGGAGTCGACCTATACAGGCATTACGACCGCCTGCGTGGTAATCTCGGCTATGTCCCGCAAGACGACATTGTTCCCCCGGAGCTCTCTGTCCGGGAGGCCCTCTTTTACAGCGCCCGTCTCCGGCTTGCGCGGGGAACCCCCCTCCCCGAGATCCGCAGACTCGTCGATTCCACAATTGCCCGGCTTGGCCTCTCCGAGCGGGCAGGCACGCGTGTCGGCAGCCTCTCCGGCGGACAGCGTAAGCGCGTGAGCGTCGGCGCCGAACTCCTCGGCAGGCCCCGCCTGCTCTTCCTCGATGAGCCGACATCCGGGCTTGATCCGGCAGCGGAGTTCAAGCTGATGGAGAGCCTGCGCCACCTCGCCGCTGGCGGCTGCACGGTCCTCTGCACGACACACGTGATGGAGAACGCCCACCTCATGGACCGCCTCGCGGTGCTGCACAACGGCCGGCTCGTTGCATTCGACAGCCCGGCAAACGTGCGGGAGCATTTCGGCGTCGACCGTCTCACCCGTCTATACGAAAATCTCGCCGGCGTGGCTCCGGCAGCGCTTCCAGATCGACCCGCGCCCGAGCCGATTGAGCCGGCGGCTCTGCCATCATCCCGCGCAGCGGCCCTTCCGATCCTCCTCCTCCGCCAGTGGGCAATCCTGTGTGCGGACTGGAAAAACCTCCTTCTCGTTCTCGGCCAGCCGGTGCTCATCGGCCTGATGGTCACCTGGGTGAGCCGCGACGCAGCCCTTATTCTCTTCTTTGCGATGATTGCAACGCTCTGGTTCGGCTGCGGAAATGCTGCTCAGGAGATCGTGAAGGAACTCCCGATGTTCCGCCGCGAGCGACTCATCGGCCTGGGCCGCAACGAATATCTCCTCGCAAAATTCCTTTCCCTCGGCCGGATCACAGTGGTCCAGTGCCTTCTTCTTTACGCGGTAATGCAGGCGGCCGCAGGAGGGATCGCCGGCTCGCCTGGATGGCAAATCGCCGCCCTGGTTGCGACAGCCTTCGCATCGGTCGGACTCGGCCTGGCGATCTCAGCATTTTCCCGCACGATCCTCCAAGCGGTAATGCTCGTCCCACTCGTTCTCATCCCGCAAATTCTTTTCTCCGGCTTCACCCCGCCGGCCGGCGACATGTCCGCCGGACCGTATGCCGTTTCGCGCCTCATGCCGAGCGCAGCAGCGCAGTCGGTCATGGACGTCAGCCTCTTCTGGGAAAAGAAAATCTCGGGCGCCATGCGCGTGGATTTTCCGACCGCCTTCTCAAACCTCAACCGTGACCGAAGCCTCCGAAACGGGCAGACCTTTGCCAACACGACACCGGCAGTCCAGGGGCTCGCCGTCCTGTGCCTCTGGACGATCACAACCTACGCGGCCACCTGGTGCGGACTGCGCGGGAGGGAACGGGGGTAACGGTGTCTCAGGCCTTGGGGTCGAGGCCGAGAAGGCTGACGAGCTGGTTTTTCCCCTTCAGCTGATGGCTGCCCAGTTCGTAGAATGAGGCTTTGACCGAGTCGGGAAGCTGTAGAACAAAGTCGGCGGATGCGGTGAGTCTCTGACCAAGTTGCTTCATGAGGCCTTCCATCCGAAACACGGTGTTAACAGCATCGCCGATGATCGTGGCGTCTCGCTGGGCGACGAGCCCGATGTTACCGCAGGTGACCGTGCCGTGGTGAAGTGCCACGGCGATCCGGAACGGCCGTTCGGGGTGGTCCGGCCATTGCTTTGCCAGAGCCCGCTGGAGGAGTGCCGTCCCGGTGGCGAAAGCATTTGCCGCATCGCGGCCGGGTTCGTTTCCTTTCACCCAATAGGCAAGAATGGCGTCCCCGATGAATTTGTCGATCGTGCCGCTGCTTTCCTGCACGAGGTTTCCCGCCTCCCGGAACCACTCGCCGAGAGTGCGGGCCAATACATCTTCAGGAAGAATCTCGGACATCGTGGAAAACCCCCGGATGTCGCAGACCATGATCGAAACCGCGGCTGTCTCGTCGTGCGTGATGTCCGTTCCCGCTGCCAACGTCACGTCGTAGCCGGAATCCGACGGGGTTGTCTCGCTCTGCTCAAAGGTAATCTCGTTGTTGGTGATCCGGATCACAGCACCGTGCTCCAGGAGGACCGGCGTGATCACGCGGCGGCCGTTGACAAACGTTCCGTTGCGGCTGCCAAGGTCCATGATCTGATATTGCCAGGCGTTGTGGCAGCGCACGATCGCATGCTGCCGGGAAACGTGAGGACTGAAGTGCAGGCTCACTGTGTTATCCCTCCCCCGGCCGATTGTCGCCGTGTTCCCGACCTCGATTTCAAACGGCTCGCCCTCGGACGGGCGCACTTTGAGTTTGGCTGGCATATTGTCGCGCCAAGCTATTACAGATGGACTGGCCGATCAAGACTCCAGATTTCCAGCAGACTCGCCCACGTTTTCTTTCAGGCGAAAGGCACAAAAAAACCCCGCAGGATCCTTGCGGACCACTGCGGGGAGTTTTTCTTGGGGAGAAACCGGTTACAGACGCGACACGAGGAGTTCGCGCTGGAAGATAAGTTCCTTCGGCAGCTGGCTGTAGAGCTTGATGAAGAGCTCGTCCTGCATCACCAACTCGCGGTGCCATTCGGCGGTATCGATTTTCATGACCTCCGCAAACTTCTCGGGGGTGATGTCCTTCTCGATCCCGCGCAGGTCGATGTCCTCATACTCAGGCACCCAGCCGATCGATGTCTCGACCGCATGCATGCCGAGTTGGCAGCGCTGGACGATCCACTTGAGGACGCGGGTGTTGTCGCCGAAGCCCGGCCACATGAACTTGCCCTCCGCACTCTTGCGGAACCAGTTCACGTGGAAAATGCGCGGCAGGTATTTGACCTCATGGCGCATTTCGAGCCAGTGGGCGAAGTAGTCGCCCATATTGTATCCGCAGAACGGGAGCATTGCCATCGGGTCGCGACGAACCTGTCCGACCGTGCCGGCGGCGGCGGCAGTCATCTCGGAGCCGACGGTGGCACCCAGGTAAACGCCGTGCACCCAGTTGAACGACTGGAATATGAGAGGCATCGTGGTCGCGCGGCGGCCGCCGAACACCATGGCGCTCACAGGCACGCCCGCGGGATTTTCCCAGTCGGGGTCGATGATCGGACAGTTGCGTGCCGGGGCGGCAAAGCGGCTGTTCGGGTGGCTGGAGAGGACCGGCTTGCCGTCGGCATCCTTGGTCTCGGGCGTCCAGTCTTTGCCCTTCCAGTCAATGAGGTGCTTGGGCTTCTCCTTGGTCATGCCTTCCCACCAGACATCGCCGTCATCGGTGAGCGCAACGTTCGTGAAGATCGTGTCACACTTGATCGAATCCATCGCCATCGGGTTGCTGTCGTAGGCGGTGCCGGGGGCGACGCCGAAGAATCCGGCTTCCGGGTTGATTGCGCGAAGGCGGCCATCAGGTCCCGGCTTGATCCAGGCGATATCGTCGCCCACGCAGGAAACCTCCCAGCCCTCGTCTTTGAGGTGCTTCGGCGGGATGAGCATCGCAAAATTCGTCTTTCCGCAGGCGCTCGGGAAGGCGGCGGTGACATAAGTTTTGCTGCCGCTGGGGTCCTTCACACCCAGAATGAGCATGTGCTCGGCCATCCAGCCCTCGTCGCGGGCCATCGCCGAGGCAATGCGCAGCGCAAAGCACTTCTTGCCAAGCAGGGCGTTGCCGCCGTAACCCGAGCCAAAGCTCATGATGAGGCGCTCTTCCGGGTAATGGGTAATGTAGGTGTTCTCGGGGTTGCATGGCCACGCAACGTCCTTGGCTCCTGCGGCGATCGGCATGCCAACCGAATGCAGGCATTTCACGTAGCTGCCAGTCTTGGCGATCTCGGCGTAAACAGACTCGCCCATGCGGGTCATGATCCGCATGCTCGCAACAACATACGGGCTGTCAGAGATCTCGATGCCGTACTGGGCAATCGGGGAACCGATCGGGCCCATGCTGAACGGGATGACATACATCGTGCGCCCTTTCATGCAGCCTTTGAAAAGGCCGTTCATCTTGGCCTTCATCACCTCAGGCGCCTCCCAGTTGTTTGTCGGGCCGGCGTCCTTTTTCGCCTTCGAGCAGATGAACGTGCGTTCCTCCACGCGGGCGACATCGCGGACATCGCTGCGCACCAGAAGCGAGTTCGGACGGAGCTTTTCATTGAGCCAGAGACCGGCTCCCGATGCCACGATCAGGTCGCGCATCGCCTTGTCTTCGGCCTCCGATCCGTCGCACCAGAAAACCTTCTCCGGCTGCGTGAGGGCTACGATCTCATCCACCCAGGAAAGGATGGATGCGTTGGTTGGCTTTTTTGTTCCGAGTGTTGTTGTCATAGAAAGGAGTATTAGCGACGCTAATATTGACGTTTTTTTCCAGGGTGGCAAGGAAAACGAGTTCCGGCTTGTGAGTTTTTTAAAGCGGTCGTATCAGTGAAGCCGATGATCTCGTACAGAAATGCGGAGAATTCGTCCCCGCTGACGTGGATCGGGCGATTTCCAGTGTATGCGAGCACGGTGCTTGCGGGAATCCACGCGCTTGCGATGGTCCTGACATCCGTGGCCATGTTCGCGAAAGCCGAGGGCCTGCTTCAGGCCCTCAGCTTCTCGAGCCGGGCTGTTCTGCAGGGTCACGCCTTCTGGCAGCCTGTCACGTATGCTCTAGTGAACCCGCCCAGTCTCACCGTCCTTCTGGGGCTCTACATGCTGGTCGCCTTCGGCACCGAAATTGAGCGGGACCTCGGCCGGAAGGCATTTGTCCGGCTCTATCTTGTGCTGCTTCTCCTGCCGCCTCTCGTGCTGACGGTGGCGGGTCTTTTTGGATTTTCCTCGGTGTTGATGGGCTCCGGAACGTTGCATTTTGCGGTTTTTGTCGCCTTTGCCGCGCTCTACCCTGGAGCCGAACTTTTCTTCGGCCTCCAGGCCCGGTGGGTGGCGTTGGCGCTTGTAGCCGTCAGTGCGCTACAAAGCCTCGCGGCATCGGACTTTGCGGCTTTACTTGTGCTCTTGATGGACTGCACGGCAGCCTATGCGATCGCCGGCCGGCTGGGACTCCAGGATGCTCTTGAAAAAATCCTTCCCGTTTCACCGGTGACACCGCCAGAGGAAACGCGCGTGAAATCCGATTTACGGCCGGTTCCTCTCACCAAGGCGATCGACTCGATCGACCCGATTCTGGAAAAAATTTCCCGCTCCGGCATCAGCAGCCTGAGCGCGTCGGAACGCGAGAGACTTGAGCAGGCCCGTGCGGACCTGCTCGCGAAGGATGAGGGCCGCTGAAATGACCGGGCCTGAAAATCCCCCGGAACCCGGCGCACTGCCAAAGCCGAGCCTCAGCGACCCGTGCTACGTCAATGCGATGTCGCACTTCTACCGCGGCGAACTCGGGAGGATCATGATCTGGCGCCAGCGGCTGGACGTGACCACGACCTGGGCAATCACCAGCACGACCACCATTATCGGCGCGGCGTTCTCATTTCGAGATCTCCCGCACATCATCTTTTTTTTCAACCTCGCTCTGGTGTGGATCATGCTCTGGATCGAGGCCCGGCGCTACCGGTTTTACGACGCCTTCCGCGGGCGCGTGCGCATGCTGGAGTCGCACTTTCTGGTTCCGATCGTTTCCCAGAACCCGCGGATTCTAGACGGTGAATGGCGGCGACTGGTCTGCGAAGACCTCTTGCTCCCTTCATTCAAGATCAGCAAGCTCGAGGCCATTGGACGGCGCCTCAAAAGGAACTATGCCTTCATTTTTGCGATCATCATTGTCGCGTGGACGATGAAGCTGTTCATCCATGCGCCGACACCGATCCATTCGTTCAAGGAATTTTACCGCGCCCTTGCGGTCTCGGAGTTGCCGGCATGGTTCGTCTTCGCAGTCTATGCGGGAACGATCGTCACCGTCACAGGTCTGGTCGCCTTCGTGGCACGGACCTCCAACGAGGAAGTTAACGAATTCGGGCACAGCAACAGCTCGCTCTGGAAGATCTAGACAGATGCCGGAGAGTCTGCCCCAAGCCGAATCATACGCAAACCCGGTCGGTCGCCTGCGCGATATCGTCAGCGTCCTTCGCGCTCCGAACGGCTGCGCGTGGGACCGCGAGCAGACGCATGAGAGCCTTCGTGGGGCTCTGATCGAGGAATGCTACGAGGTGATCGATGCCATCGAGCGGCGCGATGATGCCAACCTCAAGGAGGAGCTTGGCGACCTGCTCCTGAATATTGTCATGCATGCCCAGATGGCTGGCGAGCGCGGGGCATTTGTTCTGGAGGAGGTCGCGGCGGAGGTCTGCGAAAAAATGATCCGGCGGCACCCACATGTTTTTGGTGACAAGCTCGCCGGGACGTCCGCGCAGGTCCTGAAGCAATGGGAACAGATCAAACGGGCAGAGAAGGGCTCGGCTCCCGCTGGCCTGCTTGAGGGGGTCCCGACGGCGCTGCCCGCCCTCCTTCGGGCTCAGAACATCCAGAAAAAGGCCGGACGGGTCGGGTTTGACTGGCCCGATGCCGGCCCGGTATTCAACAAGCTCGAGGAGGAGATCGCCGAGGTGCGCGACGCAATCTCCAACCGCAATCAGCAGGCGGTCGAGCAGGAAGTCGGCGACCTCCTCTTCACTGCTGTCAACCTTGCACGGAAGCTTGGTGTCGATGCTGAAACCGCCCTCGCCTCCACGACAAACCGGTTCATCCGGAGGTTTCAAGCCGTCGAACGCGAGCTTGCGGCTGAGGGGCGGAAGGTCGAAGGCTCAACGCTTGAAGAGCTCGACAGGGTCTGGGAAAAAATCAAGAAACTGCCATGACATTTGCTGTTTTGAACCCCGGCGGCCGCGATGCCAATCAGACGTTCCCCGCTGGTGCAGGGAAACCTGACGACGGCGGCCATCCTCCCGTCAACTATCACGCTTATGCCGCCTGCCGCCACGGCGGATTTTTCCGCGAGAGCCGGGCACTTCCTGCAGAGGTCCGGACCGTCCTGGTCCTCCTGCGGAAACGAAACCTTCGCAAAGCCCTTGCGGCCGTCAAGGACCTCAAAGCCCGCGGAGTCATCGCCCTCGTCTCATGCAAGGAATCCGGCGCACACCAGATCGCGGATTTCCTTGGTGACGTGACCCGGTTGGAGCTTTTCCGCGAAATCTGCGCTGCGGCCGACGGGGCACTCTCCAGCACGTTTGACCTGATGGAGATCTACCGGGCTGCGGGCTGCCGGGAGGTGCGATTTGTTCCAACCCCGTATCCGGTGGATTCTGCCGCATGGGATTTCAGCCAGCCGTTGGAAAAGCGCCGGGGGATCTTCATCGGGACGCGTGAGTTTTCGGTGCCTTCGCGGAACCATCTTGCTGCGGTCCTGCTTGCGGACGAGGTCTCCCGCGAACTGGGATGCGCGCTGGCCGTCGTGAATACCGAGGGCCGCAGCGGGGGCATGATCCTGAAAAGCCTCAGAAAGAAAAATCCCCTGATCTTCATTATCGAAGCTCCCCTCGCCTACCCGGACTACCTACGGGTGATGGCGCTGCACCGGATTGTCTGGCAACTTGACGCGAGCGCGGTTCCCGGGCAGGTGGCGGGCGATGCGCTCCTCTGCCGCATGCCTTGCCTCGGTGGAAACGGTGCCGTTGACCGGATTGCCTTTCCCGGGCTCAGCGGACCAAGCGGACGCGCGGAGCTTGTGGCCAAGGCGCGCAGCCTCCTGACCGATGACGCTCTCTGGCTCCAGACGGTCGAGGCCTCGATGGCCACCGCCATGCACGAGCTCTCGTTCACAGCCGGGGCTGGAAGGCTGTCCTGAAGGCCGGATGCGCTACGATGCGATCATCGTCGGAGGCGGAGCCGCAGGACTCTTCTGCGCCCTCACAGCCGGCCAGCGGGGCAAGCGTGTTGCCGTCCTCGAGCACAACGACCGGGTTGGACAAAAGATTGCCATCTCTGGTGGGGGACGGTGCAATTTTACCAACCTCGGAACCTCGGCGGAAAATTTCCTTTCCGGCAATCCGGACTTCTGCCGCAGCGCACTCGCCAGATTCTCGCCATGGGACTTCCTGGCCCTCGTTGAAAAGCACGGGATCGCTTATCACGAAAAAACGCTTGGACAGCAGTTTTGCAATACGAGCTCCAAAGAGATCATCCGGATGCTTCTTGCGGAGTGTGCGGCGGGCAGTGTCGACATCCGATGCGGATGCCGGATCGGAGCGGTCCGGCAGTCCGGTGGCTTTGAACTCTCCACCTCGCTGGGGGAGTTTTCCTGCGATGCGCTGGTGATCGCAACCGGAGGGCTGTCCTTCCCGAAGCTGGGCGCCAGCGATTTCGGCCACCGGATCGCCCGGCAGTTCGGGCTGCGGACCACCCCGCTCCGGCCGGGACTCGTGCCGCTCACTCTGGGCGCCGGCATCCTCGCGCCGTTCCGGGAGATCAGCGGCGTCTCGCTCCCGGTGAGAGCAAGGGCTGGCGGCGCAACCTTTGCGGAGTCACTGCTCATCACCCACCGGGGGATGAGCGGTCCGGCAATCCTGCAGGTCTCTTCCTTTTGGAAACCCGGCGAGCCGGTGTCCATCGACCTTCTGCCTGGAACCACACTTCCTCCCAGAAGCCCGAAGTCCAGCCTTCCGAACCTCTTGGCGGAATTCTGGCCGCGGCGCTTTGCGGAGGCCTGGTGCGCAGTGCTGGGCCGCGACTTCCGTCCGAATCAATCCCCACCGGGCGCGCTCGCAGAGATCGAGCGGCTTGCCCACAACTGGCAGATCACCTTCGAAGGCACCGAGGGCTATGCCAAAGCCGAGGTCACGCTCGGCGGTGTCCACACCGGCGATCTCTCTTCCAAAACCATGCAAGCCCACAGGGTGCCCGGGCTTTTTTTTATCGGCGAGGTCGTCGACGTCACCGGCTGGCTTGGCGGATACAACTTTCAGTGGGCCTGGGCGAGCGGGCACGCGGCTGGGATCGCGCTTTGAGCAGCCCTCCTACTCGATCACTCCAAACATGCGCTTGAAGCAGGCCGCATAAAGCTTTTCAGGTCCTTCCAGATGATGGCAGTGGTTGTCCGGATTGAGAAAAATCCGCGCGAAGAGGGCTGTGCGCGTGGATTTCGGCACATCCAAAAACTCAATCCCCACATCCCTCGGACCTGTCCTGCGCGCCACCCGTGCCGTCATGCTTCCGATATCCTGCAAATGCAGATGCAACGGGCCGTCCTTGAAGTCAGGTTCTGTGCCGAGCGTGACCGAACAGCCCTTCAGGCTGATGTCCCGCGTCCTTCTGCTAAAAAGGAGTCCCTTCAAACTAAGGCGGTTGTCCTGCTGAACCTGCGAGGTTTCGCTGTCCATAATTAGTCAGACTTATTTATAAGGCGCGGAACGCGCTGGCAACCGCCGATTGCAGCAAATTCCCAGACGGGAGCAGACGCAGATGGTTTTATGCCAGCACGTCCCGGCAATGAATCAAGCATGCGCCACCCTTTCCGGCTTCCGGAAAACGGACGTCCCTTAGCCCTGAAGCGTCACCCCGAGCAGGCCCACAACCACGTCGTTGGCGACAGCCCGCAGCCGGAGCGCCCGCAGCGGCTTGTGAGACAGTTCCCGGTCGAGAACCTGGGCAAATGCGCCGTCGGCCTCGATCGTCCCCTCAAATCCCATCAAGTGCTTGTTTTTGATATCTCCAACCTGCACCCGGTAAAGCTGGCGTCCGCGGTGACACCACTCGTCCACGGCGCGCTCCGTCGATGGCCCGCGCTCCAGCGAGCGGAAGTCATACGGGTTGACCAGCGGGAACCGGTCGCAGCTTCCATCGGCATATTCCACCTCGATCACCGCATTGACCACATCACACTGCATCTGATTGGTGTAGCCGGCGATCAGGCAATAGACCTTGCGCGCCGTGCCCATGAGAGCCACCTCGACCTGCGCGGGAAAATTGTCCCAGAGGGAAACCATCGCGACATTGAGCGCATCCATTTCGGAAACCTGCCGGAATCGGACGCCGCAGCCGACCGTGAAAATCCCGTCGCCCGACACCGCGTCGCGCAGCATCAGGTCATTAAATTCTTTGACCCCGTCCATCCCGGTCCGGCACCAGTCGGAGGGAAAAAGGTGAACCGGCGTCGAGACCGAGCAGAAAGGGGAACGCGGGCTCAGATAGTACTGCCGGAAAATGTCGCCCAGCCTCAGATTGAACAGTTCCGTCATGTCCAAGGGGCGTTGCAGCGAAGCTGCGAGGGGGAGGCTCCAATCGACGACCACGACTTTGAGCGATGCCTGCATGTCTCCCTGCAGGTCCAGGAGGAACGTCGAGGTGCCCGGCGTGAGTGGTGCGGCGGGAACAAAGGCGAGCTCGCGCGAGGCAGCACGGCTGCCCACAGAAAAGCATTCGCTCGTGCCTTCAAGTTGTGCAGTGAGATTCAGCGGCCGGTCGGTGGAATTGCACAGGCGCAGGCAAATGCAGCCGTTGCGGGCATCCCACCGTGCACCCTCGACGCGGAGGGGTTCGACAATCTCGACATCCACAGGCTGCCAGAAGACGGCTTCGCCCTGCTTGGCCTGAACGAAAAAGGTATGGTGCCCCAACATGGACGACACTGTCCCGCAAAGAGCCCCGTTGACCACCGCGGCTCCCGGTTCCAGAACCCCTTGCGGGTCGAACAGGGCGAGGGCCTCGTCACCGGGACGCAAGGAGATGTGCCCGCCGGCCACTGCAGCCGGAGCTAGTGCCAGCGGAGTGAGCGGTTCGCCGGACGACGTAACGACAACCGTCCATGACATCGCCTCCTCACCATCCAATTCCACCATCGCCCGTCCGATTGCTGCCACGTGCCGGACTTGCACCGGATGGCCGTCCACGGTCGCTGCAACCAGGCCGCTGGTGCTTACCGGAATCCTCAGCCGCAGTGCGCACGGCTTGGTGCTGGTAATGATGAACGTCTCGACCGCTCCCTCCTTGCGGTAGGCCAGTGAGAAGTGGGTGAGTGTCAGCGTCGCTTCGGTCCAGCCGGCAGGAAACCCGGGGGCAACCAGCAGGAGCCCTTCGTGCAAGCGAGGGCGGATCCCGAAGAGTCCTTCGATGATGGCCCGCTGGCACATGCTGACCGTGTCGGAAAAATCGACGCTCTTGCCTTCGTAAACGCACATCAGCCCGCCGGGAGCAATGCTGTGGCAGGTGGATTCGGAGACCTGCGCGCGCAACAGCTCATAGCCCTCATCGGCCTGCCCGTTTAGAAAATAGCAGAGCGCAGCATGGAAGTTGTCCGCGTAATCGATATCGCGCACGCTCCATGTATAGGGCACCCAGTTCGTGTTCCAGATCAACTCGCCTCCCTCCGCTGAGGGCTCGCGCTTGAGCATCGTGCGTGTTGTGCGGAGGAGTTGGTAAACCTCGAACGGATCCAGCAGACCCGACTCCACCACATGGACAATCGTTGGAAGACTCAGGGAGGTGTGGAGCTGTTTGTTGCCAAGAGCATCCACCCATTCAGCTAGATGCCCTTCCGGTTTGAGCCAGAGCCGGCTGCGCACAGCGGCGCGGATTTTCTCGGCTTCGCCAGTAAATGGTGCCGGGTCTTCACCCATCAATGCTGCGAGCTCGGCGGCCAGCCGGTTGGCACGGTAATTGTAGGCGGAAGCCAAGGCACACCCGCCGCCCGAGGCCCAGATGCCGTCGCTCGCCCAGAAGTTGGCGAAGTTCTCGTAGAGTCCGTCGTTATCACCGTCAAAACACCGCTTTTCCCAGCCGAGATGACGCTTCACGGCAGGCCAGATCATTGCCAGGTAATCCCGGTCTCCACTCCAGAGAAAGAGGTGGAGCAGTTGGTCAAAAAAGACCTCCTGCATATTGTAGCGCGGTTTATTGAACTTGTCCGGCATGTAAGGCACCAAGCCCGGTGAAGAGAGCACGCTCGCGTAGCTTTGTAGAGTCAGGTTGCTCTCCGCATCCGGCTCCGGAACCATTTTATATTCCGTAGCCCCCCTGCGCTTGATGAAGTAATCCCCGTCGGCGGCGGGCTTCAGAAAGCGCGCCTGCGACGAGGGATCGGCCATCGTAAAGTCCTCCGTAAGCTGGAGCCCGGTGAAGAGCTTCGCTTCCATCATCACGCGGTCGTGCCAGCCGATCGCAATCGGTCCGTAAAGGCTCCGCCACCCGAGGATCGGCAGATCCCAGGACCAGGCACCGTGGACAAACACCGGAGGAATCCATGTTGCGTCAGCTGCGATGCATGAGGCTGCCATAGCCGCCGACCAAAGCGGGTCGGGAGTTGAAACCCGGGCTGTATCTGCCACGGCAGCACGATCGCTTAACGAGCATTCAAAATATTCCCGTCCTTCGCCAGCGGTGAGAGGGTTTTCAGTCTCCGCCACGGTCAGAATCATGTAACCCTCCCACGGCGCCGACCCTGGCGTGGTCTCGTAAACCGTAAAGCAATCGACAGCCTCCGGCACCGTTGGCGCAAGGCCGGGACCTCTGGCGTAACCCTCGGGGGCCACGTTGCGGAATGTCCCATCCCAGGAAAAGCGCCCGCAGATCCTGTGCGAGCCGGCCGCGGCACTGGTCATGTAAAAAAGCCTGGGAGAATACTCAAAGCGGTTGCCCCGGCAGTTGCTCTCGTCGAAGGCTGTAAATGACTCGGATGTGTAGCCCGCGTCGATGGCACGCAGATTATTGCGTCCGGACGCCGCTCCAAAGGCGACCACTAGTCGGATGCCCGCAGGGACATCACGGGCAGTCAACCGCACTGCCATTCCCGCAGAACCGGAGAGCGGCACAACGGTGAGCGTAATCCGACCTGAACCGAGCGAGGGATCGCGAACCTCGTATTCCATCGCACCATCGATATAAAGCGCCCGCACCTGTGCGGCCTTGGTGAGCCAGCGTTCCTCGCCCGGCAGCCCCGCCGCCACCAGCAGCCTTCCGGCATCACCCATCAGATGAACGAGCACCTCCGGCAAATCCCCGGTGAGGAAGCGGGCCCTGTGGGGCTGCTCTGGCAGCAGAGCCCCGTAAAGGACCCGGTTGAAGCGCTGTGGGCCATTGACCACTTCAAAGCCTTTCCCTCGCAGTGCGAAGGCCTTCGGATGGCGCCCGGAAATAAAAGGAATGGATCGTGACATTAAGAAAATATTCAGCCGGCCGGGTGCGCACTGCCTGGAACTTCCCACAAACCGGGCGGAAGCCATTTCTTAAGAACGGCCGTGAGTTCCGCCTCGCGCACCGGCTTGGAAAGGTAGTCGTCCATGCCGGCCTCAAGGCAACGCTCGCGGTCCCCCTGCATGGCTCCCGCAGTGATTGCGACGATCCGAACCGCATGGTCGAGCACCGTCGAAGCCGGGTCTCGCACAGCTCGCGTCACGGCGTAACCATCCATCTCCGGCATCTGGACATCCATCAAAACCAGGTGGTAGCGCCGGCTTTCAAGAGCCCTGAGAGCGGAAGGACCGTCCTCGACGGTGTCCGCCAGCAAACCCAATTTTGCGAGCCGGCCCAGCGCGACACGCTGGTTGATGGCGTTGTCCTCGACGAGGAGGATCATAGCGCTCCGCGGAACGCCGCCTTTGCTTTCAACTGGCGGAGCTTCGGGAATCTCGCGTGGGACGCCCCATTCCCCCCCGTGGGTAGTCGATGGCCCGGTCGGATGCTGGAAAGCGACGGTAAATGTGAAAGTGGATCCCTCCCCCGGCAGACTCCGGACCCGGATCGTGCCACCCATCATTTCCACGAGCTGACGGGATATCGAAAGCCCCAGTCCGGTGCCGCCGAACTTTCTCGTCATCGATGCATCAACCTGTGTGAAATTCTGGAAAAGCGAACCCAGTTTTTCGGGTTCGATTCCGATCCCGGTATCCACCACATCAAATCGGATCGTGGTCCGGCTGTCTGTCACTTCCTCAGCCGCCGCGGTGATCGAAACCCCGCCGGCGGCAGTGAACTTGATCGCGTTGCCGGCCAGATTGATGAGAATCTGGCGGAGGCGTGCCGGGTCGCCGAGGAGATGCCCCGGAACACCCGGACTGATCGTCGTCGAAAATGTGAGGCCTTTGTCCCGTGCACTTACGCCGAGGAGCGAGACAGATTCCTTGACGAGTTCCTCCAAATCGAATTCCACCTGCTCGAGGTCGAGCTTTCCGGCCTCAATCTTTGAGAGGTCAAGAATGTCATTGATCAAAGAGAGAAGGCTTTGCGCGCTGGCTTGGACAGTCTCGGCGCACGCCCGTTGCTCGGCCGTCAGTTCGGTATCGAGGAGAAGGTCGTTCATCCCGATGATTCCATTCATCGGCGTCCGGATCTCGTGACTCATGTTGGCCAGGAATTCGGACTTCAGCCGTGAGGCCTCAATCGCCTGATCCCGGGCCTGTGCAAGCACCCGCTCGGCTTGCTTCAGCTCGGTAATATCCTGGGCAACTCCGAGATAGCCCACAATGTGGCCGTCGGCAGAACGGATTGCGGTGACCGCAAGCGAAACGCGTAGCGTGGAGCCATCCTTGCGCACATATGTCCACTCCCGACGCTCAGCCCCGGACATCTCCGGCTTTGTTACAAAGATCCGGAACCCCTCGACCGGATACCCGAGTTCAAGACTGAGCTCACGCCCCCGTTCCTCCACTTCACGCCGGGAGTGGATAATCGCCGGCGTAACCATCCCGACGATCTCCTGCGCCGAGTAACCGAGCATCTGTTCGGACCCCCGGTTGAAAAGTGTGACGGTTCCGCCCGGATCCGTCGCGATGATCGATACTTCGGACGCGGCATCAAGGATATCAGCCAGCAATTTCCGCGAGCGGAGGATCTCCTCCTCCGCCTTCTTGCGGGCGGTGATGTCGGTGCGGATGGCCAGAAATTTCGCGATCTCTCCGGTGGCATCCTTGCACGGAAAAATTGTCGACTCGACCCAGTAGAGATTCCCGCTTTTCGCGCGGTTGCAGATCTGACCACGCCAGATCGAGCCGGCCAGAATCGTGCTCCACATCGATCTCCAGAATTCTGGCGGATGCCACCCGGAATTGACGATCCGGTGGGTCTGGCCGATCAGTTCCCCGCGCGTGTAGCCGCTGATGTCACAAAAGCGGTCGTTTGCCTCAATGATGACCCCGGACCTGTCGGTCGTGACGACAATCGAGTGCCGGTCAATCGCCTCGCGCAGCCAGGCAGCCTCCATAGCACCTGAAACACGATCCGCTTCAGTGTCCGCACTCATCGTTTTGCCGTGTCGAAACCACCGTAAATGTCCATCCGTTTCCATTCTAGTTGAAACCGGATTCTTTCAAAGCAAAGAAAAATGACGCTGGAATCTTCTCCCCGTGAATGATAGGGGTGTTCGCTTCCCCGATGAAAATTGCGCAACTCCTCTCAACCACTCTTCTCCTATCCGCATGCGTCCTGAAAGCCGCTCCTGCTCCTTCCGAATCGATCGACGTCGACCGGGTCATGCGGGTCGCCGCCAAAAAGCTTGCCGCCTACGACGCTCAACACACTGAAAAAACCGTCTACCCGACCGATGCCAAAGGCGCCACCTGGACGACGGTGCCACCGAAGGATTGGGTCTCGGGATTCTACCCCGGCACGCTCTGGTATCTTTACGAATATGCCAAGGCCAACAAATGGCCGGACGCGGACAAATACCGCGCGCTGGCCGAAGTCTGGACTGGCGGCCTTGAGAACCAGCAGTTCAATACCGGGCACCACGACACCGGCTTTGTTGTCTTCGACAGCTACGGGAACGGATTCCGGATCACCGGGAACCCGGCCTATCCGCCAATCATCAAGCAGACCGCACAGTCGCTCGCCTCGCGCTATCTCAAGGAGACTGGAATGATCCGCTCATGGGGAAAGATCAGCGACATGAACAAATTTCAGGTGATCATCGACAACATGATGAACCTCGAGCTTCTCGTTTGGTCGGCCAAGAACGGGGGCACGCTCCCGGGGGGGACCTCCGACGACCTCCTCAAACTGGCCAAGGGTCATGCTGACCGCGCGATTGATCTCTTCCTGCGTCCCGATGGCAGCACGTTTCA
Source organism: uncultured Chthoniobacterales bacterium (assembly GCA_964467415.1). Lineage (GTDB taxonomy): Bacteria > Verrucomicrobiota > Verrucomicrobiia > Chthoniobacterales > Terrimicrobiaceae > CAYXRX01. Next base: position 135,488 of record CAYXRX010000002.1, read on the forward strand.
CGTCGTCGAACTCGACCCGAAGACCGGCGAAATTCAAAAGAAACGCACCGCGCAGGGTAAAGCCGATGACAGCACCTGGTCGCGAGGCCAGACATGGGCGATGTATGGGTTCGCCTATATGTATGAGGCAACCGGCGAGCAGCGCTACCTCGACGCATCGATCAAGGCTGCCGACTACTACCTAGCCCACCTGCCCTCCGATTTTGTTCCGCCCTCGGATTTCAACAGCGATCTCCAGGGGCTGGAATTCAAAGACTCGAGCGCGGCGGCAATCGCCGCATCAGCATTCCTGAGGCTTAGCAAGCTGGTCAAGGATCCTGCGCTCAAAAAGAAATACTTCACCGCCGCGGAATCCACCCTCAAGGCGCTCACCTCAGCCCCCTACTTCTCGGAGGGAGACGACAAGGCCAGCCTCCTCGTCTACGCCGCCCGTAACTACCACCCCGACCCGAACCACAAGCTGACCAATACCAGCCTGATCTGGGGCGACTACTACCTCCTCGAAGCCCTGCTCGCCTACCAGGCCCTCGTCAAAGCGGGACGTTCATGAGGAGATTACTGGCCGCGTCAGCACTCGCCTTTGCCGCCGCATCGCTCCCCCTTCAGTCAGCTCCTCCATCCGACGCCGCCTCGCTCAAAAGGACGTTCCAGTCCGGGATTCCCGGCCACCCGCGCCTCCTCTTCAACAGGAATCAAACTGCGGATCTCCTGAGGAAGGCGGACTCCCCGCCGGAGGTCCGACTCGTCCGCGACAGCGTCATCAAGGAAGCCGACGCCACGCTTGCCAAGGCTCCGCTGAAAAGGGTGATGAATGGACGGCGGCTGCTCGATGTCTCTCGTGAAGCCCTGCACCGGGTGACCACGCTGGCCCTGGCCTGGCAACTCACGGGTGACAAGCGCTACAGCAAGCGCGCGGAGGAGGAAATGCTCAACGTCGCAGGTTTTACCGACTGGAACCCATCGCACTTCCTCGATGTCGCGGAAATGACCGCTGCTCTCGGTCTCGGCTACGATTGGCTCTTTAGTTCGCTCTCCCCGGACTCACGGCGGATAATCCGCGAGGCGATCGTTGAAAAGGGCCTCCGGCCCTCACTTTCCGGCAAGCGCTCATGGATCAAGGGCAGCAACAACTGGAACCAGGTCTGCAACGGTGGCCTTGCGCTCGGTGCACTGGCTATCGCGGAAGACGAACCGGAACTGGCTGCGTCCATTGTCTCCCGGAGTGTGGGGGGCCTTCCCTATGCCCTGAAAAGCTACGCCCCCGATGGTGTCTACCCGGAAGGGCCGGTCTACTGGAATTACGGCACAACGTTCAACGTGCTCTTTCTGGCGGCGCTCGAGTCCGCGCTCGGCACCGATTTCGGGCTCGCCCGCGCACAAGGTTTTCTCAGCTCGGCGGTATTCATGCGGCACGCGACCGGGCCGACAAGCCTTTTCCATAACTTCTCGGATTGTGGCGAAGGAGGGGAGAATGCACCGGCCCTCTTCTGGTTTGCTTCACGGACCAAGGATCCTGCCGTTGCCGACCTCCAGCTCGGACACATCAAAGCGGCCAAGCCCGGAGCAGGCCGCGCCCGCTTCTTCCCGTTTCTCCTCTTTTGGCTCAATCCCGCCGCGGGCTCCGCCGCACCAAAGTCTCTCGACTGGGTCGGGCAGGGGGCGAACCCCGTCGCGTATTTCCGGAGCGACTGGTCGCCGCAAGCCACATTTGTCGGCATTAAGGCGGGCTCGCCGTCGGAGAACCACGGGCACATGGATGCCGGTTCGTTCGTCTTTGACGCGCTCGCAGAACGCTGGGTGCGCGACCTCGGGGCGCAGGGCTACACCGAAATCGAAAAGCGGGGGATCGATCTCTGGAATATGAAACAGAATTCCCCCCGCTGGTCGATTTTCCGCCTCTCGAACCTGGGCCACAGCACGCTCGTCATCAACGGCGCACTTCAAAATGTCTCCGGACACGCCTCGCTCCGCGCCGAAAACCTCGGAACCGCCTCACCAAAGGCGGTGGTGGATTGCTCATCCATCTACTCCGGACAGGCGGCCCGCGCAGTGCGCACGTTCACACTCCGCGACCGCAAGTCCCTCCTCATCGAAGATGACCTTTCCGGCATAACAAAGCCCGGCACTGTCCGCTGGCAGATCGTCACAAAGTCCGACGTCGCGATCGAGGGGGCCGATGCCATCCTGCGTAAAAATGGAAAGTCACTGCGCGTGCGAAATCTCTCCCCCGCCGGCACGTGGAAGGTCGAGGACATCTCCAAACCTCCGAAGGACTACGACGGACCGAATCCGGGAACATGGCTCGTCGCTCTGGACGTGCCGGTTCAGGCAGGTGATTCCCCGAAGATCGCCGTGGAACTCATCCCGGAGCCCGCCGGCAAATAATGAGCCCGAATCAATTTCTCGCCAAGTCCGGATCCTGCCGCTAAATTCCCGGCTTCCCGATTTCATAACATGAAAACCAGACTCTCCACCGGCCCGGATGCATTTTCGCGGATGACCACTCAGGAATTGCGCGACACCTTTCTGATCGATTCGCTCTTCCCTCCGGGCGAGGTCGAACTCGTCTACTGGGAAGTCGACCGCACGATCATCGGCTCTGCCGTGCCGGTCGCCACCCCGCTCGCGCTCGCCGCATCGCAGAAGGAACTTGCAGCGGATTTCTTCCTCGAGCGCCGTGAACTCGGCATCCTCAACATCGGCGGACCCGGCACTGTGGCGACTGACGGCACCACCCACCGCCTCGAAAAACTCGACACGCTCTACGTCGGACGCGGCACGCGCGACGTCTCGTTCGCGAGCGATTCCCCGTCCGATCCGGCGAAATTTTTCCTTATGAGTTACCCGGCGCACGCGGTCCATCCGACCACGCTCGTCCGGCCGGCCGATGCCAACCGCCTCCACCTTGGCGACACCGCCACGGCAAACAAGCGCACGATCGTCCAGCAGATTCACGAGAAGGGCGCTAAAAGCTGCCAGCTCGTCATGGGGTTCACCGAACTTGAAACCGGAAGCATCTGGAACACGATGCCGGCACACACCCACCAGCGCCGATCAGAGGTCTACCTCTATTTCGACATCCCCGATAACCAAGCGGTCTTCCACTTCATGGGACCCGGCAACGAAACCCGCCACCTCCTCGTCCACCCCGGACAAGCTGTCCTCTCGCCGATCTGGAGCATCCACTCCGGCGCCGGCACGGCGGCCTACAGGTTCTGCTGGGCGATGGGCGGCGAAAACCAGCGTTTTGATGACATGGACGGCATCCCGGTCCGCGAACTCAGATAAATCCAACTCCACAACATCTATGAGCAACATCCTCGATCAATTCAAACTCACCGGAAAAGTCGCCGTCGTCACCGGCGCCGGCCGCGGACTCGGCCAGGGCATGGCCCTCGCCCTCGCACAGGCCGGAGCCGACGTTCTCGCCGTCGATATCATCGATTCGACCGACACAAAGGCCCAGATAGAAGCGCTCGGACGCCGTTGCGCGACATTCTCCGGCGACATCACCGCAGCCGGCGTGCCGGAGGAAATTGTCAAAAAAGCAGTCGAAGCGCTCGGCCGCCTCGACATCCTCGTCAACAATGCAGGCATTATCCGCCGCGCCGACTTCCTCGACTTCTCGGAAAAGGACTGGGACGACGTCATGAACCTCAACATCAAGGCCGTCTTCCTCCTGAGTCAGGCTGCCGCGCGACAGATGGTCGCCCAGAACCAGGGCGGCAAAATTATCAGCATCGCCTCGATGCTCTCATTCCAAGGGGGCATCCGCGTCCCGTCCTACACGTCCTCAAAGAGCGCCGTCATGGGCCTCACGCGGCTCATGGCCTGCGAACTCGGTCCCAAGGGTATTAACTGCAATGCCATCGCCCCCGGCTACATGGCGACCGACAACACGACCGCCCTACGCGCCGATGCCGCCCGTAATGAGGCGATCCTCGAGCGCATACCGCTCGGCCGCTGGGGTACCCCGGACGACCTACGGGGCGCCATCGTCTTCCTCGCTTCCGAAGCCGCATCCTACATCAACGGCTACACCGTCGCCGTCGACGGCGGCTGGCTCGCCCGCTGACCCTCCCCTAACCCGGAAATCTCAAACCGGAAATTTGAGATTTCCTTTCCCCCCCGTTCCAAGATGCCCGCCCTCGACTCCCTCAACAAAAACATCGGCAAATACCGCTGGACGATCTGCTCGCTCCTGTTCTTCGCCACCACGATCAACTACCTCGACCGCCAGGTCCTCAGCCTTCTCAAGGGCGACCTCGAAGTTGAGTTCAACTGGACTGACACGGACTACGCAAACATCGTGATGGTGTTCCAACTCGTCTATGCCGTCTCGATGCTCTTCGCGGGTCGGATGATCGACTGGCTGGGCACCAAGAGCGGTTTTGCCTGGTCGCTCATCATCTGGTCGGTCGGCGCGATGGTTCACGCGCTGGCCCGCGGGACCGGCGGGTTCATGGTCGCCCGCGGCATTCTGGGATTCGGCGAGGCGGGCAACTTCCCTGCTGCGATTAAGACGACCGCCGAGTGGTTCCCGAAGAAGGAACGCGCGCTCGCAACCGGTATCTTCAACTCCGGCACCAATGTCGGCGCGATCCTCGCTCCGCTGACCGTTCCCTGGCTTGCCAAGCACTGGGGCTGGCAGGGCGCTTTTATCATTGTCGGCGCGGTCGGATTCCTCTGGCTCATCTTCTGGTATTGGCTCTACGACACGCCCTCGCAGCAGAAGCGCCTCGGCAAGGCCGAATTCGACTACATCCACAGCGACCTCGATGAAAACCCGGCCACTCCCGAGGTTGCGCCGGTCGTCCCGGGAGCCCCGAAGGAGCCTTGGTATGTCGAGTGGGGCAAGCTCCTCGGCTGCCGGCAGACATGGTCGTTCGCGTTCGGAAAATTCATGACCGATGGGGTCTGGTGGTTTTTCCTCTTCTGGCTCCCGGCTTTCCTGAAGGCCCAGTATGGAATGACCGGTCTACAGATCGCTTTTCCCCTCGCGGTCCTCTACTCGATGACGTGCATTGGCAGCATCGGCGGCGGCTGGTTCCCCATGTATTTCATCAATAGGGGCTATGAACCCTATGCCGGACGCATGAAGGCAATGCTCATCATTGCCTTCTTCCCGCTCTGCGTCCTCCTCGCCCAGCCGTTCGGCGGCTACAGTTACTGGGTCCCGGTCCTGCTTATCGGCGTCGGGGCCGCCGCCCACCAGGCCTGGTCGGCAAACATCTTCACCACCGTCTCAGACATGTTTCCCAAGCGCACGGTGGCTTCCGTGATCGGCATCGGCGGGATGTTCGGCGGATTCGGCGGTATCGTTGTCAACAAATCCGGCGGCTGGTTGTTCGACTCCTACCGCCAGGCCGGCATTGCCAAGGCCTGGGTAGAAGCCAAGGCCGGATCGCTCGCGGGCTACCTTGACCAGATCCTCTCTCTCAAACTGGTGAACTCCCACGGAAACGCGATCAACCTGAATACCGCCGAGCTCGGCAGCCTTCCGAAGGACATCATCACCCAGCTCCAGACGATCAATCCCGATGCCTTCGCCCAGCTCAAACAGCTCCAGGCCGGAATCGTCCAGCACGAGATGAGCACCGCCTATGGCATCATGTTCGCCGTCTGCGCGCTCGCCTACCTCGCCGCCTGGATCGTCATGAAAACCCTCGTTCCGAAATTCGAAAAAATCGAGAACCTCTGAGCCGCCCGACTCATTTTCCTGCAGCGAAAGTCAGATAGACTTTCGTCAGCGGACAGCGCGGCATGGCCTTCTAGACCGCGGAGATCCCGGCTGATCCGTCCGGCGCGCCATCTACCGCCGCGCCTTCCAGACCGCCGCATCCACGCAAGCCCAGATGTGGATCACCCACCCCATCGTTCCTACCGTGATAAACCAGACCACGCCCGCACCCAAAAAGAATAGCAGCGCAGCCATGATCCGTCCCTGGATAAGCTGACCCAGCCCGGGAAAGAAAAAACTGCAGAGTGCCGCAATCACATTACCCGCCGTGCCTCGTCCTGTATCCATGGCGGGAATTATTCAACGGTTCGCCATCACGCGCAAGTGAATCCGGAATCATGAGGCCGGCAGTCACCAGCCACGCTTGCTGGAGATCTCAGATCTCGGTGCGTGGTCGCATGTGAGGAAACAAGATGACGTCGCGAATGCTTTCTGCCCCGGTAAGCATCATGACAAGCCGGTCGATCCCGATGCCGATGCCGCCGGCGGGGGGCATCCCGTATTCGAGAGCGTGAAGGAATTCCTCGTCGAGCTTCTGGGTTTCCCCGCCGCTCTGCTGCTCGAGGCGGGCGCGCTGGATATCGGGGTCGTTGAGCTCCGAGTAACCGGGAGAGATTTCCTGCCCGTTGATGACGAGCTCGTAGACGTCGACGATCGAGCCATCGGCGGCGTTCTGCTTGGCGAGCGGAACCAGCTCCTTCGGGCAGTGGGTCACGAATAGCGGGTCCATCGTCTTCTCCTCGATCAACTTTTCAAAGACGTGCTGGGTAACCTCGAAGTCCTCCGCACAGTGGCTGATGTCGAGTCCATTCGCTACGCACCAGGCCCGGCGATCGCCGGACGAAATCTCATACCAGTCAGGGTTGACGCCCCGGATGAGGTCGGTGTAGCGCGCGCGGCGCCAGGGTGGGGAGAGGTCGATCGTGCGGGCGAGCGAGCCGTCGGCAGCGCGGTGTTCGATTTTGAGTCCGCCGCAGATCGACTGAGCGAGGTGACAAACCATTTCCTCGACGAGAGCTGCCATCTGTTCGAAATCGGCAAATGCCCAGTAAGCCTCCAGCATCGTGAACTCCGGATTGTGCCGCCGGGAGATCCCCTCGTTGCGGAAATTCCGGTTGAGCTCAAAAACCTTGCCGAGCCCACCGACGAGGAGGCGCTTGAGGTAGAGCTCAGGGGCGATGCGCAGGAAAAGATCGACGCCAAGCGCGTTGTGGTGGGTCTGGAACGGCTGCGCGGCAGCCCCGCCGGGAATCATCTGCATCATCGGGGTCTCGACCTCGATGAACCCGCGCTCCTCAAGGAACCGGCGGATCTCGCGCACGATAGCGATCCGCTTTTTGAACGTGTCGAGCGACTCAGGGTTGGAGATCAGATCGAGGTAGCGCTGGCGGTATTTGATTTCAGTGTCCTGCACACCGTGCCACTTGTCGGGCAGCGGGCGGAGCGACTTGGAGAGAACTGTCAACGATGCGGCTTTGACGCTCGGCTCGCCGGCTTTCGTCGTAAAGGTCTCACCTTCGACGCCGATGAAGTCGCCGATGTCGACGTGGTCGAAGACCGCCATGGCCTCTGGCCCGACCTCCTTCGAGTTCAGATACACCTGGATCCGCCCGGTGCTGTCTGAAAGATCGAGGAAATGGCTTTTCCCCATGTTCCGGTGGGCGGTGATCCGACCGGCCGTGCGGACCGGCTGGCCCTCGGCAAACGTGGAGCGGATTTCGCCAGGACGGCCGGTTACATCGTAACGCTGGCCGAACGGGTCAACACCTGCAGCGCGCAGGCCCTCAAGCTTGCCGCGGCGGATGGCAAGCAGTTCGTTGTGTGATTTTTCTTCCATGAAATCAATCCCGTCCCGAGGCGGGACGAAGGATGTGCCTACTGCGGCGGCGCCATCTGAAGCACAAGCACGACCGCCGCGATAAATGCCAGGGCGGCGACGCCGGCGCCCGCATAAAGTGCGAGAGCCCCCGGATCTTTAGTGCGCTCAAATTTCGGAAGCGGAGACGTGCTCACAAACCCCGCTGGACGAGCGCTTCCTCTGGCTGCCTCAACCGAAACAGTTGCTGAGGCCGGCAGCGGCTCCTCGGAGGTGTTGGCTTCCGACTGAAATACGACCTCGATCGCGCCGAAGCGGACCTGGTCGCCGTGGCTCAGCACCGCGTCCATCACCTGCTCGTCGTTGTGGAATGTCCCGTTTGTCGAGCCGAGATCGTGGAGGTGGTAGGAGTCGCCTTCCAGGACAATCTCTGCATGGTGGCTCGACACCGAACCGTCCTCGAGTTGAAGCGAATTGTCGGCCAGGCGGCCGATACTCGTTTTTTCTTCGGCAAGGTCGTGAACCGACAGCTCGCCACTGGGGAGAATGATTTGCAACTGGGCCATAAGCCTTTCCTTATACTCCCGAACCCTTGGCGGCCGCAACCTCTTTGGCAAATTCCGAGAAAAAGTAGCCGGCGTCGTGCGGTCCGGGGCTCGCCTCGGGATGGTACTGGACGCTGAACGCCCGGTGAACCCTGTGGCGGAGGCCGGCGACCGTGCCGTCGTTGAGGTTCACATGCGTGACCTCGACATCCTCCGGCAGGGAGGCCGGATCGACCGCGTAGCCGTGGTTCTGCGAGGTGATGGCGATCTTTCCGCTTCTCAGGTCCTTGACCGGCTGGTTCGCACCGCGGTGCCCGAACTTCAGCTTGAACGTCTTTCCGCCCAGAGCAAGGGCAAGGATCTGGTGCCCGAGACAAATTCCAAAAAGCGGCTTCTTCCCGATAAGTTCCCGGACCGTCTCATGCAGGTAGGTGAGTTCCTCCGGATCCCCGGGTCCGTTGGAAAGGAACACGCCGTCGGTCCCAAGCTTGAGGATTTCCTCGGCAGTGCTGGTCGCCGGCAGAACCGTCACATCGAACCCCTGCTGCCGTAGCGACCGCAGGATGTTCTTTTTCATCCCGAAGTCGAGCGCCGCCAAGGTGTGCTTCACTGGCGGCAGCTGATGGAAAACATTCCCGTGCCCGTCCGCATCGGCCTCGCCGGTCCCCGTGCGGCGGATCATCCACTCTCGGCTCAATGTGCCGTCCGGATCCCACTGATAGGTTTGCCCAGAAGTCACCTCGCGGACAAAATCGACACCTGCGTAGGCGGCTTCTTTTGCTTGCTGGACGGCCACGGCCGGATCGGTAATTTCCGAGGTCACGCAGGCACGCATCGCCCCGCGGGTGCGCAGGTGGCGGGTGAGCGCGCGGGTGTCGATCCCCTGGATGCCGGGGATGCCGTGCTTTTCGAGATATTCGTGGAGTCCGCCTTCCGCCCGCCAGCTGCTCACCACCGGGCTCAAGTCTTCGATGACAAATCCGCGCACATGGGGCGAACCGCTCTCGACGTCGATGCCGTTGATCCCGTAATTCCCGATCTCGGGATACGTCATGGCCACAATCTGCCCGCGGTAGGAGGGGTCGGTCAGAATCTCCTGGTAGCCGCTCATCGACGTGTTGAAGCAGATCTCGCCGACGGCAGTCCCGATCGCTCCGAACGCCTCGCCGTGAAAAACCCGCCCGTCCTCAAGTGCCAACAATGCTGTCATGCCGTATTCATGGCAAATGTTCTGCCGCCCGTAAAAACAAAATCCTGGATTTACTCGCCGGACTTCCGGCGCTCCATGAGCCAGGCGATCCAGATGCAGAACTCGTAGAGCAGATACATCGGCCCGCCCATCAGGAGGAGGGTCAGAAAATCGGACGTCGGCGTGATCACAGCTGCAAGGATGAAGATGATGACCACCGCGAACGCCCGCGTCCGGCTCAGCACCGCATAGTCGACGATCCCAAGCTTGACGAGCAGGAGGACAGCGACCGGAAGCTCGAACGCGAGCCCGAACGATATCACGAACTGCGTGGTGAACGAATAATACTCGCGCACCGTCCAGGTCGGCTGCCAGTTCATCGACTTCGCATCCCGGAAGAAAAATTCCAACGTCTGCGGTAGCACGACGAAATAGCTGAATGCGACCCCGCCGAGAAACAGCCCGAATCCCACAAGCCCCGCAGGAAAGAGCATTCGCTTCTCCTTCGGCGTCAGCGCAGGCAGGACAAACTCGGCCAGAAAAACCAGAAGAAACGGGAACGCAACGATCATCCCCCCATAGAATGCCAGGTCGAGCGAGATGGTGAACGAGTCCGCCACGCCGAGTGACTGGAGATTGGCGGCGCGGACCGGGTCGACGGCGATGAGCGGTCGCTGGACGATGGCCGCCAGCTCTCCGCGGAACATGAAGCAGAGGATCATTCCGAGCACGAGCGCTGCGGCCATCTTGAAGATGGTTCCGCGCAGGTCCTCGAGGTGGGCCAGAAATGGTTTCGCCTCATCGCGCGATTCCCGGAAGTCAAAAAAACGCTTCAGGCTCATCGGTAGCACCCCCTGGCATTGAGGCGTGCATACACGGCCATCGTGTTGGCGTCGATGATCGTTCCCTCTGCAACCGCTGCAGTGAGCTCGTCAGGAGAGAAGGCCCGCACCTCGTGGATTGCCTCGTGCTCGTCGTGATCAACCAGATCCGCCGATTGGACGACGTCGGAAGCCAGAAAAAGATGGCAGCACTCGTCGGTAAAGCCGACAGAGGAATAAAAATGCCCGAGTGACACCAGCTCGCCCGGACAACGGACGCCCGCCTCCTCGCCGAGTTCCCGGTGCGCGGTCGCCACAATCGACTGCTCGCTGATCACGCTTTCGACCTGCCCGGCGGGAAACTCCCAGGTCTCGCGCCTCACGGGGATCCGTTCCTGCCTGATGAGAAGATAGCTCCCCTCGGGCGTGCGCGGGGCGACAACGGCAGCCACCGGCCGGTGGGCGACCATCCAGTGCACGCCGTCCGGCCGCGTCGGCGTGGCGACGTGCTCACGCGCGACTTTCAGCCAGGGAAAATCGCAGAACGATTCGGAGCCGAGAACCTTCCAGCCGCTGCTCATGTGAGTCGGGCGGACCAGCGGGCAAGTTCCCTGGCGACATTTTCCGGCGACGGCGCGCCCGTCGCACGGCGCGCAGCCAGAGCGCTCCTCAGTTCAAATGTGCTTTTGACAACCGACGCTGTCAGCACCGGGGATGCGGCGAGAAACTCGGACCCGTCGAGCCTGTCGAGCGGGACCCCGGATTCCTGTGCCTGCGCCACAAGGCGGCCGACAATCTCATGCGCCTGCCGGAAAGGCACCCCCCCCTCGACAAGGCGGTCGGCCAGATCGGTGGCAAGCAGGAGCGGGTCTCCGGCAGCAGCCAAGGCGCGATCCTCCCGCAAGCTGGCTGCCCCGATCATCTCGGCAAAGATGGCCAGCGTCCGGACAGCCGTGTCGATGGAATCGAAGACCGGCTCCTTGTCTTCCTGCATGTCGCGGTTGTAGGTGAGCGGCAGACCTTTCATGACCGTGAGAAGTGCCATCAGGTTGCCGTAGAGCCTCCCGGTCTTCCCCCGCGCCAGCTCGGCGATGTCAGGGTTTTTTTTCTGCGGCATCAGGCTCGATCCGGTCGTGTGGCGGTCGCTCAGATCCAGGAACCCGAACTCCGCAGACGCCCAGAGAATGATGTCCTCGCTGAGGCGCGAAATATGCATCCCAAGGATCGCGATCGCCGCCAGCAGCTCGCAGGCAAAATCCCGGTCGGCTACAGCATCCATGCTGTTTGTCGTGACCTTGGAAAACCCGAGTTCCTTCGCCACAGCCTCGCGGTCGAGGATGATCGTCGAGCCGGCGATCGCGCCGGAGCCAAGGGGCATTGCATCCATCCGCCGCGCGCAGTCGGCAAGCCGTCCCCCGTCGCGGTCAAGCATTTCAACGTAGGCCAGGAGGTGGTGCGCAAAGAGCACGGGCTGCGCACGCTGCAAATGGGTGTAGCCGGGCATCATCGCTTCCGGATGCCGCCCCCCAAGCCCGACAAGCGCACGCTGCAGGTCCCGGACCCCCTCCCCGATCTCCGCAGCCGCCTCCCGGAGAAACATCCGGAAGTCCAGTGCGACCTGATCGTTGCGGCTGCGCGCGGTATGCAGCTTCGCGCCGGCCGGACCGATCCGCCTCGTGAGTTCGGCCTCGATATTCATGTGGACGTCCTCAAGTTCCTCGCTGAACTCAAAAACCCCGGCGGCAATCTCCTCGCCGATGGTCAGCAGCCCGGACTCGATCTGCAGAAATTCCGCCCCGGTCAGAATCCCGGCACCGAGCAGCGCGCGCGCGTGGGCGACGCTCCCCCGGATGTCCTGGCGATAGAGCTGCCAGTCGGTCGTGACCGATTGCCCGTAGGATTTGAGCAGGCTGGACTGCTCCTGTTTAAAACGTCCTTTCCACATGGTCAGTTCGTGGGTTCCTCCGGTCGCTTCGCGCAGGTGCCGCGCATTTTGAGCTCGTCGCAGTGAGCCTCAATCGTCACCCGCTTGTTGGCAGGCGAAAACCCGAGCCGGCGGGTGATACAGTTCTCCAGCAGTTCCATGTTCGTGTCTTCGAATTCGATGATCTTCTTGCAGTCGACGCAGACAAGGTGGTTGTGCGTCGGGTGGTCGAGAAAGTTGGGGTCGTAGATTTTTGTTTCGCCGCCGAGGTCAAGTTCACGGAGAAGCCCGCTCTCGACCAACAGAGGGAGCGTGCGGTAGACGGTCGCCCGGGACACTGATCGGTCGATCTTTCGCGCCATCAGGAGCAGCTCTTCGGCGCTGAAGTGCTCTTTCGTACCAGAAACAGCCTCGATAATGGCCTGCCGCTGCGCGGTTTTGCGCAGTCCTCTGCCAGAAAGAAATCCATGCGGAGTCTCTCGGTTGACATCTCGGGGAGCCGGTTCCATCAGCGAGCAGAGTAATTCCCAGCCGTGCAGAGTCAAGGAGGGGAAAGTGCCAGAGAGCTACGGCAAAGTGAAGCGGAGTGCCGTTGCTGCATTCCTGCCCTGGCGGGGTTCGTCCGTCCGCAGTCCATAGTCCCTGGCAACACGAACGTATCCCATCACCGCCAAATGGCAACCGAAACAATATTTCCCGGATTCCATCTTCTCGTCGTTGTGTCGGCGCAGCCCAGCCGGTAGGGTGTGTGCTGACTTATTGCATGCCTCAGGCTTCTCCGACCTATCCGACCGGGAATATTCCGCTGTTCATCGCCTTCCGGGTGCTGTTCAACGTGCGGTTTTATTATCCGGTCCTGGGCATCCTGTTCCTCGATCTCGGGATCTCCCTCGAGCAGTATTCGATCCTGAACGCGGTCTGGGCTGCGACGATCATCGTTCTGGAAATCCCTTCCGGCGCCCTCGCCGACCTGATCGGCAGGCGGCGGATGGTTGTAACCGCGGGAGTTCTGATGGTTTGCGAGATGCTGATCTTCGCGTTCTCGCCGGCTGGGCCCTGGCTTTTCTGGCTGCTCGCCCTGAACCGGGTTCTTAGTGGCGCGGCCGAGGCCTGCGCCAGCGGCGCCGATGAGGCGCTGGCTTACGATTCCCTCGACCCCGCTAACCGCGAAGCGACCTGGCCAGACGTCCTCGCGCGCCTTGTCCGCTGGTCGTCGGGTTCGTTTTTTATCGCCATGATCGTCGGAGCGGCCGTCTTTGATGCGGGGTTGCTGAACCGGATCGCTGGCTGGCTCGGTTTTGTTCCCGGCCTTCTCCAAACCCAGACACTCCGATGGCCGGTGTTTCTGACGCTCGCCACAGCCGTGCCCGCTCTCGTCTGCGCGTTGCTCATGCGCGAACCACCGGGCCGGCCACCCATGCAGCAGGCTCCGATCGCAGGGGCTATCCGGAATATTTTCTCCGCAGCACGCTTCGTCTTCACGAGCAGGCGGATCCTGCTCCTCCTTCTTGTTGCCGTTCTTTTTGACAGCACGGTGAGGATCTTCCTGACCTTCGCTAGCAACTACTACCGGCTGATCGGACTCCCGGAGTTCACCAATGGGATCCTCGGGTCCGCGTATGCGCTGCTGGGATTCGTGGCAGCATTTTTTGCCCGGAAACTCACCGGCCGCATGCCTGTCTGGGCCGTTTTCATCCTGGTTGGAGGGATCCTCTTTGCCGGTCTCTGCGGACTGGCGGTTGCCACGCCGGTGTGGGGCGTCTGGGTACTCCTCCCGATCGGCCTGGCCATGCCGATGCTCTACTACTTCCTGTCCAACTTTCTCAACGAGTGGACCGATTCGTCGATCCGTGCGACGGTTCTCAGCTTCCGGGGCATGGCTATGAACCTCGGCTACGGCTTCGCGGGGATATCGTTTGCCGCCGTCACAGCCGGGATCAGAGCCTCATCGCCCGGGCTCACCCAGAACGAGCTTTTCCACCGGTCGCTGCTGAGCCTCCCCGCCGCATTTGCTGTCGGTGCCGTCCTGGTGGCGGCATTCGCCAGGACAACGAGCAGTAAAGCGCCAGAAGGATCCTGATGCGCGACCTCAAAACCATGCGGCTTTTGGCAACCGGTGCGCTCGTTCTGGTTGTCGTGGGAATGTGCCTATCGCGCTTCCTGGAATCACAAAACCCGCTCTGGGGATACATACGGGCGTTTTGTGAGGCTGCAACGGTCGGCGCTCTGGCCGATTGGTTCGCCGTGGTTGCGCTCTTCCGCCATCCTGCCGGCATCCCGATCCCTCATACGGCGATCCTTCCAAACAACAAAGCCCGCGTCGCGGAATCGCTCGCCGCGTTTATCGAAAACAGTTTCCTTACCGAGGACCGCCTTGGCCCCAGATTCCGTGGACTGGATTACGCGGGGTTTGCTTCGGATTGGCTCACCCGTAACGCGGACAGCCTGGCCGATCACTCGGCGGGTCTCATTCCCCGAATCATTGCCAGCCTCCCGGACTCGGAAATGTCTGCGATGCTGGCCAATCGGGCGAAGGCGATGCTTGCGGGCGCGGAGCTTGGCCCCCTTGCCGGCGCTGGCCTCGGGGTGCTTCTACAGGGTGGACGCGACCGCGAGATTTACCGCTCTCTCCTGCGTTCGGCTGAGGATTTGATTGTGGCCAACCGCGAGGTGATCCGGAAAAAAATTCAGGAGGAAATCCCTCTCTCCGCCGACATGCTGCGCGGGGTTCCTCTTCTGGCAGACCTTGCCGCGCCTGGCTTGGAACAGATTAAGCAGAAGCTTTCAGCACGCGTCGCCGACAAAACAATCGAGAAGGTGCAGGCCGTTCTGGCCGAGGCGGAGTTCGAACCTGAGCACGTCCTCTGGCAGTCGTTCGACGCCAGGCTCCGCACATGGATCGAAGCCCTCGAATCCTCGCCTGAAATGGCGGAGAAAATTGCTGCGATCCAAGGTGCGCTGGCCTCGGATTCCGCGGTCGACGACTTCGCCACCGCCACATGGCTGGCCCTGAAAGCCTTTGTCGCCAAAGATTCCGCCTCTCCGGATTCCGCAATGCGTGCCGGGTTGCGCGACGCGATGCGGGCCTTTGCGGCACAGCTCTCGGAAAACACCTCCATCCGGGAGCCGCTCAACGCCTTTATCGGCGATCAGGCCCTTTGCAGCATCATGGCTGCGCGGACCCACATCCGGGAACTCGTCATCTCAACGGTTCTGAACTGGGATTCCAAGGAGATGGCGGACAGGCTTGAGCAGACGGTCGGCACGGACCTTCAATTCATCCGGCTCAACGGCACGATCATTGGCGGCCTCGTCGGACTCGCGCTGCATGCGGGCTTCACGCTCCTTGGAAAATAGCGCCCCCCGCAGGCGAAATTTGATCACCGGGAAATTCGACAGCGATCCGAATTTTGGGGTAGTCTCATGCCATGTCGTTTGTTCATTTGCATTGCCACTCGGAATACTCCCTGCTCGACGGGGCGGTCCGTGTGGAGGACCTGGTTAAAAAAGCCTCCTCGCTCGGCATGCCGGCCGTGGCGCTCACCGATCATGGCAACCTTTACGGAGCCGTGCCGTTCTATCAGGCGGCCAAAAAGAAAAATGTGCAGCCGATCATCGGATGCGAGGTTTACGTGGCCCCCGGCGGAATGCGGGAAAAAAACGCCTCTTCGGGAAAGGATGCCGCATTCCACCTCACCCTGCTGGCCACCGACAGCAGAGGATACCAGAACCTGGTCAAGCTCGTCAGCGCCGCGCACCTGGAGGGCTTCTACTACAAGCCTCGCATCGACAAGGATCTCCTCGCTGCACATTCCAGTGGCCTCATCGCTCTCAGCGGATGCCTCAAGGGCGAGGTCAACGTCCTCCTTCAGAACGGTCGTCGCAAGGAGGCGCTCGACGTGGCCTCCGCATACCGCGATATCCTCGGACCCGAAAATTACTTCATCGAAATCCACAACCACGGAATCGATGCCCAGCGGAAGGTCACGCCGGAGCTCATCCGCCTCGCTTCCGAACTCAATCTCGGACTCGTCGCCGCGAACGATGTCCACTTCCTCGAGCGCGGACACCATGATGCTCACGATGTGCTCATCTGCATCGGAACCGGATCGATGGTCATGGACGAAAAGCGCATGCGCTATGTGCCGGAGCTCTACTTTAAGACAGCCGAAGAGATGCGGGAGCTCTTCTCCGAATTCCCCGCAGCCTGCGACAACACGCTCCTCATCGCCAAGCGCTGCCACTTCGAGATGGAGTTCGGCGTTGCGAAATATCCCGCATTCGAGCCGCCGGCCGGCCTCTTCCGCGAGGCCTACCTCCGCAAGCTCTGCCACGACGGCCTCGTTCGGAGGTTCGGTGATCGCGCCGGGACCGACCCCGAACTCACCGAACGCCTCGAGTACGAACTCGGCGTCATCGAAAAGACCGGCTTCGTCAGCTATTTCCTGATCGTCTGGGACTTTATCAACTACGCCAAGGAACGCGGAATCCCGGTCGGACCCGGCCGCGGCTCGGCCGCCGGCTCGCTTATCGCCTACGTCCTTGCGATCACGGATATCGACCCGCTTCGCTACGGCCTCATCTTCGAGCGCTTTCTCAACCCGGAGCGTATCAGCCCGCCGGATATCGACGTTGATTTCTGCATGGAGCGCCGCGGCGAGGTCATCGAATACGTGCGCCAGAAATATGGCGAACGCGCGGTCTCTCAGATCGTGACGTTCGGCACGCTCGGCGCCAAGAGTGTCGTCCGCGATGTCGGCCGCGTGCTTGGCTGGAGCTACGGCGATGGCGACCGCGTCGCCAAGATGATCCCGAACGAGCTCAACATCACGCTCGAGGATGCCGCCAAAAAGAACCCGGAACTCGCGGCCGCAATCGAAAATGAACCACCCGTCCGCCAGCTCTGGGACTACGCAACCGTCCTCGAGGGCCTCAGCCGCAACACCGGCATCCACGCGGCCGGCGTCGTGATCGGCGACCGAGCACTCGACGAGTTCATCCCGCTCTGCCGCGGGAAGGAAAACGAAGTTGTCACCCAGTATGCCATGGGTCCCCTCACCGACCTCGGCATGCTCAAGATGGACTTCCTCGGCCTCAAGACCCTCACGGTCATGAACGAGGCCGTCCGCCTCATCCATAAAAAGGCCCCGTCCTTCGATATCGCCACCGTCCCCACCGACGACCGCCCGACATTCGACATCTACAACCGCGGCGAAACCCTCGGCGTCTTCCAGATGGAAAGCGGCGGCATCACCGGATTCTGCAAACGCTTCGACGTCTCCTCGATTGATGACATCATCGCCCTCGGCGCTCTCTACCGCCCCGGCCCGATGCAGTTCATCCCCGATTACATCGAGCGCAAAAAAGGTCTCAAAAAGGTCATCTACCTCCACCCGCTCCTCGAACAGGTCTGCGCCGAAACCTATGGCATTATTGTTTATCAGGAACAGGTCCAGCGCGCCGCCAACGTCCTCGCCGGCTACTCGCTCGGTGACGCCGACCTCCTCCGACGCGCCATGGGGAAAAAGGATGCCAAAAAAATGGAGCAGGAGCGCACCCGCTTCGTCGACGGCTGCGGAAAAAAACACGGTATGGATCCCAAGGTCGCCGATGCCATCTTCGGCTTCATAGCAAAGTTCGCGGAGTACGGGTTCAACAAGAGCCACAGCGCCGCCTACGGCTGGATCTCCTACCAGACCGCCTACCTCAAAGCCCACTACCCGCTGGAGTTCATGGCGGCCATGCTCACCTACGATGCCAGCACAACCGAACGGCTCGCTGAGGTGATCGGCGAGTGCCGCCGCATGGAGATCGCGATCCGCCCGCCAGACATCAATTTGAGCGATCTGAAATTTTCCCCGGAAGGCAGGGAGATCGCAATCCGCTTCGGACTCGCCTCGATCAAAAATGTCGGCGCGGGCGCGATGGAATCAGCCATCGCCGAGCGCGATAAGAACGGTCCGTTCCAGTCGCTGGAGGAATTCTGCTCGCGTCTGGATTCGCGCACGGTCAACCGGAAGATCGTCGAGAGCCTCGTGAAATGCGGGGCGTTCGACGCGTTCGGCAAGTCCCGCGCGCAGCTTTTTACCGAAATCGATTCCGCGATGGGAAGCGCGGCCTCGGCCCAGCGCGACCGGGCAAGCGGTCAGGTCTCGCTCTTCGACGCCCTCGACCTGGCACCGGAACCCAGGCCTGGCGCCGCCGCTGCCGTGGAGCCGTGGCCTCAGCAGGAAATGCTCGGTTACGAAAAGGAACTCCTCGGCTACTACGTCAGCGGCCACCCGCTTGACCGCTTCTCCGGCCACTTCGACACGGGAAAATTCACCCCGATCGCCAAGGCTGTCCAGACCGAGGAATCCGCCACGTTCAAGCTCGCCGGCATCATCATGTCGGTGGAGAAGAAGTTCACCAAGAAGGATGGCAAGCCGTTCGGCGTCTTCGTCCTTGAGGATTTCACCGGTTCGCTGGAGATCACCGCCTGGGAGGAATCGTTCACAAAAAATGCCGCCCTCCTCGTCGAGGGCAACGCTGTCTCGATCAGCGCCCGCCTCACCCGCCGGGAGGAGGCCGTCCGCGCCAATGCCGGCCAGGTTGCCGCCCTCAAGCCGAAGGCGTCAGTCCGCCCGGTCCGCCTCCGCCTCGCCCGGGAGCGCGTCGCGCAATCCGACCTCGCAACCATCCTCGAAGCGGTGAAAAACAACCCCGGCCCGCGCCCGCTCATCATCGAATTTGTCCGGCCGGACGGCAGCGCGTTCGAGTTTCCCGCAGGCGACGAGTTCGGCGTGGGCGACGAGCGCAGCCTTCTCTCCGCCATCGCGCCGTTCGCGCTGGTGGCGTGAACGCTTTTCCAGCTCAGGCTCCGGGCTCCGCGGCGATGAAGCTGTTCCGGCAAAGCTTGGCGTAGAGACCGCCCCGCGCGACGAGGTCGTCGTGGCGACCGCGCTCGACGATGCTCCCGCGCTCAAGAACGAGGATCTGCGAGGCATGGCGCACGGTCGAGAGCCGGTGGGCGATCACGAAGCTGGTGCGGTGTTCCATGAGCCGGTCGAGCGCCTGCTGGATCAACTGCTCGGTCGCCGTGTCGACGCTGGCCGTGGCCTCGTCAAGGATGAGGATCGGCGGGTTCTTGAGAAGCGCCCGCGCGATGGAGATCCGCTGCTTTTCCCCGACGCTGAGCTTGATCCCGCGCTCTCCGACCGGCGAGTGCAGGCCCTCGGGCAGCCGCCGCACAAAATCCGTCGCGTTCGCCGCCGCCAGAGCCTCCCACATTTCCTCCTCGCTGGCGTCCGGCTTGCCGACCCTCAGATTCTCGGCCGTCGTGCCGTTGAAGAGAAAGCTCTCCTGCGTCACCACCGCGATGTTTTTCCGGAGAAATTTCCGCGGCATGTCGCAGAGCGGAACCCCGTCGATCGCGATCGAGCCCCCGGTGAATTCGTAGAAACGCACGAGCAGGTTAACCAGCGTGGACTTCCCTGCGCCGGTCGGACCAACCAGCGCCACCGTCTCGCCGGCCTCCGCCACCAGGCTCACCCGCTCGAGCACGGGAAGCTCGGGCGAATACGCAAACGATACATCGCGATACTCAACGCGTCCAACAACCGTCTTCTGCACGGCCGCCGAAGCATCTCCGGCCTCTGGCTTGGCATCCATGATCTCAAAAACCCGCTCGCCGGCCGCCCGACCGGCCTGGAAGATCTGGTTGAGCTGGTGCAGCCGGCCGACAGGCTCGTAAAGGAACCGCGCCAGAACAAAAAACGCCACCAGCACGCCGGTCTCCATCCGGCCGGCCAGCACCTCGCGCGCGCCGATCCCTGCGATCAGAAGCATCCCGCAGGAGGAAAAAAATCCCATCGCCGGCTGGTAGACCGCCCAGGCTCGCATCACCACCAGCGTCGCCTTCCGGACCGCCTCGCTCGCCGCGTCGAACCGCGACTGCTCGCGCTCCTCGCTCGTGTAGGTCTTGATCTGCCGGATCCCCGCAATGTTGTCGTGCAGCAAGGAGTTCAAGGCCGACACCGCCTTGCGCTGCCTTCGGTAGCGCGAGCGTGCGGTCATTGTGTAAGCTGCCGCCCCCGCCGCCAAAAACGGAATCGGCACCAGCGCCGCCACCGTCAGCGCCGGGCTGTAGGCTACCATCAACCCGCTCACGATCACGATCTGCAGCACCGCCACCGTGCCCTGCTCGATCCCGTCGATCAGCACCCGCTCGACACTCGTCACATCCTCGATCAGCCGCGTCATCACATCGCCGGTCGACCGGTTGTCAAACCACGGCAGCGGCAGTTCCTGGATGTGCCCGTAGAGCTCGCTCCGCAGATCAAAAATCACCTTCTGCTCAAAGTGGTTGTTGAAAAAAATCCTCAGGCTGTTCAGCAAGTCCTGCCCCAAAAAGGCCCCCAGCCCCACCGCCAGCAACGGCATCAGCAGCTCCGGACGGTTGTTCCTCACCACATCATCCACAATCCTCTGCGTCACCGCCGGAAACACCACCACCAGCAGCGTCCCAAGAATCGCGCACCCCAGCGTGGCAGCCGCCAGCCACGGATACCTGCGAACATACGGCAAAACACGGAAAAAGACCTGCATAAGCGACCGAGTATCGCCCCCGCCCCGCCCCCTGACAACCACCCGCCGCAATTTTTTCACCCCCTCCTCAGCCCCACCAAACGATCGTCTGCTCAAACATTATTTGTCTCACCTGAGACATTTCATGTTGCACCTCCGCATGGCTATGAGGGTGTTTTTGGATCGGGCGGGCCGGGCTGTGGGTCGTCCCCGGTTTCCATCATGGGTATTCCTTCCCGGCTGGAAGTTCTTGTGGAGGGGAATTGAATAGTGTTCATTTGAGCACTATGCTGTTTGTTCTGGAAAATTTCCTGCCGGTGGGATCCGGGCGGCTTCGGGTGTGCGGGGGATCGCCATGATCCTGCACCTGGATGCCGATGCGTTTTTTGCTTCGGTCGAGCAGGCGGCCGACCCGCGGCTGCGGGGGAAGGCGCTGGTGGTCGGGGGGAGCAGCCGTGGGGTCGTGGCCTCGGCTTCGTATGAGGCGCGGAGGCACGGGATCACCTCGGCGATGCCGGTCGCCCGGGCGCGCAAACTTTGCCCGAAGCTGATCGTCATCCCCGGGGACTTTGAAAAATACGAGCATTTCTCGCGGATGATGTTCAGCTACGCCTACGATTTCACGCCGGTGATTGAGGTGGGATCGATCGACGAGGGGTATGCCGACCTGCGCGGGAGCCGGAGGAAATCGCCACGCGAGATGGCCGAGGCAATCCGGCGGGCGGTCCGCGAGACCCTGAGGATCACGCTTTCTGAGGGAGTCGGCACCAGCAAGCTCGTCGCGCAGCTTGCCAGCAAGCTGCGCAAGCCCGACGCGCTGATCGAAGTTGCGGCCGGGTGTGAGCGAGAATTCCTGGCTCCGCTCGAAAACCAGTGGCTGCCGGGCATCGGTCCGCAGCTTTCGCGGACGCTGCGGCTGGCCGGCCTGCCCCTCATCGGGCAGATTGCAGCAACCCCGCCGGACCGGCTTGCCCTCTTCGCGGGGAAGTCGGCCCGGACGCTATGGGATTTTGCCAACGGGCGCGACGGGCGTCCGGTCGTGCCGGAGGCCGGGGCAGCGAAGTCGTATTCCGAGCAACAGACGTTCGAGAGCGACGTCACCGACGAGGCGTTTATTCTGGCCACCCTACGCTCGATGGCCGACCGGCTGTTCGCCAAGGTGCGGGCGGACGGCATGGCCGCGCGAACGCTTGCCGTGCGCGTGCGTTACAACGACTTTGACGAGTGCGAGCGGAGCCGGAGCCTGCAGGAACCGACTGACCTTGAGACCAGCGTGTATGGCATCATCGCTTTCCTTCTGCGCAGAGCCTGGGAGCGGAGGGTGAGCCTGCGGCTGGTTTCGCTCCGGCTGGGCAGCCTCTACAAGGCCTGCCTTTTCGGAGAGCTCGACCTCCTCGCTCCATCAAAAAACCCCACCATCCTGCACCGGGCTGCGGGTGCCGTGGATGCGCTCCGGCAGCGCTACGGAACTTCCGCGATCCTCCGCGGGCACGATCTCTGGCTGCGGGAGCAGGCCGGCCGCCCGCGGCCGGCCCTGCGCGAAGAGCCCGCCGGACACACGCCCGCCCCGCAAGCACGGACGGCACCCCGTGTCTTCCTGAACTTCCGTTCGTGCTACAGCTTCATGGATTCCCTGCTCACGCCGGCGCGGATTGTCGCGATAGCGGTGGAGGCGGGCTGCCAGACGGTCGGGATCTGCGATCCGAACCTCCACGGGGCGGTGGAATTTTTCGAGGCCGCCCGCGCGGCGGGGATCCGCGCTGTCCTCGGTGCGGAGCTGGGCATTGGAGGAATGCGGCGCTGCGTGCATGTGCAAGACCGGGCCGGCTATGCCAACCTCTGCCGCCTCCTCTCCGAGCCGGCACCCACGCGCGACTTCTGGGAGGCCCATCGCGCCGGGCTCATGGTGAGGGAAAACCCGGGGCCGGCCATCCGCTCAGCAAAGCCCGCCCACAGCCGCAGCCTCGCCATCCTCCGGAGCATCCGCACGCTCACGCTCCTCGACGAGCCCCACCCCGATAAAAGTCCGCAACCCCTTTCGTTTGAGGAAATCCTTGCCCGGCCCGGGGGCGCGGAGGATGAGTGGATCGCCGGCGAATGCGATTTTGCCTTCGAGTCCGGGCGGCTCTGGTTCCCGCATTTTCATCCTCCCGAAGCCTGCACTCCCCGCGAGTTCCTCGCCCGCCTGGCGCGGCGGGGGCTGGACGAGCGCTACGGCAGGCAGGCCGCCGTCCACCGCGCCGCACTGGAGACCGAGCTCACGATGATCGCCGAGGTCGGCTACGAGGAATATTTTCTCACGGTCTGGGATCTTTTGGAGGATTGCCGCCGCGCGGGCATCGGGTGGATCACGCGCGGAAGCGCGGCGGATTCGATGGTCTGCTACTGCCTCGGGATCAGCGACGTCTGCCCGGTCCGGTTCGAGCTGTATTTCCAGCGCTTCCTCAACCCCGACCGGATGGCCCTGAAGAAGCTGCCGGACATCGACATCGATTTCCCGCACGACCGGCGGGACGAGGTCGTGGAGATCCTCTTCCACAAGCACCCGCACGGCCACGTTGCAGCCGTCGGCGGGTTCCACACATTCCATGCGCGCTCCGCCATCGCAGACATCGGCAAGGTCCTCGGACTCCCGGAACTTCAGGTCCGGCGCCTCACCCGCCATCTGCCGTTTGCCGGAGCCCGCCACGCGGAATCCGCTGCGAAGGGCTCGGCGGCTGATGCCGATGGGGAGTTTGACGACGAGCCGGCCCGCACCGCGCTGCACCTGGCCGCGCTGCTCGACGGGCTCCCCCGCCACGCGAAGATGCACCCATGCGGAATCGTCCTCTCGAGCCGTCCGATCCACGATTTCACCCCGACATTTCTCAGCAACAAGGGCCTCCCGACCACTCACTTCGACATGGAAGCCGTCGAATTGGCCGGCCTTGTGAAGCTCGACATCCTCGCCCAGGGCGGACTCTCCGTGCTCCGCGATGCCCGGCAGATGCTCGGGGAGCGGGGAATCCCGGTCACCCTGGACAACCGCGGTCCCTGGGAGGACCCGGCCGTCTGGGAAATGATTGCCGCGGGCCGCGCTCGCGGAGTCCATCACATCGAGAGCCCGGCGATGGGCAACCTCGCCAAGATGTGTGCCTGCCGGGACATCGACGCCCTCATAGCCATCGTCTCAGTGATCCGCCCCGGTGCGGCCAATTCGCTCCGCAAGTCCACCTATGCGCGGCGGGCGCTCGGCATTGAACCTGCCACCTACCCCCACCCCGCGCTTGAGCCCGTCCTCAGGAGCACGCACGGGGTCATCGCCTACGAGGAGCACATCCTCCAGATCGCCGAGGCGTTCGCCGGCATGCCGCCCGGGCAGGGAGACATCCTCCGCCGCGCGCTCGTCAAAATGCAGGATGACAAAATCGAAGAGATGCGCGCCGTGTTCGAGCGTTTCGCCCGCACGGCCGGGCGCACTGCGGAGGAGACGCGGGCGGTGTGGGAGTTTGTCCACGGGTTCCGCGGCTACGCGTTCTGCCGCGCCCACTCGACCGCCTACGCGCTCGAAGCCTGGCAGGCGGCGTGGATGAAGAGGTATTATCCGGCCGAATTCCTTGCGGCCGTGCTTACGCATGGCAAGGGGTTCTATTCTCCGCTCGTCTATTCGCTCGAATGCCGGCTGCTCGGCATCGGATTCCTTCCGCCCGATGTGAATGCCTCGCGCGCCGCCTATTTTCCGGAGCGGCCCGACGCCCTCCGCATCCCCCTCCGGGTCATCAAGGATCTGCCGGAAAAACTCCTCGCCCGCATCGCCCGGGAACGCGCGGACGGGCCGTTCGGCACTCTTGCCAATTTCGTCAGTCGTACGCAGGCCGACGAGGGCAGCCTCCACCTCCTGCTGCGGGCGGGTGCGCTCGACGCGCTCACCACATCGCGGGCCGCCGCCATGTGGCACATCCGTCACCTCGCCACCCGCGGACCCGGCCTCCTCGGGGAGACGCCGCATATCCCCCACCCATCCGGCGAACCGACCCGCCTCGACCGTCTCCGGGACGAAAACGAACTCCTCGGATTCACCGCCTCCGGGCACCCGCTCGATCTCTGGCTGGATATTGCATGGGATACATATTGTCCCATCGAGGCCCTGCCCACCTTTGTCGGCCGGCGCGTCACGCTCTGCGGGCTCGTCGTCGCCGGCCGCCTCCACGAGCAGGCCGACGGCCAGCCGATGCGGTTCATGACCCTGTGCGACCGCACCGGGCTGCTCGAGACAGAGATGTTCGCCTCCGCTTTCCGGCGGTTCGGTCTTGAGCCTTTGCGACACCCGGTCCTGGAGGCCACCGGGACCGTCGTCCCGTTTGAGGGAGGCACCGGTTTCTCCCTCCGCATCGACGCCCTCCGCCGACCGCGCCGCCATCCCTACAGGCAGCGCTCGGGGATTGCTTGACTCCGCGCGGTGGTCGGTCATCGTTTCGGGCGGGCGGACCGGAAACTCCACCGCGGGCCGCGACGCTGAATTCCATTTCCTGTTATGAACGATTTCCGATCTTTTATCCGTCCGATCCTTCTGTCCGCCATGATGCTCGCAGGCGCATCCGGCTGCCGCCAGGAATCCGCCGTCCCGCCGCCTCCGCCGCCCACCATCACTGTCGCTCCGGCCCAGTCCCGCGAGGTGCAGGATTTTGCCGTCGTCACCGCCCGCACCGATGCGGTCGCCTCGGTCGAGATCCGGGCCCGCGTCAGCGGCTACCTGACCGAGACAAAATTCAAGGACGGCCAGGAGGTCAAAAAGGGGGACGTGCTCTTCGTGATCGACCCCCGGCCCTACCAGGCCGACCTCGACCGCGCGACCGCCAACTACAACAGTGCGCAGGCCGACCTCAAGCTCGCCGAGATCGAGTTCTCCCGCTCGAAGGAACTGCGCGACAAGAACGCGATTGCGGCGCAGGAGTTCGACACGAAATCCGCCGCGCTCCTGAAGGCGCAGGCGCTCCTCGCCTCCGCCCGGGCGGCCTACGACACCGCGAAACTGAACCTCGATTTCACCACGATCACCTCGCCGATCGACGGCCAGACCAGCAAGGCGGCGGTCACCCCCGGCAACCTCGTCACCCCGAATATGCCGATGCCGCTCACGACGATTGTCTCAACCGACACCGTCTACGCTTATGCGGACATCGACGAGCGCCAGCTACTCCGGTTCATCCGGCTTAACAACGACGCCAAGGACACCGGTACGCATCCGCACAAGCCGGCCGATGTCGAGCTCCAGCTGGCGGACGAAAAGGATTTTCCCCACAAAGGCGTCATCGACTTCGCCGACAACCGGGTCAACACCGACACCGGCACGATCTCGATCCGCGGCGTCTTCGACGACAAATCCGACGTGCTCGGACCCGGGATGTTCGTCCGCCTGCGCTTTCCCGCAGGAAAAAAATACACGGCCATTCTGGTGCCGCAGGAGGCGATCGGCACCGATCAGGGGCAGAAGTATGTCTTTGTGGTGAAGCCCGACGGTACGGTCGACTACCGCCGCGTCGAGCCGGGCGCGCTGCAGGACGACGGCTGGCGCGTTATCACCGGCCCGGTGCAGGCGGGTGAGAGCGTCATTGTCGAAGGGCTCATGAAGGCGCGGGCAGGTGAAAAGGTGACTTCGAAGCCTTGGACTGGTGGCCTCCTGCCAGCGGCGTCCGAGGTCGCCGCTCCGGCCGCAGCCCCCTCCGCGTCGCCATCCCCGGAGGCGCAGCCGTGAACATCAGCCATTTTTTCATCGCGCGGCCGATCTTCGCATCCGTCCTGTCGATCCTCATTGCGATCATCGGCGGCGTGGCGCTGCTCACACTGCCGATCGCCCAGTATCCGGAAATCACGCCACCGACCGTGCAGGTCACGACGAGCTATCCCGGAGCGGATGCGAAGACCGTCGCCGAGACGGTCGGCGCGCCGATCGAGCAGCAGGTCAACGGCGTGGAAAACATGCTCTACATGTCGTCGCAGTCGAACAGCGACGGCTCGTATACGCTCACCGTGACATTCAAACTCGGCACGAACCTCGACACCGCGCAGGTGCTCACCCAGAACCGGGTGAACCTCGCCCTCCCGCTTCTGCCCGAGGACGTGCGCCGCAACGGCGTAGCGGTCAAGAAGCAGTCGGCATCGATGATGATGGTGGTGAACCTCATTTCACCGGACAAGCGCTTCGATGCTCTCTACCTGGGCAACTACGCGATCCTCCAGCTCAAGGACGCCCTCGCCCGCGTACAGGGGGTCGGCGACATCATGATCTTCGGTTACGAATACAGCATGCGGATCTGGCTGGACCCGGAGAAGCTGGCCGCCCGCGGGCTCGCAGCGCAGGATGTCGTGGCCTCGATTCAGGAGCAGAACGTCCAGGTTGCCGCCGGCGTCGTCGGCGCGCCGCCGTCGGGCACGAAGACCGCCTTCCAGTATACCGTCAGCGCTCAGGGCCGCCTCACCTCACCCGATGAGTTCGAGCAGATCGTCGTCAAGCAGGGCAAGCACGGCGAGATCGTCCGTCTTGGCGACATCGGCCGGGCGGAGCTCGGTGCGCGCGATTACAGCATCGACAGCACGCTCGACGGCCGCCCGACCGTTGGCATTGCGATCTACCAGCAGCCGGGCGGGAACGCGCTCGACACCGCCAAGAAGATCCGCGCCCTCATGGAGGAGATGAAGGGACGCTTTCCCGACGGCCTGGAATACAGGATCGAATACGACACGACCGGATTTGTTCAAGAATCAGTGAGTTCGGTCGTCCACACGCTTTTCGAGGCGATCGCGCTCGTCATCCTCGTCGTCCTCCTCTTCCTGCAGTCCTGGCGGGCGACGATCATCCCGCTCATCGCAGTCCCGGTCTCGCTCATCGGCACGTTCGCCGCAATGGCGGCGCTCGGATTTTCCCTCAACAACATCTCGCTGTTCGGCATCGTGCTGGCGATCGGCATCGTCGTCGACGACGCGATTGTCGTGGTGGAAAATGTCGAGCGCAACCTCCATCTCGGCATGGGCCCGGTCGACGCAGCCCGCAAGGCAATGGAGGAGGTCTTCGGCGCGGTCATCGCCGTTGCGCTCGTGCTCACTGCCGTCTTCGTGCCGACCGCGTTCATCCCCGGCATCTCCGGCGAATTCTACCGTCAGTTCGCGCTGACGATTGCGGTCTCGACGATCATCTCGGCGTTCAACTCCGTGACGCTGAGCCCTGCGCTGGCAGCGATCCTGCTGCAGCCTCCGGGGGCGAAGAAAGACGCATTCGCCCGCCTTCTGGACGCGCTCTTTGGCTGGCTCTTCCGCGGGTTCAACGCGCTCTTTCAGAAGGCCGAACACCTCTACGGAGCGGTCGTCGCGCGCCTCATCCGCATGACGGCGCTCATTGCCGTCGTCTATCTCGGCCTCCTCGGCCTCACCGCCCTCGGCTTCCTCAAAGCCCCGGTCGGCTTCATCCCGCAACAGGACAAGGGCTACCTCATCGCGAACGTCCAACTCCCCGACGCCTCGTCGATCAACCGGACGAGAGCCGTCTCGGAGGCCGCCGAAAAGCTTATCCGCGAGACGCCGGGCGTCGCCCACACGCTCGTTATCAACGGTCTCTCGGTCGTCTCCGGAGCCAACATCTCAAATGCCGCGACGATCTTCATCATCCTCGACGGCTTCGAGCACCGGAAATCCCCGGACCTCAGCGGCCCCTCAATCGCGCGCCGGCTCAACCGCGTCCTCTCGCAGATCCCGCAGGCGCTTACCGGCGTCTTCGGGCCGCCGCCGGTCGACGGACTCGGCAGCACGGGCGGGTTCCGCTTGATGGTGCAGGATCGCGGCGGGGCCGGCTTCGGCGCACTCGAAGAGGCGACCCAGAACCTCGTCGATGCCGCCAATGGCGACCGCAGCCTCACCAGTGTTTTCACCAGCTTCAGCTCGGGCACGCCGCAGATCTACCTCGATATCGACCGGGTTAAGGCGAAGACGCTCAACGTCCCTCTGAGCAATATTTTCAGCACGCTCCAGATCTCGCTGGGCTCGGCATATGTCAACGACCTCACGCTCTTCGGACGCTCGTACAAGGTGAACGCTCAGGCCGACTCCCGATTCCGCGAATCCCCCGGTGACATCCTCAACCTCAAGGCGCGGAGCAACTCAGGCGCCATGGTTCCGCTGGGCACGCTCGGCGCGATCTCGGAGATCACCGCGCCCGCCACCGTCCTGCGCTACAACCTCTACCCGGCCGCGGACATCGTGGGCGCGACGGCGCCAGGCGTCAGCTCGGGCCAGGCGGTTGCGATCATGGAAACCCTCGCAAAGAAGAGCCTCCCGCGGAGCATGGGCTTCGAGTGGACCGACCTCACGTACCAGCAGATCATCGCCGGCAACGTCGCGCTATTCATCTTTCCGCTGTGCGTGCTGTTTGTTTTCCTCACGCTCGCAGCCCAGTACGAGAGCTGGTCGCTCCCGCTGGCGATCATCCTCATCGTGCCGATGTGCCTGCTCTCCGCGATCGGCGGCGTCCTTCTGCGCGGGATGGACAACAACATCTTCACGCAGATCGGGTTCATCGTCCTCGTCGGCCTTGCCTGCAAAAACGCGATCCTCATCGTCGAGTTTGCGAAGCAACTCGAGGACGCGGGCAAGGCACGGCATGAAGCCGTCACCGAAGCCTGCCGACTCCGGCTCCGCCCGATCCTCATGACGTCGTTCGCCTTTATCCTTGGCGTCGTCCCTCTCGTCCTCGCAAGCGGCCCCGGCGCCGAAATGCGCCAAGCGCTCGGAACCGCGGTCTTCTCCGGCATGCTCGGGGTCACCTTTTTCGGCATCTTTCTCACCCCGGTCTTCTACGTGATTATCCGCGGGCGCAGCAGCAAGGTGAAGGCGTAGCGCTTTGCCACTTCAGCGGAGAACGCAGCTCCCCCTGCGTTTCCTCCCGGATCGAACGGAGCAGGAGCTCCGTAGTCCGTCGTAGAGGAACAGGGACCCCGTTTCTCCTGCTTGAATCGACGCTCGATCAGGAGATTTCTGCCGACGAAATTCTTTCAGAATTTCGCTACGCCATTCCACTCAGAGCGGCTTCAGGCGTTGCGCCCGATGCAGTTCAGGTCCTCGAACGAGCCGATCAGGCGCTTCGTGAACGAGGACTCGGCCGCTCCGAGCCAGATCCGCGGGTCGTAATATTTTTTGTTCGGCGCATCCGGTCCCGCCGGGTTACCGATCTGTCCCTGGAGGTAGTCGTGGTTCTTGGCCTCGTATTCGCGGATGCCGTCCCAGAACGCCCACTGCAGATCGGTATCAAGGTTCATCTTGATCGCACCGTAGCTGATCGCCTCGCGGATCTCTTCGCGGGACGAGCCCGAACCGCCATGGAACACAAAGTTCACCGGCTTCGGTCCGGTCTGGAATTTCTCAACGATGTAGTCCTGGGAATTTTTCAGGATGGCTGGCTTCAGCTTCACGTTGCCTGGCTTGTAAACGCCGTGGACGTTGCCGAAGGCCGCGGCGATTGTGAAGTTCGGGCTGATTTTGCTCAAAACCTCGTAGGCGTGAGCCACCTCGGCCGGCTGGGTATAGAGTCGCGACTCATCCACATCCGAGTTGTCGACGCCGTCCTCCTCGCCGCCGGTGACGCCGAGTTCAATTTCGAGTGTCATGCCCAATTTGGCCATGCGAGCCAGATATTTTGCGCAGGTCTCGATATTTTCCTCCAGCGGTTCTTCGGAGAGATCGAGCATATGCGAGCTGTAGAGCGGCCGGCCGGTCTTGGCAAACTGCTCCTCGCCGGCAGCCAGAAGACCGTCAACCCACGGCAGAAGCTTCTTTGCGCAGTGGTCGGTGTTCAGGACAACCGGAACTCCGTAAGCTTTCGCCGCCGCATCCACATAATGCGCGCCGGCAATGCCACCGAGGATCGGACCGAGCTGGTTCTCCTTGCTGATTCCCTTCCCGATCACGAACTGCGCCCCGCCATTCGAGAACTGAATCATCATCGGCGAGTTCACCTCCCGGCCAGCCGCCAGCGCCGCGTTGATCGTGTTCGTCCCGATACAGTTCACCGCCGGCAATGCGAATTCGTTCGCCTTCGCGTAATCGAGAACTTCCTTGACCTCATCGCCGAAGAGAACCCCGGCCCGGAATTGCTTTTTGTCGCTCATAGTTTTTAAAGATTGTTACTGACGCCACCTGCTCCTACCAGATCACCGGAATTTGAACAGCCGGAATCACGCCATCCCTTCAGATTCCGGAAAAGTTCCTCTCATTTTTCCGCTTCCAGCCCCGTACGCAGGGAGCCACCGGCGAAATTGATCAGAAAAACAATAAAAACTGATCCGCCGGTGGCTCGCGAGTCTGCCTTAACCGAGAATTTAGACAGCCCCCGAAACGCTCCGTTCAAATGTATTTGCCCGCTGGCAAAATTCGCTCCCGCTGAAGGCTTCTCCCCCACGCCGGATTGAAAATCACCGGTCCGCGGGCGCACCGAGCCGGCAACAACGCAAAATCAAGATTTTTCATTCTCCATTTGAAGTGATCAATTACTCCGATCCATCTACAATACAACCTCATCATTCCAGATCCCACATCCCAACCAGAACCCGCCCCGGGGCGCACGCGCTTCGCACGCACCATCGGGCGGATTCTCATGACGATGGCAGTCGCCGCCATTGTCCTCGGCACTCTCTACCTGTTTCGCGAGCCTCTCCTGCGCAGAGTGGCGGAGTTGTGGATTGTCGACGATCCCGTCACAGTCGGCGATGCCATCATCGTGCTCGGCGGCGGCTTGCAAACGCGCCCGTTTGCGGCTGCAGCCCTCTACCACCAGGGATATGCTCCCAGAGTCCTGCTGATGAATGTCGAACAGAGTCCAACAACCGCTCTCGGGCTTACCCCGACAGAATTCGATCTCACCCGTAAGGTGCTCCTCGACCAGGGCGTTCCGGATTCCAGCCTTACCGCGGTCGGGGAAAACCTCTCCAGCAGCTACGAGGAAGCCGTCGCTGTCCGCAACTGGGCCAGGAACACAGGCGCCAAACGCCTCATTATCCTCACCGACCTCTTCCACACCCGCCGGGTCAGTTGGCTCTACTCAAAAATGTTCCGGGGAACCGGAATCGACATCCTTGTCGTCGCCGTCCCCGGCCGGAAATACTCCTCCGCCAACTGGTGGCGGGCAGAATCCGGCGTCCTCGACTTCCAAAGCGAAATTGTTAAGTCACTCTACTATCACCTCAAATATTAACTCAGCAGGACTTAATGCCCACCCACGTTCTGTAGATCGCAGCACGCATCATCCGGTTCCGTTTTCTTCTGACGATGGGACCTAAATTCCGGCTCGAGAATAGCAGGAACGTTTTCATTCTTAATAACCATTGAAACGATAATGATGTGTTTGCTATTGCATGAGCGGTCGGTTTTGTTGCTAATGATCATCCAGCCATGAACCTATACCATCTTACCAGTGATACCCTCCGCAACCTGATCCCCCTCACCGAAAAGCGGGACGCGCTCCTCAAAACCCTGCGAGCGCTTGAAACAGATATCGCAGCAGCTCTCACTGGAACCGCGACGGCGCTTGTTGAGACGGTTGCCCCACCTAAGACCAGGATAAAGGCGTCCAAGCGTGGATCGAAGCACCGCGCCGGCAGAGGTCAGCTCAAGGAACAGATTCTTGCACTCCTTAAAGCTGCTGACAGCAAGGGACTCGGCGTCAAAGAAATTGCCGACAAGCTCGGGGTGAAGGCCGGAAACGTTTATGTCTGGTTCGGTTCGACCGGGAAGGCTCTGACCTCGAAGGTTGCTCCCGGACGCTACACAGTGAAGAAGTCCCCCTCAAAACCGGAAGCCAGGAAGGCCAGGCCGGCAAAGCCGGTTCCGTCGGCCAAGACAGTTAAGCGGGTGGCGAAGAAACCCAAATCAGCAGCCGCCAAGCCGGTCAAGGCCAAGAGAAACATCAGCCCGGAAGCCCGCGCAAAGATGGCCGCCGCAGCGACAGCCCGCTGGGAGAAACACCGCGCAGGAAAAACGGGATCGAAGCCTGCTGCCCGCCACCAAAAAGCATCAAAGCCAGCGAAGAAGGGCGTCAGGATTCCCGCCCCGGAATAAGACACCGTCGACTCCGCATTGGCGATTTTTCCGCTCCGTCTTTCAATCAGACAGCTCGCTCATCAGGCCCCGAATTTCCTGGTTCAGAGGATGCTGAACTTGTAGGCGCTCGCAAATGCGCCTGGCGTCTTCGGGTCAGGGAAGTGATCGAACGGGGAGCCATTTGCGCATTTTACCTTGAGGGCGAGGTCCGGGACGTCGCGGTCGGGCCATATAGAAGTGGGTGAGTGGCGCCCCGCCTCACTAAACGCTCTGCGGAACAGCCACAGTGCAGAACAGAAAGCCCGGCCGTCTTTGGACGCTCCGAAATGCGGACTTTTCACCTGCGGGTCGGTGGCGTTCCATATCTTCTCCCTGACGAGCAACGGTTGAGTGTGTTGCCCGAGTGGATCAGCACCGCTGCCATCAACCGCTCGATCTTTCCGAGCACCGATTCCGTGACTCTCGCCATAAGACCGATGATTGTCAGCGCCAGCATCTCGTTCAGCGTGATTCCTGCCCCGAGCCAAGGCATTCGCTATGCTACATAGGATGACGGTCACATAAAGAAATGTGACTGTTTTTACAAAGTAACCGCAGCTCAGCGCGAGCTTTCCTAAAGGATGCAAATCGCGGAAGCAGGCCGCGACATCGCATTTACCGCGAAGCCAACGGTCACACGGTAATCTGAGATCCCAAGAGTCCCACTCTGCTGGGAGCGCGTTACTTCGCCCAGAGAAAATCGACACTCAAGAGCTTTACGAGCCGGATCGTTAGGAATGCGGCCCGTCATCATCGACCTTATTGAAGCCCCATTTCCAGGCAGAGCACCGAAGCAGTTTTATCCGGGGCCTTCTCCGGAAGAGTGATCGAAAACTGATCGCCCTTCTGTTCGAAGGGGAGCAGGCGGTCCCTGTCGGCAAGTAGAAAAGCCTTGGTGATTTTCCCTTTCACTGGCTCCAGCACGAACGGTGTGGCAGGCCATTTGAAGAAGTGGATATAGAGCTTGCCTGGCTTGGTCGTGCACCGCCAATCCGTTTTGTCCACGAAGATCAGATTGCCTTTGGCGTTCTTCTCGGTCTCGCTGCGCTTGCCGAACTCGTTTCCAAACGCAGTCGCCTTGGCACCATAGATGGCTTCACCGTTCACCTTCATCCAGCGCCCCACCCCGCGCAGCGCATCGACGCTCTGCTGAGGGATGACTCCCTCGGCGGTGGGACCGACGTTGAGGAGGTAGTTCCCGCCCTTGCTCACGATATCGACAAGCCAGAAGATCAATTGTTCCGACGTTTTCCAGTCGTTGTCCTGCTTCTTAAACCCCCAGGTGTGGTTGAGGGTAGCCGGCGTCTCCCAATCCCCTGCCCTGACTCCTTTGGGCGGCGCGTTGTCCCCGGTCGAATCGTAGTCGTTGTAGCGTCCGGGTCCAAGTCGCCCGCTGATGATGCAGTCCGGCTGGATCTGGCGAACCGCTTCGGAGAACTTGTTGGCCCGCTCCTTGGTCATTCCGCGCGGCAGGTCGAACCAGATCATCGTGGGTCTGTATTTGGTGAGGATTTCCTTCACCTGTGGCAGGGACTTCTTTTCCAGATACTCGTCCATGTTCCGGCCCTGTTCCGGCCCGAAATCCCACGTGTTTCCCATCCCGTTGGGGTCCTCCCAGTCGATCGCCTGGGAATAGTAGAGGCAGAACTTGATGCCGCGTTTCGCGCAGGCGGCTGAGAGTTCCTGAATCGGATCCCGCTTGAACGGCGAGCGCTCGGTGATGTTGTAGGAACTGATCTTCGACGGATACATGGCGAAGCCGTCGTGATGCTTGGCCGTGATGCAGAGATACTTCATCCCGGCGTCCTGCGCGAGCTGCGCCCACTCGTCGGCGTCGAATTTCGAGGCGGTCAGACCCGTGGCGAATTTCTCGTATTCCTTGAGCGGGATTTTCGTGTTCCACATGATCCACTCGCCGGTCTTGGGGATCAGCTTGCCGTTGTATTCACCAGCGGCGACCGAGTAGAGCCCCCAGTGGATGAAGAGCCCGAATTTCGCCTCGCGCCACCAGTCGAGCCGGGCATCCTTTTTGGAATCCCGGTCCGTCGCGGAGGCAGCAGGATTGGCGGCCGCGGGGAGGGTTATGGAAACGAGAGAACAGAGAATAACAGTGCGGATCGATTTTTTCATGGAGTGATGGGCGTCAGTTGCGGACAGGCAGGAGCTTCAGGTTGCGAAGGCGGAAGAGCTCGCTGCCGGTGATTTCCTTCGCAGCGACCCGAATTTCATAGCTGCCGGGTTCGAGTGTCACTTTGCCGAGTGCCTCCTTGACGGCTTTTCCATGCCGGACCTGTTTGAAAAACTCCTGTCCGTTGATTGTGACCACGTAGGTTCCAGCAGCCCCCTTCTGAGCCTGAATGAATTCTGCCCCGGCGTCGCCCTCTGCAGTCTTTCCTGATTTGGTATCCCCGGGCGCGTCGTAGTTGATCTCGAGTTCGAAGGTCGCTTTCTCATTCAGGCGGACCGGCCAGACGAGGGAACATTTCGTATTCGTCCAGTTCAGCACCACGTCGTCGGTTTTCTTGCCTGGACCGAAATGGAGGCCCCCGGAAATGAGACCGTCAAAACCGCGGAGCGTGTCCGCGGGCACGGCAGACGACAGCAACCGGACGGGATCTGCTTTCGGCTCGCCAGCGCATTCGACAACGACAACGGAATCCGTCGGGTCAGGGGCGACAGGTCCAACAGCGATGGCGACATCCGATCCCGTCCGTTTTGTTTCAAGCAGCTTGCCGGGAGTTAGCATGAGATAGGCATGGGTCACTTCGGTAGTGAGTCCACCGACGACCAGGTTGCCGTCGGCCGGCCAGTCAAAGACATGGAGGTAAAGCCTGTTGCCTTTGCGTGTGGATTCGCCCCAGGCCTGGACAGCCAAGGGGGGCCGGGTGGTTCCGCAGATGGAATCGCCGTTGACTTTCCACCATGCGCCAATGCCTTCGAAGATTGTCTTCTCTTTCGGGTTGAGCGTGCCGTCGCCCCGCGGTCCCATGTTCAGCAGGACGTTTCCGCCGCGGGCGGCAGCCTTTGCCAGAAGGCGAATAAAGTGGGCGGTCGGCTTGTACGAATTGTCGTTCTGGTTGTAGCCGTAGGCTTCGTTTGTTGTCGGCACACCTTCCCAGTCTCCTTCGGTCCGGGTGAACTCGGCGGGCCGGTCGGCCGTGTTGACATAGTCAACCAGGCTCAAGTTGTCCTGATGTGATGCCAGGATCCGTCCGTTCACCACGATTTTCGGGTCGGCCTGCCGGACAGCCGCGAGGATCCGCAGATTCTCCTCACGCGGCAACTTGTGCGGCGTATCGAACCAGAGAATGTCCGGGTTGTAATCGGCGATCAGCTCGCGAATCTGCGGGATCGCCT
Source organism: uncultured Chthoniobacterales bacterium (assembly GCA_964467415.1). Classification (GTDB taxonomy): domain Bacteria; phylum Verrucomicrobiota; class Verrucomicrobiia; order Chthoniobacterales; family Terrimicrobiaceae; genus CAYXRX01. Next base: position 171,544 of record CAYXRX010000002.1, read on the forward strand.
TTTGATCCACATACTTCCTGACATTTGGCAGGAACTCCGGGTAAGTCTCCCACCAGTTCGCGCCATGCAACAGTTTGTCTCCGCCCGGATTCCGGTATTCCCAGTCGTTGCCCGGTGCATTTGCATCTCCCCAATCGAACGCATGCGAATAGTAGAATCCGAACTTAATGCCGTATTTGGTCGCGGCCGCGCGCAGTTCCTTCATCGGGTCGCGCGCAAACGGACTGGCCTTCACGACGTTGTAATCACTCACCTTCGAGTCATACATCGCAAAGCCGTCGTGGTGCTTCGCGGTGATGATGAAGTAACCGACACCCGCCTCCTTGGCGAGGCGCATCCATTCGTCGGCATCGAATTTCACAGGGTTAAATTTTTCAATCACCTCCGTCCGGTATTCCGACATGGGAATCTTGAGGGCGCGCTGGATGTGCTCGGCGTAGCCGCCGAAGGCTTTTCCACGCCATGTGCCTCCCAGATAGGCGGACGGTCCCCAGTGGACAAACATCCCGAACCGGGCCTCGCGCCACCAGCCGAGCCGGGCATCCTTTTTTGAGTCCCGCTCGGGTGCGGGGGGGGCCTGCTTGGCGGGAGCTTCCTGAATCAGGTAGGCGCTTGTGAAAAGAAAGGCCGCAATGAGAATGGAATATGGATTCGGTTTCATGGTTGCGGGTCAATTGGGTCGCGTAGCCATGCCTGCGCGGCGGCACCAAACTCGCCGCGGGTGGGCAGGCGGTGGTGCTTCTCATGGAATGCCGTGACGTAGGCTTTCGCTTTTTCCAAAAAACCCGCGTGGGTGAAGTAGGCGGGCTGCTTCACGTTCTTGTCGTCAATCAGCCAGAAGCCGACCTTCTCGTTGTCATACATCTGCCAGTAAAGGACGAACGGGCACTCCCAGCGGAGTGCGGCGAGCAGGACGCTACGGACCATCATTTCCTGTGCGGGCGGACCACCGCTGTCCTTGCGGGTGGCGGGCAAGCCATACTCGCCAATGAACACACGCTTCTCCGGCAATCCGGGTTTTGGTTTCAACTGAGCCTGGATGTAGTCGAGCAGTTCGGGAAATATCTTTTCGATCTGCGGGCCCCGGGCATCGTAGGCGGAATAGGACACGAAGTCTGGATTTGTTTCAGGCAAAACCTTGTTGGTTACCCGCACCTTGCCGTCTTTCGCGTCCCGAACGCGGTTCACCTCGATGTAATGGTAAACTGCGACGTCCCGGTGCGGCGTGTCGCGTCGCGCATCGTCCACCGCCTGCTGGCGCGTTTTCCCCCAGGCGATCATGTTATTCACGGTTCGTTCGTCCGGGACTTTGTCAGGGTTCATTCCCGTCAGGAGCCAGTCCCCCTCCCAGTTCCCGAGATAAAAGGTCTTCCCGCTGCCGCTGAAGGTCTTGAGCAGATAGCAGGTCAGGTCGTACATTTCGCGCTTCTGCGCCTCCAGCCTCACCGGATCAAATGGCGTGCCGTCGCCGTAGGGAGCGGAGAGCGGGGCGACCCAGAGGAAATAGTGCGCGAAGGGAAGGTGGAAGACGGTTTGCACGTCACGATCCCGTTTGGCCCGCTCCGCCAGCGACTTGTAGGGCGATTTGCCCTCCAGCGAAAATTTGGCAATGTTCGAGCCCATTGCCAGCATGGCCCGGGCGGTTTCCACCAGCACGGGCTCACTGGTAAATTGATACCCCGCGCCAGTCGACTGCGTTCCGGCCACGAAGTTGTATCTCTCGATCGGGGCGAGCGGGGGGATCCCGGCAAAGGCCGCATTGTCGGGTGCAGCGTGGGTAAGGAAAACGGTGCCTGACAGCAAAATCGCAGCTGCGGCGGATGGGATGAATGGCTTCATCTTTGGGGGAATTGAACCTGATTTCATCCCTCGGGAGCGGGCATTTTTTATGGTACGCTCGCCGGAGGGGTGCAGGGTTGGGACTGAAGCTTGACGCTCACGGGCTTGAGATTGGCTGAGGTGGCCGTCACTTCGATCGGGCCGGCCGTTTTTGTGGTTTGCACCAGCACCTGGCAAAGCCCGTTGAAGGCCTTGCGGCGTGGTTCCTTCTCGGATTCATGGCTCGAGGGATCGCCGTTGCCCACGCCAATGATCCGGCCCGGACCCGTCAGGCTGAATTCGACAAGGTTGTCGGCGGCCGGAACAAAGCGTCCCTTCTCGTCTGTAATCCGGACATTGACCACGGCGACATCCTGGCCGTCGGCAGCGAGGCTGGTACGGTCCGGCTCCAATTGCACAGTGGCGGGAGCACCGGCAGTCTCGCTACGGGTCTCGGCCACCAATTTCCCGTTGCGATAGCCGCGGGCAACCGCCACGCCCGGTTGGTAGCGCACCTTGAACTCCGAGCGCCCAGCCGTTGGTTTTATCCGACCCACAGAAGTGCCATTCACGATCAACTCCACTTCCTCGGCGTTGCTGTAAACCCAGACGGGAATCTCGGCGTTGATTTGGACCGGCAAGCTCCAGTCGGGAAGGATCTTGATCATCGGAACCTCGGTCCAGACCGCCTGGTAGCCATAGGCTCCTGCTTTTGGGAAACCGCAGAGATCCAGCGCGCCATAGGTGCCATTGACCTGCGGCCAAACCCCCTTGGAGCCGGGTTCGCCGCGGTAATCAAAGCCGGTCCACGGAAAAATGCCTGAGAGATAAGGTCGCGCGACGAGTTCCGGCCACCATTGTGCCCAATTGGAATCGCGCAAATGACCACGCCTTCCACCATTGCCCTTGTCTTCAGTGATGATATGGGGCTGCTCCGGGTGGGCCTTGTGGTAGTCATCGCGGTCCTGCCATGTGAAATAATTCCAGCCGCGCACGTCCACGACCTTGTTGGTGCCCTCATAGAGGTTGCCAACGTTTGCGCCATACGTCACGAGACGCGTCGGATCCATGCGGTGGCAAAGGTCCGTGAGGGTGAGGCCGATCCGTTCGCCCACGGGCTTTTTCTGGATCCCGATTTCCTCGTTCCCGATCGACCAGATAAAGACGCTCGGATGATTGCGATCCCGCCGGATCAGCCGCTCAAGCTGATTCTGTTGCTCCGGCGAACTGGTCATAAGCCGGTTTTCATCCATCACCAGCATGCCGAGACGGTCGCAGGCGTCCAGCAGCTCGGGCGACGGGGGATGGTGCGCCGTGCGATAGCCATTGCACCCAATGTCTTTGAGCCGTTGGATTTTGTAATTCTGGAGCGCATCGGGAACCGCCACCCCGACCCCTGCAAAATCCTGATGGTTGCTGGTTCCCTTGATCATGTATGGCTTGCCATTGAGCTTGAACCCCTCATTCGGATCAAACGCAACGGTCCGGATGCCGAAGGGCGTCTCCACGCGATCCACCACGCGGTTACCCGCTTCCACGGTGGTGACCAAAGTGTAGAGCGTTGGTGTTTCCGGGGACCAGAGCGCCGGATTGGCGACGCTCACTTTTTGTTTCACCAGCCCTTCGGCCAAGGTCTCCAGGGAGGCTTCGGCGGTCGACGTGCCAAGAGATTTCCCCTTGGCATCGAGCACCTCGATCTTCACCCGGGCATTCTCGCTGGTGCGCTTGTCATTACGCAACGAAACCTCCGCCCAGACCTCGGCGGCACCAACCGGCACATTGTTGGGAAACCGGCTGTAAACAAAGACGCCATCGGGCGCGACAGCCACGGGGTCGGTGCTGGTCAGCCAAACGTGCCGGTAAATGCCAGCACCTTCGTAAAACCATCCTTCGTTGAGCGTGGCATCGACGCGGACAACCACATTATTCTTCTGTCCAGGGTCAACGGCGTCGGTGATGTCATATCGGAAACTGCTGTAGCCACTCTCGTGCCGACCGTAGTAAATCCCGTTGACCCAAACCTGGCAGTCACGGTAGACCCCGTCAAATTCCAGCCAGAAACGGCGGCCGGCGGCCTCCGCCGGAATGCTAAACTCCCGCGCATACCAGCCGATGGAGTTGTCCCGGAAATCGACGCCGATGGCTTTGTAACCATTGTTGCGCAGGGAGCTATTGGCGAAGGGCAGCTCCACGGCCCAATCGTGCGGCAGGTTGACCGTAGTCCCCTTGAACACGGCCGGCCCGAAACCCGCCTTGTCAAATTTGCCCTGGCTATCGGTCGGTTTGCCGATCTTGAACTGCCAGTTGTCATCCATCAGGAGTCGGGTCCGTGGGGAATCCGCTGCGAGTGCTGAACCCGCCGCGCAGATGACGGCAACGAGTGAATGTGCCAGGGTACTGATTTTCGGTATCATAATGAAAGTGGTGTCAGCGTCACCGACTCGATTTTTCCTTGGATCGTCCGGTTCGGGTTTTCTCCCGACAGATTCAGCGTGAGGCGTTCACTTTTTGGCAAGCGAGTGGTCAGCACCTCCTCCACGCTGCCTGGCTTCAGCTCGACGATCTGGTCCCCGACGCTGACGTGAAGAATGCCGGTCACGTCGCTCGCCGACACTTTCACTGAGTAATCTCCGGCCCGGCTTGTCGAAAAATCCCATCCGTAACGGACGTTGGGCCTCAGCGAGCTGTATTGCATCCCATCGTAATGGCCGAATGCGATCGCCTCTTTGCGGTTGAGAGTGATTCGGCCTTGCTGGTCCGGCTTCACCAGCGGATCGACAATCGCCAGCTCGTCGCTCAATTCCACAGCAACCACCGGGCAGACGTCATCAGGCGTATTGGCGGGAAGGGTTACGATGAGATCATCGCCATCTTTGGAATACGCGAGCGGATTGTCCTTTTTGGTGAGCAGTGCTGCGGATTTGATCCCGCTTTTCAGGCCCGGAATCCGCAGCAGGCGGTCTTTCGGCCAATTGACAACGAAGAAATAGAGGGTTTTTCCCTTTACCGTGCAGTGGCCCCATTCCAGCTTCTTGAAGGGATCGTGTGTGGTGCCGAAGAGGGCTTCCTGGTGCGCCTTCACCCACGCGCCCATGGTCGTCAAAACATCCTGTTCGTAGGGGATGATTTCGCCTTTGCCATTCGGCCCGACATTCAGCACGAAATTGCCGCCGCGGCTGATGACGCTCACCATTTTCCGGATTTGCTTGGCCACCTGCAGTTTGAGATCGGGCCGGATGATTTCCGATTTGTATCCCCAGGTATCCATTTTCTTGTTGTCCCAGCCGGGGATCTCCTTCTGAGACCAGTGGTAAAGCGTGCTGGGCGCTTCCCATGCCTGGGGAATCGCGACCTCGGGAACTGCGTTGTCGGGCATGGTGAGGAAGTCGCCCTGGTTGTTCATCACCCGTCCGTTGACGAGGCAGTCCGGCTGGAGCTTGTGGACCAGGGTGGCCCATTCGATGCTCTGCTCAAGCTTCGGCCTGCCCATATCGAAAAACACTTGCACCAATGGTCCATAACCGGTGAGCAACTCTTCGAGTTGCCCTTTGGTGTAGCGGTTGTGCTCTTCGGTAATCGCATCAAAGACATTCAGACGGTTGAAATCCTGCTGCACCGCTCCCGGGAAATGCCAGTCGGGGTTGGAAAAGTAGACGCCGAACCCGATGCCGCCGCGCGCGCAAGCCTCCGAGAGGAGCTTGATGGGATCTTTCTTGAATGGCGTCGCTTTCGTGATCGTGAAATCCGTCAGCTTGCTATCGAACATGCAGAACCCGTCGTGATGCTTGGTCGTGACCACGATGTATTTCATCCCCGCGCTCTTGGCCAAAGCAACCCATGCGTCGGGGTCAAAGGCGACCGGGTTGAAATCAGCTGCCAGCTGTTCGTATTCCGCTCTCGGGATTTTTCCGAAACGCTGGATTTGCTCTCCCAGATCATCGATCTGCCGCCCCTTCCAGACACCTCCCGCTTCGGAGTAGAGCCCCCAATGAATGAACATGCCGAACTTGTTTTCGTTCCATCGCCGGATCGACTCCGGGCTCGCTTTGGATGCGGGTGCAATCTCCGCGAGGGCAATACTTGCCATACAAAGGAGCGCGAAAACAGACGACTTGAGGGATTGGGACATACTGGAGATCGTTTTTATTGGGGGCTGTGCGGCGCAAATTGCCGTGTTCCGCAGGCGGCGTCTAGTCGCTAATTTTTTCTACAGGAAAGGTCGAACGTTGCGTCATTGACTCGCGCCAAAGGACGCCAGGGCCTGGGGTTTTCCGGCCTTCAATAATCGATTCAAGACTGGCGCAAGACTGGTTCCACGCAGGCGCGCAACTCTCCGGAGAGCCACGCGCTCGGCAGTGGCGGGATGCCCATGCCAAAAACTGGCAACAAGAAAACGGGCATGGGAAGAAACGCACCGGTGATTTCCTTTAGGAACTTTCGCTAATATGAGGGGCGGTCAGCGACCCGGTCGAGCTCTCCGGCAATCTTCACTTCCGCCGCCTCCAGCCCCTCCGAGCGCGCGCGCAGGGTGATCTCTCCCGACTGGCCAGGCTTGGTGCGGACAATCACCAGCGCGAGGCCGTTGTAGGCTTTGCGCTCGCTGGCTTGGAACGGCTCGAAACTCGTGGCGTCGCCGTTATCTACCGCGACGATTTCGCCGGGGCCGGAAATCTCAAACTTCATAAGGTTCTTCGAGCGCGGGACGAGCTGTCCGTTTTTGTCGGCGATGGTCACCTTGACGAAGCTCAGATCCTTGCCGTCCGCTGTGATCTTTGATCGATCCGCCTGCATGGTGAGTTTCGCGGCGGGGCCGGTGGTTTTCATGAACGACTCCGCCCACTGTCTGCCGTTCTTGTAGGCGACGGCTTTCAGTTCGCCCGGCGCATAGACGACATCATCCCAGCGCAGGCGGTATTGATGCGGCTCCTTCTTTTTCCTGCCGAGGGATTGGCCGTTGAGAAAGAGCTCCGCTTCATCCCCGGATGTGTAGACATGCACCGGCGTCGCCTGGCCCTCACGACCCGGCCAGTTCCAGTGCGGCAGGATGTGAACCATCGGCAGGTCGGGCCGCCACCGGGATTGGTAAAGGTAGAAGCGGTCCTTCTTGAACCCGGCCAGGTCAACGATGCCGAAGTAGGAGCTGCGGGAGGGAACCTGGATTTTTCCCAGCTCGTTGAGCTGCCGCTGCATCTCGGCTCTCCCGGCTTCTGTCTCGAAGTTGAGGAGATTGGTGACGTCTTTGTTGTAGGGCGTCGGCTCGCCGAGGTAGTCAAATCCGGTCCAGACAAACTCTCCGCCGACAAAGGGATTTTTGTCCAAGGCCGCAAACCCCTGGTCCGGGCGATAGGCCCATTCCGCCGAGTAAATGTCGTAGGAACTCACCTGAAAATCGAAGAAGCCCTTGGTTTTTTCCTCCGACACCGGGAAGAAATACTCCCCGCGCGAACTCAGGCAGGAGGACGTCTCGCTCGCAATGACCGGGATGGTGGGGTTCAGCTCACGGAATCCGGCGTAGTTTCCGGATTGGTAGTTCAGTCCCATCACATCGACACCCTTTGCGATGCCGTTCGAGTTCGCGGCGCTGCGATGGGAGCCCAGCGTGGTGGGCCGGGTCGGATCCTCTTCATGGCCGATCGCCGTCAGTTCCGCTGCAATCGCCGGACCGGCGACCGCATCGGTGAGCTCGAGCACTTCGTTCCCGATGCTCCACATGAAAACGGACGGATGGTTGCGGTCCCGCCGGATTTCCGCGCGAAGATCCGCCTCATGCCAGTCGTCCCAGAGAAGGTTGTAGTCATTCTTATTCTTGCCCTTTTTCCAGCAGTCAAACGATTCATCCATAACAAGGATGCCCATGCGGTCGCAGAGGTCGAGAAGCTCCGGCGCAGGCATGTTGTGACTGGTGCGAAGGGCGTTCACACCCATTTCCTTCATGATTTCGAGTTGCCGTTCGGCGGCCCGGATGTTGAAAGCCGCACCGAGCGCGCCGAGGTCGTGGTGGTTGCAAACGCCCTGGATCTCAATGCGTTTGCCGTTCAGGAAAAACCCCTTGTCCGCGACAAATTGGATGCTGCGAATACCGAATGGCGTCTGATACTCGTCTTCGACTTTGCCGTCCACGAGCACCTTGGTGACGGCATGATACAGGTGGGGCGAATGGAGATCCCAGAGCTGCGGCTTCGGGACGGCGACGGTTGCGACGGTTTGTCCGGTCTGCCCCGGCGCAAGCGTGGCCGTCTGTTCCCTAGCGGTGGCAACGAGGGCGCTGCCGTCGAAGATCGAAGTGATCACGCTGACGGCTGCGGGCGTTTCCGACTGGTTTGAGATGTCCGCCTGGATCCGCACGGCGGCCGACTTTCCTGTTATCTCCGGTGTGGTGATGGAGGTCCCCCACTGCGCAACATGGACCGGGCTCGTCTTCAGGAGCCAGACGTTACGGTAAATGCCTGCCCCGGGATACCAGCGGGCGGAATCCGGCGGGTTTTCGAGCCGGATAGCCAGTACATTTTCGCCGCCGACTTTGATGTAAGGCGTCAAATCCAGCTGATACGAGCTGTAGCCATAGGGCCAGCCGCCGACAAATTTGCCATTACACCAGACGCTGGAGTAGGACATTGCGCCGTCGATCTGCAGGAACACCCGTTTCCCGGCGTCCTGCGCGGGGATTTGGAAATGCTTCCGATACCAGCCCACCCCGACATACGGGAGCTTGGCGGTGTTGCCGGGGAGATCCATGTTGAATGGACCCTCGATAGCCCAGTCATGCGGAAGATCGAGCCTTCGCCACGCCCGGTCATCGAACCCCGGCTGGACGTAGGAGACGTCGTCGCCGGGGTTGCCATCAGGACGCTTGGCGTGACTGGCAGGGTCCTTGGTGAAGGCATTGCGGGCGGGCAGAATCCATGGCTTGATCCTCTCGTAATTTAAGCCCCCCCGGACCTCTGCAGGATCGTCCTTTTGAAAGCGCCAGTCATTGTTCAACGATATCCGCTCGCGGACAGGGCCTGTAATTTCCTGGCCTGTGGCGACCGGGGCGGAAGACAAGAACGCAAGCAGCAGACTGGAGCTCAGCGATGAGCAAAAGAAAAAACGGTTTAATCCGGATTTTTTGTTTGGTTTTTTAGACATCGATAGCGGACACGTTCGGTTGCGATTTTCTGCTGTATCAGGCCAGGTCCGCGGGGGCGTTACTTTCACAAGCTCACGGGCACCCCTCCATGGGTGAATGTCTCTGCCGGAATACCGTAATGGGTGTAGATCGGTCGCACTTTTTGGAGGAGAGCGGCGGCATCGGGGTTTAGCCAGCGCGGGACGAGCAGCTCAAAATGGGGGATGTGGGTGACGCCCAAAAGATCCTTCGGGTCCCCTTTGTAGTAGGGGAAGCTGGCGGGATCTTTCTGCCACGGGATGGCGCGCTCGTAAGCTTTGCGCAGGCTGCGTCCGGTCGGACTGGTATAGTCGAAAAGCTCCACACCATTGACGCGGGCAACCTCGGCGCAGAGCGTCTGCGGGAAGAGGCAGAAGTTCGTATACCAGATCCCCATTTTGCCTTCGCTGCGCACAACTTCTCCCACAAGAATTCCGTTCTCGTCCTGCTGGGTCTCAAGCAATTCCTTCCACCGGTTGATTCCGGTGCTGAAAAGTTTCTCATCGTCGAGATAGGCGGCGGCTGTCATGACGAGAAGCATCCCCCAGTTACCCCAGTTGTTCTTGCGGGCCATGCAGTTCATGGGCAAGGCTTGTTCGCGGATGAAGCGCCGAAAGAGTTCCTGGTCGGAGCTCGAAAAGCTCGGGGAACGCTTGAGCAGATCCGCTGCGGCAATCATCGCAGGGATATGGTAGCTGAAGGAGAGTGTGGAATCTTCCTTTTTGGAATAGCTCTTGATCCCGGTGCACCAGGGCATGATCAGGCGCACGGCGGCCTGGGCATATTTCTCATCGCCAGTGATCCGGTAAGCCAACGCAAGGTAATAGCTGGTTTTAGTGCTGATATCGAGGGGGCGGTTGGCGCGTCCGCAACCTTGGGGATCTTTATAGGCACCGGGCACGTGCCAATATTCCGGCACCTCAACCTGCAAGGTGAGACCTTCATTGGCCATTTTCAGAACCTTCTGCCAGGCCGACCACGTGGGTTCTTTCTTTTGTGCCACCTGTTCTTTCAGCGCGGCAATTCGGGCGTCGGTGATGAAAACCGATTTGGCATGCCATTGTGCGCTGGCAGCCGGGGTAAAGCCGAGGAACAGGCAGACGACGAGGAGAGAGAGTGTGGTGAACGGAGACGTGGTTGCAAAGGTTGAGCGGGCTGGTTCTGTCATAAATTGTTTTCGGGCAAGGTTGCTCATCGGGTTTGAATCTCAATGCTAGCCGGTTCCAGTCCGTCGGCTTCGGCTTTTAGCGAGATATTTCCGGGAGCGCCTTGCGGCCGAACGATGGCCAGGCAACGGCCTTTGAACGTCTTGCGAAGCGGCTGGCGGAAGCTGGACATGTCGTTTGGTGCGGCGCTGCCGGTGGCGGCGAGTCCGCCCGCTCCGGTGACGGTGAAGCGAATCGGAATGGCCGCGGTGGGAACCACGTTGCCATCCCGGTCTACCACTTCGACGGTGACAAATGACAGGTCATTGCGGTCGGCGCGGATGGCCGGGCGGTCGGCGGTGAGGCGGATTTCCTTCGGCTCGCCTGCGGTGTGGAGGATCGTGCTCGCAACCGGTTTGCCACCAGTCAAACCGACGGCGCGAAGTTCGCCCGGCTCGTATGGCACATCAAATTTGGCGGTGAGTTTCGTGGCATCGGAAACCGGTTTTTCGCCGATCACTTTCCCGTTCAGCTCGAGGCGCACGCTCTCGCACCGCGAATAAACGGCCACCTGCAGCATCTTTCCCTCATGGCCCGGCCAGGTCCAGCTACGGGACTCATCCGGCCATCCCCATCCGCTGACCTTTTCTGTCAAGCCATCCGGAATGGGGGTGTGGACGGCGATCTCGATCGGGCTGCGACGCCAGACCACATCGCGGTAATATGATTGCGGCTTTTTGACTCCGCACACGTCGATGTCACCGCACCAGGCATTATACCACGGCCACGGCATGCAAAAGGGGTTATTCTCGTTGCTCAACGCGGAATGCCCGATCCCGGATTCTCCAAAGTAGTCCATCGACGTCCAAACGAAGTCGCCGATGATGTAGGGGTGCTTTTCCACGAGCGACCAGTAGTGGAAGGCATCCTTGGGATAGGATTCGCTGCCCATCATCACCCGCTTGGGATTGCGGGCGTGGTCGGATTCGTATTTTTGCGGCAGATAGTTGTAGCCGCCAATATCGAGATAACGGAATACGACATCGGAAATCTGATCCCAATTCTCCTTGTCCTTGCCCCAGGCGTGGACCGCTTGAGTGACCGGGCGCGTGGAGTCGTGCGAGAGGACAGCCTCGCGCAGCCGCTTCGCAGTCGCCTCGTCGCGGAACTGTTCGGAAATCTCATTGCCGATCGACCAGAAAACGACCGAGGGATGATTGCGGTCGCGCCGGACCATGGAAGCGATGTCACGGTCGGAACAGTCCTTGAAATACCGGTGGTAGTCCTCCGGGTTTTTGGCCTTGTTCCAGCAGTCGAACGCCTCGTCAATCACCAGAATTCCGAGCCGGTCGCAGGCGTCGAGAAACGCCGGCGACGGGGGATTGTGGCTGGTGCGGATCGCGTTGAAGCCGTTCGCCTTCATCAATTCCACGCGGCGTTCCTCGGCGCGATCAATCGCCGCCGCTCCCAGCGGGCCGTTGTCATGGTGCATGCAGCCGCCCTTGAGCTTGAGCGCCTGGCCGTTGATCCGAAACCCGTTCTCCGCGTCCACTTCGAGCTTCCGGATTCCGAATGTCGTTGAGATCTTGTCCAGCGATTTGCCGGCGGATGCGATTTCGATTTGCGCCGAGTAGAGTCCCGGTGATTCCGGCGACCAGAGGCGCGGCGACGGCACTTCGATCAACTGCTCCGCACTGCGGGTTTCGTTGCCGCCGAGATGGAGTTTGCTTTCGGCGGTCTGAACCACTTTCCCCGCTGCGTCCAGCAACCGGGAGCGCACCACCAGGTCAGCCTCCGCGGCGGTGGTGTTCCGGACTTCGCTCGCGATCTTCACCAAGGCTTTCTCTTTCGAGATTTCCGGCGTCGTCACGAACACGCCGCCCATCGGCACATGGATCGGGTCGGTGACCGTGAGCCACGCGTGGCGATAGATTCCCGAACCCGAAAACCAGCGGCTGTTCCTGCCTTCGTTGCGGACGCGCACGGCGAGGACGTTCTCTTCTCCGGCCGGTTTAAGGTGTGGCGTCAAGTCAAACTCAAAACCGGTGTAGCCGTAAGGATGGTTTCCGAGATGGTGGCCGTTGATCCAGAAATCCGCGTCCATGTAGACACCGTCAAACCGGACCGCGACCCGCTTGCCGTTATCCGCCGGAGCCAGCGCGAAGTGCTTGCGATACCAACCCGTCCCCCCGACAAAATGCCCGGTGGCCGCGCGGCCCGCACTTTGGGTGGAATCGAAGGGCCCGACGCGCATCGTTTTTATCCCCTCCTCATAGATTCCGCCTTTGCCGCTCCGGTCAAACACGCGCACGGCGAGCAAATCCGAGCCGTCGCACCGCACGAGCGAAGCCGGCACGCGATACCGCCGCAACACATCCTTGGCCGAGCGGAAGTCGGGCGGAAACGATCCTGAGCTGCCGATGCGCTCGCCATTGAGAAATGCTTCATCCGCTTCCTTGATGCAACCGAGCAGGAGATCGAAGTCTTTGCCCCGGCATTCGGCCGGGATCTCAATCGTGCGGCGATACCAGCCGAAGGCATCTTTGTCCGTGTAATTCGAATGATTCACCCAGGTATCCGGCAGCCGGACGCTCTGCCATTGGCTGTCGTCGCATGCAGGCGTTTTCCAAGCCGCGTCATCCCCTTTTTGGAAACGCCACTGGCCGCTCACAACCGGCAGTTCCGGTGGAGGAGCCTCAACCGGCGGCAAATCCTCAATGCTCCAATCGTGCGGGAGATCGAGCTTCCGCCAACCGGCATCGTCAAAGCCCGGAGATTCGGCACCGGGAGCGTCAGCCCGCAGGAATAGCCAGCCATCGTCGAGCGACCGGTCGCGTGTGCCGGCGGGCTCATCGGCGGCACTGGCCGAGAGCACCAAGCAGACCCCTGCAGCTGCAAGGATCGCGAGTAGAGGGGCAGTTCTGTTTTGAATCATGGGTTCGGGTCTTTCGTGGTGAGGATTTGCACCGGTCCCAGCAGGCCGGACGGACGCAGGGCGGCATCGGGCTTGTAGGGGTTGCGCGTTGTCCATGTGAGGCGCTCCTTTTCAGGCAGCGCGGCATCAGCAATGAGGCGGTTGATCCAGAGGTTCGCCACCGTGATTTCGAGCTCGTTTCCTTTTGGTTTTAGCAGGCCCGCAGGGACCTCAACCTGCCATGGCGCGCACCAGACGATGCCAAGGTCGCGACCGTTGAGCCGGACCGAGGCCAGATTTTTCACCTCGCCCAGCGAGAGGAAAACCCGCTTTCCGGCGCCAGCCGAGAGATGATCGAAAGTCGTCCTGTAAACCGCTTTCCCGGAATAGTTGCGGATGCCCGGCTCCGGTCGTTTGCTCCAGTCGTCGAGCGAAGCGAAGACGACCTTCTCCGGAGCGCCCCACTTGGGATCGAAGCGCACCTCCCAGGGACCTGCGAGCGACTGGAGTGGCTTGGTTTCCGTGAAATTCGTCCCCTCCCCCGATCGTTTCGCTGCGGGCTTCCGGAAGACCACAAAGCCGCTCTCCAGCGGTTCGAGGCGCACCGTCAGAGTTGTGACGCCCCCCTTGCTCACGAACTGCGGCAGGTCGCGGCACTCGCCGGTGAGCGGGTTCCACCACTCGGGCTGACGGCCGGGTTCCAGGCGAAACCGGCATGTCGCAGACACCACGCGGTTTTCACGGTTCGCGATAAAGTAGAGATCTGTGTTCCCTTCGCGCCGGTGGATATAGCGAATGCTCCCATCGGATTCAAAATCCGGAGGCACGCCCATTTGAGCCAGGATCTGAGCTGTCTGCTGGTAATCCGGGTAGATTTTTGGCTGGGGCTGAGGTGGCTTTCCTTTGGCGGGAGGAGCCGCCTTGGCAGGGTCGGGAGGCTGAGGCCATTCGAGAAAAATGACCCGCCCCTTGCCCACCTTGCGCTCGGCAGCCGGCTCTCCATTGCCCCAGAGTTGCGCGGCGAGCTGCCGCACCTCCTCGTCGCACTGCGGATAATTGACCAGGCTCGGGGACTTGCGGGGCGGCGGACCGACGATCGTCGCGCCGGCTTCCACGAGTTCCTTGATTTTGCGGAGCAGCTGCGGAGTCATCGTTTCCGTTTCGGGCAGAACAAGCAGCCGATAACTCATGCCATCCGGGAACACAATGCGCCCGTCCCTTACCGAAGCCCGCGCGATCAGCGCCTCCGGAGCGCAGCCGTCAAAATTGTAGCCCAGTCGGTCGGGCAGATTGCCGGCCAGCGCCGAGGGAGGGGGGCGGAACACATGAGGCGCGCCCTCCGGGGCGAGGTAAAGGATGTCGGCAACGAACAATCCCCGGCGGAGAGCCTGCTGGCAGCGGGAGAGGTAGGAGTGGTAAGCCGAAACCATGTCCCACCACGTCTGGGTGCGCTCCCAGTAAACGCCGTAGGGTCCCATCGTCATGCCGGGGAAGCGGTCCAGCCATGGCTGGTGCTGGTAGCGGTGGAAATCCAACCGGTTGATGCCCGCGCAGAGCGCCCAGTCGGTTTGCGCCTTCATCGAGCCGGGATACTGCTGCCATTGTTCATCCCCTGACGAGGTGAACGCCTCGGCGGCGATGATCGGGCGGCCCATGGTATGACCGATGGAAACCGCCTCGAAACAACTGAATTCCGTGGGCGGACCAAAGCCTTTGGACCAGAATTCGCACTGCGGCACATCGGCGACGCCGCCGAGCGTGAGATCCGCGCAAGGATTCAGGTCGTAGGGTTCGAGCGAGAAATCCATGCCGTGCTTGCGGCCGAGCTCCTTGAGGCGCGCGACATGGTTTTCGATCGTCAGTTCCTGGCCGGTCTGTCGCAGGTCCCAGAGGAAGCGCTCCGACGCCTCATCGCCATCCACAACGCGGCCGGTCATGGCGGGGAGAAACTTCAGCGGATCATACCCGCGACGCTTCGTGAATTCGGACCGGAAATGTTCCGACCAGTTTTGCGAGCCCATTTCCCAGCTGTCGAAGTGAAGGCCGGTCAGCCCGCGATCGGCATGCTTCGGCTCGCCCACGGTTTTGAGGAGATTCCCGACGAAGTTTTCGAAGTGGGCGTCGGTCGCCGCCTTGTCGAATTTGTCCGACTCGAAACCCAGACCCGGATTGGGTGCGGGCCGGGTCGTCTGTCCAGTGGTCGTCCGCCCGAACCGCAGGATCGTCCAGTCGCCAGGTGGAATGTCCCAAGCCAGCCGCCCGTCGGCAGCGAGCTTGCTGGTGAGATCGATGATCCGATTCGAGGCAACGCACTGCCCGGACGGAACAGCCGGAGACGCCGCCGGAGCGGGGATGAATGGCATCACGCCTGGATAGGTCGAGCCCGGCACAAGGATCTGCGACGAATACGAACCGCGATAGTAGAGCGCCTTCTCATCGACATTGGGAATGCGGGCATCGCCGGTGGGCGTGGGAAATGCGATGACCAGTTCGTCCCGGTAAAATTCCTGCCACTGCTTTTTCAATTCCGGCGTGAGCGATTTCTCGCCGAAAAACGGAGTGCGAGGCTTCGGGCGGGGGAGCACGGCGTCGAGCTTTCCGGGCCCGCTGGCCATCGTTTCGCTGGCGACAAGATGCTGCATCGACTGTTCGGGTTTGACCCAGGGGCCTCCCGCGCCGCACCACCCCGGGCCTGTGCCGAGAGCGATTTGAATCCCCAGCCGCTCGGCCTCCGCAATGGCGTGCTTGAGCAGTTCCTTCCAAGCCGGGCTCATGAAGTCCGCCTTCCCCCGCGGGATGCCGATGTTCACCTCGAGAAAGATCGCGCCCCCGATCCCCGCTTTTTTCATGGCCTCCAGATCGGCCGTAATCCCCTCGCGACTGATATTGCCGTCCATGAAATACCAGTAAACCCAGGGACGTGCCGACGCGGGCGGAGTGACAAACTCGCGCTGGAGGGACTCTCCCGCGAGCGATGGCGCAGTAGGCCCGGGTGCTGCCACACTGCTCTGCCGGGCGGAAATATGGAATGCGGCGCAAGCGGCCGCCATCAGGAAAACGCTGCGAACTGGAGGTCTAGGCATCATTGGGAAAAAACATTTGCGACGCTGGGGATACTCTCGGAGTGCGGGCCGTCATGCTCATTTAGATTTGTCGATCCTCGGATTGCAATGATGCGGCGTCAGGAATCCCGGATCACGGGCGCGATATTTTCAACAATACCGCCCCGTGCTTCGGCACGGGAATGGCAATTTCCGCACCGGGCATGTCCACTATTTTCCCCGTCCAGACGTTCTTGATCTGGTATGGCCCATTTTCCAGAAGGCCAGCCTCACCGGCATTCAAGGTGACGGTAGCATCCGTTTCGCCGCGGTTGAAGAGTCCCACGGCTT
Organism: uncultured Chthoniobacterales bacterium; assembly: GCA_964467415.1. Classification (GTDB taxonomy): domain Bacteria; phylum Verrucomicrobiota; class Verrucomicrobiia; order Chthoniobacterales; family Terrimicrobiaceae; genus CAYXRX01. The sequence goes on from CAYXRX010000002.1 coordinate 187,960, forward strand.
TCCCGCCGTCCTTGAGATCGCGCACCCAGACTTCGGTGCGGTCCTTTTGGGATACCCGCCGGCCGGGTTTACCCAGCGGATCCTGGTTGATCGCCAGCATGTCAGAGTTGGTGATCAGCGACAATGTCCACGGGTCGTTGTCCGGCTGGTGACCTCCCAGCATGAGCGGCGAAGGCATGAGCGCCCAGAGCGACATCAGTGTGACTTGCTCGTCCTTGGTGAAGCGGGTCATGCGATCCTTTCCGACGCAGCGGATGCCAATCCTCCCCAGGGGAAGCATGTCGCCATCCGGCCATTGTCCCGGGCCGGCCACGCCCTGCCACTTGGCCGCAAGGTCAAATCCATGGTCGAGCGCATGCCATTTGTCCCAGAAGTCGGCCGCAATCCGCCACATGTTCGCATTCGCGGCAACGTGGGAAGCTTGATCCACCGGCGTCTCGCCCGGGGACGTCGAAAAGACCATCGGTCGCCCGCACTTGTCGATGGCACGGCGCACCGCCTCGATTTCCTCCTTGTGATAAGGAAAGGACAGGTCATCAACCTTCACAAAGTCCACACCCCACGAGGCGTAGAGCCGGAAGATCGAGTCATAGTAATCCTGCCCGGCCTGCTTGGTGGCATCGATCCCCCACATGTCCTTGCACCATTTGCAGGTGCTCTTGGTATCGGCCGCATCCGCCGCTTTGAACTGGGAACCTTCAATGGGTGTGTTTTCGGTGACCGACTGCCTGGGAATGCCACGCATGACATGGATGCCGAACTTCAGCCCCATCGCGTGAACTTTGTCCGCGAGCGCTTTGAAACCGCCGCCGTCCGCCGCCGAGGGAAAACGCACCGGGCTGGGCAGCAGGCGACCAAACTCATCTGCGACCAGCGGTCCGCCGATGCCGTTCGGATCGTAATTGGCGGCCGTGGTATCCGCCCAGCGGAAATCAACCACCACCGTGTCGTAGCCGGATGGCAGCAGCTTTTCTTTGACGTAACTTGCATTCTCGAGAAATTCCGCCTCGGTCACGCTGGAACCGAAGGCATCGTAGCTGTTCCACCCCATCGGCGGGGTGGCGGCCGGGCTTTTGCCTGCGCCGGTTTCTGCAGTCCTGGCTACCAGCGTGTTCATCAGCAGAACCAGAGGCAGGCTCCAGCTCACGATTTTCACTTTTGGATTCATTGCTTTCAGATTCAGTTTTGTTGCTCGCTCACGGTGAATGTTTTGAAATCGTAAACCATCGTCTTTGTTTTGCCCTTGAGGACAAACTGGTCACCCTTGAAAGCCTGAGCGGTCCACGGGCTCTCGGCCATGGGCCACTGGGCGAGATCCACCGGCTTGCCATTGATTTTCGCCGCACCACGGAGGGTCCGCTCCACGGTTTCGCCGCTGTGGTCCACATAGGTCGCGACCGGCAGCTTGCCCGGTTGAATTTCCAGCTTTGTCTTTTCAAGCACGAGCTTCCGGAAGTTCTCGAGCCGTTCTTGCGGCGACTTTCCCGGGACGGCCTCTTCGCGCTCGGTATCGATCGCCATGGCGAACTGGTCCGCCTTCACCCGGAATTCTGAATCCTCGGGCCGCACTTTCGGGCATGGCAACGTCACCTGCGATTTCGGATCCCACTCGAACGGCGCCGTGGAAGCGATGGAGATCAGCACACCCGGATAATGCAGGAAGACGTGCTGGTTCACCTTGGAATCATTGATCACGGCGAGCGCACCGGAGGGCACGAAGCAAAGCGCATGTTTGATATTCACGTTGCCGCCGGTGGTGTCGCAGACGTAGAGGAGCGTGCCGTTGTTGAGCATCGTGCTCTGCCCCGAGCCGTGGACGCCATGCGGACGGCTCACCTGGCGCTCGCGTTTTTCCGCATCGTAGCAGGGGATCGTGAGCCAGAGCATGGTGATCGGCCCCGTCTGAGGACCGATCCACCTGACGCCGGTGGGATAGGTCTGGCTGAAGCTCTTGCACGGCGACGTGAAGATATTTGTGAAGAGGGCATAGCTTGGAGTAAAGTATGTCGCCTGTCGCGCCCCGGCATCCCAGTTGAACCGGCTCTTCGTGGTGAAGTTCGATGTGCGGCTGCGCGCCGCCTCGGCAACAAGATCGTTCGGCCCCTGGTTGAACACGGCGCCGGCGAGCATGTCCTCGCCATAGAACTTGTTCGGCGTCACCTTTCCGCCGAAATGCGTCCAATACCATCGCGCGACCCCGGTTGGATCGTTCCAGTAGTCGGGGTAGCTGCGGCCGCTGGGCATGCAGAGGTTACCCTCCAGCCAGTGAGCGGCGTAGCGGGCGAGGGTCACCTGGTGCGTGAATGCCGCCAGTTCCCTCAGATCCTTGTCCTTGGCATAGCTGGCCAGCGCGGCAAAGGGCGCCACATTGGCGAATCCATAGGGCCTCGATGCATATTCCGGTCCGCCCTCCATGGCCGTCGATTTCGCGATCTCCATGAGCCTATCGTGTGCGGAGGAGAGAGTGATCGACCGGTAACCCCACTGCGGAAGCGGCTCCGTGAGCTGTTTGACGAAGGCATCCGGGCCCCAGACCTGGTCGCCCAGATATTTGGTGGCGCACAGGATCATGGTGAGGTTCGGCGTGAACGATCGGTTATACTCGTTGATGGATGTGACGTATTTCTTGAATGCCGCCACCGCCTCCGGATCCAGGTCGGCCTCCCAACGGGCGATGAGGCACATCGCCGGCCAGATCGCAAAGAAGTCTGTCGCGTGCACCTTTGCGGGATCCAAGCTCTTGTAGCGCATCAGGTAGTCGCGCGAAAGTTTCCGGCCCACCTCCTTGTTCCCGCGCTCGAACATCGTCATCGAGATGAAAATATTGCTCGCGCGGCCCACCCGCTTCCAGACCGCCTCGCGCTTGTCCGCTGGGAGGGCCGCGGTGGCCTCTGCGAACTTCACCGCCTGATCCATGACCCATTCTCGCCGCTTTGCGTAGGGTCCGTCGTAGATTTCCGGCGGGACGACGAAGTCGGGGTCGCCTTCGTCCGGCGCGAAGCTCTTCACCTCAGGAGGCTTGGCTTCCGGGTTTTCATTTGAATAGCCGTCCGGCGCCGCGATCAGAAATGCGAAGCTGACCGCCAAAGCAATTTTCAGGGGGTCAAAATAGTTTTTCGCTGACATAACCTGCGATTGATGGGGAGGAGGAATCATGCGGGGGAGAGTTATTTTTGAAAGGCGATTTTGAAGACCACGGCATGCTCGCCCGGCCAAGAGCTCGCAGGCTGGATGGCCAGTCCGTCCGCCTCCTGTGTCCAGGAGAGCTTCTCCCGGCTGCCGAGCAGTTCGACCGTTGCAACCGGCTTGTCTGTCTTTGCCAGGGAAACAATTTTTACCGGCTCCGTTGGAACCCCGAGGCAGATGGCATACAGAGCGCCATCTTTGATGGTGAAGCGGATGTCCTGGGCTGTATACTTGTATTCGTTGTCGTTGAAATGACTCCCGCCCTTCGGCTTCTCGGACGTGCCTTCGCCGAAGACCCGGAACGGACGCGTGCCATAAATGGCCTCTCCGTTCGTCTTCAGCCATTTGCCAATTTCGAGCAGTTCGCGGCGATAGGTTTCCGGCAGGCTTCCGCCAGGACGCAGTCCCACGTTGAGCATCATGTTGCCGTTCTTGCTGACAATGTCGGCGAGGTTGCAGATGACCTGCCCGGCCGTGAGGCGCAGCCGGTCAGCGTCTTTGCCGGCAGCCGGTTGTTTGGACATGCCGGCATCGTCGCCGCCGGCTTCCAGTTTCGCGATGGCTTCGCCGAGATAGAACCAACCGGGATTGAGCGTGGTATCAACGAGGAACGGTTCCGCCATCATCTTGTCAACGCCCGCGGCCTCGATGTCGAGGGTGAACCCCCTGATCCCCTTGCGTTTCTGGGTGAGCACGACCTCCTGCCTTCCGTGCCTTCCAACGCTTTTGTTATAAAAATGCGCGGCCATGTTCAAGCCGTAGTCGCCATTCGGCAGGCCGCCGTCGAGATAGAGCAAGTCGGGATCGTATTTATCAATCAGTTCCTTCATCCGAAGATACCAATTCCGGGCGAACTCCGGATTCAATCTACGCATGCCATCCGGCGTGCGCTTGCCGTAAAGCCCCTCGTATTTCGGGTCCGTGGTATCGTAGGGAACGCCCTTGAGCGGACCGCTGGTGTCGGCCTGGCCTTGATAGAAAAGGTGCTCGTGCCATTCGTTGGACAAATGCGTGGTCACGAAGAACCGCAGGCCCTCGTTGCGGCACGCCTGTTGCCATGCGCCGACGATGTCGATCTTCGGTCCCATCCTGGCGGAGTTCCACGGCTGGTGCGTGGAGTCCCAGAGGTCGAAATTGTCGTGGTGCACGGCCATCACGCCGATGAACTTCGCTCCGCATTCCTTGTAAAACGAAGCCAATGCGGCGGCGTCGAACTTTTCCGCCTTCCACATGGGGATAAAATCCTTGTAGCCGAACTTGGAAGGGTGGCCGAAGCGCGCGACGTGGTATTTGTAAACGCTTTCGCTGCCGGGCTTATAGCCGGAGAGCGCCGGCTTCCGGCCGGTTTGCTTGTCAACGCGATAGGCTTCGGGTTCCTCCTGCGTATACATGTGCCTCGCGTAATGCCCGTGAAACCCCGGCACGGAGCCCAGACCCCAGTGCATGTAAATTCCAAACTTCGCATCGCGGAACCACTCCGGGCATCGGTAGAGGTTGCCGAACGAAGCCATATCCGGCTTGAAGGGCCCGTCCGCCGTTTCGAACACAAAGCCGGTTGTGTCAAAATTGCTGCCGGGCGGGATGTCCGCGGCCGTGGCGGCGATTCCGAACAAAACCAGACCGGTAATCGTGATCAGTTTCCTCATCTTTGGGATGGCATGCCAGTTCTCCGGGCGGAGCTAATTGGTCACAGGCTCGACATCGATGCCGAGGACGGAGGCAATCGCGTCGGGAGCCTTCTCAGGCAGGGCGATGGTAACCCCCTTGCCGGTCTGCGTGAACTCCAGCGGCTTGCGCTCGGGATCGGCGAGGAGGGCGACCCTGGTGATCTTTTCTTTCACGGCGGGAAGTTCGAGTTTGCCCTGCGGCCAGTTGAACACGCTGATGTAGAGCTTGCCGGGCTTGGTCGTGCAGCGCCAGTCCTTCTTCTCGTCGAACACGGGCTTTCCCTTGCTGTTCTTCTCCGTGGCGCTATAGGCCCCGAGCTCTTCGCCGAATGGCGTGCGTCCCGCGCCGTAGATCGCCTCGCCATTCACCTTCAACCAATCGCCGATCGTTTTGAAAGCCTGGATATTCGCCTCAGGGATGAGGCCCTCGGCCGTGGGGCCGACATTGAGCAGGTAGTTCCCACCCTTGCTCACCGCGTCCACAAACTGGAAGAGCAGCGAGGGCGTCGATTTCCAGTCGGTGTCCTGTTTCTTGAATCCCCACGAGTCGTTCGTGGTCGTGTTGAGCTCCCACAGCCGCTCGTCCACGAGCTTCGGACCGGTGCGCTCGTAGCAATTGAAGTCGCCCGGGACCGAGCGCAGGCGGTTGTTGATCAGGCAATCCGGCTGCAGCTGGCGGATCATATTGCGGAAGGCCAGCCCCTGCTCGACGCTGGACGCCTTCGGATGGCCGTCGAAAAAGATGGCTGCAATCGGGCCGTAGTTGGTGAGCAGTTCCTTCACCTGGCCCATCGATTTGCCACGGTAGTAGGCGTCGAACTTCTCCGGATCCCTGCCGAAATGCGGGTCCAATCCCCACATGTTTTCGTGCCAGTCGAGATCGTTGGAATAATAGACACCGAAACGAATGCCAGCCTTTTTGCAGGCCTCGGCAAGCTCCCTGACCGGGTCGCGCTTGAACGGGGTCGCCGCAACAATGTTGTAGTCACTCAGCTTTGTGTCGAACATGCAGAAGCCATCGTGGTGCTTCGCGGTAATGATCAGGTATTTCATTCCGGCGGACTTGGCGATCGCCACCCACTCGTCCGCATTGAATTTCACCGGATTGAAACTCTTCGCGCTCGCGGCGTATTCAGCCTCGGGAATTTTCCCGTGGTATTGAATCCACTCGCCGTTGCGCGGGACCGGCTCGCCTTTGTAATAGCCGGCGTAACCCGCGTAGATGCCCCAGTGGATGAACATGCCGAAGGTCGCCTCCTTCCACCATTTCGCCCGCTCCATGATCTCCGCCTCGGACTCGATGGGAGCAACAACTTTTGGCTTGGTCTCAGGGCTGCCGGCAATCGCGTCGGGAGAACCCCCGTCGATGACGGCCTGGGTGGGTGCGGTGGACTCGGCCGCAAAGAGGTTGGCTGCAATCAGCAGGGAGGCGCCGACGGCGATGGAGGAAGAACGTGAAAATGTCATATCGTGGGGATCGGAAGTTGAGTTTACTTGCCTGGAGTTGGTGAGGCGGCAGGTGCCGCAGGAAGAACTGCCGGCTTGAGCTTTTCACCGTTGATTTTGAGGACAGCGCTGTAGTCGCAGACTTTCTTTGCGGGAAGCGTGACGACAAGCCCCTCGGCGGTCTGCTGCCATTCGAGCTTGTCGGTGGAACCGAGCAGGGCAACCTCGCTGATCTTTCCGGCCGGGAGGGCGAGCGAACGGACGGTGAGCTTTCCGTCCTCCGGCCAGCCGAGGGCGACGGCGTAGAGCGTGTCGCCTTTGGTGGTGAAGCGGATGTCCGCAGCGGTGTAAACCGGCTTGGCCTTGGGCTTGGCTGCCAGAAGTTCGACAGCCGGGCCTTCGCCGAAGATCTGCCACGGGCGGGTGCCGTAGATCGCCTCGCCGTGGACCGGCATCCAGACCGCCAGCTCGTCGAGCACCTTTTCCGAGCCCTCGTCAAGCGTGCCGTCCGGCTTCTGGGTAAAGTTAATCAGGAGGTTGCCGTTCTTGCTCACGATGTCGGCCAGGAGGTGGACGACCTCCGCCGGGGTCTTGTATTTGTCGCTGTCGCGGTGGAACCAGTCGCCGACGCTGGTATCGGTCTGCCAGGGAGCGTTCTTGATGCCGCCGAGAACCTGACGCTCGACGTCCTGCACGGCCACGCCTTCCTCGTAATCGCCATGCCGCCGGATCGGGTTGTCCAGAAGGCATTTGATGTTGTAAACGGCCTCCAATTTGCCCCTGTGCTGCTGGATGTTCTGGTTATAGAAGTGCGCCAGGAGGCGGCGGCCCACCTCTTCAAACGGAATGCCTCCATCGGTGTAGAGAAGGTCCGGCTTGTGCTGGTCCAGCAGATCTTTAATGCGGTCGAACCATTGCTTTTTCCACCACTCCGGCGGGTTGAGCGGATAGACCCGCGAAGTGTCGTCGTGCGGAGGGAAATAGAAATCTGCATATTTCGGGTCGTTCCCATCATAGGGCACTCCGGCCTTGGGACCCTTCTTGTCGGACCCCTTGTTGGTATTGAACCAGCTGTAAGCCCGCTCGAGATGCTCGCTGACCCCGAAGCGCAGGCCGTGCTTCCGGGCAGCCTCAGCCCAGAGGCCGACGATGTCCTTTTCCGGGCCGATGTTCACGGAGTTCCACTTGTGATATTTGGAATCCCAGAGATCGAAATTGTCGTGGTGCACGCCCATCGACACAAAATATTTGGCCCCGGCACGCTTGTATTTTTCCATTAGCGCATCCGGATCGAACTTTTCCGCCTTCCAGAGCGGCACGATGTCCTTGTAGCCGAACTCGGAAGGATGCCCGTATTTCGCGACATGGAACTTATTCTGCGTGCTGCCCTCCATGTACATCTGCCGCGCATACCAGTCCCCTGCCCCTGTCACGCTCTGCGGTCCCCAGTGCGCCCAGATGCCGAACTTCGCGTCGCGGAACCAATCCGGGCACTGGTATTGTTTGAGCGACTCCCAGTCCTGATTGAACGGTCCCTCGGCGACGGGATAATCGGGGGTTTGAGCCTTCAGGTTTGCCGTGAACAAAAGCAGTGCGGCAGGAACGACTCGTGTGAGCATGATTGGCAGGGTGCGGTGAGCGTGCATAGATATTGGATGAGGAGAAAACGGGAGGAGAGTTGAGAGGCTATTTTGCCCAAGTCCTCCCGATCCGTATAGTCGCCAAAATTAGCTACGCCCCCTCCGCCGGAACAGCGGGGCAGTTCTCTGCAGGGAAAGCGCGTTTCCCCTTGCAGGTTTACGGGTGTCCGGTCCCCGGGCCGCCCCGGAACTTGGCCACGGCCTGCCCGCGCGAGTGGACGTGGAGCTTCTCGTAGATGCGGCGCACGTGCGTGTTGATGGTGAAGATGCTCAAGCCGAATTGCGCGGCAATCTCCTTGTAGGAAAAGCCCTGTGAGAGCAGGTCGAGCACTTCCTTCTCGCGGGACGTCAGTTGCCCGTCCTCGTTTGCCGAGGGGCCGGACTGAAAGGATTGCACGACCTTGCGGGCGATGTGGGCGGACATGGGAGAGCCGCCATCGCGGACCTCGGAGATGGCGGCGAGGAGTTGCGCGCGCGTGCAGCGCTTGAGCAAATAGCCGCACGCCCCGGCGGTGAGGGCGTTGAGGATGCGTGTGGAATCCTGATAGACCGTGAGCATCAGGAACTGGGCTGCGGGGATGGCCAGCTTGAGCCGCCGCACGCAGTCGATGCCGTCCATGCCGGGAAGGTTGATATCGACGAGCACGACGTCGGGGTGCCGGTCGGGCAGATCGTCGATGGCCTGCTCGGCGGAGGAATAGACGCCGACAAGTTCCAGGCCCTTCGCGTCGCGGATCCAACCGCTCACGATCAAGCTCAGTTCCGGATCGTCTTCGATGATTGCGAGTTTAATATTCATGATGTGCGTTTCCAAATGAGGCGGATGCTCGTGCCGCACCCCGGTTTGCTCGCAATTTCGCAGCTGCCGCCGATGGCTGCCATGCGATTCTGAAGATTATTCAACCCGTGCCCTCCGATGCTTCTCTGGCTGGATTGAACCGTGGGGAGGTCGAAGCCCCGGCCGTTGTCCTGCACCAGCACCGTGCAGATCCCGGCATCCACCTCCATCTTCACCAGGACCTCGGTGGCTCCGGAATGCCGGGCGGCATTGTGCAGCGCCTCCTTAAAGGCGAGAAAGACCTGATGACGCACCTCGGGCGAGGAACGGTCCACAAGGCTTGTCGGCAGATCGAGCCGGCAACTCACCCCGGTGCCCTGGAAAAACTGTCCGGCATAGGCCCCAAGGTAATCCGCGATGCTTTCCAGAGTGTCCTGATCGGGATCAGTCGCCCAGACAATTTCGTCCAGCCCACCGACAATCTGGCGGGATGCGGAGCTGATTTTGTCGATGCCTGAGGCAACATCCGGCCCGATACCGGCCAGCAGGCGCAGGCTTTCTCCCTGGAATGCGATCTGTGTGAGCCTGGAGCCGATTACATCGTGAATGTCCCGTGCGATGCGCAGGCGCTCATTGTAAATAGCGGCCTGGCGCTGCAGCGCCGCAGTCCGGCGGCGTTCGCGCGACCGGATGTAGCCCCTCGCGAGCGCGAGCACACCCGCCGCGACCAGAAATGTCACTCCGGCGCGAAACCAAAGCGTCTGCCAAAAAAACGGCTGCACTTGAAACGAGACCGTTGCCCCCTTCGCATTCCAGACGCCATCGCTATTGCAGGCCTGAACGTGAAAAACATACCGGCCGGGAAGCAGGTGCCGGTAGCGGGCGAGACGGCTGCTTCCCGCATAGGTCCAGGCATTCTCCAGGCCTTCGAGCTTGTAGCGGAAACCTATGCTTTCCGGCGCGGACAGGTTCAGCCCCGAATAAACAAAGTCCAGATTTGCCGCGCCCGGACCGATCTTGAGACCACCTGCCGGAGGGATCGTTTGCGGCGCGCCATCGGCCAGCAACTCCTCCATGACCACCGGTGGCGGGGAATCTTCCTTCGGAATTTCCGCGGGCAGGATCCCCACCGCGCCATTGTTGGTGGCGAACCAGAGCCGCCCTTCCCGGCTTCGCCAGGCGGCGGGCTGAAAGTCGAAGGTCACAGCGGCCGAACGCATCCCGTCGTTGCGGTCGAACAGCCGGTAGGCTACCCGTCCGTCCGGTTTGCTACGTAGCAGCTCGTCCTTGCTCAGTCTCACGATACCGATGTTCGTTCCCAGCCAAAGATCTCCGCCGTCTCCGAGAATCGTGGCAATGGTGTCTGAGGGCAGTTTTGGGGGGGCCGTGAAACGGGTGAATTTCCCGTCCAGAAAATGCAGCAACCCGCCGCCGTAGGTGCCCAGCCAAACGCTGCCGTCCGGATCCGCCCAGAGCGAGGCAAAGCGGAAAGGCCCGCCGGGAGGGGAAAAGGCTTTGAATTCACCCGAGGCATGGCGGAGCAGCCGGCCGTTCTGCGTCGCGATCCAGAGCCCTCCGTCCGGCCCCTCCGCGAGGGCCACAGGGTTGTCCTTGGCGCTCTGCAGCGCCGCGTAGATCTGGGTGAGCTTTCCATCCTGCAGCCGAAACACACGGCCCAGCGTGGCGATCCAAATGCCACCGTCGCGCCCGGGCAGGATCGTGCGGACCATGCTCACCTGGGCGCGGCGACGCTGGTCAGGAGAGACGGCGGAAGAAAACCGCCCGTTCTCAAAAACCAGGATGCCCTGCGTCTCGCCAGCGATCCAGACGCGCCCCAGAGCATCCGCGGACACGACCGGAGAATCGCCAAAGCCGCCCAGCTCCGGCACGGTAAAGTTCGTGCACACGCCCTCGTGCCAGCGCGCCACACTATTTCCGTGCGTGCCCATGAAAATGCCTCCCTGCCCGTCCTGGCAAACGGAGGTGAGCTCCGGATCCAGCAACCCCTCCGGCTTGCCGATGGTCTGGAATAAACTTTTGCGGACGCGAGCCAGGCTGGCGCGGTGACGGGATGCCACCCAGATATTGTGCTGCCGGTCGGAAAGAATCATCGGCATATCGGGGCTGGGCAGCCCGTCGGCCACGGTCACTAGTTCCACCGTCCCATCCCTGCAGACATGCACGAGCCCGGTTTCATCGTGCGGCGGGATCCAGAATCCTCCCTCCGCATCCGGCTGGACATTTTTCGGCAGCTTGCGGGGGTCGTCCTCTCCTGCGAGCCGGGCTTCGGCTCCCCAGCGCTTCCCGTCAAACCGCCGCAAGCGCTTGTTGGCATAGACCCAAAGCGCGCCATCCGATGCAAAAACAACCCTTGAGACGTCCAGTGCCGCCTCGCCTCCGGGCAGTGGCACAGCGGCGAATTTCGCTCCATCCCAAACCGCCAGCTCACGGTCGGTCCCGATCCAGATCCGCTGATCCAGTCCGGCCATCAGAACATTAATCCGTGTTCCCGCCAGGCCATCCAAGGCGGGAATCTCGCTGAAGCGCCCATCCAACCAGCGGCCCAGTTTCCCATCGGCTCTGAGATACCAGATCGCACCCCGGCCATCCCGGCAGTGAAAATTGAGATGCGAACGGAAGGGAGGATCGATCACCTCCCATTTCCTGGAGCCGTTGGCTTCCTGAACTCCAATGAGCAATCGGCCGTCGTCCAAGCGGAAGACCAACCTCTCTGCATCGGCAGAAAGGATTCCATCGACAGTTTCCTGCCCGGAGTGAGCCCATTCCAGGGTGGCGAAGCCCCTATGGAGGCGATAAAGCTGCGAGCCGCTCGCGATCCAGAGGGCGCCCTCGGAATCCTCGAACAGCTGGCGGACCGGCGGCCGCAAGGCCTCAAGCCCCTCCATCGACTCCATGTTGGTGAATCGCACCCCGTCGAACCGCAGCAGCGCCCCCTCGGGCGTGCCGATCCAAAGGTAGCCCTCCCGCGTCTCGGCGAGAGCCGAAATCGCGGAGGAGATCAGACCGTCGTCCTTGCTCCAGGAGCGGACTTGATATTCCTGGCCCATCGTGTCGCATACCAGACCCGAAGCCAACAGGAAACCCATGACCAGAAGCCTCGTCATGGCACTGTCGCGGAGGGGGCGAATAGCATCACACATAAGTTCACGACAAGAACTACCGAGGCAAGACGGAAAACGCGGATCTCCCCCTTGCTCTCTGCCGGCGCGTCCACAACACATTGCTTGCATTCAAGTCATTCAACATGCTCGGAAAGCGCAGAAATGACATTTCAGCGACCTGCCGATCAGCTGGCCTCCGAAAAATGTGAACCGGTGCGGGTGCCTTACTCCCCGCACCGGTTCGGAGATGGCACCCCCACCCATGAGGCGGGCCTTCAAACCGCCTTTAACAGAGGTGCCAAAGTGGATCCGGGGCTTCAACCGACTGAGCGTTGAGAATGCTGAATCATTGAAGGGTTGAGGGGAGGAGTGGTTAAAGGTTGAGGCGTTGGAAATTCCAGACAATCAGGGCTCGAACCGGCGGCGGGGCTTGCGGGAGAGCAGGAACGCGAGGCCGATGCCGAGGAGGATCCATGTGCCGGGCTCGGGAATGGCGGCGACGTTGAGAAGACCGGCGGTATCGAGCGAGACAGTCCAGAGTTCCGTGTCGTAGCCGGTGTAGCCGAGCCCGCTGACGCTGCCGGACCCGAACCCGCTGAGAACCTGGTAGCCGCCGGCTGACAGTGCGCTTCCGGAGAGGTCGATCATTCCACCTGTGATCGTGAATGCCGGACTGCCCGTCGCGATGATTTTGTCGAAGGTGACCGGGTCGGCAATGCTGAGGACCCATGTGCCACCACTCATGGAAAATGTTTTTCCGCTGGAGAGGTTGAATGTTCCGACGCCGGTCGAATTGGCCGAGAGGCTGCCCGATGAGGAGAGCGTAAGGTTTCCGCCCAGTGTGGCGCTGGCCAGGTTGGTGGAAAGCGTGCCGCCAGAAACGTTCACCGCTCCGGTGGCCGACACCAGCGTCGTCGCATGGGCGAGCAGAAGGGTCCCGGCGGTGATGGCTGTTGTGCCTGTGTAGGTGTTTGTGCCGACAAGCGACATCGTCCCTCCCCCGGTCTTGGTGAATCCGCCGCTGCCTCCAAGCGATGTGTTGCGGTCGATCAGGTCGCCGGAGATGTTGAGCGTACTGCCGGCATCGACCTGGAAGAAGGTATTTGTGTTGAGATGGTATCCGGCATTCGTCCCGGAGCCGGATATTGTCGAGGTGGCATTGTTGCTCGCCGTGATATTCCTCGAAAATCCGAACATCTGGAATCCGGCGGCCGCACCGCCTGTGCCGGTCAAAGTGCCGCCGTTGAGGATCAGCGGTCCGAGCGTGGTGAAATTGGTGCCGTTATTGGTCACAGTGCCGCCGTTTTGGATGATGATCGTTGCCACCGGGGTGCTCGTTGCGCCGCCCAGGGTGTCGCCCAGGTTGAACTTAAGCGTGCCTCCGCTGCTCACTGTAATGTTTTGGGACGCCTGCGGGTTGCCAAGCGCGCTGGTGGTGGGGTTGAGCGTGTTGTTGCTACGGTTAGCAACCAAGGTGCCCCCGCTGACGTTGATCGTAGTGCCGCTGGAGTAGGTATTCGCGCCGGTGAGGGTCCAGACCCCTGCCCCGCTCTTGAAAACACCGCCATTGGCGCTGATGACCCCGGTTGCCGTCCCGTTGCCGGCACCCTGCAAAGCGAGGGAACGCGTGCCCGCTCCAACCAGTATATTGCCGGCAAGCGTCAGCGTGCCCCCATCCACCTGAATCGCGGTTCCCGTTGATCCGCTGTTCAGGGTGATCGGTCCGCTAATCGTATTGTTTCCCGCAATATTGACGATGGCGCCACCGGCTTGAAGTCCGGAGGTTTGAAACGTGATTGTGTTGGCAAAATTGATATCGCCGCCTGAGCCGTCGAGTTTGAATGTGCTGGTGCCGCCGGTGTTCATAACGATGGTTTTGGTGCCCGTGCCGAGCGCGCCGCTGTTCGTGGCAATAATCGTGCCTCCTGATATATGACTCACCCCACCGGTAAACGTGTTGTTGCCTGCGAGCACGAGCGTGCCATTGCCCGCCTTGGTAATTCCGAACGCACCACGGATGGGCCCGCTGGCGACGAGGCTTGTCGTGCCCACTGTTCCCCCGTTATTGACCGTCCATGTCTGGTTGGCCCCGAGAGTCAAGTTTGCGCTGATCGTATTGGTCAGCGCTGTGGTGTTGGCCGAATTGGTGGCCGTGATACCCGAGTTCACGGTGAGATTGCCGGCCCCGGCCAGGAGTGAGATACTGTCGGTCCCGCTGGAAAATGTGAGCGTGCCGGCCGTCGCATTAGAATTGACCGTTGTATTGCCGGCGGCAGAAAATGTGGCGTTATCACCGGATGTCCACGTTTGATTGGCCGAACCAGTCCACCATGTCGAGCCCCCGTTCCAATTACCGTCGCCGCCGGGAGTAGCGCTGCCGACGGACGACCACGTCACATTCGCCGAGTGTGCGGCGGGTGTTAGGATCAAGGCAGCGGCCATGGAGAGGCTCAGGAAGTTACGTGTGGAAGAGTATTTTTTCATGGAGAAGAGTTGTGAGTGAGACATGCGTTCCGTACCGGAGTTTTTGGAACCCGAACATCCACAGCTTTACCGCTTATGAAAGTTTCGTCTATTGCTCGAAAGAGGGGGGTGAAGAAAAACCTGAACGGATCGCCGAGACAGAAGTCGGCGGGCTCGGCGATCCCGCCCTACCGAATATCGTCTCAGCCGCTTTTCATCGCGCGTCAAGATGGCTGAAGTTGCCTCATTTGGCGTCATTCGTGTCAAGGCGGTTCTTTGGCTTCGCTCTTGCTGGCGGGCCTTTTGCCGTAGAGAGATTCATCGCCCACTCGGGGTTCAGGTTGCAGGTCTTCACGTCCGAGCCAACGCATTTTAAATAACGTCAGCATGGCGGAGTCCGGGGAGCACGCCCGGCCCGGGTGTGGTTTCCGGCGGCCTCGCCGGAAAATGGACTTGGCGGGCCGCCAAGCCCGACACCCGGGCCTGGTGTGCTCCCCAGCGCAGGAAGCTTGCGCAGTGGAGTTCGCGATATTTGAAACGGGCGCGCCATGCGGTGGCCAGGGAGCGGGCAATCCGCCGCCGGTCGGTTCGCGGAGGACACATACGGTGGCGAGGAGGGGACTCTCCTGCCCGGCGGGAAAAAAGTTGACCGGCGCGAGGTGCCTTACTCCCCCGCGCCGGCCGGTTTTTGAACCGGTGCAGGCGCCTTAATTCCCGCACCGGTTCGGAGATGGCACCCCCACCCATGAGGCGGGCCTTCAAACCGCCTAAACAGAGGTGCCAAAGTGAATCCGGCCGTCAGACGTCCGGGCGTTGAGATTTTTGAAGCATGGAATGGTTGAGTGGAGGAGAGATCAGCGGCCAGGCATCAGCGGTTAGCGATCAATGGAGCGGCGCGGCTTCCGGTAGAGCAGGAATGCGATGCCGATGCCGACGAGGATCCAGGTGCCGGGTTCGGGGATCGAGGCAAGGGCGAAGTCGATATTCCCGGCGTCATAGGTGAACGTTCCAGTCCAGCCGCTGTTGGCGACCGCCCAGGTGCCGACGCCGGGGTCGGCTGCGAGGCCGGTGATAATCCCGGTGTAGGTGATACCAGTGACGGCTCCCTGGTCGAGGAAGCTGAACGTCTGGTTGGCATCGAACGTCCATGTGCCGCCGGTGCGGGCGAGGA
>CAYXRX010000003.1:0-23214 GCA_964467415.1 uncultured Chthoniobacterales bacterium
ATCAGGAGTTCGAAAGCTTCCGTGGTCCGGTTGTCATGACCACCAACTGCCTCGTCCCGGTAAAGGTTGGCAACTCCTATCTCGAGCGCCTTTACACCACCGGCGTCGTGCGTATGGACGGTGCCAAGCACATCCCGGAGACGGAATCCGGTAAGGCGAAAGATTTCTCAGAGGTCATCGCGCACGCCCTCACCTGCCCGCCGCCAACCGCCATTGAGGAAGGTTTTGTTGCAGGAGGTTTTGCCCACCATCAGGTCCTTTCTCTAGCCAGCGAGATCCTCGAAGCGGTAGGATCAGGAGCCATCAAGAAGTTCGTCGTGATGGCCGGTTGCGATGGACGTCACACGTCCCGCTCCTACTACAGCGAGGTGGCCGAAGCCCTGCCGAAGGACACGATTATCCTCACAGCGGGCTGCGCGAAGTATCGCTACAACAAGCTGGACCTCGGCGAAATCGCCGGCCTGCCCCGGGTGCTGGATGCCGGTCAGTGCAACGACTCCTACTCCCTCGTGATGGTCGCACTCAAATTGAAAGAGGCGCTCGGCCTCGCCGACATCAACGACCTCCCTATCGAATACGATATCGCATGGTATGAGCAAAAGGCCGTTGCTGTCCTCCTCGCCCTGCTATCGCTCGGTGTGAAGGGCATCCGACTCGGACCAACCCTACCGGCTTTCCTCTCCCCCAACGTCGCACAACTTCTCATCGAGACCTTCGACCTCAAAACGATCGGAACCGCGCGAAGCGATGTTGCTGAGATGATGGCCGCGTAACAAGTTTCAGATTCCAGCAGGCTTCCAGCCGGGTTTTGGCTTCACCGCGAAATACTCCTTCGCCTCCTTTTCGGATACTCGCCGCAGGTAGCTCTCCTTGATCACCCGCTGGGAGTTGCCAGCCTCGTAAGCGACTGCGGGAAGGTCTTTCAGCACGGCGGCTCTGTTGGAGATGAAACTATCTCTCAGAACATCGTGCGACCACTCAAGCTCAAGAGAGCGTGCCTTTTCGGTTAATTGGTTAAAACGATCAGGACTGGGGCAAATCGGGCCGGCCATCGATTGGAAAGGCTTGAGCCACAATTTTGCGATGGGAAGCAGGGGCGGTAGCCGTCGAGTGCTGGTTTTTGCGGCGTCCGCCCAAATTTGAATATCATCGTGCTTCCAGCGGATATCCTCCCAGTCGAGGCGTTCGACTTCGCATCTCCTGACACCCGCGAACGCACAGAGCACGATGAGTGGGACGAGCCTCCCCGGCACTGCGTCAAGCAGTTTCTGCGTTTCCTCGGCATTGAATGATCGCGGCACATGCGGGGGTTTCCCTGGTTTCTCCACGTAGTCAATCTCCGTGGGACGCTCACGAGGCAGATAGCACTTGCGCTGCGCCCAGTGGAAAAGGTTGGAAAGGCTTCCATAGATGTTCCTTCGCGTCCGTTCGCCGATGAGTGGGGCCCCCTCTTTGACTTTGCCATTTCGGCCTGTGACGCGCAGGTCTTGCAGCCACTTGTCGATATCAGGCGCATTCACGTCGAGAAGTCGCCCGCTGAATGCTCCTGCGAAGCGGGCCAGGTCATTTTTGAGAGTTTGATAATGTCGCGACTCTTTCGGTTTATCGCTTTGACCTTTGTTCTCTTGCGAATCTGGTGTCCCATTCCGGCCGGTTTTGACCGGCGCTTTCGATGCGAGAAATTCCGGTATCATTTCCTCGATTGTTTTTGGGGTAACTACTCGCGCCGCCTGCATCCTGTGCTGACGTGCCAACTGGATCAAACTCATCGGCCTCACCAAGCTGTAGGCAGCCGTGTAGTCGCGAATGGCCGCTTCAATAGAAAGGCCCTCTGATTCGAGCAGTTTTTTTGCCGACACGTACGCCTCAAGCTCGGCACCAACGAGGGTGAGGCTGGTGACGTGCCCGCGTTCAATCTCGAGAGCCTTTTCACGCGCCAAGGCCATCGCCTTCTTTTCGTTGTTACGGTAGAGGCGGTATTCCTTCCCGCTGAGCACGTAGTAGACAGTGAATTGTGTATATCCGCTTCTGGCACCCGCTGACTCACTGTCGCCCTTCGACCCGCCCTTCCGCCGGTAAACGGTGACCGACGCAGCTCCAGACTTGACGGTTTTTGGGAAACCGTCCGAATCTCGTTTTTCCGTGGGAACATTTCGGGCCTTGGACACAAGTTTTAGGCAATCTTTAGGTAAAATGACATTTTAGGGATTTTTCGTCAACTCTTCTATCTAGAACACACACGGGTTCGAATCCCGTTAGGGTCGCCATTTCAGGGCTCTCCGCTAAAAATTCAGGCTCTAAAAATTCATCAAAACGGATCGACCGACTGTCGAAAGAGTCCCTCCGGAAAGAAAAAACCCGCTCGCTATGGCTAGCGAACGGGCTTTTGAAGGCAACGGTGCATGAAGTTCAACACAACATCGTCGATGGAGTTGCGGGAAATGTCATGCGGAAATTTCTGCGATCCTCATTTGATGGGCCGCAAGTGCGTTAGCCCTCGGGGAAGAGCAGGGCGGACGGCGCGCCGAATTGGTCGGGCCAGGAGGCGTAGGCCACGTCTGTGATGCCGACCGCGCAGGTGATCATCTGCCATTCGCTATCCACGATCTTCCAGAGGATCGCGGTATCAGCGCTCCGCTCGGAGCCGACAGGGATCGGGTTGCCGGCGGCGTTGACGATACGGCCGTTGAAGAACGCCCAGTCGCCGAGGCGCATCAGCGAGCCTGCAAACTTGACCGGCTGTCCAGCCTCGCTTTCGACGGTGGTGCGGGCGATGTCGAACAGCGATGCGCGGAGATCCGAGCCCTTGGGCACTTCCTTCGGAGCAGCGAGGGCGGATGTGGCGAGGCAGGCGGAGAGCAGGACGAGAAGTATTTTCATCGGGTTGGCTGTGGTTGGTTTGATGCTTATTTCGTGAACGGATCAGTACAGTTTGGCGGACCCGAGCATTTTGAGGATCCCCTCGGCATTGTTCGCCAGGGCAGCCTCCGGCGTCCACGTGCTCAGGATGAAGGCCTTGTTCGCGCCGTCCTTGCTGAAGACGTAAACGCCCACCTTGTGCTGCACGCCTTTGTCCTCGGCGCTCCCGTCAACCGAGCGGAAGGTCACGCCCGTGGACTTGTTGGTTTTTCCTACGCCCTCGTTCCATTCAATGCTCTCGAAACGGCTGCCGCTCTGCTTTTTGATCGACTCCACCGCGTCCTCCACATCGCCGGCAGGCACCACAACGACGCTGGTGGTGAACTTTTTGTCAGCGGAGACGATCCAGGCCCCCTTGGCATCGCTTTCCAGCGTCCAGTCGCCGGGCACCTCCATGGTGAACTGCGGATCATCCGCATCCGGGTAGGCGTAGGTCTGCACGTCGCCGGAATCCGCAGCCCCGCTGGAGTGGCTCTCTCCGCCGGAGGCTCCGGGCACTTGGAACTCCGCCAGCGCGGGCACGAGCTTTTTGCGGGCGGCCATGATCTCATCGGCTCCCAAACCGGAGCCGGTGGGGATGCGCAGCGCATACTGAACTGCCTCGACGCCATCGCCCTTTTTCTCCACGCGCCAGAGGTTCCACTCCCAGCCGGCATCATCCCCCTCACCATCGGGAAGCAAAAAGTCGGCGATGTAGGAGCCCGCCTCGGAGTTTTCCATCAGCATTCCCTGGGCCTTTGGCGAACTGTCCTTGGCGTTATCGATGAGTTTCTGGGCGTAGGCCTTCGGGTTCTTCGTGCCTGTGAACTCGCGCACGGAGATCAGAGCCGTCCAGTTCTTGAAGGTCTCGTTAGCAGGGAGGTACTCGTAAATCCCCCCCTCGGTTGACCGAAGGAAAAACTTCTGCCCGTCGAACGTGAACGCCGGCTCGCTGCCGGAAGCCGCATGCAGACAATTGGTTGCGACAATGGTGGCGACCAGGGCCAACCCGGCAATGAATGATCGGATGTGCATGCCAGACAACATATTCAGTAATTGTATCCACTGTCAGCCGAAAAAACCACCATCCCCACCCGTCGAAAATCTGCAGAGAAAAAATCAACCGGTTGCTTGGGAGTGCGATAACGTCTTGGGAGTTGAGGCTGCCCTATAAAAGTGAAACGGTTCCGTATTTCAGAAGATAACCCATTGAGATTTCTCTCCCATTCCAGAACTTTTTTTCCTCGTTGAATTCAGGGTTTTGGTCGTATGAGGAGGCGGATGAACAGGCGACCGGCAGTCGAGGGAACGGGAATCCTGACACGCTTTTTGATGTAGGTGCCCATATCCGTGCCGCCGGCGGCAACGGCATTCGAAGCGACTGACCAGGTTTTCAGATCGGTGGACGTCTGGACGAGGAACTCGACCCGTTTGACATTTGCGGCCTGCCGGTAAGAGAAGAGTGCGTAGTCCTGGCCGGCTGAGTTCTCGATTTCGATCTCGGTGACGGAGGGGGCGGATGCTGACAGCCGGTTGAGGGCGAAGGAATACTCCTGGAGGTTGGATTGGCCGTCGTCCTCGGGGTCGGCCTCGGGAAGCTTCTGTGCGGGCGAGAGCCCGCTTTTAGCCGAGTCGATGAAACCCTCATACGAGGTCACACGGAAACGGGCCGCATAGCCAGCGGACTGAATGATGTTGTAGATGTGGTCGATGAGAATGGTTTCACCGCCCTGGTCCACGGGAAAGAGGTATCCGTTGAAAAAGTCGGGATACGTCAATTGCTCACGCAGGAGACCTGCCAAAACAATCGAGACGAGCACCGGATTTTTGTTTGTCACGGTGAGGTTGAACGGCGTCATACCGGCGACCGGTGGCGGATCGAAACTCTGCGTGGAGATTCTCCCCAACATGAGATTGCGCTTGGCGGCCAGCTCCGCCGGCGAACTAAATGCCAGGAGCGGCAGCCAGTAGTCGATGTCCGCCTGATTGGCAGAAGAGGAAAGGTTCGCCGGCGAGAGGACCGTGGAGGTCTTCGTGACGGCGGCAAGGTAGATCGTCTGGATGAACACTGTGTTGTCCGTCGCAAAGCCGGGAACCTTATCATTGAAAACCTCCAGCAGGTTTTGATTGAAGGCCGTGCTGATCGTCGTGAGCGCGTCATTGGTGCCGGTGGACTCGCGGTAAAGGTTGATTCCGTTTTGCAGGTCGGCAAAGCTTGGCGGAATCGCGCGGGCCTCCGCCACCGCGATGGGGGAGAGGATGAACGGCGCATAAATTTGCACGACCGGCAAAACCGGCTCCGCGGCATAGTTTGAGATCAGCAGTTGGTAAATCCATTTTGCCCGCTCCAGCGCACGGTCGGAGGAGCCGATGGCGGATTTGGCCGCCGCGAGTTCCGCCGGATTCGGATCGGCCTGGAAGAGGTCGCGATACGTCTGGACGATGAAGACGTCCTGGTTTGTAAGCGGTGTGTCCACGGTGTTGACCAGAATCACCGAGGCGAAATTGAAAAACCCGATGCTCCCCGGATTTGCCGTCGAGAGGGTGACCGAGAAGATGAGCGACTCCCATGGCACGGTGCCCGGTCCGAAAACCGGAGGAGGCTCGATCGTGACTGCAATCGATTTTTCGGTCTCGTTGGGCGCGAAGTGGAGCGTCCCGCTTGCAGCGGTGTAGTTGATCCCGGCGATGGCCGTCCCATCCACGGTTGTGAAATTCACCGAGAGAGCCTGACTCACGTCGCCCAGGCGGATCACGGGGATCTGCACGGTTCCGGCTCCGGCATTGACGGGAAATTCGCGCCCGCCGAACTCGACCTGCGGGGCCCCGCTTTGCGGATCGGCGTAAATCGTCCGCACATCCCGCAGGACACCATCGAGGTCGAAGAAAAGAAAATTGATCGAATTTTCATCCGCCGTAACAAGCTGTGCGCCGTATTCCGAGACGCGCACCTTGCTTCCGTTGATCACGAAAGAGGGATCGAATCCCTGCTCCGGGATGAAGCCGCCGGCACCGTTGACGAAATACGGAATCGTCGGACCGCCGTAAACCGGCTCCCCGTTCGCGTTTGCATCCGGCATTTCCAAGCGCTCGTAATTATGCACGTGTCCGCTGATGACAGCCGTTGCGCCCCATGCCTGAAACGGCCAGCGCATGTAGGCGTATTGGTAAACGGCATTTTCCGCACCGGCGGCAGAATTGTAGGGCGGATCGTGGAAGATCACGATTTTCCAGCGCGCCGTGCTGGCCGCCAGCCGCTGCTGGAGCCAGGCGCCCTGGGCGGCGATCTCCGTAAACGAGCTGTTGGATCCGTCGCGATTCGGGACCGGTCGGTTGTGGGAAAATTGCCCGTAGGGAGTTGTGGGATTGCTGTCGAAGACGAACAGGTGCACTGAGCTCGGGCCGGATGCCGTACCCAGCCGCACATCGAAAAACCGGAGGTTCTCCGCCTCGCTGAACGGCGTGTAGTCCTCGACCTCTCCGGTGAAAAGGTTGTGCTTGTAGGTTTGCCCCACTGCGTTGTCGGCAAACGCCACCGTGGTATGCGGCGCAGCGGGCAGTCCCTCGCGGAGGGCGCGCCGGAAGTAGTCGAGATACGGCTGGCTCTGGGCGACATTGTCAGGGGTCGGAATGTGCGTGTTTTGAACGTCGCCGTAATCGTGGTTGCCCAGGCAGGGGATGAACCGGTTGAAGAGCGGTCCGTCCGGCGGATACGGATACTCGACGGGGATCTCTGTCGTCTTCGGGTAAATGTATCCGGTGAAATTTTTCCCGATATTCACGTCGGCGGTCGCAGCCAGGCCGAGTTGGTAGTTGTTGTCGCCGACCGAAACGATGAAGTCCGGATTCCAGCTCCGCATCATCGCCCCCACGTGATCGACGGGAAAAACCTGATCGGAGAATGTCTGGCCGAAGTCCCCGATCACCGCGAAGCGGATCGCCCCGGGACCGGTTGGCACCGTCTGGGCCAGGAGCCTTGGCCCGCCGAGAACCATCGCGGCCCCCGTCGCGCCGGCCGCGCGGAGAAAATCCCGTCGGTTCATCCCGGGCTGGGCGTGGAGCGGGTGGTCGTCTTCGCGGGACATTGTCATGGAGCGCAGTTAATTTTCATGATTCCCAGTGGCGATTGAGGGGGCCTGGGCGGACCGGGAAAAGCCGGCGCGGTGGCATGCCGCGTAATGCCGATGCAACTCCGACGAAAAAATACGGGACTTGGCCACAGGCGAGACAATCTCTTGTGCGAATGAAAAATCAAACGATTTCAGGATCCGGATTTTTCCTTCCACCACATTCGCCCCCTGCCGGACACGGAAAGAAAGTTCGGTGATGCGCCGCCAGCCTTTGTCTGCCGGATTCCCCATGGCTTTCCTACAATGAATGAGATAAACGTGAAAGAGATGGATCCTCGCAACCTCCGGTTCGCCCGGCTTCTCCGCCGCAGGCGTTGCCTGCAGAACCTCAAACTTGAGGCCGCAGCAAGGGGGCTTGGAGTGTCGGTATCCGCATGGAATCACTGGGAAACCGGACGCCGGGTTCCCTCGTTGAGCAACCTGTTCGCCATCGCGGACTTTCTGAAAATTCCCGCGCACTGCCTTATCTGCGCGAAGAATGAAATCTGCAGCGTCCCAAGTAACCACGAGCCGTGTGGGGACCAGGAAATTTGTCTCCTTGCTTCCGTTTAAGCCCCGCTGGCTGACCGGTTCCGGGGTCCGCGTGCCGTTATACTGAGAGTAGAAACTTCCTGGTTGCGCACACCCATGCAATAAAAAAGGATCAGACCTTATGGAAACACCTCTGCGGCGGGATATTGCTGGATCAAACTGTCCGAATTCCTGCGAGGCGGGCCCGATCGCGTCGAGGACCTCCAGTCCCCTGCCGCACGCCTCCAGGCTCAAACTTTTGATGGCTCCGTTGCTGCTTCTCCTTGCCTCGCTCACCCAGCTTCCAGCCGCAGTCATCTATTCTCCAACCTCGTTCAGTTACTCGGTGGGGACCGGGGGACAGGGACCAGGAACCACCGTTCTTGCAGTCGACCTCTCTGGATTGAATGATCTCGCTGTCATTTGTTTTTCGTATGTCGGCGCCGTCCCCGTTTCCAACTTCTATCAGTTCACAATCCTGAATTCCGGCACAGCCGCTATCGCGGCAGATATCGTGGAGGGCCTTTATTACGGGCATTCCTTGAACGCCGGCCAAACCTGGGACAATTTACCCGGCGGGCAAACCGTCACGCCATTTGGCGCCAATATCAGCCGGATGGCACAGACCGGAAATTCGAGCGTTCTCCTCCGGAGCGACCCAACCTACCTGCCGTTTTATTTTACGGATACGACGGATTCGGCCACGAAATACGGCTACATTTCTCTGGCAACATCTGTAACCGGTACGGGTGCCTCTGCAGAGTTCCATCTCGATGTTTCCGGGTATGCCTACGAAAGCTCAGGGGCAAAGATTGCCATGGGCGCGATCCCGGAACCCTCCGCATCCGCGCTGAGTTTTGCCGGAGTCTTCGCGGTTCTGGCGTGGCGCTGGCAGGCCCGACGCGAGGCGTGAACCGCCAACCCGGCCGGCTTTAGATATTTTTTGCCGCCCATGTCTTCCTGAACCGGATGCCGAGGAGGATTCCGGCCAGGGAGATCAACGCCCACGTGAACGGCTCGGGAACTCCGGTCACCGTAAACTGAAGGCTGTTGCCTTGGTAGCCGATGTAGGTCGTGAAGGGCGAAAGATATCCTCCATCCATGCTCACGACCCCGAACGAACCCGACGCATAGCCGAGGTAGACATTAGAGGCCGCCGCTACCATAGCTTCCGAACCGACCGTCAACGTGCCCAGACCGGACGTGCCCAGGTAGATGTTGTCCGGTGTAAAATATGAAGAGATCCCCGGAAGAACGGCGTAGGTACTGCCCCACCGATGCTCACATTCGCCACGTCCGCGCTGTTTGACGACTGCACCGTCCCGCCATTGTTGATGATGATCGAATCGTATGACTGGGGCACAAACCCGCCGCTCCAATTCGTCCCCACGTTGAAGTTGCCGACGCCGCCGATCCATGTCACCTGAGCATGGGACCTTCCGATCAAAGCCGGAGCCATTGCGACGAGAAACAACCAAACGAGAAAACGGTTCCCGCTTGCGAACTTCGGTGATTGGAGAGTCTCTGGTTGTTTAGAGCGCAGTGCAGCCATGCGATTCCTAATCACCCAAGGCGCGCATGCGGTCAAGCAACCTGCGCCGGACTTCCGCTCAGTAACGCACAATGCGATGGCGGAGCACGAAAGAGCCCTGTGCCATGGAGAGAATGAGTGCCCAGGTTGTCTGCTCCGGCACGGTGTTGAACGTGAATTACAGGGTGTTCCGCCGAGCGGTCAGCGGGACACCGGCCGTTCGGTGACGGTCCAATTCGTCACGTCGTAGATCCGCTCGGTCACGCCGTCGGTGATGCGCATGTTCCCGTCCCAATCCTGATGAACCCATGGGTTGTCCACCAGCGGCCAAGATTCGTAGTCAACTTCCTTGCCGTCGATTTTGGCCGGTCCCTGGAAGGTTTTCTCAAGTTTGTGACCGAAGCGGTCCACGTAGGTTCCCTTGGCAACTTTACGGGGTTCCTCAGGTTTCGGGGCCGGCCCCTTAGCGGGCTTGTCGGGTGGCGGCGGGGGCTGGAGAGTGTCGCTGCCGAGTGATATTTTCGATTTGGCAACGATGGCCGCCTTGAATGCGGCGAGGCGCTTCTCAGGAGTCATGCCCGGAAACTCGTCGGGGTGTGCGGTCTCCATCGCCAGCGCCGCGTTGTCGGCGGCGATGCGGAACTCGCTGTCCGCCTTTGACGGCGAGCCGGGCGAGAATGTGCCGCCACGCTGCTTCCACGTGAACGGCTGGCTGGCGCTGAAGCCGACCAGCACGCTGCCATAGTCGAGAAAGATACGACCGTCCGTGGCAGCGTCATCAATGATTGCCAGATAGCCATCGGGCACGTATCCGAGAATCGATCGCGTCTCCAGGGAGAACTGCTGGTGTCCTTTGATGTCCTGACGGATTTTTGGCAGCAAGGCCGGATTGCGCAGGTCATTGGCCACCAGCAGGAGCGTGCCCTCGCGCTGAAGGTATTCGCAAAAAGTGCTGCTGACGCCCTGTGTCCAATTGGTCAGAGGCTTGTCGTCGAAGCATGGAACGGTCATCCAGCAAATGCTGGCCTTGGTTGTATCGGGCTGGTCGAACATGACGCCGTAGGGATAGCACTGCCCCCAGATGCCGGATTTGCGACCGGTCGGCGGATGCGTCAAAGCTGTGCTGAACACACCATATGTACGGTTGATGTAGGAAGTCTGGAAATGGTGGATGCCATCGAAGCGCGACCGGTGCACGTAGGGTTTGTGCCGGTCCGCGGCAGCCTTGACGATGAGTGCGGGCGGGCGCCAAGGCTCGGCAGCGGTGTAAACGGCCGGACTCATCCCGCCGAGCTGTGGCGTGCGGCCGCCGAAATAGGTCCACAACATTCCGGCGCTTCCGCCCGGTGCCTGCGATACGTAGGCCGGGTAGCTCCGCCCCGCAGGCGTCACCCAGTTTCCTTTCAGCCAGGAGCCCGCGGCGTGGGCCATCGAGATTTCGTAAGCCATCCGCGCCCGCTTGGACAGCTCGGGATCGACGAGCGGATTATCAAAATTGAGCAGGATGCCGATATTATACATCATGTAAGGCCGCGAGGCGAACTCGGGCGATCCCCGCGACACGGTATAATCCATCCGCTTGTAGAACATCTTCAGGGCATTCGCTCCGCGGGCTCCGTAGCGGCCGTCCTTGGGCAGCAGGGCGGGATCCCACAGCTTTTCGGTGACGTAAAGATTGAAGGGGATGAGAAATCCGAGGTTTCCCGTCGAACCGGCCCAGCTCGTGTTTTTCGTGCAGATCCACTGGACGTCGTCCCGCAGCGACTGGTCCATCTTGTCCTGGTAGCGCATGTAGACGTTGAGTATGGCCCATAGGCCGAAGCCGTTGACGTGCGGTTCGCCCCACTCCAGGCCGTTACCCACCGGCATGCTTTTGAATGTGCCGGCCTGCTTTTGCTTTTCCATGTTCTGAATGCGGCTCTTGGCCTGGCGGATGAGCTTGCCCACGTATTCGCGGACGAGCTCATTCGCCTCTGCGGTGCGTCCCGCCTTGTAGAGGAGCTGGGCCGTCCAGCACACCATCGGCGAGTAGCTCTTCTTGACCGGTTCCAAATCCGCCAGGGCCGAATCGACGACAACTTTCTCGCGTTCGGCGAGGGTAGAGTAATCGCGCTCGCTGAGGCCGCTTGTTTTGGCATTGGCAGCCACCGCATTGGCGGTCTCATTTCCATCCGCGGTGGAATCCGCGACTGGAGATGGCTTTTCCGCCGCGAACGAGCCAATGGCGAAGAACAGAAGGAGAATGGTGGAGACGAGGAGGAGTTTCAACGGGGATTTGAAGATCTGCGCGGGTTTGAAGTGAGGAATGGGGATTCTCATCGGTCACCAGTGCGGAAGGGTTGCTCCGGTGGAATCCTGAGGGATATAGTGGACAGGGGCATCCAACGCAACTCCGATCAGAAAAGGCGGCTTCTCTTTGACGGGTTTTTGCTCGAATTCAACTTTCGGCAATATGCTAAATTCCGTCCTGACTTTTTGCCTAACAACCGCCGTCGCAACCATTGTGTTCTGTCTTCAGACCGTGCCCGCCGGGGGCGCTACGCATCGAGAGCATTGTTCGCCTGGCCGGACGCAACTTTTTTGCCGCCCCCGTCCTCCTGAAACGGATGCCGGGAAGAATTCCTGCCAGGGAGATCAGCGCCCACGTGGGCGGCTCGGGAACTCCGGTCACCGTAAACTGAAGGGTGTTGCCGCTGTAGGCGAAGGTGCCGGCAAACCCTCCGCCGTTCAAGAAGGTAAAATTTCCGATTGGGGATCGAACTGCTGGCGAACGTGATGAGGTTAGAGGGGGAACAAAGAACGTCCGCTGCGGTCAGCGTTCCCGAGGAGGCTCCGGGTGAGATGGTGCCGCGCGCTTGAAAGCGGCCACCCTCCGCGGGGCGAAGAGGCCATTCCATCGACGAAACGGAGACGATTCGGGATCAGCAAGCAGTTGAACATCCGGGAGGATCAACGGCCAATGGATCGCTGCCAAAAAAAAGGATTTGCCGGACACCTGAACAAAGATCCTCGATCCGGACCGCTTAGCCGTTTCTGCCACCTCCCGGTATTCCGGGTTTATGCGAGGTCGAAGCGGTCGAGGTTCATCACCTTGCTCCAAGCCGCGACGAAGTCGTGGAGGAATTTTTCCGGGGCATCTGAGCTTCCGTAGACCTCGGCCAGGGCGCGGAGTTGGGAGTTGGAGCCGAAAACAAGGTCGACGCGCGTGCCGGTCCACTTGATCTCCCCGGTTTTGCGGTCGCGGCCTTCGAAAAGCCCCGCATCTTTCGAGACCTCCTTCCATTCGGTTCCCATGTCGAGGAGGTTGACAAAGAAGTCGTTGGTCAGGGTTTCCGGATGCCGGGTGAAGACGCCCTGAGTGGACTGGCCGAAGTTCGCATTCAAGGCGCGCAGTCCACCGACCAGCACGGTCATCTCCGGCGCGGTGAGGGTCAGCAGCTGGGCCTTGTCCACGAGCAGCTCTTCGGCCGTGACCGAGAACCGGGTCTTGAGGTAGTTCCTGAAGCCGTCGGCGACCGGTTCCAGAACTCCGAACGATTCGACGTCGGTCTGCTCCTGCGAGGCGTCCATGCGGCCGGGTGTGAAGGGGACAACGACCTCATGGCCGGCGCGCTTCGCGGCCAGCTCGACGGCGGCGCAGCCGCCGAGAACGATGAGGTCAGCCAGCGAAACCTGCTTTCCTCCGGATTGTGTGCTGTTGAATGCGCTCTGAATCCGCTCCAGCGTTGAGAGGGCTCTAGCCAAGCGGACCGGCTCATTGACCTCCCAATCTTTCTGCGGGGCCAGGCGGATGCGGGCCCCGTTCGCGCCGCCCCGCTTGTCGGAGCCGCGGAACGTGGACGCCGACGCCCATGCGGTGGACACGAGTTCGGACACGGTCAGCCCGGAATCGAGGATGGCCGACTTGAGCGAGGCGATGTCCGCCTCGTCAACCAGCGGGTGATCGACGGCGGGAATCGGATCCTGCCAGATGAGTACTTCGGCCGGCACCTCTGGCCCGAGGTAACGGGCGCGCGGTCCCATGTCGCGGTGGGTCAGTTTGAACCAAGCGCGTGCAAACGCGTCGGCGAACTGATCCGGGTTCTCAAGGAACCTCCGGGAAATCTTTTCGTAGGCCGGGTCAAAACGCAGGGAGAGATCCGTGGTGAGCATGGTCGGCGCGTGGAGTTTCGCGGGATCGAAGGCATCCGGAATCGTGCGCGCATCGCCCTTGGCGACCCACTGGTGGGCGCCGGCCGGGCTCTTCGTGAGCTCCCACTCGTAGCCGAAGAGGTTTTCGAAAAAATTGTTACTCCACTTCGTGGGGGTGGCCGTCCAGGTGACCTCGAGTCCGCTGGAGATCGTGTCGCCGCCTTTGCCCGAGCGGAAGCTGCTCTTCCATCCGAACCCCTGCTCCTCGATGCCGGCGGCCTCGGGGTCGGGTCCCACATGCTTCGCGTCGCCTGCCCCGTGCGTCTTCCCAAACGTGTGGCCACCCGCAATGAGGGCGACCGTCTCCTCGTCGTTCATCGCCATGCGCGCAAACGTCTCGCGGATATCCCGCGCGGCCGCAACCGGATCCGGATTGCCGTTCGGTCCCTCGGGATTCACATAGATCAGCCCCATCTGTACGGCTGCGAGAGGGTTCTCTAACTCGCGGTCGCCGGTATAGCGCTTGTCATCCAGCCAAACTTTCTCGTTTCCCCAATAGATGTCCTTCTCGGGCTCCCAGATGTCCGCGCGGCCGCCGGCGAACCCGAAGGTCTTGAACCCCATCGATTCGAGGGCGACATTGCCGGTGAGGATCATCAGGTCGGCCCAGGAGATTTTCTTTCCGTATTTTTGTTTGACCGGCCAGAGCAGGCGGCGCGCCTTGTCCAGGTTGACGTTGTCCGGCCAGCTATTGAGGGGAGCGAACCGCTGGCTGCCGTTCCCCGCGCCGCCGCGGCCGTCGCCGGTCCGGTAGGTTCCGGCACTGTGCCATGCCATGCGGATGAACAGCCCGCCGTAGTGCCCGAAGTCCGCAGGCCACCAATCCTGCGAATCCGTCATGAGATCCGCGAGGTCTTTCTTGACCGCCGCGAGATCGAGGCTCTTAAACTCCTTCGCATAATTGAAGCCGCTGCCCATGGGGTCTGACAGGGCGGAGCGTTGGTGCAGCACATCGAGCTTGAGTTGATTCGGCCACCAGTCGCGGCTTGAGGTTCCGCTGCCGGCAGCATGGTGGAAGGGGCACTTTGATTCGGTTGTCATCTGTTTTCTCCTTTAAAATTGTTGAACTCAGTTGATCGGCGGGAACAGGTATTCTTACGCCGGGAGACGCTGATGGGCGACAACTAATTCTCCTGAAGTTGGGGGGCCAGTTCCACAGCGACGAATACTTCCTCGCTCAATCGCGTCCGGCTACGAACTCCCACTTCCCCGGAGCGACCTTGAAGAGAGCGCGTCCGTCTTTTTCGCCAAGAGGCTCGATGCCTGGCACCTTCCCGGCGGGCTTGCCATTGCGCCAGATCGGACTCCCTCCCGCAGCGACCGCCTGGAATCCGTATTCGGCGAGCGGAATGCACACGGTCGCGGTGGTTCCCTCCGGCGATCCGAGCTTGAGGCGGAAGGACTCTCCGTCCCGTGCGATCACAACCTCGATACGGCCGCGCACGGTGTCAAACCCGGCCTTGATGTTGCGGAGGGGACCGGCCTGCGGACGGACCTGATAGGTGGCGAAGCCGGGCGAGGTCGGGGAGATACCGGCCACGTATTCCATGAGGAGAGTGAGCGGACCTCCGGACCAGCCGTGGTTGTAGGTTCCGCCCCCGTAGCCTTCCGCTCCGATCCCCCACCCTTCCCAGAGCGTGCTCAGGTCGCTCTCGACCATTTTCTTGTAGCGGGATTTCATCCGGGCCAGAGCGGCATCTGTGTCGCCGCTGCGCAGGAGAGATTCCAAAATGTATTTTTCCATGTAGGGACTGGCCTCGAACGAGGTGGTGAAAACCTTCTTGATGGCCGGCAGCTGATCCGGTGTGGCGAGGCCGTAGAGCGCGGCGAGCCCGTGCCCGCGGTCGTCGGTCTTACCCTTGTATCCGGGCGAACGGTATTCGGTCCCTGTCCAGAGGAGGCGGTTGTAGTTCGCCGCAATGCTTGCGCGCATCTTCTCGTAACCGTCGACATCGGCCTCGTTGCCCGTGAGCCGTGCCATCTCGATCGCCGCCCCGAGCGCCTGATAGAGGAGGGCATTGTCCATCACCGGACGGTCGATATTCTTTCCCCAGTCCCCCCAGTCCCAGCCCCCGGGGCGGTGGGCGACGAGACCATCCGGCCCGAGCTTCCAGAGAGAGAGGTAGCGCTTTACGGCCGGGTAGGCGTGAGCGATCGTGTCCCGGTCGCCGGTATAGCGGTAGTAATACCAGAACCCGTGCTCGCCGATGCTCGAGAGCATCTGACCGGGGAGTTCCTTATCCCAGCTTCCCGCGGGCACCGGCGAGTAGAGGACCCCGTCGGGCTTCTGCCAATCCACAAGGTTCAGGATCGCCTTGCGGATGAGCGCGTGCGCGCGCATGTCGCATGAGTAAAACATCTCACCGAGAAGGATGGCCACATCGCCCCACCACTGCGCCCGCTCGCGGTCGGGGTCCTGGATCCCGTCGCGCATGTTCACGTTCATTGTGTGACGCGCCTTCATCCACAGCCTGTTCAGAAACGGATCGTCACACTCGAACTCCCCCGAAAAATCCGTGTCGTAGCGGGTCTCGCGGTAGCGGAGGTCGAGGATCTCAACGCCCGGCGGAATCGTATAGATCACTGAATGCCCATTGAGGTAGGCGAGGCTTTCGAACTCCTGGACACCTTCCCGGGTAACGTATTCCGAGCGGAAGTTGAACTCCCCGCCCCCCTTGTAATTGTCGGTGCGAATGTCGATCTTGAGCCCGGCCGGAGCTTTGATTTTGAGGTAAGGGGAGATCGTGAGGTTCCGCGGGAGGTTGGCCACAACCGGCTTCCCGTCGCTGATGCGGGGCAGCGCCGCCGCATTCTCATACGGCAGCAGCGCCCCGACCCGCCAAAGCGGAATCGGCCGCTCGACCAGCCGGTTCCAGGGTGCGGCGGGCGGTTTGCCAAGCGCGACTGCCGGCGGCCATGCGGAATCGTCGAAGGCGGGCGAGGTCCAACTGCCCGGATCCTGCCGCGCATCGAAGTGGATGTTCGCGTCGGAAAGCCGGTAGTTGGGATGCGGCTCGCCGGTCCGGCCATACGATGGATGGCGGACCGCCTTCCACGAGGCGTCGGTGCCGGAGATCCTGCCGTCGATCTCAAACTCGGCCACAAACCCCGGCTTTCCGCTGCTCTTGTGCGAAAAGCCATCCTTTCCCCAATACCACGTCAGCGCGGCAATCGTGTTCCGACCCTGGACAAGATAGGGAGCCAAATCGACCACATCGAAATAGGTGTCCTTCGGATTCGGCCCGCGCTTGAGCCCGCCCTCGTAGACGGCCAGCCGGCCGTTCACCCAAAGCCAATACTTCGAGTCGACCGCGATGCGGGCAACCGCGGAGCGGGGGATGCCCGGAAGCGAAAACTCCTTCCGGAAGCAAGTCCAGAGGTCCTCGGGCTGCCTGGCGGACCTTGCACTCAGCTTCCCCCAGGGCTCGACCCCCCATTCCCCGATGACCTTGACCGGCTTCCCGTCTGCGGCATCCGCCGCCGGTGCGAAGGTCCATTGCCCGTCGGTGACCACCTCCAGAGGCCCTACCTCCTTCAATCCGATGACGATCCTTCCGATGAGGCCGGCAGCGTTGACCGGGCCGGCGTCCGGATCGTTCCCGGCCTCGACAACAATGCGGTTCTCTCCCGGCCGGAGCAGGCCCGCAATTTCAAAGCTGCCCGGCCGCTGCCAGTCGTCGCCGCCACCAGCCACGCGGCCGTTGACAGTCAGCTTGAACCGGTTGTCGGCTGCAAACACCGCCCGGGCCGAGGAAACCGGCGAGGTCCCGGCAATGGTGAAGCGCCTGGAAAAAAACCATCGGCCCGGCTTCGCTTTGCGGACCGGATCGCCGCCGGGCTCGTCGGCCCAGATCCACGAGGCGCAGGACAGCGCAGGCGCTTCCTCCGCGGGCATCCCGATCCATTCCGCCTGCCAAGCCTGGTCTCGGGCAGGCTCCTCAGCCCGTGCGGCGGCCAGGCAAAAAGCCATCGCGGTGAGAAGGAATGCCGTCCTCATAAGATCAGGGTTTGTAAACAAAGGTTTCTCCGGCCTTGATCCGGCAGTCCAAAGCGGCATCGCGGTAACGCAGGCGGCAGCTCCCGCCGCGCGCGGACGTAACCGCCGCTCGCGTGAGTTTTCCATCATTCCAATCCATATCCACAGTGAATCCGCCTCGTGCCCGCAGGCCTTTGACCGAACCGGTCGGCCAGGCTTTCGGCAGGGCAGGCAGGAGATCGATCGCGTCGCCGTGGCTTTGCAGCAGCATCTCGGCAATGCCCGCACAGGCGCCGAAATTTCCGTCGATCTGGAACGGAGGGCAGGCGTCGAAGAGATTCGGATAAAGCCCGCCACCGTTGACGTAGTTGTTCCCCACCCCCGGAGGCTTGAAGAGGTTTTTGAGAATGAGGGCGGCATGGTCTCCATCGAGGAATCGTGCCCAGAGGTTGACCTTCCAGCCCATGCTCCAGCCGGTCGCCTCATCACCGCGGTGGAGGAGCGATTGCTTCGCAGCGGCAAAAAGCTCCGGCTGCGCCGGAGTGATCCCCGAGCCCGGGTAGACCGCCCAAAGATGCGAGACATGGCGGTGCTTGTTGTTTGGATCGTCGCGGTCCTCAACCCATTCCTGCAACTGGCCATGCCGACCGATTTGATCCGGCACGATTTCCTTCCCCATGGCATCGAGCTTTGCGGCAAACTCCCCGTCGCACCCGAGAACTCGCGCGGCCCCGGCAGTATTCGCGAACAGCCCGCGAATGATCTGGTGATCCATCGACGGCCCCATCACCAGCCCTCCCTGCTCCGGAGAATTCGACGGCCCGCTGATCAGCTTGCCCGTGATCGGATCGCGCGTCAGATACTCAGTGAAAAACTGCGCGGAGCCGCGCATCAGCGGATACACCTTCTCAAGAAACTTTTTATCGCCCGTGAAGAGGTAGTGCTCCCAGAGGTGCTGGCAGAGCCAGGCACCGCCCGTCGGCCAGATGCCATGGTCGCTGTTATTGATGGGCGCGGTCCCTCGCCAGAGGTCGGTATTGTGGTGGAGGACCCAGCCCCCGGCTCCGTAGTGTGCCTGCGCAGTCTTGCCGCCGGACTCTGCGCACTCGGCAATCATGTCGAACAGGGGCTCCGTGCACTCGGACAAATTCGTCACCTCGGCCGGCCAGTAATTCATCTGGGTGTTGATGTTCACCGTCCATTTGCTGTCCCACGCCGGGCGCAGCGACTCGTTCCAGATGCCTTGCAAATTGGCCGGCTGGCCGCCGGTGCGGCTGGCGGCAATGAGCAGGTAGCGGCCATACTGGAACACGAGTGCGGCGAGGTCGGGATCATCGCCGCCGGCGAAGCCTTTGACGCGCTCGCCCGTCGGCAGCTTCGCCGCGTCGGTCGTCCCCAGATCGAGCGACACCCGCCGGAAGAGCGCCTGGTGATCGGCCACATGGGCCGCCAGCAGTTCGTCGAACGTTTTCCTCCCGGCGGCGGACAGAACGCTCTCGCACCTTGCGGCCGGATCGGCACCGATATCCTTGAAGTCCTTCACGCTGCTCGCACCCGCCAGAACGAGCACCGCAGAATCGGCATTTGTGACCGTGATTCCGTCGTCCCCGGTGGTCACCTGGCCCCCGGCCGCCGTCACCCGCAGCCGTGCCTCAAATTTCACGCCGCCATCCTCCACCTGCCCGGCAAGAGCCAGCTGCCCGCCCGGCAGCGACACGGTCTGAGCGGACTTGTGCGGGCTGTCCAGCTTCACCGTGAAGTTCACGCGACCGGGCGTGTCCGCCGAGATCCGGCAGACGATCACCCGGTCAGGAAATGAGGCGAAATATTCCCGCGTGAACGTCGTGCCGCCAGAGCGGTAAGTCACCTTCACTGTCGCCGAGTCGAGATCGAGTTCGCGGCGGTAATCTGTGACATCCTCCTGGCCGGGAAATGTGATCCGCAGGTCGCCGAACGGCTGATAGGCTTTCTGTTTGAGCGGGATGCTCATAAACTCCCGGAGCCCGATCGCGTGGGCCTCCTTTTGCTTGGCCGAGGCTGTCTTGCGCCTCTCGGCGGCCTCCGGCTTTTTCCCCTCCTTGTCAAGCGCATCCGCCTCAATCAGGAGGCGCCTGCTCTCATTGCAGAGGTCGCGGAGCACCTGCAGGAAGCCGGCGGATCCCTCGTGCTGGTATTCATGCGGCTGCCCGGTCCAGATCGTGCTCTCGTTGAATTGCACGCGCTCTTGCGGCGTGCCGCCGAAAACCATGGCTCCAAGGCGGCCGTTGCCGATGGGCAGCGCCTCCGTCCATTGCGCGGCAGGCTCTGCATACCAGAGCTTCAGCCGGCTTTCGGCGGCTACTCCTACAGTTGAAAAGGCAAGGGCAATCCCTGCGGGGAGAAAAAATTTGATCGGCATGGTTGTCGAAAAGTAATCGGGAGGAAAGCGGGGTCGCGGCTGGGGTTTCTTCAGGCCCCGGCAAAAGTGCTACAAAAGTTCAGGCCGGACAAGCCGCGATATCGGCACCAGCCCGCAACCGGTTTCCGGTTGACAGGACCGGCAGACAAGACGAGTCCTTTCCATGGAAAAACCCGGCGTCTCTTGTGCCTGATTTTGTCCATTGGCAACCCAGCTCCTGTCCATCCCATGTCACACAAATTCCCACTCGGCGCCACCACTCCGCAGCTGAACTCCCCACTCGGCACAAAGACGCAGGCCAACAAGACGAACTTCCCGATTCTGAAGGGACTCTCGCTCTACCGGCTTGTGATCCACGAGGGATGCTTTCGCGAACCCCATTGGCACGCCAATGCCGACGAGCTTGGCTACTGCCTGCAGGGGAAGGCCAGGGTCACGATTTTTGCCAGCGGCAATGTGCATGCCCGCTTCACGGTTTCGGCGGGAGAAATGTTCTTTGTCCCCTCCGGATCGCTGCATGCCATCGAAAACCTCGGCGGGGGAAACGCGGAGTTTGCGATCACGTTTTCTCATGAGAACGTCGAGGACTTCGGCCTCTCGGGATTTGTCGGCTGCATGTCACCATCGGTGATGGGCAACACCTGGAATCTCGATCAGTCGGCTCTGGCCGGCCTGACGCGCTCGCCGCAGAGCATTGAGTTCGGCAAAGCCTCCTCACCCCCGGTCGTTACGGAGTCCGACAGCTACCCCTCGCCGTTCAAATTTTCCATTGAGGATAGGGCGCCTCTGCTGTCCAGCGCAGACGGCTCGGCGATCGTGGCCAGACGCGACACCTGGCCTGCTCTCAAAGCCCAGGCAATGTATTCCGTCCGCATCCACGGGATCGGCATGCGGGAACCCCACTGGCATCCCGAAACGGCGGAACTCGGTTACGTGCGGCAGGGGCATGCGAGAATGACCGTGCAAAGCCCCGGCGGTTCCTTCGAAACCTATGAACTTCATCCGGGAGATATTTATTTCATCCCACGGGCCTACCCCCACCACATCGAGAATCTGGATGGCACGGAGGTGCACTTCCTGATCTTTTTTGACACCCCCGACGTCCAGGACATTGGGCTCACCGGAGCGATCCCTGGTTTCCCGGAAAAAATCATTGCCCCGGTTCTGGGGATCGCGGAGGATCAGGTTTCCCGGATCCCCCGTCTGCCGTCCGACCTCCTTTTAGTCGGGCGCGTGAACCCGCTGGATTGATTCGCGGGGATCACCCCCGGCCGTAGATGACCGAACCCTCCTGCCAATAGAGGTGGGAGCCGGTGCGGGGAGAATGCACAGGCCTGCAGCCTGACAATTTCTGCCATTTTCATTGGGACAAGAAACGCCGGTTATCCTAGAAATTTCCTTTCCGAACATGAAATATCCGCTTCTCCCCTGCCTGTTGCTCGCAACTGTTCTGCTCGCGTTCCATAGCGGGCGGGCAAGCCCCGGCACCATTTGCCCGGGGGAAGTCTGGAACGACACCCAGGGGCGCCCGATCAACGCACATGGCGGGGGCATACTTTTCCACGAGGGCACCTACTACTGGTATGGCGAACTCAAGGAGGGCCGGACCTACGTCCCGGCCTGCAACCAGAAATGGGGCGGAACGCGCGTGGTGGCGGGAGGAGTCTCCTGCTACAAATCGAAAAACCTGCTCGACTGGGAATACCTCGGCGTGGCCCTGCCGTCGGTGCCGGATGACTCCAGCCACGACCTCCACTGCGACAAAGTCATTGAGCGCCCGAAGGTCATCTACAATGCGAAGACGAAAAAGTTCGTCATGTGGCTGCACGTGGACTCCTCCGACTACAAGGCCGCGCGTGCGGGAGTAGCCGTGAGCGATTCCCCGGCCGGACCATTTACCTATCTCGGAAGCTTCCGCCCGAACGCGGGCGTCTGGCCCGAGAATGCCACCGGAAAGGACAAGAATCCGGGCGCGAAGAGCGCTCTGGCCCGCGACTTCGCCGGCGGCCAGATGTCCCGCGACATGACGCTCTTTGTCGATGACGACGGCAAGGCTTACCAGTTCTACGCATCGGAGGGAAACCCGACCATGCATGTGTCGCTGCTCACCGACGACTACCTCAAGCCGGCTGGAAAATACGCCCGCATTTTTTCCGGGCGCAGCATGGAGGCCCCGGCGGTCTTCAAGCACGGGGGGAAATATTACATCATCGCCTCGGACTGCACCGGCTGGAACCCGAACGCCGCACGTTCCGCCGTCGCCGACAACATCTTTGGACCGTGGAAGGAACTCGGCAACCCCTGCCGCGGACCCGAGGCCGATAAAACATTTTTCTCACAAAGCACGTTCGTTTTGCCGGTGCAGGGGAAGAAGGATGCTTTCATCTTCATGGCCGACCGCTGGAAGCAATGGGATCTCTCGGACTCCCGCTATGTCTGGCTGCCGATCGAATTTGACAAGGAAGGCAAGCCTCTCATCCCCTGGAGGGACAGTTGGGACCTGAGCGTTTTTCCTTAAGCCTGAACTGAAACGGTCAGCGCTGAAAATGCCGGCAGCGGCTCCGCTGGCTCGCGATCCCAAGCGGAGCAGGGCTCTGTCCTCCCGAAGTGCGCCCCCTCAGGAGCCACGCAGCCAGCACCGCGCACAGTCCGATCCCGAGAAGAGGCGCCACAGACGGCTCGGGGACGGCGGCGGTGAATCCCACGTTGCCCGTCGTCAGGTTGAACATCGTGTCGTAGGTATTGAATCCGAGCATCCCGAGGTTCACGGAATTCGGGTTTTGGCTGTTGGTATCCACACCGAATTTATTCAATCCGACCGTGGTGTTGGCCGTGAATGTGGCATTCAATCCTAGATATCCAGGCGCCCCGGGGGCCGTGAATTGGATTTCCGTGCCAGGTATAACCGTGCCGCCGGTGAGGAACGGCGCAACCTCATTGGAAAAAATCGTGTCCCCGGGCCGGATCGAACCGGTCGTCGCCCCGGTATCGAGGATCAGCGGTGCCACCATGGTTTGGGACGTTCCGTTGGAGGAATTGGAAAGCGTCATGTTCGCCGTGATGACCTTCTCCTCAAAGGTTGGCAGACCGGTGGTCGGAAACGTATATCCCCCGTTTACGTTCATGGCCACCTGGGTCGCAAACATCGCGTTGTCCTGCGCACTGATCCCCAGGGTCAGCATCGGAGCCGCATTGCCGTAGCCGCCGGTGCTGACGATGAATCCTGAGTCGAGGGCCGGACCCGGCAGTAGCTGGGGCAGTGCGGACACCGGGATCTGCGGGAGCACGCCATAGAGCACGCTTGTTCCGCTAATGATCGGCATCAGCGAAGCGCCAAAGTCCCCGAAGAACTGGGTTTGTAGAAAGGGATCGCCCGCGTGGATCGGCTGGTAAATGCTCGTTCCGTTCTGTGTGGCAGTGTGAATCTTCGCCAGTGAGACCGACTGGTTGCCAGTGGAGAACAAATAGGTGGAACTGGTTCCGTTGCCGTAAATCTGGATGCTGGTGGTCACGACGTGCGCCGAATAGGTGATGTTGCTGGAGTAGGTGATCGTGGCATTCTCGCCGGTGTGGTGGTGGG
>CAYXRX010000003.1:23314-168214 GCA_964467415.1 uncultured Chthoniobacterales bacterium
GGAATGGCCGGCCCAGAAGCCCTCGCCACCGGTGTCAAACTCGTAGAGCTTCTGCGGGCCGCCGCCCAGTCCGATCCATATGCCGAGCTTGTATTCAGGCGACCCGTGGCTGTCCCCAATGTTCACAAGATCGAGCGGGATTTTGATCTGCGCGCCGGCCGCGCCGGCCCCGGCAAGCAAAGCGGCAACGCCAGCGATCACCGATCGGCGGAAGTTTTTCAATGCCAGCCAGCCACCGATTCCGCAAACCGCCAGGAGCAGGAGCGCTGCCGGGGAAGCCTCTGGCACAGCCGCGGGAACCAGGATCAGTTCACCCGTGTCGCTGCTGTTCCCTGTCAGATGAAACATCACCGCATAGTTCTGGTAGATCGTGGCTCCGCCGGGATTGACCCGCAAGCCTCCCGAAATGTCTAAATCCACGGTCACATTTCCGCCCCAGGGCGTGATTCCGTTATAGTCGACAAATGTCTGGTTGCCGTAAGAGACCGTCACCTGGCCGTGCGCGGCGGGCAGGTAGGCCGGATCATAAATCACCACATTCGGCCCTCCGCCGGTATCGAACACCGTCGGGAGCGTCTTCTGGACCGTTGTTCCGTTGTTGCTGAGAGTCACGGTGGTCGTGGCTACCTGAGCCTTGTTGTAACCATCGATAAGGCCGGTCGCCGTCGGAATCTGGCTGCCGGATTTGTCCATCACCATCGTGATTGCCCCCGGTGTGTTTTTGGCGTCCTGGATCATCTGGGTCGTGAGGCCGATCGTCAGAGTTCCGTTGCCCGAGGTGAGTCCCGCCACGTTGACCACCCATCCGTGCTGAAGTCCGCCGGTCAGTGGAACCTGGCTGAGGATCGTGGCCAGCGTGCTGTTGCCGTAAAGTCCCGCCCCGAAGTCGCCGTAGGTGTCGTTTGTCAGCGGCCCGCCGCTCGTATTGGTGGTGTTGCCTCCGTTGGTGATCGACACAACCGCAGCCACGTTGGCTGTGCCTGTGGTGACGATCGACCCGCCCGTTTTGTTGCCCAGCGTTACCGAGACCGGGTTTTCAAAATAGTTGTATGTCGGCCCCTCCGCGAAGGTGAAGTTTCCCGTAACCGTCCCGCCCTGCGCGCCGACCACGGTGAACATGTTCGGCGCACCGGTATCAAACAGGTATGGGTGGATCGGGCCGCCATTCAGGCCGGCCCAGATCGTATAGCGGGCAGGCGAAAAGTCCCCCGCGGAGACGTAGATCGGCACCTCGTATCCGGCGGCGCGCGAAGTGCCCGCCGGCCCGAACATCACCAGCACCGCCGCCAACACCAGAATTGCCGGGAACCGGATCCCGCATTTCCCGTTCCGTTCCTGTCCCGGCAAGGCCTGGACACCACATTCTGCCAGCATGTTTTTCATGGTCGTGGTCTAGATTCGGGTCAATTAACCAAGCCCTCCCTATCTGTCAAAAAAAATCCACAGGAGCGTGCGAACCCCGGCTTTTCAATCCCCAGACCCGCCTGAAGAAGCTCCCGCATCAGCACGAACCACGACATGAAATGTCTCACGTGAGTCATTTCATGTTTAGGTCTGACCGGGCGACATTCGCGTGGGTTTTCTAGGCGGGTTCAGCACCGATCTTACGTTTTGGTAGGGACGGGAAAACGGCGGCCCGGGGATCGAAACACATTATTCTCTTTTCCTTAACGGTTTATGACTCGATCCGCCGTGCAGCACGTCTTGGCACAGGCTTTGCGATAAGAGACGCATGACTGAGGCGACAATGGATGCAGGGGAAGCCGAAGAGCTCGAGGAGCCGCAGCTGAAGCACTGCACGGGCACGCGGAATGCCTGCAAGCTCTGCACGCCTCTGGGTGCCTGCCTCGCGTTCCGCGGGATCGAGGGCTCGGTCCCCTTCCTCCATGGCTCGCAGGGTTGCTCGACCTACATCCGCCGGTATCTCATCAGTCATTTCCGTGAGCCGATGGATATCGCGTCCTCGAATTTTCATGAGGAGTCGGCGATCTTCGGCGGCGCTTCGATTTTCAAGGCAGGCGTGCAGAACGTGGTCCGTCAATACGAACCGTCGTTCGTCGGGGTGGCGACAACGTGCCTGGCTGAGACGATCGGCGAGGACATGCCGGGCATCATGCGCGAACTCCGCGCCGAAGCCCCCGGACTCCCCCCGATGGTGCAGGTCTCGACAGCCAGCTACCGGGGGACGCACATCGACGGTTTCCATGCCGCCGTGCGCTCGACGATCGAGCAGATGGCAGGCCGCACGGCAATGAGCGAGCGGATCAACGTCCTGCCTGGCATGCTCTCCACTGCGGACCTCCGCCATGTGAAGGAAATCTTCGAGGACTGCGGGCTCAGCGCGATCGTTCTTCCGGACTATTCGGATTCGATGGATGGAGGAACCTGGTCGGAATACGAGGCGATCCAGTCCGGCGGCACGAAGCTTGCCGAGATTGCCAACATGGGTGGGTCGCAGGCGACGATCGAATTCGGCAGCGTGCTCAAGGCCGCGCAGAGCGGCGGGGCTCTCCTGAAAGAAAAATTCGGCGTCCCGTTCACGCGCCTCGCGATCCCCTGCGGCATGCGTGCGACCGATGCGCTCTTCGATGCCATCGAGCAGCTGACCGGAGTCTTGATCCCGGCCAAATATTCCGGCGAGCGGGCCCGGCTGCTGGACGCCTACGTGGACGGCCACAAATACATCTTCGGGAAGCGCGCTGTCGTTTTCGGCGAGGAGGATTTCGTGATCGCGATGACCGGGCTTCTTCAGGAAATTGGAATCGAGCCGGTCCTCTGTGCGAGCGGCGGGCGCAGCGGTCATTTCGAAGCCGAACTCCGCGCCCACGTGCCGGACCTTCCGGCATCCGCCCTGGTCAAGGAGGGGTTCGACTTCGCCGAGATCGCCGAGGGAGCGCCAGCCCTGGCTCCCGACCTCTTTGTCGGCAGCAGCAAGGGCTACTCGATCGCCCGTCGAATGAACGTTCCCCTGATCCGCGTGGGATTCCCGATCCACGACCGCATCGGCGGGCAGCGCGTGCTCCACATCGGCTACCGCGGTGCCCAGCAACTCTTCGATCAAATCGTCAACACAGTCATGGATCAGAAACAAACCAACTCGGAGGTCGGATATGCTTACTTATAATTCCACGGAAACATCAGGCTGCCAGTCCACGGTCTTCGACTCGTCGAAGCACCCCTGCTTCAGCAAGGAGGCGCATGGAAAGTTCGGGCGGATCCACCTCCCGGTCGCCCCGCGCTGCAATATCCAGTGCAATTTCTGCAACCGGAAATACGACTGCATGAACGAGAGCCGCCCGGGAGTGACGAGCACGGTCCTCTCGCCGCAGCAGGCCGTCGACTACCTCTCGAACGTCGTGGACAAGCGTCCGGAGATCGTTGTGATGGGCATCGCCGGCCCTGGGGATCCGTTTGCCAACCCGGAGGAAACGATGCAGACCCTCCGCCTCACCCGCGACCGGTATCCCGAAATGATCCTCTGCCTCGCCTCGAACGGCCTCGGGATCGGGCCGCACATCGACGAACTCGCCACCATGAACGTCAGCCACGTGACGATCACGCTCAACGCGATCGACCCGAAAATCGGATCGAAGATTTACGCCTGGGTTCGCGATTACAAGATGCCGCTCCGCGGCGAGGCTGCGGCCGAGTTCCTGCTCGAGCGCCAGCTCGATGCCATCCGCCGGATGAAGGCGCACGGCATGACGGTCAAGATCAACACGATCATCATCCCGGGAGTCAACGACGAGCACATCCCCGAAGTTGCCAAGGCGGTCGCCGATCTCGGAGCCGACATCATGAACTGCATGGCCCTCGTTCCCGTGAAGGGGGCGGTCTTCGAGGATCTTCCGGCTCCGGACGGCCTGATGACCTCCCGGGCGCGGCTGATCTCCGGCCAGCACCTCCCG
This sequence comes from uncultured Chthoniobacterales bacterium, assembly GCA_964467415.1. Taxonomy (GTDB): domain Bacteria; phylum Verrucomicrobiota; class Verrucomicrobiia; order Chthoniobacterales; family Terrimicrobiaceae; genus CAYXRX01. The sequence continues at coordinate 27,223 of CAYXRX010000003.1, forward strand.
CAGATGACCCACTGCGCCCGCTGCCGTGCGGATGCCGTCGGACTCATCAACGAGCAGATGACCACCGAGCAGCTCGATACGCTCAACCATTATGCCACCTCGGCGCCAGAGGGATCGCCCCGTCCGTGCGTCGCCGTGGCCACTCTCGAAGGCGCGCTGGTGAATCAGCACCTGGGCGAAGCCGCACGCTTCGTCATCTACGAGGAAAGCGCCGAAACCGCCTCCGGCTACAAATTCAAGGAGATCCGCCGCGCCCCCGAGCAGGGCGGCGGAGTCGGCCGCTGGCAGGAACTCGCAAACACCCTCAGCGACTGCCGGGCGGTCCTCGTCACCACAGCCGGACCTTCCCCCACCGCTGTCATGAACAAAAGCGGCCTCCGCGTCGTCGAGATGGAAGGCCTCATCGAGGAAGGCCTCCGTGCGATCTACAGCAACCAACCAGTCCCGCGCGCACTCCAGCGCCGGTTCACCGGATGCTCGTCCGGCGCGGGATGCAAGGGCACCGGAACCGGCTGCGGCTAGTCCAACTCCACAAGACCACTCCTATGAAAACCGAAGTCATCCAAGCGATCGAAAAGCAGGCCAACCATGAACTCTACGCCGCCCAAGTCTATCTTGCGATGGCCCTCTGGTGCGATGTCGAGCACTACTCGGGCTACGCAGAGTTCTATCACAGGCAGTCCGCAGAGGAAGTTACCCACGCCAAAAAGTTCCTGCAGTATCTGGTCGAGCGGGACGTCGTGCCGGCGATCGGGGCGGTCGGCGCTCCGCCTGTGACGTTTGACAACCTTCTCGCCACCGCGCAAGGGGCTTACGATCTGGAACGGGCGAACACGGCCGGCATCCACGCCTGCTACAAGATCGCGCTGGACGCAGGCGACTACGCCACGCAGGTCCTGCTGCACTGGTTCATCTCCGAACAGGTCGAGGAGGAAGCCTGGTCAGACAAGATTGTCGCCAAGACAAAGCAGGCCGCCTGCAGCGGGGCGCTCACCTACCTCGACCGCCACATCGTCAAGGAACTCACCGGGGAGTAGCCCGGGAGGAACCGGCGCCCGCAAATTTCCAAACCAAACCAACAACCAACAAGAAAATCCAAAGCCATGACAAAACCCGAACACCACATCTTCGTCTGCGGCAGCTTCCGCCCGACGGGCGCTCAAGGGGTCTGCCACAAGAAGGAATCCACCGCGCTCCTGCAATACCTCTCCGAGGAGGTGGACGACCGCGGGCTCACGAGCGTGAAGGTCAGCAGCACCGGCTGCATGAACCTCTGCGACCAGGGCCTTGTCGTCGTCGTCTACCCGGAAGGCCGCTGGTACAAAGGCGTCACCGAGGACGTCGCCGACCAGATCCTCGACGCGATCGAGAACGGATCCGAGGTCGACGAGGAATTCGTCCTCGCGGTGTAGGAGCCGCTCCGCAATCCCGCGCCCCATTTCACCATGAATCCCTACCTCATCGACACCACGCTCCGCGACGGCGAGCAGGCGGCCGGAGTTGCCTTTTCCCGCGGGGAGAAGGTGGCCATCGCCATGGCGCTGGCGGAGGCGGGGGTTCCCGAAATGGAAGTGGGAATCCCGGCGATGGGAGCCGAGGAAATCGATGACATCCGCGCGGTGTCGGATGCCGTCGGCGGGCACCTGATCGAGACGTGGTGCCGTGCGAGCGCCGACGACCTCCGCGCCGCGCGCCGGTGCGGGGTGGCGGGCGTCCACCTCTCGTGGCCGGTCTCGTCGATCCACCTGGCCGCCTGGCGGAGGGACCGCACCTGGGTCATGGACTCGCTGGAGCAGCTCACCGCAGCGGCCCTCGGGGATTTTGAATACGTGAGCGTCGGAGCGCAGGACGCCTCGCGTGCCGATCCGTCGTTCCTCGCCGATTTTGCTGCGGCCGCATTGGCCTGCGGGGCCCGGCGCCTGCGACTCGCCGACACCGTCGGCATCATGAACCCCTCGGCCGTCATCGAGATGGTGGTCGGACTCCGGGATGCCGTGCCTGGAATCGATTTGGAATTCCACGCCCACAACGATCTGGGCATGGCGGTCGCCAACACCGTGTGCGCGCTCGATGCCGGCGCCCGCTGCGCAAGCGTCACGGTCAACGGGCTCGGCGAGCGCGCCGGCAATGCTGCACTGGAGGAAGTCGTCCTCGCGCTGAAAGTTTCCCTCCGGACCGATGCGGGCATTCGCACCAGGGCGCTTGCCGCGCTATCCGACCTTGTCTCCGGGGCCTCCGGGCGCCCCCTCCCGGATGACAAGCCGGTGACCGGCCAAGCGGCCTTCCTGCACGAGAGCGGGATCCACTGCGCCGGCCTGCTCCGCGACCGCAGGACGTACGAGCCATTTGCAGCCGGCGAGATCGGACGCGCTCAGCCCGCCTTCGTGCTCGGCCGCCACTCCGGGCGCGCGTCCATCAAAGCCGTCACCGGCAGTTCCGACCCCGTCGTTCTCGCCGCCATTCGCAACCAATCCCGTCAAACCAAACCACCCAAAATCCTATGAGCTTTGTCCTTGTAAAAATTGACCAGCAATCGAATCCCACAACTGCCGCCCAATTCCGTCCGCTGAGGCTGGGCGGACCGGACGGACTTGTCGCCAAGCATGTCGGCAAACTCGGCCAGTCGGCGGAATCCCCCTGGCATCTTTCCGAAGCCGAAGTTGTTGCGCTGGCCGGAGCCGACAGTTCGAGCGACGCGGTCTTCTTCCGTTCCGGCGGCGACTCCGAGGGGGACGCCATCGGCTTCTGCCGACTGGAAAGCCTCCACGGGATCAGCACCTCCGACCGGACCGATCTCGTCTGCCACTTCAGCCAGCTCAGCGCAACACCGCTGGAAAATGCCACGTGGAGCATCGAGGCCTCAAAGCGGGGGATGCTCTGCGAGTCGATTTCGCTCTCCGGCGGCATCACCCGCGGCAAGTGGCAATGGACCGCGTCGCCCATGTCGCTCGGCGCAGCGGTCGTAGGCGGCAAGTGCGAGGGCGGATGCTCATCCGCTCCGGCGGCACACAGCGGATGCTGCGGCGAGTGTCACTGAGGCGAAAACTCGTGGGCGCCCCGGTCCACGGCCGCCCCGACTACGCGGGCGTTCCCGTCCACATCGGTTTCCCCCGCCCCGGCAACGAACGCCGGATCACCGGAATCGATCGCCGTCGAGCCTGCCTTCAAACGCAGGTTTCCGGTTGAAGTCTTAACGAAAAGCGGATTGGCAAAAAGGGCGGCCTGCTCCAGCGGACCTGCGGCAGTCCAGGCGGCGAGGCCGTTGAACGAGGCTCCCGCCCACTCCCAGTCCGCGGAATCATCCCCCCGTGGCATGAAGTAAAAATTGCGTGAGAAAACGTTTCCCGCGCCGACCGGAACCTGGCTGCCGATCATGAGCCCCTGCGTCCAGGCATGGATGATGTTCTGGCGGAACGTGTTTCCCGAGACGTTGTGCTGGAGGAGGATCTCGCCGGACCCGCTGCGCGTCGTGTCGTTGCTGAAAAACGTGTTGTTGGAAATCGTGCAGCCGCTCGTGCTTCCAAGGCCGGCCTCGTATCCCCCAAGGGCAATGCCGGTGATCCGGTTGCGGTAGATGAAGTTTTCCCGCACGACGATCCCGGTCGTGCTGCCCCCGGCCGCCTCGCTGGCCAGTTCGATCCCGATATCGCAATACCAGACCACGTTCCGCTCGACCGTGAGATCCTTCGCTCCGTCGCAGTAAATCCCGTCGGCGCTCATCTCCCCGTGATACGAGCGGTTCGAGCGCGAGCTGATGTTCCAGACACGGTTTGCACGGCAGATCCCGTTCCGCGCGCGGTCCAGGTTGGCATCGGGGCACGCCCCCTCGAAGCCGATGAAATCAATACCGATATTATTGTTGTCGTGGATGCGGTTCGACGTGACTTCAAACCCGTCGACATTTCCGTTCAGCACGACCGACTCGCTATTCCCGGTCTTGAGGTGGTGGACGTCGTTGCCGTCGATCACGAGTCCGCTCACCGCCTGGACCGCCGAGCTGCCGTAGACAGCGATCCCGAACGCGTTTCCGTTCACGTGCGTGTTTGAGATGTGGTGGATGTTGTTTCCGCGGAGCTCGATGTTTTGGCACGCGCCCTCGATGAAGACCCCGGCGGGAACAAGGTTCTCGTCGGTCGTCTTGTAATTTCTCAGTTCGAGCCCCTGGATGACGATGTTTGACCGGTTCTGAATCAGGATGAGCCCGGTGGAAGCCCCGGGCGGGATCTTGCCGGTCCCGTCGACCACCGGCTTCTCGTTCGGATAATTCCTAAATGTCACCGGATTCCCGTTGGCTCCGGAGACGCCGACAGTAACGAGTTCCTTGTAGGTTCCCTTCCGGATGAAGACCGTGTCCCCTGCGGCAAGTGTCGTAGCGGCTTTTTGGATGGTCTTCCACGGCTGCGCCAGTGAGCCGGGATTGGTATCCAGCCCCTTGGGCGACACGTAGTAGTCGGCCGCTATCAAGTTAGAAATCGAACAAAAAACCAAAGGCACCGCCAACCGGAGGAGGAGTTGTGAGGGCATGAATAACCGTCGATCCAACCGGCCCCGCAATCAAGAATTATTCGGCAGGCCGGATTCGCTCGCAGGTTATGAAGGGCTGCGCGGGGTTCCGCCCGAATTAACTCCGCGGCTACGGCACTTTGATTACAGGCATCTAACGATTTGCTTTTGACTTATCCAAGTAACGTGCTAGAACTCGCTGCCAGCAGGGGCAAGAATGCAGGGCAAATCCCAAAACAACACAAACCTCACACAGAATGCCGGCCAGCGATTTGTTGGCCGCAGCAGTACTATTTTAAACTTACATGCCGCCAAAACCACTAACCTGTGACATTTGCGGCGTCGACCGCTCGCGGACCGGAAAACCATTCGACAGAGCCAGGCTTCTGAAGCACAAGAGCATCGTGCATGCCGCCGGCAAGGACGGGGGCGAAGCGATCGCCTGCGACATCTGCGGGGCGACACACAGCAACCGGGGAGTTCCTTTCCTGACCATGGCGAGCGTCCGGCAGCACAAGAGCAAGCTGCATCCCGGCTCGCCGGAATCCGTTCCTTCGGAGACCGAAGTGGTCAAAGGCTCCCGCAAGCCGAAGTCCGGCGGATCGAGACCGCTGAATGGTATTGCATCGAGGCAGCGCGGCAACCACGTGAAATTTTGTCCGCAGTGCGGGTGCAACCTTGAGGTCGTGCATGCGGCCATGTCATTTGTTCACGGGGAAGAGGGGTTATGAAAAGCAAATCTGGAAACCAAAACGGGAAACATGCCAACGGAGGGCGGACGGTTGCCCGGCCGGTGAATCTTCTCGCGGGCGATGACTTCAAGTGCGCGATCATGGGCAGCCTCGGCTTCTCCACCAACCTCATCATGCGGCACACCGAACTCACGCCCTCGCAGGTCGGTTATCGCCTCCGGAAGGCTGAAATCCGGCGCTCTGACTACCGGAACGGAGAATCGGCTGTGGCGGAGTCCATGCTGCAGCGGGCAAGGGTCATCGCCATTCCTGCCGTTAAGGCCCACTTAAAAGAAGTCATGATCGCCGCCCGCGAACGAAGCTCCGCATCTGCCGGACTTCCCTCGTAGTCCTTCAGGGATCACCCGTTTTTCCGGAAGGGAAGCGGCCGCCTCAGCCGTCGATGGGTTTCCAATCGTGGAGGACATTCCTGGAAGGGAGTGAAACGGCGAAGTAATTTCCGCCGCCATTCGGCGGCTGGTCCCATTGGCGGTCGATCGGGCGTCCGGCGAGCCGGCAGAGCAGGAGGGCACCGACGCCGCCGTGCGAGACGATGGCGATCGAGCCGGAGGATTGGTCGCTGTCGATGATCCGGGCAACCGCGTTTGCAATGCGTTCCTGGGCGTCGCACGCGCGCTCCCATCCGAGCACCGATTCTTCCGGAAGAGCGAAGAACCGGTCGGCCACTTTTTCGAACTCTTCGGGCGGGAGGAAGCCGGTGGCCGAGCGGTCGTTCTCGCCGAGCTCGGCGACCTGCGTGACCGGCAGGGAGAGGAACCCGGCGAGGATGTCCGCGCCATCGATCGCCTTCTGCTCGGTGCTGCAGTAAACGGATGTGACGCTGCCAATCCACGGCAGATCGAGCGTGGCACGCATGCGGGCGAGGCCGCGCTCGGAGAGCGGCCAGCGGGGCACCGGGACATCCCGGCTGATGACAACGTTCGGGTGGGTGATGAAGTAGAGCGTGCGGTTCATTTGGGGGCCGGCCAGTTTTTTGGCGGGGAGTCGCTGAGCAGGAAGACGTGTCCCTGCCGGACCGGAGGGGACGGGATTTTGCTTTCGGGGGTGCCGAACTCGATCCCGCCAAGGGCGAGCGACTGGAGAGATCCGGTGCGCACCTTGATGCCGAGGAATCCGAGCGAGGCGCGGACGCCGCCCGCATCCCAGAACTTCGTGTTCTGGCGCAGGAGCGCGGCATGCGGGCGGTCCACCGAGGCGGTCAGGTCGGCGCTGCGGCCGTCCGGCGCGAGCGTCTTGCTGACGATCCTGCCGACCTGGACCCCGCGATAGAGGACCGGGGCACCGGCTTCAACAGAGGTCGAGGCGGACCGGATCACAATCTGGAAGCCGGATTCCGCGGAGTCCGACCCTTCGATCGTAAGACCACGGAACTGATCCGCAGGCGGACCCTGTGGTCCCGGCACGCATTCGATGAAGACCCCGCTCACGAGCGTTTCCAAGCCGCTGACTCCCTGCAGGGAAATCGATGGGCGGACCAGCGTAAAGGTCGATCCCCTCCGGCGCAGCGAGTCGTAGCCGGGGTTGAGCCGGGCGGTGACGTGGACTTTTCCACCGGCGGGCTTCACGTCCTCGACGAGCCCGACCGGAACGCCGAGGTAGCGCAACTGGGTCTGGCCGGCAAGAATCCCCTGGCCGTTTGCAAAGTCGATGCGTACCGGGGGCGAGCCGGCGCGGGCTGTGCGCTCGTTCGCAAAGAGCTCGAACCGCGCACCATCACTGGCCGGATCGCCCGGCGCGCCGAAGACATCGAAGGCCACGCCGCCCTTCCAGAGTGCCTGAAGGGCTGACACCCCGACGTTGAGCACGCCCGGACCGGCCTCGACCGTGGCCGCGGGGACGCGCCAGAATTTGGCATTCGCGGTAAGCGTGCGTGCGAATTCCTGCCGGATCACAAGCGTCAGCGACGGCTCGTTGTTTTTGCCGAACGACTTTGCTTTGACCTTGCCCACGATGATTCCCCGGAGGAGGACAGGCGCACCGGCGTCGATCGTCGGGATCTCCTTCGCGTGGAGGGTGACCGTGAGCCCCTGATCGAGGGCGCTGGCCTCGCTGGCAAAGAGTTCGAAGCGGGCGCCCTCTTTGACCGGTTCGCCGGGCGCACCAAAGACGTCGAAGGCTACCCCGCCCTTCCAAAGCGACTGGAGGGAAGCCACCCCGACGCTGAGACCCTCCGGACCAGCTTCGACCGACGTCGCGGGGACGCGCCAGAATTTTGCGTTCGCGGTGAGCGTGCGTGCGAATTCCTGCCGGATCACGAGCGTCAGCGACGGCTCGTTGTTTTTGTCGAATGACTTTTCTTTGACCTTGCCCACGACGATCCCTCGCAGGAGGACGGGCGCGCCGGCATCGATCGTCGGGATCTCCTTCGCGTGAAGGGTGACGGTCAGGCCCTGCCCATGAGCTTCCACATCGGTCGCCGTCGAGCCGGCAAAGCGTTCAAGCGGCCGGGCGGCATCCCCGGGAATACAGTCGATATAGATTCCAGCGATGAGGGTCTCGATTCCGGAAATGCCCTCGAGCGAGACGCGCGGGCGGACGAGCGTGAAAGCGGCCCCCTCACCCCGCAGGCTTTCGTAGCCTGCTGCCAGGCGGACGGTGGCCTCGACGGTTCCGGTGGAAACGTCCGCTCTCACGCTCTCGACGAGTCCGACCGGCAAGCCGCGAAACCGAAGCTCGGTAATGCCGGGACGGAGTCCGAGCGCATCGTCGAACGTCACACGCACCGGCGGGCTGTCGGCGCGGGCTGCGAACTCGTTTGCGCTGAGTTCGAACGTGTCGCCCTCCTTCACCGGACCGCCCGTCTCTTCAAAAGAATCCATTGTGATCGCACCGAGCAGGAGCGCCTTGAGCCCGGCCAGATCGATCTGCATCATGCCCGAGCCGAGCTTGGCGGAGGCTGCTGGAAGCAGCCAGAACCGGGAATTGCTGCGCACGAGCCCAACAAACGGTTTTTCGATCATGATGTTCAGGACCGGCTCGTGGGATGCCGTCAGCTCCTTTCCCCGCACGGCGCCGATCATCACGCCCTTGTGATAAATCGGCGATCCCCGGTCGAGGAAAGGAACGTTTGCGGATTTGAGTTTCAGGATCAGCCCCGGTTCGTCGATCTGGGAGAGCGGGACGACTTCGCTTCCGGTAAAATGCCGTGCGGGCGGACCCGAGCCCATCCGGGCGTTGAGCGAGTTGCCCTGAATCAGCGATTCGATCCCGGAAGTCCGGCCCAGCCCGATCACCGGCTGGTCGATCCAGAAGAGCGTCCCCTCGCGGGCCAGACCGGCCGCAAATGCCTTGAGGCGCACAGTCACGACGACCTTCTTGAGTTGATCGTCGAGATGGATCCGCTGAACGGTGCCGGCCACGACGCCCCGGTAGACGAGGTTTGTCTTGCCCGGCTCGATGCCCGGCGCACTCGCAAACTCGATTTCCACTTCAGGCCCCTGGGATTTCCACTCCGACCAGAACAGCCAGCCCGCGGCCAGGGCCGCAAGGATCGGGAACAGCCAGGCCCAGGAGATGCGCAGGCCGGGGCGGGCCAGCACTTCGCCATGATCGGATTTTTCGTTGTCGGATTCGCTCATGATGCCGGACCGGTTTGCCAGATCATACGGGGTTTGTAAAACTCGGCGGCGAGGAGGCTGCAGACCAGCACCGCAGCAAAAAAGAACCCGCCGGGCTCGGCCTTCACTCCCGCGAGGGCGCCGAGCTGTCCGACCGCCGCGAGGATCGCCAGGAGAAACACATCAACCATCGACCAGCTTCCGACCGAGTGGACGATCCGGTGCAGGCTGCCCCGCTGGCGCTGCCACTGCGGCTTCCCGTGCATATAAAGAATCCAGCTCAGGCTGACGAGCTTGAGAAACGGCACCACGATGCTCGCAAGGAAGACCACAGCGGCCAGCGGCCAGAGCCCGTCGTGGTAGAGTTCCTCGACCCCGCCGAACACGGTCAGCGGCGCGACCGTTCCCACGATGGTCATTGTCATCACCGGCAGGACGTTTGCCGGGATGTAGAGGACGATTCCCGTGACCACCATGGCCTGCGCCCACTGGAGCCGGGTGGCGTCGGACATTTTCATTTGAGCGCCTCCAGTCTCTCCTCGACGAGCTCACGGTCGAACGCCTGCGCGGCGCAGAGCGAGCAGAGCGAGAGCGCGAGGATCCAGAGCGCGCCCGCTTTCCAGTCGACCGTGCCCATCATGTCCAGCTTCACCACGGCGACAACAGTCGCGATCGCATAGACCGGCACGAGATTCCAAGGCTCGAGCATCTCGACGAATGCGGCCACCCGGTGAACGGCCGGCCACCGCCGGCGCAGGCAGCACGCGGAGGCCACATACCAGATGGCGGCCAGATGGAGGGCCGGCGCGACAACGCCCGCAAAGCAGACCAGCGCGGCCACCGGGCCATAACCCTGCTTTGCCAGCTCGATCACGCCGGAGACGATGTGGTTCGACTGCGTGTCGCCGGCGACATCAAAAGTCATAATAGGTTCGAGATTCGCCAGAAGCGCCACGAAAAGCCCCGCCGTCGCAAACGCCCATGCGGGCTGGAGGGAATGGATGCCACGGGCCGCCTTGACCCGCATCCCGCAGCGGGTGCAGCGCAGCTCGGCCTTCCCCGGCAGGGCGCGGTCCCGCACAGGTGCCTCGCACTCCGGGCACTCCAACCAGGCGGGATTTTCATCACATCGGCTGCTCATCGATTTTTAGTTATTTGCGGATGATGCGTGAACGGTGGTTGGACGGGATGAGGGCAATGCAAACGGATTTAGAAAGATATCAAACTGCGCGAACCCGTGGAGTACAACCGGACCCCGGGTGCCGGGCTTGGCGGGCCGCCAAGTCCATTTTCCGGCGAGGCCGCCGGAAACCACGCCCGGGCCGGGTGTGCTCCCCGGAATAAGAAGCTGGCGCAGTGGAGTTCACAATAATTGAAGAGGGAGGGTTTTTATGCGTTTGCCGGGGGGTTGGAAGGACGACTTGGAGCATCTCCGTGAAGCGGTCAGAACTTGAATCCGAGCGATGAAAACAGGCCGAACGTGTTCATCTGGTAAAGGAAGCTGTTTTTGTCGTAGTCGACGTACATATACCGGTATCCGAGCTCGCCGAAGATATTCCTGGTGAAATTGACGCCCATTGTCGCCTGGGCGTTCCATGTGATCTGGGATCCCACTCCGAAGCCGCCGACATCGGCCTGCGCTGCAAGGAAGAGCCAGCGGGTGAAATTGATCTGCGCCCGCAGGCCGACGATCGGATCGATCCACCATTGGTCGCCGGCCGCGTAAGTCGGCAGGGATTGCTCCAGCGCGTTCGAGATGCTCTTGGCCATCTTGCTTTTCGCGGAATCCGCGCGGGCCTGAATTTCGGGTGTGAGGGTTCCATTGGCAGCGGCCAGCTGTGCGGCCGCCTCGGCGCGGATGTAGGATCGGATGTCGCCCTGAGCAGAAGCCAGTACATTGCGAAGTTCCCTCCGATCGATCGCACGGAAGATTTCCCGGTCCGGCCCGCGGTCGTTGCGGGAGGCCGGCCCGGCCAACCGGTCGAGGAGAAGCACATTTTCCGCCAGCGGCCTGGATTTCGAATGCTGCGAGAGAAGTTCCTGGGACAGGCCGCTTTCGGCCGCTCCGGCGAGAGCCCCTTCGGCCAGCGAGCGTCCGGAGCCGAGGAGACTGCTGATCTTGTCCGAAATTCTCGTCGCGACACCGTTGGCGACATTGGTTCCGAGCGAGCTGATTCCGCCGGAATCGAGGCTCAGATCCGCCTGGATGCCCAGGTAGTTGTAGCGGGCGCCGGCGTAGACGTCTAAAAACCCGCGGCGGTCATCGATGATCCGGTAGGCCAGCGCGAGCGAGGCGAGACCCTGCTGAAGCTGGAGCGATCCGGACTTGTAGAGATTTCCGCCGAGGTCGCCGGAACCGGAAAGCGCGGCGTAGTAGCCATCGGCGAGAAGCCCCCAGCGGCCTTTGCGGATTTCACCCTGCCCCATGACCGCCCAGTCGAGGTTCTGGAGGATCCTCTTCGAACTCAGGCTCACATCCATAGGAGGCAGGCCGCCGACGCCGCTCTTCCCGTTGAGCCCCATCGCCCAGAGGTAGGGCATGACCACGACTTGCCAGTCGTTGGCATTTTTTCCCGGGACCAGCTCGAAAGGCGCCGTCGGATGAAGAATGGAATCGCGCGCGAATCCCTCGATGGGATCGAGAAACGAATGGGACTGCGGTGTGTTCCCGCGCGCGGCTGTTTGGGTGCTAATGTCCGGTGCAGGAGAAGGCGCAGCAGTTGGCGAAGGCTCGACGGCCTGCAGGTGCAGAATGGATATCAATCCGCAGGAAAAAATCGAAAGAAGCCCTTTTTTCATGGCCTGCCGGTGCTGCGGGGCGTTTCGTCTTCCTGATCGCAATGGTGCGGGAGTCGGATTTTCATTTCGACGGAAGATAGGCAACGGGGTGATTATCACTATCCGCTTTATGCAAAGAAGGCATGAGGATTCAGTGGTTCCCAGATGCCTCCGGAGAAGGCGGAGCGTCTTTAGCGCATCGAAACCCGACGTGACTTGATCCGGTGTCGGGCGGGGTTCCACGTCGTGCGGCCGGACGGTAACTTTCGCAGTAGCTCGGCGCACAAAGGAAGCTTCCGCCCTTGGTGACACGGCGAATGGCCCCGGGCACTTCGGCGGGCGAAGGGTCGCCGGGGAGTGGTTCTTCGATGGAGTCAGCGGCCGGCCCCTTGGGGTCGCAGCAGACACCGGAGCCTTTTTGGGCGCGGTGGTTGCCGCCGTGATAAACATCAGCGCACCAGTTCCAGACATTGCCGCCCATGTCGTAGAGCCCGTAGCCGTTTGGTGGAAAGCTGCTGACAGGCGATGTGCCGACGTAGCCATCCTCGGCCGAATTTTTGTAGGGAAAGTCGCCGGTCCATCGGTTCACGCAGTATTTTCCATCCACTAGTTCCTTGTCGCCCCAGGCGTAGCGTTTGCCTTCGAGTCCGCCGCGGGCGGCAAATTCCCACTCGGCCTCGGTGGGGAGACGCTTGCCCGCCCACTTGGCGTAGGCGGCGGCATCCTCCCAGGCGATCTGAACGACCGGATGATTTTCGCGGCCCTTGATGCCGCTGCCCGGTCCTTCGGGGTGACGCCAGCTTGCGCCGTTCGTCCATGTCCACCAATTGGACATGTCGCGCAAATCGACCGGGCCGGTGGTCGCATGGAAGACGAGCGAGCCGGGCTGCAGCGTTTCGTCCGGCGGCTTTGGCGTCCCGGGCGGGACCTGCTTTTTGAGTTCCTCCCAATCCACCGGGCGCTCGGCCACGGTCTTGTAGCCGGTCGCCTCGACGAACTTTGCAAACACGGCATTCGTCACCGGATATTTGTCGATGAGGAATGCTGAAACCTTCACGCGGTGCGCGGGGCGCTCGTTCGGCCTGGCATAATCGGCGTCCGAGCCCATGGTAAACTCGCCGCCGGGGATGGCAACCATGCCACCGTCAGCTTGGAGACCTTCCGGCCACAAGGCCGACACAGCGGCGAGGGCCGGGAATAGAAGAACGCGGGATCGCATGCTCAGCAGGCAGATTATTCAGCCGCCGGACCGGCGGTCGAAGAATATTTTGCAGGGCGCCTAGTTTGTATCCTGGTTGAGCTGCTCCATCACGCTGTCGAGCGCGAACGTGCCGCCCTTCTGGCTGGGCGGGTAGTCCTTGAAGGTCGCGAGGAACTGCGCGACGTATTGCTGCGCGGGCACCAGGAGGAAGGCGCGGTCGATCCGCCACTTGCCGTAGTTGATGCTTTCGTGGTCCGCGATTTCAAAGGGATCGGAGCGCAGGTTGAAAAGCTTCGGGAAACGGAGCGGGACAAAGGGATCCTGCCAGACATCGAGGCCGTTGGCGCGCTGCTCGGAGAAGACGAGTTTCCATTGGTCGAAGCGCAGTGACACGAGCGCCCCGTCGTCATTGAAGTAGAAGAACTCACGGCGAGGGCTGGGAGATTTTCCGGAGAGCGAATCCGTGAGGTCATAGCCGTCGAGGTGGACCTTGAAGGTCCTTTCGCCAACCTTCATTCCCTGGAGCAGTTTTTCCTTCACATCAGGGACACCGGCCGCAGCGAGCAGGGTGGGCAGCATATCCTCGTGGGAGTAGATGTCGTTCATGACGCTGCCCGGCTCGATCACGCCCGGCCAGCGGATCGCGCAGGGAACGCGGTACGCGCCCTCCCAGTTGCTGGCTTTTTCATTGCGGAACGGTGATGAGCCGCCGTCCGGCCAGGAGAATTTTTCCGCACCGTTGTCGGTGGAATACATCACGATCGTGTTCTCATCGAGGCCGAGTTCCTTGAGCTTGGCGAGGATCTGGCCGACGTGGCCGTCGTGTTCGACCATGCCATCGGGATAGATGCCGAGGCCGGTCTTACCGTCGCTCCCGGGCTTGAGATGCGTCCAGATATGCATGCGGGTCGCGTTCCACCAGACGAAGAACGGCTTGTCCGCCTTCTTGGCATCTTCCAGGAATCGCAGGGTCTCTTTGGTGAACTCCTCGTCGCAGGTTTCCATCCGCTTCTTCGTGAGCGGTCCGGTGCTCACGATCTTTTGGGTGCCGTCCGGGTTTGCCCAGCTGTGGATGATGCCGCGGGTGCTGTATTTCTTGATCATCCCCGGATCCTTGAAGTAGTCGGGGTTTTCAGGTTCCTCCTCCGCGTTCAGGTGGTAGAGCGAACCGAAAAACTCGTTGAATCCATGCGCCGTCGGCAGGTGCTCGTCGCGGTCTCCGAGGTGGTTCTTGCCGAACTGTCCGGTCACGTAGCCCTGGGCCCGAAGCAGCTCGGCGATTGTCACGTCGCGGGCCTGAAGGCCTTCCTTAGCGCCCGGCAGACCGACCTTCAGCAGGCCGGTGCGGTAGCCGCTCTGACCAGTGATGAAACACGACCGCCCGGCCGTGCAGCTCTGCTGCCCATACCAGTCGGTGAACATCGCGCCCGACTTGGCAATGGAGTCGATATTCGGTGTCTTGTAACCCATCTGGCCGTGGTTGTAGGCGGAGATGTTCCACCATCCGATGTCGTCGCCCCAGAGGATCAGGATGTTCGGCTTCTTCGCAGGACCGGCCGCGTGAAGCGTGACACTGAAGATGACAGCGGCAATGGCGGCGCGCACTGCAAAGCGCAGGAGGTTTGATAATGTCATGCGGCTTTTTTTGACGGAAGTCATGAAAATGTCAATCCGCGCCTCAGCGGCCACGGACCGGGTAAACCCGTTCACGTTTGCAGGGGGACGTCCGTGCGGGGTGGGAGGCAGCGGGATTGCCGGTCTAGCCACGAATCCGAAGCTCAAGACCGGGTTTTAGCGCGTGAGCCAGGTCATTGCCGACAACGGGACATAGGTGAGTCAATTTCGATCGAAGGGCGGCGAACCATCCGCTTCTGGCACCGTTCGCGTGATTGGTTACCCCATGCCTCCGGCACCGGTTGATCAATCCAAGCGACTCGGAATGTGCGCCGGTTACCGACTGCGTGGGAGAAGGGTTGAGCCGGGTCGAGCACTTAACAGTCGTATCGTGTGCACAAATTTTGTGTTTATGAAGGGTATGCTTGTCCCGAGCAATCTCCGCGCGTTTTAGATGAGTCTCCCTCTCTATCATTTCTGCAAATTGATGCGCTCCGCTCACCCTCCGGGTCGCGCAGTTGCGGGATCTGTCCCGGCCTATGGCCTCGGCTCTGTCTAGAATCGGTTTTTGGTTTTCGCCCACGCGAGAGAGTGGATGGCGGAAATAGTGCTGCTGCCCGGCGTCAATCTCCTGTCAGCCGGGTTTTCACCTTCCCTCGACCTTCTTCCCCGGGACTTGCAGCACATACTGGAGTCAGATCGACACAGATGCTCGGTTGACAGTGTGGGACGCTGGTGGGATGATCCCACAATGACGTCGACAGTGGACAGCAAGAAGCGGATTGTTTTGCCTTCGGCCAGCCCGGGCGATGTTTTTGACATTCAGCGCGAGTCGGACGGACGCTTCATTGTTGTTCGTTTGGTCCGACCTGAGCCGGAAACACGCTTGACGCGCGCGCAGTGCCTCCGGGCCATTGAAGCCGCTCCGCTGCTTCCGAAGGTGGATTGGGCGACGCTTCGTCAATTGACCCGCGAGCCATGATACTGCTGGACACCAACGTGCTGATCCACGCCTCCGAGGAGGAGTCGCAATACTGTCGTTGGGCTCGCCGGATCATTTCTGATGGGGTATCGGGCGAGGGAGTTGCCATGAACGCGGTCAGCCTGGCCGAGGTGTGTGTGGGAGATGCCAAGCCACAAACGGTAGCCGACCGGATCCGAAGCTGGGGAGTGGTCATCACGGACGTTCCAGTGGCTGCAGCGGACGTCTGCGCCCGTGCTTATCGGAAATATCGGGTACGCCGCAAGGTTGAGTCCGGGAAAGAAGCCCCCTCGATGCCGCTGCCGGATTTCTTTATTGGTGCCCATGCACAAATCATGGGATGGACGCTGGCGACTGCGGACGAGGGCCGCTTCAAAACCTATTTCCCAACGGTGAACTTAAAATCACCGTAAAAGCTACCCAAGAACATCGCGAGCCAGCGCAAGATTTCATTGAGTGCCGCAAGAGTTTTGCGTTGGGCCTCTTGCAGCGAGGCATGGTCGCCCATGTGTCATTGTCAACTTAATCCGCCTGCACCAGCCCCGGCGGCTTCCATGTGCCCTCGCCGGCAGGAAGGATTGATGGGTCCTCCGGGCGGGGCCAGTAGAGGCGCAGGACAAGGTAGATCGTGCCGTCGGGGGCAGGAAGCCAGTTGGCCTCCTTGTCGGGGCCGGGGCTGTCCTTCTGGATGTAGAGCGTGAGCGAGCCGTCCGCGTTCGTCTTCATGCCGGGGAGCATCGGCGAGTTGATGAGGTAGCGGTCGATCGGGTTTTTGATCAGGAGCTGGGTCTTGCCGTCATACATCGTCACCGACCAGAAGGCGTTCACCGGGGGGAGCTGGCCGGCGGGGAATGTCAGCGTGTAGTTGTGCTTGCTGGAATCCAGAACCTCGCCGGTTGCGTCGTCTCTGGTCATCGGATACATGGCCTCGACCGCGTCGTTGCCGTAGATGCCGCCCTGGGCGGCGGCGGCGCGCTTCAGCCAGTCGCCGTTGTAGAAGGCGGAGTCGCCGAAGAGGGAACCGACTTTCCAGCCGTTGATGTCCTTCATGCCGGTGGCAAGATACTTAGCCACCTTGTCATCGCCCTGCTTCATGCCGAGCAGGACCGCGGCCTTGTGTTCGAGCGAGAGGTCTTTGAACGAGAACGTCTTTCCAGGGCCGATCCCGATCTTGGCGAGGCGCCCGCGGAGGTCCTTGGTTTCCGGGGTTTCCGGCACGAACTCGAGCGCGGCGTCGAGATATTCGTAGAAGTTCTCCTTGATCCCCTTGGTGGTCGCCGGAACGAAATGAATTTCCGGCGCGGCGGGTGGCGCGGGCTGGTTCAGGAAAGCCGAGAGCGGCCGGACCTTGTAGCCGGACTGCACCTTCACGACGTTCGGCATGTCGTCCGCGTTGAAAAGCTGCGTGCGGAAGAGGGTGAGGGCGAACGGCGTGCTCGAGCGGAAAACCTTTTTGATGCCCGCGGGCGTCTCGCTGTTCCATCCGGGCCCGGCAACAAGGTAATCCCCAGCCTCCGGGCCTGTCGCGCGGGTGCCAATGTAGCCGTAGTTGTAGGCGTTACCGTCGCAGAGCATCACCGAGTAGTAGCGGTCTTTCTCCACCGCCGGCACGGAGACGACCATCGGCTCAGCGCGCAGGTCCAGCCAGAGCATCGAATACGGCGTGTCGCTGTTGGGCGTGATGACAGCGGTGTCCTTGTAGGTGAAGACGCGGGCCTCGTTTGCGATCGTGTTGAACGGCCCCTTGTATTGCCCCGAATTTTTGTCCACGCAAAACTCGTTCATCACCGCGTAGTTCATCACGATCGGCAGGCCGTAGATGAACGCCTCCTCGGCGATCGCCTTGGTCTCCTCGATCCCGGGAGCGGGAAGGCCCTCCTTCTTGTCCTCCTTCGCGGCCAGGGCGATGGCGTCGTGTTTCTTTTCGCAGCTGGTCAGTGCAAGAGCTCCGATTGCGGTCGCGGCGAGTGCGGGAGCGATGGGGCGTAAGAGGGTGTGCATAGGATTTTTCAGGGATAAAAACGGTGATTTCCCTTGTCAAGGTCGCCGCTTGCGTTTCCCGATCGTCATTGCTTCTCCACCGCTTTGACCGGCGGAATCTTCCAGGTGCCATCGATGATCGAAGGAGCCTTTTCGCTCGGCCAATAGAGGCGAAGCATGAGGATGAACTTGTCCGGAGGCGCGGGCAGCCAGTTTGATTCCTTGTCGGCGCCGGGGCTTTCATTCTGGATGTAAAGGTCAACCGATCCGTCCGGGTTCGTTTTCAAATCCTGCCGCGCGCTGATGCTCTGGCGGTTGATGGGATTCTTCACGAAGAAGTAATCCTTGTCATACATGGTCAGCGACCAGAAGCCCTTGGCCGGCGGGAGTCCGCCCTTGGGAAAGTGCATCACGTAGTTCTTCGCTCCGGTGTAGGACCCGAGGATGTCCGGGCCTTCCGAGGTCGGGTAGATCGCGTCCTGCGGGCGATTGGCGCCGAGTCCGATGGCGGTGATGAGCGCCCGCTGGATATAGTTTGTGCCGTAGCGTCCCGCCTTCGTCGTGAAGACCCATCCGTTTGTCAGCGTCATGTCGCCGGTCAGGATACCCTCCTTGAGATGCATCATGATCTTCTCGTTGGCGATTTTCGGAACCATAGAGAAGGCTTCCTTCGCGAGCGGGTTGAGCTTGCTGCCGTCGAACGGCTGTCCGGCAACGATGCCGAGCTTGGCCAGCTTGGCGATCACCGGCTTGTCCGCCGGGTTCGGCGGGTTGTCTTTCATCAGCTTCGCAAGCAGCGTGAAGTAGTCCTCCACGCTGAGCGCGTTCACCTGCTCGCGGACCGCGGTCTTCATGTCGATCGATGGATCGACTTTACCCGCCGGGGGCGCGTAGGGCTTGCCGTAGGAGCTGAGCGGCACGATCGAGATCTCGTCCTGAAGCTTGTGGACGGCCGCATAATCCTCAGGAGTGCCGGTGCAGTAGATTCGCCCGAGGAGCCAGACGATGTTCGTCGGGGATTTGTATTCCTGAACGCCTTCGGGCAGCTTGCCTTTCCAGCCGGGACCGGTGATCGCGTATTTCTGCGGCCCGGTGCCGGTGGTGCGTTTGCCGGGCACCTGGAAGACATCGGTCCAGCCATCGAGCATCGGGAAGAGGTAATAGCGGTCCTTCATGTCGGGCAGGCTGAGAACGTACGGCTCCTGGCCGACATCGATCCACGCGGTGGTGTAAAGCGTGTCGGCGTTGGGCGCGGTCACGTCGCGGAACTCCGCGGTGGGATATTCACGCATCCGTACGAAGTTTCCCATCGGCGCGCGCGTGCCTTCGGGTTTCTCCACATTGGTCATGATGCGACGTGTCATCTCCATCGTGACCAGCGGATAGCCATAGATATAGGCCTCAACGCCGAGCGGCACAGCCTCCAGGGGGGGTTCTCCAGCCCGGCTCATTTCCGGACCTGCGAGCAATGCGGCCGCCGCAAAACAGGCGGTCATGATAGGTTGCAGGAAGGTGCGCTTCATTGTTTTCATGGTCGATTTTGGATGGTTGCAGGTTGTCTGAAAACGGCGCGGGATGCACGGACAAGAGCGGCCCGCACCGGGGAGAGGTGGTGTGTTATGGTTTGCCGTTGCCCATTCCCGGACCGGTCTTGTCGTACACGTTAAAAAACTCATCCGAGAGAATCGTGGCGACCCCGTTTTTTGGTGTCTCGATGTAGTTTTTGTCCAGCGTCTTGACCCGGAACTTCCAGCCTGGAGGGAGCTTCTTGAAGTTGCTGGAGCCCGCTGCAAGAAACTGCTCGTAGGTATGCTGCGGTTTAAGGCCCTGCTGGAAGCCTTTCATGATCCAGGTGTTGCCATGGGGATCGTCGAGCAACAAAACCTTCGTACCCTTGTTCCAGCCGACGGAACTCTTCCGCGCGATATGGAAGGGCTCGTAAGCCGGCACATTGTTGACGTTCGTGCTCTTGCCCATGTTCAGCTGGGCGCACCACTGGGCCTTGATGCCGTTGAACACCCGAGTGGCTCCGACATCGGCTTCGAACCAATCGCACATCCAGAGTTTCGGACCATTCAGGGACACAGCTGCGACGCCGTATTCCTTTTTGATTTTTTTAAAGTTCAGTCCCTCCAGCAGATTCTGCGGCGAGGTGTCCTTGGACGCCGGAATATCCGAGGGAAGAATGGATGAGTTGTAGCACGCGCCGAGGAAATTCCCGGTTTTCGGATCCCGGGCCGCCAGATACATCTCGATATAGCGAACCTGGTTGATGTTTTTGACGCGCTGGGCTTGGGCGCCGACGCCGTCAGAGAACACTTCGGGCAGCTCCGCGGACGGTGGTTGCGCAAATGATGGCGCCACAGCCAGCGTGAGCATGGCGGCCGCCAGAAGACGGATGTTCATGGCCCTCCGCGATGCGGTGACTGCGGCGGTTTCTTTTGTGGTCATAAGGTATTTCGTGCGATGAGTGTTTATCTCACAGGCGAGGATACGAATCAGGTCGCTGGAGAGTGGCCATAGTTTTCTGGAAATGCTGCCCGCACCGGGTTGAATGGTTTTGTTTTGTTCTGGCAGGATGGCGGTGCGGACCGGCAGGAGCATGTGGGACGGATTAGTCGGTGGCCTTGGCCAGAGCTTGATCCGCGGCCGTCCGCTGCGCGGCGGTCATCTGGTCGGGACCGGTCTTGACCGTCAGTTTGTCGATCGTTCCGGTGAAGGTGAACGGGAGCTGGTAGGTGCTGTCCACGCCGGTGCGCAGGTCGCTGCCGATGTCGAAGGTCTCGTCGATCGTCATGATGATCGGAATGCTGTGCGGGATGGTTTTTCTGGCGAATTCCTTTCCGTCGACCGTCATGACGCCGGCGCCTCCCTTGCCGGGCCCGGGACCATCGTATTTGAAGTCAAAGACGATGGTGTGCTTGCCGGGCTTGAGCGCCTTGCCGAGCCAGTCCTCGGCGCCCACGCCGCCCTCCCAGCGGAATCGCTCCAGGTCGAGCATGTTGTAGCAGAAGACGGGTTTGCCCTTGAGGAGGTAGAGGCCGAGCCCACCGAAGCGGCCGCCGAGCGTGGCGATCATGCCCTCGGCGCCGCCCTCGGGGACGGTGATCTCGGCAGTAATCGTGTAGTCGCGGTTCATGAAATTCGGGGCGCTGCCGACCGGAATGTTCGCGTTCGGCCCCGAGTAGGTGAACTCGGTGCGACCGGCGGACGCGCTGGGGCGCGGCGTGGTGAGGCGCGGGAGGATGGAGTTGTCCAGCGGGAAGACCTGGTATTTCGCGGCCTCGCTGAGGAAGAGCGCCTGCATTTCCTTAAGCTTATCGGGATTGCTGGCCGCGAGATCATTGGCCTGGGAAAAGTCCTTCGTGATGTCGTAGAGCTCCCATTTATACTCGTTCACAGGCGGCAGAGGCTTGGCGCCGAGAAGCCAGACCGCTTCGGGCGGGGTCGTGCAGGCATACCAGCCGTCGTGGTAGATGCCGCGGTTGCAGAACATCTCGAAATACTGCGTGTCGCGCTTGGAAGGCGCGTTGGCATTCGCCTTGTCGAACGTGTAGGCCATGCTCACTCCCTCAATCGGTTTTTGCTTGATCCCGTTGACGATCTCGGGCGCCGGGATCCCGGTGACGTCGAGGATCGTCGGCACAACGTCGATGAGGTGGTGGAATTGCGAACGGATGCCGCCCGGATCATTGATGTGTCCGGGCCACGAGATGACCATGCCCTGGCGGGTGCCGCCGAAATGCGAGGCGATTTGCTTCGTCCACTTGAACGGCGTGTCGAACGCCCATGCCCAGCAGACCGACATGTGGGGGTAGGTTTTGTCCGAGCCCCAGTCTTCGTAGTGCATCATTTGCAGGGCCTCGGGCAGGGTGAGGATACCGTTGTAGGCGGTCATGTTGTTGAACGATCCCTCCAGCGTGCCCTCGGCACTCGTGCCGTTGTCGCCGGAAATGTAGATGATGATCGTATTGTCCAGCTTGCCCATGTCCTCGACCGCCTGGATGACGCGACCGATTTCATGGTCCGTGTAGGCGGCATAGCCGGCAAAATTCTCCACCTGACGGGCGTAAAGTTTCTTTTGGAGAAACGAAAGCGAATCCCATCGCGGAAGCTTCGCTCCGCCATATTCGGCCTGGCCGTCCGGCCAAGGGGTCAGCTTGGTGTCGGGAGGGATCACGCCCAGCTTTTTCTGATTCTCAAAAATCTGCTCGCGCATTTTTTCCCAGCCCATGTCGAACTTGCCTTTGAACTTCTCCCGCCATTCGGCCTTCGGCTGGTGGGGCGAGTGGGTCCCGCCCGGCACGTAATAGACGAAGAACGGCTGGTCGGGCGAGGAGGCGTTCAGCGATCGCATGTAGCTGATCGCATCATCTGCCATGTCGGTCGTGAGATTGTAATCCTTCTTCCCGATCCATGGGTAAACCGGCGTCGTGTTCTTGTAGAGGTAAGGCGTCCACTGGTCGGTCTCGCCGCCCAGAAACCCGTAGAAATACTGGAACCCCATGCCGACCGGCCACTGGTCGAACGGACCGGACGGGTTGTAAACATACGAGGGCGTGTTGTGATTCTTCCCGAACCACGAGGTCGCATAGCCGTTATCCTGAAGGATCTTTCCGATGGTGGCGTTGTCCTGCCCGATGACAGAGTTGTAGCCGGGGAAGCCGGTGGACATCTCGCTGATGACGCCGAACCCGACCTCGTGGTGATTGCGGCCGGTGATCAGCGCCGCCCGCGAGGGCGAGCAGAGCGCCGTGGAATGGAACTGCGTGTAGCGCAGTCCGGACTTCGCCAGGCGATCGAGCGTCGGAGTGGGGATCACCCCGCCGAACGTGCTTGTCACCCCGTAGCCCTGGTCGTCTGTCATGATGAGGAGGACGTTTGGCGCGCCCTTCGGAGGCACGACGCGAGGCGGCCAGAAGGACTTGGAGTCTAACGCGCTTTCCTTGATCACCCCACCAAATGGAAATGCGGGCGGCGGGAGTTGACTGCCGGGAATCGTGGTCGTGGCACTCGGTGATCCGGGGGTTCCTGTCGTCTGCAACGGGGCGGCTGCCGAGAGCGTGCCTGAGGACGCCGCAAGAAGACCCGCTCCGAGGATCTCAAATAACCCTTTGCGGGAAGGACAAAAAAGACTGAAAGCGAGTTCGGTGCTGGCCCGCTCACACCGGTCGGCAAGATTTTTGCTCATGCCGGTGGAACATAGATTTTGCCGGCCATCGCGCTATCCGCTTTGTGCAATCTTGTCATTGGTCAAGATTTCGATTAGAAGGACACCCCAATGAAAGCATTGTTTTCTCCGCCGTTGTTTCCGGCCGGGGCGGCGGTTGCCTGCGAGGCAGAGGGGTTCGAGCAGGCGGCTGCCGTAGCCGTCAAATGGAACGTCGAGACGACGCAGCTGCAGAAAGGGACCTACCGGTTTTCCACGAAGGCCGTGCACACACGCGACCTCCAGCTCGCAAGGACCTGGCGCTCACTCGGCACGCAGATCGGCGGCGCGATTCCCCGGGGCACCGTGGTTCTGGCGTTCGCCCTGAATCGTTCCGCGCGGGTCCAATTCCGGGGCCGGCAGGTGCAGAAGCGGGAGCTGATCGTTCAGGAAGATACCTGCGGATTGGATTTCTCATTCATGAACGGGATTGATATTATGACCATCGCAGTGAGCCAAGAGGCACTCGAACGGCACGCAATGATCCAGTGGCGGAAACCGTTTCCCGTGAAAAGCCGCACCGGAATACTGAGGTTTTCCGGCGTGGCGGCCTTCGAGCAGGTGGGACACCAGCTTGCCAGGTTGCTTGAAGAGGCATTAGCAAAACCGGAGGAGCTCGCCAAACCCATTGCCGCCCAGAGGCTCGAGAACGCCGTCCTGGACGGTCTGTTCGCACAGCTAGATGACCACTGCAAGGCCGCAGGAACAGTGGAGCGCCACCGGGCGGCCCGCCGCGTGGCAGCCATCCTGCATGAGGAAGGAAAGGACGAACACTCGATCACCGATCTTTGCGAGGCTGTCGGCGCAACCCGGCGCACTCTTCATCTGGGATTTCTCGAGCTTTACGGGATCCCGCCAATGAAATACCTCCGCGCTGTCCGGCTTTGTGGAGTGCGGCGGGACCTTTTGGCGGCCAGGGATCCCAAGCCCCGTATCACCGATGTGGCCACGACGTGGGGATTCTCACACCTCGGCCGATTCTCGGCCGCTTACAAAAGCTTTTTCGGCGAACTGCCGTCCGCAGATCGACATCTGGACCGGAACGGGAGCATTTAGAGCATCCTTGCGAAAGCCAGTTAGACCATCAGAACCATGCCAAGCGACCGCTTCCGGTGACAATCGATGCAGGCGGAGATACACAGATCCATCGGGGAAGGGCCCCTGAAATAGCTCGCGAATAAAACCCGCGAATTGGCGACGATCGTCATGGCGATCGACGTCTTTCATTGAATGCCGCCCGCCATTTTTCCTTTTGCCAGCACTTAATCCGCCGGGCGAATCAACCGGCTGTCGGGTTCAGCCGTCATGCGCAGGTGGCTGAGAACGTCCTGCAAAACGGACTGGATTCCGGGCGGAGCAGCCGATGCGGAGAGGATTTCAATGGAGTCGGATTGGGACGTGAATGTGACGAAGCCCCCGAAGTCGCGGAGCGCCAGCGCGATTTCGCGCGCAGCACCGAATTTTTCCGGGCTCGATGTTTTCGGGATCGCGAGGCGGGAGCCGACCGGGCATTTGCTTTTGGTCAGCGAGGCGGGAAGCCCGATGGACAAGGCGTGGGGGATACCGTTTTCGAGTTCCCCCTGGCGGATGATCCCCGCAATGAGAGGCTGCCCGGGTGGAACGTGGCCGAAACCCGCAAGGTCCACAAGCGTGGCGCTGTCCGCCTCGATGCGGCCTTCCCCGGATGGTCGCGGCCGGGTCACTTCCCATGCGGTGAGACCGTCGGGGGCCACGAGGATGAGCGGCACATTAAGGAACATCTGAAGATTGACGGCAGGCGGCATGCGCAGGACACCGACTTTGGAGTCCCCTGTCCACAACTCCCGCTCAGGCATCTGAAATGCGCTGACAAAGACCGGTTGCCACCGCAGAAAAATCCGGAGATTTTTGTCTCGAGCCGTCAATCTGGAGCTGGTGAGTCTGGTATTGGCGGGGAGCGGGAGGTTCCACGGGCTCTCATCGGAAAATGGGCGGAGATTCGGATTCCTTCCCGGTGCCGCCTGGGTGCTTGCCACAACGGGGGGAGGCGTCGGAACGACAGTGACGGTCTCCGGTGCTGCGGTGGGCTCTGGCACAGGAAGTGGCGCCGCCGCAACGATCGCCGGAGGCGTCGGTTCAGGGACGATCTCGCGAATCGACGGAGCGGGAGGCGACGGAGGCGGCGTGGATTCGACGACGCGTGTCCCGGGCACCGGCACGTGAATGATCGGGGCAGGCGTTGCTGCGGGAGTCGGGGCAACGGCCAGACCGGCAGGAGAGTCTGGGTCTGCAGGAGGATATTGACGGCTCGCGAGGACGAGCACCAAGCAGGCTGCAGCTGCCAGGCCTCCGCCGAGCCAGGCCATCCGCCACTGGTCACCAAAGCGTTTTCGTCCCCGTGTTTTGGCCACGGAGTTTAAAACGGCCACCTTAGCGGCCTTAGTCGCGGAGGCCAGGATGTCAGCCATCACGGAGGCCCGAACTCTCTCGGATGCCTGCCCGGAATCGTAGTATGCCGCAAGGGCAACATGGATGCTCTCCTGCTCAAGCATCTCAGCAAGCAGGCCGTCCTCCGCGGTCAATTGCGCGATGAGAGCCGGGTCCCCATCCACCCACGAAGCGATAGCCTCATCCCTGTCCACCGGCGGCCTCCTGGAGTTTATTTTCGACACAGGCTTTCAGTTGTTGGCGCAGTCGGAAGAGGGTGACGCGGATCCACTCGACCGATTTGTTTCTCTGGGCGGCCATAGCGGCAGAGTCCATGCCCTTGCAGTACTTTTCTTCGATGAGGTCGCGGGCGCCCTGCCCCATGCGCTCCAGGCACTGGGCGAGATATTCGGCATCCGGCGCATCAAGGCGCTCGGAAGCGCGCAGTTGGGCTTGGGCGTGCTTCCATTCCTCATAGCGCGAACGGCCGGCTTGATCCCGTGCGTGGCGCTGGAGTTCGGCGCGCAGGAGGTTCGCCGCGATCGCGCGCAACCATGCGGGAAACGAGGTTCCCGCCGAAAAGGCATGGATGTTCCGGTAGGCGAAAACAAACGTCTCGTGGGCAATTTCGTCGATGAGATGCGGGACGGGCGCGCGCAGCGCGATGAATGCGCGGAGCGACGGGAGGTGCATCTCCAGAAGCGGACTGAAGGCTTGCGGATCGCCACGCTGGACGGCGCGAACGAAATCGGCATCATCGCTCATAAGAGAAAATGGTTAGCAGGATTTTCCCTCGCACAACAATCCTTCCTCATGGCCGCTGGACCCGGAGGCGCAGGAACCTACGCGGAGTTGTGGAGAGGTCTGCGGAATCCGTCACCGTGACCAGGCCCGCGGTGTTGGCCGGTCCACTGCTGCTCCAGACCGGTGCAGTCCCCCAGTCGAGGAGATCGTCGCTTGCCTCGACGGAATAGGTCAGGGAGGGATCGTCGATGCGGCTGAAGGTGAGCGAGAGGAAGTTACCCGCAGTCGAAAGCGCCGTGAGCGGGGAGCCTGGCGGGAAAAGCGGATCGCCGCCAAGAGCGTATTCGAGCAGGTTCGGATTGCCGTCGCCATCCGGATCGGCAGCATCGCCAACAATCGCCGGGTCCGACACCTGGGAGCCGAAGCGGTCCTTCTGCCACAGAAGAAAACTCTTCGGGCGGCTGGTGATGCTGAGCCCGTATCCGTTGCTCGTGATCCAGACCTCGTCCGGAACATGCGGGTTGAAGAACACGCGTTCGGGGGCGCGGAACGGATACGAAGTCTGCTGGAATGTCGGGTTTGCCGCATCGCGGTCCTGCGAGACCCAAAGCCCGGCGAACCGGGTTGTCATCCAGAGCTCGTAGCTGTTCGCCGGGTGCGGGGTCACCGAGAGGACGCTGCATCCTGTGACGTTCGGCTGCCCGGGGACGCCGGGTTTTCCCGCAACGCCCGCCTCGCCATTCCAGACGAGCGTCCAGGTGTCCCCGCCGTCCACCGTCTTGTAGAGCCCGCCATAGGTGGTGGGAGCGTCCGCCGAGGGGGGAACGGTTGCAGCGAGATCGGTGTTGCTCACGCATGCATACCAGGCAAGCCCGGAGGGGTCGCGTGGATCGCCAACCACATCGCGCGTGAAATACCGGAGCTCGATGCGGGTGGATTTGTCGGCCCATGTTTGCGTGGATTGAGAATAGAGGAAGACCCCGGAGCTTGGCGTGTAGCCGGCGTTGGGATTTCCGGCCTGCCTGGCCGCATGGCTCACGAGCAGGTCGCCGTTGGGGAGGATCCGGATATTGAACGGATGCACGATCGCCGTGCCCGCCGGCCGGAATGCGCCTGGCGCGGGCGAAGGCAGTTTGCTCCAAGCCCCGGTGGTGAGGTCGCGTTGATAAATTCCATCCGCAGCAGGGTTGCTGTGCTGGACCGCGACGTAAAGCCTGCGGCGGAGCGCGTCCACCGCGACCCAGCACGGATTCGCCCCGCGCGTAAGCGGGGAATCCGGCTCACCGACGCCGAAGTCGGTGCGGACAGGAACCCACTGCGTCGCCCCAGGTGCGAGCGACCAGAGGCCGGGTGCGGTCTTCGTTGTTGGCCCGGAATAGTCGACGTTCACGTCATCCGTCCCGAGATACTCATAGACAGAAATGGCATAGGTGCAGATCGCGTAGCGGATGCCGGTGGCCGGATCGCTGACAACCTGGGGGATGTCGCCGCTGGGCAGGCTGGCGGGGTCGTAATCAAACCCCCACCGCTCACCGCCATCCAGACTGTGCGGACAAAGGTAGTCCAGCGCGCCCAGAAAAACATCCGACGCGGACAACCAGTCCACCCAGTAGCAAACGGTCAGCTCCAGCCCGCCGGTGAGGTAGGATTGCCCGTGCGGAAAGAGCTCTCCGGGGCCGTGGAGCGGGTTGTCC
The DNA here is from genome assembly GCA_964467415.1 of uncultured Chthoniobacterales bacterium. Classification (GTDB taxonomy): domain Bacteria; phylum Verrucomicrobiota; class Verrucomicrobiia; order Chthoniobacterales; family Terrimicrobiaceae; genus CAYXRX01. The sequence goes on from CAYXRX010000003.1 coordinate 54,643, forward strand.
GGGGTCGTGTAGATCTGCCTCCAAACGGGGGAGGACTGCGCGCCGCTGTCGCTGCGGTGGATCACGCAGTTGTCGCAGATCACCACCCGGTCGGCATCCGTCGGTGAGACCGCCATGCCGCAGGGAAACGAATAGCCAATATTGGTCTCGAGCGTATTTGAGGGCAGTCCGCCGTTCGCGTTGATGCTGCCCCAGCCGGTGTGCAGGTTTCCGTTCCCCTCGGTGAGCATCGTGCGCGTCCAGGCTGCTCCGGGCCCGTCCTGCCGGTAGACGCTGTGCTGGTGGGGATAGCTGGCCGACCGTGCGACGGCGACGTGCACGCAATCCGCACGGTTGCGCGCCATCCCGACAATGACCGGATAATCCGCCGCCGGAATCCCGGTCTCGTGCGTCCATACGGAATCCTGCGGCCAATCGATGCGGTAGACCCGGTTGTTTGCTCCACCGGAAAAGCTCTGCGGCGACTTGGTCGCGCTCACCGACATCTGGGTCGTGACACAATAAAACCGCAGCACCCCGCCCTGCCGGGCACCCGCAAATGAGATGATTTTGTTTCCGGATGGCGGGCTGGCCGCCGTAGTGAAATTTCCGCCGGCGAACGGATCTGCATGATAGAGCAGACCGTCGTTCGATCCCACCCAGACCTCAGGCGTCGTGTCGCTCCAATAGACGCCTCCGACCCGCCCGTTTCCGCTCGGAAACGTATAGAGCAGGCTGAAACTCCCGCCCGTCCCGCTGCTCCGGTAGAACCACAGCCGGGCATCGCTCGCGACGAGGAAGCTGTCGTCGCGGTTCGGGTCCGCCCAGACCGAAACCGCACGCTCGGATGGATGGCTCGCAGGCGGCCATGCAGAAAACGACGACCAGTGGCCGCCGAGATCGGTGCTTTTTTTCGGCCGGAAAAGATTGCCCTCCGTGACCGGGTCGCGCCCGCGTTCAGCGGCATAGACGGTCGAGGGAGTGGATGTGAACTGCACCTGCGTCTGCTGCCCGCCCTCGATCTGTTGGAATGGCAGGATCTGCCACATGGCACCGGCATCGAGCGTCCGGAAGACGTGCCCCATGTCAATGGACAGAAACATGACGTTCGGATCGTGCGGGCTGATCGCCGGAGAAAACATCCCCCCGCCGCCGCCAAGCCCCGAAGGTTCCCAATGTTCCGGCAGGGTTCCCGCCTCTCCCACGCCCGCTCCCGCCACGACCCAGGACGCCGCACCGATCACCCATTTCACATAAACTCGTTTCATCAACCGTCCATAGCGGCACGCAGCCCGCGCGTTACAATTATTTCTCAGGAGCCCATCCGCACGATCCTGCACCGCGGACTTTTCACCCTGCATGCAATCTGGCCGGTCCTCTGGATCTGGGACACCTCGCAGTCCTCCGTAAGGTCCTGCTCCGCATCAGATCGTGGATGAACCTCATCTTCAGCAACGGAAACGAAACCAAGCCTCCTCCTCCGCAGGCATCCACCCACTCAGGATCGTTTATGAAAAAACTACGGCTGGATTTCCACCGGGGCGGCGGAAGCACCGTTGAGCAGGAATCCGGCGCCGAGCACGGCGTTTCCGCCCGAGGTTTGAATGGTCTCCGGGAGGGTGAGCCCCCAGTATTTCAGGAGGATGGTTTTTCCGGAATCGACGTAGGGAATGGTTCCGCTGAAGGCACCGGTCGCAGGGGTGAAGCGAATGGTGAGACCCTTGATGGGCGTTGTGAAGACCGGCTTGTTGGTGCCCCACAATCCGTCGAATGTTGATGTGAGCCCCGGCGTGATCGCCAGCGGATCGACGGCAAGGACAAAGTCATCCTGCGGGATGAGGCTCGTGGCCGGCTTGACCCACCGTGCGCCGGTCACCGCCATCGGTTCGCTGAACCCGGTCGGGTGGAAGACGCTTTTGGCATTCGCGCCCTTGACCCAGAGCGCCGAGCCATCCAGCGTCCCGGCTGCAGATTCGGTGGCGAGAAGGCTCAGTGCGAGCAGCCCTTTGCCGGATTCCAGCACTGTCGCGCTCTCCCAGCGGAGGCCTCCAGTCTCGTCCCTCACGCCATCCGCGGCACCGGTAAATGCCAGCCCGTTGGAGAGGCGGCCGGTCAGGCGCGCCCCGCCGTCGCGCTGGACCTTGATCGAGACGTAGCCATGCCCGAGCGCCTCGCTGCCGGAGGCCTCCAGAACGCAGTTGAACGTCGCATTTGCAAGCGCGGAGAGATCGGTCCCCTTGCCACTGTGGGCGCGCGGGCGCAGCGTGAGCGGGAGGTCCTGTCCATCAGGGAAGATCACCCGGCCAGTCCAGACGCCGATCCCGGAGCGCACTTCAAACTGGAGTTCGAGGGCGAGGACCGGATCGCTGGCCTTGCTGGAACGCAGCCCGGCGAAGAGCGCCTGCCCGTCCGATGAGATTTCGGAGAAGCCGATCTTGTAAACCGAGCTTCCCAGCTTGAGGCTTCCGGTGCCAATAAATCCGCCGATGCTGTCGACCATCGTCCGGATGCGGAGGAGCCCGTGACGGCCGAGCGGGGCAGCCGGCGAACCGTCGGCAGCAAGCGTGCCGCCGACAAGTCCGGTGAAGTCAACCGCCTGGAGAAGCGTCTCCCATTCCGCGGGCAAACCGCTGGATCCGGCCGTGGCCACCCCGGTGAGCGCCAGCTGGGAGGAACCGCTCGTGGCATTCGACAGGACCGTTACCGTCCCGCTGAACGGGCCCTCGGTATCCGGCGAGAACGTCACTGCGACAAATTTCGAGCCGCCGGCTGCGATGGTTCCGGTCCAGCTGGCAGAGAAAACCGAGGAGCTGAATGTCAGCCCGGTCACGGTAAGGGCGGTGTTTCCAATGTTCGACAGAGTGAGGAGGCGCTGCTGGGAGGCACCGACGGCGACATTTCCAAAATCCATGTCGCCGGAAAGTGAGAGGATCCGGCTGACCAGCGGCTGGCCGGTCCCGCTGCAGGCGATCTGGTTTGATCCGGAGCTGCTGTTGCTGGCGACGGTGATCGTTCCGCCGTAGGTTTGGGCAGCGGCGGGGTTAAACGTCACGGCCAAAGTTCTATTTCCTCCAGCGGGAACGTTACCGCCCGTCCAGTTGCCCGAAAATCCCTGCGGGAAGTCGATCCCGCTCACCGCAAGATCGGCATTGCCGGTATTCGAGATCGTCAGGATTTTTTGAGCGGACTGGAGAACGGTCACATTGCCGAATGCCAGATTGCCAGTGAGACCGATGGTGCGGGTCGAACCGCCGGGCACTGAGAAGGTGGCGACCAGAGTCAGGCCGGCATAAGAGGAATAGCCGTCGACCATGACATACCAGTCGCCGGACTGCGGGTTCTGGATCGTTGCAGTCTCATCATTTCCTTCCAGGTAGGGACTGGAATCATAAAGCGAGAGAGTGGGCTTGGCTCCCCTGCGGACGTAGAGATCGGCGTCGCCGGTGCCACCGGCCATCACGACCTCCAGCTGAGTCGCGCCAGCGGGGACGGCCACCCGGAAGAAAACCTGGGATGCCCTGGTGCCGGAAAGCCCGCTGACAGGGACGCCGTTGGAAAGAACGGTGGTGTCATCGACCGCCTGGCCGGTTCCGCTGCAGGCGATCGTTTCTGTTCCCGAGGTCTTGTCACTCTGCACGGCAATCGTTCCGCCGTAGGCCAGTCCGGCGACCGGAGTGAACGTGACTGGGATATCCCGCGAGGTCTGCGGCTGGATCGTCCCGGTGATCCCGGTGGCCGAGAAACCGGCCGGCAACGTCATGCCAGTCAGGGTGAGCGGCGCATCGCCATCGTTGAAGACTTTCAGAATCCGCTGCGGGGTCTGGCCGATCCGGACGCTTCCGAACGCGAGGTCGCCGACGAGGCGGATCGTCTTCTGCGAGGTCGCCGAGTAGCCGGCAACCAGTGTGATTCCCGAGAATTGGGGCTCGGGCGCGACAAGGATGAACCAGTCGCCGGCATCGGGCTGGCTCACCTGGATGAGTTCCGCGTTGCCGGTTGAGCGCGAGGCAAAATCATAAACCGTCGCAGTGGGGGCGGTTCCCTTCTGCACGTAGACCGAGGCATCGCCGGTCCCTCCCGACGTCTGGATCCGGAGCTCGGTCTGCCCCGCCGGAACGCTGATCTGGAAAAGGCTGCCGAACCCCGGCGAACCGTTGAAGGCGGGAGTCGGCACCCCGTTTGTCAGCGGGGCGATCGAGCTCGTGCCGGTAGCCGTCAGTCCGATCGTCTCGGTGCCGGATGTCTTGTTCGAGACGACCGAAAGGACGCCGGAATAGACCTTCACCGCAGTCGGTGCAAACGTCACGTTGACAAGCTGCGATCCCCCGGCGGCGATGGTTCCCGCCGTCCAGTTGGCTGTGAATCCCTGCGGCAGCGTGATCCCAGACACGACGAGCGGGGCGTTGCCGTCGTTGAAAATCGTGAGGCTGCGCTGGAGCGAGCCGCCGGTGGGAATGAAGCCGAAGTCGAGGTCTCCCGAGAGCCTCACGATGCGCGTCTGAGAGACCGGCGTCTCGTATTTGGCGACGATCGAAACGCCGGAATATGCGCTGTAGCCGCGCAGCATGACGAACCAGTCGCCGGCGGCGGGATTTGTGACGGTGACGGCTTCGTTGTTACCGCTCAGATACGGTCGATAATCCCAGAGGGATGTCGTCGGCGCACTGCCCTTGCGTACATAGAGATCAGCGTCACCGGTCCCGCCCTGGACAGTGAATGTGAGGCTCTGCTGGCCGGCCGGCACGGAGATTCGGAAGAAGAGCTCGCCATTGGCGGCGCCGGAAAGCCCGGGCACGGCGACGTTATTCTGGAGCACCTGGACAGAGCTCTCGGCGATCCCGCTTCCGCTGACCGGCAAGGAGTTCGCGCCGGAGGTCGCATCGGAAGTCACCACGAGCGAACCGCTGAAATTTTGCGCCGCAGTCGGAGCGAACGTGACGGCGACCGCCTTCTGCCCACCCGCGGCCACTGAGAAGTTGGTTTGGTTGGCCGTGAATCCGGACGGCAGCGCGATCGACTGGACAGTCAGCGCCGCCGTACCGAGATTTTTGACCGTGAGCGATTTTTGCAGGGTGGCTCCGACGGCCACGTTGCCGAAGGCCAGATCGCCTTCCAGTGCGAGGGTCTTGGTCGCCCCCGCGCTGCCGGTCCCTCCGGTGATGATAAGCGAGTAAGCCTGGCTGCTGGTGGTGAGCGTGCCGTCCAGGGAGACCGTGACGGTGTAAGTGCCGGCCTGTGTCGGCGCGGGAATGAGAACCTGCTCGACGTTGTCGACGTTGTTCTTGGCCTTAGTCGCGGCGCTTGCCATCGAGGCCTGCGTCCATGTTCCGACGAACGGCATGGAAAAAGGGAGATAGGTTGTCGTGCCATCCGGCGCGGTGATCTTCAGGTCAAGGTTGTGGACGAGGTTCGGCGTGCGGCTATCGGCCGCGGTCTGGGCGGCCCCGGCGGGATCCATCCAGCAGAGGGTCGCGCGGATCGGCGAGGTGCCGTCCCATGCAAACGTCTGGGTGCGCGTCTTGGTGGTATTGGTGAGCGAATTTTCGTTGAGCTTCGGGCTGGCGAGGCTGGCCTTGTGCGCGAGGATGAGGTCGGCAGCCTTCTGCACGTTGATCAGGCCCCAGCCGAATTTGTAATCCGGGCCGGCCGTCCCCACGTCATCGGCCGTATGGATGAGCAATGCCTTCAGCGTGTTCGCGCGGGGGAGCTGGCCGGAGAATTCGCGCGAGTAAAGCTGTGTGAGCAGGGCGGCCGACCCGACGGCGCTCGGAGTCGCCATGCTCGTGCCGCTGTAGGTGTCGTAGCTGGTGTTGCTCGTCTTGATGGTGGAATAAAGATCGACGCCATTGGCGACGACGTCGGGCTTGATCCGCCCGTCGTCGCAGGGTCCCCAGCTGGAAAAAGACGACATCGTCGCAGCAGCCACCGAGCGGTTGCTGCCGCTCACCGCATCGTTGACTGCTCCGACGGTCATGATGTTTTTTGCGAGCCCGGTGAACGTGATCGACTGGTAGCCCGCATGGGCAGTGAGATCGGTCTGCTCATTGCCGGCCGCCCAGAAAACGAGGTAATAAGGCAGACTGGCTGCGACGGCGTCGAGTGATTTGGTCTCGCTGTCGTAGCGGCCCATGTCGGCCGTGGCAGCGTTGAGACCATAGGAATGATTGGAGATCGGGACGCGCGCGGTGTCGGTCGCGGAGGCCGCGCCGGCTGCCGTCATCTCGGAATAATCGCTGTTCCAGTCATACGACTCGACCGTCGCCTGAGGCGCCATGCCCTTGGCTGCGGCGACGACACCCGATGCCCCGATCGTCCCGGCGACATGGGTGGCGTGGTCGGAGAGTTGGGCGGTGCTGTTTTTCAAAGTCACGCGTCCGGTCAGCTCCTGGTGACTGCTCCGCACGGAGCCCTCGTCCCAAACTCCGACCTTGATCCCGGACCCGCCCAGCGAATACGGCGATGGGGCCAGCAGGCTGGCTCCGCTAGAGATCGCCGCGTTCTTGTTGTTCGTACGAAGGTAGAGCGGCTCGTCGCCACGAAAATCCCTCAACTCCATCACCGAGCCGTCCGGGTTTGTCACGCGCACCGGAATGCCGAGCTGCTGAGCGCGGGCGATCGCGGACTCGCGCTGGAGGCGTTCCTGCTCCTGGATTTGCGCAACAACTTGCGCCCGCATCGCCGGGTTGCTCATGTCCACGCCTTCGACAATCTCGGCAACGCTGCGCATTCCGCCCCGGTTGCCGGACGAACCAGCCCCCGAAGCGGTTGCCCCCACCGCTCCCGCCGCAGCAGCGGAGCCCGGAGCTGCCGACGATGTTGCTGGACCGCTCGGTCCGGAGGATGGCGCCGCAGGGCCTGCAGTCACCGGCCCGGCTTGTCCCGGCGTTGCCGCCGGCTGGATCGGCGGATTCGGCAGAACGCCGGCCTGCGTGTTTGCAGGGCCCGCAGGCGCGGGAGGCGCTAAAGGACGCGTTTTTGCAACCCCTGCGCCTTTGTGCGGCCCACGGGCCGGAGGCACGTTCTCACCGGCATCTCCGCGTTTCCCCTGCCCGGCCGTGAAAAGCCAGACCCCACCAACCACCAGAGCTAGAACCAACAGCGACGCAACGATCCACAACCCTGATTTCCTAGGGAGAGCCATTTCTCATCCATTAAGGCCGGTGAAACCTGTTGTCAAATTTGATAATTGTCAAAAGTCGAGCCTGCCATCGGATGAACGCTGCGGGAAGAGGCGAGCGCTCAGGAGATCAGAACCCTGCCGGACCCGGAGGTCTCGTATCCCGGCACGCCGGCCAGCTTGCGATGGAACACGCCTGACTGGAGGCTCTCGCACATGGCACGGATGATCGGCTTGTCGATCTGGTCGCGCCGGACGACGAGGTCGAACGCGACCAGGGCGGTCGGCAGGAAGTCGAGACCGAACGCCAGCGCCATTGCGCCGCACCCGAGACCGACATCGGCATATCCTGCAGCAATCCGCCGGGCGGATCCGGCATGATTGGTTGCCACCGACGAGTAGCCGCGGATCTGGCCCGGCGGGAGCCCGGACTTCCGGAGCATTTCATCGAGTTCGATCCGGCAGCCCGACCCCTCCTCCCGGTTCACGAGGCGGAGGCCCTTGCCGCTCAGCGACTCGATGCTTTGGAATTTTTTCTTAGCCGAATGGTTGAGCATCCATCCCTGCTCCCAGCTGCTGAATCGCAGGACGATGCAGGTTTTGTGAAGTCCATGCCTGCTGATCGCCGCGAGGTTCGCGTCGTCGGTTTCGCCGCCGAAATGGATGCCGGCCACCTGTGCTTCCCCGCGGACCAAGCGCTGCAGGGCGGCAGTGTTTCCGCAAGGAATCCAGATGCACCGCCCCCTCCTCGAGGCGCGGGTCGCCTCCTGCGAGAGCATCTCCAGAGCCGGGTCGCAACCGGCCACGAAGACGTTTTCGGCAAGCGTGGACAATGCCGTGCGCGTGCTCAGCGCAAGGCCGGCCGGCGCGGCGGCAAGGATGCCGTCGCTCGTGGAGAATCCGGCACCAAGACGTTCCGGATCATCGCTGGGATGAGCAACCCAGCGCCCGTCCAGACTGATCACGTCCACCCGCATACCCTCCACCAGCCCATCCGCAGCCACGCTGATGTCACTCCCGCTGTCTCCGCCGAAGAGCGATTCGACATCGATGTCGAGCACCCTTGCGATGCGCAGCGCGGTATCCACACGCGGCAGCGAGCTTCCCGCCTCGATTTGGAACAGCGACTGGCGGCTGATCTCGACGGCCCTCGCCAGCTCCGATTGGTTCAGACCTTTTCTGGTCCGGGCCGCCGCGATCCGGGACCCTGCCGACCCCGCCTCACCGGGATGCCCGGCAGACGTGGGGGGCGCGTAGCCTGCGGTCCGTTTGTCTTTTCTTGGCGGCACACGGCGGATCCTTCCACAGCACCGCAAGATCCGCAACGTGCATCTTCCCCACCTCTGGACCGACGACAGTAAATTCGAACGAGCGCGCCACTTTGCTTTTGCCAGCGGTCCCGATCCGAATGTCGCGTGCTTGAAAGGCGCTCCTACCCGAAAAGCTGAAGCCGGAAATCCTTGCCCGTGTGAAAGCAGTTTCACAGATCTTTTGCGGACTTGTCTGGGGGCTTCTTGCGAGAGGTCTGCCTTCTGGTTCCTTCCGTCCATTTCCGTGAGGATGGCGATTGCGATGATTGCGGCAGACGATAGATTAACCGCCCGTGAGCCCGATTCCAGCAATCCGCTACCCGGCCGACCTGCCGATCACCGCACGCCGCGGGGATATCATTGCTGCACTGCAGGAGCACCAGGTCGTGATTGTCGCCGGCGAGACCGGGTCGGGAAAGACCACTCAGCTTCCAAAAATGTGCATGGAGGCCGGCCGCGGACGGACGGGAAAAATCGGCTGCACGCAGCCCCGGCGGGTCGCGGCGCTGAGCATTTCGCGGCGCGTTGCGGAGGAACTCGGCGTGACATGGGGACGCGAGGTCGGCTGCAAGATGCGCTTCAGCGACGACACCGCACGCGACACACAGATCAAGTTCATGACCGACGGGATCCTGCTGGCCGAGATCCAGTCCGATCCCCTGCTGCGGAGCTATTCCACGCTGATCCTGGATGAGGCGCACGAGCGCTCGCTGAACATCGATTTTCTTCTCGGGCACCTCCAGGGACTGCTGCGGCGCCGCGGCGATCTGAAACTGGTCATCACCTCCGCGACGATCGACACCGGGACATTCTCAGAGGCATTCGGCGGAGCGCCGGTCATCGAGGTCTCGGGCCGGCTCTGGCCGGTCGATGTGCGCTATGCCCCGCTTGAGCCGTTTGCCGACGACGATGGCACCGGCTTTGTCGGCGCAGCGGTACGAGCCGTCGAGGACGCGCTGATTGAGTCGGACGACGGGGATGTGCTCGTGTTCATGCCGACCGAGCGCGACATCCGCGAAACGCGCGACCAGCTCGAGGCCGTCCTGGGTCCGGGGGTGGATGTTCTCGGCTTATACGGACGCCTCCCTTCCGCCGAGCAGCAGCGGATTTTTTCTCCCGGACCGGCCCGGCGGGTTGTGGTCGCCACGAATATCGCGGAAACCTCGCTGACGCTCCCCCGGATCCGGTATGTCATCGACACCGGGCTGGCGCGGCTCAGCCGCTACAACCCCCGGACGCGCACGAAGCGGCTTCCGGTCGAGGAGATCTCGCAGAGCAGCGCAAACCAGCGGGCCGGCCGTGCCGGACGTGTCCGCGACGGCGTTTGCATCCGCCTCTACGCGCAGGACGACTTTGAGAAGAGGCCCAGGTTTACGCAGCCCGAAATCCAGCGCGCGAACCTGGCCGAAGTGATCCTGCGGATGAAGGCGTTCCGGCTCGGAGAAATCGAGACCTTCCCGTTTCTGAATCCCCCGCCCGGCGCGGCAATCCGCGCGGGCTACCAGCTTCTGCACGAGCTCGGCGCGCTGGATGAGGAGCAACGCCTGACGCCGCTCGGACACGAGCTCGCCCGCCTTCCGCTTGATCCGACACTCGGACGGATGCTGTTGCAGGCGCGGACGGAAGGCGCGCTCGCGGAGGTGCTGGTCATTGCGGCAGGGCTCAGCGTCGCCGATCCCCGGGAGCGGCCGGACGAGGCCAGGGAGGCGGCAGCAGCGGCCCACCGCACGTTTGTGCATCCGGAATCGGATTTCCTCACGCTGCTGAATCTCTGGCGCGCCGCTCCGGCATCCGGTGCCCGCGAGAGCAACAACGCGCTGCGACGGTTTTGCAAGGCGAACTACCTCTCGCATGCGCGCATGCGCGAGTGGAGGGACATCCACCGCCAGCTGGCCGACGCGCTCGCAGGGGACCGCGGGCTGCAGATCGCCCCCAGCCAGCCGGAGGCTGGGTTCGAAGCGGTCCACCGGTCCATCCTCGCCGGCCAGCTCGGGCACGTGGCGATGCGCGAGGAACGGAATCTCTACAAGGCCTCGGGCAACCGCCAGGTGACCATTTTTCCGGGATCGGGTCTCTACCAGCGGCGCGACAAGCCCCGGAAAAAGGCAGAAGAAAAACCCGCGCAGGATCCGCCCGGACGCAGCGGACAGCCGCAGTGGATCGTCGCGGGCGAAATCGTCCACACGTCCCAGCTTTTCGCCCGCATGGTGGCGAGGGTCGACCCTCAATGGGTGGTCGCGATCGGCGCCCACCTCTGCAAGTCGAGCTACAGCGATCCGCACTGGAGCGCCAAGAGCGGCCGCGTCCTGGTCTGGGAACGCATCCTGATCCACGGGCTCGAACTCCAGCGCAAGCAGATCGATTTCGGAAAAATCAATCCGGACGAGGCCACGGAGCTCTTCATCCGCGGCGCCCTGGTGGCCGGCGAGGGTCAGGTTCCCCACCGGTTCTTTGAGGAAAACCGCAGGCTCCGCGAGAAGATCGAAACCGGCCTCACCCGCGTCCGAAGCCAGCGCGTCCACGATCTGGACGAGGCCCTCTACGCTTTCTACGCCGCCCGCATCCGGGACGTTTCGTCGGTCCACGATCTGAACAAGCTCGTGCGATCCCGCACCGGCCGCGAGCCGGACTTTCTCGTTGCGACGGAGACCGACCTGCTGGACGGCGCCGGCCATTCCTACGACCGCTCCCTCTTTCCAGACACCGTGCCGCTTGGCAACACCGCGCTTCCGGTCACCTACGCCTACTCTCCCGGCGAGGACCGCGACGGGGTGACCCTTCGCGTACCCCTCCCCCTGGCGGGGCAGCTCTCGGCCAGCCAGCTTCACTGGATGGTCCCCGGACTGCGCGAGGAACTGATGGACGTTCTGCTGCGCGCTCTGCCCAAGCGCCTCAGGCGCTCGCTCATGCCCCTGGGTCCAAAGGCGCGAGCGCTGGCTGAGGCCTTCCAGCCCGGAGGCGGGGATTTTCTCGACGAGGTGGCAGGCCTGATCACCCGCACATTCCAGGTCCCGGTGAGTGCTGCCGATTGGCCTGCGGATAGCCTCCCTCCTCACCTCCGCCCGCGCGTTGAATTCATCGACCGCCACAATAAAACCGTGGCCACCGGCCGCGAACTCGCAGAGCTTCAGTCGCAGGTGCAAACCCGCGAGATTTGCTCAAAAGCATGGGACGCGGCAGCACTGAGGTGGGAGAAGCCCGCGCTCACTTCCTGGTCGTTCGGAGATCTTCCGGAGTCGGTTGTCATCGAGGAGATCGCCGGCGTTCCGCTTCTTGGATTCCCCGGGCTCGCCGCACGCGACTCGGAAGTCGACCTGCGGCTCTTCCGAAGCCGCTCCGAGGCCGAAAATTCCTCGGCCGCCGGATTGCGGCGGCTTGGCGAGCTGGTCCTCGCCCGCGACCTCGCCTGGCTCCGCAAGGAACTCCGCCCCCTGGCTCAGCCGGGTCCGACCGCCGCTCGGAAAGCCGAGAGCTTTCGCGACGCCCTCGACCGGATCAAACCGGCGGTCCTATCGAATACGACGCTGCAGTCCGCCCCCTCCGAGACCCTCCAACAGTCCGCCTACACCCACATCGTCAACCACGTTTTCCGCCTCGATCCGCTTCCCCCGCTTACCGAGGCTCGATTTCATGCGATGCTCGATTCCGCCCGCAGCGACCTCCCTCTCCTCGCCCGCCGCGTCACCGACCTCACCAGGCAACTCCTCGCAACCCAGTCCCAGCTCCTCGCATCGCCCAACCGCTACCAAGGCTTCGAACAGGATCTCCAACGCTTGCTGCCACCGGATTTTCTTGCTGCCACACCGCATTCGCGAATGACGCATTTGGCGCGATATCTGCGCGCTATCCAGGTTCGTGCCGAGCGGGCGGCGCAAAATCCCGCGCGTGACGCAGAGCGAGCGAAGCAAATTGCTCCCTTTGTAGCCTCCTTGCCAAAGGTGGCCGACTCGAAGCGTGAGCGGTTCCGGTGGTTACTCGAGGAATTCCGGGTTTCGGTCTTCGCGCAGGAACTCGGGACGTCCGAGCCGGTCTCTCCGCAGAGGCTGAAGAATATTTTGGAGGAGTGAGGCCGTGAGGAGTCATTGACACGGGGGCCAGTTCCCACGAGTGTTATTCCATGCCTATTCAAACCAAAGTCCGGAAGATCGGGAATTCGCTGGGGATCGTTCTGCCAAAGGAAGCTCTTCAATCGCTGCGCGTCGGCGAAGGGGCGACCCTGTATCTGACCGAGGCTCCGGAGAGCGCGCTGACCATCACGCCGGAGCGTCCGGGGTTTGATGAAATCATGAGTGTGGCAGAAGACGGGATGAACCGCTACCGCAATGCACTGCGGGAACTTGCGAAATGAACGAGCCGGTGTGGATTTCGCGCGAGGCGATTCTTGCCATTCAAGGCACCCTGATCGCCCGGTTTGGCGGCCTGGGAGGAATCCGTGACGAAGGACTCCTCGAATCGGCGCTCAACCGTCCCCTGCATTTGTTTCACTACGGCGACGCTGGCGCATTTGAACTCGCTGCCGCTTATGCCGAAGGCATCGTAAAGAACCACCCGTTTCTCGACGGAAACAAGAGGGCCGGATTCATGGCCGCCTACACGTTCCTTGGGGTGAACGGCTGGCAACTCGAAGCCCCGGAAGAAGATGCCGTGCTACAAACCCTTGCGCTGGCGGCGGGGGCGATCGGCGCCGGGGAGTTTGCGGTTTGGCTGGAAAAATCCTGCGTTCCGCGCGCCGACTGAACAGCGCGGGCGTCCAACTGTCCGCTCCCCTGACGGGTGAGGCGCACTTTTCCGCGGAAAATAAAGCCGCAATCCGGGGGATTGTTTGCTATCCTGATTGCCCGATGAACAAAATTTGCCAGCGTCCGGATTGCAGGGTTCCGTCCTGCCGTCCATGAAGATCACCAGCGCCATCTTTCACTCGAGTGCGCCCGACCTGGCCTCGTGTCCGCAGACCGACCGCCCGGAGTTCGCGTTCATCGGGCGCTCGAACGTCGGCAAGTCGTCGCTCATCAACATGCTGACCCGCGTCGAGGGGCTGGCGAAAGTTTCGAGGGTCCCGGGAAAAACCCGGCTGATCAATTTTTTCACGATCAACAATGGTTGGAGCCTGGTCGACCTGCCGGGCTACGGCTACGCAAAGGTCGGCAAGAAGGAACGTGGAAGTTTCAGCGCTTTTGTCGCCGACTACCTCCGGCACCGCCCGAACCTGATGGGGACGTTCGTGCTGATCGACTCCCGCTTGCCCCCGCAGAAGCTGGACCTGGAATTTCTCGGGTGGATGGTGGAGGGCGGCGTGCCGTTTGTGATCGTGTTCACAAAGACCGACAAGCTCACCGGAAAGGCGACGCAAAAAAACATCGACGCCTTCCTGGAAAGCCTGCGCGGAATCAGCGAGGACCAGCCGGAATTCGCGCTCAGCTCGTCGAAGCTTGAGCAGGGCCGCATGGAAATCCTCGGGCTGATCGCCTCGACGCTTGCCGGCGACCCCGACCAGCCGGAAGCCTGAGTGTTTCCGCCGGCCGGGCGGTCCGAGCCGGCCGATCAGACCGTGCAGAGATCGGAGTCGTAATGGTTCGGCGACGGCTTTGCGGCTCCGGATTCCGGATACTCGAAGACCCTGCCCTCGAAGTTGCGGAGCACAACCTTGTCCTTATCGTGAAAGAGGACATAGCCCGGGTTGACCGGCACCTTTCCGCCGCCGCCCGGGGCGTCGATGACAAACTGGGGAACCGCGTAGCCGCTGGTGAACCCCCGCAGCGCCTCGATGATCTCGATCCCTTTCGAGACTGACGTGCGCAGGTGCGAGGACCCCAGGATCAGATCGCACTGGTAGAGGTAATACGGCCGCACGCGGCACTGGAGGAGCTTGTGGACAAGTTCCTTCATCGTCCCCGCGTCGTCGTTCACGCCGGAGAGGAGCACGCTCTGGTTGCCCAGCGGAATCCCGCTGTCCGCCAGGCGACCAAGCGCATCGCGCACCTCGGCCGTGAGCTCGCGCGGGTGGTTCACATGCACGCTCATCCAGAGCGGATGATACTTCTTGAGCATCGCGCAGAGCTCCGGGGTGATCCGCTGCGGAAGAAAGATCGGAACCCGGGTTCCGATGCGGAGAAACTCGATGTGCGGGATCGCGCGCAGGCGCTTCAGGATCCCCTCGAGCTTGTCGTCGGAGAGCAGGAGCGCGTCGCCTCCCGAAAGCAGCACGTCGCGGATCTGCGTGTTCTTTTGCAGATAGGAAAAGGCCTCCTCAAAATCGGTGTGGAGCTCCTGCTCCCCCACCCCGCTCACCACGCGGCTCCGGGTGCAATAGCGGCAATACGACGCGCAGCGGTCGGTCACGAGAAAAAGCACGCGGTCCGGATACCTGTGAACCAGCCCCGGCACCGGCATCGAGGCATCCTCCCCGCATGGGTCGGCCATGTCATAAGGCGAATCGTAGCCCTCCTCGATGCGCGGGATGACCTGGCGCCGGATCGGGCAGTCCGGGTTGTCCCGTTCGATCAGATTGAAATAGTGGGGCGTCACCGCGAGCGCCAGCTTGGTCCCCGCGAGGAGAACGCCGCCGCGCTCCTCAGTCGTCAGATTGAGGCGGGCCTCCAGCCCGGAAAGCGTCGTCACACGGTTCCTGAGCTGCCAGCGCCAGTCCGACCACTGGTCGGGATTAATGTCAGGCCAATAGCCGGGCGCGTAAGATGGAAACCTTTCCTGACTGCCAGATTCAAAACTCTCCATGAGAAATCAAACCTGACGCTACGCAGCCGGCAGGGCGTGTCAACGCCTCAATGCGGCCGGGCGTCTAGGGCGAATGCTTTTTGCGCCGCAGCTGGGCCTCGGCAAGGAACTCGGCCTGGGCGTCGAAGGGCGCCTCGCCCGGCCGGAGCACCATCGGCGCATACGTGCCATCCGGCTGCATGACCTGCGCCTTGACGTTGTCCTTCCAGAACCATTCGAGAATCTCCTCGACATGCTCGCGCATCCGCGGGGCGAAAATCGGGAACACGGTCTCGACCCGCCGGAAGAGGTTGCGGGGCATCCAGTCGGCGCTGCCCAGATAAACCTTCGGCTCGCCGCCATTCTCAAACCGGAAGATCCGGCTGTGCTCGAGGAACCGGCCGACCAGGCTGCGGACCTCGATGTTCTCGCTCACCCCGGGGATCCCGGTCCGGACGGCGCACATCCCCCGGACCAGCAGTCGGATCGGCACGCCGGCTGCAGAGGCCCGGTAGAGAGCCTCGATCACGCTTTCCTCGACCAGCGAGTTGACCTTGGCATAGATCCCGCTCGGCCGCCCGGCCAGGGCGTTGGCAGTCTCGGCTTCGATCAGCTTCAGGAACGATGGCAGCAGGGTCCAGGGCGCCACGAGAAGCTCCTTCATACCTGGAAATTTTGAAACGCCGGTCAGGCAGTTGAACGTTTCGGCCAGCTCCGCAGTAAGCTCCTCGCGGCAGGTGAGCAGGCTGAGGTCGGTATAGATCTTGGCCGTCGACGGGTGGTAGTTCCCGGTTCCAAGGTGGGCATAACGCCGGATCGAATCGCCCTCGCTCCTGATGATGAGCATCGCCTTCGCGTGTGTCTTGAGGCCGGTCACTCCGTAGACAACATCGACCCCGGCCTCGCGCATCATGCGCGCCCACTTGATGTTGGCCGCCTCATCGAACCGCGCCTTCAACTCGATAACCGCGGTCACCTGCTTGCCATTGCGGGCAGCCGTGATGAGCGACTGCACGATCGGCGAGTCCGAGCTCGTGCGGTAGAGCGTCTGCTTGATCGCCAGGACCTGCGGGTCCTCCGCCGCCTGCGCCAGGAAATCCACCACCGTCTGGAAGTTGTCGTAGGGATGGTGGAGCAGGATGTCGCCCTTGCGGATATGGAAAAAGAGATCGCTCTCGGTATCGAGGGAAACAACCGTGCACGGGGAGAAGCGCTTGTAGCGCAGCTCCGGACGATCGATCTGCAGCGCCAACGGCATCAGGCGCGCGAAGTTCAGCGGGCCATCCACGCGGTAGACGTCCTCCTCCTCGAGGTTGAAGATATCGAGCAGACGCTTCACGACATGCTCGGGGCATTCCTTCTGAACCTCGATCCGGACGGCGGCTCCGCGCTTCACCTTGCGGAGTTCCTCCTCGATGGCATGGAGGAGGTTGAGCACCTCTTCGTCATCGACGTAGAGGTTGCTGTTGCGGGTGACCCTGAAAAGGTGGGCCCCCTTGACGTGCACCCCGCGGAAGAGGCTCGCCACGTGCTCCTGGATGATATTTCCTATGAACACATAGTCGTCGCCGTCCTTTTGCTTCGCAAAAGGCACAACCCGCGGCAGGATCCGCGGGGCCTGCACAACGGCGATGTCGGTCGTCAGATCCTCGCCCTCCAGCTCGACAATCACGTTGAGGCTCTTGTTGAGAAGCTGAGGAAATGGATGGACCGGATCGACGGCCAGCGGTGTCAGCACCGGGTAGATCGTCTTTTCGTAAAAGTTCTTGAAGTGCTCCTTTTCGGAGCCGGGGACATCCGGATACGTGTGAAACCGGACCCTCTGCTTCTCGAGCTCCGGCGCGATCTGCTCGCGCCAGCACCGGTACTGGTCGTCAACCATCCGGCGGACGCGCTCGCTGATTTGCGCGAGCGTCTCATTTGCGGACAACCCGTCCGGGCCGACCTCCGAGGCATGTGTCTGCTGCTGCTGCTTGAGCCCGGCCACCCGCACTTCGAAAAACTCGTCCAGGTTCGAGCTGACAATGCAAAGGAACTTGAGCCGCTCGAGGAGGGGGTTGCCCGTATCGTACGCTTGGTCCAGCACCCGCTGGTTAAACTCCAGCCAGCTGAGCTCCCGGTTGATGAAATACGATTTGTCGGAAAAGTCCATTCCGGCATCGTCGGACTCCGGGAAAAATGGTCAAGGGAAGATTTGTGACGGTTGCGTAGCGCTCCCCGCCAGGCGGGGGTGTTATTTTCGCATGGATTTTTCCGGCGGGGAGGCTCAAACCATACGGCGATGATCATTCGCACCACCGCCTACCCCCGGGCCGGACTTATTGGAAACCCGTCCGACGGCTACTTCGGCAAGACGATTGCCTTCACGTTCCGCAACTATGCGGCCCGCATCGAGTTGTGGGAGTCGCCGGAGCTGGAACTCCTCCCGAGCCGCCGGGACCACTCGGTCTTCGAGAGCCTGGCCAAACTGCATTCGGATGTGAAGCTGCATGGCTACTACGGCGGGTTCCGCCTGCTCAAGGCGACAGCCAAGGCGTTCTACGAGTATTGCCAGAAGCGGGGGATCGCACTGGATGAAAGAAATTTCACCCTGCGCTACCGGTCGGACATCCCGAACCGCGTCGGCCTGGCGGGGTCGAGCGCACTCATCACGGCGTGCGTCCGTGCGCTGATGGGGTTTTACAGCGTCTCGATCTCCCGCCATTCGCTGGCCAATCTTGTCCTGACCATCGAGAACCGGGAACTCGGAATCCCTGCGGGTCTTCAGGACCGCGTCGCGCAGGCCTACGAAGGGCTCGTCTACATGAATTTCGACCGCTCGACCATGGAGTCGCGCGGCTACGGCATCTACGACCCGTTGGATCCGGGCCTGCTTCCTCCAGTCTACATCGCGTTTCGTGAGGATCTGTCCGAGGGAACGGAGGTTTACCACAATGATCTTCGCGCGCGTTGGCTGAGGGGCGAGCCCGACGTCCTGGCAGCCATCGAGTTCTGGGCGGGCCTCACGGAGGAATTCCGGAGGGCGCTCGAGGCCGGCGACAGAACGTCGATGCACAAGGCCATCAACGCGAATTTCGACAAGCGCGCGAGCCTCTACGATGTGGGAGACGGAAATCGCGACATGATCAGAACTGCACGGGAAACCGGTGCGAGCGCTAAGTTCGCCGGAAGTGGCGGCGCGATCGTCGGCATTTACGATGATGAGGCGATGTTCGATCGCCTCTCCGCCGCATTTGCGGCGAAAGGCATCCGCGTCCTCAAGCCCGGGATCGTCGGAGGGGAAACCTCCAAGGAGCTGAACGACCAGCCATGAAAGCCGTCATCCCCGCCGCCGGGCTCGGCACCCGCTTCCTGCCTATCGCAAAGGCCGTCCCGAAAGAAATGCTTCCGCTGGGCGACAAGCCGGTCATCCACTACGTTGTCGCCGAGGCCGCGGCGGCCGGGTTCGATGAGATCCTTATCATTCTCAGCCGGGGCAAGGAGGCGATCATCCAGTATTTCACGCCGAACCCCGACCTCGAACGCCATCTGGAGGAAAGCGGGAAATCCGAAGCCCTCCGGGCAGTCCGGGAGGCCGGATCGCTCGCGCAGATCGGGTATACCTACCAGCCGCAGATGCGGGGTCTCGGCGATGCCATCAAGCTCGCGCGCGGGTTCGCCGGCCGGGATGAGGTTTTCGCCGTGCTCCTCGGGGATACTGTCATGCACGGCTCCTCACCGCTGCCCGCGATGCTTGGGGCATGGCGCGGCACGGGCAAGCCGTCGGTCTGCATCGAGCCATGCCCGGAAGACCGCGTCTCACGATACGGAGTGGCCGGCGGATGCCAGATCGCCCCGGATGTCTTCGAGCTCGACCGCCTCGTCGAAAAGCCCGCGCCAGCGGACGCGCCGCGGCTGAAGGCGTCCGATGGCAGCCCGCTCCCGTTTCACGCATTCGCCGCACGCTACCTCTTCACGCCGGAAATTTTCAACTGTCTGGAATCCACGACGGCGGGTTTCGCCGGGGAGATCCAGCTCACCGATGCCATGGAACGCCTGCGCTCCCGTTCCGGCCTTCTGGGCGTCCGCTGGCCCGGGCGCCGGCTGGACATCGGCAGCCCGGCCGGTCTTGTCGAAGCGGCTGCAACTCTGGCAGGCTGAACCACCGATGCTGGATCCATCCCGAACGATCGCCGAGCTCAAGGAACTGCGTGCGCTGACCGGCAACGAGCACGGTGCCCAGCGCGTCGCCTTCACGGCCACGTGGGCGCAAGCCCGCCGCTGGCTGGAAGCAAAGTGCCGGGACGCTGGGCTTGAGACCCACCGCGATGCCGCCGGAAATTTCTGGGCCACGCTGGCGGGAGCTTCGCCGCGTTCGCTTCTGATCGGCGGCCACATCGATTCCGTCCCCAATGGCGGCTGGCTTGACGGCTGCCTGAACACGCTTGCCGGCCTTGAGGTCCTGCGCCGGATTTCGGCAGAGTTCGAAGGCCGCCCGCCGATGACCGTACGTCTGGTCGACTGGGCGGACGAGGAGGGCGCGCGCTTCGGCAAGAGCCTCTTCGGATCGTCCGCCTGCGCCGGCACGCTGGACATGGACGAAGCCCGCGGGCTTGTCGACCGCGAAGGAATTCCACTGCCGCACGCTTTGCGTGGCCAGGGGATCGATTTTGAGCGGGTCGGGGAAGCCCGGCAGGAACTGGAACACGCGGCCGCCTACCTGGAGCTTCACGTCGAGCAGGGACCGGTGCTCCTCGATCTAGACCTTCCGCTGGCGGCCGTGCTGGGAACGTTCGGCGTCGAGAGGCATGCCATCGCCTTCCACGGACAGGCAGCCCATTCCGGAAGCACCCCGATGAACCGCCGGCACGACGCGTTTCTTGCGGCGGCCAGGATGGCACCGGAAATCTACCGCATCGCCGAAAAAGAAGGCGGAGTCTGCACGATCGGGTCGTGCGCCACCCTACCCGGTATCGCCACCAGCGTGGTCGAGGAATGCAGGATCACCCTTGACCAGCGGCACCTCGACGCCGACGCCCTCGAGCGCATGCTGGCAGGCGCCCGGGCGGCCGCCGCCACATTTGCCAACGAAGGCGGGGTGGCGGTCGATTGGAGCCCGCTCTGCCGGATGCAGCCCGTGCGCTTCCACGAGGAATTGATCGCGCTGTGCGATGAGGCGGTCCACGAAACCTACGGCGACTCCCACAGGATTCCGTCAGGCCCGCTTCACGATGCCGCTTCCGTCGCCCGGGCAGGAGTCCCCTCGGTGATGATGTTTGTCCAGAGCCTCCACGGCATCAGCCACAACAAAATCGAGGACACCCGCGAGGACCACATCGCCCTCGCCGTCCGGGCGCTCGACCGCCTCGCAGCGAAGGCGATGGCATGGGCTGGCGCACCCGGACGCTAGCTACGACATCAGTAGTTCGGAAAAGAAATGTAGAGGAATTTTGAAAATATTTCTTCGAACCGGGATCATCACGGAAAGCAAAATGTTCCATGTTTCTCTACATGACTGGATGAAGTCTCCGAAACCTTGATGCGGCGAGGAACAGCTTCCGCATTTGCAGCGCAGGACGTTTCGCTTTATGACAGCTCCAACACTCAACCGCCATGCCCACGCTCAGCACCACCGTCGACGGACTCAAGCTGCCGAATCCGTTTGTCATTTCCTCGGGACCGCCCGGCACAAACCTGAACGTCATCTCGCGGGCGTTTCGCGAGGGCTGGGGAGCCGTCGTCGCCAAGACTGTCAGCCTCGACGCGTCGAAAGTTGTCAACGTCAGCCCGCGCTATGCCAAGCTGCACGCGGGGGGAGACCGGGAGGTGGTCGGATGGGAGAATATCGAACTCATCAGCGACCGGCCGTTCGCCACCTGGCTCGAGGAATTCCGCCGATGCAAGGACCTGCACCCGGAGGGAGTCCTCATCGCCTCGATCATGGAGGAGTTCCGCTGCGAGGCCTGGATCGAAATTGTCGAACGCTGCCAGGACGCCGGTGTCGACGGGTTTGAACTGAATTTCTCATGCCCGCACGGACTCCCCGAGCGCAAGATGGGCTCGGCCATGGGCCAGGACCCCGAAATCCTCGAGGAGGTCTGCTCGTGGGTGATGAGCGCGGCAAAGCGCCCGGTCTGGGCGAAGATGACGCCGAACATCACGCACATCGAGGACCCTTCGCGCGCCGCCCTCAAGGCCGGTTGCCACGGGATCAGCGCAATCAACACGATCCGCTGCATCATGGGCGTGAACCTGGAAACCCTGCGGCCGGAGCCGTCGGTGGAAGGCTATTCGACCGCCGGCGGGTATTCTTCGAAGGCGATTTTCCCGATCGCACTCCGGTTCTGCTCGGAAATCGCCGCGCTGATCCGCGCGGAATTTCCCGGCCGGTCGCTCTCGGGCATCGGCGGGATCGAGACCGGAGGCGACGCCGCTCAGTTCCTCCTGCTCGGTGCCGATACCGTGCAGGTCTGCACGGGCATTATGAAGTTTGGCTACGGACTGATCAAGCCGATGACGGAGGAACTCCTCGCTTTTATGGAAAAGCACCGCTTCGAAACGCTCGCCGATTTCAAGGGGCTCAGCCTGGATTACCTGACAACCCACGCGGATCTCGTGAGCCGCCAAAGGGAGCGCAAAGATTCCGAAAAATCCCGCCATGCCGTCCGGGCTGACAGCGAATGGTCCGGCGACCAATTCGTCCGCCAGTCCGACGAGCTCTCAACCTGACCCGGACCGCTTCCCTGCCCAGCGGAGCCAGAGGGTCGCGACCCCGCCGCTGATCAGGTTCACACCGATCATCAGGCCGAACAGCGCGTCGCGCTCGCCAACGGTATGCGTGAGAAGGAGAACCGAAACCGCCAGCATCAGGATCCCGGCAACGAGCGAGCCCAGCCAACGGAACAGCGGCCGGCTTCTCAGCGCCACCACAACCCGCACGAGCCCGTTGATCCCGAATGCGATCCCAAAAAGCCCGCCGGCCCAGTTCGCCGCAAGCTGAGCATCGAGAAAGAGCGCCAAGGCGGCCGCAATATTCAGAAGCGCAAAAAATACAGTCCCCACGACCTGGCTCCACGCCCGGCTGTGGAGGGCATAAACGATGTCCGAAACGCCCGAAACAGCCAGAAACGCCGCGAGGATCCACACCGACCGGTGCGCCGCAACCGTCGGTGCGAGAAAAGAACCGATGCCAAGCGCGATGGCGAGACATCCAAGAATAACGGACGCCGGCGCTGTAGGTGGCTTCTCCTTCCAGAATCGGCTTTCACGGGTCTCCTCCTCAGGCTTGCCAAGCGGCTTGAGCCCGCGCTCTTTTTCAATCCTCTCCATCCGGCGGGTGATCCGATCGGCCCAGTCCTGGCACTGGTTGCTGAAGAACGAATAGTAGTGGCCGTCATCCACCTCGGTGAGCGCCTCCCGGGCTGCCTCGGGATGAAACCTCCGGCCGACAAGCCAGTATCCGTTCTTTCTCAGATCCTCCAACGAGCGGATCGGCTTGCCGAATTCCGCCTCGCTGAATCGCTTGCCCTTCTCGCTGTAACCGATGTCATCAAGAACCTTGTCGCCTTCGATAAAGAAGAGCTGCTCGTGGACAAACTCGATGTTCAAGGCATCCCCGAGCCGGTTGTTGGTGACCGGGGCAATCCACGAGAACCCGTCGAGAAACCGTTTCCCGAACTGGCAGTATTGTTGCTCCGGAACCTCCATCGGCTCAATTAAGGCTGCTTTGCCCGCCCCGAGCGAGAAAATCCGGAAGCGTCTCCGCGGTGGACGCGCTTCCCATCGCGGGGCGCGCGTGTTATTCACTTATCTTCCAATACGGCTTCCCCTGCATCGACCCGACCATGATGAAACCTCCCAACCACCGCTTACCGGCAGGCTGCCGAGGCTCACGTCTTTCGGCACTAGCCGGGCTGCTCGCCCTTCTCCTGGCCGCACCCGGACCGGCTGGCGCGGCAGCGGATTCCCCGTCCACCTATTGCAATCCGCTGCCGGCTCCGAACTATCCGGTCGGAAGGTCCGCCCGAACCGTGACCAATGGCGATCCCCTCGACGACTCGATTCTCTGGCTGCTCGGCCATATGGAACAGTACCGCGAACTGGCGGACCCCAGTGCGCTCTGGCTCGACGGCAAGTGGTATCTCTACCCCTCGTGCGACATGGCCTGGGTCAGCGCGGACAATGGCGCAACCTGGCAGCACCACCCGCTCAATATCCGCGACGCCGGCTACGCGCCGACCGTCGTCAAGCACGGCAACCGCTTCCTCCTCCTCGCATCGGAATCTCCGGTTTATGTCTCCGACTCTCCGCTCGGACCATTCACCGAACTGGGAAAGATCAATTTCGAGGGGATCAAGGTTCCGGCGACCATCGATCCGATGCTCTTCTCCGACGACGACGGCCGTCTCTATTTCTACTGGGGGTGCAGCAAGAACGGCGGAATCTGGGGGGTCGAACTCGACAAGGATAACCCGCTGAAAATCGTGGGTCGGCCGGCGGAGGTGATCCCGTTCCGCCCGGACATCCATCCCTGGGAGCGCACGGGGGAATGGAACCAGAATCCTAATGACGGCTGGATGGAAGGCGCATGGATGATCAAGGTCAACGGAACCTACTATCTCACCTATTCGGCCGCCGGCACGCAGGTGCGCACCTACGCGATGGGCTGCTACTCCTCGAAGTCGCCCCTCGGCCCGTTCACTCCGCAGAAAACCAATCCGATCCTCCGCACCACCGACGGGCTTGTCACCGGCACCGCGCACGGCTGCGTCGTCCGGGGCCCGGAGGACAAACTCTGGGTCTTCTACACGATTCGCGCCGGCGTAGCCCACGGGTTCGAACGGCGGATCGGAATCGACCGCGCCGAAATCGACACCCGCGGCGAGCTCACCGTCCCCGGCGGCGCCACCTCACTGCCACAGTGGCTGCCCGGCAAGGGGCCGGGCAATGCGGCCGGCACGGGATGGATTCCCCTTAACGGCGTCGTCCTGACAATCGGCTCAAGCTGTGCGCCCAACCTTCCCGGACGCCTTGCCGTGGACAACGAACTGCGTACCTGGTGGCAACCGGGGGAAGACGACAAGCAGCCGATCCTCACCAGCCGGTTCCTTTCACCCGCCACCGTGAAAGCCGCGCGCATCGTCTGGCGCGATATCGGCCTCAACACCAAAAAGGGCGCAAAGCCCGGCCCCTTCAAATACTGCGTCGAGGTCGAGACGGAGAAGGACAAGTGGACGACCGTGATCGACCGCACCGGCAGCGACGAGGACCTCCTGGTGGATTACCGGGAATGCAAGCCGACAACCGGTACCCGTGCCCGCCTCGTCATCACCGGCTGGCCGCAAGGGATCACACCCGGCGTGGCCGAGTTCACCGTCTTCGGCGAAACCCTCAAGGCGCCGTGATGTCCCGCGTCCGGCTGCTGCCGTTTTTTTCATGAACGGATGCGCGCTTGGCGCCTGCACGCTCCTGATCCTGGCCGCGCTACCCGCGTTGTCCGCCGCGGGCACGGACAGCGAAGCTTCGGTCCGCCTTGTAGCCGACGGAGTGCTCCGGAATACAACCCGAAGGCTCATCGACCGGACAACCGGCCAGACATTCGAGGACAGCAGCGGGCTGGCTCCCAGGCCGGAGATCAGCATCGAGACGAAATTCAATGCCTGGTTTTACCAGACCTGGCTTCTCGCCGACGGGATGCGGCGGGTGGCCGAAACCCTGGATGAGCCGGCCTACCGCGACTACGGTCGACGCAATCTAGAGTTCATCCTCCGCCACAACGATTTCTTCAACAGCCAGCACAAGGCCGGTATGAAGGCCGCGCCGGTCGGGGATGGCAGCCATTCGCCCATCGGGTTCTTTTTTCAGATCACCGCACTCTGGCATACCGGACTGGCACCGCTCGTGGCCGAGGAATCCGCCCGCTCCCCGGATGCGCGCTACGGGCCATACCTGGCGCGGGTGAACGCGTTTCTTGACGCCGCCCCCCGCTTCGAAGACGGATCCTACTACCGTTCAGGCAAAGGCATGATGACCGACGATCCTTACATGGTCGTCCCTTACCTCGTCCGGCAGTGGAAAGCCACCGGCGACACGCGGAAGCTCGATGATGCCGTCCAGCAGGTCGTCGGCACATACGGGCGCCTTTTCGATCAAGACAAGCTTCTCTGCAGGCACCTCTGGGATTTGAAAACCCGGCAGCCCCGCGGCGAATTCTGGGGACGAGGGAACGGCTGGATGCTTCTCGCAACCGTCGAACTCCTCGCTTTCCTCCCACCGGCGCACCCCCGCCGCAACGAGGTCCTGACCATTTTCCGCCGGCAGGCGGAGGGGCTGGGGCGCTGGCAGGACCCGGATGGCGGCTGGCACCAGGTCCTCGACCACCCGGAGTCGTGGATCGAAACCTCCTGCACCGGAATGTTCGTCTATGGACTCGCGCGGGGCGTGAACGAAGGCTGGCTCGACGCATCGTTCGCCGGCCCTGCAAAAAACGGCTGGGCCGCGCTGCAAAAGAAGGTCACTCCCGACGGCGACCTCACCGACGTGTGCGGCTCGACCGACACCGGCGACCTCGACTTCTACCTCAACCGCCCCCGGCTTAAAGGCGACCTCCACGGCTTCGGCAGCTTTCTCCTCGCGGGCGCAGAAATTTTGAGACTCGAGCAGAATTCAAATCTTCCGCGCGCCACCCTCCCTCCGTCAGCGGCTCCTGAGCCTACAACCGGATTAATCCGGACTAGCTCCCCGCTTGCGCCCTCCGGCGGGGAGGATTATCCTCCGGCCAAATGAATCCTCAGGCTCTCATCATTTGGGGCGGCTGGGCCGGCCACCAGCCGGAATTGATCGCGCAGCTCTTTGCGGGAGAACTGATCCGGGCCGGGGTCGACTGCATCCTGGAGAACTCGCTCTCCTGCCTTGACGATGCTGACCGGCTTAAGAAATTCTCGCTCATCGTCCCCTGCTGGACGATGGGGGAGCTGGCTCCGGAGCAGGGAAAATCGCTTCAGGAAGCCGTGAGGTATGGCGTTGGCCTGGGTGGGGCGCATGGCGGAATGGGCGACGCGTTCCGCGGAAACCTCGACTACGAATGGATGGTGGGCGGACACTTTGTCGGGCATCCCCACGTCGGCGACTACACGGTCCGCGTGAGGGATTTTGCCAGCCCGATCACCGCCGGACTACCCGCAACCTTCGCCATCGACTCGGAGCAGTATTACCTGCTGGTCGATCCGGCGGTGCATGTGCTGGCAGACACGGAATACGTTTACGAGGGTCGTTCCTGCGCGATGCCGGTTGCGTGGATCCGCCGGTGGGGAAGCGGCCGCGTCTTTTACTCCGCGCTCGGCCACTGCCCTGAGGATTTTTACCGCTGTCCCGAGGCCCTGGCTTTGACGGTTCGCGGCCTCCTGTGGGCAGCCGGCACACTCCCCGGGCAAAACTGATGTCCCCCTCAAGCCCCATGCAAAATGTCTCCAAGGTCGGCGTCATCGGTTGCGGTGCGATCAGCGACGCGTATTTCAAAGGCTGCAAAACATTCACGAACCTCGAAGTCATCCGGTGTGCGGACCTCGACCTGGATCGCGCCCGGACGAAAGCGGAGCAGTATTCGATCCCACATCACGGGAGCGTCTCCGACCTTCTGGCCGATCCCGCGGTGGACATCGTGGTGAACCTGACAATCCCCCGCGCACACGCCTCGGTGAACCTCTCTGCCATCGAGGCGGGCAAGCATGTCTACTGCGAGAAACCGTTTTCCATCAACCGCGGGGAGGGCCAGGCTGTCCTGGATGCGGCATGTAACAAAGGCGTCCTCATCGCCAGTGCGCCGGACACGTTTCTCGGCGAGGCGCACCAGACATGCCGCAAACTCATCGACGACGGCGCGATCGGACAGCCGGTCGCCGCCACCGCCTTTATGGCCTGCCACGGGCACGAGCACTGGCATCCGAGCCCGGCGTTCTACTACGACATCGGAGGCGGACCGATGTTTGACATGGGGCCGTATTACCTGACCGCGCTGGTGAACCTGATGGGCCCGATGAAGCGGGTTTGCGCATCGGCCCGGGCGACATTCCCCGAGCGGACGATTACCAGCAAACCGCTTTACGGCACCCGCATCGAAGTGCTGACCCCCACGCACCTTTCGGGGACAGTCGATTTTCAGAACGGCGCCATCGCGACCGTCCTCATGAGCTTTGATCTCTGGCAGCATCACCTGCCACGCGTCGAGATCTATGGAACCGAAGGCACGCTCGCCGTGCCGGATCCCAATGGCACGGGTGGCGAGGTCCTGCTTCGACGGAGCGAGCACCGCGAATGGCGCAACATGCCCCTCACCCACACGCCGGTGGCCGGCCGGGGTTCCGCGGTTGCCGATCTTGCCAGCGCGATCACCGATGGCCGGCCGCCGCGCGCCAGCGGCCTGATGGCGCTCCATGTTGTCGATGCCATGCAGGCCTTTGAGGAATCCTCACTCACCGACCGGCACGTCATCCTCACCAGCGCGTGTGACCAGCCAAACCCGCTTGCTCCAGGCCTTCCCGTGGGTATCATCGTTTAGACAGATCAATCTTAACCAGCTTTTCGAGCCAAGCCGGTTAAGAAACTCCATTTCGCCCTCCAGCCATCTGCATGCCTTATGAAAACCATCAGCATCTCGCTCCCTCTCCTTTTCTTGTCCCTCCTTTTCCCCTGTCGGAGCGCCAACTCCCAGGTCGTTCGGAAGCCAGTGGAAGCCAAGTGCCTTCTGCCCGGCGGCGCAGACAAGTGGCAGCTTGTCTGGAGCGATGAGTTCGATGGAACAGATGTCGACCTCGACAAAAAGTGGGTCTCCCAAAACGGACCGAGCGGCCACATCCTCTGCAGCCGCTGGCGCGAAAATGCCAAGGTAGCCGACGGAACGCTCAAGCTGATCAACAAAAAAGAAAGCCGCGGCGGCCAGGAATGGACGTCGGGAAACATCTGGACAGCAGAAAAATTCCAATACGGCTACTTCGAATGCCGCTACAAGTATGCGGCGGCCACCGGCACGAACAATTCGTTCTGGCTGATGACCCAGGGTCCGGAGCCCGCGGAGGGCAAGCGCTTCGAGATCGACATCAACGAGGGGCATTTTCCGAACCGGGTGAACACGAACATCCACAACTGGTCGGACATCACCGTGGTCGACGGCAAAAAAAGGCATCCCAGCTCGTCTAAAAGCTTCCCGTTCGGCCTGAATCCCGCCGTCACGATTCAGCTGGAGATCCCCGTCAGGACCCGCAAAATCCGGTTCACATCCAAGCACTCGGGATTCGCGCATCTAGGCGAGTTCCGGATCTACAACGTCAACGCGGCCGGCTATCCGGATCCGTTCTCACCAACAGCGGACAACGACAAGCCCGGCTTGGTCAACTACGCACGCGACGCGGCCACGACGATCACGACGAGCGGGTTCGAAAAGCCAGCCGCCGACACCTCGAAGAACCTTGTTGATGGAAAAACCGACACCCGCTGGACCTCCCAGAAGGACGGGGAAAAATCGGTCGAGTTCGTGTTTCCCGCTGAGCGGACGATCGGCTGCGTCCAGTTTTTGAACGGCTGGGGCAGCATGAAAAACTGGAAGGGATTGCTGGAAGACTACCGGATCGCCTATCACGACGGAACCAAGTGGGTTGACATGTCCGCTTTCAATATCCGTGACGGCGCTTTCAATTTTGCACGCGACTACCAGGTCTACGGGCTCGAGTGGACGCCCGAGGAGCTGGTCTTCTACTTCAACGGCAAGGAACTCCGGCGCGAGAAAAACACATTCTGTCACAGCCCCGCACCGATCTGGCTGAGCCTGGCCATCATCAAGTGGGGCGGGGCCATCACCGACGCGATCGACGGCACTGCGATGGAGGTCGACTACGTGCGCGTCTACAAGAAAAAACCGTAATCCTAGAATGAGAAGCTAATGCTCGCGCCTCCCCAGAACGTGTCGGGGGAGGTCTCCACCAGGCTGACGAGAGCGCGGCTGTAGGCCGCATAGGCCGAAAGGGTGATGTGCTCGCTGAGCTGCACGGGCACCGCGAGACCACACTCAAGCTGGTTCGGTCCGTTGAAGAAAACCTCTTCGCCGTCGCCCGCCGTCTTGGCATTGTATTGAAAATTCACTCCGAAGGCACCCCACGGCTCAAGGGCGAGAACATCCCTCCAGACAGGGATCCGGCCATCCAGGCGCATCACCAGAAAGCTCGATCCCGCCTTGGCAAAGCCCTGTCCGTCGGCCTCGTCTGGGCCCAGGTTGTAGGCATAGCTGAGCGAGGGAGTGAGTGAGGCGGCACCAAGCGGGATCTCGTATTCCGCTCCCGCGAAGAGCTCATGCGAGTAGAAGTTTTCAGGGGCATAGCCATCGTAGAAGGCGTAGCCGACGCTGAGCTCCAGCCCACCGATCGAGCGCGTATAGGCAATGGACGCGTCCAGCTCGCGGTAGGCCGTCCCTTGGGTTGCGAAGCAATGCCAGACATCGAAGACGAAGGCATCCTCGTCGGTCGGGCTCCAGGTGACGTTGAGATCGGTCCAGGCGATACCCGATCCGTAACGGCCGCCGTCGCGCAGCGCGTTGACCCCACGGAACATGTAGAGGCTGTCCCAGCCGGCGCTGAGCGCGGCGTTCCAATCCTTCTCCTCACCGGCATGGATCAGCTTGGACTCCGGCTGGCCATCCACAAACGCCTCCAGCAGCGGCCACCAGTCATTCTTGGTCTGGTTCAGAGTCCCGGTGAAATAAATGCCGCGTTCCGGCCAGTAGTAGGCAAACGAATTCCCGTGTCCATCATGCCCCCAGACCTCTCCGCGGCCATCGCCGAGGTCGACGCGATAAAGTCCCATGCCATAGGTGATCCCCTCCTCACCGGTCGGGACTGCCTTCCGCATTTCCTCCAGGGTGCTCGCTTCCGCAAACAGGCGCCCCGACGCCAGGCCTTGGAGAAACCGCTGCAGATCATGCGCGGTGCTGATGAGTCCGCCTCCGGCCCAGTCGGCGCTCTGTCGCGGGGTGGCGGCCAGATCCTCCCGGCCTTCGAACCGGTGGCTGACCACGCGGTTTCTCCGGTCCTCGCGGTAGGAGAGCCATGTGTCGCTCATGCCCAGCGGCTCAAAGATCATTTTGCGGAAAACCCGGTGGAGCGGCTGGCGGGTCGCCCGCTCGATGATGAGCCCGAGCAGCACGTAATTTGTGTCGGAGTAATGAAACTGCCCGCCACGCGGCTTGGCGGGGATCTTCCGCGCAAACTCCAGAATCTCCCCGGGCTTCCAAAACCGTTCCGGCCGCGCAAGAAACTCGCGCAGGAAAGCGTTGCTCCCGCGGAGGTCTTTAGGTCCGTCGGTCCAGTAATGCGCGAGCCCGCTGGTGTGCGTGAGCAGCTGGCTGATGGTGATGTCCGGGTCGAACCCCCGTGCCTGATCAGCCGGAAGCGAGTCTCCCAGCCGCGCGTCGAGACGCAGGCGGCCGCCCTCGACCAGCTTGAGAACCGTTGCCGCCGTAACCGCCTTGGTGATGCTGGCAATCTCAAACGGCGTTGAGGGCGATATCGGTGCGGATCCCGGTCCGGCCGTTTGTCCTGCGGCTCCCTCCCAGAGCACCCGCCTGCCATCGCTCACCCGGAAGACCCCGCCCCCATAACCCCGGTTGCGCTTGACGAGACGGTCGAGCGTCTCCTGCAACAAATGATCTTCGGACCCGAGACAATACCCCTGACCCTGCAGGAGGATAAGTACGATGACGGGAAGAATCATTCGCAAAATCATACGCAAATTGTTCGTTTCCATGTTCCTCATCAGGCCGACCTCCGCACGGAAGCTGACAGAGTCCCTGAGCCTCTCCAAGGGAAAATCACCGGGCAGTCTCAACGCCGTTCGCGGGAGTGGCACCCGGACTCTCGGGCGGCCCGAGGTAGCTCGGACGCACCCCTCCCGCATCAATGACAATTTTTTCAAAAACGACACCGGGATCGACCATCCAGAGCTTGAGGATGCGGCTGCCCGGACGGGAGGGAAGTATCGTCTCGCCGACATGGACGCCATCCTGCACCGAGCGTGACCACGAAGCCTTGGAGGGCTCGGTTTTCAAATCGACGATGCGGGGAGGTTCGTCATCAAACGAAACCGCATAGCGCACACCCTTGCCCGGCTGGCAGGCAAGCGTTGGAGCGGTGGTGACCCGGACGGTCACGTCCCGCGCCGACAGCAACGTCACATCGTATTCCAGCCTTGGGGCTGTGCCTCCAGGGGTCTGGCTGGGTGCCCCGACGGGAAACGCTTTAACGCCTCCGAGCGTCCGTCCAAAACCGCTGATCGTCTCCCAGGTGATGCCCTGTCCGTTCACCGCCCGGCTGAAATGCGGGGCCTCGATGGAAACAACTCCCCCGCATTCGACATGTCCTTTCGCTGAGGCGGGAGGTGGCGATGTCGGGTTCTCCACGGGCAACACGACCCGCACCGGACCGCGCGGTCCCGGAGGATCGCTGCTCAAGAGCAGGATCGCCTTTTGGTCGCCGGCAGGCAGTTTGTCCCAGTCGACCGAAACCGTCACCCGCACATCCTCATCCACCGTTCCTTCCGTGGCGGACAACTTGATCCAGGGCTGGTCGCTTGTGATCCGGAACCGGAACGGCTGCCTGCCACGCCGGAAAATGTCAATCCATCGCGAGTCGCGGGCGAAGGTGTTCAGCGAAGGAAGAACGCCCCTGGACTTACCGGGATCGTGGCTGGGCAGTGCGGTCTCGCTTCCCTCGACTGCCACGCCCATATCGGCGGAATCCGGCACCTGGATTTCCGTGACGGCGGGCATCGCATTGGCCTCCGGCTGCTGCCAATAGGTATAGCCGAGGTGGGGTTGGTCCATGAAATGCCGCCAGCGCCCCTGTGCGAAGTCCTCATTCCACCAGCGGGTGAGTTCGGCATCGGCGCGGAAAAGTTCCCGCGCACGCTCCGCCAGCTTGTTGGAAGAGGCCCTGCCCTGCCTGGCATACAGGTTGTTCAAACCGGCGGCCACGTAGAGCTCCTGGACAACCGTCGCTGCACGGATCGGGAACAATACCAGATGGACGAAAGCGTTTTTCTCCGCCTCGGGAAGCTGGTCGAAAACCCGCCCGGCGCGCTGCCAGAGCGCCTGCCAAGCGGCCACAATGCGTTCGGCTTCACCGTAGTTGACCAGGCTGAAGGTATCCGGTTTGAGCAGCTCAGGCTTTCGCATCGACGCCAGCTTGGCGTAGCCGGCCAGCAATGCGGCAACCTCCACCGCATGATCGGCTCCGAATTCCCGTTCCGCAAATAGACGGCCGAACTCCGCCAGCCGGTCGTGCGGCCAGCGCGCGGGATCCCATGCGTAGGTCAGAAAAAATTCCGTCGGGAATTCCATCGGCTTGAGATCGCCGACGTTGACGATCCAGATCCGGTCGGCCCCGAGCTTCCATGCGGCGTGCATCTGCTCCCAGACCCTGGCAGTCTGGTTGGTATTGAGCCATTTGTAGGAGCGCGGCTCGCCAACGTAGTCGAAATGGAAATAGACACCCGCCCCGCCCGTCCGCTTGCGCTCGGCCTCGGTCGGGAGCCGGCGGATGTTGCCCCAGTTGTCGTCGCACCACAGCAGCGTCACGTCGTCCGGCACCTTCATTCCACGGTCAAAATAGTCCTGCACCTCCTTGTAGAGCGCCCACACCTGCGGGATCTTTTCGGCTGGCTTGCCGTGCTCACGCGCGAGGATCCCGCGCTGCGCCGCGACAATCCGCTGCAAGAGCGCCACATTCGCCTCCTCCGACATCGGCTCGTCGCCGTCGCCCCGCATGCCGATCGTGGTCAGGCTCTCGAAGTCCCGGTGCCGCCGGATGCCTTCGGTCCAGAACGAGAGCAACTCGGGCTCGTTCCTTTCGAAATTCCAGGCTCCGCCGTCCCACTCCCGGTGCGCGCGCATCATCGGCTCGTGGTGCGAAGTCCCGATCACCACGCCACACTCATCGGCGAGTTCCGGGCTCAGCGGGTCGTCGACCGCAAACGCGTTCCCCCACATCGCGGGCCAGAGTAGGTTTCCGCGAAGCCTCAGAATCACATCAAAAATGCGCGCGTAAAATTTGGAGTTGAACCCGCCGTACGTCTCGCGCGCCCACCCGCTCAGGGCCGGGGCCTCGTCGTTGAGGAAAATCCCCCGGTATTTGACCGCCGGTTCGCCAGAGACGAAGCGTCCGGACTTCGCGTGGATTTGATCGCGGTGCCTGACCGGGGAATCCGCCCAGAAATGCCACGGCGATACTCCGATCTGTCCGGAGATCTCGTAGATCCCGTAGACCGTCCCGCGCTTGTCGCTCCCGGCGATCACGAGCGCGCGCGAGACGCCGGGCATCGGATCCGGCACGACCTCGATGAGGAACGACTCCCACTTCCCCCGAATGGCCGAAACGTCGAGCTTTCCGGACTTTGCGAGCTCATCGATCAACCGACTGCGGCCGAGTGTGCCGATGAGGACAACTCCGGAACCGGACGGCGCTGCGCCCGAAGTGTTCAGCACCGGCCGCCGGCCGGCCACACGTTCGAGGTCCGCCTGGAGGCTGCCCGCCGCACGCAGCACACCCGGCCAGTCGCCCGGAGACACATACAGCGGGGCCATGCCCTCTCGGTCGGCCAGCACCAGCGACCCGGAGGCCGGCTCAAACTGGATCAGCGAAGGGTCGCCGAGCGAGGCGTTCAGTGCCTTGAGCGTCAGGAAAACGGCAACAAGACAGGCGCCCATGCGGACCGCAGGGTTGGTGGATGATGTCATTGAAATCTCAGAAACCCCGTGCCGGTCCTGAGGCGGCCCGGAGTCCGTGCATCACGCCGCGCAGTTCGGCCAGTCCGCGCATGCGTCCGATCGCGGAGTATCCCGGAGTGAGCGGCACGGCCTTGCCGAGGTCGTCCATCATCGTATGCCCGTGGTCCGGGCGCATCGGGATTTGCCAGTATTCCCGCCCGTCCGCGCGGCGGCGGTCGAGTTCATCGAGCAACGCTTTAACAACTTCCGGCATGCTGAACGATCCCTCGAGGTGGTCGGATTCATGGAAGGCTCCGGATTCCTCGCGCCGGGTGCTGCGGAGGTGGACGGAGTGAATGCGGGGGGCAAGCTGCCGGGCCATCCCGGGCAGATCGTTGCCAGCGAGGGCGCCGAGCGATCCGGTGCAGAAGCAAAGCCCGTGCGACGGGCTTGATGAAATGGCGAAGATCCTGCCGAGATCGCTTGCATCACAGACGATACGCGGAAGCCCGAGCACGGAAAATGGCGGGTCGTCGGGATGGATCGCCAGCCGGACGCCAGCCTCCTCCGCGGCCGGAAGGACGGCATCCAGAAAGCGCGAGAGGCTGGCAAATAGCGCTTCGCGGCCGATGCCGGCATAGCGGGCGAGCATTCTTCGGATATCGTCAAGGCCGAGCCCGAGCTTGCAGCCGGGGAAGACATCGATGATGTCCCGGACAAACGCATTCTGCGCGTCTTCGGTGAGCGAATGCCACCAGATCCCGGCAGCCACAACCTGCTCCGGAGAATAGCCGTCCCCGGCGCCCGGCCGCTGCAGAGCATGGATCTCGAAGGCGGCGAACGCCACCGGGTCGAATCTGAGGCATTCCGAACCGTCCGGTAATACATGCCTCATGTCGGTGCGAACCCAGTCGAGGACGGGCATGAAATTGTATATGACCGTCCGGACGCCGGCCTGCCCGAGATGGCGCAGGGAGACGCGGTAATTCTCGAACAGCCGGGCGAGATCGCCCGAGCCGGTCTTGATGTCCTCATGCACCGGAACGGATTCCGCGACCTCCCAGCGCAGACCCGCTGCGGCCAGCAATTGCTGCCGTTCCCGGATTGCCTCGAGCGGCCAGGCCTCGCCATAGGGGATCTCGTGGAGGGCGGTGAACACGGCACCGGCACCCGCCTGGCGGATATACGCAAGGGGCACCGGATCTGCCGGACCGAACCAGCGGAAGCACTCGTCGAGCCTCGGGAGTTCGCGATAGCTCATGGCGGACCGCTAGACTCCTGAGAACACTCCGAATCCTCCATCGACGACGAGCGTGGTTCCAGTGACGAACTTTGAGGCATCGGCGAGGAGATAATGAACGGCTCCGTGCAGCTCCGAGGCCTCGCCGAACCGGCCGAATGGCGTCTGGCGGATGATCGTCTGGCCGCGGTCAGTGAGAGATCCGTCTTCATTGAGGAGGAGGCGGCGGTTCTGCTCGCCGACAAAAAAGCCGGGTACCAGCGCGTTCACACGGATGCCGCCCTGCGTGCGCTTGGCGAGGTCAGTGGCCAGCCAGCGGGTGAAGTTCTCGACCGCCGCCTTGGCGGCAGAGTAGCCGACCACACGGGTGATCGCGCGGGTGGCCGAGGCAGACGAGAAGTTGATCACGGTGCCGGAGGCGCGCTCGAGCATCGGGGCCGCAAAGACCAGGCTGGGCAGCACGGTCCCGTGCAGGTTCAGATCGACCACCTCGCGGAAGGCCGTAAAATCGAGGTCCACAAACGACTGTGTCGGCATGATCGTCGCCCCGGGCTGGTTTCCGCCGGCTCCGTTGATCAGAGCATCGATCTTCCCCCAGCGGGCAAGAACGGCATCCCGCGCGCGCTCGAGCGCCTCGCGATCGTTGACGTCCGCCTGGAGGCCGATGACATCCGCATCGGGAGCCAGCGCACGCGCGCCGGCCAGCGCTGCATCGAGCTTGGAGGACGAACGTCCGAGGTAGGCGACGCACGCTCCGGCGGCGGCAACATAGTTGGCGGCGGATCCGGCGAGCGCACCGGTCGAGCCGGTGACGACAACAACTTTGTCCGTCAGATCAAACAGTGGGGGTGTGGATGGTGGTGTCATAAAATCGAATCAATACCGGATTTGCACCGGCCCGAGAAGCCCCGAGTCCTGGAGGGCTTCGTCCTTTTTCCAAAGCGGAAATGTCACAAATGAACGCCGGCCGGTCGGGCTGGGCTTACCGTCGAGCACCCACTGCGGCCAGGCGGTGAGCACGCCCTTCTCATCGCGCTCGGAGTCCTGGGGGAGCGACTCGTCGCCGATCATGCGGTTGACCCACAGGTTGACCACGGAGATCTCAAGCCGGTTGGCGCCGGGCCGGACAGCCCCGGTGATATCGACCTCAAACGGCTTCTTCCAAAGGATGCCGAGATCCTTCCCGTTGACCCGCACGCGGGCCATGACCTCGACGCGCCCGAGATCGAGGATCACCGGTGTCGCCGGCTTGAGTTTCGGAAGCTGGAATTCGGTCTGGTAGTCGGCCGTTCCGGAAAAATGTTTCACGGCCGGATCCGGGTGATTGCTCCACGAGATGAGCTTGGCCATTACGAGCGGCTCCGGAACTCCGCTCCCATTCGGGAAGCTGACCTTCCATGGTCCGGCGAGCTCAACCGCAGGTGCCGTAGAGGTGAATCCGCGTTGCAGGCCGGGAGCCGGTGCCGGAGCCTCCGGACGGAAGACAACAAAGACCGAACCGTCGTCGCCGAACGGGATCTTCGCGGATGTCCGACCGCCTTTGCTCGCGGATTCCAGCGGGGAGACCTTTCCCGTCAATGGATCCCAGATTTCCGCACGCCGGCCGTCGATGCGGAACGAACATTCGGCCTCCCGCGGTTTGCCCTCGGAGGCGAGGAAGTAGATCTCATCGGCCCCGGCCTTCCGATGGATCCAGGAAATCCCCTCCGGCCCGGAGAAGTCCCGCTCCACGCCGATTTTGGCGAGCGCCTGGGCGGGCGACATCCCGCGGAAGATCCTGCCCTTGCCGAACCGGCGTTCCTTTTCGCCGGCCGTGCCCCAGAGTTCCGCGGTGATGGCGCGGAGCTTGGCGTCGGCGGCCGGCCCGCCTTCGAGACCGGGCGTGCTTGACGGGGGCTCGCAGAGGACATCGGCACCCGCAGCCACCAGATCGCGGAGGCGCTGCAGACGGGCAAGCGTCATCGTGCCGGTGTTCTCCATCGCAATCAACCGGTAGCTTGGACCGCCGGGAATCCCCGGCTTTCCGTCGAGCATTTCGATGCGCTTGAACGAATCCGGCCCGCAGGCATCGTAGTCGTAGCCGGGAATCGCAAGCGGTTCGAAGCGCTGGAGGGGTTCCTCGGGAACGACGGCAAGCACGTCGGCAACGACCGGACCCTGCCTAAGCATCAGCTGGCAGCGGGCGAGATAGTCGTGCCAGGGCTTCGACCATTCCCACCAGGTCTGCGTGCTGTCGTAATGCTGTCCCCACTTCCCCATCGTCATGCCCGGCTTGAGCTGCGGGAACCGCTGCATGGCAAACCGGTGGAACTGGAACCGGTTCGCACCGAGGCAGAAGATCTGGTCTGCGAGCGCCTTCATCCTGGCCGGATGCGAGAGCCAGCGTTCCTGCTCACTGCCCGTGAACGCCTCCGCACCGACGATCGGGCGGTTGTTGAGATCCGCCGCGGACGCCGCCATTTTGATCGTGCGCCGGTAATCGTTCGGCTGAAACGGCTGGCTCCAGAACTCACCCATCGGCTCGTCGGTGAAGTTGGCCGCATCAAAATCGTTGCCCGTCGTGATATACGGCTGAACGGCCATCCGCATCCCTTTCTCATGGCAAAGCCGCTGCAGTTCGGCCCAGAAATTCTCCGTCACCAGCTCGGACACAGTCTGGCGCAGGTCGTAGAGGAACCGCTCGGATGTCTGAAGATCGCCGACCACCCGACCAGTCATGACCGGCAGGAACGGAATCATGTCGTAGCCGCGCCGGCGCCGGAATTCCTCCGGCATTTTCTCCGTCCAGTTCTGACCGCCGGCCTCCCAGCTGTCGGCGAAGAAGGTATGGAATGTCTTGCCGGCCTCCGGCCCTGCGAGCTCGACCATGCGCTTCATGACATGATCGAAATGCTTGCCGATCCCCCGCTTATCCAGCTTGTCGCATTCCGGTCCCTCTCCCTCGGGCGTGGCGGGCAGGGTTTTCTGGCCGGTCCATGTGTGACCGAAACGCAGGAGCGTCCAGTTGCCGGGAGGAGCGTCCCATTTAAGCTCCCCGCCAGGCGTCATTTTCCCTGTCAGATCGACAATATTCGCCATCGGGATGCATGCCTCGGCCGGCGCGGTGGCATCCAGCGGCGCGCTTTGCGTGCCCTTCCACCGGATGTAGTTCAGCCAGACGACGCGCTTCATGTCGAGATCCTCCAGCTTGAAAGCCCGCTGGGCGTCGTTCTCGTTGACGGCCAGCACGGCGACGTCCCGGTAAAACCCGCCTGCTGCCGCCGGCTGAGGAAGCGTGCCGTGAAACGGGCTTCCGCCGGGCACGCGGGTCTCGCTCCAGACCAGCTTTTGCGCCGCGAACTCCGGGCTGATCCATGGCCCGCCATTGCCGCAGTAGCCCGGCCCGTTATGGCTCATCACCTCCAGGCCGATCCGCTTGGCCTCTGAGATTTCATGGGCGAAGAGCTTTTGCCAGCCCGGGGTCATGTAACCATGCGGGCCGGCCGGGATCCCCGGCTGTGCGACATCGAACATCGTGACCCCCCCCAGCCCGACACGCTTGATCGCTTCCAGCTCGCGCGTGATGCTCTCGTTACTGACATTACCGTGCAGCCAGTGCGCCCACACCCATGGACGGGCCGAGTCCGGAGGCGATGCAAATTCTTTTTCGAGCTTGCTCCCGCCGGCGGCAGACGAGCCGGCGGCCGAACAAACAAACAACAATAAACTGATGAGGGTACGCTTAGTCATAAAAAATCGGATTTGTCTTAGCGGACCAATGTAACAGCAATCATCCCGATGACCACCTCATTGGCAAGCGTGCGCAAGGTGACGGATTTCAACTCCTTCGAAGCATCCAGGGGAAGATCCAGCACAGTTGCTGCCCCACCGGGGATGACCGGCTCCTTGATTTTAAAGTCCTTGGGATCGCGGATGCGGACGGCGCCCGTCTTGAGGTCGATCCTCGGGGG
Organism: uncultured Chthoniobacterales bacterium; assembly: GCA_964467415.1. Lineage (GTDB taxonomy): Bacteria > Verrucomicrobiota > Verrucomicrobiia > Chthoniobacterales > Terrimicrobiaceae > CAYXRX01. The sequence goes on from CAYXRX010000003.1 coordinate 93,674, forward strand.
CACCGGATCGGGGCGGGAAAAAGCAAATCCGTCGATAAAGTAATCCTTCTCGATCGGCCACCAGTTCGAGGGCGGGGTGAGCGGGAGGCGCTCGGTGGTGCCATCGCTGTAGGTAACGATGATCTCGCCGTTGTCGGTCCGGCACTGCATCGGATTGGTCGATCCGGCCAGCAGCAGGTAGGCGCGGGTGGCCCGGCCGGAAAGCGGCACGGTGAGCTCGCGCGGGTAGTTGTCCCACTGCGAAGTGAATGCGATGTTTCTGGCTTCCGCGTCGCCCGGGGTCCGGAAAGGAACACCGAACGGCGTCTCGATCCGTCCGCCATTTGCGGCGGATGCCGCTCGCAGCCCGGAATCATCGATCACCGGCTTGTCCTCAAAATGGCACCATCCGCCAACTCCCTGCTTCGGGATCGCCAGCGAGCAGAACGGCGAACGCGGCGACCGGTATTCGTTGAGGAAAATTTGCGTCACCTTGTCATTGAATACCGGGCCGAGATCGACAGGCTCAAACAAAGGCGAGCTGCCGGATGAACCTATTTTCCAGTTCACGACCACGCCATCCGCATTCAACCCGTTTCCGAACTCAATGCGGACAGGGTTCGAACCCGGAAGGAGTCCCTCGGCGGGAATCACGATGTCCCCCGACTCGCCGTGCGGTTCCACCGACAGGGCTTGCGGGAAGGACTTTCCGCCGGGCATGGTGACGGCGGCAGACCGGATCAGGTTGCTCGTGTTGTTCCGGACACGGAACCGAAGACTTCCCGGTTGCTGGACGACGGCGGGAATGACCTCAACGGCCGGTCTGAGTTCGAAAGCAAGTGGCATCCACCAGCGCAGGTCACCCTGCGTGACTTTGAGAAATGCGGTGCGGTGACCGGGCGTCCCCCCCGCAACCGCCTTCAACCCGTTCTTTTCCACGGCAGGTTGGTTGAGAACTTTTTGCGGGTCGGACACCTCCTGGATCGTTGCGGCACCGGTCGTCGCGGCGAAAGGTGCCCCCGGCACGCAAACGTCCGGAGCGGAAATCTGAGCGGGGGGATCTCCCTGCCACACGACAACGACCTCGAAGCGTGCGGATGGCGTGGCGGTGATCTCGATGCGGGGAAGACCGACCGACTCGGAAAGCGCCCGCCAGGTGGCCGGCTTGCCATTGACGACGACCGAGGCCACCCGGTCGCGGAAAGCCGGAATTTCCATCCGGAGGGCGAGCGGTTTGGAAAACTTCTGCTCGACGAGAAACGATTCTTTCAGACCCTCACGGGCAAAGGAGAATGCCAGTTCCGGCAGCCGGATTTTCGCGTGGTTCCAGTCGGCAGGAAAGCCGGGGCGAACGACCAGGACGCCACCGAGCCGGTCGGGCAGGAGACCGAACAGCCCCTCGACCAGGGCGCGGGCCGTCACGCCGATGCCATCAGCAAAATCCCTGTAAACCTCGGTCGAATAGGGATCCGAGAGACTGCTCATCCCGATATTCCCGGGCGCGGAGCCCATGAACAGGCTTTCCAGCAGGCAGCCTTTGAAGAGGGGAAACGCGCGGTCCGGGCGGTTCGCCTGCCAGTAGGCGAGCGCCGAGTGGGCGGATTCCGCAAGCACAACGTTGTTGATCGACCACATGTAGGGCATCCAGTTTGTGGTCGCCAGCGTGAAGCTGCCATCCGGAAGGCCGGCCGCTTTAAGGGGGATGTTCGCGAGTCCGGTATCGACGAAGCGCGACATCTGCCACGCCTCCATGGGAGTTGCCGCATGCGAGTCCAACGTGTGGTAAAACGTCCACGCGGCCGGGCTCGGGTGCACGACCTGCCGGCCGAGAAGGTCCTTGTATTCCCCGAACAATCCCCGGCCGCCCAGCCACAATTCGCTCTGCATTCCACGGCGGATGAGAGCGGCTTCTTTCTCGTAGGGCGCCGGATCTTTCCCGATAGCCCGTGCCACGCGGGCGGCCATCACGTTGTGCCAGTAGTTGTAAGCCGTGGCGTGGGTCGCCCCGCCCCCGTTGTAAATCAACTCGTCGCTGGCCCAGATGCAGCAGTAGGCCTCATACAGGGGCAGCGCGTCCGGCCCAAAGGTTCTGCGGAACAGGCGTCTCTGCCAGGCGAGATGGCGCTCGATAACCGGCCACATCTTTGCGGCATACGCGAGGTCGCCGGTCCAGAGGAGATGGCGGAAAAATGCATCCACCACCACAAGGTTCATGTCGTAGAGGTTGTTCGACAGGTTACCGTTGCTCTGGAGCGCCGTGATGTTCCGGGCGAGGTTGAACTTCTCATCGGCCGGCGGGATCGCAGTTGGAACCGGCGAGGTGTTCTGCTTTGCAGCGAACGTGTCAAGATGCCGGCGGGTGCGGTCATGCCATCCGAGAGCATCCCCGGCATAGGGCCCGCGCCAGCCCGGTAGCTTCACTCGCCAGGCGATCGCCCCGTGCATGTAGGCTCCCTCCTTGTCATCCCAGATCGCATCGGCGGCCGGAGCCAGCGCCGAGGCGGCCGCGTTGATAAACGGATCCGGCGTGTCCACAACAAGCCGCCCCGCCACCTCCTGACGGTGCCGCTCGGCCGCGGCAAAGATCTGCGGCAGTTGGTTTGGCGCCGGCGAGGGCGGCTGGCCGCCACGGCTTTTTTGCAGGGCCATGATAAACGGCGCGCTGGCGTTCAGCACCGATTCGCCCACAACGACTGGCGCCGCCGCAGGCTTTCCGGCTGTGGCCAGAAGACCGGCGGGCGTCGCCCACTGGGAGGCATCCGCCACCGCGATCTTCGATCCAGCAGGCACGAAGCCCGACACCACCTCAGTTGGTTTGGCCCACTGCTTGGCATCGGCCTCCGAAAGCTTACCGCCCTGCGGCGCCATGCCGGAAATCCGGGGAAGCTGGCAACTGAGCGTAAACCCGCCCGGCCTGAGCTGGAAAGCGTTTCCGCGGCAATAGTCCGGCTTCAGCTCGAAATACCTGCTCAGCGGGACCACCTTCCCATCCGGATCCCGTTCACCTTTGAGGTCGCCGCCGCGCCGGCCGCGGTCGCCATTCACCCCTCCAAACGCCCAGATCAGCCGGACCGGGGAAGCCTCCCGGCTCAGTTCCGCCCGCACGACCAGACCCTCGGCGCCGGCCATCGGCAGCGCGGTGAGGGTCAAAACACCGTTGCCTAGCAGCGGGTCGCGGATCTCATAAACCATCGATCCCGCACGGTAGCGCGCCACGACCGTCTTCGTATCGAACAGCCACTTCGGCGCCTCGGCGCCCGCCACGGACGCGATGCCGACCCGCAAGTTACCTCCGCGGCCGGGAAGGTATAAGGAAAATTCCGGCCGCTCGCCGGCTTCAATGCGGAATCCGGAGTTCCCCCCGTAGAGTGCGCGGTTGAAGAAGTTCGTGCCGTTGGTGATGACGAAGTCACCGCCTTCCGGTGTACAGCGCAGTTCCCTTGCGGGCGGAGGCCCGGCCACAGCTCCCCGGGCGAAAGCCGGCAGCACGATCACCGCAATCCCCACCAGAAAAGCAGAGGCGGACCGCATCGGGCTGAAGGCGCCCGGAACCCTCGCGTCCACCGCCACCGACGCAAGCGGTTCTGAAGAGGCCTCGGGACCGGAAGGGGCAGGCGACGTTAAGTTGGGTTCCAGAAATAGAGGGGAGGAAATGGACGGTTTTATTGGTGGATTATCAGGATGATTTCCGTCCAGGGAAACAGATATTTTGTCCTCCATTTGGCGGACACACTGGCGAATCAATAATATTGCACAGCGGCCTGATCGCCCTAAAAATTGTATCTTGAATCCATGAACATCCCCTCTTTTTCGCGTTTTGCAGCCCTCATCTTCGCACTCTCCGTCCCCGTGATGGCAGAAACCAGCGCGAGCCGACGCGTGTTCCCCGACAACCTCGCCAGCCTCCGCAACCCCGTCTGGAGGTCCGCAGATAACCTCCGGGATCCGTCGGTGCTCAAAACCCGTGATGGATACCTCATCTTTTATTCCCGGTTCTCGGGCGAGCTGAAAGACTGGAAGATGCCTTCGAAGTGGGCAATCGCCTCAGCTTTCACCAGGGATTTTGTGCATTTCAAAAACGACCACGACATCTCCCCGAAAGGATTCGCGTCCCCAGGCGATGTCGTCTGGTGGCACGGCCGCTACATCCTTCCCTACCAGAGCTACCCGGCCCACCCCTCGCGCCTTTGCTACAGCGAGTCTTCTAACCTCACAGACTGGTCCGCGCCGAAGTGGTTTCTTCCAGAGGCAGCCAACCTGCCATGGAACGGGATGAAGCGCGTGATCGACCCGACGTTCGTCGTCGACGGCGACACTCTCCACTGCTTTTTCGTCGGCTCGGCGAAAGCCGATGTCGAGGGAGGAAAGGCGAACCTCATGGGCCATGCGATCACCACCGATCCGGATCTCGCGAAGTGGGAGATTCTCACTGTAAACAAACCGCTCATCGGGATCTCCAAAAGCGCTCCCGACGGCGTGGAAAACACGATGGTTTTCCGGACCGGCGACCACTGGACGATGATCTACAGCGAGGGACTCGCCGAACAGCACCTCGCCTATGCGACCTCGAAAAACCTCCGAAGCTGGAAGCTCCGCGGACCGATCGAAATCGCCAAACAAACGTGGACGGAAAAAAAATTCGGGGCCCCGTTCGTCTGGCGCGAGGGTGCGCAATGGATGATGATCCTGATGGGGAACGACAAAAACGAGCGGACCACCTTCGGTCTCCTGACATCGCCGGACGGAAAAACCTGGACCCCGCTGCCCGAGTGAAAATTGCACGGGGTCTGAGAACCGGCGCCGCGATCGCTCTGGCATTGGCCGGCTCCCTGCAAGCCAGGGACATCGATGTCCGGCAATACGGTGCGGCTGGTGACGGAACGACCATGGATACGGCCGCGATCCAGAGAGCTGTTGATGCCGCCTCGGCGGAAGGCGGCGGCACGGTGGTCCTCCCGCAGGGCACGTTCCTGAGCGGATCGATCGACCTCAAAAGCCGCGTCACACTCCGGGTCGACCAGGGCGCGACCCTGCTCGGCAGCCCCAGCCGCTCGGATTACCGCAAACTCAATTTCTACGGCCTCATCCTTGCCAACGAGCAGGAGAATGTCGGCATCTGCGGAAAGGGCGTCATCGACGGACAGGGAAAACGGCTGGTGGCGGACACCATGCGGCTGCTGGCGGAGGGCAAAGTGCGCGATACCGAACCGAACAACCGCCCCTACGCCTCGGTCGGCGAGCGACCGGTTATCATCAATTTCCGGAAATGCAAAAATGTCACCGTGCGGGACATCGCCCTGCGGGAAAGCTCGTGCTGGGTGCAGGAATACCGGGAATGCGACGGAGTCCTGATCGAGAATGTGACCGTGCGCACGATGGCTGCCATCACCAACGACGGCCTCGACATCGACAGCTGCTCGAACGTCGTCGTGCGGGGATGCGACATCGATTCCGAGGACGACGGGATTTGTCTCAAGTCGGGCCCCCGCCCCTGCGAAAACGTGCTCGTCGAAAACTGCCGGATCCGCTCGACCTGCAACGCCCTGAAATTCGGCACGGCCTCGGACAAGGGGTTCAAGAATATCACCTGCCGCAACCTCGTGATCTACGACACCTATCTCTCCGGCATCGCACTCGAAATGGTGGATGGCGGCTCGATGGAGAACGTGAACATCTCAAACGTGAGGATGACCACGACCAACAACCCGCTCTTCATCCGGCTCGGCCACCGGAAATCCAGCCTTCCGCCCGGATCGATCAAGGGGGTGACGATCAGCAATGTCACCGCCGAGATCCCCAACCGGCCGCGCGCCGAAATGAACAAATTCCCCGAATTCTGGAGGCACATGTGCACCACGCTCATCACCGGATCGATCACGGGACTGCCGGGATATCCGGTGCAGAACGTCACGCTCAAAAATGTCTCGTTTACCTACGGCGGCATTGGCGACCAGCTGAAGCCAAACCACCTCCGGTTTGACCGCCTCGAGAAGGTTCCCGAGTGCGCCCAGAATTACCCGGAATCAAAGATGTTCGGGATCCTGCCCGCCTGGGGCCTCTACATCCGACATGCCCAGGGGATCACGCTGGATAACGTCACTCTCCGGGTCACCGGGAAGGACTACCGTCCCGCCATCACCTGCGATGATGTGCGCAACCTCACAATGGACCGCGTCAGCATCCTCTCGGCCGGCTCCGACCCGGTCATTGTCCTCAAGGACGTCCAGGGGGCGGCGATCGCAAACTGCCTGCCTCCCCCAAACACAAGGCGCTTCATCGAGAAGCTGGGCACCACCGGCAGCGTCAGCCAGGGATCCCTGCAGAAGTAGCGCCACGCAGGATCCATCGGATATTTCCGGCAGCCAAGGCGCTGGGACTGTTTCAGTTCTTGATCGCGTGATCGGCGGGAATATCGGTGCCGGCCCAGATCCGCTTCTGCGTCCATGGCATCCCGGCACCGGTCCAATAGGGATCATCGGGCGGGAGTCCGAGCGCCAGCAGCCCGCAGGAAGTCAGATAGAGGCTGCCGGTGGAAATATAGCCTTCGACGATCGAGGGCTGGTATCCGCAGGCGCCCGGGCGGAGCCAGCCCTTGCTGTCAAACGTGCCGGGCGCCTCGAAGACCCTGCGCAGGACAGCCGTCAACCCCGAGCGCACGGCGGCGGGGCTGACGTCCTTCGGAAGCTGGTGCGAAAGGCTCATCGCGGCGAGAGTTTGGAACGCCCCGAGCCGGTAGCAGCTCGATCGCCCCATCACGGGGAACGTGCCCTCCGGGGAAATTATGCGCTCCTGTACTCCGGCATAGCGCTGCGCCCGCTCCTGAATGAGCGGGTAATGCTTTGCCAGCGGATGCTTCTTCTCGTCGCAGACGCGCAGAACGTCGAGGAGCATCGGCTGGATGACGTAGCTGTTGTAGTAGTCCCAGTGCCAATGCGGACCGTCCCCGTAGGTGCCGTCCCCCTTATACCATTCGAGATGCTTCTGGATCGCGAACTCGATGGGCGCCATCTCGCACTCGCCAGTAAACTTCCACAGCGCGGCCTCCACGGTCGCGCTGAAGAGAAGCCAGTTGTTCATGCCCGGTTTGATCGCGCGGCTGGATTTGAGAGCGGCCACGAGGTTCGCCCGCTCGCGCTCGCCGAGGTTACCCCAAAGCTGGTTAGGTGCCCGCAGCAATGCCTGTGCGAGAAATGCCGCGTCCACCAGCGGCTGTCCTCCCTTGGAAAAGTTCATCGCATCCGGCCCGCCGGGCTCGACCGCATTCCCGATCCCCTTCACGGCAAGTCCGATGAAGCGCGCGCGCAATTTGCCTTCCGCATCGTCACCGGGTCCGAGTTCGAGCCAGGGCGCCATCCCCGCCAGCAGCCGCCCAAGGGCCTCCAGCGGACCGAATGCGTCACGCTTCGGATTCAGCGATGGCAGTTTTTTCTTCAGCTCATTGGCAGCGAGCGAGGTGAGAACCGGGTCGGCCAACCGTGTCATCACCGAAACCGAATACGCCCGATCCTGTGCACCTGACCCCTCGGTGGTAGCGGGGGCTGACCAGGTGGCAGCAACGGGAAACAGTGCGGCGAGCAAAAAGGACAATTGGGATTTGGTCATTTTCATAAGGATTTTATTCAATTCCTTTCAGGAGCACGCAAGCCCCTCCGCCGGGCGCGAGCTTGACGCGGATCGTATCAGCGCTGGTAACGCTCCGCTTCGAGGCCTTGGTGCTTTCTTTGTGCGTCCGGAAATCGGAGTCCGCGCCGTCCTCAACGATCAGCGCTTCGTGGCGGCGGGAGCCGAGGAAGGCGAGCGGGATGTCGATCTCGCGCGGTTCCTCGTTCGTCGCTGCGCCGACAAGCCATGTCCCATCGGTCGCCTGCCGTGCCATGACGATGTATTCGCCAACGGTGCCGGCAAGCGTTTTGCTTTCGCGCCAGGGCTGCTTCTGGGCGGCGATGAATTGGAGGAGTTCGGGGTGCTTGCGGTAGTTCTCCGGAATGTCGGGGATGATCGTCGCCCCCGAAAAAACAATGAGCGTGCGGGCCGCTTCGCCCGCCAGGGTCGATGGGACCGGCTTACCGCAATCCTTGCGCCCGGACTGCATGAGATCGGCAAGCCCGTTGTTCATGTCGAGCGGGCCGGCGATCATGTTCACAAAGACCGAAGTCACAAAAGTCTTTGGATCGAACGTGCGCCTCGCATCGAGCTGGGCGTGGCAGAACTCGCGGGTCACCGCGTTCGGCCAGGTGCGCATCTGCCCATAGGGGTGGACCGGACCGTCATGAAAGTCGCACAGGAGCTTATTCTTCGCACAGAGCTCGGTGATCAGGCGGGTGCGCTCGTTTTTCTCCGTTGGCGAGCCTCTCATAAAACCATATTTCACGCCGGCCGCGCCCCACTCTCCGTATTGCTTGAGCGTCTCAGCGAGCGGAAACTTCCGTCCGCCGACATCGTTCAGGTAGAGCCAGACGCCGACGCCTTTCTCCCGGCCGTAGGCGATGACCTCGCGGACCTGATCGACTTTCCCGCCTTTCGTCGGATCCGACTCTTTACCGAATTCCGGTCCATACCAGTTGGCGTCGAGGACAAGGTGGCGGATGTTGTTTTCGGCCGCGAAGTCGATCATCCGCTTCCATGAGGGCAGCGACATCGCATAATCGAACCCCGCGACCTTCGCGCCGTCGATCCTCCAGTCCCAGACGCAGACACCAGGCTTGACCCAGGAAAAATCGATCCCATCGGCAGGGGGAGGGTTCAGCAGTTCGATGAGATGCGAATCCACGAGCGCGCCCGGCGTGCGGCCGAAGAGGATGACCCGCCAGGCCTCCGTGGGCCTGGTGGCGATGCGGAAGAGCGTTTCGCCCTTGACGCTGGACAGTTCCATCGGCTCGCCCTTGGCAAGATCGGCTTCGTGGATGGCAAGAAAACATTTCTCATCGACCTTGACCGTCATAACAGGCAGGCGCTTCCCGTCACTCTCCGAAAGCTTCTCCGGGCCGACGTTCGGCTGCTCGCCATTGTAGAACCATGCGGTGTAGTCGCCGGCAAACCGGAACCCGGTCTGCTCGGGACCTGCGCCGCCGGCATACCGGAAGGCGACGCCGTCGTCGTAAGCGCGGGCCACGAGCTTGTAGGTCTTCATGTCGAGCGTCAGCTCGTTGAACCGGTCGGGCACAACCGCGCGTTTCCCCCAGAGCGGCTTCCAGGTGGTGTCTACCGATCGCCGCGAGGCCCCGGAAAAGGAACCGCCATCGAACCCCAGCGGCGAGTCCTTGAGCAGTTCACGTCCATCGGCCTTGAAAGAATAGGACAACCTGCCGTCCGGGGAGCCGGAAAAAACGAGCTCCAGTTTGCCATCGGGGGAAACGAGCGGCTGCGGATCCCAGCACTCGGCGGAAGCCAGGCAGCCGAGCAAAGCGATAATCCCTGCGATCGATGTTTTCATTTGAGGTGAGAGCAGTTGAGGTTGGTTCTTCTGTCCGCCGCATCACTCCAGCATTTCAGAGATGACCGGGTTCATGGCATCGAACCAGACCTGGTAGCCCTTGGCGTTCGGATGAACCCCATCGGGCATGAGGTCTTTGCGGATCATGCCGTCTGGAGCGAGGAAGAGCTTTCCGATGTCGAGAAACCGTACGGAGTGCCCATCGGCGAGCGCGGGGAGCTGGCGGTTGACCTCTGCCAGCCTCGCCCGCACAGGATGGTCACCTGGATTGCGCGCCGGAAGGATGGCCAGGAGAAGAATTCTGCTTCCCGGAAGTTTCTGTCGCACGGTCTCGACGACCTTGCGGACGCCGGCAACAACCCACTCAGGTTTCTCGTCCGGACACTGGAGGAGGTTGTTCACGCCGATGAGGATGACGACGACCTTCGGGGTGATGCCGTCGAGTTCGCCGTTCGTAATGTTCCAAAGCAACCCCTCGGTGCGCATCGCGGCAATGCCAAAATTGGCAGGCTGATGGGGCGCGAACTTCGCCCAGGTCTCCTTGCCGTTTTTCGGCCACCAGTCGGTGATGGAATCGCCCAGGAAGAGGATTCCGACCGGGCCTTCGGATTTCCGCTTCATAAATTCGTCATGCCGGCTGCGCTTGAAAAGGCTCGGGGTCACGGCGTCCTCCGGGGACCGGCAGTTGGCGAGCTCGACGACCTGCTTGGCGCCGGCCTGGCGGCCCGTGATCGCAACCTTCCAAAGACTGTCGGAAGCCTTCCCGATCGCGGCCTGGCATCCGCTCACCGAGCCAAGGCAGAGCGGCTTTCCGCTGGAGATTTCGAGCACGCCGTCGGCCGTTCCGGAATTGTCCAACTCGACCACGATCCGGTTCGGCGGCATGGCCGTATTTTTGATTCCGGATCCGGTTTCCGGCAGCGCAGAACCGGCAGAGGGAACAAACCTCAGAACCTTCTGCGGGCTCCGGGCTCCAGGCGCATCTTGCGCAATGGCCCGCAGCGGAGATATGCTGAGAACGGCGATGGCGGCACCCAGGAAAAGGCGCCCCCCCATCCGGAGAGTGCGTACATTTGTTTCAGTCATACGAATGTGGGCTTGGGGTTATTTGCCGTTCACTTGAGGCTGATCACATTCGGGCTGTTGCGCTGGCGTCCGGCAAGAGTAACGCAGTAGATATTTTCTCCGGCAGGCGCGACCGATGCCTGGCAACCTTGCGCCGAGGCTAGCGTGAGGGGTCTCGTGCTGTGGACATACAATTTGCCATCGCGTGCGCCGGCATCGGTCAATGTGATCGTCATCCCCTGCGGCGTCGCCTGAATGTCTTTGATCTCGGCCGAACCCATTCCGATATGGAGGTTCGAGCCGACAAGCACGGGGAGGTTGTCGGCGACCTGGCTTAGGCGCAGCAAGGCTGGACCTTGGACGGGTATGGATTCGGCCACGAACGATTCGTCCGAAACACCCAGGTATTTTTCATCCCAGAACGACCAGACATGGAATTTTCCGCCCAGAGCCTCAAGCGGAACACCCTTGAGCGGGAGATCGGCGGGCTGGTTGTCCGGATTCCAGAGGAGGACGGAAGCGAAATTTCCCCAGGGACGTTGCGCCACGAAGCCGAACTGCCTGTGCCAGGGATCGGTCTGCCCGTCGAACGCGCGTCCCTTGTCCGGCGCGGGAGGGATCAGTCTCTCGAAGTTGCGCAGCGCGGCCCCGTCCAAAGCGGGCAGCGGCTCGGATGTCATTGCGATCCCCCCAAGAAGCCCGACATACGAATACCAAGTGCGAAGCAAGGGTTTCGTCCCAATGCGGAGGTAGGTCACGTCCGGGTCGTTCGCAAAGAGGATCCCCGCAGACAACGCGGTCGTGCCGGTGGCATTGATGCAGTCGGCAAGGCAGCAGCCGACGTAAAGGTTTTTCATCGAGCCCGAGGTGTCGGTGCCAATCCTCGCGGCGTCGGCAAACCCGAAGCAGGCGCGGTTGAATCCACCGACGCATGCGAGAAGGTAGGATTCCTCGCCGATCGACTCGCGGTAAACCTTATAAATGTCGCGCGCGATCTCCAGCCGGGTCTTCTTCCAATCGTGGCGGGTTTTCAGATCGCGCACCCAAAGGAAATCGAGTTTGAAATACCGGTAGCCCTCGGCCACGCGGTCGGTCAGCGCTTTGCGGACGAACGCCTGCACGGCCGGGTCGCTCGGGTCCAGGTATTCGTTGGCCTGTCCGTCGGGGTGTGCACCCTCCTTCGAGCTGCGAACCGGGCAGAGCCAGATCCCGGGGATCGCCCCCGCAGCGCGGATCTGGTCGGCAACCGCCTTCATCCCGTCGGGGAATTTGTTGCGGTCCACCTCCCAGTCGCCATAGGCCTTCTGCCAGCCGTCATCGATCTGGATCACGTCCAGAGGGATGCGATCACGGTTGGCTTGCACCGACTCACAGACCTCCCCGATGAATTTGGCATCAATATTTTTTCCCTTCCCATACCAACTGCACCAGCCGGTGAGCGGCCCCCGGGCGGTGCGGCTGCCGTGCGATGCTGCCAGCCAGCGGAACAGTTCCGGAGCCGCCTTGTCGAACGGTTGGTCAAGCAGGAGCACTTCCTCCGAGCAGCGCGTCTCGCCGGGGTCGACGATCACATCATTCATCTCGCTGGTGACCTTGAGGCCCACACCCCCCTTCTCAATCTGACAAAAAAAGCGGACATCCGAGACCGCCGGACCGGTGGCGCCCATGAGCAGGCCTTTTGCGCCACGCGCGGTGTAAAGTGTCATCGAATCAAGAAATTGCCGCTCGCCCAAGGTCGCAAGGTCGCCTGACGGATGAAATCCGCCGGTCGCCGAGTCGTGGGAATCCAATGTGGACATCCACCAGTCCTTCGGATCACCGGTGACCGTGAGGCCTGCGGATGAATTCTGCAGCAGCACAAACTCGCGCAGGTGGACCGGCTTGGACGTGTTGTTCTCAAATGTCATCTGCACCGTAACACCCGGAAGGTTTTCCAAGCGGGTGAGCGTCCAGGAATACTTGAACCCGCGCGGATCGCTCCAGGCAAACGTCGTCACAGCAGCCGGGCCGCCGGGCGTCTGGCGCTTTGATCGTTTCACATCGGCGCCCTCCCGCGTCCCGAGCGTGATCGGAGGCGTTTCCTTGGCTTCCAGGATCACGACCTGGGGATTCGAGGCGATAAGGGCAAATCCGTTACCTTGAAGGGAAACTTCCGGGTTGGCGGAATCGGAAACGGCGGCAAGCAGTCCGGAACAGGAAACCACCGCCAGGAGGAAGGTTGGGATGAAATGGCGCATCAGGGGGCGGACATATTGCCAGCTTGTCCTACAGAGTAAAACGAATCTTTCCGGCGCCGGTTTTTCGGCTTGCGTCCGACCGGAAAGCTCCTGGAACCGGCCTCAAAACGCTGTCGCCCTTCAAAAAAAAAGATGCTAGCCATGGTCACCATGTTTTCGCGCATCCTGATCCTCCTTCTGACTGGACTGCTGGCAGGATGTTCGAGCCCGTCCTACCGCGGCTACAAGACCAAGCCCTACACCGTTCGCGGCTGCTACTATGAACCGCTCGCCCCCCGCGCAGCGATCGGCTACGTCGAGGAGGGAACCGCCTCCCATTACGATGAGAGCGGATGGCTCTTCCCGGGACGCACGGCCCTCGGGGAAAAAATCCGCCCCTGGACGCGCTGCGCCGCACACAAGACCCTCCCGCTTCCCTGCAAAATCCGCGTCACCAACCTCAGGAACGGCCGCTCAGCGGTCATCCGCGTCAGCGACCGCGGGCCGTTCGTCGGCGACCGGATCCTCGACGTCAGCACGCCGATCGCCAAGGACCTCGGGTTCTTCCACGCCGGGCTCACGCCGGTCCGGATCCAGGTCCTCAGCGTCGGAGACGGTGAATACCGGATCCGCTGAGCGCCAGCGTCAGGAGAGCGATGGCACGCCGACCGCCGGATCGGCCTCGGCCGCATAATCCACACCGGCCAAACCGAAACCGAAAAGTTTTAGGAACGACGACTGGTAGCCGGCAAAATCGCCGAGTTCACCGAAATTTTCCGTGGTGACTTCCGCCCACCGCTTTCCGACGATTTCCTGGATGTCATCGGCCATCTCCCAGTCGTCGAGCCGGATCCGCCCGGCCTCGTCGGGCTTCGGGTTCCCGGTGTAGAGCCGGTCACGGAAAAGCCGGTCGGCCTGCTCGATGCATTCCTCGTGGGATCCGGCCGCCTTCATGACTTTGTAGAGGAGCGAGATGTAAAGCGGGACGACCGGTATCGCCGAACTGGCCTGCGTGACCAGCGCCTTGTTCACCGAGACCCAGGCTTTTCCGTCAATGGATGCCAGGCGCCCGTCGAGAGCCTTTTGCGCGCGTTCGAGGTCCTGCTTGGCAAAGCCGATCGTGCCGTTCTTGTAGATCGGCCACGTGAGGACCGGTCCGATGTAGGAGTAGGCCACCGTCTGCACTCCGTTCGCCAGAACGCCGGCGTCCAGCAGCGCGTCGATCCACATTTCCCAATCCTCCCCGCCCATAACGGCGACCGTCTGCGCGATCTCGTCATCGGTCGCCGGCTCGATCGTGATCTCGTTCACGACGCCGTTCCCGGTATTGAGGTTCTTATTGGTGTAGCTCTCCCCGACCGGCTTGAGGACGGACTTGAAAACCTCGCCCGTCTTCGGGTGCGTGCGCCGGGGAGACGCCAGGCTGTAAATCACGCAGTCGACCTGCCCGAGGTCGTTTTTGATCGCCTCGATGACCTCGCTCTTCATCGCATCCGAGTAGGCGTCGCCATTGAAGGACCGCGCATAGAGCCCTGCAGCAGCAGCCTCGCGCTCGAAAGCTGCCGAGTTATACCAACCCGCTGTCGCCGTGCGCCCGGCCTCGCCGGCCCGCTCAAAAAATACGCCGATTGTTGCGGCCCCCGAGCCGAATGCCGCTGCGATCCGCGAAGCGAGCCCGTATCCGGTCGAGGCTCCGATCACGAGAACCTTCTTAGGCCCGCCGTCCACCGGCCCGCGGCTCTTCACAACACCGATCTGCTCGGCCACGTGCCGGGCGCAGCCATCGGGGTGGGCGGTCGTACATATAAATCCACGAATTTTGGGAGCAATAACCATAGTTCCAGCGATTGTGATCGCTCTGCGCCCGATGCTGCAACGTTTTTCCCGTCAGAAAATCCGAGGCGCTCGAGGTTCGTGACGAAGCCAACCTGGCCGCGCACGGGCTTCGCAGCGCCTGCCGGCATCATCGAGCTCGTAGAGGACCGGGCCCAGAACGGAATTCACAGCCCCCTCAGCATGGAATTCGACGGCGCCTTGACTTTCCAGATCGGACCGGTTTTTGCAAACGGAACCTTGTGAGGCTCCTTCGGCAGCTGGCCGCCGCCGATCCGGAATAGAGGCAGGACAGGAATATCTCCTTCCTTCTGATACGAGGTCCCCTGATCTTCTTCGAGAAGGTAAAAGCTCAGTGCTCCACCCGGACGCTCTCCAATGAGGATCTCGACGGGATATGCCTGCCCCGCGGTCACATCAACCCAGTTGCCAGGCATGAATCCGTGGCGGCTGCTTCCGCGATACATGTAGGGCTTCTCGGTGGGTTGCCAGTCGGAAAGCCGCCCGGCGTCCGGCTGGCCGTATGATAGGACGATCTTCCCGTTGAAGCGCACGATCACCGTGTCGTCGCCATGTCCGACAAACCGGAAGCGGCCGCTCTTAGGGGCGATGAGGTCGCCCTTGTAGTGGACCAGCCACATTTTGGGCTGCACTTTCTTTTCGAGCTCGAATGCCTTCGGTCCCTCGTCCGCCGGCATCATCGGAATATAAAGCTGGGTCAGCGCCAGCTGTTCGGGTCCCTTGAAGAATTTGGACAGGTGGGTCGTGTTCCAGTTTTTGGTGAACTCGTAGACAACCTCGGACCACTTGGCGGGGGTCATTCCGGTATCCCGGCCTCCCTGCGACTGTTTCAAATCATAAAACGTCCCGGTGAAGCCGTCATTTTTTCCTCCGGTGTTGAGGCCGAAGAACGTGATTTTCGAGAACCCGTTTCCTCTCCCGCCGCCGGAGCCACCACCGCCGCCTCCGCCACCGCCCAGTCCGCCAGAGGCTCCGAACCCGCCCGAGCCCATGGCCCCGGCGATCGACGGTCCCATGTTGTTCGGGATGTCGGGCATATCCGGCAGGGCGACCTTTGCGAGGCTGCTCGTTGTGGTGATCCGCTTGGTCGGCGCGGGCGCGGTCGTCGTCGTCTTGCGCTTCACCTTGTGCTGCGCCTCGTTTTTCGGACCCGCCTCGCCGCCGCCGAACGAAATTTTCCGTTCCTCGACGATCTGGCTCACGACGAGGTAGGTGCCGATGATGAGAATGACCGCGTGAACGGCAATGCTCAGGAGAAGGCTGCCTCCGCTGGCTTTGCGATAGGCGGCGGCGAATCTCTTCAGAAGCGGCGGCTTCTCAGACTTCTCCTCCGCGGGAGCTGGCGGCAAAACGGAAACCGTCGGCGAAGGCGGTCCGACATGACTATCCACAATTGCCGCAGCCGGAACCTCCTCCGCTGCCTCAGTGATGAACTTCGGGAGTTCGAGGATAACCGGCGGCAATGCAACGGACGCTTCCACAAGGCCCTGGGCAGGCACACTCTCCGGTGCGGGTACGCCTGCGGCTTCGCCCGCCTTCAGCGCTTGAATGGCTGCGAGCAGTGTCTTCCGGTGCCCCATCGACACGACCCCGCATTCCTTCAAGTCGCCCAGGGTCAGTTCGGACAGCGTCTCAAACGTGATGTCATGGGCTTTGAGCGCATCGGCATATTGCCCGAGGCTGAGCGACTCAAGCCAACTTCGAAGATCGGGAGAAGGGGGTGGGTTCATTTTTGTGGGGGAATTTGACAAGCGCCCTTCTAACAATCAGGGCGGATCGGCGCAAAACCAAATATCTCAACACCCCGGAGCAAGGCTATCAGCAGGCTGCTGTTACGGAACGGCCTTGGCTTGATAAACCTGCTCGCCGCGTGTGATCCCCCGGGAGTTGAAGGAATCGATCGCGAAGTAGTAGTCAATCCCACCGGTCAAGCCGAGGAACGGATTCTTCTTCCAAGGAAACTTGCTCCGGTAGGGCTTCCAGAGCGGGATCTCGACGGGCAGTTCGGTGGCGTCGCGCACATCAACAGAAAGGAAAAGTTTGTCCGGGGCGGTCCCATAGCGGATCACGTAGCCCTCCGCGCCTTTCGCGGGTTCCCACGAGACCTTGGCGTAGCGGTCATCGTAAGGCGGGGCGTTCAGCCGTTCGACTTTGAGGCCGCGCACCGGCTCCGGCAGTGGGGAGGAGCTGTTGCCGAATACGCGCAGCCCGCGCACGGCGGCTTTTCCGCCGGCGGGCACGTGCAGGATGTTCAGTCGAACATGCCGCGCAGCGACCGGGCTCTTCAGTTCGATGTAGTCGTGCGGCGCATCCCGCTCGTTCCGGCTTTTATCGACGAGCATCCGCCAGCCTTTGCCGTCATCAGAAACCTCGACCGTGTATTGGTGAAAATGCGGCGCCTTGTTCTCTGCGTCGTAAACGTCCTGCTCGGCAAAGTTCACCTGAATCGCCCGGATATCGCAGATCGTCCCCATATCCACAGCCAGCCATTCATTGGACCCGGTAACGCCGCTCCACCACGTGGTCATTTCCTCATCCAGCGCCAATTTGGGTTCATGCCCTTCCAGAACGGATGAGGCCGTGGCTGGCTTGTTGTAGTTGAGAAGCATCCAGCCGGCGAGGTTGCCTCCCGATTCGTTGCGTTTTTCGGGATGGGGATTCCGCCCCGCTCCATACTGGGGGAGTTCCCCGAGATAGGTATCCGTGCTCATCGCGTTGTCGCTGTCAAAGCCCGCCGGGTAAATGGCCACGCGCCGCTCCCAAAGCCAGACAACTTCCGCATCGACCGTCGTGGCCCGCCAGAACCCGCCCGTGCCGTCCCGAAAGACGCAGCTATTGCCCGCACCTCTGCAGAAGCCGGTGGGATCGTAGGAGACCGGGTTCTGCGTTTGGAAATGCCAGGGTCCCTCCGGGTTGTCGGACGTGAAGGCATAATCCCGGTAACCGTAAAACGCGCTTCCGGTGGAATGCGCATACTGCATGAAGTATCGGCCGTTGTGCTTCATGATCTGGGCCCCCTCGCCGGTGCGCTCACCGATCAGCCACTTGGTTTCCGGTCCGCGACGGTATGTTCCCGCAAAGCCATCCCGCCCAAGGTCGGGGCGCTCGCACACCAAATCGAATTCGCCCACACTCAGGCACGGCCAGGGGCCGGCCTTGTCCGCGAGGTTATTTGCCGGATCAAGCTCTCTGATGAAAAACCCACGCTCGCCGGGGTGGCGCAGACCGACATGAAAGACCCTTCCATCGTCATCCACCATAAAGCCGCCCTCGGTATCGGTAACGCCGAGGCGGTTGCGCACTTTTGTCCATTTTCCGTTTTTGGGATCCGAGCTCTTGTAGACAGCGTCCCGATGGTGGCAGTAGTAAAGCTCGTCGCCGATGACGAACACGTTCGGCTCCCAGTAGTTCAGCGGGATTTCCTTCGTCGTCACCTGCGTCCAGTTCACCAGATCCTTGGAGTGCCAGTAGCTGTAGGAGACGGAGGCGAAGAGGTAGTAGTCGCCCTTGAAGGAGATGCAGACCGGATCGGCCGCCTCCCGCCAGGAATGCTGCGTGGGCGGAGCCGGGCTCAGCTTCGATCCCGGCTTGTAGGCCTGCAGGCGATACTCAAGGTTGAGAGGGTTGCAGAACGTGCTCTGAGACCGCACCTCCGGCACCTCCCCTGCCGCCATGGCGCATGCGGCGATGAACGGGAAAAGGCCTGTCAGTACTCGCCGAAACAGGATTTTTCTCGCAGGTGAAAACCTTAACAAAGGAAGCAGGGGCGGTTCCACTACGCGGCAGGATGGAGGGTGCGCCTGATCATGTGGAGTGAGGACGGTGGCTTCATTTCTCCAGGCTACAAGATGGATGACCCGGAACAACCCAGATTTTAGAAAGCAATTGGCATCACGAGCGTCCGATTTTAACTATCACAGCATCGACAGGCTAGAGATTGAGAAAGGTATTGGGAATGCCCCGGCGGGCATTGTGCGTTCCCAACCCGATGGATGGTTGGCGACTTCCGACCTGGCGCTTTTCGGCAGACGTCAGCCTTCTACTTGCTTGCGGATCAGCACCAGGCAAACGCCGAATCCCAGAAAAAGCAGCCAGATACCTGCTACCTCCCTTGCTTTCTCATGCTCAATGGCTACTGGGCGGGTATCAATGGCGCGGGAAACATGATTGAACTGAACGGGTCTCAATTTTACGAGGAAAGACATAGTGGAAGTTTCCAAGCCCCACCGAAACATGTCCCGTCTCGACGTTGAGCTTCAGGTTATCCGGAGGCGTAGTCGTTCCCGCTGGAAGGGGAACGAACACTGTCAGAAACGAGAGCTTCTGACCGGCTTTGACGCTTCCGCTCCAATCGGCGGTCAGGTGGTGTTCCTGGGCAATCTTGTTTCTCTGACGGGCGCTCAATTTCCAAAACACGTCGTTGAGCTTGGTGTCGGTCGGACCGGACATGGCGCCTGCGAGAGTGGAACCGGCAAACAAAGGGCGAGGGATGTCAAAACCGGGAAGTGCGTTCTGGTGATTATATGATTGGTATTGCGATATTATTCCACAGTGGTCCGGCTGAAAAAGTGTTCCCGGCGGGCCAACTCAACAGCGTCGCCCGTGAGCGTGAGTTCCGTCTTCGACCGGATGTCGGTTGAGGAGGCGCCGACCAGCACGGAGTAAGCGCCCGGGCGCAGGGCCAAATGGCCAGCTTCATCGTGCCGCGCGAGCTGGTGCAGATAGACGTCGATGTTGACTTTGCGGGTCTCGCCCGGTTGGAGCGACACGCGGGCGAAGCCCTTGAGCTCCATTGCCGGGCGGTTGGCTTCGCGTGTGAGTGGCGTGAAGTAGAGTTGAGCGATCTCGACACCTTTCCGGGTTCCGGTGTTGGTGATCTCAAACTGGACGGGGAAGCTCGTGTCGCTGGTCGGGATCGTCGCGGGAGCCAGCAACCCGGCATATCTGTAAGTGGTATAGGACACCCCATGACCGAACGGAAAGAGCGGCAGGTCGGCCGCGCAGTAGCCCAGTCGGTGGGAAACGGGCACCTGCCCGTTGCTACGCGGCAGAGTCATGGTCAGCTTGCCAGAGGGGTTGAAGCGGCCCAGGAGAAGATCGGCCACCGCATGTCCGCCCTCCTGGCCGGGATACCATGCATAAACGATGGCGCGGCATCCGGCGGCGACTTCCGTGAGGACCATCGGTCGTCCGCCAAAGACGACCAGAATCACCGGTTTGCCCGTCGCTATCAGCTTTTGCACAAATGCTTCCTGATCGCCGGGCAGGCGCACATCCTCGCGGTCGCGCCCCTCTCCGCACAGGTAGCGGTTCTCGCCCATCGCGGCGATGACGACATCGCTCTCAGCAGCAAGCCGCACCGCGCGCTCGGGATCAGTGGCGACCGGCGCGGCCATCGGCGCGGTGGAGGCTTTCCACGTGCGCTGGTCGCCTGCCTTGTCTGTGCCTTCATCCTCCTGATGCGCCGCGCAGCTCCAATCGCAGCCGCGTTCATAGTGGATCGCGATCTCCGGCCCGAGGCGGTCACGCAGTCCCGCCAGTAGGGTGACGAGCTGGGGAAAGCTGGAATCCACCGGAACGCGCCGGAAGAATTCGTTCAATGTCTGGTAGGTGTAATCGCCCAGCAGCGCGTATGCGGAATCGGCATTGGGGCCGACGACCGCGACCGAGCGGATGCATGGCCCGAGGGGCAACACCCCGTCGTTCTGGAGAAGCACCAGCGATTCGCAGGCGGCCTGGTAGGCGCGGCGCTGGTTTTCCGGAGGATTGAAGTCGAGCGGCTCCGCGCTCGCTGGAATGTCGGCGAGGTCAAGCACGCCCGTGCGCGCCTTCAGGATGAGCGCGCGCTTCACGGCCCGATCCACGAGATCGGTCGGGATGAGGCCATCGGCGATGGCCTTGGGAATTGCGCCGAACATCTCGGGCGTGGGCAGTTCAATGTCCAGTCCCGCTTCGAGGCAGCGGAGGGCGGTCGTCGCGGCATCCGGCGTAAAATTAAAAACGGTTTTCACCTGCCGGACCGCTCCGTAGTCGGAGATCACCGCGCCTTCAAACCCCCACTTTTCACGCAGGATGTCGCTCATCAGAAATCGCGAGGCGGAAGTCGGCACGCCCTGAAACGCGTGGTAGCCCGACATGATGGTGGCAACGCGCCCGATGCGGACAGCGACCTCGTGCGGCATGAGCACATCGTCCCAGAAGACGCCCATGTCCTCGTTCATGTTGCCGTAGCCGGCGAAATGCTTGGCGCAGGCTGCGATGCCCTCCCGCAAATCCGCTCCCTGCAAACCTCGGATGAAGGTGAGACCCATCAGGCTCACGAGATACGGGTCTTCACCGAAACCCTCCTCGCAGCGCCCCCACCGGGCGTTGTCGAGCACGTCAAGCATCGGAGAAAGGGCGTGGGAAGCCCCCGCCAGGCGCATCGTGCGCGCGGTGGATCTGGTATTATCCAGCAGCATCTCAAGGTTCCAGGTGCACGACATGTTGATCTGCTGGGGAAGCGTCGTTGCGCCGCGCGCAGCCAGGCCTGTGATGGCTTCCTCCTGGCAGATGGCCGGAATGCCGAGACGTGTCTTCTCGCGGAGGAACCGCTGCAAATCCCGCACAGCTTGCACCAGCTCGTCCGGCTTGAGGTTGGTGGCGGAGCTGTATTGGCAGACATGGCCGAGCCCGTGGGGAATGTGCTGCTCGCAGGCCTCAATCGAGATGCGGCCGTTCTCGTCCAGCAGATCGCGCAGCCAGATGCCGCGGAGCTGCGCCGTCTTCTCCTCCGGCGTCATTTGGGAAATGAGATCGTCGATCCGCTTTTCTAAAGTAAACTTGGTTTCCCTACTCATTGGGTAGCTTTCATATTTGTTGGATTAAAACAACGCTGCACGGGGTCATCGGACGGAATGTTTGGATCATAATCCCGCTTTCACTCCCTCCGGGGTGAAGTTGTAGGTGCGCCCTGCGACCTTGACCGTGGCGTTCGTGCCGGCGATTTCGGTTTGCGCGGGCGGTCCTTGGATTTTTGATGTTCCAACCGGCATGGGCACGAAGACGGTGACGACGGCGCTGGTTTCTCCCTTGCCGGGGGACACCACGTTTTCCAGCCAGATGTGTTCGGACTGTGGCATTTCATACTTGTGCCCTTTTGTAAGAAAACGCCACGTGAGCGCGGACGGCTTGGAGCCCGGCTGGCCTTTCATCCCGATCCAATACGGCGGAGAAGGCAATCCTGCTTTCGCCGGGGTCGGGCTGTCGGGACTTATGATGTTCTGGCAGTCATCCTTGCAGAGGAAGCCTTCCGGCGTCCGGTCCAGGATTTTCTGCGCGTGCCAGGAGGGGGAAAACTTGAAAGGCAGCCGGTATCCGCCATCGTTGGTCACGGCGTCATAGACAATCAGGATGCCCGACGACTTCTCAAGGAGCGCCTGCCGGATGAAAGTCACAACCAGGGGATTCTTGGCGATTTTGATGTCAAACTTGGTGACTATTCGAGTGACAGAATAATCCCCGTGATCTTCAAGATTGGCGGAGACAAGGCTGCGTCTTCCTCCCGGGAGGTTCTTGTTGCCTTTGCGGATTTCGGTGCCCTTCGGATCGTTGACACCTCCGTTCATGAGGTGGAATGGGAAAAAGCTCTCGTCGCTGCCGCACACCAGGGGAAGCTGGTGGAAATACATATCGCCCGCATCATAGCTTCCCTCGTGAACGAACACCGACGGGCCGCGGCTGTAGGCAATGACGCAGCCGAAGTCTGCGTGGGAATGGCTGCCGCCGGCGAAGGTCCCCAGCATCGCGTAAGGTTCGTCCAGGGGATTTTTTGCGGCGCCGTGCAAGATGATTTTTCCGGGCTGAAGGTCGCCCCGCATGTTCTGTTGCTGGACGATCCGGGAGACCTGCGGAAGGGCGGCCGGCCCGACCTGGCTTTTGCTGCATTCCACGAGATTGGCCAGCGCCTCGGCATCGGATGGGCAGGTAGTGGAACAATAGTCGAATATCTGCTTGGCCGCAGCACGGAAGTCTGCGGCGGCGGGCCCGAATTTTTGCGTGTCGCCAAACATGGTCGCGGCGGTCTCGAAGACGGCGGCCCAGTTCAATTGGCCGGTCCAATGCGCGTCGCCATAGGAGGGCATCGGCCCGCCTGGCAGCAGCATCGCGCGCCAGTTCTGCATCCACCCGCAGAGCTGCTTCATCCGCGCGGCGTCGAGTTCGGGAACCAGGCTGCCGGGCGCTTCCTGAATCATTTTCAGGAGATTGCCCACGGCGTCGACCCCATAGCCGCTCGAGTCCTCGTTGATGCCGAATTGCGGTGTGCGGCCGGCCGGGGCCGGCGACTCGACGGAGGGGCGGCCCTCGACCTTGATGGCACCGGAAATCTTGCCGTCGGGCAGGATGCGAAAATGGTATGGGCAATCGAGGCAGTATTTCAGCGGCAGAACGCCGTAGGCGCGCATCTTGGCGATTTTTTCCGGCAGGTCGGGGCGTGCCTTGGCAAACTCCGGATCGCTTTTCCACTCGCTCTCAAGGAAATTGGCTGCGCGCAGCGCGCCGAGCCCGCCACGATTGATCCAGTTCGTCATGCCTCCCATACCGATTTCGGGCATGATGCGCATGCGGTGGTCAACGATGGCTTCCAGCATCCGCCGGGTGCGCTCCAGATCCTCACCGCGAAGCGTTCCCTGCTCTTTGAGAATCCGGCATGTCTCGGCCACTTCCGGCATGACGAAGGAAATCTGCCCGCGGTTGCCGCCTTCGCCCTCCTCGTTTTCGGCATAGTAATGGTCCACCGCCACACGGTTGCACACACGCAGGGTCCGGAGCGCCGCATCGGACAGGCGCGCGGCATTCTGCGCATCCCCGGATTTGGCGCAAGCCGAGCCCGCCAGCGCCAGAGGCAGCATATACGCCACCTCGCCGCGCCCGATGCTCAGATATTTTCCATCCGGCGGCGGATTGGGCGCATTCAGCACGCTGTCCACCATGCGCTGCCATCGGCCATTGGGCTGGCTCAAAACCTGATGAATCAGGGCCGCCTTGTATTCATGCTGCGGCATCCTCCTGTTCTCCTTCTCCGCTTCCGGCACGGGCGTTGGGACGTTCGAAGCGGTGTTGGCAGCCTCTCCGAAAAGCATCCCAAGCGGGAGCAGGAATGCGGCGATGACGAATGCGGGGGATTTGATGATTTGCATAATGTGAATACCAAGTTTGGGATCAGTGGGATAAGCGGGGTCGCGCTGGCGTTCGATTTTGCGGTTTACTCCCAGACCAGCTGGCGGATGCCGTCGGCTAATGTCACGTTGACGGTCTTGAGCTTTTCGTCCCAGGTGAAGGGGAGTTCCTGTCGCATGTAGCTCTTGGCGTGGTAGTCCGGCTGCCAGGCCTCGGCGGTTTTGCGCTCGAACTCCGGGTCGTTGAGGGCGGGCATCCTGGTGGTGGAGTATAAGGCGACGATCCGCTTGGGCTTTTCATCGACCTTGAAGCTCACGGAGATCTGGATCGGCAGAGCCGGCTCCTTGCCTTCCTCGATCTTGGGGCTGAACATGATGAGCCCGCGATCCATCGGATTCCCCGCGATGTTGATACTGGCCCGCCGGTCGACAAGGCTCACGGCGGCCGTGACCGCGCTGTCGAAGAAGGGTGCCCACGCCTCGCTGAGCAGCTTCACGCTGACCAATTCCTGGTTCCCCATTTTGAGGCTGTGGCCATGGTGCAGGGCGTAGCTGGTGAGTTTGTCCTTGTCCAAACGCGCCACGCCGAACCCTCCGTCCACGGCCAGCGCGGGGTCGTTATTGCCTCCTGCGGCGACGAGGAGCGTGGTGTCAGCGCCGGTCAGCTTCACACCCTTGTCGCCCATGGGAACCGGTGTCAGCGGATTTTGTTGCTCGTAAGGGATAAGGACGTTGAGAAACTCAGCGTTCTTCGCTTTGGACTGGAGGACAAGAAGCGTGCTGAGTTCCCAACGGTCCTTCATCACGTAAGGGTGGCGGGCTCCTTTTGCTCCCATCACGTTGCGCTCACTATCAGGACGAAGCGCGACATAATAAGGCGGGACGTTGGGGTCGGCCTTGCTGACGATCTGCACGCGGGCGTCTCTCGGGAGGATCGGGACCACGTCGAGCTTTGCCACATCGTCGCCGAAGGTCAGGAGCTTATCCTGTTTGAGCAGCCGGCCGATGGGGTTCAAATACCACTCGTAGGTTTGCTCGCTGGCGCTCTCCAGGCTGTCGCCGACCACCGCCACTCCGGTGTCACGGAACCAGACCACCGTGCGCTGGTGGGTGACATCGGCATAGGTCTTGAGCCGTGACGAGATGATGCAGATCTGGCCGGCATCCCCGAAGGCCTTGAGCTCGGTGTCGGCCCGCCCGATGTTCTTCTGCGAGGTCTCGTAAAGGAACTCCTTGCCGTGCTTCTTGACGTGCTCCTCATAGAGGCCGTCGAGCCGGTCGTAGCCCCACTTGTTGCCGATGCCGACGGTATTGTGGGCGACGGTCGCCTTGCAATAGCCGCCGTAAGTGTTCCAATTTTGATATATCCCGACCGTGCCGGGATCGACCAGCACCGGAATCCCCCTGTAATGCAGCTCAAGCTGCAGCGCGTCCGCATGGGCGTGGCCGGAGATGATGAGATTGTTTTCCGCTTCGCGGCGGCCGATGAAGGTGGTGCCGTATTTGAGCAGGCAATAGTTGTCCTGCGGCCCCCAGCCCGACCGGAAGATGCCGTAGCCGGAGAAGGGATAATTGGCAAAGAGCGCTTCAGGCGGATGCGACGGCAAGGACAGATCGATATGGAGGAGCTCATAGGGATCCTCCGGGACCCACGCGCCGCGGGCGCGTTCCACGGAGGCCCGTCCCGCCCAGGTAAATGCGGGATCGCGCAGGATCCGGCCGGTTTCCTCAAAATAGTCCGCTCCGTTGCCGCTGCGGTGGGCATCCCCCACGGCGACATAGCGGCCATCGGGAGCCATGAGGTCCATGCGCCACGTCAGGGTGCGGCGCATGGCATCGGCGATCTCGGGGTTGGCAAAATAATCGCGCACCCCGAGATTCTTGCTGGCCACCATGAACCCGAGCAGCGGGCTGTAGCTGGTGTGCCAGTAGTTCATCGAGCCCTCCCCGTAGCCGCCATCGATCCCGATCTCGGTGAAGAGCAGCTTGGGCAGCTCCGATTGGGCCCAGCGCAACCATTCCGCCGACTCCGGCAGATCGGGGTAGAGCATCGCAATCGTTCCCATGATGGAGCTCGAAAACGTATGGAAATTGAGGCAATAAATGGGATCGCGGTAGGGGCGGGAAAAGTCGTTGTCGAGCGTCCAGCCTTCCTCATGATGGGCGCAGGCGCGCAGGGCTTCCTTGATCGCTTTTTCGTCGTCGTCCGTGAGGATTCCCGTGCCGGCAATCAAATCGTAGGCCCGTAAAAAGACCATCGCGGTTTCGCCCTCGTGGATGCCGCCTTCGCGCCAGTAGTTGTTGATCATGCGCGCGCCCACCCGGGTAATAAGCTTCTCGCGCAGGACCTGGCCAAGCTCCGGGGTCGGGTGCAGGGCAAATGCCGTGGCAGCAATTTTGAAATCGGGCCAAGGATTGTCGCGTTTGCCGATCTCGATGAGCTCGCCGGTGCTGCGCGGCGTTGCGGTGGCCGGGTATTTCTTGCGCCATCCCTCCACGCTCTTCTTCGTTTTGGCTTCGAGATCCGCATAAGCCGCCGCCAGCTCCGTGCGGGTGGCCTGCTCGCGCATCCGCGCCACATCGGCAGGAGTGAGATAAATGCGGGGACGAACCTCGCCCGGCGGAGCGGGCTCAGCCGCCCGCGCGAATCCCGCCAACGAGATCAGCCCGGCTGCGAGAGTCAGAATTTTCTGGGAAGCTTTTCTTTTTTTCATGAGTGACTGTCCGGGCGGCATGGCTGAACGCCATCATCGCCAGGCCCTGCGAGAAGCCGGTCACGGCGAACGGGATCGCATTGTAATCCGCCGCAGCAGGCATGACCGGCGTGCCGCCGGATGCTCCCAACAGCTCGCCCTCGGCTGAGATTTTCTCGTCGAGCGCGGCGAAGGCCCGGTCGGCCGCCTCACGGTGGAGGGCATCGCCCCAATGCTGGTTGCCTGCCCAGCGGAGCCCTGCCGCAAAGGCGGCCGTGGCCGACATTTCCAGGTAGGTCGACGGGTCGTCCATCACGGTATGCCAGCCACCTCCGGAGTCCTGCGCCGCGATCACGCCATCCAGGTGCCTGCGGAAATTGCCCAGCAGAAGCGCATACTCTGGCGACCCCTGTTCGAGCAGGTCGAGCACCTCGATCGATGCCACAGTGAACCATCCGTTTCCGCGGCCCCAGAGCACACCTTTCCGGGTTTGGGAAGATCCGTCATAACCATGAAAAATCAGGCCGGTGGCACTGTCATGAAGGTAACGGTAGTGGCTGGTAAATTGCCTGATTGCCTCATCGAGATACCGTCCAGCGCCGGATTTGCCCCCCCACTTTGCCAGGAAGATGCAACCCATGAAAAGCGTGTCCGCCCACACCTGCAACGGATAGCTGTTCTCGGTGCAGGAATGCTCGAACGTGCCGTCCGTCAACCTCGGGGCCAGCCGCATGCACCACTCCGCGTATTCGTCGCAGACATCGCGGTAGGCGGGCTGCGGCGACACATCATCGAGCTCTGCAATCGCGAGCACCGGCGCGGTCGTATTGATGCTCTTCGGCCGCGCGCCGGCGGCAAGCTTGGCGTCCACCCAGTCGCGGACAAAGCCCAGGCTCTGCTCATCGCCGAGCACGGCGTGGGCCTTCATTAGTCCGTAGAGCGCAACCCCCTGGTGCCACTGCCAGTCGCCGAAGTTGATGCAGAAATCCGCATGCCGCACATTCGACCCCGCCCGGATGGTGCCGGACACCAGCCTCCTCAGCACCTCGATATCATTGGCGGAGCGGTTCACCCTGATGTTTGATTTATTAGCAAATGGCAAAAATGAGTCTCAGGATGCCTGGCCCCGCATTCTCCTCCGGAAGGCGGCTGCAAGAACAAGGCCGGCGGCCAGCAGCGCCCACGTCGCAGGTTCGGGAACAACGATAAGCGTTCCGTCGAGCTGGCTGAAGGTGTAGCTGTTGCCGGAGATGTCGGTTCCGGTCCAGACGCCCGTGTTTAGCGTCAGGCCGGTCAGGCCGACGGTCACCGAGGCGAAATCGCCCGACTGCGAGCCGAACGTAAACAGGCTATAGCTCGCTGCCTGCCCGATGTTATATCCGTCAAAGCTCAGGATGTTCAGAGCCCCGCCGTAAGTGATCGCGCCGGTCGAGGCCACATTGTCGAAGTCCGTTCCGGCCACTCCGCCGTTTCCGGCGAGTTCCATGGTAGTCGTTCCGTTGAGCGAAACACTTGCGGCACTGAGGACCCCCGGGCTGTTGCCGGGGGCGAGCGTGCCGCCTGCGTTGACGATGAGCGCGCCGACCGTGCCGTTGCCGCCGAGCGTCCCAGTGCTGTTCACCGTCACCGCTCCGGCCAGGCCGTTCACCGTGAGGGTTCCGCCGTTCACGGTCGAGGCACTCGAGGTGATGTTGCCCGTCGAGGAGATGATGAGCGTGCCTGCGGTGACCGTCGTCGCGCCGGTGTAGGTATTCAGACCCGAGAGGGTCAAAGTTCCGCCACTGCCAGTGCCGTCAGTGGTTTTGTTCAATCCTGTGGCGCCGCCGTTGATTTCCTTAACGTTCTGGAGCGTGCCGCTCCGGAAGTTCAGGGTGCCGATATTCTTCTTGCCCACACCAGTCGCTGTGCCGCCGATGACGCCGCCGTGCAGGTCCAGCGTGCCGCCTGCCAGCGTGAGGGTGGTGCTGCTCGTGCCGTTGGAACTGGTGGTCGTGTCGAAGATACCTCCCGTGGCAGAACCCGCGTTGTTTACGTTCACGGTGCCGCCGTTGATGATCAAGGAGCCTGTCGAAGTCGAGGCCGTGGCATTGGTAACCGTGTTCCCGGCCAGGATGAAGTTGTTGGTGACGGTCAGATTGCCCGTGGCGCTTGAATTGGCGGACGGTCCACCTACGGTGAAGGTGCTCGTGACACCGTTGGTCGCAGCGGTATTGCTGATCAAAGCCATCTGGATGCTGGTGGC
Source organism: uncultured Chthoniobacterales bacterium (assembly GCA_964467415.1). Taxonomy (GTDB): domain Bacteria; phylum Verrucomicrobiota; class Verrucomicrobiia; order Chthoniobacterales; family Terrimicrobiaceae; genus CAYXRX01. Next base: position 122,314 of record CAYXRX010000003.1, read on the forward strand.
GGTGAATGTTCCCGTGTCGAAGGTCACATCCGCAGTCACGAGCCCACCTCCGCCGCCGGTCTTTTCTCCGACGATTACCGTTCCCGCGCTCACGTTCGCCGTGTGACCAGCTAGGGACAGTTTGGTGCCCGAAGATCCCGGTTGGTAGGAAAATTGAGAGTTATTGCCAATGGTAATGTTTGTAGTGCCCGTACCACCAGCCCCTTTGATGGTCACCGAGCCATTACTGCTACTAGCGAACTGAATCACACCGGACGCCTTCATTGTTCCGATCTGGATGTTGTTTGCGTAAAGGGCATTGGAACCAGTGCCGAGATTCAGAATGTTATCCCGTAAGCTATTGTTACCAGGGTAGGATAGGGTTTCACCGACAGAAAGGGTGCCGACATTGATCGTGTTGGCCGTGGAAGCTAAGGTCACTGTAGAAATATTCATCCCACCATAACCAACCCGGAATGTATTCGAGGAACCCGAACCCGCGTTAAAGGTGTTCAGTCCCGACAAGTCCACGACTGTTGTCTCCCAGTTAGAAGGAGTTCCGTCAACACCTGATCCGCCAACAAGTACATTCCCGGTGACCGTGAACGTGCCCGTGTTTGCGGCTCCAGTGCCCAAGGCCGTTTTTGTAGCCCCCGAAGCTGACGATGTAACGCCCACCGCGAGGCTGGATGCCGTGAGCATCTTGCCGCTGGCGATGGAGAGCAGGGCGACATCTGCGCCCGTGGTCGTCGAGGTGTTCTGCACCACGGTCATCGCCCCGACTGTGACGTTATTGCTGAGTGACAGGCTGCCGACGGTGCCGATGGTGCCTGCCGAGCCCGTGCCCATGGTGAGCGCGCCGGTCGTAGCCCCGAGGGTGCCGCCGGTGTTGACCTGAATCGTGCCGCGCTGGACGCTTGTGCCACCGCTGTAAGTGTTCGCGCCGGAGAGGGTTACCGTGGCAGCCGTATTGATGGTGAGCGAACCGCCCGAGGAAGAGGTGATGTTCCCGCTGATGGCGACGCTGCCGGTCGAGCTGGCGCCCGCGCCGGTGGTCAGGGTTTTGCCGTTGAGATCTAGCCCGCCAGAGATGGTGAGCGTGCCGGCTGACTGCTGGTTGTAAAATCCGGTGTTATTCGAAAGGGTGATGCTGGTGCTCGGCCCAATGGTCAGGTTGTGGTTGCCCGAATCGTTCATGTAGATGCCGGCGTTGGCCTGCGAATTGAGCGTCGCGTTGCCGGTGATCGTCAGGGTCTGGGCGGTCGCCGAGTCGATCGTCACGTCCTGCCCGACACCCGATGCCAGCCAGATGCCCTGTGAGGTCGCGTTTGCAGTGAGAGTAGGCTGGTTGGAAAAGGTTCCGTCGAACAGGGCGCTGGTGGTGGTCGTAGGCACGCCAGACGCCCAGTTGGTGCCGGTGCTCCAATTCGTGTCGGTGCTGCCGCTCCACGCCGTGGTGGCCGTATCAGCATGTGCTGACTGCCCGGCCACGAGCCCCGCCACCGCCAGGGCGGCGAGCAGGCGAAGGATCCGGAGCGGGTGGAGGGCGAAGCCGGTTGCCGGGGTATGAGCGGCTTGGGCAGTGCGGATGCGGGAGCTGCGATCGAGTGAGTTTGTTGCTTTCATGTTTTTGATGGGTGTGCGGCGCTGGGAAATTTCAATTTGAGGCGGGAACGAAAGGAATCCTTGCTCCGCCCGTGCAGGAGATCAACAATGAATACCGAGAACTTTTGATAGTTTTCGGTTTTTAATACGGTCTCACAGCAAGGGCAAACGCATGAACCGAAAATGGAACCTCACGCAGAGGCGCAGGGACGCAGAGGAGAATAAGCCACGAAAAACAGGTCGCGCATCTTCCGGGTGACTGATGCGCTCCCTCCAACTCTCAGCGACTCCGCGGCTCAGTGGCTCCGCGTGAACCCCTGCCCCCGCATTTTCCTTTTTGGGATCAACACGCATCGAAGCGCGGAATTCCGGGGAGCACGCCCGGCCCCGGGTGTGGTTTCCGGCGGCCTCGCCGGAAAATGGTCTTGGCGGGCCGCCAAGACCGACACCCGGGCCGGGCGTGCTCCCCAGCATAAGAAGCTTGCGTCGCTGAGGTTACGACATTTGGATCCTGTGCGTTTTACTGGGCGCATCATTGAACCTAAAAGGGGAAATGGTATGCAACCGCAGACACGATTTCACCCTGATGGTTATATGCCAGCAAATGGCACAAAATGAGGATCAGGATGCCTGCCCCCGCATTCTCCTCCGGAGGCCGGCGGCAAGAACGAGGCCGGCGGCCAGCAGCGCCCAGGTCGCAGGTTCGGGAACAGCGTTCAGGGTCAAGTCGCCGGTGGCGTAGTCGAATGTGCCCGAGTAGCCGCCGACCGAGTAATTGATCGCCGAGAAGGTCCCCGACTGCGTGTTGAATCCGGTGAAGAGGTGGTAAGTTCCGACCTGCGGCGAACCGATGATATTCAGGGTGAGCGTGCCGCCGTAGGTCAGCGCCGGCGTCGCGCCGGTGAGGCTGACCTGGTCGTAGCCGATCCCCGCCGCAAGCGTGTTGTCGATCAATTCCAGCGATGTGCTGCCACCCAGCGAGACGTTCCCGCTCACCGTGAGTATGCCGGCGCTGTTGCCCGGCGCGAGCGTGCCGCCCGCGTTGACGACCACCGCGCCGACCGTGCCGTTGCCGCTGAGCGTTCCCGTGCTGTTCACTGTCACCGCTCCGGCCAGGCCGTTCACCGTGAGGGTTCCGCCGTTCACGGTCGAGGCGCTCGAGGTGAGGTTGCCCGCCGAGGAGATGATGAGCGTGCCTGCGGTGACCGTCGTCGCGCCGGTGTAGCTGTTGTTGCCCGAGAGCGCCCATGTGCCAGCGCCGGATTTGGTGAGGGAAAGCGTCCCCGTGGCGGTTGAGTTGTCGGAAATCACACCCGAGATCGCGCTCCCCAGACTCGTGCCGGCAAGCTCCAGCGTCTTGTTGCCATTGGCGGAGGCGATGTTGACCGCGCCGGGGACCACAAGATCCGCCGTGGTCGGATTCAGCTTGCTCGTGCTGCCATCACCTCCCGCGACATTGATCGACGCAAAGGAGACGGCGGCTGTGCCGCTGGTGACGTTTGAGCCTTTGGTGATATTATAGGTGTTGCCACCCAGCTGGGCCGCACCCAGCACATGGGTAATGCCCGCACCCGCCGTGGCGCGATCGGACACGATGGTCCCTTGGTTGGCGGAACTGCTCCGGATCGTGTAGGCGTTGACGCTCGTGTCCGTGGAGAGCCGCAGGGTGCCCGCCCCGCTGCTCGTCGAAATGAAAACACCGGTAGTCAAGGAACCACCAAGCGCGGCGACATTGGCCGCAACCAGGGTTCCGCCAATAATGTTGGTCGCCCCGGTGTAGGTGTTCGCTGCGGTAAGGGTCAGCGTGCCCGCGCCGGCCTTGGTGAGGGTACCGTTGCTCAGAATTCCGTCCAACTGCACATCGCTTGCCGCCGTCAAGGTCCGCGTCCCCCCGCCGAGGGTGGCATTCGCGCCAAAGGTCAGCTTGCCGTTGTTGCTCGCATTGCCAAGGGTGACATTGCCGCCGAACGTGACCGCATTGAGAATCGTCCTCGCGGTGGTGCTGTTCGAGGAAAACGTGCCGCCATTGAGCGCCAGCGTCCCTTTGCCCACTGCGCTGCTGGTGATGGATCCCACCGAACCCACGCTGTCCACACCCACTTTCAGGGTGCCTGCGCTGAGCGTTGTTGCGCCGGCGTAGGTGTTGGTGCCGGAGAGAGCCACCGTGGCCGCCGAGTTGATCGTGATATTACCGCCGGAGGCAGAGGTGATGTTCCCGCTGATGGTGACGTTTCCGGTCGAGCTGGCACCCAGGCCGATCGTCAGGGTCTTGGCATTGAGATCAAGTCCGCCGGAGATGGCCAGCGTGCTGGCCGGGGATTCCTGGTTGTAAAAACCGGTGTTATTGGAAAGAAGGATGCTGGCTTTCGGCCCGATAGTCAGGTTGTGGTTGGCCGAATCGTTCATGTAGATGCCAGCGTTGGTCTGGTTGCCGAGCGTCGCAGTGCCAGTGACGGTCAATATCGCCGACGAGACGGACGCGTTGATCGTCACGTCCTGGCCAACCCCGTTTGCCAGCCAGATGCCCTGAGCGGTTTTATTTGCCCCCATCGCGGGTTGGTCGGCAAAGGTGGAATTGAACGTTACGCTCAACGTGGGCGAGTTTGGCCCCCCCGCCACCGCGCCCGCCCCAATCCAGTTGTCGGGAGTACCCCAATTAGTTGGAGAAGTTGCGTTGCCACCGATCCATTGCGTGGTGGCCGTATCTGCCTGAGCCGACTGGCCGATTGCCAGAGCCAGGAGCGCCACCGACGCCAGATGGAACAGGCCGCTCCACTTGCGCCGTGCGATGATGTCCCCAAGCGGGTTGCCGCCGGGTGTGCCGTTGATGAAGGATTCGTGATCCGTGTGATTTTTCGTGCTCATGATGGGTTGGATTCAGTGGGTTGGTTTGAAAATGCCAAAGGCGTTTGTGCGTTAATTTTGCTTACTCTTTTTGACGGCGCAATGTTTATTTCAGAGAACTATTTGTAACTTTACGATAGTTTTTAAGACCCTCTTTAGAAGCGCAATGCCGCTGCGAGCACTCGCCGGAGACGCCTGCGCTCCGCAATAGCGAGCCCGCCGAGGAGGAGAGCGCCCGCCAGGATCGTGCCGGGTTCGGGGACGGCGACGATTTCGTTGCCGATCAACATGCCTGTGCCAAGGAACGCACTGCCAGCATCGCTGTAGAATTTAATATTCTGAAGATCTCCGCTAAAATTCGTGGCAATGAGATGGCTTGTTCCTGATATCGCCGCTGGCGTTCCCGCCCAATTCCAGACATTCAGGATGTTCCCGGTTCCTCCTGTTCCAAGTCCTCCAATGCTTGCAAACGTCCATGTGTGACTATTTGTTCCGGCAGACGCCCCGAAATCCAGGGTGGATGTCGCCGACAACGTCAGTGCACCCACGCCCTCACTGACCACACCGAGACTGGAGGCGTAGCCAATCGTGCCGCCAGTCAAGCCCACGGTCGCGGAATCGTTGATAACTCCTGCAGACGTCGTGCCGACCAAAAGCGAACCGCCGGTGACGCTGATTGCGGTTGTGCCCCCGAGAGCATTGGCGGCATTCGCAGCCAGCGTGCCTCCGCTGATGGTTGTCGTGCCCGTGTAGGAATTCGCGTTCGAGAGCGTCCATGTGCCAGCGCCGGATTTGGTGAGGGAAAGCGTCCCCGTGGCATCGTTTGAGTTGTTGGAAATCACACCCGAGATCGTGCTCCCCTGGCTCGTGCCGCCAAGCTCCAGCGTCTTGTCGCCATTGGAGGAGGCGATGTTCACCGCGCCGGTGACCGAAAGATCCGCCGTGGTCGGATTCAGCTTGGTCGTGCTGCCAGCACCTCCCGCGACATTGATCGACGCAAAGGATACGACGGCTGTGCCGCTGGTGACATTTGTGCCTTTGGTGATATTATAGGTGTTGCCCCCGAGATGCGCCGCACCCAGCACGTGGGTAATGCCCGCACCCGCCGTGGCACGATCGGACACGATGGTCCCCTGGTTCGAGGAACTGCTCCGGATCGTGTGCGCGTTGACGCTCGTGTCCGTGGAGAGTTGCAAGGTGCCCGCCCCGCTGGCCGTCGAAATGTAAACACCGGCAGTCAAGGAACCACCAAGCGCGGCGACATTGCCCGCAACCAAGGTTCCGCCACTAATGCTGGTCGCACCGGTGTAGGTGTTCGCTCCGGAGAGCACTTGGGTACCTGCTCCAGTCTTGGTGAGGGTCATACCCAACGCTCCGTTGGCAATGACACCGGAATAGGTCACGCTGGAACCAGCCTGCGGATTGAGCGTCAGGTTGGTGACGCTCCCATACCCCGTGACGCCTGTTGCGAGATTCACATTGCCTGTAAGACCGCCGAGGGTGGGGGTGGTGTAGCCGGTCACATTCAGCCCAATCGTACCGGTTGCCCCCGTGGTGTCCCAAGCGCTGTTCTGCAAGGCCAGGGCGTTCCCGAGGGCGATCTTGCCATTGCTGATGGTGGTCACCCCGGTGTAGGTGTTCGCGGCCGAGAGCGTCAGCGTGCCCGTGCCGGTCTTGGTCAGCGAGCTCGAAGTCGAACTACCGAAGGCGCTCGCCAACGTGACGTTGTTGCCATTCGTATCCAGGGTGGCCGTGCCGCTATTCTGCAATGTCAGGCGCGAGGAGATATCCTGCGTGTTGCTCCCGTTCCATTGCAGGGTTCCGCCGTTGACCGTGATGGCACCTGTGGTGCCCAATGATCCATTGGCAAAACTCAACACGCTGCCGCTGACAGTCGTGCCACCGGCGTAGTCGTTGCCGGTATTGGAGAGGACCAGTCCGGCACCGGATCCGCTGACCGTTAGCCCTCCGTTGGAAATCTTGCCACTGATGGTGCTGGGGGTGGTGCCGCTAACCAGCGCGATGGTGCGGGTCGCGCCGCCGAAATTCACCGTGTTGGTGAAATTAGTGGCAACGTTGCTGTCAATGCCGAAGTCTCCGCCAACGGTGACGGTATCGCTGATGGTTCTGGCAGAGATGCGGGCACGGATGGTGCCGCCGTTGATCGTGAAAGCGCCACCCGACATGTTGGCGTTGAGTTCCAAACTACCGGAATTCAGCGTGACGCCGCCGGAGACGGTGATGCCGTTAACCCTGAAAGAGTTGGAGCCCGTTTCAATAACCAGGCTGCCGGCACCGCTCATGGCACCGAGGATGGGAGTGCCGAAAGCGCCGCTAGTGTTGCCGCCGGTGAACTTGAGGATGCCGGCGTTGATGACCGTGTTGCCAGAGTATGGGCCGGTAGCGTTGCTCCAAGTGCCACTGAGAACCAGCGTGCCTGTATCAGCCTTGGTTAGCCCAGCCGTTCCGGCAAGGGCGGCACCGATGGTGGCGGTCTGGCTGGCGCCCACACTGATAGTCGGGTTAGTTCCGGCAAGGTTGATGGTGCCGCCGGTGAGGCTACCGCCTGTGGTAAACGTAATGCCGTTGGTGTAGACCGTGCCGGAAACCGTGGCGGCGAGGGAGGCGAGGTTAAAAGTGGCGGTGTTGGTCAAGCCGTTGGATGAGTCCCACGGAGTGCCGCTGACACCGGTCCAATTGGTGGCGTTGATGTCCCATGTGCCGGTAGTGGTGCCGCTCCATGTGCCCGTCGCCGCCCAGGCATTATTCCCCACGCTCATCAGGGCGACGACCGCGACAGCGATCGCCCGCGCAACCGGGCCGACCGGGCGAGCAGCCGTTGCGCGGAGGGTGAGGAGCCCAGTGAAGTAGCTTTGCACTTCACGGGCCAAGGGACGAAACGTTGTTTTAATGGGTGGAAGAAGAGAAAGCAGAAAGCGGAACACGTGCCAGCGGGCGCTGGCCGGGTAGCCTGCCAAAGGCAGGCCCGAAGGGCGAGACGAGCGGGAGCGAGCGAGGCAACGCGGGAAGAATTGGTCGAAGGCCGAGCGCAGAGCAGCGCAGGAACTACCGCGAGCGTAATCAGGTGAGGTTGTTGCTTTCATGTTTTTGATGGGTGTCGGACGCAGGAAAATTACCATTTGCGAAGGGAACGAATGGGATCCTTGCTCCGCGCTGGCACGAGATCAATAAGGAATACCGAGAACTTTTGATAGTTTTCGGTAGTTTAATACGGTGTCACGGCAAGAGCAAACGCATGAAAAAACGCATTGAGACGCGGAATTCCGGGGAGCACGCCCGGCCCGGGTGTGGTTTCCGGCGGCCTCGCCGGAAAATGGTCTTGGCGGGCCGCCAAGACCGACACCCGGGGCCGGGCGTGCTCCCCAGCATCAGAAGCTTGCGTCGTTGAGTTCACGACATTTGGATCTTGTGAGTTTTACTGGGCTTATCTTTGAAAGTTGCAAACTGCGACGCGGCGAGCGCAGATGCGCCCGCCACGCAGCGGTGAGCGAAGCAAGCGCACCGCCGGGGCGTCCCTCGAGAGAGGTCGGCGGGCTCGGCGATCCCGCCCTACCAATAATCGCCTCAGCCATTTTGCACCTCTTCTTCGGGAATTCCAAAAATCGGTCGCCGGATCAGTTAGCGGGCGACCGGCAAAAAAAGATGGCCGGCCCGGGGGTTCTTCATGTCCCCGGACCGGCCTGGATTTGAGCCGGCGCTGGTGCCTTACTCCCAGCGCCGGCCCTGTTGCAGGTTCCCCCCTACCCATGAGGCGGGCCTTCAAACCGCCTGTTTCTAGCGGGGAACCGAATTGCCCTCCACGGCCACCCTGCATTGTGCCGTCGGCAGAATCAACTGGAAATATCGACAATTAATTATATCTTTACGAGAACTTGAAATGACTGCTATGCTGCAAAAATGTTTCCCCTTTTCCCTGTCCGGGCCGGAACTTGCGCCTCCAAACGGAAAATTATCCTCAATACCGAAATGGAATCTCACGCAGAGGTGCAGGGACGCAGAGGAGAGCAAGTTGCGAAAAAAAGGCCGCGCATTTTTCGGGTGACTCTCCCTCCAACGCTCTGCGGCTCAGCGTCTCTGCGTGGGACCTTTTTCTTTCCGGGATTATGGAGTTTCCCCTCCACATCCCGCAGCCAATCACAAAGTTGAACCAAAAATGAAAAAACCACTCCTCTGGATGATCCTGCTGATCGCCCCGGTTGCCACTCACTGCGCAGCCGCAACAACCACGCTCAACATCCGCCATTACGGTGCCACCGGCGATGGCAAAACCATGGACACGGCTGCCATCCAAAAAACGATTGATGCGGCATCCGCCGCGGGCGGCGGAACAGTCGTTTTCCCGCCAGGCACGTATCTGAGCGGATCGATCAACATCAAAAGCCACGTCAAACTCCAATTGGACAAAGGCGCCACGTTGCTGGGCAGCCCGAACCAGGCGGATTATCGGAAGTTGAACTACCATGCCCTGCTGCTGGCCAATGAGCAGGAGGATATCGGGATTTTCGGAGAAGGCGTCATAGATGGTCAGGGGAGAATTTTGGACCTCAATACCCGCCACATCATGCCGCAACGAAATCCGCCTTTCGCCGACGAAACCCATCGCCCTTTCATCATCAATTTCCGCAATTGCCGGAACGTCACGGTGCGTGGCATCACGCTGAAGGAAAGCTCCTGCTGGGTCCAGTTGTACCGGAACTGCGACCACGTCACGATCGAGAACATCACCGTGCGAACAGCGGCCACCATCACGAATGACGGCATTGATCTCGACGGCTGCACGCATGCCGTCGTGCGCAATTGCGATATTGATTCGGAAGATGACGGGATCTGCCTCAAGTCGACCGACCGGGCCTGCGACGACATCCTGGTCGAGAATTGCCGGGTGCGCTCGAGCTGCAACGCGGTGAAATTCGGCACCGCCTCCGTCGGCGGCTTCAAAAATATCACCATTCGCAACCTGGAAATCTACGACACCTATATATCAGCCTTCGCGCTGGAGATCGTTGACGGCGGCACGATGGAAAACGTCAACATTTCCAACATCAAAATTACCGACACGGCCAACCCTCTCTTCATCCGCCTCGGCCACCGCAACACCAAAGGCGCGGTGGGAACCGTCAGCGGCGTGACGATCAGCGATCTGACGGCTGAGATTCCTGACCGGCCGCCGAGCGAAATGACCAAGCGGCCAAGCGATTGGAAGTGCGGAGTCACAAAGCTCGTCACCGCCTCGATCACCGGGTTGCCCGGTTATCCCGTGAAAGGTGTCACGTTGAAGAACATCACCATTCTCTACGGTGGAATTGGCGACAAACCCAATCCCGCGCACCGCCAATGGAACAACTTAAGTGCAATTCCTGAATGTGCAGACGGCTATCCGGAATCAACCAAGTTCGGCACCCTGCCCGCGTGGGGGCTCTACATCCGCCATGCCGAGGGCATCAAACTCGATAATGTCACTTTCCGCGTCAAAGCCAAAGACTACCGACCCGCCCTCGTCTGCGACGACGTGAATACCCTTCAACTGAATGGCCTGAAGATTCAATCCGCGGGCACCGAGCCGGTCATTGTTCTCAACAACGTCAACGGCGCTAAAATCGTTAATTCCCCTGCCCCATCAACCGCAATCCCGTTCATTAAGAAAACGGGTGCCACCAGCAACATCGAAACCCAATAATCCCCACAGGCCCCGCCGTTCTCTTCGCCGGCACAAATGCGCCGCCGATGCCGTTGATGGAACGTCGGGTGCGATTTTAAATTGGTGCGGTTGCGGTCGGATTTTCACGGACCGGCATTTAGGGCCAACGTCCCCCGTCGGCCCCACTGTGGCGGGGTTGAAGCCGGATAGGGCAGACGCATTTATAGTCACCAATTTCAAATGTCGTGAACGCCACTGCGCAAGCTTCTTTCTCTGGGGGGCATACCCGGCCCCGGGTGTCGGGCTTGGCGGCCCGCCGAGCCCATTTTCCGGCGAGGCCGCCGGAAACCACACCCGGGCCGGGTGTGCTTCCCGGAATACCGCATTCCAAAACGATTTTTCATGCGTTTGCCCTGTGAAGCCGGATTGCTTCCGCAGATCAGACGGTCCGGGGGCCGACGGGGACGTCCGCCCTACGCCACGCCTCGCCGACTGCCTCGCCCGGTTTTCATCGCGCCCTGGAACGTTTCACCGCCCGCCGAGGGCCTCTTGTAAAACCTGCACAGTGACGAGCCTCGGGTAATATGAACCGCCGATCAGTTTGCCGTTGGATGCGTTGATCTGGTCAGAAACTGTGGCGCTTTTGGCAGACGATTGCATCCATACCCTTAACTGTTCGCAGGCTTTCGGGGCGATCTCCTTCGGCGAGCGGCCTTCCAACCAGCCCATCGCGGCCAGCGTGAGCGCGACTTTTGATGGCCAGGTGTTGGGGGTCGTGCTGGAGAGCCTGAGGCCACCCGTGTAAGGGTCGTTGCACTTCCCAGGCTGCAAGCATGTTTTCGCATGCGTTTTCAGCTGCTCCAGCAACTCCGGATAGCGCCTCAGATCCTGCTCCATGCCGCAGAAAAGCGGGACGGCCAGCGGATCCAGCGCCGCAATGACCAGCGAATCGCCGCTTTCGAGCAGATTTGCCGGGAAGGCACCCTTGCCAGCATCGAAGCTCTTCAGCAAAGCCTGCGCCGACCGATTTGCCAATGACCGGCAGCGGGCGGCTTGAGCCGCGTCCCCCTCGGCGGTGAACCAACGCTCCAGCATCTGGGCAGCGCACCAGGTCTTCACCACGATATAGAGGCTCCCGCGCGAGTTCTGCAAAGCGGTATCCAGGGCGTCGTAGGTGGTGATTTCCTTGCCCGTCCCCACCCGGTCCGACTGCCCGCGCAAAATGCCATCCCTCCGGGCGGGGTCGGCGCTCTCGCGGTTTTCCATGCTGGCGATCAACTCGCGGGCAATCGGCAGCCGCCGCTTCCGCCAATCCGGGTCCCCTCCCTTGAGGGCATAAGCCGCCGCGCAGTAAATTCCGTTTAGGAGCTGCTCGGTGGTCATGAACGAATAGACCCCCTCCCGGTCGGGCTGCTCATAACCGCTGGATCCCTTGGGCGAATAGGCGGTGTAGTTGCCCTGGTCGTGAGGGAAGGACAACCCGCCGGGATGCTGCGCCACGGTTTCTTCCTCAAAACGAACTTTGTCGCGGTAGGAATAGTGGTCCATGAAGCCGTCAATCACATTGCCGGCCACCCAGGGATGAGCCGTCAGCTCAAATGGCAGATGGTCGGCCGCGAGGTCGAGCGTGTTGCGCCAGCCAAACTGGCCTTCGCACACGTTCCAGAGCAGCGCGCCCCGGGAATCCCGCAGCAGCGAGGTGTTCGCGTAATACCCTTGTGATGCCTGCGCGAGCAGTTCGACGGCCAGCGGATCGGCGGCAGGAGGCGAGATCCGCTTGTCGAAATCCCGGGCGGCGGCGCGAAGTTGATCGGCCTCCCTCAACGCGGCCAAGGCCACCTGCTCCACCGACTGGTAATGCGCGGTGTAGGCGTAGGAGGCCGGCAATCCCTGGCAGACATTCTCTCCTGTGCGGTAAAAGGCAAACACTGCGGTGAGGACCGCCTTCGAACCGGGTTTCACGCGGAAGCCGATGCCACCTTCATTGCCACCGGGATGAATCGTGCCCCGGCCCTCCTGCACAAAGTTCGCTATGGATCCCGCACGGATTGTAAACACATCGGGGGAAGGCAGGGCCGCGAGCGCCCAGCGGTCTTGGTAGGCCACCCCGACGAGGCCTTTATCGCTCCAGTCAAGGGCGCGGATGCGGCCGGCTCCCTTGAACGCAAGACCGATAAAGCCGGTGGCCGGGACGTCATATTTGGTGTTGTCGATTTCGACCTCCAGGAGCAGCGCCGGAAGAGCTGCCAGCGCCGTTTTTTTACCGGCAAAAGGGGCCGGGAATGGCACACGGGGGCTAATGACACGAAGGCGGATGTCGCCTCCGCTGAAGGTGTCGGTCGCCGGGGTCAACATCCGAACCAACTCTCCGGGCGGCAGGACAGTCCAATCGCGAAACGCCTTGGGAGCGGCATTGCCGGCGGCTTTCCCCTCGTAGTCATTGGTTTTTTCCGAGGTAAAAAAGGGAAGCACCATCGTTTGTCCCGCACCTCGGCTGCACGCAACCAAAAGATCTCCCGAGGGCTGCACCGCGAGGCCCTCCATGTCAATGCCCACTCCGCCGCCCGGCAACCCGAAGGTGAGACTCGACCATGACCCCACGGGGGCATGGTGCGTCATAAAGAACTGAGAGCCGCGAGCAGGGTTGCCCGGCTCGCCCGGCTCGCCCGGCGAAGCCGGTGACGCGCCATCGACAGTGGCATCCATCAAGGCCATGGTCGCGATGAGGGCGAGAATTTTTGCAAGTATTGTTTTCATTTATATTATTTCCGGGTAATTATTACCGATATTTAATGAGGTTCGCAACTTGATAATGCTGGTGAGGGCGGGGACCTCTTCACACGCCACTGGGCCATGGCTGAAAGCCAACGAAATCCAACTCCATACAACCATGAAACTGCGTTCTCAATATTTGCTGTCGTTCCTGCTGGCGGCCCTCGCCATCCCCGCCTGGTCTGAAGCGACCGGGAAGGATCCTCAAGGCAAGCCCCGTCTTTCCATTTTGGAAACCGGCGCGGTGGGCGATGGCAGGACGCTCAACACACTGGCCATCCAGAAGGGAATCGACCGGCTTGCGAAAAACGGTGGCGGCACGCTGGTTTGCCCGCCGGGCCGATTCCTGACCGGCGCGCTGTTCCTGAAACCCGGGGTGAACCTGTATCTGGAAAAGGAGGCGGTGCTCCTGGGGTCCACGAATATTGAAGATTACCCTTCCATGCCCACGCGCATCGAGGGCCACACGCAGGTGTGGCGTCCGGCGCTGCTCAATGCCGACCATTGCGACGGCCTCCAGATCACCGGCGAAGGGACGCTGGAGGGAGGTGGGCAGCCGTTCTGGGATGCATTTTGGAGCCGCTACGAAGCTGACAAGAAGACCAAGAACCTCGACGTCGACCGCCCGCGCAACCTCTTCATTCAGGACAGCAAAGGGGTGCTCCTGAGCGGACTGTCGCTGCGCGGTTCCGGGTTCTGGAACATTCACCTCTACCGCTGCCAGAACGTGACCGTGGAGAAAATGGACATCCGCACGCCGCTCAGGGCGCCCAGCACCGACGGCATCGATGTGGATAGCTGCCAGCACGTGACGATCCGCGGTTGCTACATCTCCGTGGACGACGACAACATCGCCATGAAAGGCACCAAGGGCCCCTTCGCCGACCAGGACAAGGATAGCCCCGCGGTGGAGCATATCCGCATTTCTGACTGCACGTTCGGGCTCGGCTACGGTGTCGTGACGCTGGGCAGCGAGGCCTGCCACGTGCGGGACGTGGTGGTGGAGAATTGCAAGGTCGAAACCGATTCGAAAAATTGCCTCATGCGCCTCAAGCTCCGTCCCGACACGGCGCAAAAATACCAGGACATCCATTTCCGCAACATCACCATGGGGCCGAAGGGGACGCTTCTGACCATCCAGTCTTGGAACCAATATTTCGATCTCAAGGGCCAGTTGCCTCCGGTGCAGTTGGTGGAGAACGTCACCATCTCCAACGTGAGCGGAAGCGTATCCGAGTTTGGCAGAATCTCCGGCCCGCCCAACAGCATCCTGCGCAACATCACCCTGGAAAACATCGATCTCAAAGCGAAGAACCCGGCTGTCCTGATCAAGAACGTCGAAGGGCTCCAGCTCAAAAACGTGAAGGTCAACGGCATTCCGGTGGATCCCTCCAAGCTCGCTCCGTCCGATATGTTGCCAGGGCCGTCCCAGGTCATCGCAGCCATGTGCGTGGCCAATGATTACTTCATGAAGAAATGGCCGGACGCCGGCCGGGAAATCGCCGCCCGCAACAAAGTCTGGCAAAGCAACCTCTGGACGCGCGCGGTCTATTACGAGGGCCTCATGGCGTTCAAAGAGACGTTTCCCGCGCAAAACCTTTTTGACTACGCCGAACAATGGGGGAACGCCCACAAATGGACCGTGGGCAACGGCAAGATGTCGCGTCATGCCGACAACCATTGCTGCGGGCAGACATACCTCGCCCTCTACGAACTCGACAAGAATCCGGAGCAACTGCGCAGCATCAAGGACAACATCGACGCGATGCTAGCGACCGAAAAAATCGACGACTGGTCGTGGATCGATGCCCTGCAAATGGCGATGCCCGTCTATGCCAAGCTCGGAGTGCTCACCGGCGATAAACGCTATTTCGAGCGGATGCACGAAATGTATGAATTCACCCGCAACAGGCACGGCGGAAACGGACTCTACAATCCCGCGGAGCATCTCTGGTGGCGGGACAAGGACTTCGTGCCTCCCTATAAGGAACCGAACGGGAAAAACTGTTATTGGAGCCGGGGCAACGGCTGGGTCGTCGCAGCCATGGTCCGCGTGCTGGAAATCCTGCCCGAAGGCGCGCCCCACCGCGAGGAATACGCGCAGATGCTCAAGGAGATGTGCGAGGCGCTGGTGCCCCTCCAGCGTGAGGACGGATTCTGGAACGTGAGCCTGCATGATCCCACCAACTTCGGAGGCAAAGAACTGACCGGCACGGCGCTCTTTACCTACGGCATGGCTTACGGGATCAACAATAAAATCCTCGACCGCGCCCGCTTCGCCCCGGTTGTCGCCAAAGCGTGGAACGGGATGGTGGGCGGTGCGCTTCACAAGGACGGCAGGCTCGGCTTCGTGCAGGGCACCGGCAAAGAACCCAAGGATGGACAGCCGGTCACCTTCGATAGCGCGCCGGATTTCGAGGACTACGGCCTCGGCTGTTTCCTCCTGGCGGGCAGTGAAGTTTACAAGATCAAGTGATGACTCCCCCCGGAATCATTTAGATACGGATGGGGGTTTTTCCGAAGGCTTTCAAGGCAGCATCGACCCGTATCCGGTCTTGGCGGGCTGAACGCTGAACACCATCGGTTCCTTGGCAAAGGGAACCACCCCGGTCGGAACCGGTGCAGCCTTGAGCTGGAAGAGCGGGTATCCGTCGGGGTATTGCACCCCCTCCTCCTCAAGACACAGCCAGGCGAAGAACCCCCCACCGGGACACTCGCCGATGAGGACCTGCATCTTGGCCGGAACTCCCTTTTTCATATTGATCCACTTCCCGCCCGGTCCCTTGATTTTATTGGCTTCCGGATCGGTATTGACGCTTGCGTCGACCCCGAAATAGCAACCGTCGAGCACCATCTGCCCGTTCCAGCGGACAACCAGGACATCATCCCCACGCCCACGGAACCGGAACCGTCCGTCCCGTGGAGGAATGACCGTCCCCTCGTAGAGAGCGAGCCACCGGCGCGGTTTGCATTCCTTCTCGACTCCAAACGCCGCAGGACCGCCGTCTGCTGTCATCATCGGGATGGCAAATTGATAGATGACGAGCTTCTGCTCGGCCTTGAAAAATCCGTTCAGCCGCGCGCTGCTCCAGGTTTTGCAAAACTCCCGGACAAACTGGCAGTATGCGCCGTTGGCCGGATTGCTCACCATTGCGGAACCCTCCTCGCCCGGAACAAGCGCGAACTCGGTCGGCTTGCCGCTCTGCTTTTGCTTCAAGTCGTAAAATGTGCCGACAAGCCCGTCCGTCGCCTTGCTGCCTTGGAGTCCGAAGAACGTAATCTTGGAGAAGCCGTTTCCCTTTCCGCCTCCGGAGCCTCCTCCGCCACCGCCTCCTCCCCCGCCGAGTCCGCCCGCGGCACCGAACCCTCCGGCCCCCATCGCTCCCGCGATCGACGGTCCCATGTTGGTCGGGACATCCGGCATGTCGGGCAGCGCGACTTTGGCGACGCTGCTGGTGGTCGTGATCCGCTTGGTGGGGGCCGGCGCCGTCGTCGTCCTCATCTTCACCTTGTGTTGAACCTCCGCCTTCGGCCCGGCCTCCCCTCCGCCGAAGGAGATTTTGCGCTCCTCCACGATCTGGCTGACCACGAGGTAGGTGCCGATGAGGAGGATGATCGCATGGATGACGATGCTCAGGAGCATGCTGTCACCGCTGGCCTTGCGGTAGGCTGTCCGGATGCGCTGGAAAAACGAGGGCTTCTCTTCGGGTTCTTTGTCATCCAGACGCCCGGGCGGGCCCGCTGGAGAAGCGAGCGCCTCCTCATCGGCCGGCTGCATTTCCGCAGCATGCGCAGCCGGCTGCGCAGTGGCCTCCGGAATCAAATGGTCGTGCCCCTCGGAAACAGTACCGGACTGATCGCCAGGCGGCTCAACGACCGCCGTCTGCTCCGCCCTCAGCGCCTCGATCGCAGCCGCCAGGATCTTCCTGTGCCCCAGCGCCACCACACCGCATTCCTTCAGGTCGTCCGGCGTTAATTCCAGCAGCGTTTCCCTCGTGACCGCCTGCGCTTGAAAGCCGTCCGCATATTCGCCCAGCCCCAGGCTTTCCAGCCAGCTTTGAATATCGAATGGGGAGTCAGATTTCATAATTTGAAGACGCTGCCAGCAATGGCCGACCGAATCATCGGCGCCAATGAATTGGAGGATATTCTGCCGCACGTGCGGCACAGATTGAACGTAGGCGGCAAGTGTATTTCAAAACCCGAACTTGTTGGTATTTAGATTGCGGAATATGTAGGCGCTCTTGATCGATCCGTCGGTTCCTGTGCATATGTCGAACGGGTGGCACCGCTCAAAATGTCATTTTACGGATCTCGCACCGACGAGCTATTTTGTTATCAGCCATCTTGAGTGCACGGCGGACTCATGGATTCATCCACAGTTGAAAACGGAGCATTTTATCTTTGTTTATAATTGCCGGCCCGGGGCCTCTTCAATGCCCCGGACCGGCGTTGATTTGAGCCGGTGCGGGCACCTTAATTCCCGCACCGGCTCGGAAATGGTTCCCCACCCCATGAGGCGGGCCTTCAATCCGCCTTTTTAGCGGGGAACCAAACTACCTTCCACGGCGACCGTGCACAGTGTCGCCTGCAGATTCAATTGGAAATAACGAAAACTAATTATATCTTTACGAGAATAAACTATTGCCATTGTCCCGCAGAAATGCTCCCCTCTATCCATGGCACGCAAACCTTCCTCCGGCCCCACCCTGGCCCTGATCGCAAAAAAACTCGACCTGTCGCTGGCGACCGCCTCGCGGGCGATCCGCAACGCGGAGGGAATCCACCCTGACACATGCGCGAGGGTGATCGGGCTCGCCCACGAGCTCGGCTATGTGATCCCGCAGCGCCGGAGCCGCGCTGACGAGCCGCAGCCGCACCAGATCATGGTGCTGTCGCAGTGCAGCTCCCAGACTCCGGACCGGCGATACCTCTCCGGCATGAGCCGCGCGGCCATCCCCATGAAGATCGTGCTCCTGTCGCACCATCTCACTGAAGAAGACTGCCTGATGATCACGGACCCACAAACGCAGCCGATGGCGATGCAGTCGGGGCAGGTGGACGGGCTCGTGCTTCTGCGCCGCTGGCCGCAGGATGCGGTGGCGAAATTGAGCGAGAGGTGGCCAACCGCCTCGGTCGTGTATGATTATCCCGACTGCCCGGTCGATGTCGTCGGCATAGACGACCGCGGCGGCATCGACCGGCTCGTGCAGCACCTCGTGAGCGGCGGCCACCGGCAGATCGGATTTTTCGGGTTTAACCGCGAAGTGAGCTGGTCGCGCTCCCGGTTTGCGGGCTACGTCGAATCGATCGCGCGGGCCGGTTTCCCGTATGAGCCGAAAGACGTAATCGAGCTCTCGACCGCCGAGACGCTGGAGCTTTATGGATTCCAGGAAAGCGGGTCAATCCGGAAAGTTCTGTCCCGCCTGCGGAGCGGTGTGGACGCATGGATCTGCCCGAGCATGGGGATCGGCTGGGCGCTCACGCGGAACCTGCTCGAGAACGGTGTCCGGATTCCCGAAGACGTCGCTGTGACCGGCTACCACAAGAACATGGAGGACCCACCGGACCTGCCGGCTTTGACGTCAACGGACCTCGCGGACGAGGAACTCGGCGCGATGGCTCTGAAGATGCTTCTGCACCGGTTCGAATACCCGCGCGATCCGGCCCGCAAGCTGCTGCTCTCCGCCCCGCTGCTTGCGCGGGAGACAACCCGCCCGGTCAAGACCAGGAAATAAAAGCCGCCCGGAAAACCCGGATCCCGACACGCAGACGGCGAAGAGAGGGTCGCGTTTCCCGTGCCCGGATCGCGTCGTCGAACCCGGCGGCGCAATCTTGGCGGGCGGCCAACGCCATTATCGAGGCTATCATGTGTGATGGTTTCATTGCGTCCGGGCAAAGACTTCCAGTTCGGCGATGGCCGAGGGCTTCTTGCTTGTGGAGACGATGCGCACATAGCGGCCGGGTGAACCGACGGTATAAGGCGTGGGATAGCCGGGCGGTTCGGTGATGGGGATGGTCTTGACGTCTGTCTGGCGCGCAATCGCCGCCGGATCGTCCGACTGGAACGGGCGCTCGGAAACGAAGATGAATCCTTGCTCCAGCATCACGTTCTCGACCAGAGGACGGTTCCAAATGTGGATGCCCGACAGAGGTTGGACTTTGCCCAGATCAACTTCCAGCCAGGCGTCCTGGCCTGCCAGATCCACAAAGGTGTCCGGGTCGCCATTCACAACGATGCCCGGGGATTTGATTTTCTGGTTCGGCGCAAAGCGCACGGGGCAGCCCCTGGCGATATTCGTTCCCGGGAAAAGCCGGATCGCGGAGGAAACGGGCCAGTTCTGCCACGAGTCCGGGATGGTTTGCAGCGGAGGAGGCGGCGTCCAGGCCTTGCCGACTTCGGCCAGGCGTGCCACGACGTTCTCGTCCATCAAGCCTTCCCGGTTGGGCGCGCAGTTGAGCAGGAAGACCACGTTGCGCGCGTTGTCCGGGATCAGATGTTCTTTGACGATCCAATCCACGGAGCGGAGAGGCGCGGTCGGGTAGCTGGTGCGCCAGAACCACTGGTCTTGCAGCGTGTCGCAGCCCACGGTGGGCCAGTCGGTCTCGGTGGCCATTTTTACGCCGGCATGGAGTTCGATATGGGGCACATCGCTGACGCTGCGAATGCGCGAGAGATTCAGCACGAGGCAATCAGGCTGCAGGGACTTGATGTGATTGTAGAGCACCTCGTAAGGAATTTGTGAGAAGGACGGGCTTTCATGCCAGGTGTTTCCCCAGCCGTCGAAGACGATGTGGAGAATGTCGCCGTAGCTGGTGAGCAGCTCGGCGAGCTGGTTCTTGATGAGCTCGATCTTCTCCGGGGACGACTCCCCCTGCTCGGGATCACCGGCAATCCGTGCCGTGCGGTCACGGATCGAATAATAGAACCCAACCTTGAGACCGCGCTTGCGACAGGCGTCCGCGAACTCGCGCACCACGTCACGCTTGCAACCCTGCGCCACGGTGTAGTCGGAGTATTGGCTGGGCCACAGGCAGAACCCGTCGTGGTGCTTGGTTGTTAGGACGGCAAATCGCATCCCTGCGCTTTTGGCGGCATCCGCCCACTGCCCGCAGTCGAGCTTTTTGGGATCGAACAGCGCGGGGCTGAGGTCGTCGGCGGTTCCGGCGATACCGTCCTTACCCTGCCGGGGCGGGGCGTGGTCGGGAAGGAGTTGATCCGGGATGTCCAGATAGCTTGTGGGGCTGAAATGGATGAACATGCCGAAACGCAGATTCACCAAAGCTCGCTGCAGTTCAGCCAATGGACGCGCTGGGCCGGGTGGCTTGGTTTGTTTCATGTCCTTTGAAAAAGTGGGGCGGTGATTTCTTGGGGATTGCATGTCAGAGTTGAATGACCTGCAATTTGAACGGACCGAGCGGGCCGGCGGGCAGCAACGGTGAGTTTTTGGTAAAGTAGTTCTATTTTAATGACCGCCGGTAGGGTGATAGGCAATTCAAAGGTGAACCAACCGGTTTCGCTGTAGAGAAAATCCGGGAGAAGGTCAGCATCTCCTCACCTCCCCACAGCGGCGGCAGCCTGCTTGGGTGCCGGAGCCATCTGCCAATCCACGGTGTTTACCCCAGGAACCGGCTTTGCAAGCGGTCCGGCAATCGGTTTTGTCCGCTTCTGGCCCTTGATGTCTGTGTCGACTGTGATCGGTTTGCCGAAGCGATCTTCGATGGTTTGGCCGGGGGGGTCCAGAATGCCGATGAGCTTTGCGTCAACCCAAGGACCGCTCGCTTCCGCTGTAGCTTGATTGAGCGTATATTCGATTTTGACGCCGTTGTCGCTTTCGGTTCGTGTGATGACCGGGGCAAAGGGGGATTCTATACTGGCTTGATCACCCGATTTGCTTTTTTTCGCACCTGCAAGATAAACATTGTTGTCGTAGATGCATTGCTCAAGAGGTTTGATCTTATCCAAACCCGTCTTCACAAAAATGTTGCCATACCACCGGTCATTGCGCGGGATGCCAGGGCGCATTTCGCCAGTCTGAATTCGGGTGTGCGGCTTGAAGTAACCAGACCGCCGCGTGGGGTGGGCATCAAATTGAAACCGACAGCCAAGGAAGAGGTTGTGCGCTATGATGTTCCCTTCGGAAATGCTCCTGATGCCCCCCTCGATGAAGACATTGTTATCGACAAGAATTGGCCCATGATTCATCTCCAGAAAAAGGTTTGCGTTGTCGGTGGCATAGATGATGTTCCGGGTGATACGGGTGCCTTGGTTGCACCAGTCTATCCAGATACCATAGCCGGCGCTCCGCGATTTCTCTCCCCGGACCCGGCGAATGAGGTTGCCGCGAATTTCCGTGTCCACCGAGTTATGAAATTTGATGCCGGCGGTTTCATCCCCGCCGAATTCGTTGCGGTAGTTGATGTCCTGCACGAGATTGTCCGCGATGAGACTGAGGGTGGCCCCCCTGTCCCCGGCAATGCCCGATTGCCCGCAACGCTCGACGATATTATTGCGGACAATATGATCCCCCAGGACTTTGACATCGAATGAGTTCACGTTAGGCGCAATGCCAAGGCAAATTCCTACGCAGCGGGCATTGGTAATCCGACAATTTTGAATGACCCAGTGTTTGCCGCCTCTGGGTGAGATCAGTCCTGTCTGAAGCGGGGGAGCAGGGCTAATCCAAGGTGGCTGCCAGTTTTCCGCTGAATGCAAGAGGTGCAGCCCATCCACATTGATGTAACCCAACCCGCTGATCATCGGCATGAACACGCTCTCACGCACATTGATTTCCGTAAGGGCGGTATTGGGATTGGCCTTTCCGAAGTTGGCGAGAATCACGGTGGTTTCTTTACCGGCTTGGCAATACCACTTCATCGCGCCGGTCTTGACTTCATCAGAGGTTTGAACCTCGATCAAAGCCTCGCCATCCAGATAAACGTCACCACGGTGATGCCATTGGCCATAGGTTAGGAACTTGGCGGAAACCTTTAGCGCGTAGGGATTGTAGTTGCCAAAAATGGCGTTTGGCACATCGGCCTGCCAGAGACCCCCACCCTGGTCTTTCCAATTGGTGATGCGTTCCGAACCCTTGATCCGGACGGTTTCGCCAGGGGCCGCAGCATATGTGATTGGCTTGTCAGGACTGGTTCCGCCGCGCGGAGGCTTGACCCACTCGCGGTAGGTGCCGGCATGGATGAGAACGCGCTCGCCGGGCAACAGCACTTCCGCGGCGCGGCTGATCGTCTTGAACGGCTTCTCCGCGGTCCCAGGGTTTGTGTCGGAAGCGATAGGGGCTCCAGCGTTGACGTGGTAGGTCTTGGCAAAGTTGGTCCTGTCCCCCCCTTCAGATTTTGTAGAGTCCAGGGCAAAACAGTTACTGGAAAGTAACAACATCAAAACTCCCAGGATCCATGTGCTACGAGACATAGTTATTTTGGTCATTGATTCGTCATTGAAAGTTCTGGGTCATTTGTAAGGGCGGTTTCCCCTCTTTCTTCTCCCGCACTCACCGAAAGAACGTCTTGTAGTGGAGAGGGAGAACGCTGTGCTTGCCAGCACCAAAAGAGTGATAACCCGTATGAGTTCCCCCGGCTAGGACGATGGGCTGAAACCGATGACCTCGAAGGGATGATCCTTGGCGTTGATGTACATCGGCTCGGAGAGTTTTTGAAGCCAACGCTGTTTGATCAATGGCGCGGTCTCGATCCGGGTCTGGCTCCACCCACCCCCCTTCCACATGTCCTGCGCTTCCCAGTCAGCGTTGATGTAAGAGAAACCGCGGATAACGTCCTGATTCTGCTCGACGAAACGAAACAGCGGTTCGAACCACTCGCTCCAGACCTTCGCTGGATCATCCTTGTGCAACTGGTGCTTTTGCGGTGTCGCCTCAGCGATCAACACTGGCTTGTGCACTTTGCGCGCGTAGTCCAGCGCCACCTGCCCATCGGTCTTCCCCCCCCACCACGAGATGCCAATCCAGTCCACATAGTCGTCGCCGGGATCATATTCCTCAAACTGGCCCGGCTTGGGGCGATTGGATGAGGCCAGCACGGTTGCAAAATTCTTGAGCTTGGCCGCGCGCAGCGCATCCACAATCCGCCGAAACGCTTTCTTGAAATTCGGCGCGTCATAACCGTTCCAAGATCCGTCGAACTCATAGCCGATGCGAATCAGAAAAGGATGCTCGGGGTGATCGCGCACAAACTCGACGAATTCGCGGATGAGGTGATCAAATTCGCCAGAGGCAACCTTGTCCTCACAGTTGCCTTCCATGGCAATGGAAACGTGAAACACGCAGGGCTTTAGGAGGGGCGATTCCAGGTAGGCTTTCAGGCACATGGGACCGGCTGCCCACTCGACCTCGCGGTTGAGCCCGGCGACCGAGCCGACGGGAAAGGTGCGCTTGAATTTGTTGGTCCAGCCTTCGGAGAAATAGATGTAATGGGTGATACCGCCCGGCACCCCGATGTTGTCCACGTAACCGTTGTGGTAGTTGCTGTTGCCGCCCACAGATGCGTTATCCTGTCCGACAAAAACGAGCACCTTGCCTGCTGGCGGGGCAAATTTGCCTTGGATTTCAGCGGCCCGGCACAAGGCGGGGAGTAGCAGCGCTATGATGAGGGTATGGGTTGTTCGCATGATTGATGTTTGTTTCTTCTTTGTTCGAGCTGTTGCCGGATGTCGAGACAACGAGCCTGGTTGAGTTTGTAAAATGAAATGATGGGGATCAGCATAAAGTGTCCGGCGGCGGGCAACAGCGTAACCGCAAGGGCGATCGCTCCGATCGCTTGCGGGGTTTGAATGGCGGACTGTCCGTTGTAGCCGAATTTGTCGAGGATCAACCCGATCAGCCAGCCTCCCACCGCGACACCAAGTTTGAGCGCAAACAGTGCCCCGGAGAAGACAAGGCCTGTTACGCGACGTCCGGTTTTCAACTCTCCGTAATCTACGCTGTCCGCCGCCATGGTGAACAAAATCGGCGCACCCATCTGGACGAAAAAGTTGATGACAATGTAAAAGGCGAAGATGAGCCAGAGATTGTCGCTCGGGGTGAAATACAGCGCTGCCGAGCCAAGCACAATCACGATTTGCGAAAGCACATAGGACGGAACCTTATCAATCTTCCTGGTAAACCAGGAGGCCAGGGAGGCACCGATCATCTGCGCGAGCGTGCCAGCCGTCAGGAATGCGGCGGTCAAATCGGGCCGCTTGGCTACCCATTTAATGTAGTAAGCAGACGAGCCTCCGCGCAACACAATCGCGATCAACAGGACAAAGAACAGCGCCGCAATGATCAGCCACTGGTCATTGCGCAACAAGGTCTTCACGTCGAGCACCAGCGAACCTTTCCCGGGCGCAGCCTGCGTGACGCGCTCGCTTGTGAGGCTAAAACAGCCGACAAACGACAGCACGGCCAAAACTCCGAACACCGACATCGCCCATGCATAGCCGAGCTGTTGATTGCCGAGGCCGAAAAACGCCACCAGCTTCGGACCGAAGAAGGTGATCAGTACGCCCGCTGAGGTGGCCAGCACGAACCGGTAGCTATTGGCCGAGACGCGCTCCTGCGAGTCGGCGGTGATCACGCCTCCGAGCGCGCAATAAGGGATATTAACGGCAGTGTAGAGAACCATTAACAAGCCGTAGGTCACGTACGCGTACACAAGCTTGCCGGTTGCGCTGAAGTTGGGAGTAATGTAGGTCAGCACAAACAGAATGGCGAACGGGAGAGAAAACCAGAGCAGATAGGGCCGGTATTTGCCCCAGCGCGTGTTGGTGCGGTCGGCGATCATCCCCATAACGGGATCGATGACCGTGTCCAGCAATCGCACCGCAAGAAATAGCAATCCCATGGCGGCTGGCGTCAGGCCGTAAACATCCGTGTAAAACACGGGCAGCAGGATCAGAATGGTCTGGAAGACCACGTTGGATCCGAAGTCGCCCAATCCGTAGCCAAACTTTTCCAGCGGCGAAAGACGGTCTGGGTTTGTTTTTATCATAGGATGACCTCCAGAAAATCAAAATCGGCGGCAAGGCGGGTCCCGGCAAGATCCTGGCAAGCCAGTGCAATGAATGAGCCGGTGAATCCCCAGTGCCCGCCGTAATCATCGGAGAGAATCGAAGCATCAAGAACAGGTCCGATTGGTTGAAAACCGATGCCGTCGGGCGACCACGAGAACTGTAGCGCGCCGCACGAGAAGCTGGCTCGCAAATAGACCGGCCCCGGCGGCACTGCCACCGGTTCGCCTCCCAATGGAAAGACGGGCTTGCCATCATCGCAGGAGTGGATTTGGAGGCAACGACCCAAAGCCTCGTCGTGTGACAAATAGAGATAGTGAAACAGGTCCGTGTTGTAATAGGCTGCCAGACCCGCCATTTGCTGGAACGTTTTCGGTTCGAAATGCAGCCGCGTGGTTGCCACGGTCGTTTGGCTGGTCAGTCGCCGCGCCAACATCGCCTGCTCGAAACGCGACTCGATCGATTCGCCGCCGATCAACCGCAGCTTCTCCGGCTCGCGAAACACACTGGCCGACGGCAGGCGTAGGGTGGAGTAATGGGGCGAATCGAACGGAAGTCGGGCAGGTTCAAGCGGCCAGGGGTGCGCAGGCAGATTCGGGCCCGGCACGACTTCAAATGGATGGTTGCCGCCCGGGGCCAGATAAAGCCAATCATCGTGGCGCCATTCCATCTTCTGGATCGCCGTTTCGCGTCCGAGATTGCACCGCTGCGTTCCTGGCAATGGGCGACCGCAGAGATGCACCATATAGCACTCCCCCGACGGGGTCTCAACCATGCTGCCGTGTCCGGCTTTTTGCAGCGCCAACTCTGGTTTCCCTTTACTGGTCAAAACGGGATTACAAGGATGAATCTCATAAGGGCCGCGGATGCTACGTGAACGGGCCAGCGTGACTGCATGGTCATACTCGGTCCCACCCTCGGCGGTCATCAAGTAGTAATAACCGTTGCGTTTGTACAGATGCGGTCCTTCGGTCAGGCCGATCGGTGAGCCTTTGAAAATAATTTCGGCCACACCAACCAAGGCCCGGCGCTGCGCATCATACTCCTGCAACACAATCCCGTAAAACGGGTGATGTTCGGGACGGTGATCCCAAACCATGTTCACGAGATACTTGCGCCCGTCCTCGTCATGAAATAGTGACGGGTCAAATCCCGAAGAATTCAAATAGACCGGGTCCGACCAAGGGCCATCAATGGACGGCGCTGCGGTCAGGTAATTCGGCGTATCCTTGGTGGCACCATTGAGTTCATGCACCACTGTGTAACAGAGATAAAACAGACCGTCGCTGTAACTGAGGCACGGCGCCCAAATCCCCCCCGAGTTGGGCACGCCGCGCATATCCAACAGGCGCGTGTCGCGCAACGCATGCGTGAGCAACCGCCAATGCACCAAGTCACGCGAGTGGTGGATTTGCACGCCCGGAAACCATTCGAACGACGATGTGGCGATGTAGTAATCCCCGCCCACTCGGCAGATCGATGGGTCAGGGTTGAAGCCCGGCAAAATGGGGTTTCGGATGGGATTGTTCACCATGGACGGGCAGTTTTTGCTTTGATAGTTTCAGAGGCTGTCTGAAAAGCTATCATGTGCTTTGTTCGGCATTTTTTCATGGATTTTGGCCGGCCGTATGCTTCAGCCTCACGCCATACCCGCACCAAGCCCCCTTCATCACTGTCATGACCAAGTTGGATTGGTCCGAACAGAACCACGCGTCCCCCGGCAGCAGGTCGGTAAGCGTGACCGTGTTGGCGCTGCCCGAGACCGGCAATGTCCGCGACGGGCCGGCCTTCTGCACCGCGCCACATCGTTTCAACGCCCAGTTGGTATTGGCACCCCAATTACTTAGATTACCTACTGTGGCATCGATCCATGCCGTCGTGGCCATATCAGCCTGGACGGATTGGCTGAACGTCAGCACCAGCAAGGCGAGCGGGAGAGAGGTGCTGTTGAACGGATTGCATTTCTGTTTCATGGGTTTGGTTTTTATGAGGCTTTGGAGCGTTAAAAATGATGTGGAGAATGATTAAGGTTATGGACCATTTGCAGGCGGACCGGATGGTCCCGGAAGTCCTGTGAAGGGGGATTTGCGTCAAACACTATTCGGTGAATTTACCGCTCAACAAGAAATTTGATGGAGAACTATTTGTAACTTACCGAGATTTAATTTTTACCAATCGTTTCATTCCGCAATTTCCTCCCGGTATGGCGCGCAAGCCGCCCACCTTACTCTTTCCGTGATCGCGAAACAGCTGGGGTTGAGCGACCCAAATCCGTCAGGCAAGGAAAGAAACGCGCAGAAAACGCATCAACGACCCATCGATCATGCGAGGGAGGGAGAGGCTTTGGACGCTTCGCTCTTTCCTTCGGAAAGCCTGTCTCCCTCCGATCGGCTGTCCAAGCCGTGATATATGGGGGCTCACACGGAGGTTCGCCCTCCCCATCGTTGTCGTTCCGCGCGGATCAGGGCCGGCCCTTGTCCGCTTTCTCTGCCACACTTCGTTTGATCTTCGGATCCGGAGCGGCAGCCAGCACCGTGTTCCGGACAGGGTCTCGGGTGTCCAAGGGATCATTCACTGGTTGCGTGTATGCCGGTGCCAGAGAAAATAACAAGGTAGCCAGGTTTTAATAGAGAGCAAAGAGAGCAATATCTTTTGCCCGGGAGTCTTGATGTGGGAATCTTCAGCGGCGCCCGTGGCACAGAGCACAGGTGGAAAAAGTGCAATGCAAAGAATCGCCGCGGCTATTAACGAGTGGTTTTCCCCCTCATTCATAATGGGGGATACAACTCCAGGTTGACGATTTGCACCGGCTTGCTTGCTTCGAGGATATTCAGACGGAAGACCTGCGCGGTCACGGGAGGGAAGCTCTTCACATTGCCATCGCGCACTAATTCTTCACCGGCCAGGATCGGCTTCCATTCGTCGCCCTCCTTGTATTCGAGCGTGCATTTTTTGACATCCGCACCCACGTAAACGCGCAGCGTGGCGACCGTTACCGGTTTCTCGGCGTCGATTTCCAGCCAGCCCGTCGGCTCGGGATTGCGCCAAGTGCTGTGGCTGTCGGCGTCGACGGCACCCGCGGCGGACTTTTGATCCGCCGAAGCTTGCACCGGTTTATTCAACAGGACCGAGACGTAATCGGTCTGCGGTTCGCCTTCGATTTTCAGCGCCACGACGTTGGCCACAGCATCGGGCGCCTGGGCAGGCAACTGGACGACGAGCCGCCCGTTCTCCCGGCTGGTCTTCAGCGGCCCGGGGCTGCCCGGCCCAAGCAGCGTTGCCTGCCTCACCTCGTTCATCAGCGGCACTTTCAACCGGCCGTCGGCGGGCCATTCAAAGACATGCAGATAGACGGTGTCGCCCTTGCGGGTGGCCGTGCCCCATGGCAGATAGATGAACGGCCCGGCCGTCGAGTCGTAGATGGAATCGCCGTAAACCTTCATCCATTCGCCGACCTCGCGCAGACGCTGCACGGAGTCATCCCTGATGATGCCCTCAGGCGTCGGGCCCACATTCATCAAGACGTTGCCACCCATGCCCCAGGCGGTGAGCATGTAGTGCAGCAGCTGCTTGAACGGTTTGGCCTCGGCACGGCTGTTGTAGCCCCAGGCTCCATCAACGGTGCCGCACAGCTCCCAATCACCCTTCGGCCGAAGGGCCGGCATATGCTGCTCGGCGGTAATGAAGTCTCCTTTCACTCCTTCCACCCGCGGATTCACGACAATCTGCGGCTGCGCCTTGAGCGCTTCGACAACCTGCGCCGATTCCTCCGGCAGGGTTCCCTTGGCGCCATCGCGGTCGAACCACATCACGGCGACCGGGCCGTAATTGGCCAGTAATTCCTTCACCTGCGGAATGGCGATCTTCTTGACATACTCGCGCATGTCGCCCTCCTGGAATGCAGGATCCCACTTCGGACAGCCTGCGCCGCCGCCCTTGTGCCCCCAGTCGGCGAGGAAGGAATAATAGGTGCCGAAACGGATGCCATGCTTCGGACAAGCTTGCGAGATCTCCTTGACCACGTCGCGTTTGAAGGGCGTAGCGTCCACGATGTTGTAGGAACTCGCCTGCGACTTGAACATCGCGAAGCCGTCATGATGCTTGGTGGTGATGACGACATATTTCATACCGGCGTCGTGGGCGAGCCCCATCCATTCGTCCGCGTTGAACTTCACCGGATTGAACTGCTCGGCGAATTTCGAGTATTCAGCGAAGGGCTGCTTTTGACTTCTCATATGCCATTCGCCATCGGCGGGAATGCTGTAAATGCCCCAGTGGATGAACATCCCGAACTTCGCCTCTCGCCACCAACCCATGCGGGCGTCGCGTTGTTGCGGAGTTTCGCCAGGGAGCCATCCCGGTTGCATGGGGTCAACCTTCGGCATCGGTGTGGACTGCCCGAACGCCGATGCCAGGGAAAGCGCGAACGTGGCGAGAACAAGGGAGGAACATGCGGATTTTTTCATATTGCGGGAATTTTTGGCTTTAGGGGATTGCAGGAGGCTTTAGATCGAGTTTCCTGCCTTGATATTCCGCTTTCGTCCCGCCCACGCCCTCGCAGGCGGGCGAGTTGGTGGCGAGGCCCGCCACGTGGAGCATTTTGCAGTCGGTGACGAGCCCCTGCAATGAGACCTCCCTGCCGGTGGGATTGCACAGCAGCAGGTCGTCCCCCACGGAGACCAGGGTGATGTCATCCTGATCGTGAAGCACTTTGATCTGCGCGGCCAGGTTAGCGGCATCTTCCTTGCCGCTGTGCGGAAACAGGAGGGTGTCGAAGACCAGTCCGTTCCCGGCTTTGGCACCCTCGGCATATTGCGTCAGCACCGCAGGGTAACGCTTCTTGAGCCCCATATCGTAGCCTTTCGGCTGCGGATCGGACATTAGTTCAACTGTGCCGTAAGGTTTCGGCACGAACCAGAGCATCAGGTTGGTGTCGATCCAGGTGTCAAACCAGTTCGCCCCTTTGGTTCCAGAAAGGTTGCCCACCTGCCAGATGGGCCCGGCCCGGAACGGTTTCGCGGCTTCGGGACGGATCCGGTCGCGGACCCAGAGTACCTTGTTTTTCACGAACAAAAAATCGCGGTCGCGCCCCTGCCGCCCGCCGAAGGGATTGCGATCCTCCAGCGAGAACCCGGCGAACGTGGTCAGCTTTCCGTCCTGGAAAAATTCCTGCTTCACCGCATGGTTCTGGTTGTAATTGGTGGGGTAGTTGCGCGGCGTGCCGGATTTGTCCCCCAGGGTGAGCGTTGTCCATTGGGCGACGCTGCCAGTGACCGGTTCCAGCTTGAACCAGAACTCGATCCGGTCGTAGTCCTTGCCATTGACATCCAGCGGGATGGGGAATTTCTTTCCGATAAAGTTGGTCTCGGCGAAATCGAGGTCAAAGCGTCCGCACCCCTTGCCGCTGTGCGCGCCTGCCGCTTTTTGGAAGTTGCCGATCCAGCGGTAGGCCGGGCCTTCAAAGTCCTCCAGCACGGTCTCCTTCCGGGGATTGTCGGGTGAGTCGCCGCTCTGGATCAGCTTCACGTCGTCGAGGTAGACACGCACCTTGCCGTTGCCGTTGAGCCCCCAGACGAACGCGAATTCGCGCGCGGGGTTGTAGGTGAAGTCATACGGGATCATCGCTTCGCCGTAGAGCCATTGGTGCCCGAGCGGACTTCCCGCGCCGCCCGAGAAGCTGCCCCAGCTTCCGAACAGCTTCAGGTCGAAACTCGCCTGATACCAGCGGCCCGCCTCCCATGGTTCCTTCAGGTAGGGGAACCCGTCGGAACGCTGCCGGATCAGCGGCAGGCTGTGGTTGGCAATGTCGCGTCCGGCCTTGTCGATGAGCGACTGGCCGCCGTCCTTGTAAACGCTCAGCAGCGCCAGAGCATTGGTGTCGCCATGCTCGCAGCCGGTCACAAAATCCACCGCAACGTGGAAGTCGCCGGGCTTCCAGCCGCTGCGCAAGATAAGCTTGTCGAGATGCCCGGTGTTGCGTTCTGTGACGACGGAGCCGCTGGTGGGGCAGGTTTCCGGGATGGAGTCGTCGGCGTAGGCGTAAGCCAAGGCGATCGCCTCGGTTTCGCCGCCGGAGAGTTCTTCGACATTGAAGCGCTGCAAAAGCCGCCGCGCCATCTGGTGGGCCGCCCACTTGTAACGCCCGTCCTTATACACCGTCGCCAGGCGCTCCAATACGGCCACCAGCTTGAACGAGTAGAGATGCTTGCCGCCGTAATCGGCGAATTGGGGGATGCCGCCTGCGGGGTCCATCAACTCCAGCACGTTCTCGAAGGCCTGGCGCACTTTTGGATCCTGGTAGAGGTCCTGCATGCCGTGGTCGTCGATCCACGAAATCAGAAAGAGCAGGGTGATGGGCATGTAGTTGCTGGAGTTTTCCAGCACTTCCTTGGTGGCCAGGAAGTCCGCCATGATCGCGTCATGGTATTTCATCAACTGCTTGCGCATGGGGTGAACGGGGACAAGTTTGAGCAGCGGCTGGATGGGCAGCGCGTAGCCCATCGCGCGGTTCATGATGCCGCCGCCCTCCTGGTGTGCGTTTGCCAGCACGTCCGAGATAAGATTCAAGAATATCGTCTTCTCCTCCGGCGTCAGGTCGCCCTTCTCCAGAGCCAGCGTCGCCGCATTGGCGAACCCGGGGCGGCTGGCAAAATGGAAGTCAGGAATCTCCTTCTTCCCGCTGGTGCGGTCCTTGATCCAGATGCGCGTCCATTCCATCACGCGGTCGAGGTATTTCTGCTCGCCCGTGGCGCGGTAGAGCACGGTGGCATCGCTCCAGCGGTTGTCCCAGGAGAAACGTCCGGTGTTTCCATACCGGGCAAACGCCTTGTCCGCGCAGGCGAGATAATCCTGTTTGCTCACAGGCATTGATTCATCGGGCGCTGCCTCCGGCTTGGGATTGGCGGGAGCAAGCTTATCCGTCTGGAAGGAGTCCGTCACTTTCACGGACGCGCGATCCAGCGTTTGCGAGTTCTTTGCGAGCGCAACCTGAACGGGTTCCGAAGGCCGACCGTCCCCGACACTGGCAAAAATGTCGACCGTGTGAAAACCGATCCCGGTCCCGGTTAGCGGGAGGGTGTGCTTCTTTGCGCCGTCCTCAAAAGAGAGCGATGTGGGCGCCTTCGCGGGGTCACTCACAAAGTATTCCACCTGCACCTGGTTTTGCGTTAGACCGTCCTTCGCAAGCTGCCGGAAGGCCTGCCCCTGTTCCACGCGCGTGAGCCACGCGCCTTTCTGCCGCTTCGCAGCGTCGTTGTTCCAAGGGTTTTCCTGGAAAGCAAAATGAAACCGGCGCGGAGCCACAAAGGCGATCTTGCCGGAGGCGGACAAATTCATCGCGTCCGTGAAGTCCAGGAATGGTGCGAACGAAACGCCGTCGGTGCAGGCCCACACCTGAATGCGGTTGCCCTCGGCCTTCACCCGCACCCAGACCCACTGCCCCTGATCCAGATCCACTTTCCCATCGCTGGTCGCCAGCACCTTCTCGGATTTTCCGTCCGACCAATTCAAAGTGAACGTCCCGAAGCGCTCGCGCTTGACGTAGTAGAATTGTTTGCCGTCCGGCTGGATGCGGAAACGGAACGCGTTCCCCCAATAGTCCCGTTCGGTGGCGTGCTTCATCTGGTAGGTGAAGGTGAAGTCGCCGAACTCCCGCCCGTCATACCGGATCACACCGCCTTCCAAGTCCGTGCCAAGGACGCGGGGCAGCAGGCATTGCTTTTCCTGATCGGGCTGGAGCGTCTGGGGTTGCGCGGCGGCTTCGGTGCCTTCGGGGGCGGGCTGCGCATCGAGCCGCACGGCCCAATCGCCCTTGAGCGCCTTCCATCCCACAGGGAGTTTACCCAGTTCAGTTTGTTCGAAAGCGGTTTTCAGTTCGGCCTGGGGCGAATCCGCCGCATGCACCGGACGGACCAGCATGAAATAACAAAGGCAAGCCAGCGGCAGCGCCAGCGTTTGGGGGATGGATTTCATGGAGTTTAAGCTCATAAAGACTTTGAGGAGGGGCAATGCCTGGCTGCTGCGGAGGTTGCTTGGATCTGCATTGGAATAGTCACCGCTGAGGAACTGCCACGCAAACCTTCAGATATCTCCCAGGCATCGCTGCGGAACGGGAGCGCCGGCCATCCCTCTTCATTAAAAAGCGACATCACCGGCGCGTTCAGGAATGCGTAGCGCACGGCGACGGGATTTGCGACGGACGGCGAGGCAACCTCGATGGTATCACCTTTCAGAGTGGCGGTCGCGGGGACGAATTTCCGGTCTTCACCGGCGATTTCGAAGCTGCCGTTACCCCTCAAAACCAACGGCCCCGAGCCCTCCGCAAAGCGGACAATGGCCTTGCCGCCTTCAAACCGTGCACCCGCGTAGCGGGGACCGCTGGCCGCCACCTTCTGGTCATAGACCTGCTTGAGCGCCACCTGCGCGAGCCTGCGCCCGACTTCCTGCTTGTTAGGAGGATGGATATTGCCCTCCGTGCCGATGTCGACCGCCGTCGCCAACCCGCAGTTGGACACCGTCTGCGCCACTTTTTCCTGCGCTTCACGTACCAGTGCGAAGGAGCCCCTCTGCTCGCTGCTGACGACAGGTGTTTCGAAGTTGGCCAGTTGCACGATCAGGAACGGAAACTGCCGCCCGAAGGCGCTCCTCCAGCCTTCGATCAGCTTCGTGAGGCTATGGGCATAGTGCTCGCCGCGAAATGCGTTGCTCTCGCCCTGATACCAGATGGCTCCCGTGAGGGTCAGCGGGGTGAGCGGATGGATTTTTCCGTTGTAAAGGTTGCCTGCGTCCAAAATCGCGCGGGCACCGCCAGCTGCCATCCGTTGCGCCAGCTTAAGTTTGTAAACCGGGACCGCCGGGGCTTGCTCGTTCTTTGCTTTGGCTTCGGACGCCTGCTTTTTCCACTCGTCCTCCAGCTTCCTGTCTTCAGCCGCTTGCGGGCCGAACTCGGCCTGGATCTTTTTAGCTTCTGCAGCCAGAGCGGCAAAGTCCGCATCGTTTTCGAGCGCCTTCATCGGCGTCCACGGTTCGACCGCCGTCCCGCCCACGGCGGAAATCACCAGCCCGATTGGAACATTCAGCTCCGCCTGCAATGAGCGACCGAAGAAATAGGCCGTGGCTGAAGCTGTGGGAAGGCTTTCGGGCCCGCAGACCGCCCAAGTGCCTTGCACCTGGGCCTGCGGCTGCGGAGCTCCGTTATTCTCCACTGTGAAGAGGCGGATTTCGGGATGGCTCGCCTCGGCGACTTCCTTTTCGGCATTCAAAACCCCGCCATACCGGCACCAGGTGCCATTCTCCACCGTCATGACCATATTCGACTGGCCGGAGCAGAGCCACACATCGCCTGCAAGGAGGTTGGTGAACGTGACAGTGTTGGCGTTACCCGAGACGGTGATGTCAGGGATGGGACCGGCTTTCTGTGGCGGAAGCTGGACGCGCCACATCGTCTCTTTGCCCTTGCCCTCCGCATGGGCGACGACCTGACCGCCCAGCTTCACCGTCACTTTTTCACCCGCATCAGCCCAACCCCACAAAGTGGCTGGGCGGTCGCGCTGAATGACCATGTTACTTCCAAGCGCCCCGGAGAGGGCGACTTCCGCGTGCAGCGGAAGGAGGGAAGTGATTGCGATGAGCACAAGGATTGTTCCAACGAGGGATGTTGCGGTTTTCATAAGACGAAGTGGCTCGGAAATCGAGGTGACTGGGGACAGCTGTCTATTGAGTTTTCATTGTCCCCTCTATGGGGAGGTTAGCGGAAGCTCCCGGAGCACTCTCTCCTGTGCCGATCATTGGCAGGAGCAGGCAGGTTTGACCTTTTTGCGTGGGGACCTTTAGGAATTCCCCCTTGAGCGTGAGGGGCTTTTCTCCGCCGCTTTCGAGGCTGGCCATGTTGTCGGGAATCAGAGAGAGCGGCATGGCATTAAAACCGATATTCCTCCTTGAGGGATCTCTTAATGTCGTCCATGACTTCTTTGCTGAGATCGGTTGGCGTCGTCAGTCCGGTGATTTTGAAACATAACGCGGATTTGGCCTTCAGATCGGATGGGAGATCGATGACGAGACCCTTATCCGTCCGGGTCCAGTGGAGTTTTTCCGGATAGCCCAATAGCGACACGTCGGAAGGCCCTCCGCTGACCAATGGCGAATTGCTGGCGAGCGCATGAATCACCACCTTTTCGGCAGGGATGCCGAGGGTGATCGCGTAGAGGTCGCCTCCCTTCTGTGTGAACCGAATATCAAAGGGCGAGTAGGGGGTGTTTTCATTAAAGGCACCGTTGGAAGTCTCGGAAACCCCTTCGCCAAAAATCACCCAGGGACGGGTGGAAAAGATCGCCTCGCCGTTGACCTTCATCCAATCGGCAAGTTCGGTAAGAAGCGTCTCCATCTCCGGCAGGAGACTGCCATCCGGGCGGAGGGTCACATTGAGAAGCAGATTCCCATTCTTGCTAACGGTATCCGCCAACATCTGGATGACCTTCGCGGAGGTTTTGTAACGGTGGTATCTTGCATCCCTGCGGTTGCAATACCAATCCCCCGTGGATGTGTCACATTGCCAGGGATCGGGGGCAATATCGTCGCTCCCGCCGCGTTCCCGGTCCATCACGCACGTGCCATCGAAAAATTCCCCGCTGCCCTCAAACGGGTAGTTTTTCTTGGAAAAATAGACGGCATTCAGCTCCCCTCCCCCCTTCCGGATGTCCGTGTTGTAATAGTGAGCCATGATCTTCCGGCCGATTTCCCCAAAAGGAACCCCGCCGTCGCTGTAGAGCAATTCGGGTTGATATTGGGTGATCAGATCATGAATCCGGGCA
The DNA here is from genome assembly GCA_964467415.1 of uncultured Chthoniobacterales bacterium. Lineage (GTDB taxonomy): Bacteria > Verrucomicrobiota > Verrucomicrobiia > Chthoniobacterales > Terrimicrobiaceae > CAYXRX01. Next base: position 158,003 of record CAYXRX010000003.1, read on the forward strand.
TACCACTCCTGTTGCCAGCGGGGATCCGTGCTGTACCACTTGTCGTCGCCAGGCTTCGCAGGCATTCCATACAAATCCGAAAAAGCCGGATCATTCCCGTCGTAGGGAACGCCGGCCAGCGGGCCTTTCTTGTCGGCGCCGTGCGATGTGAGCAGGAAGGTGTATGCGTGCCCCAGGTGCTCGGAAACACCGAAATGCAGCCCCTGTTTCTTGGCGGCCTCTTTCCAGATGCCGACGATGTCCCTCTTCGGCCCCATGGCCACGGAGTTCCACTTGTGGTATTTGGAATTCCAGTTGTCGAAATTGTCATGATGCACCGCTTGGGCCATGAAATATTGGGCTCCGGCAGCCTTGTAGAGTGCCATCAATCGGTCCGGGTCCCATTTCTCGGCCTTCCAGAGCGGGATGATATCCTTGTATCCGCTCTTGCTTGGGTGTCCGTATTCCGCAAGATGGTTTCTGTAGAAGAGGCGTTCCTCCTGATAGAGGCGGCGGGCATACCAGTCCCCGTCTTCGGGCACCGCTTGGGGCCCCCAGTGCGCCCAGATGCCGAACTTGGCATCCCGGAACCACTCCGGGCATTTGTAATTCTTGAGTGATTCCACAGTGCTGTTGAAAGGCCCCTGACACGGAGGGAGCTCCCCGATGGCCGGGATGGAGGGCGCGTGAGCCTCGGGGGGATATTCCACGCGGCCATTCTTGGCATCGGCAAAGGTTGGTGGAGCAGCGGGAATCGGGGCTTTGCCCGTTGAGGTCTCCACTTTACCGACTGGTTGTGGGGCGGAGGGTTCTGCAAGCGCAGCCATCGGCGCCAGAAGAGAAATGAGGAGAATGGGTTTCATCGAGTTTCAGTTCATAAAGACTTTGAGGAATTCAATCTTACGCATTTGCTCGCGTAGATTTGGTCTGCATCCGGATGGTCAGCCGCCTCAGCACCTCGATATGATAGGCAGCGCGGTTCACCTTGATGGTTGTATTGCCAGCAAATAGCAAAAATGAGTCTTAGGATGCCTGGCCCCACATTCTTCTGCGGATGCCGCCCGCAAGAACGAGGCTGGCGGCCAGCAGCGCCCACGTCGCAGGTTCGGGGACAGCGCTCAGGGTCAGGTCGCCGGTGGCGTAGTCGAACGAGCCCGTGTAGCCGCTGACCGAGAAATTGATTGCCGAAAACGTTCCCGACTGCGCGTTGAATCCGGTGAAGAGGTGGTAAATTCCGGACTGCGGCGAACCGACGATATTCAGGGTGAGCGTGCCGCCGTAGGTCAGCGCCGGCGTCGCGCCGGTGAGGCTGACCTGGTCGTAGCCAATCCCCGCCGCAAGCGTATTGTCGATCAGTTCCAGCAATGTGATGCCACTCAGCGCGAGGTTCCCGGCAACCGTGACTTTGCCGGCGCTGTTGCCCGGCGCGAGCGTGCCGCTCACCGTGAGCGTCTGGCCGGCAGCCATGAGAACGTTTCCGTATCCGGAGATCTTCTGCGCCACGCCGGTTGTGGCTCCGGCGGCTTTAGCCGTCAGATCGAGCGTTCCCTGCGAGGCGAGCGTTCCCAGTTTGATTTCCGGGCTGCTGTCAATCGTTCCGCCGCCCGACAGGACGAGCGTGCCCGCGCTGATCGTCGTCACGCCGGTGTACGTGTTCGTGCCGGAGAGTGTCAGCGTGCCAACACCGGTCTTGGTGACGCTGCCGGCGCCGGAAATGACGCCGGAGAAGGTGCTGTTGTTGCCTGCGGTGCTGCTGATGGTGAGCGCTCCGCCGCCAAGCGTCACGCTGCCTGCGCCCCCGAGGGCGCCGATGGTGGCAACGTTGTTGTTCACGTCAAGCGTGGCCCCCGCGGCCACGGTCACGGTGGTCGAACCGGTCAAGGCGTTGGAAGTGCCTCCATCGGAATAGAGGGTAAACAGGGCGCTATACCACTGGTTGGCCAGCCAGTTGTAGCCGCTGTCATTCGGATGCGTGCCATCGGATAACCCGGACGCCGGGAAGTAGGTATTATTGTCCACCACGGTGACATGCTTGCCCGCAGCCTGGAAGTTCGCGGCCACGGTATTGACCATGGCATTGTACTGGGCGATTCCCGTGCGTTTGCTCGACGGGGTGATGTTGGCGAGAATGATGTTGGCGTCGGGCCGGTTGTTCGTCAACTGGGTCAGGAGCGCCTCATAATTGGTCTTGAGCTGGGCCGTGTAACCGCCCCCGTATGTCAAAAGATCGTTGGTGCCGATTTGGAGAAGAATGACATTGGGATTGATGCCGTTCCCGGGGGCGAGCAAGTTCAAGGCGGTAAGATCCGCCGCCGTTCTCCCGCTGTAACCGTCGTGGTGGAGTTGGTTGCTGGGAAGGGAAATATTTGCTTGGACGGTGTTCAGGCTGCCGACGTAGTTGAATCCAAAGGCCACCGGGTTCAACAAGTTATAAAGTGGGCCGCGATAACCGGCGTTCGAACCGCGGTCGCCGTAGGTGATGGAGTCGCCCATCGGCAGGATGTTGAGCCCGGTGGGAAGCGTCGAGCGACCCAGCCTCAAGGTGCCCCCGCTGATCACGGTGGCACCGGTAAAGCTGTTGTTTCCCGAGAGGGTGAGAGTGCCGGCGCCGGTCTTGGTCAGGCCTCCGCTGCCGCTGAGCACGCCCGCGCTGGTGGTGTTGGCGTTGTTGCTGCCGACGGTGAGCGTGACGGCGTTCGGGATGGAGGCATTATCCTGAAGGGCTATGGCCCCGTTGGCGGCGAGTCCGCCGACATTGAAGGCGTGGCCTGCAACGGTTTGACTGAAGACAACGCCCGCACCTGTGCCTGCGACGTTGAGCGTGCTGTTTTGCAGGGCATTGGCGTTGGCGAGGATCAGGCTGCCGGCGTTTACCGAGGTGTTGCCCGCGAAAGTGTTGGCCTGGTTCAGGACCGCAGTGCCTGCCCCGAGCTTGGTGAAGCCACCGGTGGTCTGATTGAGCACGCTATCCACGGTAAAGGTGTTGCTGGCGCTGTTGATGTCCAAGCCAACCGTCTTGGCGGCATTGAACGAAACGGTGTGGCCAATTCCAGAGAAGGAGGTGAGGGTGGTGCCCGTGACTTGCAGCACGCCACCATTAAACACCAAATTGGAAGAGGCCGCACCCAAATTGGCCGTAGAGCCCACGCTGAGCGCACCGTAGCTGATGCTGGTCGCGCCAGTGTAGGTGTTCGAGCCAGAGAGGGTCTGGGTGCCTGGGCCGGCTTGCGTCACCGTCCCGTTACCGCTGATGATATTGCCGTAACTCTGGTTGGCAACGATATTGAACTGCAAGCTGCCATTGTTGACGATGCCGCTGGAAGTGGAGATCGAACCGTCTCCCGTTCCATTGCCGATTTGCAGGATTCCCCCATTGATCGCGGTTACACCCGTGTAGGTGTTTACGCCCGAAAGCGTCCATGTGCCAGCGCCGGATTTGGTGAGGGAAAGCGTCCCCGTGGCACCGTTTGAGTTGTCGGAAATAACACCCGGGATCGCGCTCCCCTGGCTCGTGCCGCCAAGCTCCAGCGTCTTATTGCCACTGGCAGAGCCGATGTTGACCGCGCCGGGGACAAAAAGATCCGCCGTGGTCGGATTCAGCTTGGTCGTGCTGCCAGCACCTCCCGCGACATTGATCGACGCAAAGGAAATGGCCGCTCCGCCGCTGGTGACGTTTGAGCCTTTGGTGATATTATAGGTGTTGCCACCCAGCTGGGCCGCACCCAGCACATGGGTAATGCCCGCACCCGCCGTGGCGCGATCGGACACGATGGTCCCTTGGTTGGCGGAACTGCTCCGGATCGTGTAGGCGTTGACGCTCGTGTCCGTGGAGAGCCGCAGGGTGCCCGCCCCGCTGCTCGTCGAAATGAAAACACCAGCAGTCAAGGAACCGCCAAACGCCGCCACATTGCCCGCAACCAAGGTTCCGCCACTAATGTTGGTCGCCCCGGTGTAGGTGTTCGCTGCGGTGAGCGTCAGCGTGCCCGCGCCGGCCTTGGTGAGGCCGCCGTTGCTCACAATGCCGTCCAACTGCACATCGCTCGCCGCCGTCAAGGTCCGGGTCCCCCCGCCGAGATCGGCAGTGGCACTGAAGGTCAGCTTGCCATTGTTGCTCGCATCGCCAAGGGTGACATTGCCGCCGAGCGTGACCGCATTAAGAATCGTCCTCGCGGTGGTGCCGTTGGAAGAGAGCGAGCCGCCGTTGAGCGCCAGCGTCCCTTTGCCCACTGCGCTGCTGGTGATGGATCCCACCGAACCCACGCTGTCCACACCCACTTTCAGGGTGCCTGCGCTGAGCGTTGTTGCGCCGGCGTAGGTGTTGGTGCCGGAGAGAGCCACCGTGGCCGCCGAGTTGATCGTGATATTACCGCCGGAGGCAGAGGTGATGTTCCCGCTGATGGTGACGTTTCCGGTCGAGCTGGCACCCAGGCCGATCGTCAGGGTCTTGGCATTGAGATCCAGCCCGCCGGAGATGAGCAGCGTGCTGGCCGGGGATTCCTGGTTGTAAAAGCCGGTGTTATTGGAAAGAAAGATGCTGGTTTTCGGCCCGATGGTCAGGTTGTGGTTGTTCGTCGTATCGCTCATGATGATGCCAGCATTGGTCTGGCCATTGAGCGTCGCATTACCAGTGATGGTCAATACCGCCGACGTGACGGACGCGTTGATCGTCACGTCCTGGCCGACCCCGGAGGCCAGCCAGATGCCTTGAGTCGTCTTCCCTGCTCCGAGTGCAGGTTGGTCGGCAAAGGTGGAATTGAACGTTACGCTCAACGTGGGCGAGTTCGGCCCCCCCGCCACCGCGCCCGCCCCCGTCCAGTTGGTGGCAGTACCCCAATTAGTTGGATTACCTACGGTGCCACCGATCCATTGCGTGGCGGCCGTATCAGCCGCCTGCGCTATTTGCCCGGCTCCGAGCCCCGCCACCGCCAGGGCGGCGAGCAGGCGAAGGCTCCGGAGCGGGCGGAGCCCGGTGAAGTAGCTTCGCACTTCACGGGCCAAGGGACGAAACGTTGTTTTAATGGGTGGAAGAAGAGAAAGCAGAAAGTTGAAAGGGGGATGAGTGTCGTGGGCACCACGGATGCGGGAAGCGCGATCGGGTGAGGCTGGTGCTTTCATGTTTTTGATGGGTGTCGGACGTGGGGAAATTTCGATTTTTGGCGGGAATTCATGGAATCCTTGCCCCGCCAAGGCAGCAGATCAACAACGATTACCGAGACATTTTGATAGTTCTCGGCAGTTATTATATACTCTGGTTTATTCCAACTCTCGCAAAAACGGAGCGGGGGACGCAGATTTCCGGGACTCACGTCGTGCTCTGGTGCGATTTGCGGCATGAGAAGATTGCCCGGGGAATTCCGTCGCCAGATCCGCTTCCGGGCCATCAGCGGAAAAATCAGGCCCGCCGGCGGGGGCTTCCATGTCCCGGGACTGGCCTGGATTTGAACCGGTGTTGGTCCTTACTCCCAGCGCCGGCTCTCTGTTGCTTCCCCTCCCCATGAGGCGAACCTTCAAACCGCCTTTCATCGGAGAACCAATCTGCCTTCCACGCCGGCCGCGCATTTTCCAGCACCAATTCCCGCCGCTCACCACCAGTAATTGCAATCGTTCCACAAAAGCTCTGGAGGCAGGAAGGCGGGGCCAAAATAAGTTATTTACCAGAATGTTGATAGCCTGCCAGTATGGTCAGATGATGAGAATCGTCAGGATTTTCGTGGTGTTGGCATTGGCGGGACTGGCCAGCGCGCGGGCGCAGGAGGTTGCTTCCGTGATCCAGACGATGAAAAAGGCAGCTTCCTACTATTGCGATACGGTCGCGAGCCATGGGGGATATGTTTACTATTACAGCCTCGACCTTAAGGAACGATGGGGTGAGGGCAAGGCCTCCGTGGATACGATCTTTGTCCAGCCACCGGGGACGCCCAGTGTGGGGATGGCTTACCTGAAAGCGTATGCGGCGACCGGCGATCCGTTCTATCTGGAGGCGGCGCGGAAGGCGGCGGAAGCGCTGATCCAAGGGCAACTGAAATCCGGGGGATGGACTCAGGTTATCCACTTTGCCCCGCCCAAGAAAGGTATTGTAGGGAATTACCGCAAGGGCATCCAGGGAAGCTGGAATATCTCGTCGCTTGATGATGGGCAATCTCAGGCTGCCCTGGAGTTCCTGATTCGCGCAGACCAGGCGTTCAAGTTCAAAAACGCCGATATTCACGAAGCCGCCCTGTATGGACTGGAGGCACTCCTCCGGGCGCAGTTTGCCAATGGCGCCTTCCCTCAGGTCTGGGCCGGTCCCGTGCCGGATGAGCCGGTGCGGAAGGCGCAATTTCCCAACTATGATTGGAAGACGGAAGGCCGGGTCAAGAACTACTGGGACTACTACACCCTCAACGACAATATCGCGGGAAATGTCGCAGCAACTCTCATCGCAGCACACCAGGTCTATGGGGACGGGAAGTATAAGGCGGCGCTGGAGAAACTGGGCGATTTCCTGGTTCTGGCGCAAATGCCAGACCCGCAGCCGGGGTGGTGCCAACAGTATAACTACGAGATGTGCCCCATTTGGGCGCGGAAGTTTGAGCCACCGGCTATCACCGGCTGGGAGTCGCAGGACGTGATGGAGACGCTGATCAAGATATCCCTTTATACCGGTCAGAAGAAATACCTGGAACCGGTGCCGCGCGCCTTGGCCTACTACCAACGCTGCCTCTTGCCGGACGGAAGGATCGCCCGCTATTTCGAGCTGAAAACCAACAAGCCTCTCTACATGGACGAACGTCTTCAACTCACCTACGACGATGCGACTGCGCCAGAGCACTATGGCTGGAAGCAGAACGCCCGGCTGGGCGAGGTCGAAAAAGCTTACCAGGCCGCGCAGCGAGGTGAGGCCATGGTGGCGCCGAGCCGTGCGCAGGAAAGTGACGTGCTGCGGGTTGTGAAAGAACTCGACCCGCAGGGCCGATGGATCAGCAGCTATGAGGGAGAGCGTCTCGTGGGCCAGCCGAAGTTCGCAAAGGGGTTCCGTTTCATTTCCAGCGAGGTGTTCTGCCGCAATGTGGAAATCCTGAGCGAGTACATCCGCTCGCGGCGCAAGTAAGCCCAGATTTGAAGATGGTGCCCGTGGATGACGCAGAGCATTCGGGTTTCGGGAACGTTCAGCGGCCGTCAAAGCTCGCTCGTGCTGATGAGGGTGAGATCGTATCTGGGGAGAGGAAGGTCGCTGGCCATGCCACCGACGTTGCTGTGACAACGCCCGACGAACCGGACGATCCGCTCCACTGATTCGTGCGTGAGTTGGGGTTCCGAGAGCCGGATATTTTGTCCTATTTCGCAGGCAACTTTAACGGCGCTGCAGAGCGGATGCCAGGACTCGAATGGATGAGCTGGGAAAGCCGGAATTTTGCGGGGGATCTTGACTGCTAAAAAAAGCCCGCCTCGGATGAGGGTTTGGCATACCTGCCCGGCACCGAAGCGCCGGTCATCATCGAAGAAATGGAACCCCAGTCCGTCGAGGCCAAGCCCTTCTCCTTTAACGACTCCGCCGATATCAATGCGATACGATCGGCGACCCGATTTCATGTGGAGGATGGTGTAATACGCCACGTTGCCGGCTGGGATATCGGCCTCCGTCCACTCGGTGACGGGCGGGTGGCAGTGCAATTTGCCGCTCTTTCGCTCGGTATCATCGACCCGAAGCGGCATGAGTTTTTGCCGGCCAGCCCGGATTCGCTGCGAGGCCCCGAACCCTCCGCATGAATCCCCGCCTCAACCCTGCCTCCATGTGGACCGCCGCCCGCACGAAGGCATAAAAAAAGCCGCGTATGCGGCACTACGAAATATAGCGGGTGGGCAACCCGGTGCTGCCGACGAGGAAACCTCCAAGAATGAGCAAATCCTCTCTCAGACGAGCTCTGTGGCGCGAGGCATGGCTAGAAATGCCGATGGCGGCGACAAAGTTGGTTTATTGATGGCAACTCCGGCGCGGGAAGGGTCAGAGTTCCTTGGCGAAGGACTCGATGTCGGCGCAGCGGATGGCGGCTCGATGGAGTTCCTTCAAGCGGTTGGCGTCGGTAATGCGCTGGATTTCCTCACGAAGGCCATCTGGAACCCGGTCAAATCGGGTTTCCAGCGCTTGGATGACCGCATCCTGAGCTTCTTCCAGACGGCCTTCCTGACGGCCTTCCTGACGGCCTTCCTGGCGGCCCTCCTGACGGCCTTCTTTGAAGAGTAATTCTGCTGCGCTCATGGTGTCTTGGATCAGTTCTTCGGGCATGCGGAGTATCTGCATCCGCTCTATCACTTCTTTAGCAGGAACCGGCGCGGTTGCAAGGAGGTATGTGATCGTCGCAGTGATCCGCATCCGGGCGTCTCCCCCGCGAGCCGCTGCTGCCGCCATGTCCAATGCCGCTTTGAGCATCTCGTCAAGGTTCCCTCCGCGCGCGGCACGCATCACGCGCAGGACCGCCGACCCGACCTCCGTCCCCTGGATTTCCTCAGGCAGAAGAGCGGCCAGGTCGAGCAGCTTGTGGACGAAGAGCGGCTGCATCGGCTCGATGAGGTTGCCGAGGCCCTCGGGAATGTCGAGCAGCGAGCGCATCGTCGCCTCGTGCGGCCAGGCCTGCTCGCCTTGCGCGAGCACGACCGGCAGAATCGCCGGCAACTTCTGGCCGGGATGCGATTCGGCAAATGTCCGCCAGATTGAGGCCATGTAGTTCAGCAGCCGCAGCGGCATGAGCGCGTCGGGCGTGCTCTGGTGCTCGATCAGGACGTAGAGCAGCGCCGGTTTGCCTGCCACGGGAACGCTGAAGAGCAGGTCGCTCTCGCTTCCCCTCAACTTCTCGTCGATGTAGCTCCCGGGCTCCAGCTTCATGTCCGCCCACACCACGGCTTCGGCGAGCTGTTCGACAAGCAGCGGTCGAACCATCCCGGCCGCGTGCGCCGGATCCTTCATCTGCGAAACAAAGAAGTTGTTGTGCGGGCGCGCGATCAACTCGGAGACATTCGACATGACCTCGAGGAAAGCAGGTTTCCTTCCACCCTGCAAATTTGATCCCGAGGGCAAGGAAGTGCCGGATGAAAGGAGTCCTGCCAAGCAAATCGCCGCCCGCACGAAGGCACAAAAAAAGCCGCTCGATGCGGCACTTGCAGGCTGGGTTGGTAGGCTTTGTAAGAATGCGGAACCGGGCTTACGATCGGCGTTCCTCGCACTCAAAATCGACCGAATCGATGTAGCGATTTTCTGAAAGAATTTCGCCAGTGGCTATACGCACAGCCACGTGAATATTGACGCTCTCGCTCCCGTGAGTGGCGCCCTGCGGGCTGTCCTGCTGACAGGCGACCCGGGTTGTTCCCACAGCCACGTGAATGTTGACGCTCTCGCTCCCGCGAGTAGCGCCCTGAGGGCTGTCCTGCGAACAGTCTATCCGGCCAGCGCCCGTTGGCACGTGCTCTGATATTCTTAAGAATGTGAGAATGACAGCACAAAAAAAAGGAGGCCATAGCGGGGCTACCAGGGGGGAACTCCGTGGACGAGTGCGTAGTAGAGGATTTTTGCAAATTCCAGATTCACGAACGGACGTTCATATTTGTTCGGCCACCAGAACGGCATCGCAGGCGGCGCGGTGGGGCGTGATGAAAAATGAATGTCGGGAGCGACCTTGCGAAAGGTCGCCAGGGCACGGCGGGAGTGAAACCAAGACGTGACGACGACGGCATTTGTGATGTGGTGCTCGCGGAGGATTGGGACGGCGGAGGTGGCGTTCTCGTATGTGCTCGTGGCGTGGGTCACCCGGATGCGGTTGGCTGGAACCCCTCTAGCCGTCAGAAACGTGATCAGTTGCGCAATTCCGTCACCCTGCGGGTCACCCGTGACGACGACCAGATCCGGTTTGACCTCCGCGTAGAGTTGAGACGCCCGTGCCCCGCGATCCACAACCGTTCCGCCAAGAACCACCATCGCGCGGGATTGAACTGGTCCCGAATCCGCCGTGAGCAACCAAGGGGCGGTGCACCAGGCAAGCAGGAGAAGAGCGACGCACATCACCCCGGCGGAGATTGCGCACAGCACCAGCCGTCTTTTGCCTTTGATTGTCATGCAGTAAATGCCGTTCTGATATTGACGCTTTCGCTCCAGCGAGTAGCGCCCTTCGGGTCGACCTGTGGTCGACCCGGGCTGTTCCCATAGCCACGTGAATGTTGCCTCCTTCGCTCCCGCTCATGTCGCCCTGCGGGCTGCCCTTC
>CAYXRX010000004.1:0-146849 GCA_964467415.1 uncultured Chthoniobacterales bacterium
ACTTCCCAACGCGACTCATGAACCAGCGCCGTGACTGACCAAATGAATGCGAACGATAAAGGGTGTAGCGGAGGCGAGGATCGAGCCTCCTACTGCACCCATGGTTGAACAAGCCCGGCCACAATCCTTCCAACCATATCAATTGAACACCACACCTCTTCCCAAGACCGCAACAGCCGCGCAGGAGCGCGAGCGCAGCCATAGAGTCTCGGTGCCAAAACCAGCGATCCTCCGATGACCTCAACCGTCCCGACAGTTTACAATGCTCTTCTTCGCTGCAATAGAGTCGATCAGATGGCTCATCCATTGTTCGAGTGCGTCCGAAAGGACCTGGGGCTTTGGGTGTGGGAGTTGGGACCGTTTCACACACCAGATCTTGGCGAATGGCTCGTATACACAGAAAAGGCACTGCGGGTTAATCTCCCCTTTCTGTCCCAGCTTCGCAATGGCAGCACGGACTATACTCTTCATCTAGCTGTGAATCTTAGGGGTCCCTATTTTGCTCTGGTATTTTCCTCCTCATTCATTGAGATCGTTAGCAAAGCAGGATTTGCCCTAGAAATCTATAAGGCCCCAGATTTTGACTGGTTGAACGACACCGAACAAGGCGCTCCTGCCGACAGCCAAAGCGGCCATTAATTCCATGCCTCTCCCACATTCACTTTTTTTCTGCTGCCACCTGCCGCTTCCATCCACGTCGTAGATGAGCTAGACGTTATGCCAAATATTGAAGGCGCTATTTTGGTCGAAGAGAGAGACCAGATCGTTCAAACGGAATACTTTCAGGATCTTGACCTTCTCGGTGTAATTAAGAGCACTGAATCAGGTTGCTTCGTTTCACTTCTTTACGAACGAGGTGATGAAGTAGAGGTCCCCACAGGGGGAGAAAAGAGGGTGTTTTGGGTAGAGATTTTCGGAATTGAGGCAATCTCGGGTAATATTCATGATTCCCAATGTCATCTGCGAGCTTCAGCACACAATATAAAGAATGCCTAACTGGAAAGGGGGTAGCGCAGACCATGCACGACCCTTCGGACCACATCAAGTGAACCCCACATCTTCCCAAGGCCGCAGTCGCCGCGCTGGAGCGGGAACGCAGCGGTAAAGTCTCGGAAAAAATATGAGATTCCTTCGGCTAATTAAGCTTTTTGGGTTCGGAACATTGTGCTGTGCCGGGATTATCTACGCATTTTCTCAGATTTATACATGCCTTTTAACCGGATCGGGAACATTTCCATTAGGAACTCGGATACTCCGCAAAATACTACTAAATGGACCTGCTGTTTCTGAACCGCTGTGGCTTGTCGTTGCGCTTTATGTCCTGAGCATTCCAATATTCATATACTTTCTTTTTATTACGATCCGTGAATATCGTTGATGTATCCGCCAGCATGCATAATGAAAGAATATTCCAAACTAATGTCTGAATTTAATTCCGGTGATCCAATCCCCACGGGGCGCAAACGTCACCCGATATGCCTTAATCGAAACTTCCTGTTTTAACCAAAGGCGGAAGTTTGTTCCGGGCAAGCGGGACACTCGCTGAAAAATGAAAACCTCTCTCAAGATCGCTCTGTGTGTAGCCGGTCTGATCAGCATCACTCTTGCCGGAGGCCTAGTTTGGCTGACTTGGCCGCTTGATAAGGATAATCATCAGTTCGCCACCTTTCACTCTCCAGACGGCAATTTGGAGGTTGCACTCCTTCGTCGACGTGCAAATCCATGGCCAAGCACAGAAGGAGTCGATGTGATTGTGGAAGTCCGTGACCGAACTGGAAAGGTGATTGCTGCTCAACAGATATACGAAGTCGACCAATGGTCTGATGCCCCGGTTTTATATCGCGAGGTCCGCTTTCTAGCCGGAGGCATTGAGATAGGACCAGAGCATGCGTCAGAGTCCGGCTTTTATCGCCTGGAACCTGACCATCAGAAATAGCGAACGGTAAAGGGTGTAGCGCATCCTAGGCACGAACCCTCCGACTGCACCCATTGTTGAACAACACCCAAGTCCGCAGTCGCAGTGATGAAGAGGGAGTCCAGCCACAAAGTCTAGATAAGAAATAAATCCTATGTCATCGCTCGCTGACTTTAATTCCATCAATATAGCGTGAAAAAGATTACTAAATATCAGTTTTGGCTTCTTCTGCTCGCTTACATCGCGATGCTCGTAGTCGGCGTTTTTGTTGCAGTGCCGCAATATACCGCGCCGACACAGGCAGATAACGCTATAGACAAGAGTAGATACTGTCTGCAGTGGCTGTCCGATCGTCAGTTCGCAGTTTTTATGATTTGGTTTCTCGGTGTCCCTTTGATGGCGTGGCTGGTTGGGTTGATTTCACTGTTTTTCTTTTGGCGTCCGGGGGTTTACCTTTTTCTCGCCGGTGTCTGCGGTAGGTTGGTTGCCGAGTATCTGAGACATAGCACGCCGACGAGTGGCTGGTTGTTATATGATGGCGCCGAGTTGGGTTTGGAGTTGGTAATTGTTGCGTTTGCGTTATTCGGTCCAGCAAAGCATCTGTTTCAGAAGCAGCGTAGTTTACAGATCTAAACAAGCGATGGGCCGAGTCACATGGCTACCAATAATAATATAAAAACTAACGGGAAATGGCATAGCGGATCCGGGGCACAATCCTAAAAACACCACCAATTGAACACCACCTCATTTGAAGGCCGCAGTTTCAGCACTTGAGCGGGATTGCAGCCGTAAAGTCTCTGCAAGTATTTAAAATGTGTAAAAACCATCTCACTTGTGCAATCAATGCATTTATTGGTGCATTATCGATGTGGATTATTGGGAGTATTTTGATGCAGTTTGTCCTTTATTCATTATCGCCGCAAGAATACCCGAAGGCCTGTTTTTTTTACATCTTCATGACGTTTGCGGTATCCTCGGTGGGTGTCTTCACGTTTGGTATGGGGAGTCTTTTTATACTTGAGAATTCACCTCGATTGCCAAGTTTACTAACGACATGGCGAGTAGGGATTCCTATCGGTATCGGTGCTGGCTGGTTATCAACATTTATTTTGATAGTTCTTCTTTGTGCCAGCCTAGGTGAACTCGGTCCTATATTTAACAATTTTCGGAAGTGGCTGTTATTTCCATTCTACGGAAGCCTTTACGGAATTGTCGGGGCGGGTCATGTCATTCTATCGAATAAGAATAAAGATGCAGAACGGTAAAGGGATGGCTTCGAGCGAAGTCTCGAAGGCTATCCGTTGTTAAGCAAGCCTGGAGCGGCGGCAGAAGGCACTCCCATTAACGGTTAATTCTCAATCAGTCCTCAAAACGACAAAGGCCAGCCAAGGAGCAATCCTAGCTGGCCTTCGTTGTTTATGTTCCCGAAGGGGACTACCCGACGAAATACAGGGTCGATGCCTTGTTGCCGGTCTTGCGGAGCCCTGGAACCTTTGAGACGGCATCACGGACGGCAGAAACCGATTCGCCGGCCTTGTCTACGATATCGCCCATGCTGATTCCATCGGCCGACTTGATGATGTCCGCGCACCGGTCCACGAGAGCCGTCTTGTCTGCCGCAGAAAGACGCTTACGGGTGCCAGGGGCTGCCTTTTCTCCGGTAACGGTCTTGCCTGTCAGTTCCTCGTATTCCTTTTGAAGGGCGGCTACCACGTCCTTGGCTTCGGAAAGCTTTTTGGCAATTTCCGATACGGCTTCGGATTTCAATGCAGCGATTTGCTTGGCTGCGTTTTCTTCGATTGATTTGATTTTTTCTAGTGCGGATTGTGACATGGTGATTGGTTTAAGGCGCAAAGGATAGTGCTGCTATCTGAATAGACAAGAGTTGAATTGGGAATATCAGTCCTTGAGTAGAAGAGTTGGTCAAATCGAAGAGTTTTTTGCCGCTTCGATTCAGAGGCCCACTAAGCATCATTCTCTGGTAGATAAAAGAAACCCGCCCATGGTAGGCAGGCAGGTTTCTTGATCTGGTTTCCCTGACGGCTGCACGAACAGATGTTGGAATCCCTCATCGTGAGCGTGACCTGTAGTTCTTGAACTTCAACGTGCCCGTGGCTGGACGCATGACCGCAAGATGGACGGTATGATCGTTGCACGCCAGTTCTTCCTCGAATCTTCCCAAGCCGGGGAAACGTGTGAAACCCTCCGCTTCCTGTGCCAGACGGTGGACTTCACAAAACCGCTCGTTCGTGTCGCTCATCCATTCCTGCCCGCTTTCATCCGTCCATTCGGTTGGCGTGTTGAGTGAGCGGTGATTCCGGTGGATGTAGTGGTTCGAGAGGGGGAGGATGGGATTACGTTTGGTCGGGCGAACGCAGGTTGCCGTGCCCTGGTCTGGTTTCTCGATCCGTGCCATCTCCCCACGTTCGGTTCCGCAAATGAGCGACAGGAACGGGGTGAATGGTTTGGCCGTGAGAATATTTTCCCGCAGTTCGTTGAATGTTCCTGATTCATCGCAGGCCATCCGCATGGCGTAGCAGGCAGGATGACCGAACAATGATTTCCTCACATGCTCGGAGGGAGCCTGGTTGAGCGCAACGGCCCATGCGGGTCCAACGGCGGTCACGACACCAAGGAATCCGGCAAATCCCAATGAGGAATACGCCAGTTCACCTCCGCTGTGGAAATGGACAACGGTGGTATAGCGGGCGATATCCTTTGGGATCAGCCAGTCCATGAATCGCAACATGACGGGACGGCCAACGGAATCATGGAAGACCGCGGCTGAACAAGCGGTGGGATAAAACCCTGGCATGAACTGGCTCACGTCATAGGCGCAATTGCTCACGGCGAGCAACTGAGCGGGGATTCCCGTTGCCTTGCTGAGTCCCTTGCATTCCTCGAACAGCGGTCCGAGGAATACCCTGATGACCGGATTTGCCAGGATGGATGTGAACGCTGCCTTTTTGTAGAGCAGCGGTTGAAGGAACGACGGCAGGAAATCCGAGCACAGGGCGAGGACAGATTCGGTGAGGGCATGGACCCGCCCTGCGATTTTCTTGCCGGGGCGGATCCAACGCTCATGTGCCGGTGCATCCAGATCAACTTGGATCTCAGGAATGGTTTGCATGGTCCTCTCCATGGTTATCGTTGATCGGCGATATTTTCTCTCGCTGATTCCGGATTCGGGTGGAATGCCGCAGCCGTGGAGCGGGCAAACTGACCCGCCATCTTGACTCCTTCGGAAAGCGTTTCCAAAGAGAAGTGCCGGAGGTCGTGGCCAAGGGATTCCATTTTTCCGGAAAGGGAATGAAGGACGCCGCGAGCGACGATGAGTCCGAGGGCGAGGATGGCCGCGAGTGGGACGATGAGTTGGAAGGCAAACATGGCCGTAGCGGAAAGCAGGGCCAGTGTGCCGGTGATGAGCAGGATTGCTGCAAGCAGTCGTGAAAGACTTTTCTTGGCAAGCTCTGCCGGTGGATTGATGGATATTTTCATGATGTTGGTTGTTGGTTTCTGAGTTGGTTGGTGTGGTTGTCAGCAAAAAAGCCCGTCCCCAGGAATGGGAACGGGCCTCTTGCGACAGTGTTGGTGGGATTTGTCAGTTGCTTCCCAGAACGACAATCGGTTCGCCCGATTTGTGCCCCTGAAACAATGGGTTCATGACGACCGTGTGGATGGTGCAGGACAATTTCACATCGTCCCGCGTCATGATCTCGATCAGTCCGTCGTCACAGAGGCAGTCGTCGTTCTTTGTGACGGCTTCCTCCATGGCCTTATAGCGGCTGCAGCTGGTTTGTTGCAGTTCGCCTCCGGTCTGGGTGACGCCAGCATCCTTGGGTTTGATTCCGAGGTAGTCGTTGGTGCAGATGACCGCCATGACATTACCCGGCCAATATTCCTTCGGTCTGCGGATGAAATATCGATCCGGTGTCCTTTCGATGACGACCATCCGATTTACACCCGCCTTTGGACTTCCATCGACGAGCATGAACAGGCAGCCCACGACGAGGCGCGTTCTGCACAGCCTGCGCAGGGCATGTTCGAATGTTTTGCACTCGTCGAGAACCTGACGGAGAAGGAAGACGGGCGCTTGTCCCCAGCCTACTTTGTCGGTGTAAACCATATTGAGGGAGACGCTGAATCTACCTGTGGCAGATCCGGTGAGAACTCCCGCCTGACCTGGAAAGCCGACAGTGAAATACGGAGTAGGACCGCCCTCCTTACGGGTGATGGTGCTGTCCCGCAGAAGGTGGTTGGGATCCGGCCAATCCAGATTCCTTCCGTGGATGCTGCCCATCGGGCGACAACCGGCGAGATCCAGCTCGGCAGCCAAGGAACTGCATCCCCATGCTTTGGCAGGGAACCCAGCGGAGACTGCCGCCAGAAACAGATCTTGCAAGCCGGGCAAGCCTGCGATGGCGACCATGGAACATTCGTAGGCCAGATTAACGAGCAGCACATCGTCGTATGGGACTTTGGCGCTGTCAGCCGTGACCTTGATCCGCGCACGGATGCTGGCTGGGACCATTAATTCGTGCCAGAGGCGCAGGGACTTCATTGCCGCGAGGGAATTTTTCACTTCATCGATCCAGTTCTGGCTGGCGATGATGTCTTTGATGGTGGGTTTCATGTTCTTCTCCTTTCAAAAGAAGGTTGCGGCGGGAATTTCCGCCATTGTTTGAAATCAGCTAGGAGTTGCGAGCGGTTGAGGATTCCTCTGCTCCTATGACTACTTTTCGCTCCACGCGTCGTTTTATCTCGGGATATTGTTGATGACTGGCGAATGGATTGGGGAAAAAGGCCCGTCCCCACGCGAATGGGAACGGGCCTTGTTCATTGGTGGCTCAGCAGCGGCGTCGTTGTGCCCGACATGCTGCCTTTTCCTGATCCACCATGATATTGCCACGCCATGATGGGATCTGCATGGAATCTGCGATGGCATCCTCCCCGAAATGCTCCCGCAGATCCGCTGCCAGTTTGTCGCGCAGGTCGTATGCCCACCTGCCACTGAATCCGAACTTGCCAGCCGTGTCCTTGACGTGCCTCCCTTCCGCAATGTCTGACACCAGCACCTTGTAGCGGGGATTGTGTGAATCGAGGAATTCCTCCCAATCCACAAACCTGGATGCTGCCATGGACGGGTCATCTGCATTTCCTGCCAGCATATCGCCCAACGGAATTTCCTCATCCGTTTCGGGGTCATATCCGGCAGGTTCTTCAAACGAGAGAACACTGCTGAGGCTGTCCAACTGGGTTCCCGCGTTCATGACATCTGTGCGACCAGACGAATACGAACGGCGACCCGATTTCATGTGGAGGATCGTGTAATACGCCACGTTGCCGGGTGTGACCTCCTTCCCCCGCTCTTCGAGGTCGTGGAGCATCTTGGCTGCCACGGCCAATGCGTCCTGCAATAATTCCTCTGTGTCTTCTGCTCCGACTCCACGGATATACGGCATGGTGGCACGTAGCCGGGGCTCGATCTGATCGAGCAAAACAAATCCTGCTTTGGGACTCATTTGTGTTTTCCTTTCTTTGGTTGAAAGGCGACCGCAGGACACAGTTCTTGCGCCTGTAGCGGTCACCAGTGGTTTTACTGATGGCCGCTGTAGGCGGCGGTTATGGCCACGGCGGAATGCCGGGGCCGTGATTGAAAGTGGTGACGGGCGCATACGGGATGCACCCGCCAGAGCTGCTACCGCAGCCGTTGGATTTTACTCTTCCGGATTTCTTCGATGGTCGTGTAAACGACACCGACGATGGGCAGGGCCAATTTCAGGATTCTTCGTCCGGAGTGGCCAGCCACACAGATGATGTGGATGGCCTGCCGAATGACCTGGAATGTGCTCGGGATCGGTCTCATCGCGCACCTCCGTTCGCGTAGGTCCGCTTGCGCGGTGCGTGACCGCGTGGGCGGCTGACTTTGCGCCGGTTGATGGGCTTCGAGTAGATGGTTTTGAATGCCATGACATTTCCTTTCGTTTGTTGTGGGCACAAAAAATCCCGACCGTTGCGGGTCGGGACGTGCGTGCGATGTTTGGTTGTTCCGGTCAGGATTTCATCCCTCCGGCTGCGAAGGTCACCCCGGAGATGTTCCGAAGTCCTTCAAAGTATTGTGGTCGGAAAGGGGGATGGAATGCAGGCCCCTACGGTGGATATGCCGCACCAAACTCCTGCATGAAGTGCTTTATCGGGTCTGTTCCGGTGGTAGGCTCCTCACATCCATGAATCGCTTCCGTTCAATCGCTTTGTTGTGTGTCGTTTCCGGGAACTGCCTGGCTGGATTCACCGAAGATTTCGATGCCGCCAAGAAGAAGGGACCGGAAGCCGTCGCGCAGATTCAGACGTCCTATTCGCAGTCGGAGTCGGAGAATCCCGATTTCTACATCAAACTGGCAAATTACTGGTTCAAGTTGAGCCAGGAGATTTTGATCTCCACAAAGCCGGCTGCGAAATCGGATTTTGTCGTATCGGATCAGACCACCGGGAAAGAAGTCGGGAGCATCAGCCATCAGGGGACGGCTGATCCAAAACTCGCCGAGAAAGCACCAGCACTCCTGTCAGAGGCCGCAAAGAAATTTCCCAAGCGAATCGATATCGCCTTGGGACTGGCCTACTGCCTGCGTCAGGAAAACCGTCTCTCCGAAGGCGTAGAGGTGATGCTCGGATTGATTGATGGCTATCGCAAAGCTCCCGATTCTTTCAGCGACAAGAAGGGGAACCCGCTCAGTGCGCAGGAGGCCGGAAAAATAATCGACAACGCCGCATACGACACCACGGTCGAGTTGTATGAATTAAAAAATCCAGAGGCATCCAAGTGCAGTGAGAAACTTGCGCTGGCCACGGCAGAAGCCTTTCCGAAAGATCCCCGCTCTCCGAACCTCATCGCGGCTCTGGCGATCCGCGCCAACGATCTCAAACGTGCGATCACATGGCTTGAAAAGGCCCATGCGATTGATCCCTCGGACTCTTTGGTGTCAGTGAATCTGGCTGAACAGTATCTGAAGCATGGGGACAAAAAGAAGGCGGTAGCACTGGCCAAAAGCATTTTGAAATCCACCGACGAAGGAGCCAAACAGTATCAGAAGGATGTCAAGCAGATCATCGAGGACGCAAAATAATCCGAAGCAGCCCGCCGTTGCGGGTGCGGCCTGCATTGGTGGAGGGGAGCCTCGAAAAAATGACAGAGGCGAAAATCGTCCCCGAAAATCGCTCCCGGTGTCGGAGGTCTCGGGAAGAAATTCGAGCCCGCCACGGGGCAGCCAGGAGGCATTTTTTTTCGGGAAGTGCCTCGAAAAACCGGTTTTGGCGGGTTTTCCCCCGGTCGTGAGCGGGACCTGTGTTCAACAATGTTTCGGAGAGTCGCCGATGTCCGTCACGGGGGTTGATCGAGATCCCGATGAGTTTTCGAGGAAGTCGGCGAGGAAAAAAGTTTGCCGTTTGTCCAGATATGGGTCGCCGGATGATCGCACGCTCAAAAAACGCTCACGGTCGCAGTCGATTTTCTGGCTCTTGTCAGGAAATTACAACGCCAGTAAACACAACCAACACGACCGAATACGCTTAAACGGGTTGTTATTATTGTTGTTATTCTGAATAAAAATCGTCCAGAATAACCGCAAGTAGTTGATAATAAGCAGTGGAGCGGGTAGCGGGAATCGAACCCGCATGGCCTGCTTGGAAGGCAGGAACTTTACCATTAAGCTATACCCGCGAAAGGAACTTAGCATTCTAGCGGATACCAGCACCGGGTCAATCGGGAAAAATTTCGCTGTTGGCGCGGGGCGGGAGCGGGCGGGCGGAGCGGTTTCTGGTGTTTCCCGGGTTGCGAAAACCGGGCGATGCGGGCAGACTCTTGCGACCATGAACAAAATCGTTGTTGCATACTCGGGCGGGCTCGATACGTCGGTGATCCTGAACTGGCTGAAAGAAATCTACGGGGCGGAGATCGTGGCGTTCTGCGCCGACGTCGGCCAGGAGGAGGAACTTGACGGGCTTGAGGAGAAGGCGCTCCGGACCGGGGCGCAGAAATGCTATGTCGACGATCTCCAGGAGGAGTTCGCCAGGGATTTCATTTTTCCGATGATGCAGGCGGGGGCGCTTTACGAGGGGCAGTATTTTCTGGGCACGAGCATCGCGCGGCCGCTGATCGCGAAGCGGATGGTTGAGATCGCGCGGGCCGAGGGGGCTGCGGCTGTGGCCCACGGGGCGACCGGCAAGGGCAACGATCAGGTCCGCTTCGAGCTGACTGCCGCGGCGCTTGCGCCCGGGATCGAGGTGATCGCTCCCTGGCGGGATGCCCGGTTTCGCGAGAAATTTCCCGGCCGGGCGGAGATGATCGCCTACGCCGAGGCGCACGGGGTGCCGGTGGCGGCGAGCGCGAAGAAGCCGTATTCGATGGACCGGAACCTTCTCCACATTAGCTACGAGGCGGGCATTCTGGAGGATCCCTGGTATGATGCGGGGGACCTCAAGAACCGCGAGTATTTCACCACGCTGTCCGTGCTTCCCGAGGATGCACCGGACAAGCCGGAGATGGTCGAACTGGAGTTCGAGCGTGGGAATTGCATTGCCGTCAACGGCGAGGTCCTGGACCCGCTCGGCGTGATGCGCAAGCTCAACAAACTTGGCGGCGCGCACGGGGTCGGCCGCGTGGATATGGTTGAGAACCGGTTTGTCGGAATGAAGAGCCGGGGGGTCTACGAGACGCCCGGCGGCGCAATCCTCCACTTCGGCCACCGCCAGATGGAGTCGCTTACGATGGACCGCGAGGTCATGCACCTGCGCGACGGGCTCATTCCAAAATACAGCACGCTTGTCTACAATGGATTCTGGTTTGCTCCGGAACGCGAGGCGATCCAGGCGCTCGTCACCGAGTCGCAGAAGCACGTCAGCGGCACGGTGCGGCTCAAGCTTTACAAGGGAGGCATCCATGCCGCCGGGCGCAAGAGCCCGTTCAGCCTCTACAACCCGCACATCGCCACCATGGAGGCGGATCCCACCCAGGCTTACAACCAGGACGACGCGACCGGATTCATCCGGCTCAACGGACTGCGCCTGAAGGTGTCTTCAGAAGTTCACGCGAAGCAGTAGCGGTCGCTAAAGGCCGCAAGCGGCATCGATCGCAGTCAGCTCGTCCGGGCCAAATCCGGTGCGGGCGGCGGCTGCGACGTTCTCGTCGATCTGTGCCGGGCGGCTGGCTCCGATGAGTACGGACGTGACGGCCGGGCGCGCGAGCAGCCAGGAAAGGGCCATCTGGGCAAGCGACTGCCCGCGGGCGGCAGCGAGATCCCCGAGCGCGCGGACGCGGAGGAGCTTTTCCTCGGTGATCTGCGCGGACTTCAGAAACCCGTGGGACTTGCTGGCGCGGGATCCCGGCGCGATTCCCTCGAGGTAGCGGTTCGTGAGCAGGCCCTGCGCGAGCGGGCAGAATGCGATGCACCCGGTGCCGATCTCGGTGAGCGCTTCGGCGAGTCCGTCTTCGACCCACCGGTCAAAGAGGTTGTAGCGCGGCTGGTGGATGAGGAGGGGAACGCCGGAGTCGGCGAGGAGCTGCGAGGCCTGGCGGCAAAGCCCGGCGGGGTAGTTCGAGACGCCAGCGTAGAGGGCCTTGCCGGAGCGGACGGCCTGGACCAGAGCGCCCATCGTCTCATCGAGCGGGGTTTCCGGGTCCGGGCGGTGGCTGTAAAAAATATCGACGTAATCGAGGCGCATGCGCCGGAGGCTCTGGTCGAGACTGGAGAGAAGGTATTTGCGGGACCCCATGTCGCCGTAGGGTCCGGGCCACATCGTGTAGCCGGCCTTGGTCGAGATGATGAGCTCATCGCGGTGGGCTGCGAGCTGACCGTGGAGGATTCTGCCGAACGTTTCCTCGGCGCTGCCCGGAGGCGGGCCGTAGTTGTTCGCGAGGTCGAAGTGGGTGATCCCGAGGTCAAACGCCCGCAAGACCATGTCCCGCGCGGTGTCCGGGGAATCCACTCCGCCAAAGTTGTGCCAGAGGCCGAGAGAGATCGCGGGGAGCTTGAGTCCGCTGCGCCCGCAGCGGCGGTAGGGCATCGTGCCATAGCGGTCGGGTGAGGGGAGGTGAGCCATGGCCCAGACTCATCGCCAATCGTTCCTGATTGATCAAGGACGAAAGGAATCTGTTTGTTTCCGGCGGGCGCTGTGCCAAATTCGGGCCATGCGAAATGTCCCCCGCGGATTGCTGGCCCTCCTGGTTGTCTGGGTCGTGGCGGCGGGTGTGATCTGGTTCGTGCGCTCGGCGCGGCCGACTCCGGAGAAGCTTCAGGCCTACCTTGCGGCGAACCCGCTTGCGGAATGCCCGGCATCCGGGCGTGCCAAGGTGATCGAGCGGACGGCCGACCAGCTCAACCGGCTGAGCTTCGAGCAGCGGCAGCAGTTCCGCGAGACCGGCGCGGTGCGGAGCTTTTTCGAGCAGCTCACGCCGGCCGAGCGGAGCCGGTTTCTCGACCTCACGCTGCCGGAGGGATTCCGCCAGCTGATGACCGCGCTCAACAAGATGAGCCCGGACAAGCGGAAGAAGGTCGTCGAGCGGATCCTTGAAGGGCTGCACAAGGATAGCCCGCAGGCGGCGGAGCGGATCCAGGATGCGGATGCGCAGAAGATCATTTCGCAGGGGCTGACGAGCTTTTACGAAGAGGCGGATGCCGGGGTGAAACTCGACTTCGCGCCGGTGATCGAGGAACTCCAGCGCGCAACCCAGGGCCAGTGAAAACCGGGGGATTCACACTGCTGGAGCTGCTGGTCGTGCTCGCCATCGTTGGCATCCTCGCCGCCATCGCCGTTCCCCTCACCGGAGCCGCCCGCGCGCGGGCGCAGTCGGCTGCCTGCCTCGCCAATCTGCAGGGCCTCGGCGTAGCGCTCAACGCGTATCTTGGCGATCACAACATGGTGATGCCGCCGCTGGCCGCCGGCCGCCGGTCGCTCGACGAGGAGGTCCCTGTCATCGACAATACACTCAATGCCTATGCGGGCGACAAAAAGGTGTTCGCGTGTCCGGCCGACCGCTCGCTCGCTGCGGCAACCGGCACAAGCTACTACTGGAACAGCGCGCTCAGCGGCCAGTCGGCGGTTAGCCTCAACCTCTTCGGGATCGTGTCCGACATGAGCCGGATCCCTGTCCTGGTGGACAAGGAAGGCTGGCACCGCCACAGCGCCGACAAGGTCAATCACCTCTTCGCCGACGGGCATGTCCAGAACAGGCTCCGGCTGTTTTCCAACCCATGATCCGGATTGAAAAAATCACGAAGCGGTTCGGCGGACGCGTTGCGGCGGATGCGATTTCGTTCGACGTGGCGGGCGGGGAGATCTTCGGGCTGCTCGGCCACAACGGAGCCGGCAAGAGCACGACGTTCGGGATCGCGCTCGGGCACCTGCATGCGGATTCCGGCCGGGTCCTGATCGGCGGGCATGATGTCGCGCTGGCCCGCGGCGAGGCGCTCGGGCGCGTCGGCGCGATCTACGAGGCGGCCGCCTTCTACGACTACCTGAGCGGACGGCAGAATCTGGAATTTTTTGTGTCGCTGAGCGGGCCGGTTCCGCGCCGCCGGTTCGACGAGGTGATCGAGCTGGTGGGTCTGGAGAAACGCATCGGCGACCCGGTGCGGGTTTACAGCCACGGGATGCGCCAGCGCCTGGCCCTTGCCCAGGCGCTGCTGCCGGACCCCCAGCTCATCCTCCTTGATGAGCCGACCGAGGGACTCGACCCCGCCGGCATCCATGAGATGCGCGAGCTCATCCGCCGCCTGCGCGACGAGCAAGGGCTGACGGTCGTGCTCTCCTCTCACCTCCTCCATGAGGTCGAGCAGCTTTGCGACAGGGTCGCGATCCTCCACCAGGGGAAGCTGGTTTTCTGCGGGCGCTGGCAGGATGCCGACGAGTGCGCGCCGCGCTGGCGGATCGTGTGCGACGACCCCGCGAGGTGCGCGGGTATCCTGCGGCCGCTGGGCGTCGCGGAGGCGCCGGACGGATGTGTGAAGATTCCGGACAGCCTGGATCCTGCGGATGCGATCGAGGCGCTGGTTCGGGCGGGCGTGCGTCTGAGCGCCTTCGAGCGCGTGCGTCCGACTCTGGAGGACTTCTACATGGAGCGCGCCGGCAAATGATCTGGAAGCAACTCCAGGGCGAGCTGCTCAAGCTCTTCGCGCGCAAGAGGACGTATATCGGTTTCGTGGCCTTCCTGGCCGTCGAGGCCCTCATCCTCCTCCTGCTGAACCTCCCGGCCGTCCGCAGGGCGATCACCCGGGTCATCGAGCAGGCCGGATACCCGGCCTCCGAATACCTCTCCGGACTCACGCTCGCATTCCTGATCCTCCTTTGGTCGGTTTTCCTGCTGGGCTCGCTCTACCTCGCGCTCGTCGCGGGGGACGTCGTCAGCAAGGAGGTCGAGGACGGGACGCTGCGAATGATGCTGTGCCGGCCGGTGACGCGCGGCCGCATCCTCCAGATCAAGCTGGTGGCGGTCCTCCTGTATTCGCTGGTCCTCACGTGGTTCATCGCGCTGACCGCGCTGGCCGCCGGCCTTCTGCACAGCGGGGCCGGCGGGCTCTTTATCTTTGCGCCTATGGAGCGGATCTTCGCGCTCTATGAATTTTTTCCCGGGCTCGGCCGCTACCTGCAGGCAACGGCACTGCTCTCGCTCGCCCTGCTCACGATCCCGTGCATCGGATTTTTCCTGTCCTGCCTGAACATGAAGCCCGCCGCGGCCACGACGATCACGCTCTCAGTCCTCTTCCTGGATACGATTCTCAAAAACATCCCGTATTTCGAATCGCTCCGTCCGTGGTTTGTGACTGCGCGGATGACCGCCTGGGTGCGGGTGATGGAATACAACGTGCCGTGGGAAGCCATCGCCGAGGACTTCGTCTGGCTGTTCGCGATCAACGCGACGCTGGTCATCCTGGCCTGGCAGGCGTTCCTGCGCCGCGATTTCAAATCGTAATTCCTGTTTCCCCGGACGCCCCGAAACCGTAATGATGGGAGCACCATGTCTGCCAACCCATCCATTCAAGACCTGCGCCAGGAATACACGCGCGAGCCGCTGCTCAAGGACGACCTCGACCCGGATCCCGTCAAGCAGTTCCGCGCATGGTTCGAGGCGACCCGGGCGGCTGGTGTGCTTGAGCCGAACGCGATGACGCTCGGCACCGCCGATGCCTCCGGGCGGGTCTCCTGCCGGACCGTTCTTCTCAAAGCCTACGACGACCGGGGGTTCGTGTTCTTTACCAACTACGGGAGCCGCAAGGCCCGGCAGATCGCCGAGAACCCGCGCGCCTCCCTCCTCTTCCCATGGGTCACCCTCGCCCGGCAGGTCGAGATCGCGGGCCCTGTGGAGAAAATTTCCACCGCCGAGTCGCTCGCCTACTTCATGAGCCGCCCGATCGGGAGCCGCCTGGGCGCGTGGGTTTCCGACCAGAGCGAGGTGATCCCGTCCCGCCAGATCCTCCTGGCAAAATTCGAGGACCTCAAGCGCCGGTTCGCCAGCGGCGAGATCCCGAAGCCCGAGGGCTGGGGCGGATTCCGAATCGTGCCCGAGACGTTCGAGTTCTGGCAGGGCGGTCACGACCGG
The DNA here is from genome assembly GCA_964467415.1 of uncultured Chthoniobacterales bacterium. Taxonomy (GTDB): domain Bacteria; phylum Verrucomicrobiota; class Verrucomicrobiia; order Chthoniobacterales; family Terrimicrobiaceae; genus CAYXRX01. The sequence continues at coordinate 15,507 of CAYXRX010000004.1, forward strand.
CTCCACGACCGGTTCTTCTACCGGAAGTCCGCCGCCGGTTGGGAGATTTCCCAGCTCGCGCCCTGAGGCGTTCAGGGGCGGATCTCCGAGATCGAGAGGCGGCGGAGGAGATTGTGCTTTTTCAGGTGGTGGGCCTCGACGCGCTCGAGGACTCCGCTGAGGAACCGCACCGCCTCGGTGATGTAGGGACCCTTGTTGAGCATCGCGCATTCGGCGTTTCCGCTTGCCACGGCATCGGTGACCTCGGCGCGCGACGGCGAGCCGGTCTTCGCAAGCGTCTCGAGGATTTGCGTCGCCCAGATCACCGGGACATGCGCTGCCTCGCACAGCCACAGGATTTCCTCCTGCACCTCGGAGAGCCGGTCAAACCCGATCTCGACGGCCAGATCGCCGCGCGCGACCATGATGCCGAACGACGGCCACTGCTGGCCCGCGAGGAGCAGGCCGGCCAGGTTTTCAAAGGCCGGGCGGTTCTCAATTTTTAACACGATTCCGACCTGCTGCGAACCGAGGGCCCGCAATCGTTCCTGAAGCCCGACGACGTCGTGCGGGGTGCGGACGAACGAGAGTCCGACGACATCCGAATGCTTGGCGACGAACGTCAGATCGGCGATGTCTTTGTCAGTGAGTGCGCTGATTGTGAGGTCGGTATCGGGGAGGTTGATCCCCTTTTCCGGGCGGAGTTTTCCGCCTTTGACCCCGGTGCGGGTGATGCGGATCCGGATCTCCTCCTCGGCGCGGCCCTCCACGCGGCCCGCGATTTTTCCGTCGTCGAAGAAAATCCGTTCGCCCGGTTTAACGCATTCGAAGATCGCGTCGAGCGTGCAGGGGATCCGCGCCGGCTTGAGGATGTGGCCGTCTTCATCCCGCACCGCATGGGCGCCCCGCTGGCCGTCCCGTAGGAGGATGAGTTCGTCCCCCTCGCCGAGGCTGATCGGCAGAAAGACTTCCGGGAGCTCGCCGATCCGGCCTTTGGCGATGGTTTCGCCGATCCGGTCGTAGAGGGTGAGGCGCGCCCCGGTTTCGAAGTAGCAGGTCTGATCGGCTCCGGCGAGCGCTGAGAACCCAGTGCTCGAAATGATCTGGAATTCGCGGTGCTTGCCGCGGGCATCGTCCATCGCAAGGGTGCATCCCGGCACAATCCCCTCGAGGCTGCCTGCGGAAACCGGGATCACCTCCGCGACTCCCTCGGGCGGTTTTTCAAGGTGGCCCTCAGTGGAGAACCAGATCAGCGACGGGGCAAGGACCGCTCCCCTCGGGCTCCGGATCGCACGGACCTTGCGCACCCGGCCCAGCGATTCGATCGGTCCCGTCCGCAGCTTCGGGCCGGCAAGGTCGGTGTAGACTTTGCACGGGCGGCCGGTTTCGCGCTCCGCCCGCCGGAGATGCCCGACCATGCGCTCCCAGGTCGCGGCGTCGTCGTGGGCGCAATTGATGCGCATGACATCCATGCCAGACTCGAGCAGGTCCCGGACAAGGTCGTAGTTGTCGGCGGCCTCGGAGGGCATGGTGACCATGATCCGCACGGCACGCTTCCCGCTGGGGGAACCCAAAAGCCGGTTTGCATTCGCGTGCAGCTGCTGCGGACCGGTGGCGAAGTCCACCGGCGGCTCGTTCAGCTCCGGCAGCGGCAGCCCCGCCAGCGCATGGAGCGCCCTGTAAACCGCCTGGATCGAGCACATCGAGCTGGCCTCCATCCCGCCGAGCGAGGTGAGTCCCATTGGAATCAGCTTCGACTGGAGGGGGCGCAGGTCGAGCTGCCTGACCGCTAGGTAGTGCAGGAGGTTCCTTGCGCTCGCGCGCGCGTTCGCGCTGACATTTTCCAGCGCCCCGCTGAACGTGGCCTCAAACGCCAGCTGGCGCTCGAGAAGCTGGGCGATCTCGGGGATCACGTGGTTCGCATTCGAGGAGAGTTCGTTGTTCATGACAAGGGGATTTGCAGAAGATGTCATCGTTCCCGCAGAGGAAAACCCGGGCAACCCCGCCAGTGTGACAAAATTGTGACAATCCGCAGGCGCTACTTTTTTTGCGGTGCCGGCAGGTTGAACATGCCCGGACGTTGGCCCGGCCGCCTGGTATCGACAGCGAGGCGCTGCTCGGTCCAGCGGGCGAGGCGCACGAACGGGAGTCCAATGAGCAGGTAGATCGCAGCAATGAGCAGCCCGGTGCCGAAGTAGTCGAACGTCTGGGTGGCGATCCGGTTGTAGGCGCCGGTGAGGTCGATAAGCGTGACCATTGAGACGAGCGACGAATCTTTGAGCAGGGAGATGAAATCGTTGGTCACCGGCGGCAGGACCAGACGGAACGACTGAGGGATCACCACAAACCGCAGGCCCTGGGCGTGGGTCATGCCGAGTGCCCGCGCGGCCTCCATCTGCCCCTTGGGGATCGCCATCAGCCCGGCGCGGTAGTTCTCGGCCTCGTAGGCGGCATAGTTCAGGCCGAGCCCGATCACCCCAGCCCAGAACGGAGGCAGCTTGATCCCGAACTCGGGATGCCCGAAGAGGATGCCCAGGTTCGGCAGGCCGTAAAAAATGATGTAAAGCTGGATGAGGAGCGGCGTGCCTCGGACGACCTCGATGAAACATGTGGAGGCCCAGCGCAGCGGCCACGGGCCGAAGACGCGCATGATGGCCAGGGTGAACCCAACGCCGATCGCAATGCACATGCCGACAATCGAGACATTCAGCGTCAGCAGAGTCGCATCAAGCAGGAGCCGCCAGTTGGACGCGTAGCGCTGCAGGCGGGTCCAGAGAGTGGCCTGCTCGGCATGGGAAGCGACAAAGGCCTTGTATTCGGTATCGGGGAGCGAGGGGGGCTCCGGCTGGCCGAATGCACCCGCAATCGTGGGAGTCCACAGCCCCCAGCGCGAAAGGATGTCGCGCATGGTGCCCTTCGTGATCAGCGACTGGAGGGCCTTGTTGACCTCCTGCTGGAGCGCGGTATTGCCCTTGGCAAACGCCATCCCGTAGGTGATCTGGCCGAACGGCGGGCCGCTGAACTGGAGGTTCGGGTTCGGCGCGGCATAGTATTTTGCGATCGGGTAGTCGAGGAGAACGCCGAAAATCCGGCCGTTGGCCACGTCCTGGTAGGCGTTGACCTCCTGCTCATACGGCCGGACAACGACGCCGGGCGTCTTCTCGAGCATGGTCAGCGCGGCGGTCTGGTCGAGCGTGCCGATCTCCTTGCCGGAGAGCTGGTCGAGCGAGGCGACGGGCGCGGATCCCTTGCGGTCCACAAATTGCTCAAACGTGACGTAGTAGGGGTTTGAAAAGAGGACTTCCCCGGCCTTCTCCGGCGTGATCTCGATGCCACAGATCACCAGATCATACATCCCGCGCCCCAGCCCGGCGATGAGCCCGTCCCATGAGTTCTGAACAAAAACCGGCTTGCGTCCCATCTCCTCCGCGAGCGCCTGGATGATGTCGTATTCGAACCCGGTCAGCTTGTTGTCGGAGTTGTAAAACCCGTAAGGCGCATTGCTGTCGGTGTCCGCCCCCCACCGCAAAACCTTCTCATCGGCGCGAAGCCATGCACCGGTCGCCAGGAAGACGGCGAGTCCGGCCGACAGGATCCCCCTCGTAAATGGGCTCCTCACTGGAACCTCCCCAGGAACCGGGCGGTCCGCTCGTCCTTCGGGTTCTCGAAGATCTCGTCCTCATCGGAGATCTCGACGATGTGGCCGGCCTCCATGAAGACGATGTAGTCGCTGGCGTCGCGGGCAAACCGCATCTCGTGCGTGACGATGATTTGGGTCATCCCCTCGGTGTCGAGCTGCTTCATGACGGCCAGGACCTCCGCGACGAGCTCGGGGTCGAGGGCGCTGGTCGGTTCGTCGTAGAGCATGACCTGCGGGTTCATGGCGAGCGCCCTCGCGATGGCCGCCCGCTGCTGCTGGCCGCCGGACATCTGCGAGGGATACCGTGCCGCAAAGGATGCCAACCCGACCTTGTCGAGAAGCTGGAGCCCGCGGACGCGGGCCTCCTCTTTCGGCATGTTCCGTCCGATCACAGGGGCCAGCATGGTGTTCTCAAGAATCGTCATGTGCGGAAAAAGATTGAACTGCTGGAAGACCATGCCCACCCGCTGACGGAGTTCGTGCGCCTTGGCGTCGAGATCCCTCGGGGGCGCGTCTTCCAGGCCCTGGCAGTCGATCGTGACGCCCGCGATGGAGATCCTCCCGGCGTCCGGCACCTCGAGAAAATTCATGCAGCGCAGGAACGTGCTCTTGCCGCATCCGGAAGGTCCGATGATCGAGACAAGGTCGCCCTTCTCCACGTTGAGGCTCACGCCTTTGAGAATCGGCGTCTCGTCAAAACTCTTGTGCAGTCCGTTGACCGAAAGCAGAGGGACCTCCATGGACGAGCGTTTTACTTTCAGCCGGCCTGCAAGGCGAGATCTCTTCGGAATGTGACGAAATTGTCACAATGGCCCCGTGGCGCCGGGTGCTCTAGTTGCTCGAGGCGGCTCCGGCCCATGGGCGGCCGGTCTCGAGCATTTCGACCAGCTTCGGATAGACAAAGCCGACCCGCTGGTCGGCCTGGGCGGGGTCGATAAAATCATGGGGCACGTTGTCGGCTGCCGGGAACTCGAAGGCGGCAATATCCGCGGGGCGGAAGGTGCGCCAGTTTGTGACCAATTGCGCGGTGATGCGGTTGCTGGCCGCCCGGTCGGATGCGGTGGTCACCACGAGGATGCTTCCGCAGGCGGAGGCCGACCCGCGGGAGGCGTCGAGGACATCGACGCCGAGCAACATGGTTTCTCCGATGCTTCGCGTGGAGAAACGTGGATAGGCATGTGCGGGACCGGGCAAGTCGGCCTGGTGATACGGATCCCACCAGAGAAACACATTCGGTGCCCGGACGAGTACCCGTCCCATCGGGGCCGCAGCCCAGTGCGGAAGACCTGCCGGAGCAAAAAACGGAGCCAGCAGGACCGCCCTGTCCACGTCCGCCCGGTTCTGCGCAACCCACGCGGTGGTGGCCCCGTTGACCGACAGTCCGGCAACGGTCAGCTGCCGCCCGAGGCCGCGTGCGAGCGTGATCGCCTCGTTGGCCGCGTCGAGCATCCCCTGCGCAGTGAAGTTCCCGAGCTTGTCGGTCATCACATCGGCTTTCCCGTGGCCGGGCGTGAGCGGGATGACCACGTTGTGACCCCGCTCAAACAGGATCCGGCCGAGCTTGTCGAACTGTTCGGGGGAATTTGTGAGCCCGTGTAGCAGGACAAAAACCTGATCGGTCGGCCCCTCGTGAAGGAATGCTCTCGGTCGGCCCTCAGGCGACAGCGTCGGCGGGGCTCCGGCGATCATCCGCTCTACTGCGGCTTTGGCCCCGGCAAATCCGGCGGAAGCCCGGACATCCGGGGCCGTGTAGCGGACATCCATCGGAAGAAATGCGGCTGCCAGAAGGGCGAGGAACACGACAGCCGCCCCGTATGCGGCGAGGCGAGGGAGCCCGCGGGCGAGCCTTCGGAAATTCATGAGGGACGATCTATGCCAGAGGCGGCGGCGGACGGAAAGCCCGCATTTGCGGGGCCCTCCGCACGGACGGTGAGGGCCGGATTGTGCTTGTTCCGGCTGGTAAATCCGGTCATGGAATGGACGCGGCAAGCCGCGGCATTTCCTGCGGGGAATGGACCGGTCCGGCCTCCTGACACAAACCCACGCCCAAGCAACTCATGAACCGATCGAATAGCAAACCAGTCATTCCCCGGCGGCAAGGTCTCGCCCTGCTCGCCGGCTGTGCCATTTTCCTTGCCCTGCCGTGCGGCGCCTATGCCAAATCCAAATGGGAATACCGCGTCGTCAATGCGAACATGCTCAACCGGCAGCTCGAAAATCTGCTGAACACCAACGGCGCGCAGGGCTGGGAGCTTGTTCAGATCAATTCCGCCGGCGTCGCCATCTTCAAGCGCCGCAAGTAGCTGCTGGAGGCGGTCCTCCAGGGCATCAGCGCGGGTGGAGCGGCAGGAGCCAGGGCACGAGAAGGACGCTGACCGCCATGACCACCAGCGAGAAGGGCACGCCGACCTTCACGAAATCTCCGAACGCGTAGTTGCCCGGCGCGACGACCAGCGTGTTCACCGGCGATGAGATCGGCGTCATGAACGCGGTCGATGCGGCCAGCGCGACGATCATGGCAAACGGATAAGGCGAGGCGTTCAGCTCCCCGGCCATCGCCAGAGCGACCGGGGCCATCAGCACGGCCGTGGCGGTGTTGGAGATGAACAGCCCGAGGATGGCCGTGATCGCGAAAAGGCAGGCAAGCACAGCATAGTCGCCGGCTCCCCCGGTGAGCGCCATCAGGCCGTCTGCCGCCAGCTCCACTCCCCCGGTCTTCTGGAGGGCGATGGAAAACGGGAGCATGCCGACGATGAGGATGAGGCTCTTCCAATGGATCGAGCGGTAGGCGCTGTCCAGATCGATGCACCGCAGAGCCCCCATCAGCAGGCACGCGATGAGCGCGGCCTGGACGTTCGGCACGATTCCGCTGACCATGAGCGCGACCATGACGATCAAGCAGGTCAGGGCGTGAAGCGCTTTCCCGGGGACCGGGAGAACCTCCGCCTTCTCCGCCGGCAGGTTCAGCAGGACGAGGTCGGAGCGGTCGGATTGCAGTTTTGTGATGTGCTTCCAAGGGCCGATCACCAGGAGCGTGTCTCCGATCCGCAGGGGTTCGTCGAGGTGGCCGGCCACGACGGGCGTCTTGCCATGCCGGAGGCCGACGACGTTGAGCCGGTAGCGGTCGCGGAAGCCCGATGCGATCACCGACTTCCCAACGAGCGCGGAATCCGCGGCAACCATGACCTCCCCCATGCCGATTTCCTGCGAGCGGTCGCTGAAGTAGGCTCCGGTCAGCGGGAGTTCCTCGATCGCCAGGCGCGCGCATTCCTCGTGGATGTTGACCTTGGGCGCGAAGACGTCCACGAACAGGACGTCGTCGGCCTGGAGCTCCGTTCTCCCGGTGGGGGCGAACGTCTCGCTGGAAAACCGGCTGCTGCGCTCGATGGCGACAATGTTGATGCCGGAATTCTCGCGCAGGCTGAGGTCCTCGATCCTCTTTCCGGCAAGCGGCGACCGGCCGGTGATCCGCATGCGGAATTCGCGGTCCGCGAGCCGGTATTTTTCGATCCAGTCCATGAGGCTCACCTGGCGGACAGCGTCCGGTCCTCCGGCGGATTTTGTCCCCAGCCAGCGGCGGGCGAAGAGCATGTAGAGGATGCCGAGAACCAGCACCGGGATGCCGAAGGGCGTGAAGCTGAAGAAGCTGAACCCGGCCGAGCCGCTGCGGACGAGCTCGCTGTTGACGACAAGGTTCGGCGCGGTGGCGACCAGCGTCATCATGCCGCTGATGAGCGCGGCCATCGAGATCGGCATCATGAGCTGCCCGGGCGGGGCGCCCGTGCTCTGAGCGATGCGGAGCGCGACCGGGATGAAGATCGCCACGACGCCGGTCGAGCTCATGAACGCACCGAGCGTGGCCACGACCGCCATGAGCAGGGCGATGAGCCGGGTCTCGTTTTTTCCCGCGGTCCGCATGAGCCAGTCGCCGAGCTGCTGGGCCACCCCCGTGCGCACGAGGCCCTCGCCGATGACAAAAAGGGCCCCGAGCAGCACGATGTTCGGATCGCTGAAGCCCGCCAGCGCCTCGCCCATCGTGATCGCCCCCGTGAACGGCAGCACGGTCAGCATGATGAGGCCAACGGCGTCCATGCGCGGCCGGTTCATCGCGAACATCGCGATCGAGATTCCGAGCAGCCCGAGGACGATGGCAAGATGGGAGTTCATGTGGTTTGGCCTGTCAGCCCCACCACCTGCACGGAGACCTCCATGCGGTTGAAGGCGTTTGCGGGGCCCTTCCATGAGCCGGAGAACGGCGAAGCCTCCTGGTGCGATGGCGCTACGGCGACCGAGATGTGCTCGTCGCCGACCTGCTTGTTGTTCGTTGGGTCGTAGCCCTGCCAGCCTGCGCCGGGAATGTAGATCTCAGTCCATGCGTGCGTGGCCCCGTGCTGGCCCTCGCCCATCTGAACATAGCCGGTGACAAACTGCGCGGCGAACCCCCAGCTCCGCGCAGCTTCCATCATCAGCACCGCATAGTCGCGGCACGACCCGCCACCCAGGGCGATCGTCTCGCTGGGCAGCTGGACGCCGGGATCCTCGCGGCGCTGGTATTTCAAAGATTCGTAGATGCGCGTGTTGAGCTTGTTCAGGAGCTCGAGCGTGTCGATGAGCTGGCCGGGTTCATACAGCGCGCCCAGCCACTTCTGCAGGGCCGGCCCGTCGTGCGGGTAGCTCGGCATGCGGTAGGGGATGAGCCCCAGCTGCTCGTTCGCGGAATATTGGAACGGAAACGAGCGCGCCCGCGGGTCGATGTGGCATTCGATGAGCAACTCGTCGTAGAGGTCGACATTCACCTCGCTGAAGACGCGCAGCTTATCCGCCGGCTCCGGGAATGTGACGATGGCGACGGAGTTGGCATTCAGGTCGCGGAGCCACCGGATCGACGCCTTCGGAGAAATTTCCAGACGCCCGCTGTGGATGTGAACGTCGTGTCCCTCGCGCGGCCGCATCAGCGCGCGGTGCGGGCCGAACGTGACCGGCTGGTTGTAAAAATACTCGGTTGTATGGGTGATGCGGATCCGTTTCATGGTGCTAGAAGATTGTTTTCGAGGTTTTGATAAAAGTCGCGGAAGCGTCGTGCTGGTCGGCCGTCATCGTTTCGCCGCCCGCATTTTGGATTTTGCGCCGTAAGCCGGGGCGCCTTCGCGGACATGGAACCCGATTTCCTCGCGGGTCGGGACGGGAGGCGGTGCCAGCAGTGGCTGGAGTTCACGCCAGATCACCCGCAGGGCGTCGTCGTGCTTGAGGAGCGTCGCGTCCATCTGGGCGAGCGTTTTCAGGATCTCGGCCTGTCCGGCCAGGAGTTCGCGCTGCTTGATGAACGCCCGGACGACATGAACGCTCATCTTCACCGTCTTCGGGCTGTTGAGGACGTTTGCCGCCATGAGCGCGCCGTGCTCGGTGAAGGCGTAGGGGAGGTATTTGATGTTTTGGCCCCTTTTCAAGGTCACAGTTTGTGACCTTGAAAGCAGAACCTTTTCCGCCTCCTCGCTGGAGAGTTGGAAAAGGAAATCCTCCGGGAACCGATCCGCATTGCGTTTCACGGCCTGGTTGAGGGCTTTGGTTGGAACGCCGTAGATGAGTGCCAGATCGGCATCGAGCAGGACTTTTTGGCCTCGGATCGTGCGGATCTGGGATTCGAGGGGAAGGTCGGTTTTCATGGCACAAGGATTCCGGCGGCGCGGACCGGGCAGTCTTCGCGTTCGGCGGCGAGCCAGTCAGCGAGGTCGGCATCCGGAACGGACAGCACGGAACCCAAAAGGGAGCGGAGCGAGCGGCGGCGGTCAAATGCCCGCCAGACGTCTTCATCCTCGTTGAACATTCGCGCGAGATCCTGTGAGGTCGTGAATTGCATGGCGATGGGGGGAGTCTACACAACCCCCGCTTTGGTGGCTAGTTCATCCAGCAGCCCGGAGTCAGATAATCAGAACGAAGCCCGCAGCCTGGCGTAGAAGACGCCGGCGGTCTCGTTGTCCGGCGCATTGCCAGGGTTGGCGATGAGCTGGAGTCCGACCGAGAGCTGGGTGTTCTGGCTGATCTGGAAGCGGTGGAAGACCTCGAGGACAGCTTCGTTTCGCGACGCCGCATTCCGGGGGGCGGTGAGGGCAAATGCCGCGCCGGTGAGGTCGTCCTTTCTGCCGGGGAATCCGCCGAGGCCGAGACCGAGCTGCGCGGCCTGGCGCACGTTGGTCAGCGTCCCGTCGGAGTAGCAGTAGCGGGCGAAGACCTGGAGGTTTTGCGTCAGGTTCTGATCGACGATGAAGGTGAACCCGTAGTCCTCAGGAAGCTGGAATTTGCTCTGGGCGTCCATGTGCCAGATCCCGAAGGCATACCTGCCGGCGCCCAGCCCCTGAAAGGTCGGCGTGTAGCCGGCCTCGGCAAAGCTGAAGATGTCCCACTCATTAAAAACCGTGTCGACCTCGTTGCGGATCGTCGTGCTGTAGGCGTTGCTGGCTCCGGCGGTGAGATAGAACTGGTCTGTCGGCCGGAGGGAGATGCCAAGCATCGGACCGTGCCCGGGAAACGGCACCGCCGGGTTCGCCGAGAAATTCCGGTTCACAAAGGAATTGTTCACATTTTGAAGCCAGTGGGAGCCGACGTAATCCGAGGGATCCGCCCGCCCGATAAGAATCCGGACGCGGGCATCGAAGAGCCGCTGGACCCAATACGCATCGCGGATCACCCACCCGCGGTCGTTGAAGGTGCCCGTGGGGGCGACGATCGTTCCCATCTGTCCGCCGATCCGCGAAGGTGGCTGGGCGCCGATCTGGTACCGGTATTCGCCGGTAAAAACAAGCCGCCCGGTATCTTTCGTGCCCCGGCCGACAAGCGTCCAGGAGGACATGAGGTCCAGGTCTCCCGCCGCGCCGTAGCGCGAGCTCTGCCCGCCCATCGGCTGCATGAAGAGCATCGTGTTCGCCACGCCGATCCGCAGGCCGGTTTTTTCGTAGAGCGAATCGAGCGGGGCAATCAGCAGGTCGAGCGGACGGTTCACGCCGTAGGGATCCAGATACCCGTGATTCGGAGCATAGATTTCGTCGAGTTCGGCGGGCGTGTTGGTCGTCGATTCCCCCGGAGAAAAATCGGCGTCGTAGTTCGTGGATTCGATCTCTTGAATGGTCACCCCCTGGGCGGCGGGAGCAACTTTTGCCGGAGCCGGAGGGATTGCGGGGGGTGCGGCATTCAGCGGGTTGGTGCCCGGAACGAGAAATCCCGCAACGATCAATAAACCGGCCAGCCGGGCCGCGCTCATCTCAGAGGTCGGGTTCATTTCGCCGCACCTTGCCCTTGGCTGACCGCATTGGCAAGAATTCCCGGCCGTTGAGCCCATGGGATTTTGAGGTTTACCTGGTGATTGTTATCTCCTACCCCTCGCAGCATGATCCGCATCTTCCTTTCCAGCCTGGCCTGCCTGCTCACGCTCTGCTCCTGTAGTTCCGTCGGAGTTTACTCCGTGAGGAGCAAATCCACTCCTCCGCGTCAGGCGCCCACACGTATCTGGGTGGAGCGGTTTTCGGCGCCGATGTCCGCCTTCCAGCTCGGCGAGCGTTCCGCGAGTGAGAAACGTGTCCTCCGCGACGAGATTGTTGCGAACCTCGCGCGGAGCACTGCCGGACAGCTGCGCACGCATGCGGCAAATTCCTCTGTCGTCGGATCCTCCGGTTTCCCCGCGCCCGGAAGCTGGATTGTTCGCGGCCGGATCCTCCGTGTAGACCAGGGCAGCCGCGCGCTGCGGGCCGGGATCGGGCTCGGTGCCGGGCGCACGGAGATGCGCACCAGCGTTTCCGTGTTGAGGGTCACGGAGACGGGCGTGTTGCCGCTCCTGAAATTCAATACCACGGGCAACTCGGGCATGGAGCCCGGCGTCGCGCTGGGCATTGCGACTGGCGGAGTCGGAACGGCGGTTTCCGCGGCCAGCGCGGCCGGCACGCTCGTCATGAGCAGCCTCCCGGGGGTCAGCACCGACATCGATCGCACGTCGTATGAGATCGCCGCCGTCCTTTCAGTTTACCTTCAAGCCAACAGTCTGCTGGGGCCTTCCCGTGTCCCTATTCAACCGAATATGAGGGGGCAGCTTCCGACGACAATCAATTTGAACCGGGCGATTCCCGCCCCGCTCAGGGACCTCTAGCCAGCGCGGAAATCCGGACAATTCGATTGCCCGGCGCGATGGATCGTTCCATAAGTTCATTTCATGGCACCTGAATCCGTTCTCGAATATCTCGCCGTCAACGAAGACCGTTACATTGAGGAACTCTTCGCCTACGTGCGCATCCCCAGCATTAGCGCGCAGTCGGACCACGCCCCCGACATGAGCCGCTGCGCGGAGTGGCTCGCTGCCCGGTGCTCCAAGGCCGGCTTGCAGGCCGAAATCCGCAAGACCAGCGGCTATCCGGTGGTCATCGCCAAGACGCCGAAGCAGGACCCGAAGAAGCCGACGTTCCTCGTTTATGGCCACTATGACGTGCAGCCGCCGGAGCCGCTCGATCTCTGGACCTCGCCGCCGTTCGAGCCGCGCCGGTCCGGCCGCAACGTCTATGCCCGCGGCATCAGCGACAACAAGGGCCAGCACCTCGCCCACATCAACGCCGTCGAAGCCTGGCTGAAGACCGGGAACGATTTGCCCTGCAATGTCAATTTCCTGATCGAGGGCGAGGAGGAAGTCGGCTCAAAAGCTCTTTACGGCTACCTTCCGAAGCACGCGAAAGAACTCGCATGCAAAGCCCTGGTGGTCTCGGACACCGAGATCCCGGGAATGAAGCACCCGGCGCTCTGCTATTCGCTCCGGGGGATGGCTCCGATCGAGATCCGACTGGAAGGCCCGGACCGCGACCTGCACTCCGGACTCTTCGGCGGGGCGGTGGACAACCCCGCGATGGTCCTCTGCCAGATTCTTGGCCGGCTGCGCGACAAGCGGGGCAGAATCACGATTCCAGGATTCTACGACGACGTCGTGAAGCTCTCGGCCTACGAGCGGAAGCAGATGGCCAAGGTGCCATTCGATGAGAAAAAATTCCGCAAATCCGTCGGCGTCGCGGCGCTCTTCGGCGAAACCGGCTTCACGCCGGACGAGCAGCGGGCCGCGCGGCCGACGTTTGAGATCAACGGCCTCACCAGCGGCTACCAGGGCGAGGGCGGCAAGACGATCGTCCCCTCCTGGGCAAGCGCCAAGATCACCATGCGCCTCGTGCCGGACCAGGATCCGGAAAAAATTATCGCGCTCGTGAAGAAGCACCTGAAGGCGGTCTGCCCGCCCACCGTGAAGCTCACGGTTACCAGCGGTCAGGGCGGCGCGCCCTACATGGTTGATCCCACCGGCCCTCTCGCCCAGGCATGCCTGCGCGCGGCAAAGCTCGGGTTCGGCCACGAGTGCCTCCTCGCCCGGGGCGGCGGCAGCATTCCGATCATCGCCGCATTCAAGGAGCACCTCAAAGCCGATACCCTCATGCTCGGCCTTGCTCTCCCGGACGACAACGCCCATTCGCCCGACGAGAAATTTTCCCTCGATGCCTACATGGCCGGGATGAAAATGGCGGCGCACCTCTGGCCGGAACTCGCAGGAGCCGCCTGAGGCGGCGATCCGGGAGGCCCGCCGCCGCTGGATCATGATCCCGCCCGGAACCCTCGAGCCCTGGCCCGCAAAGCGTTGAGGTTTTCGCTCAGCCACCGGTAGAGCGAAGCGCCGACCAGCGTTCCAAGGGCGATGGAGGTGATCACGTAAACCACGGTCACCAAACCGTCGATCCCTGCCGCCCGGTCGCTCAGGATGCGGGCTACGCTCAGCAGCCCCAGCGCGCCCGGCACAAGCAGCCAGAAACCGGGAAGAAAGGTGACCGCAGCCGGCGGTCCCCGGAAGTGGTATTGGATGACATAGCCCAGCGGAGTTGCGACGAGCATTCCGAAGAATCCGCTGAGCTCGCTTCCGAAAAACCCGGACGCGAACCGCTGGGCGGCAAACGCCAGAAAGAGCACCAGCAGCATCCAGTGGAGAGATTTTCGCGGAGCGGAAAAATGAAGATAGACGCCGAGCCCGAACACCAGCACACCGGCCCAAGGCGTCCACAGCAGCGGGCGGTAGTCTCCGCCCGAGTAGACAAGATCCGCCGGGAGGTAGCCGGTCACGGCGGCGCCGATGGCCAGCCCGAACGCAAGCAGAACAAGCTGCACAAAGCCGGCGATGAGCCGGCTTGCCCCGCTGACCATGTCCCCGTAGGCCAGCTCCAGCATTCCGAGGGTCAGCATCCCACCGGGCAGGAATGTCACAAGCGGCGGAACTAGTGCATGGAGGGGATCAACAGGAATTCCTCTCCGCATCGCCAGAAAAACCAGTGCCGATACCACGGTGGCGGCGATCACAGGAAGCGGCACAGACGACATGGTGCGTCCGCGATTGAAGAGTTTGATGAGGCCCACAATAAACCCGAGCACCGCCGCCGCCGCGAGGTTGGTCGGTGTCGGCATCAGCACCAGTGCCAGCCCGACCGTGAGAATCGCATGGCCGAAAACCCCACCCACCCACCCGAAGCGGGCCTTCTGCCGCCGGATCGCAGCGAGGCGTTTCAGGCCATCCAGCGGGTCCACCCTGGCACACAGGGCCTCTTCACCCAGAGCGTAAACGTCGGCCATCTGGTCGAGGCGCAGCGTCTGCGGCTCGCTTTCGGCCAGGGTGACGCGCTCGCCGTTGCTGTCGTGGAGAGAGATAAAGACGGCTGTCGGGAAGGCCACGACCCGTGACTTTTTCATGCCGTAGGCCGATGCGATACTGCGAAGGAACCTCTCCACCTTCGCCGTTTGCTCACCGCACGCCAGATACGCCCGCCCCAGCCGGAACAGAAACTCGAGGAGGGCGGCCGTGCGCGGATCCGGGGGCTGAGGAGATTCAGCACTCATCTTGCGGGACTTGAATTGTCAATGGTGTCGTCAGCTTCGAATGACGCTAGCGTAATGGATTGTTGGGATGCAGCACCGTTGGGGCTTAAATTCCCATCGGCCTCCATTACAGCCCCCACGGAAGTCCCAGCAAAAACCACGCGACGAAGAGCAGCGTCCATACGGCATAAAGGGCGATGACGTAGGGGACCATCAGCGCCACGAGGGTCCCGACCCCTGCCTTGGAGTCGTATTTCTGTGCGAACACCACGACCAGAGCAAAGTAGGCGTTCAGCGGAGTGATGACGTTGACCGGCGAATCCGCAATCCGGTAGGCCGCTAGCACGGCCTCGGGAGCCACTCCCAGCTGGACGAGCAGCGGCACGAAGATCGGCGCGAAGAGCGCCCACTTGGCAATCGCGCCGGAGATGAGCAAATCGATGAGGCTGACGACGAGGATGAACCCGAGCAGGAGAAGCAGGGGCGGGACGCTGGCCGACTTGAGCGCATCGGCCATCGATACGGCCAGGATCGTTCCGATGTTGCTGTAGTTGAAGTAGGCGATGAACTGGCTGAGAATAAACAGCAGGAAGATCAGGCTTCCGAGGCCCGCCAGCGCCTTCTCCACCGCCTTGATGACATCGGTGCTGGTTTTCATCGTGCGGGCACCAAAACCGTAGGCGGCACCCGATACCAGAAATACCACCATGATCACCGCGATGAGCCCGTTCATGAACGGGGAGTTGCCGATCAGCGCGCCGGTCTCCGGATTGCGTAGAGCCGCTCCGGGGCCGAGCGTGAGAAAGCCGAGCAGCACGAGGACGGCCACGAGCCCGAAAGCGGCAAACTTCAGGCCGCGGGACTCGTCGCCGAGCACCCCGGCCTCGGCGGTGTCGGGCGTGCCCGCAAGGTCGCCTGCATTTTCTTCCTCGTATTTGCCCAGCCTCGGCTCGATCACCCGCTGCGTGATGAACGTGATTACCACGGTAAGCACGATGACCGATGCGACGGAGAACCAGAGGTTGGCCGTGAGATCAATCGATAGGGAAGGATTAACCAGGTGGATCGCATCGTTTGTAAACTCCGTGAGAACGGCGTCGAGCGGCTTGATGAGCATGTTCACGGTGAAGGCCCCGGCGACCGCTGCAAAGCCTGCCGCCAGGCCGGCGAGCGGGTGCCGGCCCACGCTCAGGAACGCGGATCCGGCGAGCGGGATCAGGACGAGATACCCGGCGTCGGCTGCAATGCTCGACACGATGCCCACGAAGACCAGGATGTAGGCGATCGCCCAACCGGGGGAGACGGCGACCAGCTTGCGGATGAGCGCCTTGATGAGCCCGGAAGCCTCGGCCACGCCGACCCCGACCATGGCCACGATGATGAGCCCCACTGCGGTGAAGCCCATGAAGTTCGGAATTACCGACGCGTAGATGAACCGGATCCCCTCGGTTGTGAGGAGACTACGGGCCGCAACGGTGCCCGTCTGGATTTTATCTGTCGCCGGATCGATCACCTGCTGCGTGACCGAGGCACCGAAGAGGTGCAGGACGTGCGAGAGCACGATGACCGCGACCATGAGGAAAAGAAAGATCATCGCCGGATGGGGGACTTTGTTTCCGACCTTTTCGACGACGTCGAGAATCCGTTTCATCATCCCGTCGCGTCCCGGAGTTGTTTGAGTTGCTTCCATATGAAATCAGGTCCCCGAGGGTTTTCCGGACGGCAGCTCGCCGGGCCGGTAATCCGGCAGCCATCCGCACGGAACCATTGCAAAGAGGGCCGTGCAGGCGAGGACAAAGAAGCCGATCTTGAGCGCGCGCAGGCGGGTCTCCGAGTTGATGCGGACAGCTTCGGCGATCTGCTCGGGTGCCGCGCTGATTGCTTCGAATCGTTCCTTTAGCCGGTCGTTGTTGAGGAAATTGATGCTGCCGAGATCGACCTCGGCCTTCATCTCCGCCGAGATCAGCGGGTTGTCGGCCACGCGGCTCATTACGCCAGCGCTCAGGACGCCGACGACCAGCGTGCCCATAAGCGCAGTGCCCACGGCCGCGGCGAGGTTCTGGGTCACGCCCCGCAGGGCGCCGACGTCGCCGGCGAGTTCCTTGGGCGAGGAGGTGACCAGCACGTTGAAGAGCAACGTCACCAGAGCGCCCTGGCCGAGGCCGACCGTGATCAGGCCGACGATGACCGGAAAGACGCTCCAGTCGTTGCTCACAACGACGGCCAGCCAGAGGGCGCCGGCGGCGACCAGCCCGAAGGCGGCGCGCGCAATCGTGCGCGGGGCGAACCTGCCATAGAACCGGACGATCAGGATCGCGGTGAAAAACACCGTCAGCATGAAGGGCATCATCGCCACCGAGGTCGCGGCGCTGGTGCGCCCCTGGATGATCTGAATATACAGAGGCACGGTGAAGTTGATGGCCGCCTCGGTCGCAACAATGAGGAAGAGTGTGAGTGCGGCCGCCCATTCCTTCGGCGAATCGATCACCTCAAGTGCGAGCAGTGGAGTTTTCCCCCTGGCCGCCTGCCTGTGGCTCCACAGGAAAAATGCCATGAAGATCGCGATGCCCAGGCCGATCATCAGCGGCGCGGGCGAGACACCAAAAAAGTCGAACGGCGCGGCCGGCCGGGCCAGCGTGAGTCCCCAGTTCCGCAGATTATTAAACCCGAAGCTGATGAGGATGACGGCCGCGGCCGACAGCATCACGCCAAAGGCATCGATCTTCACCGCTGGGTTGGGCACTGAGGGCTTGAGCTTGAAGCTCAGGAGCAGAAGGACAGACGCGTGAACGATGAGGAGCCCGAACGCGAGGCGCCAGTTGATCATCGCGACATAGCCGACGATGACAAAGGCCAGCACGCCGGCAATGGCCCTCGCCGATCCCAGCCAGCCGACCGCCTTCGCCTGCTGGGCACCTTTGTAGTGGTTGGCGATGAGCGCGACCAGCGAGGGCACCAGCGATGCCCCGGCAAATCCGGCCAGAGCCTGCCCGGCGAGCATCACGGCTGCCGACGGGCTGAGCACCATCGTCACCATCGCCGCAAGGAAGAGCGCCACCGCCACCTGAAAAAACACCTTCGAACCGAAGCGCTGCCCGAGTTTTCCCCCAAGCATGACGAAACCCGAGACGCCCAGCGAATACATCACGATCGCCGTCCCCACAGTGGTCGGCGGGGTGTTGAAGCTGGCGACCATGCCGCTCATGGACACCGGGAGGGCGGCGACGTTGAAAGACATCAGCATCTGGCCCATGGCGATCACGACCATCGGCAGCCACGATGCGTTCTCCTCGATGTCCGGCGAGGCGTTTGAAGCGGTGTTTGTTTTCATGTATTTTAGTCGCTGCTTGAGAATGTGTCCGTGACTTTGGCAGCGCGTGCGTGTTCAGGATTCGGGCTGCGAGACAAAGAGATCCATGCCCAACTTTTGCGAGAGGAACTTCGCCACGAGTTGGCCTTTCACGCTGTTGCCCGCCGCATCGAGCGGCGGGGCGAATGTGCCGAGCCCACCCTTGCCCGGTGAGACGGTCACGATCCCTCCACCGATCCCGCTCTTGCCCGGAAGCCCGATGTCAAATAGCCAGTCGCCCGAGGTCTCATAAAGCCCGGCCGTCGCCATCACGGCGAGCGCGTAATGGCAGACGCCCGCGTCCACGACCCGTTCCCGGGTGATCGGGTTGACGCCTCCGTCGGCCAGTGTCGCTCCCATCACAGCGAGATCCCTCGCGCTCACGTTCAGCGCGCATTGCTTGGTGTAGAGGTCGACCGCCTGCGCGGGGTCGATGTAGATGCGCCCGAAGCTCTGCAGCATCCGGGCAATACTTTGGTTCCGGAAATTTGTTTCCGTCGCCGAGACATAGACCTCGTCATTCAGAGGCAGCGTCCGTCCGGCAAATTTCGACAAGCCCTCGTGGATAAAATTCCATTTTTCCTCGAAGCCGCTGCCCGGCACCAGGCTCGTTGTGGCGATGGCGCCCGAGTTGACCATCGGGTTCGTCTGCCCGCCGGGCCCGCGCTCGATTGCCTCGAGCGAGTTGAACGCCCGCCCGGTGGCATTCACGCCAACCCTCTGCCGGACTTCCTCGACGCCGACCGCCTGGCAGACCAGTGCAAACACGAACGGCTTTGAGACGCTCATGATCGTGAACTCGTAGTCCGCATCCCCGGCCGAAAAGACCTTCCCGCTCGTGCCGGCGACACACACGCCGAAAAGCCCGGCCGGCACGCGCGCGAGCGCCGGATAGACTTGCGAGTTCGCGCCCTCCGTATCGGACCGGAACCGCTCATGAGCCTCAGCGACCAGAGTCCTTACGCGGTCTTCGGGCGGCAGGTGTCCTGTGGATATGAATGGCGCACTTGAGGAAGCCGAACCGCTGTCAGGAGTGCTCATGGGCTTGGGATTAGCCGCCGTGCGAGCTCAGGTCAAGGCTTTCACAGGATCTTCACCGTTGGCCGGGCATGCCAGGAGGAGTGAGCACGCAACAGACAACCGAAGAAACCCAGCCCTCCCTACAGCCGGACGTTGCCATCTTTCGAGAGGAGGACCGCGACCCAGCTGGTGGCCGGGAAATTCGCGAGGATAATGACCAGGATCACCGTGATCGGCACGCAGAGGAACATTCCGACCACTCCCCAGAGCATGCCCCACAGGAGGAGCGACATCACGACCACAAGCGGGCTGAGATTGAGTGTGATGCCCATCAGGTTGGGTTCGACAAGGTTGCCGAGCACCTGCTGGATGACCGTGATCCCGACCAGAAGGATCACCACCGGCCGCCATTCCTCAAACTGGACCAGGGCCAGGAGCCCGGGCAGGATCGTGGCGAAGATCGAGCCGATCGTCGGAATGAAGTTCAGGATAAAGACCAGAAGCGCCCAGAACGGAGCAAAGTCGAGGCCGACGTATTTCATCACCGCGTAGCTCAGGAGGGCTGTGAGGAGGCTCACGGCCGTCTTGACGCCGAAGTAGGTCTGAATATCCCGGTCCACGCGCTTCAGGATTCCCTCCACCCGGATCCTGCGGTCCTCGCCGGGGAAGAGGGCGGCAATTTTCGCGGGAATGAACCGCGACTCCAGAAGCAGGAAGACGCCGAAGATCAGGATCAGGACCGCATTTTTCAGCAGGGCGGCAAGGTTTGTTGCCACAACGGTCACCGCGCCCGGGATGTCAAAGCCGCTGAGAAAGCTGCGGAGGGCGGGTGGCTGCTCGAAGCCGGCGGCAAGGAAAAGATCGGACTGGATGGCCAGGATCCGGCTCTGGTAGCGCGGGGCCAGCTCGGCCACCCGCATGGCATTGTCCGCGATAATCGAAAACAGGACGAGACTCAGCGCGATCACCGCGATGAATGCCATCGACAGTGCCGCCGGCGCCGGAAGTCCCCGGTTGAAAATTTTCACGCAGCCGATCCATCGTTCCAGGATCTTGATGAGGTAGACCCCGATGAGCGCGATAACGAGCGGGATGAAGAGGTCTTTGCCGGCCCGGATCAGGACAAGCGAGATGCCGATGACAACAAGCCACCCCGCCGCCTGAAGCCCGCGAAGCCCCCTGGGTCCCGTGGTGGTGTCCGGCTCGTTTCGTTCGTCAGCCATCTCTTCTGGTGGTGTCCGCGGAGATCATCGCCCGGCCGGCTTCAGGATCCGATCGAAACCTGTCCTGTCAAAACTCGACACGCAGGACGCGGACGCCGGACGGCGAGCGGAAATCGCGGGGCGTGAATTTGTTATCCTTGTGGAAATCGGTGTAGCGTCGTGTGAAGTCGAGGAACTTCTTGTTTGAGCCGAACCGGACCAGCTCGGTGCGCGTGACGGCTCCGTCCTTGTTCTGGTCGACGAGCAGGAAGCACTTTTCCGTGCCGCCGGCCCGGGTCCACTCGATCACGGTGATTTTCCCGTCCCGGTTTGAGTCCGCTTTCTCGAGCACATACCCCGCATAGGCAGGGCCGGTGGTGCGTAGGGTCAGGGGGACGTCCCAGTCCGCAGGGTTTTTCGGCTGGGTCTGGCATGCGGACAGAACGGCTGCCAGGGGAAGGAGGAGAAGCATTCGCATGGTCGGATGGGTTGTGATCATTGGAATCGGCAAGACTCAGCGGGGGCGCAGGGCGGCCCCTGCGGCGCGCTCGTCAATTTCGCTAAAGATCGGGCGGAGCTGGCCCGACCACATGCCGAGCATCCGGGTATCGGACTCGAATCCGGCGACCCCCGCATTGTTGACGCGGAAGATGGAGGGGACCAACCGGATGTCGCGCGATTCCGGCAGGGGGACCAGCTGGACGACGACGCGGAAGGTTGTCGTCTGGCTGAAGCTGCCAAACATGAACTCGCCGAGCTTCCCGGCCGGGCGCTCAAATGTGAGCGACTGCGGGAAGCGGCTCCGCCGCTCGGTGTAGCCATAGCGGGCGAACACCGGGATGGCTGCGCGGCGGATCGCCTCCGGGGTCGTGTTCCGGATTGTGGTGGAGCCGCTCGCCCCGGATTGAGCCACCGGTCGGAACAGGCATCCGGCCAGGAGAAACGCGAGGACGGCTGTGGCGCAAAGCGGAAGGAGGCGCTTCAGGGTATTCATAACTACTCAGGCGGCAGCCGGTTTGCGTGCGGCGATTCCCAGCGCGAGCAGGGAGCTGCCATTGAAGAGGAGGTTGATCCCGAAGAGCAGGCCCAGGACCCAGGCGCTGTCGGACGGCCACCGGTTGTAAACCATGACGCCCAGCACGAGCGAGGCAATGCCGCTGACCAGCATCCAGACCCAGCCGGGGGTGGCGCGCATACCGAGCGCCGCCACGGAAATGAAAACTCCTTCCACGATCAGGAAGATGGCAAAGATGAGCGTGATGACGACCACGCTCGAGGTCAGGCAGTTCAGAAGCACGATCCCGGCCACGATGCGGACGATCCCGGAAAGCGCCTCAAGGACGCGGTGTCCGGTGTGCTTTCCAAAGAGGGCGAGCCCCAGCGCAATCGCACCGCTCACCAGCGCGACGATGGCGAGAAACTGCGCGATGACAAACGAGAAAAGCAGCGGCGAACCGATGGCACTGAAGCCGACAAAGATCGAGAGGATGCCGCCCGCGATGAGCCAGCCGCGGCTTTTCGAGAGGTCAGTCGCGGCGGCGGGAGTCGAAGTGTCGTTGCTCATGGGGCAGGTTCTCTCATTCTCCCCGTGAAACAACAACACTTTATTGGGAGGATACGGCAGGATTGACACGATTTTCGTGTAACACTATTCTTGTGTTGTGAAAAACATCACGATCACGCTTCCTGATGACATCGGCCGCAAGACTCGCGTTCTGGCCGCCGAGGCCGACACGAGCGTGTCGCAATACCTGTGCCGGTTGGTGATTGAGAAGATTGAAGGAGAGACAAAATATCAGGCGGCGATGACAAGATTTCTGCGCAGAGGCGCCCGCTCACTCCAATCCACCCCCGCCCCATACCCGGTGCGCGACTCTCTTCACGAGCGGAATGCCCTTCGTTGACACAAACGTTCTTGTCTACGCACGGGACAAAACTGATCCGCAAAAGCAGGTTCGGGCGGCGGAAATTCTGGGCAAGCTTTGGCGCAATCGCACCGGCCGGCTGAGCATGCAAGTGCTCCAGGAATATTACGTGACCGTGACCCGGAAGCTGGAGCCGGGACTCTCCCGGAGCGAGGCCCGGCAGGATGTCCGGGACCTGATGGAATGGAATCCCCGCCCGGTCAGCGCGGCGATTCTTGAAACCGCCTGGGAAATCGAAGACCGGTGGAAGCTCTCCTGGTGGGACAGTTTGATCGTGGCCTCGGCGCTGGACTCCGGGGCAACCAGCCTTCTCAGTGAGGACATGCAGGCAGGGCTGGTGATTCATTCGCTCCAAATTCTTGACCCCTTTTCGGAGACGTTCTCGATGGAGCAGCTTGTTGCCTTGTGATCCTCGAAGCAAGAGCCGCCAGCATTTCATGGATCCCCGTGGCTCCAATCCATGCGATCAGCGGAACCGCGTTTCTTCTTGGGTTTAGCGCTGGGTTTCCGAGGGTTCCCGTACGCCGTAAAAGATCGCGTAGGCCACCGGGGTGACGATCAGCGAGAGCACGGCGGCAAACGAGAGCCCGAACATGATGCAGACCGCCATCGAGCCGAAGAACGGATCGGTGAGCATCGGGATCATGCCGAGCACAGTGGTCAGCACGACCATGCAGACGGGTCGCATTTTGGCGGTACCTCCGTCCAGAAGGGCCTGGTAGGGCGGAGTGCCCTTTTCGATCAGCGTCAGAATTTTGCTCAGGACGACGATCTGGTTCTTGATCAGCTCGCCGCCCAGCGCGAGCACGCCGAGTGTCGCCATGAAGCCGAACGGCATGCGCGTGAGGAGCAGACCCACCGTGACCGCGATGATGAAGAGCGGGATGATCAGCCAGATCAGAACCGTCGTGCGGATCGAGTTGAACAGGCACACGACGATGAACACCATGAGCGCCAGCACGTAGGGCAGCGGCTCGGCCAGGGCAGCACGGGCGCGGGTGGAATCCTCATGCTCGCCACCCCAGCGCATGGTATAGCCGGGCGGAAGTTCGATCTGCTCGATTTTTTCCACCACCCTTTCGCGCAGCCGGCTGGGCAGTCCGGAGCGCGGGTCGGCATGGACGGTGAGCGTCGGCGAGCGATCGCGGCGAGCGACCAACGGGTCCTCCCAGGCGATCTCCGAGCGGCCGGTGACCTGGTTCATGGGGATCATCCGCCCGGCAACCGGGCTCCAGATCTGCAGGCTGTTGATCGTGCCCACGTCCTCGCGCTCGCCGAGCGGCGGGCGGGCGACGATCGGCAGGAGACGGGTCTCCTGTGGAAAGATCCCGGTGCCCGCGTCGCCGGGTTCCCGGTAGAAGCCCACCGAGCGCCCTTCGAAGCTGCTTTCGAGCGCACGGGCCACATCGATTCGCGTGATGCCGTTGCGGCGGGCCTGGGACTCGAGCAGCTCCGGGCGGATCGCCATCACCCGCTCGCTCCAGTCGCTGCGGATGCACAGCGCCTGGCCATCGTCCTGCAGGATCTTGATCGCCTGATCGCCGAGCTGTCGGAGGACTGCGGAATCCGGCCCGCTGAAACGGATCTGTACGCGGCCGCCAGCGCCCGGACCGAGAAGGAATTTTTTGGCGATGGCGTTGGCATCGGGGTAGTTTTCGTCCAGCCGCTTTTGGATATCGGCGACGAGCCCCCGGATCTTCGCGGGGTCATCGACATCAACCAGGAACTGCACGTAGGCGCGGTTCTCGTTTTCCGGGGAGTAGACGAGCAGGAAGCGCAGCCCGCCGCCGCCGATGAACGAGGTGACATGGGTGACCCCCGGCTGCGACTGGATGAACTTCTGGACCTCGCCGGCGAACGCCTCGGTGGCGCGGATGTGCGTGCCGGCGGGCAGGTAGGCATCGACCATGAATTGCGGACGGGTCGCGGGCGGGAAAAAGCTCTGATCCACTTTCCGGAATCCGAAGATGGCCGCAATGAAACCGAGAATGCACGCGATCACGACCGCCCAGCGGAAGCGGAGCGCGAGGACGAGAAGGTTCCGGTAGACCCGGAAGGGCAGGGCCTGGTAGGGATCGCTGTTCCCGGGCTTCGCGCCACCAGCGAGGGGCTTGAACATCATGTAGCTCAGCAGAGGGGTCGCTGTGACCGACGAGATCCAGCTCAGGGTGAGGGCGATGAGGATGACCCAGAAAAGCGAGTTTGTGTATTCGCCGGTGGCGTCCTGCGAAAGCCCGATCGCCGCGAAGGCGATGATCCCGATTGCCGTGGCCCCGAAGAGCGGCCACTGGTTTTCCGCAACCACCTCGCGGACGACCTCGAGCTTGTTCCGGCCGGCCTCGATCCCGACCTTGATTCCCTCGATGACAATGATGGCGTTGTCGGTGAGCATGCAGAGCGCGATGATGAGCGCGCCCAGCGAGATGCGTTCCATCAGGAGGTCGCCTTTCAGATACATGACGAGGAATGTCGCCATGATCGTGAGGAAGAGGACGAGTCCGATGATCAACCCGGTCTTGCGGCCCATCGCGAGAATCAGCACCACAAAGACGATGAAGACGGCCTTGCCAAGGTTGAACATGAACTCGTTGACCGCGCCCGAGACCGCCTCGGGCTGAAAGTTGATTTCGCCGATCTCGATCCCGAGCGGCTGATTGCCCTTGAGCTCCGCGAGCTTCTCGCGGAGGGCTTTGCCCATCTTGACGACGTTGCCGCCCTGCACGCTCGAGATGCCGAGCCCGATGGCCGGCTTGCCATCGTATCGGAGGACCCGCCGCGGCGGGTCCTGGTCGCCCCGCCCGATCGTCGCGATGTCGCCGAGCCGGAGCTGGCGGCCGCTGCTGTCCGAGCCGATGACGAGATCCAACATCTCGTCGGCCGAAGCGAATGCGCCTGTCGGGTCGAGCGGGATGTGCTGGTCGCCGACACGGATCCGCCCGCCGTCGGCCGCGATGTTCCGCTCCTGAAGCTTGCTGTAGATGACCTCCTCGTTGAGGCCGAGCTGCGCCAGCCGCTGGCGCGAGATTTCCAGAAAGACGACCTCGCGCTGCTCTCCGAAGAGCGCGACGCTCTTAACCCCCGGCACCTGGAGGAGCTCGCGGCGGAGGAACTCGACATACCGGCGCAGCTCCGGGAACGAATACCCCTCTCCCGTGACCGCGAAGAAAATCCCGTAGACGTCGCCGAAATCGTCGACGACCATCGACTGCCCGCGCACGGCGGGCGGGAGCTGCGACTGTACATCCGAAACCTTGCGCCGAAGCTCATCCCAGACCTGCGGCATCCGCTCCTTGTCGTAGCGGTCCTTGATGGTGACCGTGACCACTGACCTGCCGCGCGAGGATTCGGATTCCACGTAGTCGAGCTGGCCGAGCTGTTGGCAAGCGATCTCGATCGGATTCGTGACTTCCTGCGCCACCTCCTCCGCGCTGGCTCCGGGATAGGGCGTGATGATCAGCGCCTGTTTGATCGTAAACTCCGGATCTTCGAGCCGCCCGATATTCAGATACGCGACGATGCCTCCGATGATGGCCAGCGCCATGGCCACCAGGACCACGCGGTTGTTCCTGACGGAAAATTCGCCGGGATTCATGGCCGGGCGCCCCCGAGGGCGTCACCGAGGTCGCGGACCTTCATTCCCTCGCGCAGAAAGGTCACGCCGGCCACGGCGATGCGGTCGCCCGGTTGAAGTCCGTCCAGAATCTCGATGCGGTCGCCGGTCGCCCGGCCGGTTTTGACCGGACGGCGGGTGACCGCCTGTTCCGCGCCGAGAACCCAGACCACCTGCTGGCCCGGGCTGTCCTGAAAAATCGCGCCAATCGGTACGAGGATCCGGCCGCCCAGAATGTTTGCGCGCTGGTAAGTGATGCTGACCGATGCGGTCATGCCCGGCAGCAGGTTCAGCTCCGGAGGAGCCTTCATCGCGACGCGGACCAGGAATGTCTGCGTTACCGGATCCGCGCGCTGGGCGATCTCCCGGATGTGCACGGGGAAGCGCATGCCCGGAGCCGCGCCGAACTCCGCAAACATCGCCATCAAATCCGCGGACCGGATCTCGGCAGCCATGACAGCCTCGGGAATGTCGACGGCGATCACGATTTCATCGACGTCCTGGAACTTGACCACCGGTTGCTTCGCCCGGATGTTCTGCCCCTGCTCGACAAACCGCTGGGCAATCACCCCGTCGTAGGGAGCGCGCAGCGTGGAGTCCGCCAGCTGGAGGGCGGCCTCCACAACCCGGCTCTCCAGGCCGCGGACTTCGGCCTCCTTGGCCTGGATGTCTTCCACCCTCGCCGACACACCCTGATCGAGCGTCTGCCGGGCCGCCTGCTGGTTTTCCTGGGCCACGCTGTAGGAAGCAATCGCGCGATCGTGCTCCGCCGCGGAAATGACGCGGTTCCGGAGCAGCTGCTCCGAGCGGCCGAATTCCGCGCGCGCCTTCGCCAGCTGCGCATCCGCCGCACGCAGTTGGGCCTCGAGGCGCAGCCGTTCCTCGGGTCGCACCCCGTTGCGGAGCGCCTGCAGGTCGGCGCGGGACCTGTCGAGCTGGCTCTGCAGGGCGTTCAAGCGCGCCTGAAACTCCTCCTGCCGGAGCTGGGCAACAACTTCGCCCGCCGCAACCTTTTGCCCTTCGCGGACCGGCAGGCTCGCCAGCAGGCCGGACACCTGAAAGGCCAGCTCGACCTTCCTCGAGGCCTCGACGCGGCCCGGAAATATCCGCTCCCTTGATTCTTCGCCGACGGCCACCACAGCTGTCTTGACCGGTCGGACCACGTTGGCTTCAGGCGGGGGTGGCGGCGAGCACCCGGGCGCAATCGCAAGCAGGGAGAGGACAGCCGAAAATTTCAAAGGATGGCTCAAGAGGTTCATTGGAATGATATGTTTTGCAGCCGCCAGTGACGGCCGGCAGGCCGGAAGGGCTGTTGAGACACTGCCCGCTGACATGGATGTGTCGGTCATGGCTGGCATGGGAATCAATTGCGGGCATCCAGCCAGCTTTGATCCGCGCGGTCAATAGCAATGAGCCGGCTGTCGGGCCGCGGCAGGACATGCCACCGGGAGGCACCAATGCGACCCCAGCAAACGATGCGGGGCGCGCCCATCTCTGAGCGCGCCCCGGCTGTTCGATTTTGGATTTTGAGGATTATGCGGTCCGCTTGCGGCGGAGCGCCCAGACGACAAGAAGCGCGCCGAGGCCCATGAGGGCGTAGGTGGAGGGCTCAGGGACGGCGGAGGCCGAGGCCATCACCTTGTAGACCGCGGTGTTGTCGATATAGCCGATGTCCCCGTCGGCAAACCCGGCTGTGCCGGCTCCGTAGTGGGCGGAGATGTTCTCCGTGCCGACGACGTAGTTGGCGAAAAGTTCACTGCCGGCCCCTTTGGCGAACAACGGCACGAGCGCGTTCGTGTGGTCGCCGCTCAGCCACTGGACATCGCTCATGACCGCGGCGCCGGTCCCGTCGATCGTTTGGAAGCCGTTGAAGGTGTCGATGCCAGCGTCATATTTGCTGTTGGCATTCGTGTCCGTGTAGGTGCCGTTGCCCCAGAGGTTCCCTGTCTCGTGGTCGGCTGTGACGATGAGAAGGGTATTCGTCCAGTCAATGTCGTCCCCGCCGAGATCGACGAAGTCGACGACGCTCTGGACAGCGAGGTTGAAGTCGCGGTGCTCTTCGATGTTGCGGTCTGTCTGGTTGGCGTGGCCGGCCCAATCCACGGCGCCGCCTTCGATCATGACGGCAAAGCCGTTGGCATTTTTCGCCAACACGTTCAGGGCGGCCTTGGTCATCGTCGCGAGGGTGGGGACGTTCGTGTTGAGTGGGTCGAAGTCGCCTGCGGGATTTGCGCGCCCCTGTTGGAGCGTTGTGTTCACCTGGGCGACCCCGAGGAGCTTGTCGGGCGCACCGGCGACGGTCCCGTTGGCCACGCTCTCGAATTCGGCCTTGGTCTGGGCAACCGACCACCCATTGGGGGCTCCATCCTTGATGTCTGTCCACGTGGCATTTCCGCCGACGTAGTTGTCCACGGTATTTGCCGCGGCCCCGCTGTCGTTGTAATCGCCGTTGCCCGCCCCCATGAGCACCTTGAGGTTGCTGTTGTAGTTCAGCGAGTCGTAGTTATTGTTATCCCCCGCCTGCGGGTTGCTGGAGCTGTTGCCGAGATCGTTGACCGGATTCGATCCGTAGACACCTTCATAGCCGATCGCCGCATAGTTGTTCCGGCTGCTGTTGTGGCCGTAAACGGCCGCCGGCGTGGCGTGGCTGAACTCGACCGAGGAGACCGCGCCGATGCTGCGGTTTTTTAAGTTGGCGGCCTTCTCGAAGTAGGTCGTGAGCGGCTTGTCGTCGATGGTCCAGTTGACCTCGCCGTCGTAGTTCTTCACGCCGGTATACATCGCTGTCGCGGCGGAGGCCGAGTCGGTCGGGCCGGTCATGGCAAACGTGGAGTTTGTGCCGTTGAACATCGCGCCCGAATCATAGGGCCGCTCGGTTTTGGTTCCGTTCTGGGTATTTGCCCCATAGGAGTAGGTCTGCATCCCGAACTTCACGAAGTCGTTGCCCTCGTAAACCGGGGCCTCACTGTAGTATTTATCGGTCATGCGGAACGTGTTGAATCCCGCGCCGTCGCTGATCATGAGGATGACGTTCTTCGCGTTTTGCGCGTGGGCTTGAGAGGATGCCAGAAGGCCGCCGGCGAGCGCCGCCGCCAGGCCGAGTTTTGCAAGTCGATTGGTTTTCATTGTCGTGTGTTGTGTTTGTTTTTTGATGGCCGGAGGGTTGTCCGGACCGGCGGCGACACTAGTGGGTGGGCGGCATGGCCTCTACGCGGGGGCGGCGGAATGCTTGATCAAATCCGCCGGCGCGGCGTTACAGAATCGTCACATTCGGCACCTTGTTTGGAGCGGGGACGGCATTTATCGGGGTGCTTGTTCAAAATGGAGATTCTTGGATCAATCGGAGGGAGGACATTCCTGCGGGGTGCTCATGTGCGGCCTTGGCCGGAGAGCGCCCTCCACGGTTCCTCTGAGCGGTTTCACGAGCGGGCCACCGAGGCGCTCAGGACGTTCGAGGCCGCCACGAGCGTGCCGGCACGTCTGATCCTGATGGGTGATCTGCGCCAGCTCCCGCCAGCGCTGCGCGAGACCTGCCGGATGAGCCGGGCGATGTCGGACTCGGCGATCCGGTGCCTGAGATGGCATGGTGCGATGCGGGAATCCGCCTCGCAGTCCGACGGGCTCTCGCGGGCGGTTTGCGACCGCGGCTTGATGTCCGCAGCCGTCGCGCTGCGGGCCCGGGGGGAGACGGTCGGCCTGGTGGAATTCGGGCCGCTGCCCCAGACGTCCTGTGCCTCCTGCGAGGCAGCGCTCGTCCTTTCAGGCCCGCTTGTCCGAGACCTCGAGCGCGAGGCCTGCGCCGTGCTGGACCGCGCGTCCCATGCCTTGCCAGAGCCGGTCCGGAAAGCCATCGATTTCATCGACCGGAACTTCGCCACTCCGCTCAGCCTGGCGGCGGCAGCTCAGGCTGCCTCTCTCAGCCCCGGCCACTTCAGCAGGATCTTCCGCGCCGGTACCGGCCAGTCGCTGGCCGGGTATCTGGCCGCGGTCAGGGTTCGCAGGGCGTGTGAGCTTCTTTCTGCGCGCCCGCATGCGCGGATCTCCGAAATCGCGATGGACTGCGGGTTCGAGTCGATCCCGCACTTCAACCGGCAGTTCCGGAAAATCACTGGCACGTCGCCAGGGCGTTTCCGGGCCGGGCAGGCTCCTGTCCTGTGACGAAATTGTCACATTAACAAAGTTGGCCCCGCGCCATCCAGCTTTCACCTTCTGCGCACGGAACGAGGCCGCGGATACACGCAGGCCCCTGCCCAATCACCAACACCAATCAAGCACCATGAAATGCAAGCTTAGTATTCTCACATCCATCATCGTCTGTTCAATGGCCGCCAGGGCCGAGATTTCCTTTCTCGGTGGCGCCAGCATCGCCAACGGAGGGGAGATCGTCTCGTTCGATGCCACCTCTGGCAAGCTCCTCACGACCGACTCCCTTTCGGGGACAAGTCATGCGGTCCAGATGTATTCGATCAGCGGCAGCGGTGCGCTCAGCGCCGGAATCTCCGCAGATCTGAGTAGCGTCTTCGGTGGTGCGGCCAATATCAGTTCGATCTCCAGCGTGCTGGCCGACAGCCGCGGGTTCGGCGTGGCCACGGTGATTCCATTGGCCAAGGGTGCCAGTGACTATGGCCGGATCGCGTTCTTCAGTCTGGCCGACGGCTCGATCCTCCAGACGCTCGACGTCGGATACCATCCGGACTCGGTGACGATCACCCCGGACGGCACGAAACTGCTCATCGCCAATGAAGCGGAATACGGGTCGGGGAATGTCACTGTCGCCGAGGCCGTCAACCGCAACGGATCGGTCAGCGTCGTGGACATCAGTAGCGTCTCGAACATCTCCCACCTTGCCGCGCTCAGCGGGTCGAACGTCGCCACCTACGACTTCACAGCAGGCAACCTCGACGCCGGAGTGTCGATCAGCGGGCTCCGGAATGCGCGGCTGGACACCGCCACGGTCAAGTCGCCGAACGCCGCCGACATCGAGCCGGAATACATCACTGCCACGAACGACAAGGCATTTATCACCCTGCAGGAAAACAACGCGATCGCGACGCTTGATCTGACGGGTGGGAGCGCGGGAAAGTATACAGCGATCCACACTCTCGGCAAAATCGAGCAGGTTATCGACGCCTCGGACAGAGACGGGGCCGGCAACGCCAAGCTGGTGAATCCTAACGACACCGTCAAAGGCCTGCCGATGCCTGATACCATCTCGAAGTTCGAGCGCTCCGGCACAACTTACCTCGTCACAGCCAATGAGGGCGATGCCCGTCCCGACGACGGCGACCTCTTCCGCGGCAGCGCACAGGGGACCGTCACCAACGGATCGACCGCTCCAGACATCGATGCATCGGTCGATCCGATCGTGAACAACACAGGCATCGGCCGCCTCAATCTTCTCAAGGACCAGGGCGACACCGATCTGGACGGCGATATCGACGAGCCGACCATGATGGGCACACGCAGCTTCTCCATCTGGAATGCCGCAACCGGAGCTCTCGCCTTCGACTCGGATTCCATGATCGAGGCCTATGTGATCGCGAACGATCCCACAACGCACAACATGAATGACGGTCTGCCTTCGAAGTACGACGAACGTTCCGATGACAAGGGCCCCGAGCCCGAAGCCCTCGCGTTCGGTTCGATCGATGGCCGCGATTTTGTCTTTCTCGGGACAGAGCGTCAGAACGGCATCTTCCAGTTCGACATCACCGACCTGAACAACGTCTTTGTCGCTGGTTACTTCAACTCGGCAACCAGCAGCGCGGACAGCGGCGGGGCGTTCATCTCGCCCGAGTCGATCCTGTTCCTTCCGGCTGCGAACAACCCGACGGGAAACAATCTCCTTGTCGTCGGATACGAGGGGACCGGTTCGAACGGATCGGTGGCAACCTTCCAGGTCAACGCCGTGCCCGAGCCCGGCACGTGGGCGTTGCTCGGTCTTGGTGCAGGGGCCATTGTGGTGCATTCGCTCGTTCGCCGCAGGGGCCGCGCCGCGTAGGCCGGTCCGCTACGAACACAAGCGCATTTGTGGCCCGGTTTCCACGAGGACTTGGACTCGCGGAACCGGGCCTTTTGCTTTTTTGAGCGGTGTGGTTTTGAGGCTTCCCAAGGGGCTGGCGTGTGACGGAATTGTAACAAAACCAACGTTTTCAGCGCGATTCCGGTTGTGAATAACTTGCGAACAGAATGATGAAAAGCTACCGCACGGGATGGATTTCAGACGTACATCTGGGGACGCGCGGAAGCCAGGCGGCTGCGCTACTGGAGTTCCTGAAAGACACGGAGTTTGAGACGCTCTATCTGGTCGGTGACCTGATCGACATCTGGTCGCTGCGTCGCGGGATCTACTGGCCTCAGGAGCACAACGACGTCATCCAGAAGATCCTCCGCAAAGGCCGCAAGGGCACAGAGATCATCTACATCATCGGAAATCACGACGAGTTCCTCTCGGGATTTTTCGGCTCCTACGCGAGCGTCACGCTTCAGAAAAATGCGATCCACCGGACGGCCGACGGCCGGCGGTTGCTGGTCATCCACGGGCATGAGCTCGACACGGTCGTCCAGAACCTTGGCTGGCTGGCGCACGTGGGAGATATCGGATACACGCTGCTCATGCGCTGCAACGGGATTGTGAATTTCTTCCGCAAGCTGTTCGGCTACGGGCACTGGTCGCTGAGCGCCTACGTGAAGGCGGAGGTGAAGAATGTCGTCGGATTTATCGGCCAGTTCGAGGAATCGGTTGTGCGCTACGCGAAGGATTACGATGTCGATGGCGTGTTGTGCGGCCATATCCACACCTCCTCGGTGCGGGAGATCGGGGGCATCGAGTATTTCAACACCGGCGACTGGGTGGAGAGCTGCACGGCGATCGTCGAGCACTACGACGGTAGCATGGAGCTTCTCCACCTGCGCGGAGTGGAGAGCGTGCCGGCGAAGCCGGAAGCCCTTGCGGCGGCCTCACCGGCTTGAGGTGGCTGCTTTTTCGGAAAACGCAGCTTCTGCTGCGTTGGGCGCAGCGAGGAGCAGAGCGGGAGCGCTGCTCCCCGGAGAAACAGGGAATCCGTTACTCCTTTGATCGGGGTCAGGCCTTCGGTTTGGCTGCGGGGGACGGCGAGGCTTGGGCCTTCGCGTTCGCGTCCGCTGGCTTGGAGGCGGAGTCGGTGGCTTTGGGATCGCCCGGTTTGGCGTCGGCGGGTTTGGCGTCAATGCGGGCGTCGGCGAGCTTGTCCGCCTGATCCTGGATGAGCGTCTGGAACTTGACCTTGGTGGTGCCGACAAACGGTTCGCGGGCGAGGAGCGCGTCGCCGAGGCCGAACTTCTCGTAGCGGTCGAGCGTGTCCATGCCGGCCTTGAACATCTCGAGGTTTTTGACCTTCTGGCTGGCGACCTCGCGTTCGAGCTGGAGGGCCTTGGCCTCCTGCTTCGCGCGCTCGGTTTCCTTTTTGGCGGCGAATGCGGTGACCTCGGAGTAGGATTTTTTCCACTTTTGGACGGTGGCCTGGAGTCCGACGATCGACTTGTCGCGCTCCTCGATCTTGGTATTGAGACCGGCGATCATATTGGCCGAGGTGTTACGTTCGGCCATGAGGTCCTTGGTGAGGGCCTCCGACTTGGCGGTGAGCTCCTTGATTTTGTCCTCGGCGGCAATCTGGGCGGCCTGGGCGGTGGCGATCTGGCCCTGGGCGTCGCGCAGCTTGAGCATCGTGTCGCGGAGCGCGCCGCGGAGCTTGTCCTCGGCCGTCTCCTCCGGAGCGGCAGAAAGGCTGGCGCAGGCCAGAAGCAGCAGCAGCGCAGGCCGCCAGGCGGCGATCGGGAATGTCTTTTTCATGATCTTAGAATTTCGAGTTGAGGTCGAACTGGATGATGTTGGTCTTGTAGGTCGGGCCGGCGATGCTGTCGGCGCCCATCCAGCGCAGGGACACGTAGACGTTTTGCGAGAGGGCGAGGTGCCCGCCAACCGTGAAGCCCTTCATGTTCGTGCCGCCGAGCCCGAAGTCCGAATCGTTGAACCCGTCCACCACGGCATCCGAGCCGATCCAGCGGTAGCCGACGTCGATCTGCCAGTCCCAGCGCTTGGCGAGCGCCGGGGTTCCGATGCGCAGATCGATGAGCCATCCGTAGGAATCGCCCTCGAAGGCGCCGATGGCATTGAGTTCGGTCGGGTCGGCGATCGGGCCGCGGTTGTTGACGGCGATGAGACCGATGTCGTTTTTGTTGAACGCGAGGTTGGAGACAAACTCGCCGACAAGCGAGATCTGGACCGGCTCGAAGCCGTTGTAGTCAAGCCGCGCGGTGATCGCGACATCCTGGAACTTCGTTGCGAGGCCGTAGTATTGCCACTGGTTGATCGCACCGAAGTCGTTGCTGGCATCGGGGATGATGTTGCGGATCGCCATGTAGGTGTTGCCCTTCTGGGCGAACGACGGGCGGCTGTTGTCGGTGTCGCTGGCGTCGTTGACCGTCTGCGGTGTGTAGGGAGTCGAGAGCTTGCCCTCGATGTTCTGGAAGTAGTAGTAGGCGGCTGCGATTTTGAGCTTCCAGTCCTCGGTCGGCTTCCACTCGAGGCCGCCCTGGATGGCGTAGAGGTATTTGTCGTAGCTGGGGTATTTGGCCGGCTGGTTCGACGAGAAGTTGAAGTCGGTGTTATAGACGACGAAAGCGCCTGCGGTCACGAACGGCGTGAGGCCGGGCAGGACCTCATATTGGAGCTTGAGGGCCGCTCCGTCGAACCCGAGGTCCTCGTCCCAGATCAGGCGCGTGGACATGAACGGGTTGTCAAACCGCCCGGCCCAGAAGGTCAGCAGCGGCTTGTTGTTGACGGGCAGGTCGTAGCGGAGGAACGCGCGGTCAAGCCAGATCGCATACTTGCTGAAGTTGCCGCCCTGGCCCTGCGTGGCTGAGCTCGCAAGGCCCATGCTCTGGTTTGTCGAGACCGGCGAGTTGTTCTGGCCGGTGGCCACCCGGAATCCGGACGTGAAATTCTCGCCGAGGTCGATGTCCATTCCGAAGCGCGCGCGGAGCCGGAACTGGTTGCGGTTCTGGTCGGCGTTGAGCTGCGGGGCGAACTGGTTGCCGGTCGTGTCAAACGGCAGCCCGGTGTTGATCGCGTTGAAATTCGGGAACGCCCCGGTGGCGTCGTTGCTGTTCGGGAATGTGTCGCTCTCGAAGCGCACGCGCAGGTCGAAGAACGGATCGACCTTGTCGACCCACTTCGGCAGGAAGACATTCCCCGCCCACTTGTTGCTGGCCCGGTCGGCGGCCAGCTCGAGCTTGATTTCCTCCTTGATCTGCATCTTCACCGGCTCGGGCACATAAGTGACCCGGACATCGTCGGCCGATGCCGGTGCATTCTGCGCCTGGGCGACGGCGATTTGCTCGCCAGCCGCCTGGACCGCGGCGATCTGGGCAACGGCGAACATGTCGGCTTGCGCCTGCGCCCGGGCCGCATCGGCTTCGGCCTGCGCCTGGATGATCATCTCGCTGGCATCCTCCTTGGTGAGGATCCCGCGCTGGACGAGTTTGTTGATGAGGTTGATGGTGACGCTCTGCGAGGGCGTTGGCTTCGGCGTGTTTTCCGGCGGTGCAAGGTTGGGCGTGCCGGAGATGATGTCCTCGTTGGTTGCGGGATTGGTCGGCAGCGCGCCTTCCGCGGGTCCCCCGGATTGGGGCTTCGGCGAGGGATTGGCTTCGGCTGCCGGGGTGGCCGGAGCGGGAGGGGGCGTGGTGGAGGCCGCAGGGGACGGCTTTGTGGCCGGAGCGGGAGGGGGGGTGGCCACGGACTGGGCCGCCGGGGCGAATCCGGCCGGAGCGGGCCACGGTTCGGGGACGACGGGGGCCACGGCTCCTGATGCCTGAGGCTTCGGCGTGGCGTCCGCCGCGGCGAGCTCGATGGCCGGCAGCGCTGTGGGTGACGAGCCGGTCTTCCGGAATGCCGGGGCGGGGGTCGGTGACGGTGTCGGGCTGGCGGCCGGCGCGTCGAAGACCATCCGGTTTTTCTTCACGGGTGGCGGGGCCTGCTGGTCGGCCGCCTGTGCGGCCATGGCCAGAAGGATGATCGGCAGAATGCGTGGAATCAATGTTGGGAAGCTCATGTGGTCAGTTGGGCCGGGTTGCTGAGATGCGCATGACGATCGGCATCGGCATGCCTTCCGGCGGGGGGGTCTGCAATTGCAGGCCGGTTAAAATTTCATCGCGGATCGCGCTGTCGACCTTGGCATCGCCCGAGGTCCCGCTGATCGTTGCGCGGGTGATCCGGCCGGTGGCGTCCGCCCAGACGCGGACCTTCACGTTCATCGCAGCCGAGCGGGTCTTTTTGTGGTTGCGCAGGGCATCGACAACGCGCGCCTGGACTTGCCCGGCGTAGGCTCCAAACTTGGATCCTGCCCCACGCCCGCCTTTGCCGGTGCCGCCGATCATCCCTCCGCCGCCGCCCTTGGCGAGGCCGAATCCGTCGGGTCCGTTGCCCTCGATGTTGGTTCCCATCGGTGCGGGTTCCGGTTCGGCCTGCTGCGGTTCGGGCGGCGCCTCTTCGGGAACAAATTTCTCCTCCTTGACCTGCTCCGGCTCGGGCGGCTGTTCCTTCGGGGGAGGGGGCGGCGGAGGGGGAGGGGGCGGCGGGAGCGGCGGAATGATGCTCACCATGCTCACCGTCGATTTTTTCTTCGGTGCCTCCTTCGGCGCGAAAATGAAATACCCGAGTGCGCCGGCTACGACGAGCCCGCCCATGATCAGCTTGATCTTGTGCTTCTGGAGGAACGGTACCTCCTCTTCGTCGTCGGGGCTGACCATGGCGCTATTTCGGTCCTTGGGTTGCCAGACCGATCTTGGTGATGCCGACCCGCCCGATGACGTCGAGCACGTCCATGACCAGTTGGTATTGCGTGGCGCGGTCGCCGCGCACGACGACCGGGAAATCCGGGTTCCTGGACTTGTGCTCGTTGAGCTTTGTCTCCAGTTCCGCGAGGGTGACCGGCACGGTGTCGAGGAAGACCTTGCCCTCGTTGTTGACGGTGATCGCCTTGCTCTTCGGGCCGCCGATGGCCGGGGCTTTGCTGCCTTTGGGCAGGTCGACCTTCGTCCCCTGCACGCCGGCCGTCGTCATGATGATGAAGATCAGGAGCAGCACGAGGTAGAGGTCCACCATCGGCGTGACGTTGATGTCGTCGTAGGCCTTGTCGTCGCCGGCTGTCATGCGTCCTCCCTGACCTCCAGCCTGCGCACAGGAACACCGCCCTCGCCAGCCGGCGGGTAAAATTCGGCCATCTTCGTGATGAACTCGTCGATGAAGAGGTTCATGTTTGTCACGGCCTCCTTGATCCGGGTGTTGAGGTAGCTGTAGATGAACAGCGCCGGAATCGCGACAAGCAGACCGGCCACGGTGGCCAGAAGCGCGCTGGCAATGCCGGGCGCGATCGAGTTCACCTCGACCTCGCCGCTCTTGGCGATGACGGCGAACGTGATCATGACGCCCATGACCGTGCCCAGCAGGCCCACATACGGTCCGCCGGCGATGCTGATCGTGAGGTAGATGAGCCCGCTGCTCATCCGGTGGATCTCGTGGGTGAGGCCGGAGTCGAGGCTCGCCTTGATCGCCTGGATCGAGCGGGCGGACAGGCCGTTGAAGGTTTTCTTTTTATCCTCCATGCGGTGGCGGATTTCCTCCGAGCCGATGTGGTAGATGTGGTAGAGCGGCGACTGCTTCATGAGCTTCTGGACCTTGGCGCTCGCGGTGCCGCCGAGGCTGCTCACGCTGGAGGCATCCGAGTGATCGAGCGCGGTGAGGTCGGTCGACATGTGCTTCCACTGCCGCAGAAACTCGTCGCTCCCCTTCTGGATTTTATTCAGGTAGAGGAATTTCTGGACTGCAACCGTCCAGCCGACGATCGCCATGAGCGCGCAGAAGAAGACGACCATCCAGCCGTCGAACATCATGTTCTTGGCAATGTCTCCGAAGAGCATCACGTGCTCGAGGGCGGGATTGTGCCCGCCCCCGCTGCTGCCCTCGTCCTCGCCGGCCGCGACCAGCTTCGTGCTGGCGTCATTGCCAGCCTGGCTGGTGTAGGCAAACTGGACCCAGCCCGGACCGCGCGCGACTTTGGAAACCTCGAACTCGTCCATTTCACCGACGAGGCCGTTCTTGCCGTCGACATCCGCTCCGAGGGTGGCTTCGCCGGCGAGCGCCGGAACGGGCGCATCGAGCTTGGCGTATTCCTTTCCATCGAGGTAGAGCGTGGTCGAGGCATTCGTGGCGACGACCGCCACGTGCTTCCAGGCATTGGGCGCGACCGCCTCGCCCGCCGCGCTGCGCTGGCTTCCGATCTGCACGTAGGGGATGCCGTTGGCAATACCGACCTGGAACCGGCTGCCGCCATCGACGCGGTCAAAGAGGACTCCTTTTTCGTTCAGTGCGGTCGGCTTGACCCAGGCGGAGAGCGTGAGCGGCTGGCCATCGGTCCACTTGAACGAGTCCGATCCCGGGATTTTGAGGGCTGTGTTTCCCAGAAGACGCATGCCGGGCCCGATCAGCGAGCCCTCGGAGAGCGTGCCGCCGGTCGTCGCATTGTTCGCATTCTTTGTGGCGTCCGGCGGGGTGGCGGCGGTGAAGTGGTAGACCAGCACGCTGTCGGCGTCGTAGGTGGCCTTCGGGTCCCCGCCGGCCTCGATCTTATCGCCTTCGGCTCCGGAATAGATCCAGAATTTCGCCTGCCCGCCGGGCTTGATGTCCGGGACCTTTACCCAGACAAACGCCTCGTTCATGAGCGGATCCCATTTTTCGATCTGGTGGTCGAGGAGCGTCTTGTCGTCCTCTGCCACGAACCGCAGATCGCTACCGTCTTCTTTCGCCGCCCCGAAGTTGAAGTTCCCCTGGTGAAGGCGCAGAAGCACGAGGGCGGTGCCCGCCGGTTCGGAGATTTCCACCCCGGTCTTGCCGGTGTCGACGGTCATCGGCTTGCGTGCCGTCCATTCCTTGTTCCACCAGGCGTGCGCGTGCGTGGTGGCCAGAAGCATCGCAGCCATGGCAAGCAGAAGTGAGTTGATGAGTCGTTTGGTTTTCATGTGGCGTTAAAGTTCGGCCCAGAGGCGGAATGTGAAAAGCGGCTGCCCGGCTTCAGAGGGTGCCTGCGTGACCTGCGGGATCCCGATAATGAACTCCCCGTTCACGTGGCTGAAAATCTTGATCGTGCTGCCGATGCCGTAGCTCCAGAGGTTGAAGTTTGAGGTCTGTTCAGGCAGGGGATCGTTCAGCACGGCCGAGCCCCCGTCCAGGAAGATGAAGATCCGCCAATCGTGGCCTTCCCCCAGCCACTTCAGCAGTGAGGGGCTCCGGAACTCCAAAGTCCCGCAAACCGCGCTGTCTCCTACCACGACCGACTCCAGATACCCCCTCACCGTGCTCAGGCCGCCAAGGCTGAACTGCTCTGTGTCCAGCAGAGGGCTCGCGCTTGCCTGACCCTGCACGCCCGCAAAGAGCTGGAAGTCGAAAGGCAACTTCTGCGTGTGCTCGAGGCTGCCGCGGAAGTAGAAAAAGTTGGCGTCGGCATTGTAGCGCCGGTTGTCAAACTCAAGCTCCTCCTGCGGGCTGGTTCCGCGAAAGCTGAACGTCACCCCGGCGTTCAAAGAGGTCTCGTAGAATTTTCCGACCGAGGCCGCATTGTAGCTGATGCTGAACGGCCAGTAGCTCACCGGCGAGGAGACGGTGGAATCTCCCAGCACCAGATCCTGCGTGAAATGCTTGTAATCGATTCCGATGCTCGCCGAGTGGAAGAACCCCTTGCGGGCCGGCAGGTTGACGAGGAACCGTCCGCCATAGATCTCGCCGTTTCCCAGCGAGTTCGACCCGCCGAGCGTCGACACCTCGCTGTTTTGGCGCGTCGCCTGCAGCATCAGCCCGAGCCAGTCGACCGACGGGTGCCGCGCAATGTAATAGGCCGAATACACCAGCGCATCGCTCGGGCGCTGCGGCGCAATTTGGAATCCCGCTCCGATCGTGTGTCCGAGTTGCCAGAGGTTGTCGTAGCGGACCGCGAGGTCCAGACGCAGCGGCGTCGTGTTCGCGCTGTAGCGGTTGTTGAGCTCGACGCTCCCGTGCAGCGGCAGCTTGTCCTTCACCGTCAGCTCGACATCCACCGTGCCCGGAATCACGCCGGGCTTCAGCGATGGCGTCACCTGCCTGTCTGCCAGCTGATTGAGGGCGATGATGTCGCGCTGCACATCGTTGAAATTCGGAACCTTCCCCTCCGCCAGCGACGGGGCCATCTTCTTGATCTGCTCGATACTGAAAAATTTCGCCCCGTGCACGCGAAGCCTCCCGACCGGCGCCTCGGTGACCTGCAGCACGATGATCCCGCGTGTCGGCCTCTGCGGCGGGACGTTTACCGAAACCGTCTGGAACCCCTGGTCACGGTAGGCTTTTTCCAGCGCTCCCCGCGCCTTTTCGACGTCCTCCTCGGTCCGCCCGGGACCCAGATACCCGTAGACCGCCTTCTCCACTTCTCCACGGGGCAACGTCTTCGAGCCGATGACCCGATACTCCTTGATGAAAAGCGTTGGAGGCGTCTGCGCATTCACCTGATCGATC
This sequence comes from uncultured Chthoniobacterales bacterium, assembly GCA_964467415.1. Lineage (GTDB taxonomy): Bacteria > Verrucomicrobiota > Verrucomicrobiia > Chthoniobacterales > Terrimicrobiaceae > CAYXRX01. The sequence goes on from CAYXRX010000004.1 coordinate 55,685, forward strand.
ACGGTTTGCGTCGGTGGTGGCTCATCGGCAACGCTTTGTGCCCTCACCGCAATGCAACACATCAAGGCAGCAAGCAGGGTGCCGCTTGCGACAACAAGCCCCCTCACCCGGCCCCCCGCAGGGAACCGGGAATATGTCCTCACCTCCATTTGCATGCTGGTATGGGTGGTATGTCCGCCCCTGCTACCCAGCAACCACACGAATGTTACAATTTCGTAACACTTGCTGCCGGCGTGCCGGGACATGACGAGACCCTTTATTCCCCAAACCCTGCCCGCAAGCCATCCGACTGGTCAGGAAAATACGACTACATCAGTCGTTATTAATGATGAGGTTTTTGACCTGACGGAGGGGCGGGTAGCGGCGCTTGCGTCGCAGGGCGTTCGTTCCTATATAAAGGGAGGCGGCTCGCTCGCGGGGGGCCAATGCGCATGAACATATCGCTTACCAACGTGACCAAAGCCTTCGGGCCGCTGCGTGTGCTGGATGGCGTGACCTTCGACGCCACATTCGCTCATACTCTGGCGCTGGTGGGTCCGTCGGGCGGCGGGAAGTCGACGCTGCTGCGACTGTTGGCCGGACTCGACCGGGCGGATTCCGGGACGATCCGGGTGGACGGGGAGGAACTGGAGCCACGCGAGGAAATGCTGCGCGAATACCGTAAGCGAATCGGCATTGTCTTTCAGGCTTACAATCTGTTTCCGCACCTCACGGCGCTCGAGAACGTCGTCCTGGCTCTCACGCAGGTCCATGGGCTTTCCCGCGGTCGGGCGCTGGAGCGCGCGGAGGAGGTTCTGGGGCGGTTCCAGTTGTCCGACCATGCCGGCAAGCAGCCGGCGCACCTGAGCGGCGGGCAGCGCCAGCGCGTGGCCATCGCGCGTGCTCTCGCCATCGAGCCGCGGTTTCTTTTGCTGGACGAGCCGACCTCCGCGCTCGATCCGGAGATGACGGCCGAGGTGCTCGATGTGATCGCGGAGCTGCGCGAGTCTGGAAAGCCGATTATCCTTGTTACGCACGAGATGGGGTTCGCCCGGCGGTCGGCTGACCTTGTTGCCTTTGTCTCCGGTGGGGGCGTGCGCGAGTGTGCCCCCGCGGCGGAATTCTTTACCAATCCGGCCTCGGAGGAGACCCGTCGGTTCCTGGATAAGATCCTTAAATACTAGGCAGGATTGCGCCTCCGGAATCAGTAAACATGGGCATCGACAGCCGGATGTGCTCTGCTACAACGCGTCCATTATGGAATGGATGACGAACCCGGAAATCTGGATTGCTTTCCTCACGCTCTGCGCTCTCGAGATCGTGCTGGGGGTGGACAACATCATTTTTATCTCGATCCTCGCGGGCAAGCTGCCCAAGGAGCAGCAGCCCAAGGCCCGCATGGTCGGGCTGTCGCTGGCGATGATCATGCGCATCGCCCTCCTGCTTTCGATTTCCTGGATCGCCACGCTTACGCAGCCGTTGTTCACCTTGTTCGGGCACGGGCTGAGCGGACGCGACCTCATCCTGATCCTCGGCGGGATTTTTCTTGTGGGCAAGAGCACGCATGAGATCCACGGGCACCTCGAAGGCGAGGACGGGCACCAGACCGGCCGCGCTGCGAGCGCGTTCGGCGCGGTCATCATCCAGATTGTCCTGCTGGATATCGTGTTTTCCCTGGACTCGGTGATCACCGCCGTCGGCATGGTGAACAACATTCCGGTGATGGTGGCAGCCGTGATCGTCGCCGTGATCTTTATGATGTTCTTCTCGGGACCGATCAGTGCATTTGTCGAGAAGCATCCGACGATCAAGATGCTTGCCCTGAGCTTCCTTCTGCTGATCGGCGTAACGCTCATGGCCGACGGGTTCGGCCAGCACATCTCGAAGGGCTACATCTACTTCGCGATGGGGTTCTCGGTGTTCGTGGAGATGCTCAACCTCCGGCTGCGCCGCAAGCCGGCGACCACGGTCAAGCTTCACCAGCCCTACCGGGAGGGGTGAGTCAGTTTCCTGCTCCGGCGCCACCCGCCTGTGCGGCCACCTTGCTGAGGAGCGGCCCGAACTCGGCCGTCCACAGGCCCATGAGCGGACGCTGGTCGTCAAACCCGGCCTCGCCCGCGCCGCTCACGCTGTAAACTTTCGGCACCAGCCGGATGTTGCCCGTGCCGGGCACCGGCAGCATCTGTACGCGCACGCGGATCGTCTGCGGGTTGCCATAATTCCCCCACATGACATTGCCGAAGCCGCCAGCTGGCTTGTCGAACGAGATCGAGTCCGGGTAATTCACCGGCCCCATCGAGTAGCCATATTGGGCAAAGACGGACTGGGCGGCGGCAACGACCGCGTTGACGTTTGTGTTTACTGCGGTGTTCGAGCCCAGCCCGCCGGAACTGGAGACCGGTGAGGCCAGGCAGCCAGCCAGGACGAGCGCGACAGAGACGGATGCCAGGAGGGAGACAATCGTTTTCATGTCCGCCCAGCTACCAGCCGTGCCTGCCGCCGGCAAGAAAAAGACGACGGCATCGTCACATATGGTGGACAAGCATCCCGTCGGCCTGCTGATATTCCGGCTGGTTAAGATGAGCGATTTTACGGTTGATCCAGGAGTTGAGCCGGTCGCCCCCCCGAATCCGGTGGAGGCTGCCGCCGTCACGATCAAGACGCTCGAGTGCCCGCTCTGCCTCTCGGTCATCCCGGATGTGGCCGGCAGGAGGGAAATCAACTGCCCGGATTGTGGCGCGAAGCTTGCCCGCTCGGGCAGGCAGTGGGTGGTCATCGGACCGCGGGGAGTCCCCTTCGGGCCGGCGGAGGACTATTACCGGAGCAAACGCTCGTCCTGCACAGCCTGCCTCCACCTCAGGCCGTTCTTTGGTTTTGTGTTTGCCTACTTCTTCTCATGGGCGGTTTTTGTCCTGGCTGTTTATCTCGGGGGAAGCGATGCGGGATGGCTCGGTGGCTGGTGGAAGGTGTTCGGGCTCGCGATCTTCCCGGCCGCGTTCACGCTGGCGCTGCTGACATGGAGGCTGGTCGCGGGGCTCTTCCCGAGGGATCTCTGGCGGTGCGCGTCAACAGGCGCGATCCAGTGCGCCCGGACCACCCGCCCCTCCGGGATCAACCTCAACGGGAGGTGCCGGTTTTTCCAGCCCCGCGCCGCCGCCGAACGGCCGTAGCCAGCGCCGGCGGAGCCGGAAATACGTTTCGACGACTCGGAAAATTGCAGGCAGTCTCCGAGGGAAATGTATCGATGGACACGACTCAGCTCCCAAAAATGGGAGGATGCCTGGAACGAACGTCTGCTTTTTCTCGGGCCGGAGCGTCTGGCGATGATCACATGGCCGGGCTCGAAGGCGTTGAAAATCGAAGTATTCTGCGACCGCAAGACGGCCGGCCAGCTCGTCAAGCGGTTTGGCGGAAGGACCAGCAAGGTCGACGACCGTCTCCTGAACGGACAGCCGGCGAAGCCGCGGGCCCCGCTGGCAATCCGCGGAAAGCTCCGGATCCACTCGGATGAGGCCCTTTGGAAGGACGACCGGTCGCCCGGAGCCCTTTGGATCCCTGCCGGGATGGCCTTCGGAACAGGGGACCACGCGACGACCGCCACCTGCCTGCGCCTGCTCTGCGATCTCGCGCCTGAACTGCCGTCCGGCTGGCGGGCCATCGATGCGGGGACCGGCAGCGGGATCCTCGCCATCGCCGCGGAGCGCGTCGGGGCGGCTGCCGTCGAAGCCTTCGATTTCGATCCCGCCTGCGTGCGCATCTCAAAGGCCAACGCCCGCGCCAACCACTCCCGGAAAATCTCGTTTTCGCTGGCGGACGCCCGGGCGATCGGCCGCTTCCACAAGGCCGACGTGATCCTCGCCAACCTGTTCAGCGAGCTTTTGGTGGCCTCGGCTCCCGGCTTTGCCCGCAAGCTCCCGCCGGGCGGGTGGCTGATTTTTTCCGGGGTGCTCAACTCCCAGGCTACGGAGGTCGTGGCCGGCCTCGAAGCCGCCGGCTTTGAACCTCCCCGCATCGTGCCCCGCGGGAAGTGGTGCGCGGGCATCGCCCGCCGAAAATGCCTATTGACGCCGCGCAAGGTGCCCCGATAGCCTGCCCGACTGCCCAAAACCCCGGCAGATTAGCGGATTTTTTCATGGCCGAAGAGCTCTCCTACGTCGTCATTACACCGTATTCGCTGCGCAAGTCGCGAACCGGCGGGATTATTTCCCGGCTGCTCGCGCGCACCGGCCTCGAGCTCGTGGCCGGCCGGATGTTCGCGCCGGGCCGGGAGCTCGTGGATGCCTATGCGGAGATCGTTGCAGGCGAGCCGGATCCTAAGCACCGGGATACGCAGGAACTAATCCGGGATTACGTGCTCCGCAAACTCGGCCCGGATGCGTCCGGTCGGCGGCAGCGCGTCCTCCTCCTTGTGCTGCGCGGGGAAGACGCGGTCCAGAAGACGCGCTCGGTGACCGGATATATCGTCACAGACCGCACGAGCGGCGAGACGATCCGCGATACCTACGGCGACTACATCGTCGAGGACGGCCGGGTGGTCTATTTCGAGCCTGCCGTGCTGGCAGCACCGGATCCGGACAGCGCGCGCAGGCACCTCGAGCTTTGGGCCCGGTATTCCGATACCGACGGTGGCGTGCTGGAGGACAGCGTGATCTTTCCGGCCGGGGCGGATGTCGAGACGACCCTCGTCCTCCTCAAGCCGGACAACTTCCGGTTTCCCAGCGCCCGCACCGGCGGCCTGATCGACGGCTTCTCCCGGACCGGTCTCTACATCGTCGGATTCCAGGTCCTCCACATGAGCCTCGCGCAGGCGGAGGAGTTCTACCGCCCGGTGCTCGGGACCATCACGGAAAAAATGTCCGCGGCCGTCGGAAAGCAGTCCCGCCTCGCACTCGAGAACGAGCTGGGCCTCCCGCTTGGCGATGCCGTCGAGAGCAGCCTCGCCTCGCTCGTCGGACCCGCCGCCGGGCTGGCGGCCTGGGAATCGGTGATCCAGTTTATTTGCGGCTTGCGCCCGGGCGATTGCCCGGCCGGGCAGCGCGATCTGCCCGGCACCGAAAAGTGCGTGGCGCTGGTCTATCGCGGCATCGATGCGGTCTCGAAAATCCGCTCCGTCCTCGGCCCCACAGATCCGTCGAAGGCCCCTCCGGGCTCGATCCGGAGGGAGTTCGGCCAGACGATCATGAGCAATGCCGCCCATGCATCCGACTCGGTGGAAAATGCCCGTCGCGAGATAGCTGTCCTCCGCATCGGGGAAAACAATTTGAAACCGCTTCTTGAAGCACAACCCAAGCCCGTCTAATTACAACCCACACCACAACCCTATGGAAATCGCGTCCCGACTCAAAGAACTGACCCCGTCCCTCACCCTTGCCATCGACAGCAAAGCCAAAGCCATGAAGGCCGAGGGCATTGACGTCTGCGGGTTTGGCGCCGGCGAACCCGACATGGATACGCCCGAGCACATCAAGGCCGCGGCGATCACCGCGCTCCAGAGCGGGCTGACGAAATACACGCCGAGCTCGGGGATCCCGGAACTCCGCAAGGCGATCTCGGAGAAGTTCCAGCGGGACAACGGTCTCGAATACAAGCCCGGCCAGGTCATCGTGAGCAGCGGCGCGAAGCACTCGTGCTTCAACGCCATCGCGGCAGTCATCAACCCCGGCGACGAGGTCGTCATCCCGGCCCCGTTCTGGCTGAGCTACCCCGAGATGGTCCGCATCGCCGGCGGCGTCCCGGTCATCGTGCAGACCAAGGAGGAGAACGACTGGAAGATCACGGCCGAGGAATTTGAAAACGCGATGACCCCGTGCACGAAGATGATCATCATCAACAGCCCGGGCAACCCGACCGGCTCGGTCTATAGTCGCGAAGAACTGCGCGCGATCTCCGAGGTCGCCGCCGAGGAGGACATCTTCATCCTCTCCGACGAGATCTACGAGAAGCTCACGTACGATGGCGCCGAGCACGTCAGCATCGCCTCACTCACCCCGGAAGCCTACGATCTCACGATCACCGTTAACGGGTTCAGCAAGGCCTACGCGATGACCGGATGGCGCCTCGGCTACCTGGGCGCCCCCGAGCCGATCGCCAAGGCGATCGATTCGATGCAGAGCCATATGACCTCGAACCCGTGTTCGTTCGCCCAGTATGGCGGCCTTGCGGCCCTTACCGGCGACCAGCAGGGCGTCTCCGACATGCGCGATGAGTTTGATATCCGCCGCCAGTATATGTTCGAGCGGATCAGCTCGATCGCCGGCCTCACCGCCGTCAAGCCACTCGGCGCTTTCTACGTCCTCGCCAACGTCAGCTCGTTCGGCCTCAAGTCGCAGAATTTCGCCGACCGCCTCCTGAGCAAGGCGAATGTCGCCCTCGTCCCCGGCATCGCGTTCGGCGACGACCGCACGGTCCGCCTCAGCTACGCGACCAGCCTCGACGTCATCAAGACCGGGCTCGACCGCATCGAAGAGTTCTGCAAGTCGCTCTAGCCGGCGGCTAGCCCAGCTCGAAACTCGTTACGCCGAAGATCCGTTCGGCGGCGAGTTCGGGCGCGGGGCCGGCATACATCCGCGCTGTCGCAAAGACCGGTTGCATGCCCAGCGACACGGCCAGGCTGGTTCCATCCGGGTTGCACTCCGGAACATCCAGAAAAATCTCCTCACCCGCCGCAAACCCGGCCAGTGACGTGAGGATCCGGCTGGCAACTCCGGCCCCGGCGGCAAACAGCGGGCCGACTTTGCAGCCGGCCCGGCAGCGCCGGATGACGCCGAATCCCGCCAGGCCGCCGGGACCGTCCGCCCCCAGGGCGAGGGCATCATCCTGAGCGATCCATCGCCTCAGAAAGTCCTCGCGTGGTGCGGGAAAACATCCGGTATCAAAGCCGACGACATCGCGCCATCGAAAAGCCTGCAGGGGAAGCACCTCCCCGTGCGTCTGCCCGGCAATTTTCCCTGCGAAACGCACACTCCGGTGAGCGGGCACAAACCCCGCAAGGCGGGCATACTGGTCCTGCTTGGCCAGCACGCCGTCGGTTCCGATGACCCGCCCCGCCAGCCATTCCATCGCACGGCGACCGAGGAGGATCCCCACCCGCCGCCCGCGCTCGCCCGGCACCACAATGAACAGGCCGACAAACCCGAAGCCAACGCCATACCGGACTGCTGAGATCGCCCCGATGATTTCCCCGTCCCGCTCGGCCACAAAAAAACCCTCAGGGTCCGTCTCATAGAAGAGTCCGGCATCGTGGAGCCCGGGGTTCCATCCCTCGCGTTGTGCCCAGGCTAGAACGCCATCGGCCTCGCTGCGCGTCATCTGGCGGATCACGGTGGTGCCCATGGTGGGAATGTGCGTGGTTTTCCGCTTGCGGGCCAGCCTGGATATTTTGTGCTCGCCAGCCAGGCCTTCACGCCTCTGTACGCCCCGGCGGCGGCGATTCCGGCGAGAGAGTCCTGGAGTGTCTTCCTACCCCGGAGGAACAGGCCCGCGCGCGCAGTAGCGGATCAGCTTGGCCGAGATCTCGGCCTTCTTGAACGGCTTGGAGATAAAGTCGTCCATGCCTGCGGCGAGGCACAGCTCCCGGTCGCCCGGCATGACATTCGCCGTGAGCGCGATGATCGGCACCCGCACGTCAGTCCTGGACTCCATCCCGCGGATCTTCCGTGTCGCCTCGATGCCGTCCATGACCGGCATCTGCATGTCCATGAGGATGGCGGCGTATTTGCCCGGCGAGAACGCATTCACGGCCGCCAGCCCGTCGCCTGCGCACTCCGAACGATAGCCGAGAGAGGCGAGCATCCTCGCAGCGAGCATGGCGGAAACCCGGTCGTCCTCAACAAGCAGGACGAGCCCTCCGGATCGTTGCGACAAGACCGGACGGAGGACGCTGTCCGGCTCCACAAGGCCGGGTGGTGGCACCGGTTGGCCGTCCGTGGCGCCGACCGGCATGAGGAACGTGAACGTGCTGCCGGCGCCGAGCGAGGAACTGACGCTGATCGATCCCCCCATGGCATCCGCCAGGCGCTTCGAAATGGCGAGCCCGAGCCCGTTTCCCTCGAACTGTCGGCAGAGCGTCGAGTCGGCCTGGATAAACGGCCTGAACAGGACGCCGAGCATTGCGGGAGGGATGCCCGGGCCGGTATCCTTCACTGAGAACTCGATTGCAGGAGCCGTGCCGATCACGCCCGGGACCGCGCGCAGGAGGACAGATCCGCCGGACGTGAACTTGACCGCATTCCCCAGCAGGTTGATCAGAATCTGGCGGAGCCGGCGGATGTCGCCGATGATGAGCTCCGGCAAGCCTGGCGCCGTTTCGCAGCGGAAATCCAGCCCCTTGTCGCTCGCCGTTTTGAGCATGGAGTGGCAGGCGGACTCCAGGAGTTCGGCAACAGGGACCGGAGCGGATTCGATGGTGAGCTTCCCTTTTTCAATGCTGGAATAATCGAGGATGTCGTTCACCACGTTGAGGAGGTGCACACCGCTGTCCCGAATTGTTGCCGTGTAACCCGTTTGCTCCTGATCGAGGTTTGTATCGGAAAGCAGCTCTGCAAACCCGAGCACGCCGTTGAGCGGCGTGCGCAGCTCATGGCTCATGACGGCCAGAAACTCGCTCTTTGCCCGCGCGGCGTCGTCGGCCTTCACGGCGAGTTCCTCGGCGCGGGCCCTCGCGGCATCAAGCTGGCGGTTTGTTTCGAGAAGCGCGTTTTCCGCCCGCTTGCGTTCGGTCAGGTCGGTGAACGTGACGACGATCCGGACCAGTGCGCCCTGCGCATCATGCTCCGGATAGGCGTTGCAAAGCACCCAGTTGGGTTCGGTCAGGCTTGGATCCGCGATGCCCACCACATGGTTTCGAAGGGGCTTCCCCGAGGCAAGCACGCACTGCACAGGATACTGCTCCAGCGGCATTGTGCTGCCGTCTTCATGAAGGAAATGCCATGCCGGATCCATGGCGGTCTTCCCGATCATCTGGTCGTTGGTCAGGCGCAGGAGCGTCGAGGCCATCGTGTTTGCCAACACGATCGAGGAATCCGGTGCGTGAACAACCACCCCCGCGGAGAGGTTCTCGAGAAGCTTCCGGAACTCCCTTTCCCGCTCCAGTAATTCCTCCTGCATTTTGTAGTTCTCCGTCACATCGCTGAAAACGAGAACCACTCCGACGATCATGCCCTCTGCGTCCCGGATCGGCGCCGCGCTGTCGGCAATTTGATATTCCCTGCCATCCCTGGCCAGCAGGACCGTGTGATTTGCCAGCCCGACCGTCACCCCGCGAATGAGAACCTGATGCACCGGGTCGACAACCGGCTCGCGCGTTCGGGCATTGACGATGCGGAAAACCTCCGCCATCGGTCGGCCCACCGCCTCCACCAGCGGCCAGCCTGTCAGCTGCTCCGCCGGGCTGTTCATCCGGGTGATCCGGCCAGCGGCATCGGTGGCGATCACGGCATCGCCGATCGAGTGCAGTGTGATGGACAGGTTTTCCTCGCTCCTGCGGAGAGCTTCTTCCGCCAGCTTGCGTTCGGTGATGTCTTCAAAGACCACCGCAAACCGGCCCGGCTCGGGCCGGTAGGCGGTCACATGGAACCTCCGGCCCAGCACCTTGCTGAATTCCTCGAACCGGACAGCCTTCCCGGTCAGCGCCACCTCGCCGTATCGCTCGATCCAAAAAGGTTCCGCGCCGGGCATGATTTCCCGGATCGTCCTCCCGATGATCTCTTTCGCTCGCAGGCCGGTCATCCGCTCGAATGCCGGATTGACGTCGAGAAACCGGTAGTCGACCGGCCGGCCGGAAGCGTCGCAGATGATCTCGTGAACGGCGAAGCCATTGAGCATCCCCTCGAAGAGCATGCGATATTCGCGCTCGGTTTTCAGTTCCTGGGCAATATTGTCCATCACGGCAACGAAGTGGAGGATGCCTCCATCGGCGCCACGCAGGGAAGAAATCGTCACCTCCTCCCAGTAGAGTGATCCGTCTTTCCGGCGGTTCTGAATCCGGCCCTTCCAGGTGGCGCCTGAGGTGATCGTGTTCCAGAGGTCCTCGTAGAGGTCGGGTGCCGTCCGGCCGGATTTCAATATCCGCGGGTTTCTCCCCACCACCTCGGACGCGGCGTATCCGGTCATGCTTTCAAACGCGCGGTTCACATACTCAATCGTGCCGGACGGATCCGTGACGATGACGGCAGCCTGTGACAGTTCCAGAACCTTTGAGAGGAGCTCGGTTTCGCGACCCTTCAGCCCGAGGGCCTCGATCACATTTGTCGCATCGTCCATTGGGGGCTGGTTGCGGATAATCCTACCACAGGCCAGGGAAGATGCCCACCACAATCCATGGCGGCACTTACGCCAGGAGTTCCCGGGCCCTCCGGACGAGGTCGCTCGGGCTGAACGGTTTGGTGAGAAACGCCTCCACGTTCAGACCTGCGGCCTCCTGGCGGATGGCCGTCTGGTCGCGCGCGGTGAGCATGATGACCCGGAGCCGCTCGCCGCCGGGGGTCGAGCGGATGTTGCGAAGGGTTTCCACCCCGTTGAGGCCCGGCATCGAATAGTCGAGAATCACGAGGTCGGCCGGATGCGCCTCCAAATGGCCGACGGCTGCCTCACCGCGCTTCAAGGCGGTGATCTCTGCCGCAACCGGCTTCAGCGCAAACTGAAGCAGGCGGATCATGTGCTCCTCGTCGTCGACGATCAGGATTTTCTTGTTCATGGGAATCGTTCAGGATTTGCGGATGATGGCTAAAACCGTCCGGTCGTCGCCCGGCGCGGCGTGGTTGGAGAACTCGTCGACGACGCGGAGCGTTCGCTTCACAAGCTCCTCGGCAGTCGTGAGCGGGGAGGCGGCAACGACACTTTTGAGCCCCTCGACATCGAAGAATTCGCCCGCCTCGTTGTCCGCCTCCGGAATCCCGTCGGTGAACAGAATCAGGCAGTCGCCCGGCTCAAACCGGAGCTCATGGGTCTCATACTCGGTCTCCGGAAGCACGCCGATCGGCAGCCCCTGCGACTTCAGGGCGGCATGTGGCCGGCCGTCCCGGTAGATCAGGCCCGCCGGATGGCCGGCATTGACCTCCCGGACCAGCGAGCGGTCGGCGGAAATCCATGCGCAGGCCACGGTGATAAACATGTCGAGCTTCGCAAGGTCCGGCGCGAGCGAGCGGTTCACGCTGGCGATCAGGCGGCCGGGATCCTCCGCATCACCAAGGAGCGCCCGGATGTTCGTGCGGAGCATGTTCGCCAGGAGCGCGGCGGAAATGCCTTTCCCCATCACGTCGGCGATTACAACGAGAAGGGCTCCGTCCGGTAGCTCGATCAGATCAAAGTAGTCGCCGCCCGCCTTGAGCGCTGGCTGGCAGGCTCCGAAAATGTCGAGGTTTCTCGTCCGGTCGAACTGCTGGGGCATCAGCGAGAGCTGGATCTCTGCGGCGATCTCGAGCTCGCGCAGGGCGCGTTGCTCGGACTCCCTCCTCTGCTGGAGCTCGTTCATGGCGAAAATGATTCCGAGGTATTCGGCGACCACGCGCGTCACCTTGAGCTGGGCGGCGGTGAAGAATGCGGAGAAGGATTTTTGCGCGATGACGAGCACCCCTTTCCTCTGGTTCTTCAGGAAGATCGGCGCGACAAACGCCGCGTCGACGCGGCCGCAAAGAGGATCGCCCAGCCCCAACGCCTGGTTGCTGGTCACCGTGACTTCTTCGCCGCTCAAAAACACCTGGCCCTCGACGCCGGGGTCCGGAAGCGGGATTGTGGGGTGAAGGTCGGCCAGCAGGGTGCCGGCCTGACCTGCCAGCGCAAGCCCCGCACCTTTCTGCATGCGGGCGTAGGCGGTCTCCGCGCCGGTGAGTTCGCAGAGGCGCTTGAGGGCGAGCTTCATGAAGAGGGACATCTCGTCGGCGCTCGCCAGGAGCTCGCCGAGGCCGATGAGGGCGTTGATCATTTCGTAGCTCGATCCGAGCTCTTCGGTCATCGAGTGCAGGATCTCCTCGGTTTTGCCGGGCTCATAGGCCCAGGACGTGCCGCCTCCGAACTCCTTGCGCAGCACGAGCACATGATGTCCGTCCTGGAACCGGTGCTCGAGCTTCGTCGTCATCTGCTCCATCAGAAACCGGCCGCGGCCTCCTTCTTCCAGGGGGTTGTCCGGAAGGGTGGCGGTACCGGTCCAGCCTTTGAAGTCAGAGGGATCCATGATGGCCAGCTCGACCTCCCCGGACTTGAGGATGAGCTCGACGTTCAGAAATTTCTGTCCGGTCCCGGCGCACCCGTGCTCGATCGCGTTGTTGATGGCCTCGGTCGCAGCCAACTCGAACTCGTCGAGAAAATTCTGGCTCTGAACGTTCTGGTCGCGGAGAAACCCGAGGAGGGTGGCGACGATTCCGGCCACGTCCTCGATCCGCGGCTCTCTGACGTGGAGGGTGCTGGAAATGTCAAAGATCATCGGGAGGAGGGGGTGGTCATCGCAATTTTGAGGATGTTCCGAAGCACCTGGCCGGCACCGGCATCGTCGGCTGCCCCGGCCTGGTAGGCGGCATGGATCCATTCATTGGGATCGGACGGGCTGTGGCTTCCAAAAAGATCCCCAAGGGAAAAGACTCCCGCCGGGGCATGTTCAAACAGTGATCGCATCCCGGGATCAAGCTGCTCCCAATCCGTCCTCGCACGGGGCAGCAGTCCGATAAACTTGAAGTTCCCGGAAACAATCTCGTCGAGCCAGGCCTCGCGGCGCAGCAGGAGAGGGCCGCGGGGCCACGTCCGGATCACAGTTTCCCGGCCCTTCCCTGTGACGACGGTCGTCTCGAGGGGCCGGGCAAACAGGTTGAGCAGCCGCGCCGGCAACGCGATGGCGAGCCGAAGCAGCACCGCCAACGCCCGCTCTCCCCACCGTGGCACCAGCCCCCGGTCGGCCAGATCGGCGAGGATAAAGTCATCCGTGATTTCGGAACGCGAGCCCCGCTCCCAGTTGAGGAGGGTTCCGCCCTGCGCCGCGCTCTTATGCAGTCGCGTGTGCCGGCCGACAAACGTGTCCCAGCAAACGACCGCCTCCGAGGCCTCAACATCCTCGTCCAGCACGCAGCCCCTTCCGATATACACATCCGGACCGAGAACGCATCCGGCTCCGATGTGCGCTTGCGGGCCGATCCAGCAGGGGGCGGTGAGCTTGGCTGTCGGATGGATCACGGCACCTGGACCGGTCCAGACGCCTGGAGCCCGCTCGTGGTCGATCACCAGTTCGGCGTGCTCGCGGAGCTCAAGGGCTGTCCTGTGAAGCTGAAACCAGCGCTCCAGCATCTCACGGCCGCCGGTCACCGGAGCCGCCTCCCCCATGCCCGGGAGCCTGTCCATCAGATGCGTTTCAAAGCCCTCGCCCGGGACCTCGGAAACCTCGATCGCTTTTGACCAGTAGTCGCCTTTCAGGATCCACGAGCGCACGAGGTGCGGACGGTCGCCAGTGCGGACCCGGATCTCCCCGGCTCCCGCGTGCAGGGCCGCGTCGAGCCAGTAGGAGAGGATCGGCTTGCCGCAGACGGGCCAGAGGATGAACGGAAAGGGGTTGTTCCACACGGTGTCGAGCTCCTCCCACTGCGGCGCGACAAGCTCCCAGCGCGGGGAGGCGCTCAATAGGCCCCTTTCCCGAGCAACACCGCCGGCACCGTGCGCAGCAGCAGCTTGATATCGGTCCATAAACTCGTCGAGCGGATGTAATCGAGGTCGAGCTTCACCTGACCACGAAAATCAATCTCGCTGCGGCCGCTCACCTGCCAGAGGCAGGTGATCCCGGGCTTGGCGAGGAGCCGCTGGCGTTCCTCGGGCAGGTATTCTGCCACCTCCTTCGGCACTGGTGGCCGCGGGCCGACAAGCGACATGTCACCGACCAGGACATTCCAGAACTGGGGGAGCTCATCGATCGAGTATTTGCGGATCGTCCGTCCGATCTTCGTCACCCGCGGGTCATCTTTCATCTTGAAAGTGACCCCCCCCTGCATCTCGTTGCTGGCCTCGAGCTGCTTTTTGATCTCCTCGGCATTCAGGACCATCGAGCGGAATTTATACATCCCGAAAAGCCTTCCGCGATAACCGACCCGCTGCTGCCGGAAAAAGACGGGGCCGCCGTCCTCCAGCTTGATCAGCAGCGCCGTGGCGGCGAAGACCGGGCTGCCAAAGAGCAGGGCGGCAGAGGCTGCCGCAAGGTCCAGCACCCGCTTGAGCCCGTAGGAGAAGATCAGGACAGACTTCCAGACCAGGAGCTTGAGACGGACACGAAGGCGCTCGCGCAGGCGGCCGCTTCGTGTGCCGGCAGCGATCCAGTAGTCGACTGTCTCTTTGTCTTCGCGCATGGGAGAGGGGAGTACCGTTTCGATTCTTGTTGATTTGAATACCGCAGGCCTTTATGCCGATTGTATGGAAGATCAGATTCGGGCACAAGCTGAAGGACAAACAATTCAAATTGTTATCACCCGGCCCCGCATGGATGCCGCTTTCATTGCAACGTTCAAGGAACAGGTCGCCTCGGCATGGAAGGCCGGACTCACGAAGGCCGTCGTCGACATGGGGCTTGTAGAATTTATCGACAGCTCCGGCGTCGGCGCTCTTCTGAGCGTCCTGCGCCGCCTGCCACAGAGCGATGCCACAGTTGTGCTTAAGGACATGCGCCCGCAGGTGCTGTCCGTGATCGAGCTTCTGCGGCTGCAGCGGATTTTCCAGATCGAGAACTGACCGCCCGGAAGAATTCGCGGCGTCGGCCGGCTTGATTCCAGCGCTGGAACCTGCAGAATCCCCTTCTCCCAGTGAGCAACATTCCACCCCAACCGATTCGAGTCCTTCTCCTCACGGCCAGCATGGGGGAAGGTCACAACACGGCTGCCCGCAACATCCGCAACGCGATCCTGGCCGAGGCTCCGGGTGCGGCGGAGGTCCTCGTGGCCGACCCCTACACGCGCACAAACCCGGTCATCAACCGTCTGGTGCAGAGCGGCTACACGATGGCGATCAACCGCTACCCGCGCGCGTGGAAAGTGGTGTTCGAACTCCTGAGCCGCCGGGGGGTTGTCGAAGGCATGGGGCCGATGCTCGCGGAACTCACCTCTGCCGTGCGCGGGCTGATCAAGGAATTCCAGCCGGACGTCATCGCCTCGACCTATCCGGTCTTTTCCTTCCTTATCGCGAAGATCCGCAAGTCCGACCCGGCGATGACCGTGCCGTTCTTCACGGTGATCACCGATTCCACGCAGATCAACTCCGCATGGTATCGCTGTCTCTGCCACGGCTCGCTCGTGGCCGACGAGGCCACCGCCGACGTCCTCCGCCGTGACGGCGTGCCCCACGACAAGATCCATGTGCTCGGGTTCCCCGTCGGCCTGGAGTTCGAGTCGCTCGTCCCCGCGCCGGCGCCAGCCGACGGACGCTGGCGGGTTTTGTTTTTTCCGGGCGGAACCTCGGCCCGCGCGGTGGCTATGCTTGAGCATCTCGCCACTCTGGAACATGTCGAGGTCGACGTGATCACCGGCCATCGGAAGGCCACGCAGGCGGCCATCGCCGCGGCCGGTCTGCCGAAAAGGGGCACGCTTACCGGATGGACCGACCAGATGCCGGCCCTGATGGCCGCCCATCATGTCTTTATCGGAAAGGCTGGCGGCGCGACCGTCCAGGAGGCGATCGCTGCACAGATCCCATTCATCGTCAGCCACGTGGTTCCCGGACAGGAGGAGGGCAACATCGCCCTCATCGAGCAGACGGGCATCGGCGCCCTCGCCGCAGGAGCTCCCCAGCAGGCCACCAACATCCTCATAGGTGCCCTTGCCAACGAAGGTGAACTCTGGCACGCGTGGAAAAAAAACCTTTCCGCCCTCAAAAAGCCGTCTGCGTCCCGCGTCATCGCAAAATTCCTTCTCAGCCGCGCCGCCTGATAGCTACCGGTTTTCCGGTCGCTTCACGGCGCCTGCCGGCTTTTTCAGAAGCCCGATGTGGTCGGTAGGAATCGGTGCAAACTGGATCGCCCGAACTTCGGGTGCCTGGAGGTTGATCCGCGGTATCCCGCCCCCGGCGGCCAGCAACGTCCGCGGCGCATCGAAAAGGTTGTCGGTCATGGTCACGAACGGTTTGGCCTTGGGCTCGATGTCGTTCCACGACGGGCAGTCGACAAAGATATTCCTGGCGACCACGATGCCCTTGGGAGCCATCGGCTCGTCCGAGAGCAGTGTGAGCAGTTGCGGATACCGGGCGCTCCACGGCTCGCTCCGGTAGGGCCAGAGCTCGAGCTTCTTCTTCAGTTCGTCGAATCCAAAGGCCCGCCATCCCATACCCCGCGCGTCGATGTGCAGCGCCTTGCGGCAATCGACGAACAGGTTGTTGAGCACCTGGTGGTCGCGCCCGCCGCCGAGGTGGACTGCCCGCTCGACTCCCCGGAAGATGTTGCCCTCGATCGTGGCCGCGGAAAAATTATCGTCCAGGTAGATGCCGTTTGCGCCCTTGCCATGCAGGCCGGAAATCTCATGGAGGTAGTTGTAGCGGATCCGGTGTCCGCGGGCCGCCCAGTCGTTCCATCCGTAGATCGCGCCGGCGTCGTTGGTTTCCTGGCAGACGCTGTGGATCTCGTTGAACTCGATCAGATGGTCGTTTCCGGCGAAGTTCATCGCCTGGTGGGGGGCGTCGTGGATCAGGTTGTGGGCCGCCCGGCAGCCGACGCCGTTCAGGCTGATGCCCGGCTGGTATGTCCGGTCCCATCGGCTGTAGTTGTGGATCCGGCAGTTTTCAACCGTGTGTCCGCACGGCGTGAGCGTTGCGCGGTCGCCCCCGCTGAGGCTGACCCCGCCGTCCCCTGTGCCGGAAATCTCGCAGCCGCGCACCGCGCAATGGCTTCCGCCCGCGACGCGCACTCCCCATTTTCCGCTATTGCGGATCGTGCATCCGGCGACCTCGATGCCATCGCAATCCGTCACGTTGACGGCATGGTCCCGAGCCCCCTCGAGGACGAGCCCCCGCAGGGAGATGTTTGCTGCTTTCTTGAATGTGACGACAGACGGCAACCGCGATACCATCGTCCGGCGCGGGGTCTCCTTCTCCTGTGGAAGCAGGTAGATCCGGCCGGTTTTGCGATCGAGATACCATTCACCGGGATGGTCGATTTCGCAGAGCAGGTTGAACCCGTAGAAGTATTGGCCCTTGCGGTACCCATAGGTGTGCCCGGGCCCGGCGAGCGTGAGCGTGGCGTTCCCGGGATCGATGGATGCGATGGCCTGCCGCTCGTCCGCCCAATCCCAGAACCAATAGCCCATGGCCATCGGGGCTTTTTCCTCCGCCCAGCGGGACACGCGCCCGTCGCCGGCACGGAATATGCCCTCCATTCTGCCACGGATTCCCCGCACATTCACCTCGGTGGGCCCCAGAACTTCGCTGATTGCAATGAAGCCGTCGTCCGGATACCGGGAGATCGACGTCGGAGCATCATCCACGAACAGCTCCAGCCCCGCGTTGCCGGCCTTCCCGAAGCCGCCGCTCATCGTTCCGTAGTCCGTGATCCCAAGCCCCTTGAGATCCAGCTCGAGAACCCGGTCCCGCACGGCGGGATCAAGCCGCTCGCGCACCGCGGCATCCGAAATCAGACGCCATCCCGCGACCGTGCGACCGGCACCCAGCCGCACGTCCTCACCGTTCGCCGCGCGCCAGACAACCGGCGCCTGACGCGTCCCTGAATCCCCGGCACCGAGTTCCAGCGGAGCCGGCAGCTCGTAATTTCCTCCGCGCAAAATAATCTCCACGCCCTGCCCGGCTTTGATCTGCGCGCGCGCCACCTCCCGGGCCCCGTGAGGGCTTGCAAGCGGGCGCTCCCTGGTCCCCGGCGCCGAATCGTCGCCGCCGGGCGATACCCAGATCTCCCCGGCCATCGCTGAGCCGGCCGCCACCAGCAAAATGGCCAACGCCCGCCGTGCCGAAGCCGTTTTCATCAGGCACACTTACCGTCTTGTCGCAGGCCATGGAAAGCAGATTGGACGCCCGCCCGCATCCGTCCGCCAGATTTTTTCGGTTCCCGGTTGCCGCGGGTGGACCGATGTGTTCTAATACCCGACTGCTCATGAATGTTGTTTTGGATCCTCAACCGAATTGTATCGTCAACCTGCAGGTCGAACTGCCCTCGGACCGCGTGACGAGTGAATGGCAGGCGATTGCCAAAGATTTCCAGCGCCAGGCCCGCATCCCGGGCTATCGTCCCGGCAAGGCCCCGCAGGCCCTGATTGACAGCCGCTACGCCAAGGACATCCGCGAGGAGGTGCAAAACAAGCTCCTCCGCGAGAGCCTCAACGAGGCGATCAAGCAGAAGAACCTCCGCGTGCTCTCGGTCGCCAATGTCGAGGACGTCCAGATCAGCAACGACAACACGATGCGCTACCGCGCAAGCATCGTCACCGCCCCCGAATTCGAGATCCCCGACTATTCGGCGATCACCGTCGAGCTGGCCAAGCGCAGTGTGACCGACGAGGATGTGCAAAACTGGGTCGAGCAGCTCCGCGAGCCCCATGCCGCCTACGAGCCCGCCGAGGGCCGGCCGCTTGCCATGGGCGACTATGCCGTGCTCACCTACGAGGGCAAGCTGGATGGCCAGCTTCTCTCGGAAGCGCTCCCGAAGGCGCCGCAGCAGCTTCACGGACGCAAGAATTCCTGGATCCTGGTTGACGAGGGAACGCTCGTCCCCGGCTTCGCCAAGGCGATTGAGGGAATGGCGATCGGCGACGAGCGCGCGTTCACGCTCGATGTGCCGGCCACGTTCCCGCTGGCCGACCTTCAGGGTCGCCAGCTCGCCTACACCGCAACCCTCCACGGGATCAACGTCAAATCCCTGCCTCCGCTCGACGATGCCCTCGCGGACAAGATCGAGCCCGGCAAGACGATCGAGGCGCTCCGCGCCGACATCCGCGAGCGGCTGGTCAACATGTCGGAATCCCAGTTTGAAAACGGCAAGCGCAACGAGGCCCTCAAGGCGCTCCTGGCCAAAGTCGAGTGCGAGCTTCCCGCGCAGGCAGTCGACCGCGAGGTCTCGAGCATCCTGCGCGAGATCGTGCAGGAGAACCAGGTCCGCGGCGTGAGCGACGACGAGCTCCGCTCGCACCAGGACGAGCTCGTCGGCATCGCCCAGCGAAGCGCCCGCGACCGCGTGCGCGGGAACTTCCTCCTTCTCCGAATCGCCGAGAAGGAAAAGCTCGAAGCCACCGAGACCGACCTCATCATGGCCGTGAGCGAGATGTCGCGCCGCTACGAGATCCCGGTCAAGAAGCTCATCAAGGACCTCCAATCGCGCGAGGGCTTCGGGCCGATCCGCGAGCAGATCCTCATGGGCAAAGCGCTTGACCTCGTCGCAAAAAACGTGACTGTGAACGAACCGTCAGGCACCAAATAAATCATATGCTAGTTCCCATCGTTGTTGAACAGACCGGGCGCGGCGAGCGCAGCTACGACATCTACTCGCGGCTCCTCAAGGACCGCATCATCTTCATCGGGACTCCGATCGACGACCACGTCGCGAACCTGGTCATTGCCCAGCTCCTCTTCCTCCAGATGGAGGACGGCAAAAAGGATATCAGCATCTACATCAACTCGCCCGGCGGATCGGTCACCTCCGGCCTTGCGATCTACGACACGATGCAGTTCGTCACTTGCGACGTGAACACCTACTGCATGGGCATCGCCGCCAGCATGGGAGCCGTCCTCCTCTGCGCCGGAACAAAGGGCAAGCGCTACGCACTCCCCAACTCCGACATCATGATCCACCAGGTCTCCGGAGGCGCCCAGGGCACCGCCAGCGACGTGGAGCGTCAGGTCGAGTTCATGTATAAGCTCAAGAAGCGGCTCAACGGCATCCTCGCCCACCACACCGGCAAGACGGTCGAGCAGGTCGAGAAGGACGCCGACCGCGACTACTATATGTCCGCCGAGGAGGCGAAGGCCTACGGGCTCGTCGATGAGGTCGTCCAGTCGCGCAAGGAAATCAAGGACCTCGCGCCCGCCAAGCCGGCCGAGTAGGAAGACCCGCCTCCCATGGCCCGCGCAAACAACCTCACGATGTGCTCGTTCTGCGGCAAGAGCCATGCGGAAGTGCGCAAGCTCATCGCCGGTCCCGGCGTCTACATCTGCGACAGTTGCATCACGGTGTGCAAAGGGATCCTCGACAAGGAATTCAAGGAGGAGGCCAAGAAGGTCAAGACAGCCATCCGCGTCCCGAAGCCAGCGGAGATCAAAGGCCAGCTCGACCAGCACGTCATCGGTCAGGACCATGCCAAAAAAGTTCTCTCGGTGGCGGTCCACAACCAC
The DNA here is from genome assembly GCA_964467415.1 of uncultured Chthoniobacterales bacterium. GTDB lineage: Bacteria > Verrucomicrobiota > Verrucomicrobiia > Chthoniobacterales > Terrimicrobiaceae > CAYXRX01. The sequence goes on from CAYXRX010000004.1 coordinate 75,944, forward strand.
TACAAGCGGCTCCTGCAGGACAGCCAGACCACAGTCGACTTTGAGGCACTCTCCGACGTCGAGATCGAGAAGAGCAACATCCTCCTCATCGGACCGACCGGCTCGGGAAAAACCCTGCTTGCCCGCACGCTTGCGCGCGTCCTCGACGTGCCGTTCGCCATCGCCGACGCCACCTCGATCACCGAGGCAGGCTATGTCGGCGAGGATGTGGAGAACATCATCCTCCGCCTCCTCCAGAATGCCGACTACGACGTGAAGCGCTGCGAGATGGGGATCGTCTACATCGACGAGATCGACAAAATCGGGCGCAAGACCGACAACGTCAGCATCACGCGCGACGTCTCAGGCGAGGGCGTCCAGCAGGCCCTCCTCAAGATCCTTGAGAGCACGGTCTGCAACGTCCCGCCGCAGGGCGGGCGCAAGCACCCGCACCAGGAATACATCCAGATCAACACCGAGAAGATCCTCTTCATCTGCGGCGGCGCCTTTGTCGGCCTTGACAAGATGATCCAGCGCCGGCTTGTCGGACGCTCGATGGGCTTCCACACGCAGGACGAACCGTCGGCGGAATTTCTCAAGCGCGAGGCGCTCCACAAGGTCGAACCGGAGGACCTGCTGGGCTTCGGGCTCATCCCCGAGTTTGTCGGACGCCTCCCGGTCGTTGCAACGCTCGACGAGCTCACCGAGGACCAGCTTGTCACGATCCTCACCGAGCCGAAAAACGCCATGATCAAGCAGTATACCAAGCTGCTGGGCATGGACGGTGTCTCGCTCAACGTGACGAAGGATGCTCTTCGCGCGCTGGCCTCCGAGGCCGTCAAGAAGGGGACCGGCGCGCGCGCTCTCCGCTCGCTCATCGAGCGGATCATGCTCGACGTCATGTTCGATTCGCCAAGCCGCGAGGACATCGCCGAGATTACGATCAACCGCGCCGTGGTCGACGGCAAGCGTTCGCCCCTCATCCGCAAGAAGCAGGAAAAAGACGCGGCCTGATTACCGCTCGAGCCGCGCCTGCCAGATCCAGCTCCACGGCAGCGCACCGTGCGAAAGCATCCAGTCGTTGAACTGCTTGAGCGACCAGCTCTCGCCATCCACCAGATGCCGGTGCAGCTTTTCCACCTCGATCCGCCCGAGCAGGTAGCTCATCGGCACGGTCGGGCTTGAGGAATACCAGTTGATGTCTCCGGCCGCCCGCGCACGGGTGAAACCGACGCCGTCCTGCAGCCGGCGTGCCGCGGCAGATGGCGTCAGCGAGCCGTCCTGCAAGCCGCAGTCGATCACAATCCGGTGGGCGCGCCAGAGGGCGTCGTGCAGCTGGATGAGGTTCGCATGGGGCACGTCGACCATCCCCCGCTCGACCGCCATCTTCTCGCACCACATCGTCCAGCCCTCGTAAAAAATCGCATGCTCGCAGAGCCGGCGGATCCGGCTGGGATGGCGGAACTGGACGACAAACTGCAGGTGGTGGCCGGGGTAGGCCTCGTGGACGCTCGTGAGCTCGAGGCCGAAATGCTGGCGGATTTCCTCGCGCTTTTTTTCCGGATCGGTCTGCGTGAGGCTCAGGTCGTTGACCCAGAAGATCCCGGCCTGGTTGCGGGAAAATGGCGGTGGAGCATTGTAGGCGGCGGTCGGGAACTGGTGCCGCAAGAACGCCGGCACCGGTAGAACTTTCAGCGACTCGCCGGGAGGAAGCGTCACCAGATCGAGCCCGGCCAGCTGTGCTTTGATGCCGCGTGTGGCCGAGCGGTAGGCTTCGAGCAGCGTGCCATCCGGCTGCCAGGCGGCGGCGGCTTCATCGATCAGCGCGCGCGCGGATTTGCTCCCGATCTTCGCGGCGGCCTGCTTCAGCAGGAACTCCTGCCGCGCGATCAGCCGCTCGCCCGTGGCCCGTGCCTCGGGCAGCGTCAGCTCCATGCCGAGGCGTTCGCGGATCAGGAACTCAAAGCGCTCCCGCCCGATCGCAAACGATCCGGCAGCGCCGGGCGTTTTTTTCCGGATCGCCCTGGCATACCCGGCAAATGCCGCGGCGGCCGATTGCAGGAGCGAACGCGTCCTCGCCGGGTGCGGGGAGACGTTCCCCAGCTCGTCGCCGAGGCCTTCCAGAAACTCGATGCTCCCGGCGCATGCCCGCTCGGCAAGCGACGTCCACAGCGGCACGGGGAAGCGGATGCACGAGGCTCCCGCGGCAAGGTAGTCCGGGATCCGCTCCAGCCGCGCCTCGATGGCCGGGAGTGCACGTGCCGGGCGGCCGGCCGAGCGGACGATGAGGTCGAAGATTGCATCCACCGCCGCATCGCAGTGGACCTGCGGGTTGGTACGCCAGTTTTCCAGGTCGCGGGCGAAGACGAGCTCGGTCCGCAGCCGCGCCAGAAACCCTCTCCGGTCCAGCCAGTCGTCGCCGAGGAATGCTGCCGCCGGAAGGGCCTCCACGGTATGGAGGGTCCCCTCGAGCAGGGCGATGTGCGCCCGGTGAGTGGCGGGATGATTCCCGCCGAGCAGCGGATCGAATTCCTTGAACCCCATCCGGCTCGCCTGCTCTGGAAAGAGCTCGCACGTCTGCTCAAGCCAGGAATCGGCAGTGGCCCGGAATGCCCGCACGGCCATGCGGTCGGAGGTTTCCGGCGATCTCATTCGGTTCTGGCGAATAAACTCAGGATTTTGAGACCTTCAGCAAGTCGCGGATCTCCGTAAGAAGTTCCTCCTGCGTGGGAGGCTTGGGGGCGTTGGGATCCGGCTTCTTCTCGGCAAGCTCGCGCAGCTTGTTGATCGGCTTCACGAAGACAAAGAACACGACCGCCGCGAGCAGAAGAAAATTCAGCACGCCGGTGCCGAAGCTTGAAAGGCCTGCCAGGATCGTGGACGGGTCGCCCCTCCCGCTGATCACGGCCACGATCGGCTCGATGATCCCCTTTACGACCCCCTCGACCAGCTTGCCGAACGCCCCGCCGATCACCACGCCGACCGCCAGGTCGATCACACTCCCCCGGGAGATGAACGTTTTGAATTCCTCGATGATTTTCATTGCGTGCGTGTTTGCCAACGATTCCGTTCACTGCCAAGCCAAAAGACACCTTTGTGGCGCGGATGGCGCGTAAAACGGTCGCGCTACTCCCCCCGCATCCGCACCGGAACGAGCTTGAACGGCCTTCCCGTGCGCAATACGGTGCGGGCCAGTTCGAGCAGTTGCAGGGTCAGTGCCAGGCGGTTGCCGGTTCCCGACTTGTCGAAGAGCGCGCCCAGATAGCCTTTGACCGTCTGCACCTTCACCTTCATCAGCGAGGCGATCTCCGCGTTCGTCTTGCCCTCAGTGAGCCAGTAGGCGACCTCCGATTCCCGCACAGTGAGCCCCGCCTGGCAGAACGTCGATGCGTCGAGCGGGAATTCCCCACGCACCTGCTGGCGGGCCTTGGCGAGCTCACGCGAGTTGGTCAGGTGGCCCTGGGCCAGAGTGAGCAGGCGCCGGTCGCTCTCACTGAAATCCCGGGTGCCGCCCCGCTCGAGCGCGAACCAGGCCAGGCATCCGTCCCCGGTCGGCACATGCACGGCCGCATGGTCGAGTGTCTCCAGAATTTCAAAGCACTCGGAGTAGATGTCCAGATCCCGGAACTGCCGCGCACTCACAAAATCGCTCCGGAAAAACGGCCTCCCCTCATTCACCGCCGGATCGAAGTTGAAAAACGGATACTTCGTCATGAACTCACCGAACCCGGTCACCGCCTTCGGCCAGTCCACCCCGTCGCATGTCGTGGTCGCGTGCATCGCCCCGGTCCGGGGATCGAGGTTGCCGTAGTTGACCATGTCGGCCGACACGACCGCGCTCAAAAACCGGAACGCATGCTCGACCCAGTTGCCCGCGTGCAGGTCCGGCGCATACAGCCCGAGCGTTGCCTGGTTCATTCTGGCCAATGAGGCGGACGTGGGCATGGAATTCGGTTTCGATCTCGGCTGGGAATTGTTCCGCTACCTTCCCAAGCACGGTCCCAAAATCTTGGCGCAAGTCAAGGTTTCCCCTACCAAAGTAGGGCTGTGGATTTTTGCAGGCAGCCGATCAATAGAGACTGGTGAACAGACGCCTGCCACGCTGGAACTCTGGGGAGCGGGACTCAAAATGCTAACTTCCCAAGACTCGACGCGCTTCGAGGAATCGGGGATAAATTCAATAATGAACGTCTGCCTGATGCTGAAGGCTCCGCGTGAGGGGTTTGTGAAAACGCGGTTGGCGAAAGATGTGGGGCCGGCGGAGGCGGTAGCGATTTACCGCCGTCTGGTGGAATGGCAAGTGTGCCAGATCCCACGGGATTGGAAAATTTATGTGGCATTCGCGCCGGATGACGCCCTTGAAGAAATGCAGGCTTGGCTCGGTGAGGAAATCGGTTTTTTTCCGCAAAGTTCCGGAGATCTGGGGGACAGGCTTGCCTCGGCACTCGCTCTCCTTCCGAGGCCATTGATCTTTTTGGGTGGGGATTGTCCTTCTCTGACGTCGACCCGACTCGCCGGAGCGGCCGCAGCGCTGGCGTCTACCGGCATGGTCATCTGGCCGTCGCTGGACGGCGGTTATTGTCTGATTGGGCTTTCCGAGTTCATCCCGGAGGTTTTTGAACGCATCACTTGGGGAACGTCCTCGGTATTTCAAGAGACACTCGCACGCATTCCGGCCGGCCAGAGCCTCCACGTCTGCGAACCGGCTTTGGAGGACATCGATGACCTCGCTTCGTGGAAGCGGTGCGATACCGGATTATGCTGAAACCGCGGCACGGGATACCCTCCACCGGCTCCAGGCAAAAGCCGCAAGAATGGGAATCCAGAGCGCGAACCATTCCAGCCAGGATTGCCGCCACGCGACGGGCCCGAGAGCCTGACGGTGTTCGAGCAGGAAATAGACACCTGCGCTGATGCTGCTCACGCGGAACGCGAGGTTCCCGGTCGAACTCGCAAAGGGCAGGCCCCATGTGAAATACCAGGCGTGCACGGCTGGCGAGACGGCGAGAAGGAGCAGGTAGAGATCTTCGGCGAACAGCGCGAATTGGCGCCGCCAAAGGACAAGGAGACCGGTGCCGATCACGAAAGGCACAAGAAAAATCTTGTTCTGAAGGGCGGTCTCCGGGCGGATCCACTCGATGATTCTCGGAAAAAACTCAGCGCTTCGCGCGAAGTTTGTCATCTGCGTTGGCGCCAGGGCGTGAATCCCATCGCGACCCCAGAACCAAGCCAGGCCGATGCCGAGGGGAAGGAGTCCCAGCAGCAGGCCTGCCGCCGCCGTCGCCCATCTCCGCCTGCGCACGAGGCTCCAGGCGGCAAAGCCCAGCAGCGGGAGCGCGACGTATTTGGCTCCGACGGCCAATCCAATCCATCCGCAAGCTTTCAGAGGCTGCTCCCGGTCCCAGGCCAGCCAGCCAAGGACCATCGGCAGCAGCATCAATGAGTCGAAATGCGCGCCGCCCGCGAACACATAGATGACCAGCGGGCTCAGGGCGTAAAATGATGCCCTGTCGGGTCCGAATCGCCTCGCAAGAAGCCAGGCGGTTCCAAGGTCTGCGGCCGTCAAAACAAGCTTGAAAAACAGCAGCGAGGGCGAGATCGCGGCGAGCAGGGCGAAAAAGAGAAGCACAGGTGGCGGATAACCTGCCGTGAGGTCCGGGTGGTTGATCTTTTCGTGCCATGGCATGTGCAGCAGATCGAGAGCCGGCGCGTCCGGCGGAACGAGGTAGGGATTGTAGCCGTGCCACTGGATGATGCCCTCCCAGATGTAGCGCCAGACGTCGGTGCTCGGTTCCATCGGGAGCAGGACGGCCCGCACGAGAATCGCGACGATGAGAAGGCGGCTCCATCGCCAGCGGGTGAAGGCCGCCGCCACGTAGCCCAGTGCCATCAGCACAAATCCGGCTAGGAAAACTGGCACGTGGCCGGCAACCCGGAAGTTCCCGCAAGGCAGCATTACCAGCGCACCGGAAAGGAGCAGTAGCAGGGAAACCGCCGCACCGTGGCGCGCGAGAAAAAACCGTCCGAGGGTCGAGAGGATGATCGTCGCGGCAAGGAAAGTCCCACGGACGTCGCCAGAGATTTTTGACACGCCGGCACGGCGCTTGAAATAACGAACCGGGAGTTCCCGCGTCCGCAGTCCCAACTCGCAAGCCCGTGCTTGCATCTCCACTGTCCAGCCGAAGCCGCGATCCTTCATCGAAATGGACTCGTAGGCCTCCCGGCGGATCAGACGCATCGGTCCCAGATCGCGGAACCGGCGGCCGTAAGTGACCCGGAGAATGGCCGGAGCAAGAAGGTTGCCGAAGCGCTGGGCCGGCGACATGACAGCCCGGCCTTCCGCCGTGGCCATGCGGTTTCCCAGCACCAAATCGTGATTCTTTGCCGCCTCGAAAAAACCGGGAAGGGCCTCAAGGTCGTCGCTGCCGTCAGCATCACAAAAGAAGATCCCCTCGACATCCTCCGGGAGGTTGCGGGTTCCCGCCCAGCAGGCCTGCCCGTAGCCGGGAACTGGCTCGTGGATCACCTCCGCGCCGGCTTCGCGCGCCCGCTGGGCCGTTTCGTCGGAGCTCCCGTTGTCCACCACGCGGACCCGCCCGATCCCTGCGGCAAGGACGCGACGGACCACAGTGGCGATGTGGCCCTCTTCGTTCCTGGCCGGGATGACCGCGATGGTGCGCGCCGGGTCGGGTGCGCCCCCGCAGGTGACTGAGGATCGGTCGACGTTCATTCGCGCATCGCAATCAGGAAACACCCAGCGCATCAAGCGGCGTTTGGATAACCCCGGCGTCAGGCTGCGCCGCTTTCATTTTCCGGACGTGGTAATCCGGACGCGGGAGGCCGCAAGTTTATCGAGAACCGGAACACCGCCTCCGTCCAGCCGGCCGAAGGCCAGCACGCCGGTCGGGCAGCTCTGAACGCAGGCCGAACACCGCACGCACTGGGGGTCCTCCATCGGGATTCCTTTGTTGGCAAAGTTCATCACGTCGATCCCCTGGTGGCAGGTCGCGGTGCAGGCATTGCAGGAAATGCACTTCGATTTTTCCGGAAAAATCCGGAACCGCGAGAACCTCGCGTAGATATGCATGAGGGCGGCGAGCGGACAGGCGAACCGGCACCAGACCCGGCCGCTGAACCAGAAGTAACAGGCCACGCCGACCGTGCCCGCGAGAAAGATGTCGACCACATGGTAGTAGTTCAACTGGACGCCGAGGACCTGCCAGCCGCTCAGCAGGCCGGCGTAGACTGGCTCGAGAAAGCCGAGTCCCATCCACGAAAGCAGGCGGAGGAGAAAGAGAATGCCCGCGATGGCGAGCACCGCCTGTCCGACCATGTTCATGCGGTTCCAGAACGGGCCATGGGGCATTTTCTGGCGCTGGGTGTCGCCGAGCGTTTCGGCAAGGGCTCCGCACGAGCAGATCCAGCCGCAATAGGCGCCTTTGCCCCATCGCATCACCAGAAGCGGGATGAGGACGAACGTCTGGATCAATGAGATCACCAGCCACCACATCATCGGCTGCGATGTGAAGACGTTCCAGATGAAGAGCGGCCATGCGAGGACGAAGCCGAACGCCCGCCAATACTCGCGCCCGTGTCCATACGAGGCGGCCGGAAACAGGTTGTCGGCCACGGTTTTTCCAAAGCCGGCGTCGAACCATCCGGAGTTGCCCATCACCGGCAGCACAAGGTAGGGCAGAAGGAACAGGGGGATACACTGGAAAAGGGTGAGCGAAACCGTCTGCGTGGTGATGTAGGGGGTGCGACGGCGCCGAATGCGGCGGATGCCGAAAATCACGATGAGCAGGCAGTAGGCGATCGAATAGTAGAAGCCCGGCTCGTGGAGGTTGACGCTCATGGCACGCCAGAGCGGATCCGCCGCTGCGCCGGCATCGGGCAGGTTGAAAGGAAACCAGTGCCTGGCCTTGAAGGCGGCATTGAGCGAGGTCCCGCCCTTCCAGAGGTAGATGAACGAACAGAGGAGAAAGAATGCCGCGAATCCCGCCCACGTGGAGGGCTTCCACTCACCGGAAATGGCAACGCCGGAACGCCGGAAAAACTCTAGCGGAGCCTCGCGACCGATCATCGTGAAGACCGCATCGTTTGGAATCGTCCGGTCGGAGAGCATCACGGAATCCGGCCGCACTTCCTTGACTGTCGTGCCGAGGGCGAGCGTGATCGAGCCGGGAGGGTGGTCGCCCCGCATGTCGGACGAAGCTGCGGTGGTGACGCGCTCCGATGTGGGCTTTTCGACTGCCACCCTGGCGCCGGCATTCTTCTCGAGCGCGCGGAGCATCTCCAGATTTGCCGGTTTGGGCCGTGCAAAATCCGCTTTGCGGTAACTCAGGGTGACATGGGCACCACAAGCAGCCAAAGCGATGGCGGCTTCAAGGGCCGAGTCGCCGCCGCCGACAACGAGAACGTTTTTTCCGCGGTGATCCTTGGGGTCATAGAGGCGGTTCGACACCTTGTCGAGGTCTTCACCCGGGCAGCCGAGGCGGCGGAAATTTCCGCTGCGACCGATCGCAACAATGACGCGCCGCGCCTCTGACGTTTGGCCGCCGGCGTGTTCGAGAACAAAGTGATCCCCGCGGCGGACAGCCCTTTCAATGCGCGCAGGGGTGACCTCGATCCCCGCCTTCTGCTGCTGGGCCTCCATTTCTTCGAGCAGCCCCTCGCGCACCTTGGCATGGAGCTGGAAATCCCCCTCCGGCGTGAATCCTTCGGGATAGGTGTAAATCGGCTTTTGCCTGGGGAAATTGGCGATGGTCGAGAAGGGACGCGTCGCCTCGTAGACGACGAACGACAACCCCAGCCGACGGGCTTCGATAGCCGCCGCAATTCCGGAAACCCCTGCTCCGATGATGGCAATGTCGGGCATCTCTCCGCCCCGGTTTTTGAGTTCGGCCGCCACCGCCCGCACGGCTTTCGCTCCCGAGTCCGCTGCGAACTTCAGGAGCGGGACGCCGGTCAGGTCGCCAACGATGCGGAGCCCCGGCATGTTGGTTGCGCCCTCCTCGCGAACGGCCGGCAGACGTTCCACGGTTCCGGCCGGCCAGCGCGTATGGAGCCACCAGGTGTAGTGCGCGAGAGCTTTGAGCATATTGCACGTGAGAGTCCGGACCCGCCCGGTTTATTCCTTCGAATTCCTCCGCCGGAAATCAGTCTCGGCCCGCGCGCAAAACGTTGCCGATGATCCCTTCCCTCTGCCGGCCCCGGATGGCGCCTTTAGAGCAGCTGCCGCATCGACTCTGCGCTGGACTCCCCGAAGAGCAAAAAATCGGCATCGGCTGATCTCCAAATGGCGGTCGTCCACGGCCCGGATTGTACGAAGCGCGGCGAGGCGGACAGGTCGCGGAATGTCCCGGCCGGAAACGTGACCAGATGCACAACGCCGGACGGGGTTTCGAAACAAATCAACGAGGCCTGGAACCCGTTCCAACTCAGCAGGCGGCATCCCTCGGGGATTTTGGCAGCGAGAGCGGGAGGGATCGTCGCGGTCGGATGGCCTTTCCGGGCGAGCCAAGTCTGAAGCTCGGGGAGCGGACGGCCGACGACGCTCAATTCAAATGAGGAATTTAAAAAATTTCCGAGATCGCGCACGGCGGCATCCGTGCCGGGCGTGGACAGGAACGAGGTTCCGATGATGACCACCGCGATGACCGCAGCCGAACCCGTGCAAATCAGCCAAGCGAGCCAGCGGGGCGGGGACTCCGGGACCAGCGAAAGCAGACGGCGCCGGAGATCGGCCGGAGGCATGATCTCGCGCAGACGCCTGGCTATGACAGCGTCCGTCTTGTCAAAGTCTGGATTTGGTTCAGTCATCGTTGAGGGTTTTGCGCAGGCGGGATTTGGCGCGGGACAGACGGGACATCACCGTGCCGATGGGGATTTCGAGTAGTGTGGCGATCTCCTGATAAGAATGCTCCTCCAAGTAGAAGAGGGTGAGAGGCTCACGATATTCCACCGGCAGACGAACAAGTGCGGTCATGAGAGCCTCACTATCGACCTCAGCGAGTCGCTGCTCATCCACAGCCGGAAGCTCCGCGACATCGGGCGGGTCGTCGGTGAATCGTGCGGCGCGCCGCCGGATGGCGAAGAATTCGCGCCGGAGCGTGGTAAAAAGCCACGCCTTGACACGCAGTGGATCGCGGAGCTGGTGTCCTTTGCGTGCATAGACCATATAGGTCTGCTGCACCAGATCGCAGGCATCCGGCTCGTTCTGAGAAAGGGAAAGGGCGTAGCGAAAGAGCGCCTGATAGTGGGCCTCCACCGCGTCTCGAAATGCCTCCTCCCGATCCATTCGGAATCAGCTAAGAGAAAAATGCGCCCGCTGGGGAGAGAAAACCGGCTCAGCTTTCAACAAGGGCCCCGCCGCAGCTCGACCCCGCTCCGGCAGTGCAGCCGAAGCAGTGCACGCCAGTTGCTACCGGCCGGCCTTCGACCCGGTCGGAAGCGACGTTCCAGAGAAAGAGGGGTTTCCCGTTCCTCCACTGCATGTCGAGCATCTGGTTGAAATCGCAGTCGAAAACCTCGCCCCGCCACCCCACGCTGAGCGTGTTGCGGCACATCAGCCCGGGCACGGTCGACGGATTGAATGCTCCCGCGAGCAGGCCGAGATACTCCTCGTATTTTCCCTGATGGCGCAACCACGAGGCGAACCGCGCGATCGGAAGGTTTGTGATCGTGTAGAGGTTGTTGAAAACAATGCCGAAGTGAGCAGCCAGCTCGCGCTTGTAGTCCGCCTCCAGCTCGGGCTGCGGTCCGGGAAGGCTGGCGCCGACCGGGTTGTAGACGAGGTGCAGGGGAAGCCGCGCACCGTAGCCGAGGGCGTTCAACTTCTGCAGCGCCGCAATGCTGGCATCAAAAACGCCGTCCCCGCGCTGGGCATTCACATTCTCCGCGGAGTAACATGGCATCGATGCGATGATCTCGACTTCGCTCGCAGCGAGAAACCCGGCAAGGCCCTCGTGCCCGGAATCGAGCAGGATCGTCAGGTTGCAGCGGTCGATCACATGGCGGCCCTGGCGCCGCAGCTCGGTGACCAGGTAACGAAAGTCCGGAATCATCTCCGGGGCGCCGCCGGTCAGGTCGACCTTCGGGATGTTGGTGGAGGAGAGCCATTCGAGGATCCGGTCGATGGTTTCCCGCTGCATGATCTCCTTTCGCGCTGGCCCGGCGCCCACATGGCAGTGCGAACACGTCAGATTGCAGAGCTTTCCGACATTGATCTGAAGGACTTCGACGCGGGAGCGCTTCAGGACAAGCCCGTGGTCGGCAAGGGTGGCGGCAAAGGATATCATCCGGGCGTTTGGGATGGTGAGACCGGGTTGTCGCCGGGCCTAGCAGCAGCCACCTCCGTCGCAGCATTGAGAGGCTCCCGACGTCTCCTGGTAGTCCAGGCCCTTCGTCTCGCGCGGAGGTCGGACCGCTGCGCGTGAGCGATCGAAAGGCTTCGCCGCCGCGAGCGGAATTTCCGTTCTGGGATCGATGAACTCGAACGACCCCGCGTAGGGTGCTTTTCGGTAGAGGCTGTAGGTCTTGTCGCAGACCGCATGGCGCTGCCCCCGCTGCAAGCGATGCCCGTCGTCATCGACCACCTCCTTGAAGGGGCCCTTATAAATGACGGCCTGGTTGCGTTCGAAGCAAGGGCCCTGCTTTCCCTTGAATGCCCGCACCGTCATAGACCGGAACTCAATCCCTTCCACTGTGCGCCAGGGTTCCTTGTCGAGCTTCAGCACCTCAACCCCGAAGAATCCGGCCTCTTCAAAAGCCTTCAGGAAACCCTCCTCCAGAAAGGCACCCGAGATGCAGCCGCTCCAGAGCTCGGCATCAGCCTGGAGGTGATCCGGGACCACTTCATCGCAAACGATGTCGCTGATCACCGCACGCCCGCCATTGCGAAGAACCCGGAAGATCTCGGCAAACAACTGCCGCTTCGCCCGGGGTTCGACGAGGTTCAGGACGCAATTCGAGACGACCACATCGACCGAACCGTCGGCAACCAGGGGATGCGTCGCCCGGAGCTCATCGGCGAGCAAATCAGCCGCCAGAAACGCATCGGCGCTGTCGATCGGGCGGTCCTTCAGCGAGGCATCGAGTTTTTCCAGATCGAGGGCCAGGTCCTGAATCCGGCCTTTGCGGAATTCGACATTGGCGTATCCCAGCCGTTCGGCCACGACCGGGGCATTCCGCCGCGCGACTTCCAGCATGTCGTCGGTCATGTCCACCCCGATGACCCGCCCCCCCGCGCCGACCACCTGCGCGGCGATGAAACAGATTTTTCCGGTCCCGCTCCCAAGGTCGAGGACCGTCTCACCGGGCTTCACATACCGGCTGGGATCTCCGCAGCCATAGTCCTTTTCGATGACTTCGTCCGGGATCAGTTCGAGATACCGGCGGTCGTATTCCACCGGACAACAAAGGGCGGCTTCGGGTGCTTTGGCGGCATTGGCGTAGCGGGAGCGGACGGATTCAGTGGTTTTCATGGATTGGAATTCAGCGACCAGTCATAAGGAAGAAACGTCAGCCGGGGAGGGACGGCGCGATATTTTGCCAGAAATTTCCTCACGCCCTCCGGCCCGCCGAAGTCGGACGCATACCAGTCGAAAATCTGCGAAACCCGGCCGCCCGCTTCGTCGAATCCGAGCGGGTTGGCGGTGAGGAATTTGCGCGCAGCTGCGTCGAGGTCTTTATCCAGCGTTTCCGCATTCCAGAGCTCTGGGCGGAGCGGAGGGCACGACCGGCTGGCGCAATTCACGGCGAAGTGGACGCGCGGGTCTCCGAATTCCTTGAGCAGCCAGCCTTTCTCCAGATCGTTGAGGCTCATCTTGCGGCCCGCCACCTTGATGAGTGGCCGGCTGAATACGCCGAAATCCGGCGCCAGATCCTTCACGCTGGCCACGGGATCGCTCTCCAAGACCAACCGGAGCATCCAGGCATTGTAAGCGTTGATCAAAAATGCGATTTTCTCCTCCTTCGAGCGGCCGGTCAGGTCCGCCGCCGCGGCCTCGTCCGTGAACTCACGCAGCACCTGCCGGTCAGCCGTCGACTGCCGCCAGCCGGAATAATCAACCCCGCCGGCTCTCACGCGCCGGCCGAGCGTTTCGCCGTAGTCGCCGGATACTGCGCTGGCGCTAAAAATGAGGGAGGTAAAAATTGAGAGCAAAAGGGATCGCACAACATTGAGAGTGTGTACCGCGTGATTTATTCCCTCCCGAATTTCCGGCCACGAGAAAGTATTCCCAAGCCGGAATCCCGGCTGACTGCCCGACTACCCCCCCGGAAGGTCCCGGAAACCTCCGGCTTTCCGGCGTCGGGGGATTTGCTGAGCCCTCCAAGGTGCGATTTTTCTGCAAGACTACCTCGGAAATCCCAAAATCTTGGCGCAAGTCAAGGTTTCCCCTACCAAAGTAGGGTTGTGGATTGCTGCAGGCAGCCGATAGAAGCAGCTTGATGAAAACGTCTGCGCTTTTTGAACGCCCCGGCGCCGCTGCCGGGAAGCCGCCCACTCGGGTCCGGCTTTTGGCTTCTGTGGGGTGCCTTTTGGTTGCTTTGGCGGGGATCGGGATGACGGTTTCACCGGCCCGGGCGCAGACGGTTGTCAATGTCTCGAATGAGGCCGCACTGCGCACCGCCATATTTAATCTGAGAGATGCTCCCGGCGCCTACGCGATCAACCTGACGGCCAATATTTCGCTGACGGATGATCTGCCGATGATTTCCACGGGGGCCGCGCTGACGATCAGCGGAGGCGGGTTTGCATTGGATGGGGTCAGCAATTTCCGGGCGCTGTTCGTGCAGTCGGGAACGGTCCGCATCGAAAACCTCCAAATCATCAACACGAAAGCGCTTGGCGGGAGCGGAGGCCTTGGCAATCCGGGAACATTCACCAGTCAAAACATTCGTTCCGGTGGAGGCGGAGGCGGGCTTGGCGCGGGAAGCGGGCTTTTCGTTAACAATGCGGCCAACGTGACGCTCTCAAATGTCGCATTTGAAAATAATTTTGCGGAGGGCGGCAAAGGCGGGGATACCGGGAGCGGGGGCGTTACAAATTACAGAGGCGGGGGCGGCGGCGGAGGCATGGGAGGCAACGGTGGAAATGGCGGGCGCCTTGCCGGCGGTGGAGGAGGGGGCTATTCCGGCAACGGTGGCAACGGAACCGGATCGGGCGCCGGTGGAGGCGGTGGGGAATTCGGAAATGCGGGAAACGGAAGCTCGGAAGGTCTGACGATTGCTGGCGAACTCAATGGGGGAGGCGGTGGACGCGAAGGCGCGGGCGCGACGAACGATTACTTGGGCACCGGAGGAGGTGGCGGAGGGGGTGGCACCACGCAAAATGCCGATCGCATCAACGCCGGACTTGGCGGGGGCGACGGCAGCAATAACGCCAATTTCAATGGACGCAATGCCACTGCGGCCAGCGGCGGCGGTGGCGGGGGAGCTGCCACGGATGAAGTATTTTCAGCACCTGGAACTTCTGGAGGAAATGGGGGCAGTCTCGGAGGCGGCGGAGGCGGTGGGGCCGGCGGAGGCGGCGTTGTTCAGAAGGGCGGCGATGGAGGCATCGGCGGCGGCGGGGGAGGATTCGGAGGGGTGCCGGGGGGAAACTATCCGGCTGGCTCAGCTGCCGGATCCAGCGCGGACTTCGGTGGTGCGGGCGGGCGCTATCAGGGAGCCGGAGGACAGGCTGGGTTCGGCGGTGGCGCGGGCGGCGGCAGCAATTCCGATGGCCAAGCGGGCGGAGGGGCCGGCTTCGGTGGTGGAGGCGGCGGGCAGACAGGCACCACTGGAAGTGCGGGACAATATGGAGGGAATGCCGGCATCGAAGGTGGCGCCGGTGGCGGCGGCGCAGCCCTTGGCGGGGCGATTTTTGTCCGTCAAGGCGGAATTCTTGTGGTGGAGGGAACATCCGTCGCCAGCAGCTTTGTCCAAGCCGGAGCGGGTGGCTCCGCCTTCAATAGCTACTCCACGAATGGCTCCGCAGGTCAGGCCTTCGGCGAAAACCTCTTCCTCATGAACGGAACTGGACTTGTCGTTCAAGGGACGGCAAATTCGACGTTCACCCAGTCGATCGCCTCGGACTCGAATGCCACGGGCATCAGTAAATCCGGCGCCGGCACACTGACGCTTTCCGGCAATAACAGCTACACCGGCGGCACGGCGGTCACCGGCGGCATTCTCAGTGTCACCAACAACACAAACCTTGGTGCGGCGAACGGCAGCGTGGCTGTTTCCAGTGGAGGCCGGATCAACGCTTCGGGTCCTTTGTCCATGAATCGCGTGGTGACTGTGGACGGCAGCGATTCAAGAATGGCGGCAGGCTCCTACCTCGAAATCGGCGCCTCGGGCAATGGTAACCTGACGATCACCAATGGCGGACAGGTAACCTCCGCCACATCCACGGCTTTTGGGGTGCTCCTGCCGGGTGGTCTGGGTGAGGGGTCGGTGACGGGCACAAATTCGCAGCTGAATGTCGGAGGAGTCCTCACTGTTGGCTACCAGAACACCGGCATTCTGTCCGTCGGCTCCGGAGGTTCGATCACCGCCGGACAAATTGCCCTGGGGATGCGATTCGGCGGCAGCGGTGTGCTGGCGATTAATCCCGGGGGCACGTTGAATGTGGGCGGAGTCAATGGGATTACCTCCGGCGAAGGGGTTTATGGCCTTGTGTTGGGGGGCGGCACGCTCAAAGTCACCAATAGCAGCCTCACAGCGTCGGTGAACATGACACTCACCAACGATTCGGAGTTCAATACGAACGGTGCCAGCGCGATGCTTTCCGGCGTGCTTTCCGGGACCGGCGGCCTCGTTAAAGCGGGCACCGGCACCCTGTTCCTGAATGCGACGAACACCTACAGCGGCAATACCACCGTCGCTTCAGGCACGTTGATTCTCGGCGGGAGCCTCGCCCAAGGTCAAGTTGCTGTTGCTCCTGCCGGGGCACTTGGGGGAAGCGGCACGATCGGAGGGAATCTGCATTTCGCTGCCGGGGCCGCCCTCCTCTTCAACCCCTCCGAAACGCTCACGATCAACGGGGCCAGCGTGACCTTTGACGGATTCGGGGTATCCAACCTCACCGGTCTTGACGCGTCTGCCGAACCCGGCACCTACAGGCTCCTCGACGGATCCGCTGCATTTGATCTTACCAACGTTGCCAACCTCGGCCAGGCGAACGCCTACGACCTCGGCGGGGGCAAGAGCGCGTATTTCCAGGCGGGCAGCCTCGATGTCGTCGTGGCTGTGCCCGAGCCCTCCGCATGGGCGTTGTTCGCGGGGGGTGCCCTTGCGCTGGTTTTCCTCAAAAGAAAACGCCGTCCGTTGAACCCGGGTCAACAATCTCTATGAAAAAAGCAATCCTTGGCGCCCTCTGCGCGATCATCTCGTCGGCGGTTTTTCCGGGCCAAGCGTCCGCGCAAGCCTACACCGGCATGGTGTCGTTCGGTGACAGTCTCAGCGATGTGGGCAACACGGTCTCGACGCTCTCGGTATTCGGGGAGCCGTTCGTCCGTTCACAGACCGGATACAACGCCAGCTTCTTTTTCAACGGCCGGTTTTCAAACGGACCCGTGTGGTCGGAGCGGCTGAATGATCTGCTCGGATTCGGAACGATGCTCAGGAACGATGGCGTGAGCGTTTTGAGCGGGTCCAACTTCGCCTGGGCCGCAGCACGCAGCGGGACCGGAAACAGCTTTGGATTGATTCCGAATCTCCAGCCCCAGATCGGCTTTTACACGGACCAACTGGCTGCCAATAATCCGGTGCTGCCTGTTCCGGCCAGCACGCTTTTCACGCTGTGGATCGGAGGAAACGATGTGTTTGCGCATGTCGAGAATGACGACCCGATTACGCCGGCGCAAGTTGCCGCCAACGTCTCCACGGCGGTTACCAACCTCTACAATGCCGGGGGAAGGTCGTTCCTGATTCCCAACCTCCCGCCCATCGGGCTCAGTCCCGACTACCTCAACGATCCGATTAAGGGACCCAAAGCCACAACGTTCGCCAATGGTTACAACGCCCAGCTCGATCTCTCGTTGGACGCCTTATCGGGCAGCCTGCCGGGCATTCACATCATCAAGCTCGACATCAATCAGATCTTCCTCGATGTGATCGCGAACCCAGCGGCTTATGGGCTCACCAACGTGACACAGCGAGCCTACACGCCGTTCCCTGGGGAAAACCCGCCGGCTCCCTACGGCTCCGTCGTCGGCAATCCCGATCAATATCTCTACTGGGACTCGGCCCACGGAACAACAGCCGTCAATCTGGTCATCGCCGATGCCGCCTTTCAGGCTGTCCCCGAACCCTCCACCATGGCCCTGCTCCTGGTCGGCGCCATCGCGGCACTTTCCCTCGCAAGAAAACGTCACCACAACCCCTGACCTCAGCCACAAACCACTATGAGCAACGCCAAAGAATTCCTCGATATCATCAATCACTCCATGGAAGTGCCGCCGGAGCTATACATGAAATCCTACTCCGGTCTCTCCACCTTTTTCCGCACGAAGTATCGTCCGGACTGGGAAACCGGCGAACTGCTCGACATCGCGCTGGTCGGTGTTCCCTCGGATCTCGGCCTCACCCAGCGCACTGGTGCGCGGCACGGCCCGCGCGAGATCCGCAACCAGTCGAGCAACGTCCTCTACTACAACTATTCGATGAAGATGTCGCCATTCGGCAAGCTGGCGATCGCGGATATCGGGGATGCCTTCATCCCCAGCGCGTTCGATCTGCAGAGCGTGGCGGACGAAAGTTTTGCGTTTTTTCAGAAGATCGTTGCCCGCGGGATCACGCCGATTGTGGCCGGAGGCGACCACTCGATCACGTATCCGATCATGAAAGCGCTGGGTCAAAAAGCGCCGCTGGGCCTCATCCACATCGACTCCCACTTTGATATGGCCGAGTCGCTCAACGGCTCCAACCTGCACCATGGCAGCATGTTTGTGAACGGGATCAAAGAGGGCTTTCTGGATCCCAAGCGGATCGTCCACATCGCGATCCGGGATCCGTTTGCTCCGATGGAAACCTACGGGCACAAAGTAGGAGCGACGACGATCGACATCGATCGCTTTTACGATCTCGGCGTGGACGCCGTGGCCGCCGAGGCCCGCCGGATTGTGGGTGATGGACCGACCTACATCAGCTTCGACATCGATGCCCTTGACCCCGCTTATGCCCCCGGAACCGGAACGCCGGCGGTCGGCGGAATCACCTCCTACGAGGGGAAGCGGCTTCTCCACGGCCTGCGCGGACTTAATATCGTCGGGGCGGACCTCGTCGAGGTCTCGCCTCCTTTCGACACAGCAGGCATCACCGCGCTCGCAGGCGC
The DNA here is from genome assembly GCA_964467415.1 of uncultured Chthoniobacterales bacterium. Taxonomy (GTDB): domain Bacteria; phylum Verrucomicrobiota; class Verrucomicrobiia; order Chthoniobacterales; family Terrimicrobiaceae; genus CAYXRX01. The sequence goes on from CAYXRX010000004.1 coordinate 94,248, forward strand.
CCAACTGATGTTCGAACTCCTCAGCCTCGTGGCCGAGAACCGCTTGAATGCCTGAGTGATCAATCCAACAAAATCCGCACTTCCGATCCCATGAGCACTCCCGATTTCGCCACCAGCTATCAACACTGGTCCGGACCAGCCACGTTTCTCCGCTGTCCTTATCAAGCCGACTTGAAGGACACCGACATCGGGCTCGTGGGTGTGCCGCACTGCGGAGGAAACCCAATCGAACATATGCAATACCTCGGGCCGCGTGGGATCCGGAACCGCTCGATGGGGTATGCGCGCACGCACCGCGAGTTCGGCATTAATCCGTTTGAGCTGGTGCGCATCCGCGACCTCGGCGACGCGCCCATGCCGCGGGGTCTCAATCCGGATTTTACCGCCGAGGATATTCAGTCCTTCTTTGAGAAAGTCTATCAGGCCGGGATCATTCCAGTGAGCGTCGGAGGTGACCACTCGATCACCGGTCCAATTCTCCGGGCAGCCCGCGCCGCAACGTTCACCAAGCCCCTCGCGATGATCCATTTCGACAGCCACAACGACGCCATGCTGCCGCTGCTGGGCACGAGAAATCATGCGGGTCCGTTCCGCTTCGCTGCCGAGGATGGGATCATTGATCCGAAACATACCATCCAGATCGGGATGCGCGGTCCCATGGGGGATCCAACCATGGATGATTGGGCCAAGGAAAACTTCGCGGAATTCATCACCACGGAATCCTTCATCAAGCAGGGACCGGAGTCCGTCTTGCAGAAAGCCCTCGCGGTTGTCGGGGACCGTCCGACCTACCTGACGTTTGATCTGGACGTGATCGACCCCTGCGAGGCCCCCGGGGTTGCTGATCCCGAGTTGAATGGCCTCCGCCTGCGCGAAATTCTGCAGGTCATTCACGGGTTCCGCGGCCTCAACATCGTTGGTGCCGACATCGTGTGTTACTGCCCACCGCTCGACAATCCCTCGCAGATTACAGCCATCACCGGGAGCCTCCTCATGCTGGAGTTTGTTACGCTTATTGCGGAACGTCTTGCGAAGAGGGTGTGAATCACCGGGTATTCTCCAACTCTACAGCGATCCCTTTTCGTCGGCGAAAGATGCGGCCACCCTGCGACCTCATCGCGCCGCACCCATCGCGATCGGGCTTCGCCTCCAGAAACAGGCAGCGCTCGCGCACTTGAAAGCGGCGGCCTAATGGCCGTCTTCCCCGGGCAGCCGAAGACCGGGATGTTCTCTGCCCGCTTTCCCCGCCTGTGTCTCTGCACCAGCCCACGCTGTGCTCATTCGCCTTCAAGCAGTCCGAGGGCCTCGCCGGTCAGGAAGAGCGAGCCGGTCACCAGGATGCGGCGGGATCCGGACTTGGCCTGCTCCATGGCAGATGCCAGGTTTGGAAATCCGGTGCAAGGGACGGACGTGAGCGGAGGGAAAAGTTCGGGGGCTGCCGAGCGTGGGCTGTCGACCGGGACAAACAGAAACTCCCCGGCGATCGGCGTGAGCGCGGCGATCATGACCGCGTAGTCCTTGTCGCCGAGCGCGCCGAAAACCACGGTTGCTTTCTCCGTGCCGAAAACCTGCTGCCAGGTAGCGGCGAGCGCGGCGGCCGCATGCGGGTTGTGCCCGCCGTCGAGGACGATCCGGTCGCCGATCCGCTGGAACCTCGCCGGCCATACGACCGAGTCGAGCGCCGTGGCGATCGTATCATCCGGAACTCCCGCACCGCACGCGCGGAGGGCCTCAGCGGCGACTGCCGCATTCCAATGCTGATGCACCCCGGGCAGTGAGACCGGCCCCAACCATGGTTCGCTGACAAACGTGATCGGGGCCCGTTCGCTTTCGGCTTTTTCGCGGAGAATAGCGGCAGCTTCCGGAACCTGCGGCGCCGAAACAACCGGCATACCTTTCTTGATGATCCCGGCTTTCTCGGCGGCGATGAGTTCGATCGTGCCGCCAAGCCACTCGGCGTGGTCCATCGCCAGCGGGGTGATCACCGAGACGACCGGCGTGACAGCGTTCGTGGCGTCGAGGCGTCCGCCCATCCCGGTTTCGAGGATCACGAAATCGCAGCCGGACGCCGCAAAATGCGAGAGGGCCAGGACGGTGGAGATCTCAAAAAACGTGGGCGAGTGCTCCCATCCGGCACAGGCTTCATGCAGGCGTGTGAGCCCGGCGGCTGTGGCTTCGGGAGGGATCATTTCCCCGTCGACGCGGATGCGTTCGCGGAAGTCAACAAGGTGCGGAGAGGTGTAGAGCCCGACCCGATGGCCGGCCGCGCGCAGGCACGCGTCGAGCATCGCGCAGGTTGATCCCTTGCCGTTCGTTCCCGCGACATGAACAATTTTGAGCCTCCGCTCGGGGTGTCCCTCGGATTCCAGCAGGAGCCTCGTGTTTTCGAGGCCGAGCTTGATCCCGAAAAATTGCGTGGAGTGCAGCCACGCGAGCGCCTCGTCGAGCGTCACTTCTTCGCGAAGTAGCCGAGAAGCGTCCCGAGCGTGTCGCGCATTTTCTGGCGCGGCACGATGATGTCGATGAGCCCGTGCTTCTCCAGAAATTCGGCGGTCTGAAAATCATCCGGAAGCGTCTGATGGGTCGTCTCGCGGATCACGCGCGGGCCGGCAAAACCGATCATGCTGCCGGGCTCGGCGATGATGACGTCGCCGAGCGAGGCGTAGCTGGCCATGACACCGGCGGTCGTCGGATTTGTCAGCACGGCAATATAGGGAAGCCCTGCCTTGGCATGGAGCGCGAGGGCACCGCTGGTCTTGGCCATCTGCATGAGGCTGAGCATTCCCTCATACATCCGGGCCCCGCCGGAGGCGCAGACAAGGACAACCGGCATCTTCCGCTTCGTGGACAGCTCGATGATCCGGGTCACTTTCTCCCCGACCACCGAACCCATCGTGGCCGCGAGGAAGTTGAAATCCATGACGCCGAGGCCGAGCGGATGCCCGTGGAGCTTTGCCGTGCCGGTAGCGATGGCATCGACGAGCCCGGTCTTCTCCTTGTAGCTCTTGAGGCGGTCGGCATACGTGGCCACGCCTTTGAACTCAAGCGAGTCGATCGACGAGAGTGAGGAGTCGACCTCCTCAAAGGTCTCCGGGTCGACGAGGCTGGCGATCCGCTCGCGCGAGCCGAGCGTGAAATGGTGGTTGCACTTCGGGCAGACCTGGAGGTTCGACTCGAGGGCAAGATTGTGCGTGACCTCCCCGCAGGACGGACACTTTGTCCAAAGGCCCTCGGGCATCTCGCGTTTTTGGGAGCTCCGCGAACGGAGGATCGGTTTTTTGAAAATCGCCATGATTATCCTTTCTATCCGCGAGCCACGGTGAGCGCGCGCACGGAGCCCGCTCCGCCTTCCAGCAATACGGCGGCGCACGCATCCAGTGTTGATCCGGTGGTCAGCACATCGTCGACCAGCAGAAGGTTGTTGTCAGTCACATCCGCATTCTTGCGCAGAATGAACGCATCCCGCAAGTTTTGCCTGCGGGCATTGCGGTCGAGCCGGGTCTGGGTCGTCGTGTAGCGGTGTCGGGCCAGCGCCTCGATAACCGGAATTCCGGACGCCCGGGCGAGCTCGGCAGCCAGAAGGGAGGCCTGGTTGAACTCGCGCTCGCGCAGGCGACGGGGGTGCAGGGGCACGGGAACAATGCCGTCAAAGGCCATGCCCTCCAGGCGCTCGTCGCGCAGCCCGTGCACAAGAATCCCGCCGAGCACTCGGGCCAGCCAGATCTCTCTCGCATATTTGAGCCGGTGGACCATATCCCGCACCGGCCCCCGGCTCAGCGTTACCGCGACTGCGCAGTCGAACGAGAACGCCTCGCCACGGCAGTTCGGGCACGTGAATTCCGCCATCTGTCCGCTGAACGGCTGCGAGCATGCCTCGCAGCGGGGGGCCCGGACATACTCGATCCTCCCGGCACAGGCGTCGCAGAGGTCCTCGCCCTCGCCGGTCGACCGGCCGCAGCCGGCACAGTGCGCGGGAAAAAACAACGAGCCCAGCGGCTCAAGAATCCGGGAGAGAACGCTTCGCATACCGCAGGTAGAGGAGCACCAAGCCGGCCGTCGCCAGCAAAACCCCAGCGGGCACCACCCCGGTAGGCACGGCGCCGCTCACGACATTCGGCCCGACCCAGGGGAGCAAACTCTCCGGCGGCTTCGCCCGGAACTTGGCGACAAGCTGCAGCCCCTGCTGGCCGAGGATCCAGCCGGCGTGGAGCCCGATCGCAAGGAAGAGTGAGCGCGTCCGCAGCGTTGCTGCCGCCAGGATCAGCCCGGCGATCACAAGGGAAAGAAACCCCCACCCGAGCAGCGGCCACGGCGGCGCGCTGGAAAAGGCGAGAGGAAGCTGCTCAAAACCGCTCAGCCAGCCGACCGGCTCCGGCACCGCCGGCTTCGCCACCCGCATGAAATGGACCGCCCCGAAAAGCACCGACGAAACCGCCGCCGCCGGCCACAGCCCGAACGCCCGGACGCAAAGGCCGAGCAGCACCCCACGAAATAAAAATTCCTCGAGCACGGCAACGGCTGATGCCGTCAGCAGAATCTTGAAGAACCCGGCGGCGGCAAAGCCGGATTTCAGCCGGTAAATATCGAACCCGATGTAGCCGGCCGCCAGGCACGCGACAGGAACAAAGGCGATCGCCAGCCCGGCAGCCAGATCGCGCTGCCAGGAGGGGTTCCGCCCGAGCCCGAGCGAGGCCAGGCTCCGGATTCCCGCCAGCCGGAACGCCGGCCACAGCAGGACAAGGGTCGAAATTTGCAGGCACCGGCTGAAATACCGGTGGAACGGGAATCCTTTCAGGCCGGACAAAATCCCCTGCCGGGCCAGCGCATCGCCCGCCCAATAAAGCGGCGGCGCAACCACGCACGCCAGCAGCACCACTCCGCACAGGTAGGCAATCAGAATCACAAGCGGGTTCTTGGCGGCGGGATTCGAATTCACTGGCTGGAATCTATGCCCCAATTCCTTGTGCGAGGCGAGACGTTTGGAAGCCCCCCACCTGCGGGTGCGGCGAAGCGAGTGGTTGCCAAGTCTGGAATGCCCCCGCTAAGCTCGAATCCCTATGAGCCAATCTGCCTGCCCCCTCTGCGAGATGACCGAAATCCTGGAGCACGCCGATCGCTGGGAGTGCGTCACATGCGGGCATGAGTGGCCGCGCGAGGAGCAGCCTGCCGGTGACCGCGTGGTCAAGGATGCCTTCGGAACGATCCTTGCGGATGGCGACACAGTGGCTCTCATCAAGGACCTCAAGCTCAAGGGATCGTCTCAGGTCATCAAAGGCGGGACGAAGGCCAAAGGCATCCGCCTGGTCGATGGGGATCACGAAATTTCCTGCAAGATCGAAGGGAGCGCCATCGGACTCAAGGCCTGCTTTGTGAGGAAGTCCTGAGGCTTGGAGGCCATCTTCCTTATCCAGGCGGATGGGAAAAACTGATGCTTGGCACGCGCTTGGCGCGGTTTAGATCTCGGTAGCCGGGTCAGTGTCGGCAGCGGCATCCGCCTTGGGCGCGCGCAGGGTTACGAGAACCTTGTCGATGCGCTGCCGGTCCATATCCATGATCTCAAAGTCGAAGCGGTCCCAGATGAGCTTTTCGCCTTCGCGGGGGATGTGGCCGAGCCGGAAAAGGATAAACCCTCCGAGGGTGGTAAAGCGGTTCTCGTCCTCGCCGGGGAAGTTGTCCTCGATTCCCAGGCTGCTCTTGGCCTCGTCGACATCCAGCATCCCGTCGATCAACCAGGTCCCGTCCTGCCGGAGCAGGGCCTTCGGGTCGTGGCGCTGCTCGCGCTCGGGCAGATTCCCGACGATCGCCATCATCACGTCGTTCAAGGTCACGAGACCCTGCAGGCCGCCGAATTCGTCGACCACAAGCGAGATGTGCTTTCCGGATTTTTTGAACTCCTCGATCAGCTTGCCGGCCGGCATCGTCGTCGGCACGTAAAGCGGCGGCGTCACGAGCGCACGAAGCTCGACGCGTCCTGCCAGCGAGAGGTTCGCCCAGAGCGATTTCACCGAGACCATCCCGATCACGTTGTCCCGCGTGCCCTGGTAGACCGGAAAATGCGAGTGGCCGCTTCCCGCGATCCGCCGCCAGTTTTCGTCGTCGGAATCGTCGAGCGAGAGCCAGATCATGCGGGCGCGGGGGGTCATCAGATCGCCGGCGATCTGCTCATCGAGCTCGAAGACGCCCTCGACCATGTCCTTTTCGGCCTTCTTGAAGATGCCCGCGCTGAGACCCTCGTCGATCAGGACCCGCACCTCCTCTTCCGACACCGAGGATTCCTTGGTCTTCTTCACCCCGAGGGCGGCCATGAGAAAGTCGCTTGAGTGGTTGAGCATGTTGACCAGAGGGGAGGTCATGACCGAAAGGCCATTCATCGGGCGCGCCAGCGCGGAGGCGATCTTCTCGGGGTTGTTGAGAGCCAGACGTTTCGGGACCAGCTCGCCGATGATCACCGAAAAATAGGTGATGAGCGCGACGACGATAAAGAGAGCGATATTCTCGGCCATGGGCTCGGTGAGCCCGGGGATCTTCATCAGGACCGGGGTCAGGTGGCCGGCCAAGCGGGCGCCGCCGAATGCGCCGGCCAGAACTCCGACCAGCGTGATGCCGACCTGCACGGTCGAAAGAAATTTTCCCGGTGTTGTAGCGAGGGCAAGGGCGAGCTTCGCGCCGGAATGCCCGTTATCGGACAGGGTTTTCAGGCGCGCCTTGCGCGAGGCGACGAGCGCGATCTCGGCCATCGCAAAAACCCCGTTAGCCAGCAACAGGATGAAAACGACGACGATCTCCAATGTTAATCCAGACATATAATATAGCCCGCGACACTATCGGATACCGCTCCCCTCGGCAAATGGAACGTTCGACTGGCGTGACCGCGGAGGCTTGCGGACCCAGTAGACACGGGCGCTGTCCTTCACAAACATTTAGCGATTTTCCCGGGATTTGTGCATACGTTTCGACCCGGCCGCCCATGGATATCCATTCAAAGACAAACACCGCCGATCACCGCCGCGCGGCGGCCTTCCGCCGATCGCTCGACCGCTGGTTCCGGAGTCAGGGACGTATCCTTCCATGGCGGCGCTCGCGCGATCCCTATGCAGTCATGGTCTCGGAGTTCATGCTCCAGCAGACGACGGTGGCTGCTGTGGCCCCGTTTTTTGAACGCTGGATGAAGCGGTTTCCGGACGTGCGGGAGCTGGCGGATGCGGACGAGCAGTCCGTGCTCAAGCTGTGGGAGGGGCTCGGCTACTACTCCCGCGCCCGCAATCTGCACAAGGCGGCACGCGCCATCGTCGCGCAGGGTGGAATCATCCCTCGCAGCGTTTCCGCGCTCCGGGAACTGCCGGGGATCGGCCCCTACACGGCGGCTGCAATCGCGGCCTTTGCCTTCGACGAGTGCGTCCCGGTGCTGGACGCCAACATCATCCGCGTCGTCGCCCGGCTGTTCGATTTCCGCAGCCCGGTCAATACTGCCGAAGGACGCATTTTCCTCGAGCGGGCGGCGCGCTCGCTGCTCCCCCGTCGTGGCGGATGCGCCCATGCCTCCGCGCTGATGGACCTCGGAGCCACCGTCTGCCGTGCCGGCCAGCCCGACTGCCCGGCATGCCCCGTCCGGAAATTCTGCTCGGCAACCGCGCCGGCTGACATCCCCCGGAAGCCGGCGCGGGCGCAGATGATCGCGGAGACCGACTGCCGCGTCTTCGCGAAGCGGGCGGACGGTGTTTGCCTTGTGCCCTCCGACGGCCCGCGATGGAAAGGGCTCTGGCTCCTCCCGCCGGGACCTCCGGCGGACGCTCCGATCCTTATCTCAAATTACGTGGTGACGCGCCACCGCATCCGTCTGGAGGTTTCTCTCTCGCGAGCGCTCAAAGCATGGCGGTCCTTTCCTTTCAACGCGCTGCCCCCGATGCCATCGCCCCACCGCCGTGCGCTGGAGCAGATTCTCACCGGTCGCTCAAAACGGAGGCAGCCGCCTCAGAAGAACAGCGAGCCGGCGTAGGTGAAGACGCCGAAGATGCCGGCCGCAATAATCACGCCGGTCACTCGCGCAACGGCCGGCTGACCGTAGCGCTCGCACAGCGAGGCCAGCGCCACCCAGGCGATCGGAATCGCAAACATCCACAGCCCGTGCCGGGCCAGCTGGACCGCGAGGTCGGGAAACTTGGAGGCGACATTCGGAGCGTAACCGCCGGCCGCGAGCAGCACGTTGAGCGCGAGGATGCCGAGGGAGAGAAAGACAAATTGCGTGGCGGCGATGGAGATGATCATAAGCTTCCGAGGAGTGCCTGGCGCATTGTCTCGAGCGGCGCAGGCCGGTTGAACCAGATTTCAAAAGCCAGGGCTCCCTGGTGGAGAAGCATGCTCAGCCCGTTGGCCGTGCGGGCCCCGGCGGAGGCCGCATCCTCGATGAGCCTCGACCCGCCGGCCGCGTAGACCACGTCGTAGACCATCAGGTTCGGAGTCAGGAGCGCCGGCGGAATCAGTGGCGGGTCGCTCCGCTTCATCCCCACGGATGTCGCGTTGATCACAAGATCGGCATGGGCAAGCTGCTCGCGGAGCGCCTGCTCTTCGAAGGGGATGGCGAGGATCCGTTCGACCGGCCCGACAAGCCGGTCGCTCCGGAAGCAGGACGACAGCTCCTCCGCAAGCCGCCGCGCCTTGTCGAATGTCCGGTTTACCAGCACCAGGCGCTCGCAGGATTCCATCGCGCACTGCACCGCGATCGCCCGCCCCGCTCCACCACCGGCTCCCAGCAGGACCACCCGCAGGTCACGCAGGTCGACAAGAAAATCCTCGCGAATCGCGCGCACGAAGCCGGGCCCGTCGGTGTTGAATCCCGTTAGCTGTCCACCTTCGACGACAATCGTGTTCACCGCGCCGGCCCGCCGGGCAAAATCGTCCGCCTTATCGACCGCGGCGAGCGCCGCCGCCTTGAGCGGAAACGTGACGTTTGCACCCCGGAATCCCGCCGGATGCAGCGCACGAAATGCCCCTGCCGCGAGAGCCTCCGGCACGTGCAGCCGGCCGTAGCGCTCCGGAATCCCGCACGCCTCCATCGCGGCATTCTGAAAGACGGGCGACTTCGAATGCGCAACCGGATCGCCCGCGACCGCGTAGCGCACCGCGGGATCAAGCTTCAAAAATTCCTCCGGGGAGCGGATCAAATCCTCTGCGGAGAAAATGGCCGGTTCGTTCATGGTCTTCCCGAAGCCAAACAGGCCCCCGCCCCGCTGGCAAGATCTCGATTGCCGCTTGTCGGTGCATGTCGACCGCCGCACGCTTCCCGCCAGCCCACTCAGGCTGCACAACATGAAATGTCACAGGTGAGACATTTCATGTTGAGGGATTTTCGAGCGGGAATGGAAGGGGGAGTGGAAAAACGGGAAGTGCCGGCGGAATTTTCCCGAAGAGCTTCTTGAAAAAAACAGCGAACTGCCTGACGATGGCGGCCGCCTGTGAATATCACGCTCTTTATCCCCTGCTTTATCGACCAATACTACCCGAATGCCGGGATCGGCATGGTCAAGATTCTTGAAAAGCTCGGGCACACCGTCATCTATCCGGAGTCTCAAACCTGCTGCGGGCAGCCTGCGTTCAACTCCGGCTACTGGCCGGAGGCGCGCGCTGTCGCAGAGACGATGCTCGACGCCTTCCGCGATGCCGAGGTCGTCGTGGGGGTCTCCGGCTCTTGCGGCGCGATGCTCAAGATTTTTTATCCCGAGCTTTTCCACGGGCAGCCGCGCGAGGCCGAGGCGAAAGCGCTGGCGGCGAAAACGCACGAGTTTTCCTCGTTCCTTGTGAACGTGCTGGGCGTCGGCGATCTGGGCGCGGAATTTCCGGTCAAGGCGACGTTTCACGACGGGTGCCACGGGCTCCGCGAGCTCGGAATCAAGAAGGAGCCGAGGGCCCTCCTCAAGCACGTGCGCGGCCTTGAGCTCATCGAGATGAAGGAGGCCGAGACGTGCTGCGGATTCGGCGGAACGTTCTCGGTCAAGTTTCCGGAGATCTCGACCGCGATGGGCGAGGTGAAATGCGCGTCGATCCTCGAGACCGGCGCCGACCTGGTGATCTCAAACGACTCGAGTTGCCTCATGCAGATCCAGGGCCTCCTTGACCGGCAGGGCAAAAAAGTCCGCAGCATGCACCTTGCCGAGGTGCTTTCCCACTCCCTCAAATGAGCTCGCCCCAGGCCCGACAGTTCCACCACGACGCCGACCGCCTCACGCACGACCTGCGGCACCGGGGCCTCATCCAGAAGGCCCTCGGCGGATACTACGTCAAACGCGACGAGCAGAAGTCGAAATACAACGACTGGCAGTCCGCCCGCGCCTCCGCGGCCGCTGCCAAATACGAGGCGATCAACCACCTCGACAAATACCTGATCGAGTTCACCGACAAGCTGGCCGCGCGCGGGACGAAGGTTTTCTGGGCCGCGAACGGCACCGAGGCCTCGGACTACATCGCCTCGGTCGCGCGCAACGCGTCCGCGAAGCGGATCATCAAATCGAAGACGATGACCGGCGAGGAGATCCACCTCGGACCGGCGTTGGAGAAGGCCGGGCTCGAAGTGGTCGAGAGCGACCTCGGCGAGTTCATCGTCCAGCTCCGCGAGGAGGCGCCCTACCACATCGTTTTCCCGTCGATGCACCTCACGCGCGGCGAGATCAGCGAGACATTCCAGAAGAAGCTCGGAAGCGCCGCCGTCGATACGCCGGAGGAACTCACGATGATCGCCCGCGACGTCATGCGGCAGAAATACTGCGACGCCGACATGGGGATCAGCGGGGCGAACTTCGCGGTCGCCGAGACCGGGCACATTTCCATCACCGAGAACGAGGGCAACGCGCGCCTGAGCACAACGCTCCCGCGCGTCCTCGTGACGATTGTTGGCATCGAAAAGGTCGTGCCCAAACTCGATGACCTCGCGATTCTTCTGCCCATGCTGGCGACCGCCGGCGCCGGCCAGAACATGACGTGCTACAACACGCTCCTCGGCGGCCCGCGGCAGCCCGGCGAGAACGACGGACCGGTCGAATTCCACGTCGTCCTCCTCGACAACATGCGCACGTCTCTGCTCGCCTGCGCCGAGCAGCGTGACGCCCTCCACTGCATCCGCTGCGGCGCCTGCCTCAACGTCTGCCCCATCTTCAAAAATGTCGGCGGGCACTCGTATGGCACGACCTACCAGGGCCCGATCGGCTCGGTGATCACGCCGCACCTGCGCGGCCTGCAGTCGTGGAAGCACCTCTCGTTTGCCTCCTCGCTTTGCGGCGCCTGCTCCGAGGCCTGCCCGGTGAAGATCGACCTCCACCACCACCTGCTCCAGAGCCGCCGCAACGCGATCGCCGAGCGATCCGCGTGGTGGGAGAAGCCGATCTTTGCGGGTTTCGCATGGTTCATGAGCCGGCCCGCCCTCTACCGGTTATCCGCCCCGCTGCTGCGGATCGGCGCACCGATCCTGCACCTGATCCGGGGGAAGATCATCGACCCCGCGCAGCTCTGGACCCGCACGCGCGACCTCCCGCCGGCCCCGAAACAATCGTTCAAAGAATACTGGAAATCCCGCCATGCCAGCCGATAGCCGCGAAACCATCCTCCGCCGGATCCGTGAAGCCCTCTCGGTCGCGGCCCCCGCACGCCATCTCGACGGCGTCTCGCCCGCCGCCACCTCGCACCCGCCCGAAGACTGGCTGCCACCGGTCCCGCGCGACCCGTCCGCGCTCGTCGCGCTGTTCGAAAAAAATTCGTCCGACCTGAAGACCGAGATCGTGCACTGCGCCGACGCCGCGGCCGCCGCATCGGCGCTGGCCGCGCTCGCCCAGGCCGGCGGCTGGAAGTCGGTCGGCTCGCATGATTTCGAGGCCGGCAGCGCTGCTGTTGCAGCGCTCGGTCTTCCGGTGGTCCGCACCGACCAGCCTTACGAGAATGCCGCGCTCGAGCGGTGCGACGCGGGGATCAGCGGCTGCGACTGCCTTGTTGCCCAGACCGGCGGGATTATGGTCACCGCGGCCTCGGCAGGCGGGCGTGCCCTCTCGGTGCTGCCCCCCCACCACATCGTGATCGCCCGGCGGTCGCAGCTCGTCGGCGACCTGTCGGATGCCTTCGCATTCGCCCGCAAGACCCACGGCGAAATTCCGGCTTTCCTGTCATTTATCACCGGCCCGAGCCGGACCGGCGACATCGAGCGCATCCTGGTGCTCGGCGCCCATGGCCCGAAGCGGCTGACCGTCCTGCTTCTTGAGGGATGAGGTCCGGCGCACTGTTTCTCTGCCTTGTCCTCGCCCTGGCAGGCTGCGTGCGCACGACCGAAATCGTCCGTCCGTCCGCCACACAGATCAACCCCTACCTGGCGCCTCCCCCGAAACCGCCCAAGCCGCTCTTCATCTTTGTCTGGATGGCAAAGCTCAACCGCCTCATCCCGCGAAAGGCCAAGCCCCCGGCGGCCACAGCGCCGCAGTGGGCGGGCTCGATCCGCATGGTCAACACCGCAGAAAAGTTTGTCCTCGTCGAATCCAATACCGCGACCAGCGTCATACCCGGCGAAACCTACCTCTCGATCGGAAACTCCAGCGAAACCTCCTCGCTCAGGATGACCAACCTTAAGAACCCGCCATTCCTCATCGCCGACATCGTCTCCGGCGATCCCTCGCCCGGCGACAAAATCTACCTCCCGAAAGCCACCGCCCAGCCATCCCCGCCGCCGGCTGCCCGGGCGAAAACCAAGCCGGCTCCCAAAAATACCCCGTCCTCGCCACCCCCTGTTCCCGCACCTCTGCCCGATGCCGATCCCCCCCTCCCGTCCCGCTCCGCGACCTAAACGCGGCATTGACTTGTTTTTTAGAGTGATTAATTATTAAGGTCGTTAATAAATGACAGCCGAAACCACTGGTCTTTCCCGCTCGCAGATCGAGCGACTTGCGGACATCATCATGATGATGCAGCGGTGCTTTGTGCAGCACCTCTCTGAGGAACTGTCGCGCGGGCAGGTTTCGTTCCCTCAATTTTTCCTCCTCGGCCACATCGCCGCACACAACGGCCTCTCCATGACCGAGGTCGCGGAGAAGATGAGCCACACGACAGCCGCTGCGACCGGTCTTGTCGACCGTTTGGAGAACCTCGGATACGTGCAGCGCACGCACGACGAGGTCGACCGCCGCAAGGTGCTCGTGAAAATCACCGGCAAGGGCATCGAGCTTGTCGACCGGATCCGGCTGGATATTATCGAAAAGCTTTCGCTGCTCACCGGCCTGCTGACCCCGAAGGAGCAGACCACCTGGCTCCAGATTTACGAGAAAATCCACCACCACATCACATGTCCTACCACTCCTTGAAAAACGTGGCTTCAACAGTTCCGGCCCGGTTGCGCGCCTGGCCGGCAGGACTCGCGGCCGCGTGGCTGTTCGCCCTGGCCGCCCCGCTTGCGGCTCAGACTCCGGGCCCGATCGGGACCCCGGCCCCGCTTCCGACCCTGGCCCCCTTCCCGACGCCTGCGGCGATGCCGACGCTCCCGCCGCTGCCGCCTCCGCCTCCGCTGCCGACGCTCGCCCCGCTTCCCTCCCCGATCCCCACCGCCACGCCGGCCGGAAAGGGCCAGGGGAAAGCCTCTCCGACTCCGCAGCCGTCGCCGAGCGCCTCGCCGACCCCTCTGCCCGACGGCACGATGCCGCTCGCGCTTCCCGCCATGCCGACACCGGTCCCGCTCCCCGATGCTCAGACGCTTTCCGAGGACCTCAACCTCCCGACCCCCACCCAGCTGCCGGAAAATCTCGCGCCCGGCCGTGAGACCGACAAGCTCAAGCAGAGCGAGAGCCTCGCGGAAAAACAGAAGATGGCCGTGGCCAACTTCATGCAATCGCTCAACGCCCTGATCGCGAAAAAGCACAACCCGCGCGTCCCGGACATGAACATCCAGGAGGCCGTCCGCATCGCGCTCAAGCAGAACCCCGACATCCTCAATGCCGTCCAGCAGATCCGGATCACCCAGGGCCAGTTCGTCCAGATCCGCGCCCAGGCGATCCCGCAGCTGACCCTCTCGTCGGCGTACAACCAGCAGGGCATGAACCTTGCCAACAACGGCCGCGGCGGGCCGTCCACGCTCACATTCCCTGTCCCGGGCGGACAGCCGATCGTCCTGACTTCGGGGTCGCCCGACGTTCAGAACAAGACGTGGAATGTCCAGCTCACGGCCTCGCAGTTGATCTACGACGGCGGCGCGACCATCTCTGGAATGCGGTCGGCTCTCGCCTCCGAGAAGGGCGCCTACTTCTCGCTGCGGTCGACGATCGACAACGTGATCGCGCAGGTCAAAATCAACTTTTTCCAGATCGTCCTCAACCGCGCGCTCATCGTCGCCCAGGAGCAGTCGGTCACGCTCCTCGAGCAGCAGCTCAAGGACCAGCAGAACCGCTACGAAGCCGGAACGGTGCCGCGCTTCAACGTGCTGCAGGCGGAGGTTGCCCTGGCCAACGCGAAGCCGCCGCTCATTCAGGCCCAGAATGCCTACCGCATCGCTCTCTACCAGCTCGTCCAGCTCCTTGGAATGGACTACCCGACCGGCCACCCGAGCGAGGTGCCGTTCAACATTGTCGGCTTCCTCGACTACAACCCGCGGACCATCGACACCGACCAGTCGATCCGCGTCTCGATCGCCCGCAACCCCTCGCTCAAAGCCCAGCGCCAGACGATCCTCTCGCAGGCGGCCAACGTGAATGCCCAGTTCGCCGGCTACCTCCCGACGATCAACGCCAGCGTCGGCGGAGAGTCCACCAACAACCTCAACTCGAACAGCCTCACGCAGTCGCTTGAGGACGTCTTCTTCGGCTTCACCGGCTCCTGGGCGATCTGGGACGGCCTCCTCACCGCAGGCAAGGTCCAGCAGGCCAAAGCCCAGCTCCAGCAGGCGAAAATCAATTACGACAACTCGGTGCGCGGAGTGATCCTGAATGTCCAGCAGGCGATCTCGAACCTCCAGCAGGCCCGCGAGACGATCGACAGCCAGACCGCCAGCGTCGTCCAGGGCATGGAGGCCCTGCGGCTCTCCCAGGAACGGTTGGATGCCGGAGCCGGCACCCAGCTCGACGTGCTGAACGCGCAGGTCTCGCTCTTGCAGTCGCAGACATTCGTCCTCCAGGCGCGCTACGGCTACATCCAGGCCCTCGCCCAGTACGACCAGGCGCTCTCGCTCGACACCCAGTATCAGGACACGTTCGACGACCCGCTCACCCGCCGCGAAGCGAAGAAGTTCAACCAGATCAACGAGCCCGGTCGCCCGCAGCCGCCGCTTCCGCGCCAGATGCGCAAGACGGATCCCATCAAGCCGATCCTCGAACCCGCCCCCACACCGAAGAAAGTCAAGACCAAGGCCGGCGTTACGCGGCCTGTCAACAGCTGATCCCGCATGAGCGATCTGGCCGCGTCCGCGTGTCCGGTTGAGACCTTTTCCGCACTGGATGCGGTTCCAGGGATCCGGGCCGGCTTCCTCCGCAGGGCACCGGGCGTCGATGTGCAGGTTGACCGCGAAACCGCCCTGGCACGGCTCCACGCCATCCACCATGCCGCCAAAGAGGCCAGCGGCTTTGCCGGCATGCCCCTGGCCACCGCAGAGCAGGTTCACGGTTGCGAGGTCGCGGTGGTCGGCCCATCCGATATTTTTCCCGTCCCCGGCTGCGACGGGCTCGTCACGACCGCTCCGGGGCTCTGCCTCGGAATCTATGTCGCAGATTGTGCGGCGGTCTATGTCGCCGACCGGTTCGCGCGGGGGATCGCACTTGTCCACTCGGGCAAAAAGGGAACCGAACTCGGGATTGTCCCCCGCGCCATGGAAAAACTCTGCCTCGCCTGCGGCGCAGCCCCCGGCGACCTGATCGTGCAGATCGGCCCGTGCATCCGTCCGCCACATTACGAAACCGACTTCGCCGCCGAAATTGTCCGCCAGGCCACCGCCGCAGGCGGCCGCGATGTCCGCGACTGCGGCACGTGTACGGCGTCGGACCCCGCCGCCTACTATTCCTACCGCCGCGAACTCGGCCGGACCGGCCGCATGCTCGCGCTCATGGCACTGACTTGAAATATCTCGCGCGGGACATTTCCGGCTGCGACCGCAACCCTTTGGCTTTGCGTGAAGCTGGGGGCGTCTAGTTTCCCTCGCCCTTCGTGCGCTTCAGCATCTTCTCCATCATCTCCCGCTGCTCGGGCGACATCTTCTTCATCCCTTCCTCGATCATCTTCTTCGCATCTTCGATCTTCACGTTCGGGACGGCGCCCGCCATTCCCATGATCCCGCCCTCCTGTTTCGTGTAGCCGGCGGGAATTTCAAACATCGAGGCGGGAAGGGTCTTCTTCTCAACCTTCGTGACGTCCATGCGGATGTTGGTGCCGCCTCCCGGGCTGATGACCGACCGGAGCGGCAGGCCGTCGGCCTGCGCATCCTTGAGCGCCTTGACGAGTCCTGTGCCTCCCGCCACGCCTCCACCCTGCTGGGACTGCAGCTTGGCCAGCGTGTCGGAATCGATGAAATCCTTCGACGTCCACATCTCGATCACCTCGCCCTGCTGGCCCTTGTTCGTCACGCGGACATGCTGGGTCTTGTAGCCGAGAATCGTTTCCTCACCGAGCTTCTCCACCACGTAGTCCTTGTCGTCCTGCGGAAGCCGCGACGCCATTTCCGCAAGCTTCGAAAGATCGATCTCCGTGTAGGTCTTCGCCCCCTCGTTGAGCTGATACATGACCTTCGGACGGTCGTTGCGCATGAGGAAATCCATCTTCATGGCGGCCTGCGCGACCCGCATGTCCATCTGCATCCGCGTTCCCGCCTTGGAGATCGCGATCGCCTGCGCACCCCCGCCCTGCGGGCTTCCCTCCGGCCCGCCGACCGTGGTCTTCATTTCGATGATCCCCTCAAAGTCCGCCCCGAAGGCGGAAGCAACGAGAGACAACAAGCCGGCCAAAAGGAGGATTCTCATGCGCCCAAGATGGCACACCCCGCCATGGAAAGAAAGCCGCGATCCGCAGGAAGGCCGCTCAAAACACTTCAACATTAAATGTCTCACGTGAGACAATTAATGTTGAGGCGGACTTTAGAAGAGCCGGCCCTGTTCGGCGGCCGCTGGCTGGCCATCCGCGGCGGCCAGGAGGCTTTTGAAGCCGTCTTCGGAGAGAACCGCCACGCCGAGTTCGCGGGCCTTGTCGAGCTTCGAGCCCGCGCTCTCGCCGGCCAGGAGGAAGTCAGTGTTTTTGCTGACCGATCCCGTGATGT
Organism: uncultured Chthoniobacterales bacterium; assembly: GCA_964467415.1. Taxonomy (GTDB): domain Bacteria; phylum Verrucomicrobiota; class Verrucomicrobiia; order Chthoniobacterales; family Terrimicrobiaceae; genus CAYXRX01. The sequence continues at coordinate 111,499 of CAYXRX010000004.1, forward strand.
TCCCTCCGCACCCCCGGATGAGCGCGGAGGCCTCGTCCCGGGAGAGGGACGGCAGGGTGCCGGTGAGAACGAAGGTTTTTCCGGCGAAAGGGTGGCTGTCGGCCGGCGTGGCGTTGGCTTGGCCTTTAGGCGAGATACCCAGTTCATCCATGCGGGCGACAACGCTGCGTCCGGTCTCGCTTGAAAACCATTCGAGAATCGCCGCTGCGGCAACGGGTCCCACGACAACCACCGCATCGCGGGGGGCCGCATTTTTTTTCTTTGAAGGCTGGGCGAATCCGGTCGCAATGAGCGCCGATCCGGCCGTGTCCGCGTCATCCTTGTTCTTGGCCTCGCGAAGCTGCTGCAGATGAAGAACCGCACTGAGAAGAGGGGACTCTGAAATCTCCCCGAGAGATCCGTGAAACTGCGCCAGATCATAAGCCGTCTGCTCACCGACATCCGGAATCGCGAGAGCGAGGATCCAGCGGTGGAGGGGGAGATCGCGAGCCCTGTCCAAGGCCTCGATGATCTTGGCAGAATTTTTTGCCCCGAAAATGCGGGGCTCGTCATCGCTGCCAAGGTTGAGGGTGGCGAGTTGATCGAGGGTCAGGTCGAAGAGGTCGAGCGGTTCATTCACGAGGCCGCGCTCGACAAGTTTCTCCGCGACGATGCCGCCGAGCGACTCGATATCGAGGGCCTTGCGCTGGGCGAAGTATTCGAGGCGGCGGGTGAGCTGGGCCGGGCAGCCGGCGACATTCTGGCAGCGCCAGGCGACCTCTTCTTTTCCACCGCCGGAAACCATATCTTTCGCGATGGGCCCGCCGCAGGCGGGGCATTTGCCTCCGGTGTAGGCAAGGAAGTCAAACGGCGCGGATTCCGCCGGGCGCAGCCCTTTATCGACCACCTCGACAACTTCGGGGATGACCATGCCGGCCTTGCGGATGACGACAGTGTCGCCGATGCGGATATCCTTGCGGCGGATTTCGTCCTCGTTGTGAAGGGTCGCCCGGGATACGGTGGAGCCTTGGACGAAGACCGGATCGAGCTCGGCGACGGGGGTCAGCACGCCGGTGCGTCCGACCTGGATCGTGATGTCGCGGAGGATCGTCTCTGCCGGCGTGATCCACGGCACCGGCTTGTGGACGATCGCGTAGCCGGGCGTGCGGGTTTTTGCCGGTATGAGCGCCCAGTCGGCGATGCGGTTCACCTTGAGGACGATGCCGTCGATCTCGTAGTGCAGCTGAGTGCGGAGATCTCGCGACTCGTCGTAGCCGCAGACCACCTCGTCGCGGTAGCAGCGGAGGACGGCATCGATGTCTTCGCAGAGCCACCATTTGCGCTGGGTGGGCAGTCCGAATGCCGCCAGCGCCTCAAGCATCTGCGCGTGCGTTTCGAACGAGATTCCCTCGCAGGCGCCGACGGCGTAGAAGACCGCGCTGATCGGCCGGCTGGCGACAAGGCGGGGATCGAGCTGCTTGAGCGTGCCTGCGGTGGCGTTGCGCGCATTCGGGAACGTTTTCTCGCCCGTGGCTTCGAGCTTTTCGTTGAGCTTCTCGAAGTCCTTGGTGGAAATGTAGGCCTCCCCGCGCACCTCCAGGAGCGCCGGCGGATTGTCTATGGCGAGGCGCAAAGGGATTCCCCGCACTGTGCGCAGGTTGGCCGTGATGTCATCGCCGAACCGTCCGTCGCCCCGCGTCACGCCGAGCTCGAGCTTGCCGTGCCGGTAGTGGATGCCGATCGAGACGCCGTCGACCTTCGGTTCCATGAGGTATTCGACCCTGTCGCGGCCGAGCAGTTTGCGGATTGATTCGTCGAAGGCAAGAAGCCTTGGGAGCGTGTTCTCGTCCTGCTCGCGGCTCCGCAGGGTGCGGTCCGGCTGCTCTCTCGTGTCCGGGTGGTCCGAGGCGTCGACCTTTTCCAGCGAAAGCATCGGAGCGATGTGCTCAACGCGGGCGAATCCTCCAACCGGCGCGCCGCCCACGCGCTGGGTCGGGGAGTCGGGGTCGGCGAGTTCGGGATGCGCTGCTTCGATCGAGGCGAGCTCGGAGAAAAGCCGGTCGTATTCGTAGTCGGAGATCGAGGGCTCGGCCTCCACATAGTAGCGGCGGTTGTGCTCTTCGAGTTCGCGCCGGAGGCGGGCGGCGCGTTCGGAAACCGCTTGCTTGTCGGATTCAGGCATGCCGTGGATCAGATCTCGAATGGTTTCGGGAGCGAGGTGAGAAGGCGGGGTGCCGCCTTGGTCACGAGAGCGACGTCCTCGTGGCGGACGCCGCCGAGTCCGGGAATGTAGATGCCCGGCTCGACCGTGAGGACCTGGCCGGGAGCGAACGTGGTTGCCCCGAAGCGGGGGAACTCGTGCACCTCGAGGCCCAGCCCGTGTCCGGTGCCGTGGAAGAACCCCTGCCAGCGCCCGTCGGAAATTCTTGTCGGATAGCCCTTCGCTGCGAAGAGGGCTTTGACCTCCTCATGGATTCCGAGGCCCGGGGTGCCGGGGCGCATTTTTTTGAGCGCGAGCTTTTGGCCGGCCAGGCAGGTTTCCCAGAGGTGGCGCTGAGCGGCTGTGGCGCGGCCGCGGACGATTGTGCGCGTGATGTCCCCGTAGAAGCCGGTGCGGGCGTCGCGGGGGAAGATGTCGAGGATGATGAGCTCGTTGGCGCGAAGCGGTCCGCTGCCGCGGCCATGGGGATCGCAGGCCTGCCCGCCGCCGGCGACGATCGTGTCCCCCCGGGCCTCACCGCCGGCGCGGACGACAGCGGTCTCCATCTCGATGCGGAGGGCTTCCGAGGTCAGCACCCGGCCGCGGATGGCCAGCGTGCCGTCCCTGCGGGGCTTGGCGGCGCTCAGGATTTCCCACGCGCGCAGGATCCCCGCCTCCGCAATGCGCAGTGCGGCCTCGATCGCCCGGACCTCCTCCGGCGATTTGAACTGGCGCCCGGGCAGGAGCGGTCCGGCAGATGGTCGGATCCGGATTCCCTCCGCGGCCAGCGCGCCCGCCAGGCCGAGCGGAAAATCATCGGGCACCACGACCGCTGATGCCTTGTGCTCCTTGAGCCACGTGGCGACCACGCGGGCATACGAGGGCTTTTTTTTGCTTTTCCCGGCGATGCGCCGCTCGGCCTCCGAGAACGAATGCACCTCGTCGACGCCTGCTTCAGCGCGTCCGCGGTCCACCTCGAGGTCCGAGAGCAGGAGCCGGCATTTTCCGCCGGCCCGAAGGAAGACAAACGCGTCGGGTGCACGGAATTTCGAGGCGTAGAGCTGGTCGGCGGACGATTCGCTCGAGGCGATGATCAGTTGGGCTTGAGGCATGCGGGTTAGGAAATGAAAACGCGGCGCGCGGGGCAACCTCAGGGTTCGGACGGCGGGGCGAAGAGCTCGGCTTCGGTGTAGGGCGTCGTGCGCGGCTTTCCGGGGAGGTAGCCCTGAACGTAATCCACATCCATCGCGACGAGCATGTCGTAGATTGCCTGACGCTCGACATATTCCGCGACAATGGGCACCAGGAGGGCTGCGGCCAGCGCCTGCACCGCGCGCACAACGGCCAAGCTGAACGGGTCCTCGTCCAGATGCTTGAAAAACGACCCGTCGATCTTGATGATGTCGATAGGCAGGGTCTTGAGGTAATTCAGCGAGGAGGCGCCCGAGCCGAAGTCGTCGAGCGCGAAGCGGAACCCCCGCTCGCGCAGGAGCGCCATCGTCGCCTTCGCCTCGCGCAGGTTGGTGATCACGTCGTTTTCGGTGAGCTCGAAGATGATGCTCCCGGGGCTGACCCCGTGGGTCTCCAGGAGCGCCCCGAGAAAATCCACGAAGTCGCCCTTGGCGAACGAGCAGCCGGAAATATTGATCGAGAGCTGGGCGGCCGGCCGCAAGGCGAGAGCCTCCACGCCCCTCGTGATCACAAACCGGTCGAGTGCCGAAAGCTGGCCGGAGCGCTGGACCGAACTCATGAAGGCGGCCGGATGGACGGGGTCGCTGTCCGGGCGGTCGTTCAGACGCAAAAGCACCTCGTGGCAGAGGATCGACCGGCCGTTCGTCGCAACGATCGGCTGGTAGTAGATGCCAAGCGTGCCGTCCCGCATCGCGTTCTTGATCCGCTCCGCCCAGTCGCTGTCGGCCACCAGCATGGCCAGGGCGCTGCCGTTCTCATTGTGGAGCTCGACCCTGTTGCGGCCGCCGGCCTTCGCCGCGTAGCAGGCGGCGTCGGCCACGCCGAGCAGGTCGGCCGCCTCGCGCAGCCCGTCGATCGGAGCGACGCCGATCGATGCGCCGACGCGGAACGTGCGCCCCTGCTCGGAATAGACGAGGGCCTCGATCTTCGTCCTCAGGTCCTCGCCGATCGCAAGGGCGTCGGGGACCGCGCAGTCGGGAAGGATGATCACAAACTCGTCGCCGCCGAACCGCACCAGCACGTCGTCGGCGCGCACCGAGCCGCGCAGGATGTCCGCAACCGTCAGGAGAAGCCGGTCGCCGGCATCGTGCCCGAGCGTGTCGTTCACGATCTTGAAGTTGTCGAGGTCAATGTAGAGAAGCGCGCCCGGACGGCCGCCCCGGGCCGCGGCGATCGCCTCCTCGACCGCCGTCGTGAGCTGGCGGCGGTTGAAGAGCTTGGTGAGCGGGTCGTGGTCGGCAATGAACTCGAGGTCGTGCTCGAGCTGCCTGCGTTCGGCAATCGATTTAACCGCCGCCTCGGCCACAGCAAACCGGACGTCGAGCAGGCCGGGGTGGTAGGGCTTGCCGATGTAGTCGTCCGCACCGGCATCGAGGATTTCCTTCAAATCCTCGGGCCGGTTATTGCCGGTTCCGGCCAGGATGTAGTGGTAGCGCCCCTCGGGATGCTCGCGGAGCAGCCTGCTGAACTCCAGCCCGCTGATCCCGGGAAGCTGGATGTCCAGAACGATCAACGGATAAAAGCTTTTCCTCATCAGCTCCAGCGCCGCCTCAGCGGAGTCGCAGCCGTGCACGTCATGCCCGCGGGCGCGGATCATTCTTTCAAGAAGGAGCCTGGTCGGCCGGTCATCCTCGATCACCAGAACCGGCAAGCCGCCGCCGGGGGACTGCGTTGGCGCTGCCAACTGGATCTCCCGCATGTCGAGGTCGCCGCTCATATGGCAGAAGATGATTGATATGGCGGAGGGAAAATGCAAGCGTGTTGCGGGCTGGGATCCGCCGGCCCTGGCGGAGGTGCCGGACCGGGTGCAGAAAAGGGATTGATCTTGCCCGCATCGACGCTAATGTGCGGGTCGTTTTACGGGGAAAATATGGCACTTTTTCGCAGGATTGTACTGACTTTGCTGCTCTCGTCAGCCGCAACATGGCTTCAAGCGGCCGGAAGCTATGTGATTGTGGACGCCCAGACGGGGTTTATTCTGGCCTCGGAGGAACGCGACATGAAGCTGCCCGTGGCAAGCCTCACAAAAGTAGCCACGGCGATGGTCGTGCTGGACTGGGCGAACCTCAAGCAGACCGACCTTTCGACAGAGGTTGAAATTAATGACATCGCGCTGGCCGCGGGCGGCTCGAACCCGGTCGGGCTTCAGGCCGGCGACCGGATGAGCCTGCGGGATCTTCTGTATTGCTCGCTCCTGGTCTCCGACAATGTGGCCGCCACCGCTCTCGCCAACCATGTCGGGGCCGCCCTGCCAAATGCCCACGGCCTCGATCCGGTTGGCAATTTTGTGGCGCACATGAACGCGCTCGCCCGCTCGCTCGGAATGAAGCGCACGCTCTTCCTGAACCCGGTCGGCCTGGATACGGCGGAGAAGGGTGCGACGCCGTATTCGAGCGCCGGGGACATGGCGCGCCTCACCCGCTACGCCTTTGATTCGGCGGGCTTTCCCTTCTACGTCGCCCAGGCGACCCGGCAGGTGCATGTGATCCGCGCCGGTGCGGACATGCCGTTTGAGATCCGGAATACCAACGAGCTGCTCGGCCGCTTCGGGATCGACGGAGTCAAAACCGGCACGACCCGGCTGGCCGGCGAATGCCTGATTCTTTCCGCCGACCGGGCGCCGGAATCCCGCCGCGAGGGCGAGAAAGTGTTCATCACTCCGAGGAGAATCATCGTGGTCCTGCTGCGTTCGCAGGACCGTTTCGGCGAGGGCCTTGCCCTGATCCAGAAAGGCTGGGCGCTCTACGACAGCTGGGCCGCAGAGGGGCGGAAAACCGGGAAATCGCGGAGCCTGTAAAACATCTATGACAAAAAAGCGTATCGGAATATTAACCAGTGGGGGCGACTGCCCCGGGCTGAATGCGGTGCTGCGTGCGGCTTCCCGCGCGACGGACAAACTCGGGTGGGAACTGATCGGCTTTCACGACGGATTCGAGGGGCTGCTGCCTCCCGGAAACTACACGCTCCTCGACCGGCGTGCGACGGCCGGCATCATGCATCTCGGAGGAACCATTCTCGGCACGGTGAACAAGGGCCACTTCGTGGCGAAGGTCGGTGCCGGAGACAAGATGGCCATCCCGAAGGAAATCATCGAAAAGGCGCGCCAGACTTTCCATGCGCTCGGGCTCCACGCCCTCATCACAATCGGTGGCGACGGCTCGCTCTCGACAGCGCTCCAGCTTCACGAGGAGGGCTTCCCCGTCGTCGGCGTGCCAAAGACGATCGACAACGATCTGGAGGCCACCGCCATGACGTTCGGATTTGACTCGGCCGTGGCCTGCGTCGCGGACGCGCTCGACCGCCTGCACACGACGGCCACCAGCCACAAGCGCGTGATGGTTCTTGAGGTGATGGGCCGGCATGCGGGGTGGATCGCCCTTCATGGAGGGCTTGCGGGCGGTGCGGATGTCATCCTCATTCCGGAGATCCCGTTCGAATACGAGAAGGTGGCCGCTGAAGTGATGCGCCGCGACCGCGAGGGGGCGAAAAGCACGATGATCGTCGTCGCCGAAGGCGCCTCGCCGAAGTCGGGCCAGCAGCACCGCCACCACACGGCCAGCGGCGAACACCGCCTCGGCGGCGTTGCGGACATCGTCGGCCGGGAGGTCGGCGAGCGCACCGGCAAGGAGGTCCGTACCTGTATCCTCGGGCATCTCCAGCGCGGGGGCGCGCCCACTACCCTCGACCGCATTCTCGGCACCCGCTTCGGGGTTAAGGCGGTCCAGCTCGTCGCCGAAGGCAAGTTCGGATCGATGGTGAGCTACCAGAACTACCAGACGCTCGACGTCCCGATTTCCCACGCTGTCCACAAGCTCCGGCGGGTCAGCCCGGACTGCCAGATGGTTGAGACAGCGCGTGCGGTGGAAATTTCCTTCGGAGACTAGTGAGCGTGTCCGAACAATTGCGGTCCGCCATCCGGGACATCCCGAACTTCCCCAAGCCGGGGATCCTGTTCCGGGACATCACGCCGGTCCTGAACGATCCGGTCCTTTTCCGCGTGGCGATTGCCGCGTTTGTAGAGGGCTGCCGCGAGGCTGATGCCCAGAGAATCGCCGGGATCGATGCGCGCGGATTCCTCTTCGGCACGACCGTCGCCCACGAGCTCGCGCTCGGCTTCGTTCCGATCCGGAAGAAGGGGAAGCTCCCGTTCCGGACGATCAGTCAATCCTACGACTTGGAATACGGCAGCTCGGAGGTCGAGGTTCACACCGACGCCTTTGAAAAAGGGGAGCGCGTCGTTCTCATCGACGACCTTCTCGCCACGGGGGGGACCGCCTGCGCAGCGGTCAAGCTCATCGAACTCGCCGGCGCGCATGTCGTGAAGGCCCAGTTCCTCATCGAGCTGGCCGACCTTGGCGGCCGCGCGCTGCTCCCGGGCGTCCCGGTCACGTCGATCGTCTGCTACTCCTGAGCGCCGCGTAGAGCGTCACGATGCCGAGACACATCGGACGCGGGGGCCGGCAGTCGAACCCGCACTCCGCGATAAGGGCGTTCATCGCTGCCCCGCGGGGAAATCCCTCGATCGACTCGCCGAGGTAGGTGTAGGCTTCCGGCCGGCCGGTCGTCCATCCGGCCACGCGGGGGAGGATGCGGTGGAGGTAAAACCGGTAGACCGCCCGCAGGAGCGGCTGCCCGGGCAGGCTGAAATCAAGAACCACAAGCAGGCCCCCGTCGCAGAGCACGCGGCCCATTTCGGCGATAGCCCCGGGCCAGGACGCCATATTTCTTAGCCCGAAGGAAACCGTCACGGCATCGAAACTGGCATCCGCGAACGGAAGGGCGAGCGCGTCCGCTTGAACGAGGTTGGGCACGCGTTTTTTCCGGGCCTCCTCGAGCATCGGGAGGCAAAAATCCGCCGCGGTGACCTGCGCCTGCGGGCAGGCTTTTCCGAGGTCGATGGCGAGGTCGCCGCTGCCGGTGGCGAGGTCGAGGATCCGGCGCGGCTGGTGCCCGGCGACGAGCCCTGCCACGTGCGCCCGCCAGACAAAATCCATTCCGCCGCTGAGCAGGTGGTTTGCGAAATCATACCGCTTGGAAATCGACGAGAACGTCCTCTGGACAAATTCCGGGTCCTGTTGTGGAAGCGTCGTGGGCAATGTGTCGGCCAGAAAAAATGCTCACGAGAGGATTCGAACCTCCAAGGGTTACCCCATACGGTCCTGAGCCGTACGCGTCTGCCAGTTCCGCCACGTGAGCGATGGAAGACGGGCACTATTCCCTCAATCAGGCCGTCTGTAAATCGGAAAAAATCGATGGCCCCGTTCCGGCGGCTGCGGCCAGGACCGCCAGCGTCCCGGAGGCATTGCGCTCGATCGGGAACTCGGCAGCCAGCGCACGGCAGGCTCCGCGCGCGGCGGCGCAGCGGCCGCGCCATCCGTTGATCGCGCGGGCCAGAGCGTCGGCATCGCCTTCCGACACCGTGTCTCCATGGACTCCGGGCCGGATGATTTCCGAGAACCCGTTGGCCGGCGTGGTGAGCACCGGCAGGCCGGCGGAGAGGGCCTCGAGGCACGCGTTGGAGAACGGGTCATACCAGGTCGGGAGCAGAAACAGGTCGGCGGCCGCATGCAGGCCGGCCAGGCCGTCGACCGGGCCGAGAAACCGGGCGGCCGGTGAGGGGAATTTCTCCGCGGGCCCGCGGCCGGCGACGAGGAGGATGGTTTTCCCGGCCTTCTCGACCGCGCGCACTGCGGTTTCCAGGCCCTTGCGCTCCCAGCCGGTGCCGACAAAGAGGGCGCAGAACGCATCGTCCGGAATTCCGTATGCTCTTCGGGCGTCGCTGCGGTCGGCCGGAGGTTCGGGCGTGAGGCCGTTGTAAACGACATGGACGCGCTCGGGCGGGAAGTGGAACCGCCCGAGGATCTCGTTCCGGACGAGCTGCGAGTTCGCGATGACGGCCCGGGTGTGCGCCGGGTCGAAGACCTCCCGTTCGAGGTCCAGAATCTGCCGGTGCTTGCCATTGATCCACCGCGTCATCCGCTTCCAGGCCGGCTCGAACCGCGCGCGCCTCTCCAGCCACGACGCGTGGACGCCGTCACCGGCGCGGAAGACTTCGCAGCCGGGCACGCGCTCGAGGCTGAGGTGGATGTCGCAGCCCGTCGCAGCATTCCGGAATGCCGCGGCAAATTCCGAAGGCGTGGCGGCATCCAGGCGGAGCACGTCGTCGGAGATCCATCGGTCGGACGGCCAACCATCCGCCGTGATCAGGACCGGAGTATGGCCGGATGCGGCAAGTGCCCCGGCAAGCCTCAGCAGGTAAGCTTCGGCTCCGCCTGTTGGCGAATAGCCGCGACGCACGAGGCCGATTTTCATCGGCTCCAGCTAGGCGACCGCCTTTTCGGCCTCGGGTTTCGGCGGGCGTCCGAGCAGCTCCCACATCGCCTCGTGCGGCGGCTTGTCTTCATAGAGCACGGAATAGATCTGCCTGGTCACGGGGGCCTCGATGCCGAGCCGCTGCGCGCACTGCCAGGCGCTGAGCGCGGTCGGCACGCCTTCGGCAACCATCTGCATCGATGCCTCGATCTCTTTCGGCGCCTCGCCGCGGCCGAGGCGTTCGCCGACCATCCGGTTCCGGCTGTGCCGGCTGAAGCAGGTCACCATCAGGTCGCCCACGCCACTGAGTCCGAAAAACGTTTCCTGGCGTCCGCCGAGCGCGACGCCGAGCCGCATCATCTCGGCGAGCGAACGGGTCACCAGTCCGGCCTTGGCATTGTCGCCCATGTTGAATCCGTCCGAGACGCCGGCCGCGATGGCGAAGATGTTTTTGAGGGCGCCGCCGAGCTGGATCCCGGTCAAGTCGTCGCTCGTGTAGGCGCGGAAGCTGGGCAGGGAAAACGCGCTCTGGAGGGGGGCGGCGAGCGAGGGGTCGGCCGAGCCGATCACGCCGGCTGCGGGAATCCGCTGGGCGACCTCCTCGGCGAGGTTGGGGCCGGAAAGGACGGCGACCGGGTTGTCGGGGAGGCAGTCCGCGATCACCTGGCTCATCAGCTTCCCGCTGTCGTGCTCCATGCCCTTGGTGCAGGAGACGATCACGGTTCCGGCCTTCGGCCGGTGGGCCGCAAGGGCCGAAGCTACCTCGCGTGTCGCCTTCGAGGGCGTCACGAACAGGATCATGTCGGCGTCCGCGGTCTCGGCCAGATCCCCTGTGCCGTAAACGTTCGGCGGAAGGCGCAGTCCCGGGAGGTAGGCATTGTTGGTGCGGCGGGAGACGAGTTCGTCCACCACCTTGGGGTTGTGTGCCCAAAGCAGGACCTGTCCGCGGCGCTCGGCGAGCAGGATGGCCAGGGCAGTCCCCCAGCTTCCGGCTCCGATGATGCTGATCTTCTTAAACATTCGTGGGTTTGTTGTTCTTGCGGTCGAAACGTTTTTCAGTGCCGGCCAGCAGGCGCTCGATATTGGCCTTGTGCCGCCAGATCGCAAGCCCTCCCATCAAAATGGCAATCACAACCAGCACGGGATCGCACTTTCCGATGATCATCGTATCCGGCCGGCCGAAAATCATCAGCACCAGCGCAGAGACGGGCAGAGCGACAGCGGCGCCGAGCGAGGCGATCGACACATAGCGCGTCGAATAAAAGAGCGTGAGCCAGACGACGAGGCCGGAGAGGAACACGGCAAACGGAAAAAGCGCGAGCATGATCCCGGCGGAGGTCGCGATTCCCTTGCCTCCCTTGAAGGCGAGCCATACGGGAAAGCTGTGCCCGAGGACCACAAATAGCGCACCCGCCACGGCCACGTGCACCGGAGCCGGACCCGCCCACCGGGGAACTTCCGCGATCAGGAAGCCCGCCATCACTGCCAGCGCGCCCTTCAGCGCATCGCACGCGAAAACCGCATAGCCCCACTTTTTGCCCAGCACGCGCATCGCGTTCGTCGCCCCGATATTTCCGCTCCCCGCCTTCTGCAGGTCGACGCCGCAGATCCGCCCCGCGAGATACCCGCTCGGAAACGAACCGATGAGATACGCAACGAGCGAGGTAACAAGATAGGCGAACACACGCGACAAATGTCCGCTCGCCCGATGCTCCTCAAGAAAAATCCGCGCACAAAATTGTCACTTTGCTCCCCGCGCATGTATCCCCCGCGCCATTGCGGCACCCGATGGATCCGGTTCCCTTGCAGCACACAGCCGCAGATAGGCAGGAGGCCTGCCGGATCATGCACGCGCGATGAAGGCCGCAGGGAGGATTTTCCCGCTCAAGGGCCAATTCGAAAAATTGCCGGCACCCGCAGCGGCTTCCGGACGTAATACCAATGGGGGATTACCAGGCATGGCACCCCCGGAGGGCCGCGATTTTTTCGGAAATTCCGGAAGGAAATTCTAGACGGATCGGGTCTGTCCTGCTTCATTAGCGAATCTAATAGATACTCGAACCACATGATATCGGCTCCATCCTCAACACGCACCGGCCCCCATCCGCTCCTGCTCTGGGTTTTCTCCTCGATCGGGAAGAAGACCATTGTCGCCCTCACCGGCATCGTCCTTCTTCTTTTTGTCACCGGCCACCTGCTGGGCAACTTCACGATCTACCTCGGCAAGGACTGGCTGAACTGGTATGCCGCCCACCTGCAGAGCCTCGGTCCGATCCTCTGGGTGATCCGGTTGGTGATGCTGGCGGTTGTCGGCACGCACATCATTTTCACGATGCTCCTCTGGAAGGAAAACCAGGCTGCCCGCCCGAAGAAGTATCTGGCATCCGACCCGGTCGGAACAACCGTCTTCGCCCGCACGATGCGCCTCAGCGGTCTGGTCGTTCTGGCGTTCATCGTATTTCACCTCGCGCACTTCACCGTCCGCGTCATCGACCCGCAATTCCAGCACATGGAGGCGATGCTCGACGGCCATGAGGTCCACAACTGCTTCGGCATGGTCATCGCGGGCTTCCAGGTCCCGTGGGTGGTGGCGGTCTACATTGTCGGCCTCTTTCTGCTGACCTGGCATCTGAGCCACGGCATCGGGAGCCTCTTCCAGACGCTCGGCCTCACGAACCGCCGGATCCACTCGACCATCGAAACGGTGACCAAGGCCTACGCCTGGCTCCTCTTCCTTGGCTACATCTCCATCCCCATCTCAGTCTATACAGGAATCGTCAAATGACACTCGACGCCAAAATCCCAGCCGGTCCGCTCGACAAGAAGTGGACGTCATTCAAGAACACCGCCAAGCTGGTCAACCCGGCCAACAAGCGGAAATTTGAGATCATCATCGTCGGGTCCGGTCTCGCCGGGGCCGCCGCCGCAGCGACGCTCGGCGAGCAGGGCTACCGCGTGAAGTGCTTCTGCTACCAGGACAGCCCGCGCCGCGCGCACTCGATCGCCGCGCAGGGCGGCATCAACGCCGCGAAGAACTACCAGAACGACGGGGACAGCGTCTTCCGCCTCTTCTACGACACGATCAAGGGCGGCGACTTCCGCGCCCGCGAGGCGAACGTCCACCGCCTGGCCGAGGTCAGCAGCCTGATCATCGACCAGTGCGTTGCCCAGGGCGTGCCGTTTGCCCGCGAATACGGCGGGCTCCTCGACAACCGCTCGTTCGGCGGCGCGCAGGTCTCCCGCACTTTCTACGCGCGCGGCCAGACCGGCCAGCAGCTCCTCCTCGGCGCCTACGCGGCGCTGAGCCACCAGATCGCCCTCGGCAGCGTGAAGATGTTCCCGAAGACCGAGATGATGGACCTCGTCCTCGTGGACGGCCACGCCAAGGGCATCGTCGTGCGCGACATGGTCACCGGCGAGATCACCTCGCATGCCGGCGACGCTGTCCTCCTCTGCACCGGCGGCTACGGCAACGTGTTCTACCTCTCGACCAACGCCCGCGGCTGCAACGTCACCGCGACCTACCGCGCGTTCAAGCGGGGCGCGCTCTTCGCGAACCCCTGCTACACCCAGATCCACCCGACCTGCATCCCCGTGAGTGGCGACTACCAGTCGAAGCTCACCCTCATGTCGGAGTCGCTCCGCAACGACGGACGCGTCTGGGTTCCGAAGCGCAAGGAGGATTGCGGCAAGGCCCCGCAGGACATCCCGGAGGATGCCCGCGACTACTACCTCGAGCGCAAATACCCGAGCTACGGCAACCTCGCCCCGCGCGACATCTCGTCCCGCTCGGCGAAGGAAGTCTGCGACGACGGACGCGGGGTCGGTCCCGGCGGGCTCGGCGTCTACCTGGACTTCTCGGCGGCGATCGCGCGCCTCGGCAAGCACGTCATCGAGGAACGCTACGGCAACCTCTTCGAGATGTATCACAACATCACCGGCGAGGACGCCTACGAGCGCCCGATGCGCATTTATCCCGCCGTCCACTACACGATGGGCGGGCTCTGGGTGGACTACAACCTCATGAGCAACATCCCGGGACTCCATGTCCTCGGCGAGGCGAACTTCTCCGACCACGGCGCGAACCGCCTCGGAGCCAGCGCGCTCATGCAGGGGCTGGCCGACGGGTATTTCGTCATCCCGAACACGATCGGCGACTACATGGCCGCGCAGTTCGGCAAGAACGTCGATCCGAAGGCTCCCGCCTTCGCCGAAGCCGTGCAGTCAGTCAAGGACCGCGTCGCCAAGCTGATGTCGATCAAGGGCACCCGCACCGTGGACAGCTTCCACCGCGAACTCGGCCACATCATGTGGGACAAGTGCGGCATGGCCCGCAACAAGGAAGGCCTCGAAGAAGCCTTGAAGCGCATCCCGGCACTCCGCGAGGAGTTCTGGTCGAACCTCAAGCTCCTCGGCGGCCCGAACGAGATCAACATGGAACTCGAGCGCGCCGGCCGCGTCGCCGACTTTCTGGAGTTCGGCGAGCTCATGTGCCTCGACGCGCTCAACCGCAACGAGTCGTGCGGCGGCCACTTCCGCACGGAATACCAGACCCCCGAAGGCGAGGCGCTCCGCAACGACGACGAGTATGCCTACGTTGCCGCTTGGAAATACGAGGGCGAGGGCAAAGCCCCCACGCTCATCAAAGAACCGCTCGTCTACGAGCAGGTCAAACTCTCCACACGAAGCTACAAATAATCCGCATCTATGAACTTTACCCTGGAAGTCTGGCGCCAGAAGGGGCCGAAAACAGAAGGAAAACTCGAGCGTTACGAAGCAAAGAACGTGCCCGCGGAGGCCTCGTTCCTGGAAATGCTCGACATCGTTAACGAGGACCTGACCCACAAAAATATCGAGCCGATCCAGTTCGACTCCGACTGCCGTGAAGGCATCTGCGGGAACTGTTCGCTCACGATCAATGGCGTCCCCCACGGCCCCGGCCGCGGCACGACCTGCCAGCTCTACATGCGGAAGTTCCGCGACGGGCAGACGATCACGATCGAGCCGTTCCGCGCGGATTCGTTCCCGCTCGAGCGCGACCTCGTCGTCAACCGTGCCGCCTACGATCGCATTATTCAAGCGGGCGGGTTCATCAGCGAGCGCGCCGGCTCGGCGCCCGATGCCAACTCCGTCCCGATCCCGAAGATCGTCGCCGACCAGGCGATGGACGCTGCCGCCTGCATCGGCTGCGGCGCCTGCGCAGCCGCCTGCCCGAACGGTTCGGCCATGCTCTTCGTGAGCGCCAAAGTCGCTCACCTCGGACTCCTGCCACAGGGCAAGCCCGAGAACGACGGCCGCGTGCTCAAGATGGTCCGCCAGATGGACAAGGAAGGGTTCGGCAACTGCTCGAACTACTACGCCTGCGAGGCGGTCTGCCCGGCCGGCATCCCGGCCTCGTTCATCGCACGCCTGAACCGTTCGTATTCCGTTGCTTCCATCAAGGAATCGATCGGCGTCACGGTCTGAGTTCAGCGCCAGTCCGATAAACTTGCGGGGGGCCGGACGCTGAGTCCGGCCCCCTTTTTTAAGATGAAACATGGCCGAACAGTTTGCTTTGCGGGGGCTGCCCTCCTGGCGCTTGGACGCCAGGCGGCCCCGGCTGCCGCGGAGCAGAGGCCGAACATCCTTTTCATCCTGACCGATGACCAGCGGTTTGACGCGATCGCCGCGGCTGGTTGCGCGGAGATCAGCACGCCCGCCATGGACAAGCTGGCCTCTGAAGGAACCTTCTTTACGCAGGCCTCGATCATGGGGGGCAACAGCGCCGCCGTCTGCATGCCGAGCCGGAGCATGCTCCTGACCGGTGCCTCGCTGTTCAGATGCCGCGGGGTGATCCCGAAAGGCTTTACCACCCTCCCCGAGGCTCTCCGCAGGGATGGCTACGCCACCTTTGTCACCGGGAAATGGCACAATGACAACGATGCCCTTCTGCGATCGTTTGAGTTTGGCTCGGCGGTTTTCCGCGGCGGGATGGGCGACCATTTCCGGACACCCGTTGACGATATCCGCGAGGGGGTGCTTACCGGAAAGCGCCAGGAGACGGAATTCGATGCCGAAGTCTTTGCCGACGCCACGATCGACTTCCTGAAAACACGTCCGAAGAACAAGCCGTTTTTCGCCTTCCTTTCGTTCAAGACGCCCCACGACCCGCGGGTTGTGCCGGCGAAGTTCCACCGGATGTATGATTCCGCCCGGATCACCCTGCCGCCGAATTTCCTGCCGGAACATCCGTTCGACAACGGCGAGAAGAAGATCCGCGACGAGCTTCTCGCGAAGTTCCCCCGGTCTCCCGAGGAGATCAGGGAGCACCTCGCCGCCTACTATGCAGCCACCACCGCGACCGACGAGCAGATCGGCCGGGTACTCGATGCCCTGCGCGACCTCGGCCTCGACAAGAGCACGGTGGTGGTCTTCACCGGGGACAACGGTCTGGCGGTCGGGCAGCACGGGCTGATGGGAAAGCAGAACCTTTACGACCACAGTATACGGGTGCCACTCATCCTGCGCGGGCCGGGCATCCCCGCCGGGAAGCGCACCGACGCGCTCTGCCAGCTCTCCGACCTCTGCCCGACCCTGTGCGCAATGGCAGGAACCGCGACGCCGAAGACAGCCGATGGCAAGGACCTCGGACCCGTGGTCCGTGGCGAGGCCGACGGGCCGCGCGACGCGACCCTCCATTGCTACAAAGACATCCAGCGCGCTGTCCGCACCCGCGACGCGAAGCTCATCGAGTATCTTGTCAAAGGCCGGGCGACCACTCAGCTCTTCGATCTGAAACGCGATCCCCGGGAGATGAAAAACCTGGCGGATGATCCCGCGCATGCGGACCTCCTGAAGACGATGCGGGCGCGCCTCGGAGAGTTGGAAAAGGAATTTTCCGCCCCGCAGCTGGGTGTGGCGGCGGACTCCGGCGCGCCATCCCACCCCGGGCACTAGCCGCTCAGAAGTCGAGGCGGCAGGAGCTGCGGCCGTGCTTCTCGTTGTAATTCTGATGGTATTCCTCAGCCGGGAAGAACGGGCCTGCCAGTGAGACCTCGGTCACGACCGGCTTGCGGAATGCACCGCTCTTTTCCAGCGCGGCGATCGATTGTCGCGTCGCGGTCTCCTGCGCCGGGGTCGTGAAAAACACGGCGGACCGGTAATTGCTCCCGACATCCGGTCCCTGCCGGTTCGGCGTAGTCGGGTTGTGGATCGCCCAGAACACCTCGAGGAGCCGGTCGAACGACACCTTGGCGGGATCGTATTCGACACGCACGACCTCGGCGTGCCCGGTCGCCTGCGAGCAAACCTGCTTGTAGCTCGGCGCCTGAGTGTGGCCGCCCGAATAGCCCACGCTGGTTGAGACGACGCCTGGAATTTTACGGAAGGCCTCCTCCGCTCCCCAGAAGCAGCCAGCCCCGAAAAGCACTGTCGCTTTCGCCGCCGGTGCGGCCGGCTCGAGGAAGGTGAGCGCGGCCGAGTTAATACAGAATCGAAGTCCGGTCGGTGCGGGACCGTCCCGGAAGACATGGCCGAGGTGGGTGGCACAGCGCACGCAGTGCACCTCCTCGCGGAGCATTCCGAGGCTCACATCCCGGTTGCTTCCGATATTCTCCGACGCGAACGGCTGGAAAAAGCTCGGCCACCCGGTGCCGGAGTCAAACTTGTCGCCGGACCGGAAAAGCGGAAGCCCGCACCCGACGCACAAATAAACGCCGTCCTTGTGGTTGTCGTGGAACAGCCCGCAGAAAGCCCGCTCGGTGCCCTGCGCGCGGGCGACCCGGTATTGAGCCGGGGTCAGCTGCAGGCGCCAGGCGGCATCCGATTTCACGATGCGTGGCACCCCGGTCGCCCCGCCGGGACGGCCATCGTCTTCCATCAGCCGCACGCGCACCGCCTCGCCCGGGGATGACGAGGCACTGCGCGCCGCCGTTGTGGAGGGTTCCGCCCGCAGCATCAGCAGACCGGCAGAGCCAAGAAGAACAAGGATTAAGAGAAGAAGCGTGATTTTCATATTGTGACTTTCATCCTGTTTGTCGCCTCAGGACGGAAATCCTTACAAAAAATCGTGCGTCACTCTTTTTCGTCGGGTTCCCGGCGTTGCACGGCCTTGCGGATCCGGCTGCGTGCAGCATCGGAAAGTCCGGGCCCGGGCGCATTCCGGTCGGCCATCCGCCTTGCGGCACGGCCGATGAAGCCGAGCTGGTCCCGGTAGCGTGAGCACCACAGGCAGACGGTGAGGTGCCATTCCAGGCGCTTCCGGACAAGCCATGGGAGCGCGCGGTCGCGTTCCTCGGAAAGCAGGCGCCGGACATCGCGGCATCGCGGAGTGGCTGCCAGCAGCGTGAGCTTTCGAAGGGTTTGCCAGAGTTTCATGCTCCGTGGAACCAGTTCATTTCAAGGCACTGCCGCAGGGCCATGCGGGCGCGGTGGAGCATCACCCAGAGGTTGCTCTCGGATACCTGCAGCATCTCGCAGATCTCGCGGCCCGGCAGGCCGTCCATCTCGCGGAGTTGGAAGATCGTCCCGATCTTGTCCGGCAGCTTGGAGAGGCAGGCGTCCAGGACCGTCCAGAACTCGTTGTTCTCGAGGGTGCGATCTGCTGGGGGCGTCCAGTCTTTCGGCCCGAGGTCGTGGTCCCAGAATCCATTCCGGAACTGCCGGGAAAGCTCGCCGCTCATGAAGTCGAGGTCAGTGAAGCTCGTCTCCCGCCCAAGCTTCCGGAAATAATCGTGCATCTTGTGCTTCAGGATTCCCGTCAACCACGTCCGCTCGGTAGCGCGGCCGTCGAATGTGGCGCGCGCCTTGAAGGCGGCCAGAAGCGTTTCCTGGAGGAGATCCTCGGCAACCTCGGCGCTCCTCACGCGAAGCACCGCGTAGCGGAACAGGTAGTCGCCATGTTCGTCCAGCCAGCCGTCCGGGTTGGAGCTGTAAGCGGAGCCTCCGGGAGAATCGGATCGCATACGGCTTAAAAAAACCGCGGGGCCTTGTGCTCGTTGAGGCTGCCGCAGCGCGGGCAGCGGGGCAGTCCGTCGCTTGTCGGGGCGGCAAATTCCATGCTGCAAAGCGCGCAGCGAAGCCGGTGCCGGCGGGCGCTTCTCGCCCGGTAACGGTCCAGAATCTCGTAGCAGATCCACACCAGAAAGATCCCGGAAAGGATGACGAAGAGGCAGACGAAGACGAGCCAGGGGAGTTCGATCGGGATCATTGGGACTCGGACGGACGAACGTCGGCACCCCAGTGAATCGCCACGTCGCTCCAGACGCTGCCGCCGGCAGCAGGTTGAAAGCGCAGCGATTTGAGCAAGCGGAGCGCCCCTTCATCGAGCTGGGAGTTGCCGGAGGATTTTTGCAGGACAAGGTGGGCGACCGAACCGTCCTCCCTCACAGAAACGAGGAAGACAGTCGGTTCCAGGCTCTGGCCTGCCAACGACTGAAAACCGCTCCCTGCAGGGACCTCTGGCAGTCGCGAGGCGAGAGCCCCCGTCGATACGAGACGGGTGCGCGCCGGTCCTTCGGGCACGACGGGAACGTTCCGGACCGGAGGGATTGCGACCGGCCCGGCAGCGGGCTTGTTGGCCGCCTTGACCGGCGGCACGGCCGGAAGCGGGTCGAGGCCGTCGGTTTGGGTCTCGTAGGTCGGCGTGTAGCGCAAGGCCGGTCGGAGGGCAGACTGCGGGACCCCCCGGCCGGGCGCAAAGATCGCAGGGTCCTCGGTTTGAAGGATCGCTGAGAGCTGCGGGCTGACATCAGATCCGGGTGGAATGAAAAAGGCCTGCGCCGGATTCGGCCCGGCAGCTTCCGGCCGCGGATAAGTGATGGCGAAAACGTAGAAGACCCCCGCATGGAGGAGCACCGCAAGCAGGATGCATCCCGGGAGAACCAGATGGAGCGTGTGGCGCCCCGGCCAGTCGAAGATCAGTGTCGCCGGACGCTCCATCACGGCTCCTCGGAGGTCGCGATCACGGTGGGATAGCCGAGCTCGAGGGCGATGCTCATGACCCGCGCCATCTGCTCAAACGGGGCCTGCCGGTCGGCCTTGATGATGATCGTGTGCTTGCTCCCGTGCTGCGCCGCAAGCCGCTCACGAAGGGCCTCGAATGAAATCTGTCCGTTCTCAAAATAGACCGATGAGGTTGGCGCCGCCGTCACGCTGACCACCTGAGGCTCGCGCTGGGGGGCCAGAAGAAACGGGGATTCCGGCACGGAGACCGCGATGCCCGGCTGCAGGAGGAACGATGTGCTCAGTAGCAGAAAAAAGATGAGCAGCAGGATGACGTCCAGGGCCGGGGCGACGAAAATGAGCGCCGGATTCGGGCCGGGTGTGCGCTCGAGCTTCACGCCGGGGTTTGCGGCCCGTCTGAGCCGGCAAGAAGTTCCAGTGTCTCGATGGCCGCACGCTCGATGTCATGCAACACATCGTTCACGCGGGCGGAAAGATAGCTGTGTGCGACAAACGCAGGAATCGCCACGGTGAGAGCGGCCGCCGAAGTCAGGAGGCTCTCGTAGACCCCGCCAGCCACCTCGGACGCGGTGGCGTAGCCGCCGTGTGCGGAGATCTGCTGGAACGCGCTGAGCAGGCCGAGGATTGTTCCCAGAAGGCCGAGGAGGGGCGTGGCATACGCAATAGTGCCCAGCAGCGCCAGGTTGCGCTCAAGGCGCGGGACCTCCAGCTGCCCGGCCTCCTGGCCGATCTCGCGCAACTCGGCACGGGGCGCGCCGTGCTTGAGGATCATCGCATGCAGCACCCGCGGAACCGGTCCGGTCGTGCCCGCACATTCCTGGAGCGCTTCGGTGAAATTTTTGCGGCGGAGCAGGTTGGCAAGCCCGCGAAGGAAGTCCCCGGTATGGATTGAGGCGCGGTGAAGAAACAGGAGGCGTTCGGCGAGAACGCCAAGTGCGGTGACGCTGCAGAGGAGGATGAGCCACATGAGGGGGCCGCCTTTTTGGACTAATTCCAGCATGGTCCTTGAGATTTAGGGGATCCGGAGGATTCGGGCAATCGCATTCCTCCTCACGCCTCCGGCGCGGGCCCGCCACCGGCGAGTTCGTGAAGGACGGCCGCCAGCTTCTCGCGAACGCCCGGTGCAAATCCGCGGTCCATGTGCAGGACAATCATGGTCAGGCCCCCGTCCTGAAGAAGGCTGACCGCGCCGCGCCCTGCCGTGAACAGTGTGATGGACCCCACGATGCCGATACCCATGCGCGCCGAGGATTCCCCGACCGACCAAAAGAGTTCGGCTGCATGGGCGCCGATGGGCTCCGGGTCGAGACCCTCCGGAACGGCGTGCGTCGCCAAGATCGCGGGCCCGCGCATCAGGACGCACGATCGGATCCCGGGCAGCGCGCCGCACAGCTCGACAACGCGCTCCGCAGTGAGGTTTTCGTCGACGAGCAGGAGCGCCTGGAGGGCTTCCTGCCCGACAATCTCCAGATTCTGCCCTGATGGCACGGACGGCTCCTCAGTGGCGGAAAGCGGATCTGCGCTTTCTTCCGCGGGAGGCGGCGCCTGGACGCTGTCGCCATCTGCGTGGACAGACTCCGGAGCCCCGGCTGAACGCGGGACAGGGACCCCCTTGCGGCGGAAAATCGGGAGTGCCGAGAAAAACCCGTGCTTTCTGGCCGGCTGGGCATCGGAACCTCCCCCGGAATCCTGGGACGCCTGGAGCCCGTCGTCGGCAATCCCGCTGCCGGGCACGTCCCCGCCGACGAGCCCGTAGGCGACCGCAACCCTCGAGGCAGGGAGCGCGATGACGGTCTCGGCGGGTGCGACGACTCCGGGCAGGAGCTGCGCGAGCAGTGTCAGGGAAATTTTCGGGATATTCCCCACAAAGATGTCCGCGGCCGGGAGGACGACCACCTGTCCGGCCGGCAGCGGCCGCAGGAGATACTCGCGGGGGATCGAGCCCTCGAGGTCGGAGGCCTTCAAGGTCACGGTCTCCGGCGGACCGGCATGGTAGCTGCGGGAGGGCATCTCAACCGCTAAATTCGGCTCCTCGATCTCTTTATGTTGTTTCATCGACGGATTCGGATTATCCGAGAATGTTTCCCGACGCAATCCCATGGAATTTGATTTTCGATTTACCGAGGACGGACTGATCCCCGTCATTGTGCAAGAGGCCTCCGGCACCGACCGTCCGACCGGGCGGGTTTTGATGTTCGCCTGGATGAACCGCGAGTCGCTGGCCCTCACGCTCGAGCGCGGCCGGATGACCTACTGGAGCCGTTCGCGCAAGAAACTCTGGCTCAAAGGCGAGACGAGCGGTCACACCCAGAAGGTTGTGCGCTGGTTTGTGGACTGCGACAAAGACGTCCTCCTCTTTGAGGTCGAGCAGACGTCCGGCGCCTGCCACACCGGATACGAAAGCTGCTTCTTCCAGGAGCTCGACATGACTGCGCAGCCGCTGCCGGTCGCCGAGCCGAAGCTGTTCGACGACCAGTCAGTCTACAAAAAGTAACGTCAGCGGCCGAAGACGAGGTTGCAGATCGTCACCGAGGCGGCCACCCCGGTCACATCGGCGATGAGACCGGCCGGCACGGCATGGCGCGTGCGCCGGACCGCGACCGATCCGAAGTAGACCGCGATGACGTAGAACGTTGTCTCGGTGCTGCCCATGATCGTCGCCCCCATGCGCGCGACCAGGCTGTCGGGGCCCTGGCTCTGCACGAGCTCGGCGAAGAGCCCGTTGGCGCCGCTGCCGCTGAGCGGCCGCATGAGCGCGAGCGGGAGGAGATCGGTCGGGAAATGTACCGCCGCCAGGGCCGGGCCGAGGAGCTCGGTGATCAGCCGGATGCCGCCGGCTGCACGGAACATCGCGACCGCGGCGATGATCGCGACAAGGTAGGGGATGATGCGGATCGCGACCTGGAATCCCTCCTTGGCCCCCTCCACAAATTCCTCGTAGACCGGCACCTTGCAAAGTGCGGCGTAGAGCGGAAAAAAGGCGATGAGAAACGGGATGGCAAGGTAAGACACGGCATTCACCCCCGCCACCAGCGCTCCTTTGGCGAGTTCCTCAGGGCCCATGGCGAACCGCCATCCGAAAAACAGGAAGCAGGCGGCGAACGCGATCAGGAGGATTCTGCCCGCGGCTCCCGGCGTGCGCGGGGTCTCCCCGCCGGCCGCCCCGTCGTCCCCGGCGGGCTCCGGCGAATCGACAGGGTCCGCCGCCGGCAGCGCAAACATCGGCAGCCGCTCAAAGAATTTGACCGCAAGGATGCCCGCCGCCGTCGAGCAGCACGTCGCAAAAAATGCCGTCCCGATGATCTGGGTCGGGTTTTTCGATCCGGCGGCCGCGAGGATTGCGACGGCTGTCGCGGGGATCAGCTGGACCGAGCTGGTGTTGATCGCCAGAAACGTGCACATCGCGTTTGTGGCGGTCCCCGGCCGGGGATTCAGCTTCTCCAGGTCCTGCATCGCCCGCAGGCCGAGCGGGGTCGCGGCGTTGCTCAGGCCCAGCATGTTGGCCGCGGTGTTCATCACGATCGAGCCCATCGCCGGGTGGTTCGCCGGCACATCCGGAAACAGCCACCGCAGGACCGGGCGCAGCGCCCGCGCCAGGATCGCCACCAGCCCGGACTTCTCCGCGAGCTTCATCAGGCCGAGCCAGAGGGCCATCACGCCCGCCAGGGGCAGCGCAATCGTCATCACCGCGGTCTTGCACGCCTCGAAGGCCGCATTCGAAACCTCCTGGAGCTGCCCGGAAAACCCGCCCAGCAGCACCGCCACGACGACCAGCCCGAGCCAGATGTAGTTCAACATCGGCGGAGCATGCGGAGATCCGCGGGGTAAATCAACTGAGTTCCGCGCGGTTCACCCATCACCACGGGACCGGCTGAATCCGGACCCGAAACCGGAAATACCGGCTTCGGACAGATCGGCAGATTCTGCGCAAAAGCCCGCCGTTGAAAAAGAGGGGGAAGCAAACTGTCCGAAATCATGAAGACGCTTCTCCTCACTTCCCTCCTTGCTAACACACGACGGCTCCCTGCCCGGCAAACTCGGCAGCTTGGAAAAGGGGGGGCGTCGCTTTCATCTCAGAATCGCCACCCGGCTCCGTGCCGAAAACGTCCGGCAAACCCCGTCGACGCCGATCTCTCACGCCAATGTCGGCACAAGATGGGATGGAATGAGATTGCAGAGTTGTCGCAGAACGCTGAACTTGGATGCGGATGGCGGGGTTGTTTTTCACGCCCTGCCAGGTGGCAGATCTCCATGTCCATCCACCCCATGCCCAGTCTTTCCCCACCCCATAAAATGAAAATCAAACGCGCCTTCTTCTTGCGCCACATGGCCTGGGCCGTCCTCGCCGCGCTTTGCGTGCCGTCATCCCGTGCCGCTGATGTGACGGTAGAGCAGATCCAAACGGCATTTGCAAAGACATGGACGAAGGCCCAATACATTCAGGCAACCAAAGACTACTACGCGGCGAAACATCCCGTCTGGTCAACCTATCTCACATCGCTCAGCGCGGGCGGCAACCGGTTCGCGCTCGCCGAAGTCAAGCCGTGCGCAGCACTTTACCGGGAAACAGGCGACACCAAATACTCGGATGCCATCCGGGCCATGCTCGTGGGAAGCATCAGTAACAACACGGTCGAATATATCTCGGAGCAGGATTTCAACTATTGCTACCTCCTGGTCCGCGACTCGGCCAGCGTGAGCGCTGCGGATCGCACGCTGATCGAGAATTTCATTTCCGCACGGATGACGTGGCTGATGACTCAGGACAGCGACACCACGTTTGTCCGGGGAATGGTCAACTGCGCCGCGCTGGCCTATGCCGAGCGCCTGATCCTGCCCAACGATCCGAACGCGGCCACCTGGCGGGCGTGGCACCAGGCGAAGTGGACCCTCGGAATGGCGCGAATCGGGGACGTCACGGAAGACGCCAGCAACTATGGGCCGATGTGGTTTGCCGCCTATTACGAATACTTGAAGGTGACGGGGGCTGATGTCACGGCATCCTTCAACCAGCCTGCCATCAGGAACCTTTGCGAACGGAACCTGCAAGTCGCCTCCTGCCTGGGTCTGATGCCCAGCTATGGGCGCGGCGGCTCCTATTCCCAGCAAGGCCAGATGCCGGGTATCTTTGAGACCATGGCGACGGTTTACCAGGATGGCCGTTTCAAGGCGGTGGCGCAGCGGATGTTCAATTACATGCGCACCGCAGTGGATTCCAACTGGATCGGCATGCTCGACATTTCCGCCATCCCGGTTTTCGATCAAGCCGCCGACACGGTGCCGGTGACACCTCTCACCCGGCCCGCGGTGGCGACTTACGACCGACTGTTCATCAACCGCACCTTCCCGGACAAGCTGGTGATGGAAAGCGGAAACCACGCCTGGGATTCCTCGGTTTTGATGAATTACACCCAGGGCGGAAACCATGGGCATGCCGCCGGTTCGGCGCTGGTCTCCTTCATCGACCAAGCCTCGCCGCTGCTCATCAACCGGGATGGTGACGACGACCGGGTCTATCACAACCTGATGATGGTGCGCAGCGCCGCCGAGGCGTTCCCCTTCGTCCCCGCCGCCGCCGGGCAACCCGGACAGCAGTACCACTTCGACAACGTCCGCCGCCGCTTCACCCTCAACATCAGGGGACCGCAGGCGACCAACGGCGGCATACCCGACCCCGCCTCCCTCAGCAAACTGACGGTCTACCTTTCCGGCAACACGACCGACGCCTCTGGCAACAGCACGGTCCACCTCTATATTGACAACATCAAGGCCGTGGGCGCACCGGGCACGCTGACGCTCAGCAACGGCACGACGAGCATCCTCAGCCCCGGCAATTGGACTGACGTGAGTTTCGGCGGGACGCGGGATCTCTCGGCCTACGACACCGTGGAGTTCGGAATGCGGATCGAGGTGCTGACGCCGGGTGCGGTCACCGATGTGATCACCCTGCTGCAGAGCGGCAGCGCCGGCGGCTATCATTTCCGCCAGGCCCTGGATGTTTGTTCGCCGGGCAAAACCAGCGAAGCGCAGTCCTTCGCGAAGATGCAGTATGCTTCCACGCTGATGAACCTCAAGGACACGCTCGGGGGAGACAACCTCCAGCGACGCGACATCCTGCTAGCACCCGGCGGCATCCTCTTGGTGCGCGACCGCGTCACCTTCCCTTCGGCGGAGAGCAACGTGCAGATGGGGCCGGTGTGGAATGCCGCACAGGTGCTCAGCTCCGGGACGAACTGGTTTGATCTCCGCCAGCCCAAGGTTTACTCGCTCCCTCAGCGGCAGCTTCTCACATGCTTCCCGGCCCGCACCGACAGCGGCATCACGTTCACCACGGGCACCGCACAAGACCCGAAATCCACATCCATGATCGCCTACCAGAAATGGTCCGGCAGCGCGACCGCCAACTCCACGCGCACATTCAACAGCCTGCTCATGGCTCACGACGCAGGCACCAGCGCAGGCGCGCTCGCATCCACCGTGCAATCCCTCCAGTGCGATGAGACGGCCACCGTCCTCAAGATCGCTAACAATTATTTCGTCATCAATCCAACTGGGGCATCGCTCAACGTTGGCGGACTCCAGACCAACGCGCAGTCGCTCTATCTGGAGACCAGCGGCACCGCTGCCACCTACTTCGCCGGCACGCAGGGATCGTCTGTGACCTACAGCGGCACGACGCTCCTCTCCTCGGGCGCGCTCCAAGCGCGCTTCGGGTCGGTGAAGCCGATCCTCACGGTTCCTGCCAACATCACCGCCTATGCTCCCGGAACCGGCGGCACCATTGTCAACTTCACCGCCGAAGCGCTCGACAACACCGACGGCCCGCTGACGCCCGTCTGCACGCCGCCCTCGGGTTCGCTTTTCCCCGCAGGGACCACCACCGTCAACTGCACCGTCACGAACTCGCTCGGCCAGACCACCAGTTCATCGTTCGCCGTCACCGTGCTGGTCGGCGAAATCTGGACCAGCTCCGCGGCCGGCACATGGAACACGGCGGCTAACTGGAGCCTCGGCCGGGTGCCGGGGTCGACAGATCCGGTGCTGCTGACGACCAACGGCAGGTCCTTCGCCACCGTGCCGCAGATCACGGTGGGTGCCACCACGGTGGGCGCCCTGATCATCGACAGTCCGACCGTCACGAACGTTTTAAATTACAGCGGCCTGACACCGCAGGTCATGAGCATTTACGGGCTCGGCTCCGAACCGCTGATCAGGATCACCGGTAGCGCCGGCCCGAGCGTCACGCTCAACAAGGTGAATCTCAATCTGCGTGTTGCCGGAGCATTTCAAATCGACTCTGGAAAGACGTTCACCCTCAGCAACTGCTTTATCACGGAAAACAGCGCCGGCCTCAAATTGACCAAGACCGGCGCCGGCACGCTCAGCTTCAGCGGCTCCGGTAATCCAAAAGTCGCCTTCACCGGCGGGCTTGATGTGGCTGCGGGCATCTGGGACGCAAGTTCTCACACCTCCTGCCTGCCCACCACGGGTTCGATTAGCTTCACAAATCCGCCCGGCACCACCGCCTCTGTCCAGTCGAGCCTCGCGCACAGCATCGAAGCCTTGGCGGGCGGAAACAGCAACAGTTCGATTTCCGCCGCGAGCCTCACCATCACCGGTGCGCGAACGACAACGTTCGATGGAAAAATCACCGGCCCCACTGCACTCAACCTCACCGGCACGGGTTCTCTCGCTCTGACCAATGCAAATCCTTTCACCGGTGCCACCACGGTAAGCAACGGCTCCCTCGCCCTCTCCGGCAGCCTCGCCGGCGCCGTGACCGTCTCGGCCGGCGGAGCATTCCTCCCCTCCGGCATCCCCTCGATCAACGGGAACCTCACCCTAGCTTCCGGAAGCACCTTCCGCGTGCATATAAATTCGGACTCGCCCGGTGCGGGCTACGACCAACTCACCGCCAAAGCCGCTGCCAGCCTCAACGGCACCCTCGACATCATCGCCGGTCCCGGACTCGCCACGGGCACGGCCTGCACCATCCTCAACAAGACCAGCACGGGTGCCGTGGTTGGAACCTTCACGGGACTACCGGGCGGCAGCGTATTTTCCTCCGGAGGCTACAACTGGAGCATCTCCTATGCGGGCGGCACCGGAAATGATGTTGTCCTCACCCTTGTCTCCGCCTTGGATGCCTGGCGATGGACGAATTTCGGCACCACCAGCAACGCCGGCAGCGCGGCGGACATTGCCGACCCGAATAGCGATGGTGAATCCAACCTGCTTGAATTCGCCACCGGCCAAAACCCGAACGCTCCCGCCCTGGCTGCAACGCTGGTCAACCTAACTGACGCCAATATCGAGTTCACCTATACCCGGACCAAAGCCGCGCTGGCATCCGGCATGGTCTTCGCAGTCGAATTCAGCGACTCACTGGCAGCCAGCTCGTGGAGTTCGATCGGTGTCAGCGAATCCATCCTCAGCGACAACGGCACCGTGCAATCCGTCAAAGCCACCGTCCCCGCCGGCACCGGCGGCAGGCGTTTCCTCCATCTCAAGATCACAAAATGACAAGACGCTTCCTGGCCGACGGCGGCCATGGCTCGGGCGATTTCCGAAAACCCGCGGCCATCGGCAAAGTGATTTCCTTTCTCAATGATGCGTTTGCGCCCGGAGCCGGGCTTTGACATGGGATTTCACGCAGAGTGGGGGATGGTTCCATTTTAATACTTGATTATCATTTATGAATTGCTACCCGTTATGGACATGAGCAGAAAAAATCCATGGGCGATTGTGGTGGTGGCGGTGGGGATCCTTCAGGCGGGTGTGCTGGCTGGGGCGGCGAAGCCGCTGGAGATTCTGACATCGTTTTATCCGATGTATGTGAGCACGCTGAACGTGGCGGGGGGCGTGGAGGGGGTCACGGTGAAGTGCCTGACGCCGCCGATCGTGGGCTGCCTGCACGACTACCAGCTGACGCCCGGCGACATGAAGGCGATTGCGCGTGCGGACATTTTTGTGGCGAACGGGGCGGGCATGGAGACGTTTCTCGGGAAGGCGCTGGCCCAGTCGCCCGCGCTCAAGCTGGTCGATGCGAGCAAGGGGATCAAGCTGGCGTTCGCGGACAACCCGCACGTGTGGGTGGGCATCACCGGGGCGATCGCGCAGGTGAAAAATATCGCGCGCGGGCTGGCGGAGGCGGATCCGGCGCATGCGGCGGAATATGAAAAAAACGCGGCGGCCTACGTGGCCCGTCTGGAGGCGTTGCGCGGGGAGATGCGCGCCGCGCTCGGCGGTCTGAAGAACCGGGACATCATCACGTTCCACGAGGCGTTCCCCTATTTTGCTGCCGAATTTGATCTGAACATCGCAGGGGTGATCGAGCGGGAGCCTGGATCCGAGCCGGCAGCGCGCGAGTTGGCGGAGACCGTCGAGACCGTGCGGAAGAAGAAGGTGCGCGCGCTCTTCGCCGAGCCGCAGTATCCGGAGAAGTGCGCGAAGGTGATCGAGCGGGAGACCGGGGTGCCGGTCAGCATCCTCGATCCGGTGGTCACGGGTCCGCGCGATCCCGCCCGCGCGAAGGATGCCTACATTGCCGCGATGCGGAAAAACCTCGACGTGCTGCGCCGCGCCTTGTCTGAATAACTCCGGTGCCCATAACCTCCGACCATCACGCCGGGCTGGCCGCCCACCGGTGCGGCCAGTGCTGCACGAAGATCGACCGCATCAGCGTGACCCTCGACCGCCATCCGGTCATCGAGGATGTCTCGCTGCACCTGCACTGCGGCGAGCTGACGACCGTCGTCGGCCCGAACGGGGCCGGGAAGTCGACGCTGCTCCGTGCGCTGCTCGGCGAGGTCGCCCACGAGGGAACGATCCACTTCCTGCCGGTGTTCGGACCCGGGCGCATTGATGCGCCCGCAATCGGCTACGTGCCCCAGAACCTGGAGTTCGACCGGTTCTCGCCGTTCAGCGTCTGCGATCTTTTCGCGGCGTCGACCTCGCAGTTTCCGGTAGCATTCGGCTGCCGGGCAGACGTCCGGAAATCAGCGATCGAAGCGCTGGAGAATGTCGAGGCGGCCGACCTCATCGACCGCCGGCTCGGCAAGCTCTCCGGCGGTGAGCTCCAGCGGGTCCTGCTGGCCCTGTCCCTCACGCCGCTGCCGAACCTCCTCCTGCTCGACGAGCCGGTGTCCGGCATCGACCTGCCGGGCCGCGAGCTTTTCTACCGCACGGTCTCCGAGCTGCGCCACCGGTTTGACCTTTCGATCCTGATGGTCTCGCACGACCTGGCCGGGATCGTCCCCGTCTCCGACCGGATCGTCTTCCTCGACCACCGGGTCGTCTGCTCCGGTCCGCCCGCCGAGGTTCTCGGGAACCCGGAATTCCGCCACGCATTCGGCCTCGACCTCGACGCCCTGTCGCCGCCATGAACCCGATCGACCTCCTCAGCCACCTGCCGTTTGAGTGGGCGGGTTACGGGTTCATGCGCAACGCGCTGTTTGCGGTCGTGCTGGTCTCGCCGCTCTTCGCGCTGATGGGCACGCTGGTCGTGCACAACCGGATGGCATTTTTTTCCGATGCGATCGGGCATGCCTCGCTGACCGGGCTTGGGCTGGGCGTTCTCTTCGGGATGGCTGACCCGCTGCCGGCGCTCGTCGGGTTCTCGCTCCTGCTCGGCCTCGGCATCCTGGTGCTACACCGGGTGACCCGCTCGGCGATGGACACGATCATCTCGCTCTGCATGTCGTTCAGCATCGCGCTCGGCGTTGTCCTCCTTTCGCGGGGCGGGAACTTCAGCCGCTACAGCCACTACCTGATCGGCGATCTCCTGAGCATCACGCCATGGGAGATTGCGTGGCTGTTCCTCACAGTCATCCTCGTCGGCGGCGGGCTCCTGGCATTTTACAACCGGATCCTGCTCATCGGCATGAACGACTCGCTGGCGCGCAGCCGCGGCCTGAATGCCTGGTGGACGCAGGTGCTCTTCGTGGCGGCGATCGTGATGGTGGTGACGATGAACCTGAGCTGGGTCGGGATCCTCATTATCAACTCCCTCCTCATCCTTCCTGCCGCGGCGGCTCGCAACATTGCCACGAACACCCGGCAGTATGTCCTCTTTGCCGTCGCGATCGCCCTGGTATCGGGCGTCAGCGGGCTCCTCATCTCGTATTATACCGACACGGCGAGCGGCGCGACGATCGTCCTCGTCGCGATGGGGCTCTTCTTCGTCACCCTCGGGCTCAAGGCCCAGCGGCGTTAGGGCAGACTAACCAGCCGCCTCGACGACGATGCGGTCGCCAGCGACCGAGAGCACACGGATTTTTGTTCCGGCCTCGACGAACTGGCCGTCTGTGACCACGTCGACCGGGATGCCGCCGATGATCGCGGTTCCCGCCGGCCGGAGGATCGTGCGTGCGGTGCCGGTATCGCCCGGCGAGACATCCGGCGTGGCGGGGCAGGCGGGGTTCGGGACGGGCACCGAGGTGCCGGCCTGCGAGCGGGCGGTGAGGAAGAGGCGGCGGAAGACGGGGAGGTCGGGCAGGAAGCGGGCAAGCAGAGCGATGGCGATGACCGACGCGGTGATGGCGATCGCCAGGTTGGCCATCGGGCGGACGAGCAGGTCAAACGAAAAATCCAGCGGCTGGGCGGGGTAAAAATCGACCATGGCAAAGAAGATCGCCCCGAGCATAAGCCCGGTCCCCAGCGCCGCGAGAACAACCACGCCCGGAAAAAAGGCGAGCTCGATCACGATGAGCAGGACGCCGAGCACAAAGACTGCGACGACCTCAAACCCGGTGAGACCGGCGATGTAGTGGCCGGTGAAGAAGACCAGGAAGCAGAGAGCAGAGACCACGCCGGCCACGCCGAATCCGGGGGACTTGAACTCGATGTAGGCACCGATAACGCCGCCGAGCAGGAAGAGCGGTGCAAGGAGCGTGATCCACTGCGCGAGCCTCTCGAAGCCCGACGGTTCGATGCGGACGACCGCCTGGTCGGAAAGCCCCGCCTTTTTGCACAGCTCGGGAATGTCGGCGACAATCGCCCGGGCAAGGAGTGGCTTGCCGCCGACATTCTTCACGGCCTCCTGTGCGCTCAGCGTGAGGAGAGCGCCCTTGGGATTGATGACCTCGTTGCCGATCTTCACCTCCTTGTCGAGATTCATGAAGCCGTCGACCAGTTCGGGGTGGTAGCCGTTCTGCTCGGCCACGCTCCGGAAATAGCCGGAGTAGTAGGAGACGATCTTCGCGTTCATCGTGGCCGGGATCTCCTCGCCCGAGCTCACGACCGGGGCGGCCGCCCCGATCGCGCTCACCGGCGCCATGAAAACCCCTTTGGTGCCCAGAGCGATGAGAGCGCCGGCCGATCCGGCATTTGTATTCACGTAGGTGAATGCCGGCACCTTGCTCTTGGACAACATCTGAACGATCTGCTCGGTCGACTTCAGCGCCCCGCCGGGCGTGTCCATGTCGAAGATGAGCGCCGCCGCGCCGGCCGACTCGGCATTTTTCAGGATCCGCCGGAGAAAGTAAAATTGCGCCTCCGAGATCGCGCCCTCGACCGGAACGACGACCACCGATCCCTTCGTGATCGGCCGGTCAGCCGCGCCGGCAGGGAGGATCGAGGCCGCCAGCACTGTGGCCAGAAGAATTCTCAGCATGGGCAACAATCTCCCTCGCGCGCCGGAGCCCCGCAAGGTAATTTCCCGCCGTGGGACTGATCTCAGAGGAAACGATCCAGCGGGTCACCGAGGCGAATGACATCGTCGAGGTGATCGGCGCCTACTTCCCGCTCAAGCGGGCGGGCACGAGCTTCCGCGCGCTGTGTCCGTTCCACCGCGAGAAGTCGCCGTCGTTCCATGTGAACCCGTCGCGGCAGTCGTTTCACTGCTTCGGCTGCGGCGCGGGCGGCGGGGTGCTCCGGTTTGTGATGGACTACGAGCATGTCGATTTCCCCTCCGCCATCCGCCGGCTGGCCGAGCGGGCAGGGATCCCGGTGGTCGAGGAGGCCGGGGGAGGGGAGGACGACCGGCAGCGCGGGCTGCGCCAGCGGCTGCTTGCGCTGCACGCCGAGGCGTCCGCCTGGTTCCACCGCAATCTCCTGAAATCTGCCGAGGGGTCGGTCGCGCGGGACTACCTCAAGGCCCGCGGGATCACCGCCGAGGTCGCCAAGGCCTGGCAGCTCGGCTACGCGCCCGATTCCTGGGATGCGCTCCTGGTCTTCCTGGAGGAAAAAAGATTCACCGGCGAGGAGATCGCCCGCAGCGGCCTGGCCTCGTCCCGCGACGAGGAGGGCGGTGGCAGCCTTTACAGCCGGTTCCGCGGCCGTGTCATGTTTCCGATCCGCAACGACTACGGCGAGGTCGTGGCCTTCAGCGGGAGGGTCCTGGACCCCGAAGCCAAGACCGCCAAATACGTCAACTCTCCCGAGACTCCGCTCTTCACCAAGGGCAAGGTCCTCTACGGCCTCGACAAGACGAAGCGCGACCTCATCGAAAAGAACGCCGCGATCGTCTGTGAGGGGCAGATCGACCTGATCTCAGCCTATGAGGCCGGCGTCCGCCATGTCATTGCGCCCCAGGGGACCGCGTTCACCGGCGACCAGGCCCGCCTGCTCCGCCGGTTCGTCGAGACCGTCCTCCTCTGCTTCGACTCCGACAAGGCCGGCCAGCAGGCGACCGCCCGCTCGTTGCCAGCCCTCCTCTCCCAGGGCCTCTCGGTCAAAGTCGTCGGGCTCCCCGCAGGCGAGGACCCGGACTCCCTCATCCGCCGGGACGGGCCCGGGGCATTTCTTGAGCTGGTCTCCCATGCCAAGGATTTCTTCGATCACGCCCTCGACATGGCGGAAAAGCGCGGCGAACTCAACGACCCGGCGGGCAAAGCCCGGCTTGTCCAGCAACTCGGCCCGATGCTGGCCCTCGTGCAGGACGCCGCCCTCCGCGAATCGCTTCTCGGCCGGCTCGCCTCCCGGCTTGCCCTCCCGCATCCGGCCATCCGCGCCGCCATGAAGCCCCCCCAGCAGCCGGCCGAAAATGAGCCCGAGCCCGAGGCGGCCCCCGTGGAGCGGATCCCGCTCTCAGCCGGGATGGCGATGCTTTGCCGGCTCGCCCTCTGTAGCCAGGATGTCCGCGAGTGGCTCCGCACCCTCGAGCCTGCCGTCAACCTGGAGCCGGGCGGAGCCCTCCTCGACAAGCTGGCCCGTGCCACCTACCCGGACGGCGAGCCCGCTGCCGGATTCCTCGCCTCGCTCGGGGACGCCGAGGAGCGGACGCTTTCGGCCTTTGACCTCCGCCACCCCCTGCCCGATCCGCTTCCCCGCGCCCAGGAAACCTGGGCCGGTCTCACCGCCCGGCTCCTCGCCCAGGAGATCGAGGGCCTGAAAAACCGTCTCGCCCAGCCGGGGATCGATCCCGCCGAACGGCTGAAAATTCAAAAACTAATACTTGACCTCAAAATCAGGGTGGCGGATGTTCATCGGCCATTTCAGTAGGATTCCAAAGGCACGCCGTTGAAAACAAAAAACAAACCGTCCAAAGGCAAAGCCCGATCGGCAGCCAAACCAAAAGCAACTTCCAAACCCTCTTCGGCCAAGCAGGTTAAGCCACCTGCCTCAGCCAAACCGGGCTCGAAACCACCCGGGAAAAAGCCGCCTTTGAAGGCTCCGAAAAAGCCGGATGCGAAGCCCGCTCCGAAG
This sequence comes from uncultured Chthoniobacterales bacterium, assembly GCA_964467415.1. Taxonomy (GTDB): domain Bacteria; phylum Verrucomicrobiota; class Verrucomicrobiia; order Chthoniobacterales; family Terrimicrobiaceae; genus CAYXRX01. The sequence continues at coordinate 145,769 of CAYXRX010000004.1, forward strand.
GCGGCCGCAAAGGCAAACAAGCCGGCGGCAGCCGCGAAACCGCCTGCCAAATCTCCTCAAAAACCAGAGGCCAAGGCGCCGAAGCAGAAGCCCGTTCCTCCTCCTCCGCCCGCTGCCGCACCTCAGGATTTGCAAAAGGCGATCCAGGAAAAAGTCCGCGAGCTCATCAAACTCGCGAAGGAGCAGGGGTACGTCACATTTGACGACCTCAATGAGCACCTCTCCGACGGGCTCGCCGAACCGGACCACATCGACTCGATCATCAGCCAGCTCAACGCCGTTGAGATCGAGATCATCGAGTCGTCCGACGTCGACCGCGTCAAGGAGGTCCGGAAATCCGACGAGGAGGAAGAGGAGAAAGAAGAGAAGCCCGACTCGAAGCTCGACATTCTGGACGATCCGGTCCGGATGTATCTCAAGCAGATGGGCCAGGTCCCCCTGCTCACCCGTGAGCAGGAGGTCGAGATCTCCAAGCGCATCGAGGACGCCGAGCTCAAGGTCCAGGAGACCCTCTACCGGTTCGGCTTCATCGCTCGTGCCCACCACGACCTCGCCCAGAAGCTCATCGACCAGCGCGAGCGCTTCGACCGCGTGATCCTCGACAAGAAAATCGAGAGCCGCGAGCGCTACATGAAGGCCCTTCCGCGCCTTTGCCAGCAGCTCAAGCGGCAGACCGAGTCGGTTGCAAAAATTTATTCCGATCACTTTGCCGGCGGCGCTCCCTCCTCGGAGAAGCGCAAGTCCTTCGAGCGCTCGCTCCAGGCCCTGCAGGCCCTCTACCCCAAGTTTTTCTTCAAGCAGAAGGTGATCGAGGATTTCGTGCTCCTGTCGGACGAAAACCTCCGCGCGCTGCACAGCCTCCAGCACGAGCACAAGAAGCATGCGAAGGATGCCCAGTCGAAGCAGCGCAAGCACTTCTCGCATGAGATCAAGGAGATGCAGAAGCGCTTCTGGCTCACACCGGAAGAGCTCACCTCCCACCACGCCGATCTCAAGCTCTGGCACCGCAAGGCGCTCAAGGCCAAGACCGAGATGGTCGAGGCCAACCTGCGCCTCGTCATCTCGATCGCCAAAAAATACA
>CAYXRX010000005.1:0-145538 GCA_964467415.1 uncultured Chthoniobacterales bacterium
CGTTCGGAAAAATGAGATCAGCGTGCGGGCGCGCCTGCTGACTCTCGTGCATCCACCGCGTGAACTCGGCTTCAGTGCGGCAAGACTGACCCGCGACTATTGCTTTATCCGCGGCGGCAAGTGCATCCCGCAGCCTCGCATTCTCGCGACCCAGCCGGGCAACCTCGTCAATCATCCGTCCGCACTCGGATGTTGCTGAGTCTTCGAATCCGCCTCCAGCTGGCACGTCACATAGAGCAATATCTTCACTCATTGCTGTCCTCCTGTTCTGGCAGCGTCCTTCGCACGCTCACGCCGTGCGGCAGCAGTCGCAGCCTCATCCCGCCAGGCGCGGAATTGAACCTTGCCGCCGCGAGTCGGCAGCACCATGTCTTTGCGAACCTTGACCACATGCCGGAAGTCCATCTTGTGAACCAGGCCGCAATCGCAGCACATCATCTTGTATCCAGATCTCACCGGCTGGATCCATTCACCCGCCTTCGCTTTTTGGTATTTTGCCATAGTGATTTAGTCGGCTTACTGCAGAACCACATCCTGCGGGTGGACATTGAGCGTCATCCCCGCATATCTCTCCGCATCGTCATCGAAGAGCACATTGAAGTTCGCGCTTTCATTGTGTCCCACGATGGTTCCGGGCAGGCCGCTGACAGTCACCCTCCGCCCGCATTCAACACCCGGCATCCCGCGATATCGTGCATTGTGCCGGAATCGCTCCGAAGTGTGCGGACCCCCGATCTTCCGGCAGCGCATATCCGTGAAAGGCACATCCGGCCACGCGTCCGTCACCTGGAGATGGTATATCCGCTTCGCCTTTCCATGCGTCCGCGCGTTCACGATCTCCTTCCAGTCAGTCCCCTTCACACTCACCACGAAAGAGAAAATCCCCCGGCTGCGGATCGTGCCCGCTCCACCAGCACTCCTATTTCTCATGCGTCCCCTCCACGCCGCGCGCAAGGCGGTCCCGAGTCCGTTTCTGAAGCCACATTTGCGCCTCTTGCAGCTTTGTCAGCGCCAGAGCATTTTCCCGGCAGGCATACGGCCCCGCTTGAAACGACTCCAGCCTGTCAATGCAGATGGCAAGCAACGCCTCCTGCGTGATGCCGTTCACCCCGGCCACATTGATCGGTCCATTCTGGAACATGATGAACGTCGCCGTCCCATGCTGGTCGTCAAATTCATCCAGAGACGGGTTCCGGCTCGCGTCGTATCCGCAGATTTTGTAGCAGTGGCATGCGCCTCCAGATCCCGGCTCATCCCTTACCGTGATTTCCAATTTATCGTTCGCCAGGTTGACCTTGTGTGATGTGATTTCTCTCATTTTCTTCGTTAAGTCACGCGGACCATCTCGCCACTCAGAGGCAGGCGACGCCTGAAATTTGTCAGGATCCAGCCGCTGCAATCGTTCGATCTCAGCCACGATCAGCGCGCCTGCTTTCACCAGATTCCGAATCGGATCATCTGCCGCCTTAAAAGCCTCGGTTTCCCACGGCCACTCATCGGCGGGTCCGTATGTTTCTCCCTTTCCTCCAACAACGGCCTGAGATGCCGCAGCATCCACATAACACAGTGCCGCGCGCGAAAGTTCCGCGCGCGTGTGCCCATCATCGTGTTGGAGGGTCCATCCTTCTGCGGAGACCTGCCGCTCTCGCTCGGCCTTTATCAGTTCGATTGCTGTTTTCATAAGGAGTTGAAAAATGCGTGCCAGCCAAGCGTCAGAAACGTAGTATCTGCAAAAGACGCTGCCGCCATCAGTTCGGATTCAACGATGATCGTCCTGCTCCCGTAGATTCTGAATGTGTAGCTGCCAATCCATTCAGTCGGTTGCGAGCCTTCCGGGATTCCGGCACCGCGGCACCACGCCCTCCACATTGGGCGGGACACAAGCGTAATCACATCGGTTTCATTTCCACCATTGGGCACAGCCTTAGAAACTTGCTCAATCAGCGCGCGAAGAATGTCGGCATCGCTAAATATTGCTGTGTCCTTCATTCAATCCTCCTTTGGTTGCTCCATTGTTCAGTCCCCAGGCCAGCCATCATCGCCCGGATCCTATTCAACTGATCCATCGACGGCGACGGCCCATCGTCGCCCGAGTTATCCAGCGTCCGGTCGAAGAGCCCATGCCGCACCACCATCGCCGACAGCAGAGCCCGCTCCTGCGCAGCTCTCTCACGCCGCCACTCCGCACGGTAATGCTCCCAGCACTCGCCCACCCTCACAGCCTGCTCAGGCGTCAGTTCGCAGGCGAACCACCCCGGCCCCGTGCGATTCCGGATCGCGTGCGACTGGCACACGAACACCAAACATTGCTGGAACAACTCCCGCTCACTCTTCCCACGAAACCGGAATTTATAGAACACCATCGACTGCTCCCCAAGATCCTCCAGGCGCACGCCATGCTTCGCGCACAGCAACCGCAGTTTCTCCGACGCCGCATCCCTCTCGCCATCCACGCCAGAATCCGCCAGGCACTTAATCTTCCGCAGCTTCTCGATCAAAAATTCCAAGCTCATGACAGTCCTCCCGCTTTGTGCTCAGCAGCGATCAAAACGACGCCGGCAAGGTTGAATGCGGCTGCGAGGCGGCTTCGGAATGTTGCGCGGTCGAGCGGGCTCATATTTTCGCTTTCACTCAATGGGAGAGGCCGGCGATCAATGGCAGCCGCCTTGATCTCTCGGACCATGCTATCGACGATGGCTTGCTCTTGGGAGATCTCCTCGCGCGAGGGCTCGGTGTAAGGGGCCATCTTCATGTATGGCCTCGGCAGATCGGGGTGATTGCGCTGCCACGCTTCCATTAGATCGTCCATGCGCCTCCTCTCGAATCGGAATGAGCTGAGCATCATTTCGCGCTTGTAGTTCGGCAGCTGTTTCCACCAATCCACCCAGGCGCGTCCGTCGCTTCCAGTCACCCATGCCAGGCAAAGGTTTTCCTCCGATAATTCTTCGCGCGCCGCAGACTCCAGCCGTCGCCAGTGCTCCATGATCGGGCGCTCGGCCTCCGCTGCCTCGAAGTTAAACTCCAGATGCATAGTATGCCCGCTCATTTTTTCTTTTGCCTCTCCGATTTGTTGTTGGAAAACGCCTTCTTCGTCGTGCCCTCGAAGCGCGTAAAAGCCCCGAAGAACCGCAGATCCACCGGCCCGATCGGACCATTCCGCTGCTTCGCCACGATTAGCTCCGCAGGCTCCCCCTCCGCCGCGAACTCCGATTTCTGGTCATCCTCCAGCTCCTTTCCGAACCACGGCCGGTGAATCAGCGCAGCCACATCCGCATCCTGCTCGATCTGTCCGCTCTCCCGCAGATTCGAGAGCGCCGGCCGCTTGCCATCATTCTCACGATTCAGCTGCGCGCACACGATCACCGGCACCTTCAACTCCTTAGCCATCGCCTTCAGGTTCATGCTAATGTCCGCCACCTCCGCCGCGCGGCTGAACTCCGCCCGCTTGCTCGGCGCCCGCAGCAGCTGCAGGTAATCGATCACGATCAGCTTCGCGCCCCGCTTCGTCACCGCCCGCCGCGCCCTGGCCCGCAGATCCATGATCGTCAGGCTCGCCGTCTCATCGATCCACATGCTGCTCCGCGCAATCTCGTCCGCCACCGCCCCGATCCGCGGCATGTCACCCTTCTCCAAAAACCCATCCCGCCACCGCTGCAGATTGATCGACGCCTGCGTGCCCAGCATCCGCTCCGCCAGCTCCGCCCCACTCATCTCCAGCGAGTAGACCGCCACCGGCACGCCCTGCAGCGCATTGTGCGTCGCGATCTGCATCCCCAGCACCGTCTTCCCCATGCTCGGCCGGCCCGCGATCACGTAGAGCAGCGTATTTTTCAGCCCACCCGTCATCCGGTCCAGATCCACCAGGCCCGTCGTCAACCCGATCGGCTTGCCACGGTTCTTGAAAACAGATTCCAGGCTGTCCACCGCATCATTCACAAACTGCTTCACCGGCCGCAGCGCATCATCCGCCTTCCCCCCGCCCCGCATCTCCATGAACTTCTGCTCCACCTCATTCATCAGCTCATCCAGCTGCCCGCGGTGCCCCCGCGCAAACCGGTCCATCCACGACCCCACCGCGATCACCTTCCGCCGCCCGTGTGCCTCCAGCACCAGATCAGCATAGTGGTCCCAATTCGCCGCACTCGGCACAAACGTGAACAAATCCATCAGAAAGAACTCCGCATTTTCCACCTCCAGCGGCACCTCCCGCTTCTCCAGCGCCGCACCCACCGTGATCGGATCCACCGGCACCATCCGCCCACGCATCTCCCGGATCGTCTCAAACACCACCGCATGCGCCGGCACGATAAACGCCTCCGGCTCCAGGTTCGCGCACCCGTCGATCGCGTCCCCGCTCTGCAGCATCGACCCCAGCAGACCCTTTTCCGCATCGACATTCTGCGGCAGTTGCACCTCAGCCCTATTCATCGCCGCCCCCGTTCTTTTTTTTCAGCAAATCCAGAGCCCCCGCCCGAACGTCCGCACTCAGCTGGGACCACTCCATTCCATCCGCATCGCAGTCAGGGAACATCTCCGCAACAGCCTCCCGCCAGCCCTCAGGCTCACATCCCCCCTGCCCGCCCCGCTCAGCCTTCCCAGCCGCCTGCACCTGCCAGCGCCATTCCGGCCCCGATCTTTTTTTCCAATCCACCGCACGCGTGATCTCCCCGTTCCAATTGTTGAGAAGCTGCGCCAAATCCTTGCGCCGATACTGGAACGCCACGCCCGACACCTGCGCGTAAGCCTCCTCCAGTAGCACCCAATCCTCCTCCGAAGTCTCCACCACCGCCCCCCTGTTTTTTTTCCAGGCCAAAAGCTGGGAGCGATCCAAGCGGATCGGGAGGCGAACCGGCGACTTCACGAAAAGCGATTTCGCGCGGATCAGCAGCGGATCCTCATCACTCGCACCGTCCCCTGCAAGGGGACTTATAGGGGTTATACTCTTCTCTTCTCTTCTCTGGTCCGACTTTTGCGGCGACAACTCCGCGACACTGTCACAATTTTTTTGTGACAAACCAGTGACACTGTCACCTTTTGAGAGCGACAGCTTAGCTTGCCGATACGACCTCTGGCGCTCCTGGTCCATGCACCGCTTCTTCGCGCTCTCCCCATTGTGCCGGTCCCACTTCGGAATGCTCAGCCCCTCGCTCCCAAGCTCCACAAGCCAGCCCACACGAACCATTTCCGCTCCAAACCCACGCTTCTGCGTCACCTCGTCCACATCATCCAGCACCATCAGCGGCAGCACCCCGTCATTCGTATGCTGGTCCGCCCACGACCAAAATTCGTGCAGCCTCCCCACCACCGAAAACACATCGATCTTCAAGCCGCGACTCATCGACTTCACAGCCGGGTCACCGCTCAGATTCGTCCGGGTTTTGATCCAATCTCCTGCCATTTTTTTATTTTTTCCGTTGTTGCCGCATCCAGATTTCGAGCCACATCCCCCCTCAGACCCAACCCCGGCGCGGCAGGCTCACCGCCGCGCCGGGGGCATCGAGCAGCCGCTTAGATGTATCCCGGCAGGCCCACCGCATCAGCGATCGCCGCCACCTGCACCCGCAGCGTCTCCAGCAGCCGCTCCTTGTAGTCCTGCAGCTCGTAGACGAACGTCGGCTTCCCGCTGCTCATGCTCACCCGCAGCCGCGCCGCCAGCTCGATCGTCACATCCGATCCCAGGAACGGCCGCAGCCGCAGCTCGAAGCGAGACGGGATATCCGCATCGTTCCCCGCCTTCACCTTCTGCTCATCGCTGAACGTGATGTGGTGGTTCACCCCCTGCCTGGTCACGCTCGTCACCGCGCTGTTCTTCGTGATGTGGAGCGCCTGCGCGATCTCGATCATCTCCGCCGAGTCCGGATGCACGATGTCCACCGCCCGCTCCTCCAGCAGATCCGCAAACTCCTGCTGCGAGAGATGCTTCCCATTGTTCTGGATCCAGCCCTTCATCGCCGTCGTGTGCTCATAGGCGATCTGCGCCGTGTGCCCGCCCAGCGCCAGCACACCCGTCTTCTCGTTCGCGTGGTCGATCTCAGCGATCACCACCTGCCCCTTCAGATACAGGCTCGACTCCGGCTCCTTGAACCTCGCCACGTAGGCCACAAACCCCGCCGTCGTCTGGAACGTCCGGTGCGTATTCACCCGCACCGGCTCCAGCAGCAGATGCTCCAGCCCCTCCGGCTTACCCGTCAAAGGATTCACCAGGTAAGGCACACCCTCAATCCACCGCTCAGGCCCGGCCGCAACGCCGCGCTCAAACGCCGTCTCAATCATATTTTTCTCACTCATGTTTTTTTACTTCGCAGCAGCTTTTGGTGTTTCAGTTGTAGAGGCAGCCGCCTGGCCACCATCGATCTCCCGCAGATGCGGCAGATCCGGCTGGTTCGGATCATTCCGGCACAGCTGGCCGGTATCCGTCGCGTAGAAGAGCGCCGCCTTCCGCGGCATCTCCGGTCTCGAAACCGCGATCGCGTCCGAGATCTCCATCATGTCGCCGCTGGAATCCACCGGCTTCATCTTGATCTTCAGCGTCAGCACCCCCGGTTTCCCCGTCATCCGGCACTGCTGCGTTAGTTTTGCCAGCGCATCATCCAGCTCATTGATGCACCCTCCCCTGTTCAAACGGGTCAGCGTATTTATGAACATTTCTATCCTTTCGTGTTGTTGGTTGTTTTCCCCGGGCGTCATTGCCCGGAAATTTGAATCCGCGCATCGAAGCGCGCCTTAATCTTTCTGTAGGCCCCCAGAGTCAGCCTCGCGTCCTCCAGCGCATCATGCTTCGCCGAGCTCCTGGCCAGCCCCACAGCCTCAAGAATCGCGTCCAGAGAACGCTTCGGCATCCCATTGCTCCCGACCGCCAGCGAGATCAGCCCACGATCCGCCGCCAGCCACGCCAGCGTCTGCAGGCACACCGGCCGGCGCGGCAGCCGCTTCTCGATCCCGTGCCGCGCAAACCCCGCATCCAGAAACCCACGGTCAAACTCCGGATTGCACCCGCACCACTCCTGCGGCCCAAACACATGCAGCCACATCGCAAACATCCGCAGCGCATCCCCCTCATCCGTCCCGTGCTCCAGCAGGTGGTCCCGCTGCAGGCCCGTCACCTCCATCGCCCCCGCATCCAGATCCAGCCCCTCATGCGGCCGGATCAGCATCGAGAACTCCGCCCCGCTCTCCGCATGGATCGCCCCCACGCTCACCAGCGCGCAGCGCCGCCAGTCCAGCCCGCCCGTCTCCGTATCGATCACAAGCATGGCTGCTCCTTCTGTCCGGCTTCGCGCAGCGCCTGGTTGCAATTGCTCACAGCCACCCGCAGATACGCCACCGCCCGCAGATACGCCGACTTGTCATCCCTCGGGATCATCCCCCAGCACCGGCTGCACCACTGCACCCGCCGCTCCTTTTTTTCGCCGCACAGGCACATCTCCGTCGTGTTCATCATTTCGCCTTCCTCCTCAAATCCTCATTGATCTTCTCCTTCAGCGTCGCCGGCTCATCCGGAAACCTCCTCTTCAGCCACTCCGTGCATGCCCGGTTCACATCCCGGAAACTCCCCGAGTAGCCCGCCCGCGCATCCCCGCTCGTAATCGCCTCCTCGATCGAAAGCCCATTGTGCGTCCTCATCGCCCATCCCCCTCAAAAGCTTTGCAGCCGGCCCCGGCCGTAATCCCTGCCGCAGTCAGCAGGGAGCCCGGACACCCCGCCGCCGCTGTCTTTTCACCTCCATTCCCGGCAGATCCTTTCCGCCGGCTGCAAAATCCAAATCGCGCCGCCAACCGCCGCGCCAGCTCCATCCCCGTCCCCGGGTCCGAGAACAGCACCACCGGCGCCGCCCCCCTTTTTTTCCAGAGCCCCGTCACCATCTGCCACGAAACCGCGGGCAGCGGCCCTCCAGCGTCATCACATCCCCATACGGCCCCTCCGTCCTCGCCTTGATCTCCATCCCCGGCACAAAATTCACATTGCTGCTCACCCGCACCCGCACCACGCCACCGTCCTTTTTTTCAGCCTCCAGAATCCGTGCGTTGCGCGGGATCCTCAGCACCCGCAGCGTCTCCCCCTCCGCCTCGCTCCGCCTCTCCAGCACCGGCTCCGGCCTCACACCCATCGCCTCCTTGATCAGCCGCACCCCCTCCTCCGTCAGCCACAGCCGCTTGTTTTTTCGCAGCCACGTCACACCCTCCACCAGGTGCGCCCGTCGCTGCCGCCTCATCTCATCCCGGTTCAAACCAAGCTCCGCAGCCAAGTCATCCTCCAGCGTCAGCTTCTCCTCCAGCGCATCCGTCACCGGCGCCTGGACCTCCGTCGTTTGTTCTCGTTCAGTTTCCATGGAATCAATTAGGATTGATGGCCCCCCCCGCCTTCGGCGGACCCCCTCCCCCCCTGGTCATCGCCACCACCGGCACGCGGTCCCACATCCCCAACAGATCCGCATCCCGTATCACAACCCGTAGCACCCGCCGCTCTCTCTATCGCATGCCCATCAAAAACATCTGATTTCGAATCAGAACCGCCACCCGCACCAGCCCCCGATCCCGCAGCCCCGTCGCCCCTTTGTCCCCCAATTCCCCCCGATGAACCCATTTCGATCACGTCAGCCTGAGGGAGAGCTGCCAGCATCTCATTGAAGTCGGCGTGCTTCATTTTGTCGGCAGCCGTGCCAACAATGGTGGTGGCATCACCACCCAGCAGGAGCATCTTTTCGGTGACGATCCCGAACGCCACGCTTGCTTCGCCTGGCTTCATCGTCGGCGCAGTCTCGATGACGCGCTCCAGTGTGAGCCGAGCCGCACCGCGAGTCAGGGCCAAGAGCTCCTGTTTATGGTCGTCTATAGATTTCTGCTCGAGTCGACGGACTGCCAGGACCGTGTTCGGGCTCACCCTGCATGCCCGCGCGATCGCCAGATTCGAAAGCCCCTCCGCGATCATTCGGCAGACGAGCGTCAGGATCTCAGGCCGGCGGACTCTCAACCGCTCCAGCGTCCAATCGCCACGCCGTTCAGCATCCTCGTAAGCCTGCTCATCCGGAAACAATGCCGGTTGGACAACCTGATTATCTTCAGGATCCTGATTCCCAGAAAAAAAAGAAACGGCGGCGGGGGTAGGGGACTCCGCTGGAAGCTGGGGGGATGGATTCATAGCGCGGCGGCTCCTCTCTTGAGCGTGCGGTTGTCCAGGAAGCGCTGCAGGGCCGTCGCCGGGATCCGCACATCGCGCAGCCCGAGCTGCACGACCGGCGCGATGTCGCCATTCTTCACCCACTGCTGGACAGTGCGCAGATGCACGCCCACCAGGTTGGCAGCCTCCCTGGTCTTGTAGTGGCGTTCCACCTCTACCATTTGCAAACCCTCCAGGCCGCAACACACAGCGCAGCGGCCGGCGCAACGTGGAATGCGTAATCCAGAAAAAAAGAAGCGGCGCGGCAGAATGAAGCGGGATCCATTTCAGGCAGCCCTCACCAGGTAAGGCGTCACATGATGCCGTTGTTGAAAAAGCTTGGCGGCAGCAGCGCGAGAGGCCGCAAACACATAGTCACCGAAAGGGGATGGCCAGGCGGAGGCCATACAATACCAGCGCCGCAGTCGTGCCTTCATTGCAGTTCCTCCGATGCCTTGCTGATCGAGTCATCAAACTCGACGCGGATGCCCCGACAAAAAAGCGCGCCGATCACAAGCGCACGGATCGACTTATGGTGGCCATTTATCCCCGCGGATCCCGTCGTTGAACGGAAAATGTAGCCCTCAGGCTCCTTTTTGATTCGATACTCTCGATAGATGCCAGGGTGATTCCGGAATTTCTCGATCGGGCTTGGCAAAGAGTTACCCCAGGGATCAGTCAGATTCGTGGATCTGGCAACGATGCCAGCCATGTTCTTCTTTGAAAGAAGCCGCCCGTTGGTGATCTTGACGCAGGCTCTGATTTCAGATTTCACACCCGCACCTCCTCAGCAGCTTTGAGAAATCGTTCTCGATGATGTTCTGGATCCGCTTGTCCTCCGGGAGCCCCGTGAACCACGCCTCATCCGTGCCGGCGACCATCTTTTCGATCTCCCGTTTGAGAGCGTGAAGCATCCCCATCGCCGCGCGGATCTGGCCGGCATCCTTCACGTTGTCCATCACGCGCTCCACCAGGGCCACCTGGGCGCTCCAGAGCGTGACAATGGCCGGCTTCATGTCAGCGATCGAGGGTTGCGACCGCGCCGGCAAAGTGATCGGCCGATGAGAAAGCATCGTGCTCATTTTCCCGTCTCCGCCAGAGGCTCGCAGAGGCTTGCAAGCTGAGCTGATTCAATCGCCTCAGGCTTATTTACAAGTGGACGCTGTTCACTCCTGGCATCAAATCGGAGCAACAGTTCCCTGCATATTATTTCAATTCTCGCAGCTGTTCCGGCAGCCTTTGGCTCTCCGCATCTGCGAATCAAGGTCGCCGTGTTAATCATGGCGACGAATACCGCCCTCTCATCCATCAACGGGTCTGGAAACACAGCCCCATCGATCATTGGAAACATGATGGACTTGCTCATGCCGCCACCCCCTCAGCGAGATTGGCCCTGTCTGCATCTTCGCAGATCAGGATCTCTATGTAGTTGGATAACGTTCGAATGCGCCGCCTCTCCATCTGTTTACGGGCCACATCTTCAACCTGCTTGGGCATCGAGACGCCCTTAATGACTCGGTCAGCAGCTTTATTTGCGCTCATTCTCTTGGAAGTAACTGGTTCCAGTTGGAAGTCAATGGAAAATTTAACTGTTTGTTAAATTTTGTCGATTGACGCATGTTTTCGCGTATGAAGACCGGACATGGACCAGGAAAAGGCGCTGTCTCGATCAGCACAACGCTTACACGCGAAGAGGGGCAGGCAATGGATCAGCTTGCTAAAAACGGCGGGCACTCAAGAAGCGCGTGGGCTCGCCACGCGCTAAAGTTTGCGATTTCAAATGGTTTTCTCTTTCGAGTATCCGTCGAAAATCCACTTTCACAGCTAGGTCAATTACCCCCTGATTGGCAGGAAAAGTCGACGCCCCAGAGCCCCGCTGCAGCGGGCTTCGGAGGTGGTGGTGCCGCGCGGCCGGTGGACCCACGGACTTCAGGGATGCCGCGGAGATCCCAGCCCCAGATCCAGAGAAAATCCAAAGGCTAGATTACCCGTGAAAATCAAATCTTATCTCAAAATCCTGGCATTTCTGCTGGCATTTATCGCAGGCGATCTTGCCGCAGCTCCGATTCCAGGCCGCTATCTTGGGACACTCAAGCAGACAACAGAAATTCCTGTCGCAATTATATCACAGGCCGATCCAGTCCAGAAGATCACCGCCCGGGTCACAGCCGAGGGGCGCATTTTCATCATTGCCCCAGCCATGTATACCAGCGCCGGCGCACTCGGGTCCGATGGCGCTTTCGATATCAATTTTGGTGGATTGGGCCGCGTCACCGGAACAGCAACGATTCTCCGAAACACCATCAAAATGACATTTTCCAAGCCGCTTGTGGGTTATGACGAGGCTGGATCAACCCACACAATAAACCGAACCGTCACGATTCTGCTGGTCCGCGCTTCACAGTGACACCCTTGTGATTTTGTTTTGAACTCAGTCCGTAGCAGATTCCCGTGAAAATCCCGCCCTGCTATCGAGAAATAGCCAATCCGTAGTCAGATGCTCTATCCAATTGAGCTACGGCTGCTTGGCGGGAGGTGTAGCTAACAGGAAAATTGGCTGATCGTCAAATGCCAATTTGGGAGAAAATCTGCCCCGGGTGTGGGGAGGGCACTAGAGCCGGAAGCGGATTTCGCGAACGGTACGGGGGCCGAAGCGGGCCTGGAGTTTGGCGAGGATGCTGCTTTTCCAGTTGCGGTCGAGTTCGTAGCGGACGCTGGGCTGGAGGACCTGGACGGTGAGAATGCCGCCGCTGAGGCCGACGGGGAGCGAGTGGCGGGCGAGGAAATCGCCGACGATGCTGTGCCAGGCCTCCATGATCTGCTGTTCGCCGAGGCGCTCGTTGAGGCCGAGCTTGGGGAGGATTTTTTGGAGGAGGGCCTCGACGGAGGCGCAGCGGTCGGGTCGTTCGGCCGGCTCGTAGAGCCCGCGCCAGTCGGCGAGGGCTTTTCGTCTGAGTGCTTCTGCGGACATAAAAAAGGGCCCCCGGCGAACCGGGAGCCCGATTTCAAAACTGGTGTCAGCTATTCGCCGTCATCGCCGATGGCCTCGACGGGGCAGCCTTCCATGGCCTCTTTGCAGAGAGCCTCTTCCTCGGGGGTCTCGGGCTGCTTGGAGACGTAGCTGTGTCCGGCGTCCTCGTCGCGGAGGAAGTTTGCGGGGGCGGTTTCGCGGCAGAGGTCGCAGTCGATGCACTGATCGTCCACGTAGAATTTTCCTGCCACATTCGTGCTGTATTTGTTTGCTGGGTCGGCCATGGGAGATATTGGTTGTTGAGGTTGCAAATTTGGGTTTCCGCCCGCAGATTGCAATCGTTTTCTTCGACCGCAACCGCATATTTCCCTGAATCCATGGAACCACTTCCCGAGATCCTGCCCACCGAGGGCCGCCACGTCATCCACCTGTTTTTCCGCATTGAGCACGCCCAGTGGGAAGTCCTTGATCAGAAGGAGCGGATCGCTGCGAAAACGTCTCTGGCCGCACTGGTGCAGGAGATCCGGGCAACGCCCGACACCCAGCTGCTGGCGTTCAGCGTCGTGTCGCCGAAGGCCGACCTCGGGTTCATGCTGCTGACCCGCGACCTTCAGGTGGCGGACGCCTGCGCGAAGAGGCTCGGGCTTGCGCTCGGCCCGGACATCCTCACGCCGGTCTTCAGCTGGCTCTCGATGACCGAGAGCAGCGAATACACGACGAGCGACGCGGAATACTCGCTCAGCCTCGAAAAGGATGAGAGGCTGGTTCCAGGATCGCCCGAGCACGAAGGGAAAATGCAGGCGTTCCGCGCCCGGATGACGAAATATCTGAAGGACCGGCTCGAACCCAATCTCCCGGACTGGCCGGTCGTCTGCTTTTACCCGATGTCGAAGCGGCGCGCGCCCGGGCAGAACTGGTATTCTCTCGACTTCCCTGCCCGCAAGGCCCTGATGGCTGGACATGCCCGGGTCGGGCGCACGTATTCCGGCCGCGTGCTGCAGCTCATCACGGGATCGACGGGTCTGGATGACGGCGAGTGGGGGGTGACGCTCTTCTCGCGGACGACGTCCGATATCAAGGCGATCATCTACGAGATGCGGTTCGACGAGGTGAGCGCCCGCTATGCCGACTTCGGGGAGTTTTTCATCGGGATTCAGATGCCGCTCGACGCGCTCTACGTGAGGATCGGGCTGTGACGACAGGGGAAAAAGTCACGGCTCTCGAGGAGATGGTGCGCGCGCATGCGCCGATGGTGGTGGCCTATTCCGGAGGGGTCGACAGCACGTGCCTGCTGGCGCTGGCCCACCGGGCGCTCGGCGACCGGGTGCTCGGCGTGATCGCGGACAGCCCGAGCCTGCCGCGGCGCGCGCTCGACGAGGCGCTGGAAGTAGCGCGGCAGATCGGCGTCCGGGTCGAGGTGGTGGCCACGGAGGAATTCCGGAACGAGGATTACCTCACGAACCCGCCGAACCGCTGCTACTTCTGCAAGGCCGAGCTTTTCACGCGGATGGAGGTCCTTGCGCGGGAGCGCGGGATGTCCTCGATCGCCTACGGGGAAAATGCCGACGACCCGGCCGACTTGCGTCCGGGCTCGCGCGCGGCGGCGGAATTTTCGGTGCTGGCCCCGCTGAAGTCGGCCGGGCTGACGAAGGCCGACGTGCGCGAGGTGTCACGCGCGCTCGGCCTGCCGACCCACGATGCGCCGGCGCAGCCGTGTCTCTCCTCCCGCATCCCCCACGGGACGCGCGTGACAGCGGATGCGCTGTCGCTCGTCGAGCGCGGCGAGGAATTCCTGCATGCGGAAGGCTTCCGGGTATTCCGGGTCCGCTACGTCGCCGGGCCGCCAGTGCGGGCGCGGGTGCAGATCGCCCCGAATGAGATGGACGGGCTGGCCGGACGCGAGGGCACGCTGGAGGCTGGCCTGCTTGCAGCGGGGTTTCAGGGGGTTGAGTTCGACCGGGCCGGCTACAGGAGCCCATGAGCGCAGAGCGGGAGCTCCGGAACCGGATCGCCTCGCACAACCGCCACGCGATCGTGGCCGCCGTGATTTGCCTGTTCGGCTCGTGGTTCGCGTGGCTGATTGCGTACGGGCTTGTGATCGGTCTCACGCTGGGTTTTTTGACCTCGATCCATGGCGATGAGGTCGTCGAGGGTAGACGTCTGCTCAGCATTCCCGGCTGGGTGCATCCGGCGTTCCTCGCGTTGGCGGCGGGCCTATTGATCTGGGGATCGATCGACCAGCGGGCGCGGCGGTTCCGGCCGGTCGACGACCGGCCGATCGTGGGCTGGCACATTTTCGGCGACATCGTTCTGGCGCCTGCGCGGCTGACGTTCGGGATCTGGAACCACCTTGGCGCGGTGGTCCGGCTCGACAGCAGGGGCATCGAAGAGGCCCTCGGCCTCCTGCGGCAGATCCGCTCCGACAAGAAATGTTCGCGGTCCTCTCTGGGTGCATACATCGCCGACGCGCGGGACCTGCCGCGCCTTCTGGAGGCCCTCCAGTTCGCCGGGTTGATCGACTTTCTGCAGCAGGATGACGTCTGGTATTATTTCATCCCGGCCTCCGAGGAGGAATCGGTGAACCGCATGGCCGGCGCGGAAGTGACAAAAAGTTAATGCTGCCGGCATTCCGCGTCCGGTCGTGGGACCAGCGAGAGCACGAAGCGGGCGGAGACGCGGGCGGCATCGGGATGGCTCAGCGCGGCGGTCGCCTCGAACCGCTGCCGGTAGACGGCGGCGTCCCCGGCAAACGTTCGGCGGACGGCAGCGGCAATGGCGGCAGGGCTTGTCGCCAACTCGCCGGCCCCGCTCTCGATGAGGAGGCGGGCATTCCCCTCCTCCTGGCCGGGCACGATTTGCGTCACGATCATCGGTGTGCGGGCGGCGAGCGCCTCCTGGACGGTGGCTCCCCCGGCCTTGCTGATGAGAAGATGGCTGCGACGGATGAGGTTCGGAATCTCCGGCGTCCAGCCGTGGATCTCGAGCGGACGTCCGGTCTCCATTGCCAGCGCCTCCAGGCGACCGGCGAGGACGTTGTCGCGACCGACAGTGACGGTGAGCGCGATGTCCGCCAGGGGCAGGATCGCGCGGACGATCTCCGGCGCGAGGTGGTGCGAGGAGTTCACCATGTAGAGGACCTGCCAGCGGCCGTCGGCCGGTGGGACCCCGCGGGCCGGCGAGGGATCGGAAAAGATCAGCGGAACGGGAAACCCGGTTGTCCGGATCTTGTCTTCCGCCACGCCGGCTTTGAGCATGACTGCGGCCGTGGCCTCATTCGGCACGAGAAAGTAGTCGCTGTGGCATTTGTGCCAGACCGAGTTGATCGTCAGCGAATCGGTGACGACGGTGACGGTGCGGAACGACCTCCCGCGCCCGTGGTCGATAAGGTCGAGGAGATAGCCGTTGCCGGGGTAGGTGCTGACGACGACATCCGGCTGGAAGTCGCGGAGCATCCGGGCGAGGTGGCGGACCGCCCGGCCGAAAATCCCGATCCCGGCGCCGATGTGGACGCGGTCGAGGAGGCCGAAGATCAGGCTCCAGAGCGCGGGAGTGTGGTTGATCACGGCGAGGTAGCCGCGCTGGACGATGCGGTTCATCCAGCCGTAGGCCTCCAAAAAGACATCGTTAATCTCGACGCGCACGTCCGGATCGAGAGCGCGCAGGCCCTCGGCCAGCTGTCGCGCTGCGGCGTTGTGGCCCTCCCCGAACCCGGCGGTCAGGATGAGAACCGACTTCACAGCCATTTTTTTCTTTTGAAGAAGGCGAGCATGAAGCCGACGATGCAGAGGCTGACCGCCCAGAAGAACTCGTAGCCGAACTTCCAGTTGAGCTCGGGCATGTTCCACTTCGATGCCTCGGGGTTGAAGTTCATGCCGTAGACGCCCGCGAGAAACGTGAGGGGGATGAAGAGGACCGAGACAATGGTCAGGATGCGCATGATCTCGTTCGTGCGGAAGCCGAGGCTGGAAAGGTAGAGATCCATGAGGCCGGCAGTGAGGTCGCGGTAGCTCTCGATGATGTCGATGATCTGGGTCGTGTGGTCGTAGCAGTCGCGCAGGAAGATCTGGGTCTCGCGGCCGATGAGCCCGGTGTCGTCACGGATGAGGGTGTTGAAGATCTCGCGCTGCGGCCATGAGGCGCGCCGGAGCTGGAGGAGGATGCGCTTCGATTCGTAAAGCTTCTTCAATGTCGCGCGCTGCGGCTTGTCGAGGAGCTCCTCCTCGACCGCCTCGATCGAATCGCCAACAAGTTCGAGGACGGGAAAAATCTGGTCCACCGTCGCGTCGAGGAGGGCGTAGGCGAGATAGTCGGCCTTCATCTTCCGCGCGAACCCGCGCCCGGCCCGCAGGCGGGCACGCACGCTGTCGAAGACGTCGTGTCCGCATTCCTCCTGGAGGGTGATGAGGAATGTGTCACCGAGAAACATGCTGAGCTGCTCGAAGGCGAGGCTGTCCTTCTCATCGAAGTAGATCATCTCGCTCACGATGAAGAAGTGGTTCGTGAAGTGCTCGACCTTCGGCCGCTGGGTCGTGTTGAGGACGTCCTCGAGCGCGAGCGGGTGGATGTGGAAATGCTCGCCGAGCTTTTTCAGGACCTCGATGTCGCCGAGGCCGTCGATGTTGATCCAGTTGACCTTCTTCGTATCGAGCTTCGCGAGGAGTTCGTCAAACGAGTCGAAGTTCGACTCGAGAATCGTCTCCTCGTCGTACTGGACGAGGCTGAGGGCGGCCCTGGCGGAAGCGCCCTCGCGCGGAAGCAGTGTTGCCGGAGCGGTCCCTGCGGGTTTGTAGTGAAAGTGGATCATGGGCCTTTGGTGCGCTTGGCTCTGCGGGCTGGTCGTTGTCCGCTGGCAACCTGTCGGACCGGCCGGCGGCTGGCAACGGAAAAATGATCCCATCCGCCCGGCCACTCCGCAGGGGCCGCCCCGCCGGCGTCCAGCGTGCCGATGGCAGTGAGCCGCGTGCCCGCGAAAACGTCCTTCCATCCGCGCAGGAGGGCCGCGGCGCGGGCGGGAGGCACCGCAAACAGGAGTTCGTAATCCTCGCCATCGGACAGCGCGCCCGCCGCATCGGAACCGCGGCGCAGCGGCAGGAGCGACGGGTCGACCGAAAACCCGCAGCGGCTCGCACGGGCGAGCCGCGGGAGATCGGACCCGAGCCCGTCGCTGAGGTCCATCATCGCATGAGGGCGGAAATTTTCCGCGAGCCAGCGGCCCTCGGCGAGCCGCGGGACGAAGTCGAGGTGGTGCCTCACGATCGAGCCGCCGAGGCGTCCGGTGACAAAGAGGACGTCGCCCGGACGCCCGCCGGAACGGGTCACCATGTGGCGGCGGGCAACGCTGCCGGTGAGCGCGATTGAGACGGCGATGCCCGACGGCTGGCGCGAAAGCTCACCCCCGGCGATCGTCACCCCGAACCGGCGGGCGGCGCGGCCGAGCCCGCGATAAAAGACCTCCCAGTATTTGTCATCGAGATCCGGCGGTGAGAAAATCGTGACCAGCGCGTGTCCGGGGGTTCCACCCATGGCGGCGATGTCGCTGAGCGGCCGGCAGAGCGCCTTCCACGCGACGCGCGCGGGATCGTGCGACCGGAGGAAGTGGACGCCCTCGGCGATGCAGTCGGTCTTGAGGAGGACCAGCCCGCGGGCACCCGGCATGTGGACCGCTGCGCAGTCGTCGCCGGGGCCCAGCAGAAGGTCGCCGCCGGTTGGAAGTCCGGGAAGGATCTTTGCGAGCAGCTCGTCTTCGGGGTTGCGTTTCATTTGGCGAGATCTGGAAAGAAGACGGCTGCCACGATGGTGATCGCATTGAACGCCGCGTGAAAGCCGACCGGCGCCCAGAGCGAACCGGTCCGCTCGTAGACCAGCGCGAGGGCGACCGCAAGGAGGAACAACCCGGGCAGTGAGGGGACGTGACCGTGGATCAGCGCGAAGAGGACCGAGGTGCCGATCACAGCGGCCGCGCGGCCGCCATACCTGCGGACGACGCCGTAGATGCACCCGCGGAAAACGAGCTCCTCGGTGACCGGTGCGGCGAGCACGGCGACAGCGGCCACAGCCGCACGCTCCTTCCAGCCGCGGCTTTCCAGCAGAAATGTGACGATCGCCTGCGGCGCGGAATCCGGTCCGGAGATCATGTAGCCGAGCGCCTGCGCGAGAAAGATGAAAGGAAGCGTGAGCAGCATCGCGCACGGCACGATAACGAAGATCCCCCGCACCCAGCCCGGCCAGCGAAGCCCGAAAGCCCCGATCGGGTTGATTCCCCGGAAAACCAAAACCCCGATGATCAGGATGACGAGGGCAGCGTAGAGCACAAAGCTGGCCATCACGGCATTCAGGTTCACGCGCCCTTCCGGCCGGCCGAACGAGGCGGCCGCCATCGAAAGAAAAAAGGCGGCCAGTCCGGCGGAAAAAACCGCATCCGGCCAGCCCCAGGGCGCCGCGGGAAAATCGCCCGGACGCGCAAGTGCCGCGGGGACAGCGCGCCACAGAATTGCGGCGGCGGCCAGTCCGGCAATGATCAGGATGGGAATGGGTGCGGCGGAAAACATGCAGCGACTGACCCGATACCGGCTTTGCCCCGCAAGCGCCAGACCAGAATCCGCCGGAATCATCGCGTCCGGCGTCGCTGAGGGACTCAGAGCGGGACGATCGTCCAGGTCACGGCCCCGTCGGGCCCGATGTCGAGCCATGCCCAGCTGGGGGGGACGCCTTTGTTCGGCTTGCCGATCGTTCCGGGGTTGAGAACGCGGGTGCCGTTCACCATTTCGTCGCGGGGGACGTGGGTGTGGCCGTGGATGAGGAACTCCGCGCCGCCGGGATGGCGGGGCGGGATGTGGATGAGGCGGAACGTGCGGCCCTCGCGCTCGAGCTTCAGGACCTCCGGGAGATCAAGCCCGTAGTCGTTGTTGCCCAGAACCCCATAAAACGGCCTGCCAATGGCAATGACCGCCTGCAACGTCTCGAGGTCGCAGAAGTCGCCGAGGTGCCAGATCTCGTCGGCGGTGCGGAGCGCGGGCAGCACGGTGGACGGAAGTTTCCCATGGGTGTCGGCAATCACGGCAATGTGCATAAAATTGGTTTCCTCTTGGACAATCGCTGTCGCGGGCTTGATCTTGTAGCTTGTTCGCCCGAGACTGGAATCTTTTCTATGTGGAATTCCGCGCACAATCACATCCTGAACCTGATCGCCTACGAGCCGGGCAAACCGGTCGAGGAACTGGCCCGCGAAATGGGTCTCGAGCCCTCGCAGATCATCAAGCTCGCCTCGAACGAAAACCCGCTCGGCCCCTCGCCCCGGGCGCTTGCCGCGATGCGCGAGACACTTGAGCGCGCGCATTTCTACCCGGACGGCGGCGGCTGGGCGTTGCGCAATGCGATCGCTAACCGGCTCGGGCTCGCGCGCGAGAACGTCATCCTCGGCAACGGCTCGAACGAGATCATCGAGTTCATTGGCCATGCGTTCCTGAAGCCCGGCGACGAGGTCGTCACGGCGAAGCACGCGTTTGCCGTCTACACGCTGATGGCGCAGCTTTTTGGAGCGGCGACCGTCGAGGTGCCGGATCCGGGCTACACGCACGATCTCGATGCGATGCTCTCGGCCATCACGCCGCGCACCCGCCAGGTCTTCATTGCGAACCCGAACAACCCGACCGGCACGCTGGTCGGACAGGCGGCGATCGACCGGTTCATGGAGCGCGTGCCCGACCATGTGCTCGTCATCTTCGACGAGGCGTATTTTGAATTTCTCGACGAGCCGCCGGACGTGATCCGCTACGTCCGCGAGGGCCGGAACGTGATCGTCATGCGGACGTTTTCAAAGATCCAGGGGCTGGCCAACCTGCGGATCGGCTACGGCCTCGCGACAGAAAAAATTGCCGCGGTCCTGCAGAAGACGCGGCAGCCGTTCAACGCCAACGGCATCGCGCAGGCGGGGGCGCTTGCCGGGCTGGAGGATACCGATCACATGCGCCGCACGCGCGAGCTCACCCACGAGGGCAGGAACTACCTGCAGGCGGAGTTCACCGACATGGGGCTCGAGTTTGTCCCGAGCTCCGCGAATTTTGTTCTGGTGCGGGTCGGCGACGGCGACGCGGTCTTCCAATCCCTCCTGCGGCTGGGCGTGATCGTCCGTGCGATGCGCAGCTACAAGCTGCCCGGGTGGATCCGCGTCTCGGTCGGCACGATGGAGCAAAACCGGCGGTTCATCGCCGAGCTCCGCGAGCTCGACCGCAGCGGAGCGCTCCGTCGCGGGGAGATCGTTGCCGTTTAGCCTGCGGGCCGCCATGCAAGCCGGTGACACCATCGCCGCGGTTTCCACTCCCCCCGGGGAGGGAGCCGTTGCCCTCATCCGGATCTCCGGACCAGGCAGCCTCGCGGTTGTCGAAAAGGTTTTCCGCTGGCGCGGCGGTAACCTCATACCGCGGCGCGCGACCTTCGGGGAGATCTTCGACAACGGTGCCATCGTCGACCAGGTCCTCACGACCGTCTTCCGGGGTCCTGCCAGCTATACCGGCGAGGATATGGCGGAGATCGGCTGCCATGGCGGGATCCTCCTTGCGGCGCAGATCCTGGAGCTTGTGCTGAAGGCCGGCGCGCGCGCCGCAGAACCGGGCGAGTTCACCCACCGGGCATTTCTCAACGGCAAGATCGACCTCACCCGGGCGGAAGCCGTTATGGATCTCATCAGCGCACGCACGCCGCTCGCCCTGCGTGCGGCGGCCGAGCAGCTCCGCGGCCGCCTCGGCGACGAGATTGCACGCCTCCGGGCCGAAATCCTCCAGACAGTGGCCCACGTCGAGGCATGGATCGACTTTCCGGAAGAAGGGATCGATCCCGCGACCGGCAGCGCCCTGCTGGACAAGATCGCAGCCTCCTCGACCCGCGTGGCCGGACTGCTGGCCACAGCCGACGACGGGCGGATCCTCCGAGAGGGCGTTCGCGTCGCGATCGTCGGCCGCCCGAATGCGGGCAAGTCGAGCCTGCTCAACCGGCTCCTCGGCATGGACCGCGCGATCGTCAGCCCGGTCCCCGGGACGACCCGAGACACGATTGAGGAGACCGCCTGCCTGCGCGGCATTTTGTTCCGCCTCACCGACACCGCCGGCCTCCGCGAAACCGATGACCCGGTCGAGCGCGAGGGCGTTCTGCGCGCGCGGCAGACGATCGAGCGCGCTGACCTTGTCCTTCACGTCCTCGATGCGACATCTGCCGCGCTGGACGTCCCGCTCGGAGAAAGCGAGATCCTGGTCGCGAACAAATCCGACCTCCTTGCGGGCGGGGCGTCTGTTCCCGGCGGCGCGATCCCCGTCTCTTCGCTCACCGGCGAGGGGTTTGCAGACCTCCTCGATGCCATGATCCGCGCGACCGGCGGGCAGCATCTGACCTCCGGCCAGTCGCTCGCAGCGGTCAACGCCCGCCACAAGGTTCTGCTGGAGTCGGCCGCTGTCTCGCTTCAAGCCGCAGCCGACCTGGTGCGCATCAACGAGCCCCTGGAACTCGCCGCCATGGAACTCCGCACCGCCCTCGACGCGGTCGGCCGCATCATCGGTGCCGCCGATACCGAGGAAATCCTCGGAGAGATCTTCGGCAGCTTCTGCATCGGCAAGTAGGCGTCCGGCCTACTTGGCGCCGTAGTCCTCCGGCCGCGCACGGCGGGCGTCGATAAACGACTTGACGCAAAGGACAAGGAAGATCAGGCAGAGGACGCCCATACCGAGCTGGACCCAGACAGCCATCGGACGGGCTGCAGTGTGGTTGAGCACCGCACCGAGCTTCGGCAGGCCCATGCCAAGGCCGCCGAGGGTCCCGAGCAGCCCAACCAGCGCGGCGACATGCATCACGTGCTTGCGGATCCCGGGACTCGCCTTCGCCAGAATCCCGCAGATCAGGAGGATCGTGCCGAAGGCGGACGGGATCAGAGCAGTGGGGGCCTGTGATCCGCTGGAAAGAAAGGCGGTGGTGCCCAGAACGTCGAGAAGAATTCCGAAAATGATGGCGAGGAGTGGCATGGCGGGATGAATCTCGCGGGATTCCCGCCATGTGCAAGCGGGAATTTACAGCATGTTCAGACCGCCCGGAGCCGATCAGGGTCTGATGATCACGCGCGCGCCATTCCCGACGGTGTCGAAAAGCTCGATGACGTCGCGGGACCTCATCCGAATGCAGCCGTAGCTGGCCGGGGTGCCGATGTTGCGCTCCTCCGGCGTGCCGTGGATGTAGATGCAGCGGCCAAACGCGTTGCGGTTTCCGGCCTCCAGACCATCGAGCCACAGGATCCTTGTGACGATCGGATCGCGGCCGGGGGCGTCCACCCCGATGACTTCACCGGTCGGCCGCCGCGACTTGAAAACCGCACCGGCCGGCGCACCCCCGCCGATCTTCTTTTTGACGCGCAGCGTCCCGAGCGGCGTGGCATTGCTGCCCGGGCGGTCGCCCAGGCCGAACTTTGAGGTCGAGACCGGGTAGCGGGCGATCGGTGTTCCGTCGCGCAGCACCACCATGCTCTGGTCGCCGGTGCTGATGATCATGCAGTGGCGTTTGTCGGCGCAGCCGGCAAGCACCAGAACAACCAGTCCCGCGAGGATCGACCGGATCATGCCCCCTCGGCAGCCCGAGCGGGCGGGGCCAGCAGAGAGCCGAGCTGTTGGATCCAGAATCCAACCGACTGCGAGGCCACGTAGGCGAACCCGACAAGAAACAAAAGCAAGAATGGCACCGATGACCAGGCCCCGCTCATGATCGCCCCCCACGTGCAGTAGCTGAAATAGATCGCAAAAAGGATCTCGATGAACGGCAGCAGCGAACGGATCGGCAGGTATCGGACCGTACGCTGGCGGGCGGGCGAGTTTCCCTGCCCGTACTTCGGGGTGCGGGTGAACTCCGACTGGCGCTTGAACATGGCTTCAAGGACGCCGCGGGCGTTGTTGACCGACATGCCGATCGCCAGCGCGAGCAGCATGGGCAGGTGGAGCATGTCCTTCATCCAGCCCTTCGGATTGAGATGCCGCTGGGCGACCATGTAGAAAATTGCGATCGAGACCGTCGTCGCAAGGAAGATCGGCACATCCACGAGGATCGTCTGCCAAGGCCCGCCGTGCGCGGCCTGGCTGTGCGGAAGAATGAGAATGCAAAGCAGAACCAGGAGGAGGTAGCCGAAATTCGAGGTCAGGTGCATCGTCGCCTCCAGCTTGATCAAAAACGGAAGCTTCTCACGCCACACGGCCGGCAGCAGCTTGAGGCAGGTCTGGATCGAGCCCTTCGTCCAGCGGTGCTGCTGGGATTTGAAGCCGTTGATGTCCATCGGGAGCTCGGCCGGAACGATCACGTCGGGCAGGAAGAGAAATTTCCACCCGCGGAGCTGCGCGCGGTAGCTGAGGTCGAGGTCCTCGGTGAGCGTGTCGTGCTCCCAGCCGCCGGCATCCACGATGCACGACCGGCGCCACATCCCGGCCGTACCGTTGAAGTTGAAGAACCGCCCGCTGCGGCTGCGCGCAGTCTGCTCGAGCAGGAGGTGCCCGTCGAGGAACATCGCCTGAACCTTCGTGAGGAGGGAGTGGTCGCGGTTGATGTGCCCCCAGCGGGTCTGCACCATACCGATCTCCGGATCGCTGAAGAAATGGATGCACTTCTTCAGGACGTCGGGAGGGGGAACAAAATCGGCGTCCAGAATGAAGATGTACTCGCCCCGGGCGTCGTTCATCCCCTCGGCCAGCGCGCCGGCCTTGAATCCCTCGCGGTTCACGCGATGGCAGAGTGTGACGTCGAAACCTTTGGCGCGCAGTTTTTCGACCTCCGCCGCCGCGATGTCGGTCGTCTCGTCGGTCGAGTCATCCAGAACCTGGATCTGCAGGAGCCCGCGCGGGTAGTCGAGCTGGCTCACCGCCTCCAGAAGCCGGCGGGTCACATAATACTCGTTGAAAATCGGGAGCTGGACGGTGACAACCGGAAGGGTTTCAAATTCCCTGACCGGCTTCGGCGTCGCCTTCCGGTGCTTCAGAAAGAGGTAGATGATGGAATAGCGATGGATCCCATATGCGGAAAGCCCGACCAGGACGACCAGGTAGCAGACACTCCACAATGCATGATGGAAAACCGCATCTAAAGAACCAGTTAACACAATTATTCTAGGAAATCGGGGGCTATCAATCCAACCGCCGGACCCGCCGTCAAGCTGAAAAAGCTTCTGCCCCGGTGGCGCCTGTGGTGCCGCCAATCCCCGGTCGGCTGGATTCCCTGCAAAATCCCCTGACCTGCAGGGCGGAAGCACCATCCCGAGGACATACCCTCCGGGTGTCGGCGGCTCCGACTGCTGCGGGAGGGCCGCCCGGGCCCTGTCGGGCCGGGTCCGCTTTTTTCTGTCGATATTTCCTAGACACCCTCGAACGAAAAATCAAAGTTAGATAACAGCGCATCTTGCTTTAATTGCGCCTGCCTCACCTACCTCACATTCACCCATGCCTCATACAAGCCACCCTGAATCCGACGCCGATGCGCTTCCCGCACCCGGAGAGATGCACCGGATCCTGTTTGATCACAGCCCGGATGCCATCTTTCTTTCGATTCCCAACGGCAAAATCCTCGAGGCCAACGCGGCCGCCTGCAGGATGTTCGGCATGACCGAAGACGAGCTCATCGCCAGGGGACGCTCCGGCCTATTCGCGCCCGATGACCCCCGGGGCGAGGCCCTCGTGCAGAAACGGGCGCAGGACGGGAAGGTCTTCGGCGAGGCCGGGTTTTTGCGGAAGGACGGCTCCCGCTTCACCGCCGAGCTGAGCTCGGTCATCGTCGAGGACGGGTGCCGGGCCTTTGTGATCCTCCGAGACATCTCGGACCGGATTCGTTCGGAAGCCTTCCTGCGCCAGGAGAGTGAAAAGCTCCGCCACTTCTACGAGCTTTGCCCGCTGGGGATTTCCCTGAGGGCACTCAGCACCGGGCGCTTTGTGTTTTTTAACGACGCCATGCTCGCCTCCACCGGGTATTCGGACGAGGAGTTCCGTCTGCTGGGCATTGAGGACCTGATCCCGCCGGATGACCTCGATCGCGAAACGCAGGAGCTCCGGCACCTGCGTGAGACCGGACGCTTCGGTCCCCTCGAAAAGGAATACCTTCGCAAGGATGGCAGCCGCTTCCCGGTTATGGTCAACGGCGCCCTCGTCCGCGATGAGGCGGGCAACGAGTTCCTCTGGAGCGTTGTCCAGGATTTCAGCGAACGCAAGCAGCTCGAGCAGAGGCTGGTCGAGGCCGCAAACGCCTCGAAGAGCGGATTCCCAGCGGACATGAGCCATGAAACCCTCGCGCCGATGGACGGCGACAGGGAGCGCAGCCTCAGCGCAGGAATGGGCGGCTCTCTGGCCACGCCGCTCCATTCCGGAGAGCTTGCCCGTCCGCTCGACCGCTGGCTTGATTTTGAGGCGGGCGATACCGGCCCGGAAAATCCGCCGTCCTCCCAAGAAGATGCTGACGACCCCGCACCCGGCGACCTTCCGGTCCTTGAGAGGGCGGGCTTTCTCCAGCGCGTTCCCGGCGACCAGCTGCTCGCCGATGAAACGATCCGGCTGTTCCTCAGCGATACGCCGGCGCGGATCCAGAGCGTTGCCGGTGCCATTGCCTTCGGCCGCTTCGTGCTCGCCACCGACGCCGCTCACGCCATCAAGGGGGCCGCCACCACCATCGGCGCCAAGGCGCTTTGCGCTGTCGCCAGGCAGGTCGAGGCGGCAGCCAGCGCGCATGACGCGCAGGCCATGACCGCATTGCTCCCCGAACTCAAGCACCAGTTTGCAAGGCTCCAGGCGGAGTTTCAGGAGGCGCCTTCCGAGAACGCTGCCGGGGGGCAGTAAAACCTCCCGACAGGCGCCGGCGGACTGGACAGAGCTACGGTTTCCGTCCAATCTAGAATGGCATGTCGAACAACGCGGACATCGAAACCGACTCCCTTCCTGCGGAGAATCTGGCGGAGCAACCGCGTGCCGGTGGGCAGCGGCGCTTCTACCGCGTGGACGAGGCGGCCGGCGCGCTGGTCCTGTGTCCGAGCGCCGAGGCGCAGGTCATTGTCTACAACACCCCGACGATCGAGGATGAGGCTGATCTTCTGGAGCTCCACAACATCGACTACCACACGCTCCAGTCCTCGCTCGATCCGGATGAACTCTCGCGCCTCGAGTTTGAATCCGACCACGCCGCGATCATTTTCAAGCGCCCGAAAAGCTTTTGTGCGGACGACAACTTTCTTCTCAAGCTCACCTCGACCGGCGTCTTTCTCTACGAGGATTACCTGGTGGTTGTGATGCCGGACGACGCCCCGCTCTTCGAGGGCCGCGTTCCGTTTCCGATCCACTCCATCCAGGATGTGATCATGCGCCTGCTCTACCAGAGCATCTCGCACTTCGAGGGCCACCTCAAGGCGATCAACATGCTCTCCGATTCGCTCGAGCGCCGGATCATCACCTCCATGGAGACAAAGTATCTCCTCAACATGTTCGCGCTGGAGAAAAGCCTCGTCTACATCCTGAACTCGATCAACTCGAACGCCGCCCTCTTCGACAAGATGAAGATCTCCGCCGAAAAACTATTTCTCGACCACGAGCAGGTCGGCCTTCTCGAGGACATCATCATCGAGAACCAACAGTGCCTTCGCCGCTCGGAGATCTACGCGCAGGTTATCGCCGGCCTCATGGATGCCCGCGCTTCGATCGTCAGCCACAACCTGAACATCCTCATCAAGCAGTTCACGATCTGGACGATCGCCATCATGCTCGCCAACCTGGTCGTCGGTATCTTTTCGATGAACGTCCAGCTGCCGATGCCCATGGAAAAAGAAAACTGGCCGTTCTACACCATCAATGTGCTCGCCGTCGGATCCGCCATCGCCGTCTTCTGGATTTCGCGTGTGCGGAAGTGGTGAGGGCGGACGGACGCCTTACCGCGGACGCCTCGCACCCACGCCGACCGGCTTTCTCCACGCCGGCCACGCCGCCACCTTCCGGACCGCGTTCCAACGGGCCGGGGCGGCCGGCGGAACACTGGCCCTGAGGATCGAAGACCTCGACCCCGTCCGCTGCCGTGACCACTTTGCCGCTGCGGCGATCGAGGATCTGGAATGGCTCGGCATCCGGTGGACCGGCGCGCCGGTCTACCAAAGCAAGCGGCGGCCCCTCTATCTGGAGGCATGGAGAAAGTTGCGTGACGGTGGCTGGATTTATCCCTGCCGGCGCTCCCGCAAGGATGTCGCCCGCGCCAGCCTCGCCCCTCATGGGGACGAGCCGCTCTTCCCGATGGAGTGGCGGACCGATTCCCTTGCGTCCTTCGCCTTCGAAGCGCCCGCAGGCATCAACTGGCGCTTCCGAGTCCCCTCCGGAGAAACCCTCCGATTCGACGACGGAAACCTCGGCCCTGTGGAAAAGATTTCCCAGCAGGACTTCGGGGATTTCATCGTCTGGAACCGCGACGACATCCCCGCCTACGAGCTCGCCGTGGTCGTCGACGATCTTGCCATGGGCATCACCGAGGTTGTTCGCGGCGCGGACCTCATCACCTCCACCGCGCGCCAGCTCCTGATCATCCGCGCCCTGGAGGCTTTGCCCCCATTGTATTTCCACTGCCCGCTTCTGGTGGACTCCGAAGGACGTCGCCTCTCCAAGCGTGGAGGAAGTCCGGCCCTCCGTGAACTGCGGGCGGCAGGGCGCAGCCCCGACGAGATTCTTGCATCTGTCCGCGCGCCCTGAATGGCGATAAAACCAAGGCGCTCTGCCCGGCACAAAAAGAATACAGCCCGCTGCAGCGAATGCCGCAACGGGCTGTTGTTCCCCCCAGAACAGTGTCTGATTAACTCAACGTATAAAATTCGCGCAGGGATGCAAGAAAAACATTGATGAAAATCATAATTTCTCGTAATGTACTTGTAGTGATACATTTACGAATTTATAACCAGACGAGCGTCTTCTCGAGCATGACGTCGCCGTCAAAATGGAAATATCCGCGGAATGTCCTCCCTTCCATCGCCCCGGGGAGCCAGTGGATGTCGTCCGCCCACATCTCCTCATAGGGAATTCGATCCACACGGGTCCAGAGCGGAACCGCCTCCTCCGTCTCACTTGCCACCCCCACACAGCCATCCGCAAAAAAGACGGCACAGTGCAGGCCGTAGCCGTCCACGAATTGAAAGTGGAGATCTCCCCGCCACTCCAGATGCGTCGGCGTCACCAGCAATTCCTCCTGCGTTTCCCGGACCGCTGCATCATGGGCCGATTCGCCCGGTTCGAGACGTCCCCCGGGTGCGTTTACTTTACCCGCTCCCAGCCCGCGTTTCTTTCGAATTAATAGGATCTGCCCTCCGGAGATCACGAAACAAAGTGTTGCCCGCTCGGTGGGTTGCCATGCATTCCAGTAGTCGTTCATGCAGGGGGACTGTAACAGGCCATCGGCTTCGAGACCAGCCTGATCGATCGGCGGGATTGCCTCTCCCCTCTCAAGACGTCATTCCCCGTTCCGGCCGGCACATCGTAACCGCAGCTCAATCTTCCAGCCTGCAGTGGATTTCCTCGAACGCCCCTGACATGAAACCTATTCCTCAATCCGGCACCAAGAGTTCCGCTCCCGGTTCGGCCGCCTCCATTGTTCCACGTAGAACATCCCTGGGGAATTTATTCAGGCGGCCGCGTTCGAAAAAGCGCACACATCCAGCAAACCCGTCGCGAATTCTAAATTTCCATCACCCCGTCACGGAAAAGTCCCACAAGCCCCGAGCAATGAGTTGTTCCACGTGGAACACCGGACTCCACGAAATCCAGCCTGGCAAGAAACTGCGTGGCGACTCATGACATCTGAAGGCCTCAAGACATCTGGGCAGGTCGGATCTGCCGCAGCGCCTCGTAGAGCACAATTCCAGCGGAGGTTGCCAAATTCAGACTTCTCGCCTGCCCGGTCATTGGAATCTTCAGACAGCTCGCGGCATTCTCAGCCAAAAGCGATTCAGGCAACCCCCGGGTTTCCCGTCCGAAGACCAAGTAATCCCCATCCTCAAACTGCGCATCCCAATAGGCCCGGTCCGCCTTTGTCGTGAGATAAAAGAACCGGCCCCGCGGATCACTGGCTTGGACGTGCTCAAACGCATCCCAAACAGTGACGTCGCAGTTCGTCCAATAATCCATGCCTGCCCGCCGGAGCGATTTCTCATCAAGGGAAAACCCCAGGGGACCGACCAGATGCAGTCGGGCGGCCGTCGCCAGACAGAGCCTGGCAATATTCCCGGTATTCGGAGGGATTTCCGGTTCAATGAGGACAATATTCAGCATGGCATAAGTAAAGAAAGATCCTGCGCGGGAGCGGAGCCCGATCGAAAACTTCCGCCCGGGAGTCTGACACAGGCGACTGCGTGCCCGCAAGCGGGGGGAATCAGAAAATCGGGTGATCGCGCCTGCGGCGGATCAGAGCGCTTTCCGGATCCTTTTCCTATGCTTTTTGAATTCCCGGTCGACCTTCAAGCGTTCGCGCATTTGATAAATCAACCGGCAACACCCCGACCGCGCCCCCATTCCCAGGGATGCGCTGATCCAGTCGAGCCGGACCGGAGTCTTTGCATGAATGAGCTCAGCGATCAAAGCCTTGCGCGGATCGTTCTTTCGGGTGCGCTGGAGTTCATCCTGATCGACACCAAAATGCTTCAGGCCCGCCTTGAGGAAAGCCGCAGCCTGCTTCTCTCCTTGGTGTCGCAGGATCTCGTTCCGGCGCTCTTTCGATTGAGCAGCCGGATTTCCCACGGCCCGATCAGCGATCCGTGCCAGGAGCTTATCCCGAAACTCCGGTGAGCCCAAAAGCCACCCCCTTCGCTCAATAGAGCGCCTGATCAACTGGACGGTCGTGCCTCCTTGCCGGCGATCCATTCCTGCCGCGCCGACATCCCCGCGACCCGCCCGATCCCAAAGCGCTTCCAAATATTTTCGTCTTCCCTTCTCGGTGTCCTCGGATCCCGCAAGCAGGAACCCGGTTTTGGTTTCCAGCCAAGCCGGCCGCGAGTCCTCCGGCGAGAGATAGTCTTTCAGGCTGCTCCAGGCGTGCGTCTCCAGAGACGAACGATTTTGGACGCTCCCCGAGTGCATGGGACAAAGATGAATGTCATCCAGCACGGTCCGGAACCATGCACCCGGCTCAATCGCCACCGCCCGGTACCGCCCGCCAAAGAGATGCCCCCGCTGGCGGTGTCGCGCATTCATTCTCCGGGTCAGAGCATTTTGTAGCCATGTCATTCCGGTCGAAAGATTCGGTGCCGGCGTTTCGAGCAGCAAATGATATCTGTCATCCAGCAAAACAAAGCCGTGCACACGAAACCCGGTGCGGCCGCAAGCCTCTCCAAGGGTCATGAGAAAAGTGGCCCGGTCCTCCTCGTCGCGCACGATCGCCTCCTTGCGATCCCCGCTCGCCGAAATGAGATAAATCGCCCCCTCAAATTCCACACGGACACGTCTCGCCATCCCTCTGCTTTAAGGCCAGTAGAATTTTTGTCAATATTTAATGCCTGACACCTTTTTGGAAAGGCTCTGGTCCAGATCACTGAGCCGGGTAAAGGCGGGCATCCGAGGAATGGACCCGGGAGACGTTTCGGCACTGGCACGGGCAAGAGATCAAAGGGTTTGTCGAGCGGTTCGGAAACGATAATTTGCGTGTTTATCCGACTACGAAGGCACTCCACAAGCGCCCATCCAACGACGGCACACTTGCAGATCTCCGGGGGGAAACCAGCGGACGCGCCCTGATACCCATCGAGGCAGGAAACGGGCGCGACGTCTGCTGAACTACTCCGAAAGCCGGCCGGGCAGCTCACACCGTCTTTTTGAGGCAAACAACGGAAATGCCATTACTGCAGAACCAGGTGGGACATGGGTCGCGCCTGAGAAGGGCACCGGCTTGTGATTGTGTGGCCAATGCCCAAGCGGGCAGGACACCCGGTCTCCCTGGCCGCCGCGTGGTCCGATTCTTTTCGATCGCAGGTAATCAGGCGTTCCGGCCGCAGCAGGATTTGAATTTTTTCCCGCTGCCGCATGGGCACGGGTCGTTGCGCCCGACTTTGGGAAGCTCCCTTTTGATGGGAAGCTCGATCCGGGGAGCGGGGGGAAGATCATCGGGGAGGTCATCGGCGGGAGCGGAAGCCGGCCGGGCCATGGCTGCGGGGTCGTTCCGGAGAAGGTTTTGAGGGAGGCTGGCCAGGAGCTGCTCAAACGCCTGGAGGTTCGTCGTGCTTCGGAAAAGGTTGGTGAGAATCTCGGATTTGATGTTTTCCATCAGCTCGACAAACATCGAGTAGCCCTCGTTCTTGTATTCGACGAGCGGGTCTTTTTGCCCGAACGCGCGGAGATAGACCGCCTCGCGGAGTCCGTCCATGGCGTAAAGATGTTCCTGCCAGAGGCGGTCGACGGCGTTCAGGATGATGTAGCGTTCAAGGCCGCGGAGGGCATCCGGGTGTTCCAGAGCAGCCTTCCGCTCGTAGGCATCCAGAATCGTCTTTGTCAGAAACTCTCCGCTTTCCTGGACCGATTTGTTACCGAAGGAGGCTTTTTCCCGCGTCAATCCCAGCGGGAAGGTCGAGTTCACCCAGTTCAGGAGTCCGTCCGGATCGGGTTCGACACCTTCGACGGCCTCGAGAAATTCGGCGCACTTTTTCGGAACAACCTCAACGACAACCTCTTGGATTAATGTCCTTGGCGTTTCCGAGTCCATGACCTCATTGCGGTAGCCATAAATGACCTCGCGCTGCTGGTTCATGACGTCGTCGAATTCGAGAGTCCGGCGGCGCATGAGGTAGTTGCGCTGCTCGACGCGCTTCTGTGCGGTCTCGACGCTCCGGTTGAGCCAGGGATGCTCGAGTTCCTCGCCCTCCTGGAGTCCGAAAGTCTCCATGATCTTGGTCATCCGGTCGCTGGCCCCGAAGTTGCGCATGAGTTCGTCCTCGAAGCTGACGTAGAACCGCGACATGCCGGGATCGCCCTGACGGGCGCAGCGCCCGCGGAGCTGGCGGTCGATGCGGCGGGATTCGTGCCGCTCGGTAGCGATAACATAGAGCCCTCCCAGATCAGCCACGCCCTCGCCCAGCTTGATGTCGGTGCCGCGGCCGGCCATGTTGGTCGAGATCGTCACCGCGCCGCGCAGGCCGGCCCGCGCGACGATCTCGGCCTCCTGCATGTGGTATTTCGCATTGAGAACCGTGTGGGGGATTTTCTGAAGCTTGAGCATCCGGCTCATGAGCTCGGAGGCCTCGACGCTCGCAGTGCCGACCAGGACCGGCTGGCCGCGTCCGTGCGCCTGCTTGATCGCCTCGATCGCCGCGTTGTATTTTTCGCGGCGCGTCTTGTAGATCCGATCGTTCTCGTCGACGCGGCGGACGTCCTGGTTCGTGGGGATGACGTTGACGTCGAGCCGGTAGATATCGTGGAACTCGTTGACCTCGGTCTCGGCGGTTCCCGTCATGCCACCGAGCTTTTCGTAGAGGCGGAAGTAGTTCTGGATGGTGATCGTGGCGAGCGTCTGCGTCTCCCGGTCGATCTGGACGCCCTCCTTCGCCTCGACCGCCTGGTGGAGGCCGTCACTCCAGCGCCGGCCGGGCATCTTGCGCCCGGTGAAGGTGTCGACAATCATGACCTTGTTTTCCTCGACGACGTATTCGACGTCCTTTTCGTAGAGGCAGTAGGCCTTGAGGAGCTGGGCGATGTTGTGGATCCGCTCGGCCTGGTTGTCGCAGAACTGCTGCCGGGCGGACTTCTTTGCGATCTTCTCCGCGGCATCGAGGGCGGGGTCGTTTTCGATGTCGGCAAACTCCGTCAGCAGGTCCGGCAGGACGAAGGCATTCGGGTCGTCGGGGTTGAGGTAGTTGCGGCCCAACTCGGTGAGGTCGGCATCGTGCTGGCGCTCCTCGATCGTGAAGAAGAGCTCCTCCTTGAGAGCGACGAGCGCCGCCTTGCCGTCGGTGTCCTTGTAAAATTCCAGCTCCGCCTTGTCGATGACCTTGCGGATGTCCGGGTCCTCCATCATCCGGAGGAGAGCCTTGCTGCGGGGCTGGCCCAGCTTGAGCTTGAAGAGCGTGCGGCCGGCCTCGTCCCGCTTCCCGGCATCGAGAAGCTCCCGGGCCTCGGTGGCGAGGCGGTTGCAGAGCATCGTCTGTTTGCGCACAAGCTGCTCGATGAGCGGCTTGAAGCGGTCGTATTGGTGGGTCGAAACCGTGGCGGGCCCGCTGATGATGAGCGGGGTGCGCGCCTCATCGATGAGGATCGAATCCACCTCGTCGACAATCGCAAAGTAATGGCCGCGCTGGACCTGCTGCTCGCGGCTGGTAGCCATACCGTTGTCGCGCAGGTAATCGAACCCGAACTCGCTGTTCGTGCCGTAGGTGATGTCGCACAGGTATTGCTGCCGGCGGTATTCCGGGGACTCGTCGTTCTGAATGACGCCGACCGTCAGCCCGAGGAATGTGTAGATCTGGCCCATCCACTCGGCGTCGCGCTTGGCGAGGTAGTCGTTGACCGTCACCACGTGGACGCCGCGTCCAGTGAGCGCGTTGAGGTAGACCGGAAGCGTGGCCACGAGAGTCTTTCCCTCGCCGGTCGCCATCTCGGCGATCCGCCCGCGGTGCAGGATCATGCCGCCGATGAGCTGAACGTCAAAGTGGACCATGCTCCACGTCAGTGGCTGATCGCAGACCATGATCTGGCGGCCCGAGAGGCGGCGGGCGGCGTTCTTCACCACAGCGAAAGCCTCCGGCAGAATCGCATCGAGCTCGGCGGCCAGCTTTTCGCGGTCCTCGATCCCCGCCAGGCGTTCTTTCCATGCGGCTGTTTTGGCGCGCAGCTCATCATCGGAAAGCGATTGCAGGCTTTTTTCGATCTCGTTGATCTGGCGGACGACCGGCTGCAGACGCCGGATTTCCCGCTGGTTTTTTGAACCGATGATTTTCTTGATAATCCAATTAAACATAGCTGCTGAAAGTCGAACCACCCATCATTGGCGGAATCCGGAAAAAGTAAACGGGAAATCGGACACCTGCAACGCGACCTGACCGGCTGCAGCCTTGCTTGACACCTGCATCAGCAGGCTTGGCAGGGGACATTTCACTCGACAATCCTTGCCTGCGCGACTAAAGCAAAGCCATCTCTATGGACGTTCCCTCCACTCCATCGGATTGCCCCGACACCATCCCGGGAGGCGATCGCCCTGAGACCTTTTCCCATTTGAACGACGAAGTTCTCCTGAGCGCCCTGATGCTCAATATGCCCGACAAGATCTATTTCAAGGACCGCGAAAGCCGCTTCCTGAAATCGAACCGGGCACATGCCCTTTCGCTCGGACTGCCATCCCCGGAAGCGATGGTCGGCAAGACAGATTTTGATTTTCACAACGAGAAGCATGCGCGCGAGGCCTTCGAGGACGAGCGCCGGATCATGGAAACTGGAGAGCCGATGATCGCCGTCGAGGAGAAGCAGACCCTGCGCGACGGGAGCGACTCGTGGGTCCTGAGCACGAAGATCGCCCTGCGCGACCGGGATGGCGCGATCGTCGGCATCATGGGCATCTCGCGCGACATCACCCGGCGCAAGCTCGACGAGGCCGCACTCCGCAAGGCCGAACTCCAGCTGGTCGAGTCGGAAAAAATGGCGCTGCTCGGACAGCTGATTGCGGGCGTGGCCCACGAGGTCAACACGCCGCTCGGCGCGATCGGGGCTGCCGTGGGAAACATCTCCTCGACGCTCGACGGGGTTCTCGACTCCCTGCCGGCTTTCTTCCGCTCGCTGCCCGAAGAGCTTCAGCCCCCGTTTCTCGCCCTCATCCGGCGCTCGATTTCCCCGACGTCCCCGCTCTCGGCCAAGGAGGAGCGGACCTGCCGGAAGGCGCTGGCGAACGAGCTCGAGGAAAAAAACATCCCGGAGGCCGGGCAGATCGCGGAGCGTCTGGTCATGATGGGAGTCTACGACCAGCTGGATCCCATTTACCCCCTTCTCAGCCACGCGCAGGGCAGAACGTTCCTCGACATGGCCTACAAGCTGTCCGGCCTTGGGCGCAGCGCCACCATCATCACCACCGCTGGCGAGCGGGCGGGAAAAGTGGTCTTCGCCCTGAAGAACTATGCGCACGTCGACCGGACCGGCGACCACATCCTGACAAGCGTGACCGACGGCATCGAGACCGTGCTTACTCTCTATCATAACCAGCTCAAGCGGGGCGTTCTGGTGCAGAGGATCTACGATGCTGTCCCCGACATCCTTTGCCGGCCCGACGAGCTCAACCAGGTCTGGACGAATCTCATCCACAACGCGATGCAGGCCATGAACCACAAGGGAACCCTGACGATCGTCGTCAGCCCGCATGGCGACGGCGTCAAGGTCGCGGTCTCCGATACCGGCAAGGGCGTGCCCGCGGAAATCCGGGACAAAATTTTCTCCCCGTTTTTCACAACGAAGCCGGCGGGCGAGGGGAGCGGGCTCGGGCTCCATATCGTCAGCCAGATCGTCGAGGCTCACGGGGGCACGATCTGCCTGAAAGATAATCCTGCCGGTGGGGCGACCTTCGAAATTGTGCTGCCGGGCCAGCAGCTGGCCGGGTCTGAAATCCCATGAACAAGAACATTATCCTGTGCGTTGATGATGAGAAGATGGTGCTGGACACGCTGCGCACGCAGCTCACCAACCACTACGGATCGAAATACCAGTGCGAGATCGCCGAGAGCGCCGAGGACGCCCTCGACCTGCTGGGAGAGTTCGACCAGGATTCGGTCATCATCATCGTCTCCGACTGGCTGATGCCCGGGATCCGGGGCGATGAGTTTCTTGTCCAGGTCCACCAGCGCTTTCCGGGGATCGTAAAGGTGATGCTGACGGGACAGGCAACGGTCGAGGCGATCGAGCGCACGACCCGGGAGGCCGATCTCCACCGCTGCCTGCACAAGCCGTGGAAGGAAAGCGACCTCATCGAGACCATCGACAGCGGGCTGGGCAAGTTATGAGCAAGCCCGTCATCGTTTGCGTGGACGACGAAAAGTTCGTTCTGGACAGCCTCCGGACAACGCTGTCGCAGGCGTTCGGCGACGACTACCTGATCGAAATCGCCGAGGACGGTGATGACGCGCTCGCGGTGGTCAAGGAACTGCTCGCCAACGGCCAGGAAGTGCCGGTCGTCATCTCCGACTACGTCATGCCGCACATGCGAGGCGACGAGCTGCTCCAGCACATCCAGATCATCTCGCAGAACACCCTCAAGATCATGCTGACCGGGCAGGCCAACATCGAGGGGGTCACCAACGCGGTGAACGACGCGGACCTTTACCGTTTCGTCTCCAAGCCCTGGAACAATTCCGCCCTGGTCCAGGTCGTCCGCAAAGCTGTGCAGGAATACTTCTCCGAAAAGGAAAAGGCGGACCGCAGCCGCGCGCTGCTCGAGCTGACTCCCGATCTGGTCCTGTTCATCCGGCGGGACGGGCTGGTCCTTGACTACCGCGGGCCGGAGGAGGACGGGGCGGGAGCCGCCGCCCGCACCGGGAAGTTCCTCGAAGACATTTTTCCGCCCGAAATCGCACGGGTGTTTTCCGCGAAGATCCGGGCGCTGCCGCCGCATGGCGAGTGCGTCTCCTTCGACTACACCCTGGAGGTGGGATCGCTGGACCGCCACTTCGAAACACGCCTCACCTCGTGCGGGGAGGAGGCGGTTCTTGCCGTGGCGCGGGACGTCTCGGCGAACAAGGAGGTCGAGCGCGCCCTGCACGCGAGCGAGTCGATCGTCCGGACCGCGTTCGACAACGCCCCGTTCGAGTTCTGGACCAGCGACCGCGACGGAAGATGCCTCGTTCAGAATTCGGTTTCGGAGGCGAACTGGGGACCTGTCGTCGGAAAATTTCTCGGGGATCCCACCGTCCCGTGCTGCGGGTTCGGGGATTGGAACACCAGCGGTCCGCTGGCTCTTTCGGGAAGCGTGGTGCGCAGGGAGGTGGAGTGCACAGTGCAAGGACTGGAGCGGAACTACCTTCAAGTCGTGGCGCCGGTCCGCCACGCGAACGAGATCCTCGGCGTGCTCGGATTCAACCTCGATATGACCGAGCAGGCGCGCGCGCTCGACGGCCTGCGCGCGGCAAAAGCGGAGGCTGAGAATGCTACCCGCGCCAAGTCCGCGTTTCTTGCCGCGATGAGCCACGAGATCCGGACTCCGCTCAACGGCGTGGTCGGATTTTCCAGCCTCCTGATGGACACCAACCTGGATTTGGAGCAGCGGGAGTTTGCCGACACCGTGCACCGGAGCGCAGAGAACCTCCTCTCCGTCGTCAACGACATCCTGGACTTTTCCAAAATCGAAGCGGGCCGGGTCGAGCTTGACAAGGTGTCGTTTGACGTCCGGGAAGCGGTCGAGGACTGCCTGGGCCTCATTGTTCCGGAAGCCAACCGCAAAAACATCGAGCTCTGCGCGCTGATTGAAGAGCATTGCCCCGCCCGCGTGATGGGCGACGTGACGCGGCTGCGCCAGATTTTGACGAACCTTCTGTCGAATGCGGTAAAATTCACCGAACGGGGAGAGGTGGATGTCTCGGTGGCTGTTCCGCGAACCGCAGAAGCCGTTGGTGCCCGGATCCTGTTTCAGGTCCGCGACACCGGCATAGGGATGTCGGACGAGCAGCAGAAGAAGGTCTTCGAACCGTTCATCCAGGCGGACGCCAGCACGACGCGGCGGTTTGGAGGAACCGGGCTCGGGCTTGCGATCTCGGGGAGGCTGGTCGAGCTGATGGGCGGGTTGCTCACGGTTTCCAGCAGCCCGGGGAATGGGAGCACGTTCTCGTTTTCCATCCCTCTGGAGCCGGACCCCGCATTTCCGGGAGTCCCGGGCGAAGTCCTCAAGCGCCCGCTTTCCAATGTTCGCGTGGCCATCGTGGACGACAATGCCACGAACCGGCGCTATCTCGGACTTCAGCTCAAATCGTGGGGTGCGGAGTCGGTGGCTTTTGATTCCGGCGCCGCCTTCCTGCAGTTCGCCAAAGCGGGCGGCTCCTGCGACGAGGTGCTCATGGATTACCATATGCCGGAGATGGATGGCTTCGCGGTCGCGGAGGCTCTGCGGGAGGTCCCGGGGTTTGCAGAGGTCCCGATCATTCTCCTCTCCTCCGGAGGAACCCCGTTTCGAAGCATTCCGCCCCGGCTCTTTTCCAGGGTGTTCACGAAGCCGGCAAACCCGCGCCTCCTCCGCAATGCGATGGCCCTACTCATCGGGGCTGATCCCGCCACGGAGCCGCCGGCTTCTCCGACAGAAATGGCAAACTCCCACCCGCTTCGCATCGTCCTGGCAGAAGATAATCTCCCGAACCAAAAATTGCTGTGCCTGCTGCTCGACCGGCTGGGATACAAGGCGGATATTGCCACCAACGGCCTGGAGGTGGTGGATCTGCTGCGCCGGCGGCCCTACGACGTCGTGCTCATGGATATTCAAATGCCGGAGATGGACGGCCTTCAGGCGGCAAGGACGATCCGGGCGGGCGTTCCGCAGGAGCTGCAGCCGGTCATCATCGCCCTGACTGCGCACGCTTCGGAGGACGACCGACTCCTGTGCCTCGAGGCCGGAATGGACGACTACCTCACCAAGCCGATCCGCCGCGAACTCCTCGCCGAGGCGCTCCAGCGCGCCTCCGAGCGGCGGGCAGCAGGCAGCCCGATTCCGGCGTGAACGCCTTTCGCAGCGGCAGGCCGTGCGCCAGCGGACATTCGTTGTCAGTGCGCGGCGACATTTGATTTCGTGCAGCTTCCGGGAAGGAAAAGCGCCAGCGGGATAATGCAGAGCGTCCCGATCGCCATGAACAGAAACACATCGATGTAAGCCAGCATGGCAGCCTGCTGGAGCACGGCCTGATAAATGTGGTTGAGCGCCTCGTGCGCGGATCCAACGCCGCCGCCGAGTGACCGCGCGAGCGCGTCCAACGCCGAGACCGACTCCGCATTGTAGGCCGACACATGATCGGCGAGCCGCGACTGGTGGAACTGCGAGCGCTGGGCAACGATCGTCCCGGTGATGGCGATGCCGACGCTTCCGCCGAGGTTCCGCGCCAGGTTGATGAGCGCCGCCGCGTTGCCGCTCTTGCCGGGCGGCAGGTTGGCATAGGCCGCCTGCGTGATTGGAACGAAGAGGAACGCGAGCCCGACCGTTTGAAAAATCCTTGCCCAGACCGCGTGCTCGAAAGGGATCTCCAGCGTGAATCCGGTCATGTGGTAAAGCGAGGCCGCCTCCAGGATGAGGCCAGCAATCACAAGGTTGCGGCCGGGAAACTTCCGGACAAAATACCCGCCGACCAGCGGCATCATGACGACCATCGTGATCCCGCCGGCCGTGAGGGCGAGGCCGGCCTGGCTGGCCGTGTAACCGAGGAGTTGCTCGAGAAACCGGGGCAGCAGAGCCGTGCTCCCGAAGAGGATGAACCCGAGCGAAAACATCGTCACGAACGACGCCAGAAAGCTCGGGATCTTCAACAGCGGGATGTCCACGATCGGATCGCGCCGGCGGCACTCCCACCACACGAGCGCGACGAGCGACACCACGGACGTGATAGCCATCGCTGTGATGAGCGGCGAGGCGAACCAGTCTTCCCGCTCCCCGCGGTCGACAAAAAACTCCAGGCATCCGATCCCGAGAACGGTCAGCCCGAACCCGACCGAGTCCACGCGGAAGCCGT
This sequence comes from uncultured Chthoniobacterales bacterium, assembly GCA_964467415.1. Lineage (GTDB taxonomy): Bacteria > Verrucomicrobiota > Verrucomicrobiia > Chthoniobacterales > Terrimicrobiaceae > CAYXRX01. The sequence continues at coordinate 39,801 of CAYXRX010000005.1, forward strand.
CCTTGAACAGCCGGTCGCGCTCGACGCGGGTCGACGGCGGCTCGCTCACCAACCATGCGGTCAGGAGAAGCGAGACGACGCCGACCGGGATGTTGATCAGGAAGATCCAGCGCCAGCTGTAATTGTCGGTGATCCAGCCGCCCAGCGTCGGGCCGATTGCCGGCGCGAAGACGACAGCGAGCCCGTAGATCGCAAACGCCATCCCCCGCTTCGAGGGGGGGAAAAGCTCGGCGATCATCGCCTGCACAACCGGCGCCATCCCCGCACCGCCAACCCCCTGCAGGATGCGGAAAAAGATCAGCTGCTCGAGGCTGGTCGCCAGCCCGCACAGGAATGAGCTGACCGTGAAGAGCGCGACGCAGACAAGGTAGAACCGCTTGAGGCCGAAAACCGTCCCGAGCCAGCCGCTGATCGGCATCATCACCGCATTCGCCACGAGGTAGGTCGTGAGCACCCACGTGCTCTCATCCAGGCCGGACGCAAGGCCGCCGGCAATATGGCTCAGCGAAACATTTGCCACGCTGGTGTCGAGCACCTCCATGAACGTGGCCATCGCCAGAACGACGGTCACGATCCACGGGCTCACTCGGGCTTTCATCGGAGTCCCTACCGCACCAGCACCGAGGGTGAAACCGACATACCCGGAGCGAGGAGCGGCCCGCCCTCGGGAAGATCGAGCCGGATCTTCACCGGCACGCGCTGCACAACTTTCACAAAGTTGCCGGTGGCATTCTCCGGCGGAAGCAGGCTGAACCGCGAGCCGGTCCCCGACTGGATGCTGTCCACCTTCCCGCTCAGGCGGAGGCCGGGATACGAGTCAACGCCCACCTCGACCGGCTGCCCCGGACGCACCCGGGCGAGCTGGGTCTCCTTGAAATTGGCGACAACCCACACGTCCGGCTCGACGACCGCCATCAGTGCGCTTCCGGGCTGGACAAAGTTCCCGGTCTCCACGTTCTTGCGCGTGATCCGCCCGCTGCCGGGCGCATGGATTTTCGTGTTTTCCATCCGCAGCCGCGCGGTCTCCAGAAGCGCGCGCGACTGTTCGACCAATGCCTCCGCGGACGCCACCGAAGCCACGGCCACCCGCACGCCGGACTCCGCGGCATGCACCTTCTGCTCTCTGCTCGCCAGTGCCGCCGTCGTTGAAAGCCCGCCTGCCAGCATCTGGTCGTATTCCCGCTGCGCGATGGCTCCGCTGCTGCGGAGGCTTTTGCTGCGATCCAACTCCTGCCCCGCATTATCCGCCAGCGCCTTGGCCTCTCTCACATCCGCGCGCGCCTGCGCCAACCCCGCCTGCTCGGCCTCCAGCCTCGCACGGGCCTCCTCCAGCTTGGCCTCGGAGGAATCGAGGTTGGCCTTCGCCTGGTTCACCAGCGCCTGCGTGTCGCGCGGGTCCAACTCCACCAGCAGTTCGCCCTTTTTCACGACCTGGTTGTCGTCTACCAGGACGCGCAGAACTTTTTCGGAAATCTTCGGGCTCACCCGCATCACATGCGCCTCGATGAACGCATCGTCTGTCGATTCGCGGCTCCGGCCCTCAGAGATGTGGCGCGCCCCATAAACCAAGGCTGCCACGACGGAAAGCACCGCCGCCACCTGCACGACCGGCTGCACGACCGGCTGCCACTTTTTGCTCATAGCAACACGTGCGAAAACTTCTCCGGCGTGCCCGCCATGATCCGCTCGAGACCTCCGATCGAAAAGTCCGCGATGTGCTCCGCCAGCTTGTCGATCTGATCCTCGTCTCCGAGCAAATCCGGATACAGATGCAAAATAACCGGCCGGTTCTGACGGTAGAAAACACACTGCGCGATGATGCTCGCACTCACCCGTTCCAGATCGCCGTCCGTCAGCCGCCCGTCGCTCAGCTCGCGGAGAATCTCACCCAGGGCCGCAACCTTCGGACGGAATCCCTCCTCCACCAGTTCACCCAGCATCCGCGTCGGTGACGCCATCTCCCGCGCCATCACCCGGCTGTGCCATGCCGGCCGGAGCGGATCGAGCAGATGCTTCAGCATTCCCCCCACAAACCCCTTCAGCCGGGCCTCCGCCGGACCCTCGCTCTCCGCCACCCACGACGCATCGATCGCACACCGCTGCGCGTGCACCAGAACAGCCGCATAGAGCTCCTCCTTGTCACGAAAATAGTAATTCACCGCCGCCACATTCATCCCCGCACGGCTCGTGATCTCCCTCACCGTCGCCGCCTTGTATCCCACCTCCCCAAAAACCTCCCCCGCCGCCTCCAGTAGACGCTCCCGACCTTTTCCTTTGATTTCGGCTTCCTTCATCCCGGAACCTTAACAAAGAAGAACGATGGTTTCAAACGTTTGTTTTATTTTATTTCCAGCTCCTCTAAAAACCGGACGGCACGACCGACCGCGTAGCCGGGGTGAATTCTCCAGGAGTCAACAAAGCCGAGGTGCCCCCCGGAGCCGGGCGATTCAAGACAAAAAGTGCGGCTGGCCCGCGCCTCGTCAGCGGGGAACGATTCGGGTGTGAGAAACGGATCGTCGCGGGCATTGAGGAGGAGAGCCGGGACGGCGATGGAGGGAAGGAGCGGCCGCGAGCTGCAGCGGGTCCAGTAGTCTTCGGCATCGGCAAATCCATGCAGGCGCGCGGAGTATCGGTCATCGAATTCGGCAAATCCGTGAATCTTTGCGGCCCCGCAGGCGTCGATGATGTCCGGAAAGATCCGGGCTTTGGCCTCGACTTTGCGGATGAGGCTGTCGATGAGGCGCCGCAGATAGAACCGGTTGGCGGGATTCCGGTCGAGCGCGAGGGCGCTGGAGGCGAGATCGACCGGTGCAGAGACGGCGACGGCTCCGAAGATGGCCGGGTGCGGCGGGAATTCGCCGAGATATTTGAGGATGAGATTTCCCCCGAGGCTGAATCCGACAAGCCCGATCGCGTCGTGGTCGCGGGCGGCACGGGCGATAACATGGCCGAGATCGTTGGTTTCGCCGCTGTGGTAAAACCTTGCAAGCCGGTTCATCTCCCCGCTGCACCCGCGGTAGTTCCACGAGAGCACATCCCATCCGGCGTCGCGGAAGCCCGCAGCGGCTGAGCGCATGTAGGCGTCGCGCGAGTGGCCCTCGAGGCCATGCGAAAGAATGGCCAGTTTCCGCCCGCCGGCAGGCACTCCTGCGGGTGGTTCCATCGTGGATCGCAACCAATCCAGATCGAGGAAATCTCCATCCGGCAACTCGAGGCGTTCCCGCTGGAAACCCGGCTCGGTCCAGCGATCAAAAACCACCGGCAGAATCGTCTGAAGGTGGCCGTTGCGGAGGATCCAGGGTGGCCGGAACGCGGAAGCGATGAGGGGCATCGTGCAGCCCCCTACTCCAGCTCGAAATTGATGTTGACCGTATAAGACCCGTCGGCTCCCAGGCCGGAGGGGAGCGGGTCGATCTGGGCGACACGCTTGGCGGCCGCGAGCACCGACTCGTCCATGATCGGGTTTCCACTGCCCTTCACAATTTCGGCACTGGTGATCTTTCCATCCTTTTCGATGCGGATCTTGACCGTGCAGACAAAAGCTTTCGTCTGGCCGATTACCGAGGTCGGCTGGTCCCACTGGCTGTAGAACCGGTCGTGGATGAGCTCGTGATACCATGCGAACTGATTCGAATCACCGCCGGCTCCGGACTTTCCCGATTTGCCACTACCTTTTGCCGAGGTTCCCGAGCCCTCGTCCGAGGTGGTGGCATTCCCCGCAGTCTTCTTGGAGGAGGAGGCTCCCGGGGAGCTGTCGGGTTTCGGCGTGCCCTTGGGAGATGCCCCTGGCGATGGGGATCCTTTGGGTGAAGGGGAGGCTTTTGGCGAGGCCTTCGGCGATGCTTTTGGCGTGGGCTTCGGTGTGGATTTCGGGGTCGGTTTGGGCGTGGGCTTGGGTGTCACCGAAGGTTTCGGGGTCGGCTTCGGTGTAGGCTTAGGGGTCGGCTTCGGTGTAGGCTTGGGGGTCGGTTCCGGCGTCGGCGTTGCGGTAGGTGTGGGTTCCGGCGTCGGCGTCGGCGTTGCCAGGGGAATGTCGGATTCCACCGGCGTGGGCATCGGGGTCGGCTCGGGCGTGGGTTCAACCGTAGGCTCCGGCGTGGGCATGGGAGTCGGTTCCGGGGTTGGCGGTGGGGTTGGATCGGGAGTGGGTGGTGGCGTTGGCTCCACATCCGGCGTGGGCGCGGGATCGGGCTGGTCGCTGCCTCCTGCCGGGGCCGCGGCGGAAAACGATCCGGGATCCATCCAGACGACTTCGCCGGCCGGTTTTCGGATCTCTCGTTTCGAGAAATAGAAGAACGCGGCCAATGCGAGAAGGTGCACGGCCGCCACCATGATCAGATTCCTGCGGAATCGCGGGTCGGACATGTCAGGGGGCCGCCGGCCCGGCGCCCGGCTGTTCGGGATGGGTCATGACGCCGACCTTGGAAATTCCCGTGCGCTGGAGGATGTCCATCACCGAAACAAATTTTTGAACAGCGAGATCCTGGTGTGGGCGAACGACGACAGCGGTCGCCGGATCCTGGGCATGGAGGACGGCAAGCCGCGACTCCAGATCTGCTGCCGTGACCACCTCGTTGTTGAGCTTGAGGGTATCGTTCCTGTCGATCGATATCGTCAGGACCTCCGCGGGGTTGACGCTGCCCTTGGCCGTCGAGCTGGTCGGGACCACAAGATCCATGCTGTTTTCGATCAGCGGCGTGGTGATCATGAAGATGATCAGCAGGACAAACGCCAGGTCGAGAAGAGGGGTCACGTTGAGCTCGGTCAGCGTCTGCAGGCTGTCGCGCGAGGAGTAGCGTCTCATGAAGCGGTCAACTGTGCGGACGCCGGGAATCCCTCAGCCCGTGTTCGACGTATCGGTGCTCAATCTCCGAGGACAGCTCGGCGGCAAAATTATCGGCCTGCACGATCATCGAGCGGACGCTCGTGACAAGAAAGTTGTAACCGAACATCGCGGGAATCGCGACAAGCAGTCCCGTGACCGTGGTGATCAGGGCGCCTGAAACGCCCGGGGCCATCGCCGCGAGGTTGGCCGTCCCGGCGGCCGCAATGCCTGAGAATGCGTCCATAACCCCCCATACCGTGCCCAGAAGCCCAAGAAAGGGCCCTCCGCTGACAGCCGTGGACAAAATAATCATCTGCGACTCCAGCTTGAGCGCGGATTCCCCGACCGCGCGCTCCATGGCCGCCTGAACCGACCTCATCTGCGCGGGGGTGATCTTTTCCGCATCCTCCAGGCGCGTGTGAAACGTTTCATCGACCTCTGTCGACCCCAGCATCTGAAAGCAAAGTTCCTCGGTGCCCGCCTCGTAGATGGCAAAGAGCGGGGATCCGTCAAAGCGAACCCCCTGCTCATAAATGCGCAGCGGCATGCGATCGCGGTGGAAGATTCCGGAAAATCTCTCGCTCTGCCTCTTGGCAAAATGGAGGTAGCGGAACTTGGTCACCATCACCGACCAGCTGAAAATCGAAGCCAGGAAGAGAGAGAGAAGGACGATCTTCCCTTCCAGCGTGCTCTCAACGAATGCGTAAACAAGACCGGCAGCGATCATGCTTGGCGTCGGGCGGCGTCCGGTTTTCTTTCCATGGGCAGGATCATAATCATGGAAACCCGCTTGCAAAAAGCAAAACGATACATTTTGCCACGGGGTTTGATCGGGGGTAATGAGTGCGCCAATGAAATGTGTTTTCCTTCCCCTGCTGCTTGCGGCAGCCCTTCCTCTTGGCGCGCAGCAGACGACAGCTCCGCGGGACAACCCCTACACGGTCATCGGAAAGATCTTCCAGCCGTTCTGGGGCCCACTGCTCGGCGATGCAAAGAGCCCGAACCGCGCCCTCAGCCTGACCATGGAAATGACCGATGTGTCCGGCCGGCTGCCATCCCAGATGAAAGGCGCAACCCTCAAGGCCGCCGTTCAGTATCCGGACAAAGTCCGGCTGGAGGCACCGGTCATGGGAGAGCAGATCACCGTCTGCCGGAATGGCAACGAGGTTTGGGCCACCCCGGGGAAGAAAATCGAGTTCCTTCTCTCCCAGTTTAAAATCAAGCCGAAGAAGAACCTGAAGCTCACAACCCCGATCTTTCTTCCTGTCACCGCCCAGCAGGCGGTTTTTCTGCCCGCCCTCTTTGCGATCGATCGTGCGGATGTGGCCGAAGTCGAACCCTTGAACAATGAGGATTGCCGCGTGCTGACAGCCGGCCTCATGCCTGAACTCGCAAAAGCAACCAAGGCCGAGGACTTCAAGGGCCGGATCTGGGTGGCGGCCGGCTACATCCCGCGCCGTCTCGAAGTCACCCGCCAGGACTTCAAATCGGTGGTCGAAATCCGGGACCTGACGAGCGTGCCATCTCTTCCGGCCTCAACATGGCTCCCCCCGGAAGGGACAACCGATATTTATCGCACCAACACCGACTTCCTCGAAGGCCTGCTCTACGTGGTGATGAACTCTCTCAAAACGAAAGACGGGGACCAACCCTGGCTCAACGCCAAATAAAGTTACCCGGGTTCTTGTTGCAAAATGTATCTTTATTCACACCCTAGAAGAAGAAGGAAAGAAAATGGAAATGATTCTCTTCTTCTTAATGATGTGAACAACCCGGAAAAACCCTGTTCCTCACTGTATTAAGGCGTGTTCCACAGGAAAATGGAGTTGTGAACAACCAACCGACAGACAGGGGCTCCATTGGAACAACCCGATCCAAATGAGGATTTCCTGCCAGAAACCCGCAAAACCTCACACGTTATTCACAATCTATTCGGAGAGCTGGGCAATGACAACCGAGCAGAGATTTGTCTCTTTGAGATCTCCGGATCCCCGGATCGACTGACCGGTTTTCTCGGTGATCTGGCGGATTCCAACGACCCGTGGCTGCCCGCTGCGAAGATCGCTCCCGCCTTGGTAAACACGCTTCGAAAACCGTCGGAGACCGGCGTCGACTCCTTCGCTGAGGGTAATGGCGACCGAAATCCTTCCGCCGGATAGCGAGCCGTTCACATCGGCCTGCGTGTTCAGGAGCCGGGTGGTTGAGTGAAATCGCGGGGTGGCCGTCTGAGTCTGGGAGAAAACGACATAGCCGCCCTTGAGGTAGGAGACCTTCGTCATCGTCCGGTTGGAATTTGTCAGGTCTGCGAGGCTCAGCCCGGCCAGCGCCTCATCAAGTTGGGCGGCCGTTTTCACCTCGGGAAACTGGATGACGGAGACGGTGAGCTGGCCGGAAAATGCGGGTAGAGAGCAGGCAAGGAACAGCAGGGCGCAAGCGGCAGGTTTGTACATCCTTCACCCGCTATTGAATCATGGCCGGATTGGCAATGCGATTCCGCTTCAGGGATGGGAACTATCGATGAAGACATCCATCTGCTGCCCGACATAAACCGGAAAGTCGGGATTTTTGAAGCCGAAAATAACCTGGAGAACCCGAGTGTCCACACGCTCGGTGCTCTCGCCGGAGAGGGATTTTTTCGGCAGGATGTATGGCTCGATGCGGATGAATTCCAGCGGGATCGGCTTTGTGCGCGTTCCCTTGAGGAAGGCGACCGCTTGGCAGCCGGGAAGGATCCGTGGCGCATCCGACTCATCGACGTCCGCGCGCAACTGCAACGAACGTGTGTCACCCAGGAGGATCGCCGCCTCGGCTGCATTGACAGCGGCGTATTCGCCCTCGCGGATGTTGACCTGAAGAATCGTTCCATCCCTCGGCGCGCGCACAGCAAGAAGCTCAAGCCGGACCTTGGCGTCGTTGAGCTGTGCCTTCGACAATTCGAGATCGGCGCGCGATCGCTCGAGCTGGCGCTGGGCCGCCTGCCACGCGTAGATGTTCCGCTGGGTCTCGTCTTCGCTGGCAACGTTTTTTTGACGGAGGCGGTTGGCACGATCGAGCTGGTCCCGCCGGTCGGCGAGAAGGGTTTCGGCCTCGGCGACTCGCGCCTGCTGAACGGCGACCTGGGCCTCCTGGGTTTTCACGCTCGCCTCGGCATCCCGCGTATCGAGCGTGAAGAGCAGGTCGCCCGCCTTAACCTGATCCCCGACGCGGACGTTGATTTTTCCGACAAGCCCGGAAGCCGTCGGGGCGATGCGGACATTTTCGTTGACACTCTCGACGAGCCCGCGCCCGCCGACCGACTCCGCGTAGGGCGACTGCGGTGGAGGGACCAGAGGTTCGGGCTTGGGGCCGGTCTGCCGCAGCCGCAGGACCAATACAGTCACCGCCAGGATTCCAATCAGCGCAATATAAAATGTCGGGCGTTTCAAAATGGTGCTCATAGGACAGGATGGTAGTTTTTCGGATCGTCGAAAATGCCGGTCACCCGACCGTCTTCCATTTCCGCAATCCGGTCGGCAAAGTGGTAGATCCGGTTGTCGTGCGAGACGACAATGACGCACCGGTCGGGCTGGAGGGCGCTGGATTTGAGAAGCTCCATTGTTTTCTGGCCGGTCGCCGCATCCAGCGACGCCGTCGGCTCGTCGCAGATGATCAGACGGGGCTCGTGGACGAGCGCGCGGGAAATCGCCACGCGTTGCTGCTGGCCGCCGGAGAGCTGGTTGGGATAGGAGTTGCGCTTCTCGCCGATGCCGACCTCGGCCAGAACCTCTCCGGCCCGGCGCTCGGCCTCGGTGCCCCGGATCCCGTTGAGAACAAGTGGCACGGAAGCATTCTCCACCGCCGTGAGGGTCGGGATCAGGTTGAACTGCTGGAAAATAAACCCGATGTTCTTGCAGCGGAACTGCGTGATGGCACCGTCCTTCATTGTCCGGAGGTCATGGTCAAAGACGGTTACCGCGCCCTCATCGCAATTGAGCGTGCCGCAGATGATGCTCAGAAGCGTCGTTTTCCCGCAGCCCGAGGGGCCGACAATCATGAGCAGCTCGCCGAACCGCGCCTCAAGTGTTGCGCCCTTGAGAGCGAACGTGCGCGAATCGCCCGCAGCGAACGACTTCACCACATTCTCGACCCGTACGGCTGTGCGATGGGGGGATCCGCTCATCGGAAGACGACCGCTGGCTCGAGCCGTGCGACTTTTGCCAGGCCGATGAGCGAGGAAAAGCTGCAGATAAAAATGATCACGGCGGCGACAAATGCCGGTACCTCCCAGGGCATGAAGAACGGCGGCTGTTCCTTGGCAAGAACGACATTGCCGAACCACGCGGCCAGCCCGACACCGATCCCGTAGCCGATGAATCCGACCGAGAACGCCTGCAGCAGAACCATCGAGGCCAGCGTCGGCATCCGCGCCCCCATCGCCTTCAGCGCGGCGAGGTAGCGCAGGTTGTCGTGCACGAAGAGATAAAACGTCTGCCCGGCAATCGCGATCCCGACAATGACGCCGAGGATCACCACCGTTCCAAAGGAGATCGGGATGCCGGTATTTTTGATATACCACCAGACGGTCAGCCAGAAGAGATCGTCCTTCGCAATCGCCCGCAGGCCGGGAAGCCGGCTGATCCGCGCCGCAAGCTCGGCATCTGACACACCGGGAAGCGGTCCGGCCAGCACGTAGCTCAGCTGCTTGCGGGACGGCTTTGCATACTCGAGTGCGCGGTCGAACGTTGTATAAATATACGGCTGGCCGAGAAAGCTTCTGCTGACGTGGCAGATCCCGACCACGCGCGCCTCCTTGTCGTTGAGCTCGAACGATGTGCCGAGCTGGATCGCGATGCCCTTTCGGCGGAACTTTTCCACCGCCACCTGGTCGACGACCACGGCATTCGGCAGCCGGAGATCTTCGATCCGTCCGGCGGTCATCTCCATCGGCCGGCCGGTCAGGGTCCCGGTATCCAGCCCGGTGAGCTGGACGTTTTGAAACGATCCGTCGGAAAGCCTCGCCTGCTCGATCCCGATATAGAGAGGCACCGCCCAGGCCACCCCGTCGACGCTCCGCACCCGTTCGACCTCGATCTGGCGCATCGGGATGACCTCGTTCGCTTGCTCGACCTTGGCATCGACCACCCACACCGGCGCCCCGATGTTCCGCACGGTCGCCGTCGTCCACATCATCAGCCCGCAGAAAACCGACGACTGCTGGCACATGAGCAGGGAACAAAACGCGAGCCCGCAGACAAGCATGGCATACTTCGCGCGGTCGCGAAAAAGCATCTTGAGTGCGATTGTCAGCATCGCAGACCCTTAACGCCGGGCGGCGGCATGTCAACTTCCATGAACAGCTTTACGTTTCGCAGCCAAAAAAGGCCGCTCCGGGGGCAAAAAAGAAGAGCCGGATCTTTCGATCCGGCTCTTCGGGTTAAGTTTTTAGCTGTTAGCTGAGCTTAGAATGCGAAGCGCAGACCGGCACGAGCGAAGCAGGCGTTTTCGGGTTCGACACTCGAGAACACATAACGGGCATCTGTGAAGAGGCCGATGTTCTGGGTGACGCGGTATTCAACACCACCGCCGACGTGGCCGAAGCCGTGGCCCTTGGTGTTGTCACCGTAGGCGGCGCCACCGCCAGCCATGATGTAAGGAGCCAAGTTCCAGGAGCAGATCGGGTAACGCACAAAGAAGTTACCGATGGTTGCCCATTCCGTGTAGGAACGGCTGCCACGATCATTGCGTCCGAAGAGATCCTGTTCCACGCCGATACCGAAGTATTTGGCGAAGAAAAAGTTCGCTCCGAGACCGCCGCCCCAACCGGGACGTCCGGACTCATAGAACGCGCCCATGCCGAAGGCGTCGAGTTGGAATTCTGTGTCACGGAAGTTGCATGTCTCGGGGACAATAACTTCCTTGACGACTTTCCCGTCTCCCGCAAAGGCGGTGACGGCTGACAGGATTGCGATACCGGTTAAGGTGAGCAGTTTTTTCATAACGGCCGAGTTCATATGTCGTTCTTTTGGAAGATTCAAGAAAAATCTTCGACCCACTGAGGCCAGGTTTTGAGGGCGTCCAGCGCGCGCGACCGGTGGCTGATCGCGTTTTTCGCCTCGTGTCCGAGTTCGGCAAAGGTTGCTTCGGTTCCGTTGGCGACGAAGAGCGGGTCGTATCCGAAGCCTGAGGACCCGCGGGGTTCTGTGAGGATGATGCCCTCGACCGCACCGCTGAAGGCGGCAAGCTTTTCTCCCGCGCGCGCCAGGACGATGACGCAGCGGAAGCGGGCGGTCCGTCCGGCGCCGGAAAATCCGGAAAGGTTTGTGAGCAGGAGCGCATTGTTGGCGGCATCGTTGGCACCGGGACCCGCATAGCGCGCCGACAGCACGCCGGGAGCACCGCCCAGCGCATCGACCTCGAGGCCTGAGTCGTCGGCGATGACCCAGCCGTCAAAGAGCCGCGAGGCCGCGAGCGCCTTGAGCGTGGCATTTTCTTCAAACGTGGATCCGGTCTCCTCGACCTCCGGCAGATCCGGCAGAGCGGAGAGATCGCTGACATCAAAGCGCGCCCCGAGGATCGCGCGGATCTCCGAGACTTTGTGGGCGTTCCGGGTGGAGACAAGCAATGGGTTTGCAGGAGCGGGTTCGTCTGGCATAGTCCCACCTCCTAAAACGATGTTCACTCAGCGCAAGCAATTTCCATTTTCCGAATTCGAGCCCCGGTGGCAGCGCCACTGGGTCGAGACGAACGCATTCCGTGCCGCCGACCCGGGCGATCCGGGGTTCGACGCCTCGCGGCCAAAATACTACATCCTCGACATGTTCCCCTATCCGAGTGGCGACGGGCTCCATGTCGGACACGTTGAGGGCTACACCGCGACGGACATCCTGGCGCGCTTCCACCGGATGCGTGGTTACAACGTCCTGCACCCGATGGGATGGGACGCCTTCGGCCTCCCCGCGGAGCAGTTTGCCATTAAGACCGGCCAGCACCCGCGCGTGACGACCGAGCGCAACGTGAAGCACTTCCGCTCGCAGCTTGAGGCCCTCGGCTTCAGCTACGACTGGTCGCGCGAGTTCGGGACGACCGATCCCGGTTACTTCCGTTGGACGCAGTGGATTTTCCTCCAGCTCTACAACGCCTGGTTCAACCCGGAGACGCAGAAGGCCGAGCCGATCACCACCTACGCAGGCCCGGATCCGGACAGCGTGCGGCTCGCCTACATTGCCGAGATGCCGGTGAACTGGTGTCCGCAGCTCGGCACGGTGCTCGCGAATGAGGAAGTTGTGGACGGCAAGAGTGAGGTCGGCGGGTTCCCCGTCGAGCGCCGTCCGCTCCGCCAGTGGATGCTGCGGATCACGGCGTTCGCCGACCGGCTGCTGGAGGGCCTCGACGGGCTCGACTGGCCGGAGTCGATCAAGCTTCTCCAAAAAAACTGGATCGGCCGCAGCGAGGGTGCGCTGGTGAAATTTGAAATGGGAAATGGGAAATTCGAAATCCCCGTTTTCACGACGCGTCCGGACACGCTCTTCGGGGCGACCTACATGGTCCTCTCGCCCGAGCATCCTCTCGTCGGTGAAATCACGTCGCCCGACGAGCGGGCGGCCGTTGAGGAATATCAGAAGAAGGTCGCCTCAAAGTCCGACCTCGAGCGCACCGACCTCGCCAAAGAGAAGACCGGAGTCTTCACGGGCGCACATGCGGTCAACCCGGTCAACGGCCAGCCGGTTCCGGTGTGGATCGCCGACTACGTCCTCATGGGCTACGGCACCGGCGCGATCATGGCCGTGCCCGCCCACGACGAGCGCGATTTTGAGTTTGCCACGAAGTTCGCGCTGCCGGTCATCGAGGTCGTGAAGCCGCCCGGAGAAGCCCCTGCCACGCCATGCTTCTCCGGCGACGGCGTGGCAGTGAACTCCGGGTTTCTCGACGGGCTGCCGACCGCCGACGCCAAGGCCCGGATCACCGCATGGCTCGAGGAACGCGGGCTCGGGCGCGGGACGGTCAACTTCAAGCTCCGCGACTGGCTTTTCTCGCGTCAGCGCTACTGGGGCGAGCCGTTCCCGATCGTGTGGGAGAACGGCCGCCACCGCGCGCTCGACGACTCCGAGCTTCCGGTCGTGCAGCCGGACATGGACGATTTCAAGCCGACCGGGACGCCCGAGCCGCCGCTCGGCAAGGCGCGCGATTGGGTCCGCTATTCCGATACGGCTTTGCGCGAGACCAACACGATGCCGCAGTGGGCGGGCTCGTGCTGGTATTACCTCCGGTTCTGCGATCCGAAAAATGCGGAGCGTTTTATCGGCAAGCCCGCGGACGCCTACTGGATGGGATCCTCGGGCGCGCCGGGAGGGGTGGACCTCTACGTCGGCGGGACCGAGCACGCTGTCCTCCACCTGCTCTACGCACGCTTCTGGCACAAGGTTCTCTTCGACCTCGGTCACCTCACGACGCCCGAGCCGTTCCAGCGCCTCGTCAACCAGGGCATGATCCTCGGGCCCGACGGACAGAAGATGTCCAAGAGCCGGGGTAACGTCATCACCCCCGACAGCGTCATCGCAGAATACGGAGCCGACTCGCTCCGGCTCTATGAAATGTTCATGGGCCCGCTCGAGCAGACGAAACCGTGGAGCATGAAGGGCGTCGAGGGCGTCTATCGCTTTCTTGCACGCGTCTGGCGGCTCGCGATGGAGGAGAACCAGGAGGGCGAATGGCAGGTGTCCGGCGACCTCGCCGAAATCCCGCTCACGCCATCCCAACTCCGCGTCGCCCATGCCACGATCAAGAAGGTGACTGCCGATGTCGCCGGCCTCGCGTTCAACACGGCGCTCTCCCAGATGATGGTTTTCACAAACGAATTCGTGAACGCGAAGCCGCGTCCGCTCGAGGCCTTGCGCATCCTGCTTCCGCTGCTCAGCCCGTTCGCGCCGCACCTGTCGGAGGAACTGTGGCAGAGGCTCGGATTCGTCGGGACCGCCTCGACGCAGTCCTGGCCGGTGCACGACGAGGCGTTCCTCATCGAGAGCGAAGCCGAATATGTCGTCCAGATCAACGGCAAGGTCCGCGACCGCGTGCGCGTCCCGATTCATGCCGAAAAGGAGGAGATCGAAAAGCTTGTCCTCGCCAGCCCGAAGGTGGCTGAAGCCGTCACCGGGCAATCGATCGTGAAGACGATTGTCGTACCGGGCAAGCTCGTGAACATCGTCGTCAAGCCGGCCTAGCGGACACCACAGGAGCAGCCGCGAGGGCTTACTGTTTCCCTGCCTTCGCGAACTGCTCCTCGACGAACGGCCAGTTGACGACGTTCCACCAGGCGGAGACGTAGTCGGCCCGGCGGTTCTGGTATTTGAGATAGTAGGCGTGCTCCCAGACGTCGAGGCCGAGGAGGGCGGTTTGCCCCTGCAGAAGCGGGGGATCCTGGTTCGGGGTGGAGACGATGGCGAGCTGGCCGTCCTTCACGACAAGCCACGCCCAGCCGCTGCCGAACCGCTTCATCGCAGCCTCGGAAAACTTGGCCTTGAACGCCTCAAATGAACCGAAGGCGGCTTGAATGGCCGCGGCGAGCTTCCCGCCCGGCTCCCCACCGCCCTTCGGGGACATCATGAGCCAGAAGAGCGAGTGGTTCACATGGCCGCCGACATTATTCTGCAGGCCGGCGCGGACCGCCTCAGGCGCCCGGTCCAGGTGGGCGAGCAGGTCCTCCGGGCTGAGGGCGGCCAGCTCGGGGAGATCCGCAAGCAGCTTGTTCGCGTTCGTGATGTAGGCCTGGTGGTGCTTGTCGTGGTGGATGCGCATCGTTTCCGCATCGATGTGAGGCTCCAACGCCTCGTAGGGATACGGAAGCGGCGGAAGCTTGTAGGGCCCGGTTGGCGCAGCCGGCGATGGTGCGGGCGCGGACGACTGGGCCATGAGGCGGTTGTTGAGAAGTGTGGCAGCGAGGGCCGAGCAGCTGAGGCGGAGAACTCCGCGGCGGGTGAGGCGGTTCATCATGCCGGAAGATAACCGGATCCGGCCGCTCCGCAAATGCGATTGCCGCGAAATCGCCGCAGACCGCGGACGTCAGCCCGCCACCCGCATGAATGCGTCGACTTTGGACAGGATTTCCTCCTCGCTGCCCGGGACGCTCAGGACGTCGCACTCGCTGCCGAGGATGAACGGATGCCCGGTCGCCCGCATTTTCTCCAGGAGTTCGGTGCTGAGGCGCTCGACGTCGGCGACCGTGAGCTGGGGGGAATAGAACTTTTTTGTCGGCAGGTTGCCGTAGAGCACGGTGTCTTTTCCGACGAGAGCGGCGTCCTCCCACAGGCAGCGGGAGCATCCCAGGCTCATCATCGCCGGATCCAGCGTGGCAAAACGCGAGACCATTGGCGCCGTCAGCTCACCGCAGTCGTGGAAGACCAGGTCGACCCCGCGCGCATCGAGCATCGCCTTGATCCGGCGCATCGGCTCCATGACGTAGCGGTCGAAGATGGCGAAATTCTCATCGAGCTGGTTCGGCGAAAAGTAGACGAGGTTGGCGGCGGGCTCGCAGACGATGATCGCCTTGGCTCCCGCGTCGGCCTGGGCGGCAAGGTAGGCGAGGATGAGTGCGGTTCCCGCCTCGAGGCAGGCCTCGACCACGCCGACCTCGGGTTCCTCCTCCGCGGTCATCCCGCTGCCGGCCAGAAAGACCGGCGTGATCGGATCCGAGATGAGCTTCGTCATGAACGAGAACGGTCCGATCCCCATCCCCATCGGGACGAGCGAGGTCGTCGAGGCGACATGGTGGATCGCCTCGCAGGTCGCGATCATGCGGGGGGTCGGCACCAGCCTGCCGGGCACATCGGGGGGCCGGTCGAAATGAAAACTGTCGATCTCCCCGGCAGGCACGCCCATCGCGCCCAGCAGGGCCGACTTTTCCAACGTGAGATCCATCAGAGGGATTGCCAGCGGCGTGCGGAAGCGTTCGGCGGTTTCCGCCACGACGCCACCGAGCCCGGGCCCGTTAAGCAGAAGGGCGTCCGCATTCCCCCGCGCGTGCAGCACGAGGTGCGTCCCGATCGGGGCGCGGTGACCGGATGCGGCCAGCTCCAGGTAAAAGCTGCGGTTCACCTATTTGGTCTCCCCGACAAGCTTCAAGGCGGTGTCAACCGCGCTCGCGGCATCCGGGCTGTAACCGTCTGCGCCGATCTCGTCCGCGTAGTCCTGGGTCACCGGGGCCCCGCCGACCATGATCTTGATGTCGGTGAGCCCGGCGGCGCGGACCGCCGCCACGGTCGTCTTCATCGCGGGCATTGTTGTCGTCAGAAGAGCGGACAGCGCGATCAGCGAGGCGTTGTGTTCCTTCGCCGCCTCGGCAAATTTTTCCGGCAGCACGTTGGTGCCGAGATCGACCACTCCGAAGTTGGCGCCCTTGAGCATCATGCCGACGAGGTTCTTGCCGATGTCGTGGAGGTCGCCCTGGACGGTGCCGAGGATCACGGTGTGCTTGGGCTTGATCCCGGCTTGCGCGAGGAGCGGCTCGAGCAGGGACATCGCCTCCTTCATCGCCCGGGCGGCGATCAGCATCTCCGGCACGAACACCTCGTTGTTCTTGAACTTCTCGCCGATCGCGCTCATTCCGGGCACGAGCCCCTGCTCGACGATGTCGAGCGGCTTCATCCCTTCGTCGATCAGTGACTGGGTGAGGGTTTTTGCGTCGTTGCGCTTTCCTTTTTGGACGGCTTCGGAGAGGGATTGCAGATTGCTCATGGATTCGGAGGATGGAGGGTTTTTGCTTGTGGCCGGCCGCGCGGGTCCGCGCGAACGGACGAAGTTGTCATACTGCCTTGAATGCCCCCGCGGATCTTGTGATCAGCGCGGATTTTTTTGGATTTTAGGATCCTGTGGCAGTGGACCGCGTTTGTCCCGGAACGTGGTCCGGTAGTGTTTCGGTGTCGTCTTTTTCAGGTTTTGGAAGACGTTGCTCATGTAGCTTTGGTCGCAGAATCCGCAATCGGCGGCGATCGCCGCGATCGGCAGGTCGGTTTCGGCGAGGAGTCCGCAGGCCCGCTCGACGCGGGCCTCACGGAGGAGTTCGGTAAACGTGCGGCCGGTCCGCGCCTTGAGGATGTGGGCCAGATGACCCGGCGAAACGGCGACCGAGCGGGCGACCTGCTCGCGGGTGAGCGGCTCGCCGGCCCGCTCGCGGAGGCACTTCAATACCCGCGTGACAAGCAGCGGAACCTCGAACCGCTGGCACCGCTCGACGGCGTCGAAGATGCGGAGGACCGAATCACGGAGCCAGGCGGCCAGCCGCTCGTCGTCGGCGATGCCCGCCAGCTCGGTGAGGTTCTGAAACCGCAGGCCGAGAAGCTCCGCCTGGGGCGCTCCGGCCTCGACGGCGGCGCGCGACATCATGACGACCAGCTCCAGCAGGAGGCTCTTGAGAAGCTCGCTGTGTTCTTCGCCGGCGCTGTAGATATGCACGAGAAGAAGGTTGATGATCCGCGTGGCCTCGCGGCGGTCGCCCCGGTGGATCGAGGCGAGGAGCGCGGGTTCCTCGTAAAGGTAAAGCTCGCGGATCCGGTCGTAGGGACGTTCCGGATCCAGCTCGACGCTCGGAAAATCGTTCAGGGGTTTGGACACTTCGGACGGGTGATGTGCGGCGGCTTGAGGTAGAACGGCTCGGCCGGACCGGCCGACGGCATGCGGGCGGCCAGGATGTCCGCGCGCGGGCACGCGACGATCGCGTGCGGGATGCCGGGAAGGACGCTGGTTGCAAAGACCGGAAGATCTCCACCCACCCGCTCCCGTGCAACCTCCGGGGGCAGAAGCTCGGTCTCCCCCGCCAGCCTCCCACCGGCGACCCGGCCGCAGAACCACTCCCCGGCCCGCGCGTCGCCGAGAATGAAGTAGTCGGCCGCACCGTAGCCCAGAAGTGAGCAGATCCCGGCAACGGGGATTTTGCGGGCGTGCGCGAGCCCCCAGGCCGCCGCGATGGACGCGCGGAGCCCGTTGTAGCTGCCCGGACCGGTGCCGGCGAGCACGAGGTCGATGTCCGCCCCGGATTCCACCGCGCGGGCCAGCGCCGGGAAAAGCCCGGATCCCCGGCCGCGCGGGCTCGAAAACGATTCCATGTGCTCAACGCCTCCATCGCCGACGATTGCCACGCTCCCTTCCGCGCCGGAATTTTCGACGGCGAGAATTCTCATGTCCGCACCTCCGCACGGATCCTCCGCGCATCGCCTTCAATCGAAAAGGTAATCCTCCAGGTCTCCGGAGGCAGGGCGGAGAGAAACTTCCCCCCCCACTCGATTGCGACCAGACCGGGACCTGCGAGGTAGTCGTCGAGCCCGAGCCCTGCAAGCTCACCATCCTCCTCAATGCGGTAGAGATCCATGTGGATGAGGGGATGCCGCCCGCCCTCATACTCGTGCACGAGAGTGAACGTCGGGCTGGAGACCGCTGCCGGATCGAGGCCCAGCCCCTCCGCAAGCCCCTTGACGAAGCAGGTTTTCCCTGCTCCCAGCGGGCCCTCCAGGCTCAGCACCGCCCGCGGCTGCAGCGCCTCCGCAAGCTGGCGCCCGGCCGCGCGCGTCTCAGCCTCCGAACAGCACAACAACCCACGGCCATCGAGGAGCGGGTCAGGAAGCGGATTTCGGTTTGCCATGGATTTGCAAATCTAGTTCGCTCGGAGCCGATATGACAACCACTTCGCTCTGGCCGCGATTCCAGCAGTTCTATCTCTGCTATGACGATCCGGGCGTTTCGCTCGACATCAGCCGGATGAATTTCCCGGAGGATTTTTTCACCGGGATGGCGATCCCGGCGGACCGTGCCTGCCTGGAGATGCGCGAGCTGGAGGCCGGAGCCATCGCGAACCCCGACGAGGACCGCATGGTCGGCCACTACTGGCTGCGCAACCCGGACCTGGCCCCTGAGCCCGAATTGAAAGCGGCGATCCTTTCGGCGCAGCAGGAGGTTATCGAATTCGCCGCAGGTGTCCACGGAGGGATGATTCGCCCGGCCACGGGCGGAAAGTTCACCGATCTGCTTGTGATCGGCATCGGGGGATCGGCCCTCGGTCCGGAGCTTGTCGCCGATGCGCTCTGGGAGGCCGGCAACCCGCTCCGGCTGCATTTCTTCGACAACACCGACCCCGACGGCATGGAGCGGGTGCTCGCACAAATCGGCGGCCGCCTCGCCACGACGATCGTCGTCGTGATCTCCAAGTCCGGCGGAACGAAGGAATCCCGCAACGGCATGCTCGTCGCGCGGGAGGCGTTTAAAAAAGACGGCATTCCCTACGCGAACAACTTTGTCGCAGTGACCGGTGCCGGCAGCGAGCTGGACCGGATTGCCGTTGGCGAGGGGTGGCTCCGGAGATTTCCAATGTGGGACTGGGTGGGTGGCCGGACCTCCGTGATGAGTGCGGTCGGGCTTCTGCCCATGGCGCTGCAGGGGCTCGATATCAAGGCCTTTCTGGCCGGCGCGGCGGCGATGGACGCCCGCACGCGGACCGATGACGTCCGCCGCAATGCCGCGATGCTTCTCGCACTGATGTGGTGGCACGCCGGCGGGGGCGCCGGAGCGAAGGACATGGTGATCCTGCCCTACAAGGACCGCCTCCTGCTCTTCAGCCGCTACCTCCAGCAACTCGTCATGGAATCGCTCGGCAAGGAGCTCGACCGCGATGGCAACATCGTGAACCAGGGGATCGCCGTCTACGGCAACAAGGGCTCGACCGACCAGCACGCCTATGTCCAGCAGCTCCGCGACGGGGTCGACAACTTCTTCGTCACGTTCATCGAGGTCCGCAGGGACAGCGCGGGCCCGGCCCTCGAGGTCGAGCCGGGCATCACGTCCGGCGATTACCTGCAGGGGTTTCTGCGGGGCACGCGGGAGGCGCTCCACGGGAACGGCCGGGAGTCGATGACGATCAGCATCGCCGATTGCGACGCCTACCACCTCGGTGCGCTCATCGCCCTCTTCGAGCGGTCGGTCGGCTTCTATGCCTCGTTCGCAAATATCAACGCCTACGACCAGCCGGGAGTTGAGGCCGGAAAAAAGGCGGCCGCGGCGGTTCTGGCAGCGCAGGAGCGCGTCGTTGCGCACCTCCGGGCGGCCGGCCGGCCGCTTGAGGCCGAAGAAATCGCGCTTGCGGTCGATGCCGATCCGGAGGAGGTTTTTCACATTCTCGAGCATCTCGCGGCCAACCGTCGGGAAATCCACAGGCACACCCGCCGCACTCCCACCCACGACACCTTCGAATTCCTCAAATGAAAACACGACTCCTCCTCTGCGCCCTCGCCGCGGTCTTCCTCGTTGCCTGCGACTCTCCGGAGCGCACGGTTCAGACCGCCCGCAAGCAGCTCAACGAATTCCAGGCGGTCCCCGACAGCGCGCGTCAGGCGGCCGTCGAGCAGACGCTGGCCAAGCTCGATGGCCAGATCGCCGAGCTCGAGAAGAAGGGCGATGTCGTGCAGGTCGATCTCTTCCGCCGGCAGGCGGCCAGCCTCAAGGGTGACTTCCAGGCCGCGCGCCTGGCGAAGACCATCAACGACACGAAAAATGCCATCAAGGGCATCGGCGAAGCGATGAAGGATGCCGGCAAGAGCTTCAGCGAAACGCTCAAAAACTCCGCGAAGGACACCAACGAATAGCGCTCAGGCCGCACCCCCGACTTCGGCGGCGGTCCTGAAGTGGGTCTTGGCGAAGCTCTCCAGCGCGGCGGGACCCGACTTTGCCACCAGGCGGGCGGCGGCGGCTTTCACCCCGGCGGAAACCCCGCGCGGCAGCTCGACCCCGGCGTCCTTGCCCGCAGCGGCGAGCCAGTCGATGAACTTTTCGCGCGCCAGGATCGAGGCGGCCGCAACCGCCGGATCCGACTCGGCCTTCGTCCGCTGGTCGAGCTGGATTTTCCTCCCTTTTTCCATCAGTGCGCGCTCGAGAACCCGGACGTCCGCAAACTTGTCGGACAGAGCGCGCGGGCAGTCCGGGTGGGCCTCACAGAGGTTTTCGATCACGCGCGCATGACCCCATGCCAGGAGCCGGTTGAGGTTCCCGATTTTCCGGTAGAGGTCGTTGTAGCGCGGCGGTGCGATCGTCACGACGCTGAGCACCGCACCGGACTGCCGGATCACCGCCGCGAGGTCGCGGATCCGTTTGTCCGAGCCGATCGACTTGCTGTCCTGGACCCCCGCATCCCGGAACGCGCGGGCGATGGCCGGGTCGACGTAGACCCCCGCGATGACTAGCGGCCCGAAGAAGTCGCCCTTCCCGCTCTCATCGATTCCGAAATGGGGCTCGAAGAGTTCGGGCGAGTGGACGTCCTCGTAGCCGAATTTCGCCTCGCCGAGCACTTCGGGTTCGAGGATAAACGTGATGAATTCCTCAAGGCCCCTGCCCTGGATGACAGCTTTCGGGCCCTTTTCGTAAACCGCGATGTTCAGTTTGTCCTTGCGGGCCGAGTAAAGCATGTAGGGCTTCTCCTCAAACTCAAACCCCCGCTTGCGCAGGACCCGCCGGAGCGTTTCCGCCTGATCGGAGGTGAGCGGTGCGGTATGCGTGTGCAGGGATCTGGTCGGCGGCATGGCCGATTCAGCACCCATTTTCCGGCCGCTGTCGAGCCGATACCGACGGCCCGGCGCTCATTCGAAGCGCACCGCGCGGGCCGGAGGGATCCGTGAGGCCAGGAGGGCGGGCACCCAGGCCGCGAGGATCGCGGCCGGGATGATCCAGAGCGGCGTGCCGGCGAGGACGTCCAGCGGGTAACGGAGCTCGATCGTCCAGCCGAAGAACGCCTTGTTGACCACCCACGTGAGAACCATTGCCATCGCGGAACCGCACGCGATCCCGACCAGCGAGGCCAGGAGCCCGATCATGCCGGCCTCAGTGAGAATCAGCGCGCGGATCTGCCCGGCTGACGCACCCAGTGATCGCAGGACGCCGATCTCCCGGCCGCGCTCGACGACCAGCGTGGTCAGCGAGAGCAGGACGCCGGCAACCGCCACCAGCACCGCGATCGAGCGCAGGACGTAGGTCACGGCAAACGTCTGGTCGAAAATTTCCATCACCCGCCCGCGAAGTGCGGCATTCGTGTAAATCGAAAATTCCCCCCGGCTTCCAAACTCCTGGCGAAACGCGTCCGCGACCGCGCCTGCCGCGGCCGGATTGTGAAGCAGAAGCGCCAGCGAGTGAACACGCTCATCGCTCCAGAACTTCCGGAACTCCCCGCGGCGGACAAGCATCAGCCCGCTGTCGCGGGTGAAATCCTTGATCACGCCGGCCACCACAAAACCAGCCGGTCCCGACGGGCTGGCGAGCACGATCCGGTCGCCGGGCCTGACTCGGAATTTCGTCGCAAAACTTTCGGAAACCGCAATGTGGCCGGGCTCGTGGAAGAGGCGGGCGGCATCCTTCGGGCCGCTCACAAACTCGAGTTCCCCGCGTGCCCCGCCCTCGATGACGCCAAGCGAAACCGTCCTTCCGTCCCAGTCGACCTGCTGCTCGCGGAAGGTTCCCGTTTCGCGGACAAGCGGGTTCTTCCGGGCCCATTCCACCGCCTCCTCCGGAACAAAGCTCTGGAGGCCCGCGATCTCGTTCGCGGCGGGGGCGATGAACAGGTCCGCCACAAGGGTGGATCCCATCCAGGTGGCGACACTGGCGCGAAACGAAAAGATCATCACCGAGACGCTCACGGTCATCGCGGCCGCCACGGCCAGGGCGGCGATTGTCACGGCATTCCGGTGAAGCGAGCGCACCAGGTGCTGCGCCGCCAGCCGGACCAGCCAGCCCGGCCCGCGAACCAGGCGTCCGAATCCCCTCACAAGGGAGGGAACCAGAAGCGAAAATCCTGCGATCAGCAACCCGACGGAGACAAAGCCAAGAAACTTCCCGCCCCCTGCCAGCGAGGCCCATGAAAACCCTGCGGCCAACGCCAGCAAGCCTGTTCCGAGCAGTCCCCATTGCCGGGAGCGGGAACTGAACGCCTCCATGGCCGAGCCCGGATGCAGGATCGCGGCCGGATCGCAGCCGGCCGCCTCCGCGGCCGGCCGCCAGGCCGCGATCAGCGAGGCGCCGACGCCCACGGCAAATGCCGCCGCGATCTGCAGGGGAGTGACCGCCAGTTTGTCGATGGTCACGAGGGCATACAGCGAGGAGACCGTCTTCTCCACAGGGGCAGAGAGAAGATGAGCCAGCGGACCGGAGGCCGCGAGGCCGAGCAGCGTCCCGAGGATGCCGCCGGCCAGCGCCTCACCAAGAAAAAGCCCGGCGACTTCGGCCTTGGTGGCTCCATTGGCGCGGAGGATTCCGATCTCGGCCCGCCGGCGCACAACCGATGCCGACAGGCTGTTGTAAATGAGAAACATTCCGACGATGATCGAGACGAGGCTGAGCGCGGTCAGGTTGAGCTGGAACGCTCCGAGCATCGCCTCGGTGTCTGAGTTCCTCCGCGCGGGCGGACCCACCGTGGCATCGGGTGGCGCAAGCTTCCGCAGTGCCCCGGCGGCGGCGGTTGCCTCCAGCGGATTCTGCAGCTCAATTTGGATCGAGGTCAGGCGCCCGCGTTGGTTGAGCAACTCCTGCGCCCAGCCGATGTCCATCGCCGCAAGGCGGGGATCCGACCGGACGACCGCATCATCGGACTTTAAAACAAATGCGGGCGTGAGCGTGGCCTGCCTGCCTGCAGCCAGTACGCGAAGGGATGCCGGGAGCCGGGCATCTGCGGACACCGCGATCACCGCCGGCCCGCGCAGCCACGCCTCCAGATCCAGTGGGGTGCCATCCCTCGCCTCCAGATGAAAGACGCGCAGGCCGCTTCCGGTGAACGGATCCACTCCAAGGATGCGGAGATATTCGCCGGGGCGGTCCGGCAGCGTCACGATCCCCTCGACCAGCGGGGTTGCGGAACGCACGCCCTCCGCCGCCGCAATCCGGGGGAAAAGCTCATCGGGAAGGTTCCCGCGGATTTCCAGGTGGGCGCGGCCGGCGACGAGTCCAACCGCATTCTGGAAGCTCGCGAGCGCCCCCCGGTTGGCGATCTGGATGGCCAGGAAGACCGCCACGCCGGCCGCGATGCTCAGAATGTTGAGGGCCGGCAGGAGCGGGTGCCGCAACCAGGGCCGCACGGCCTGCCGGAAGAGCAGCGTTCCGAAGCGGGAGGTCATTCCCGAACCCGCACCGCCGCACGCTGGAGCAGGCGCTGGAGGCGCTTGATGGCGGCGGGGTCGGTGATTTTCTTTCCGTCTTTCCCGTGGATGTAAAATGAGTCCATCGCAACATCCATTTCCGTGGTGATGCGCGAAAGCTCGATCATCAGGCCGGCAGCGCCCATGGCCCGCAGCAGATCGTAGAGGAGGCCGAGCCGGTCGGGAGTCTGGATGTCAACCAGCGTGAAGACCGGGTGCGAGGAATTTTCAATGGTGATTCGCGTGGGCAGATCGAACTCCTGCGAGAGCCGGTAGGTGCGCAGGCGGGCCTCCTTGCTCATCAGCGGCGTGAAATCGTAGTCCTCGAACTCGAGCGCCTCGGCCAGCCGCGCCTCGACGCGGGCGATATCCCTCGGCTTGGTGACCGACTGGAGCGTGGTGCTCCCGACGCGGAAGATGTCGATTGCGAGGCTGTCTCCGCGGGTGAAGATGTCCGCGCTGAGGATGTTGATCTGCGCGGAGAGGAAGGCGCCGGCAATGCGCTCCAGCAGGCGCGGGCGGTCCCATCCGCAGACCCAGACTTCGGTATATCCCTGCTCCGGCCGCGGCACCCATTTGAAGACCGGGGCCAGCGTGCGGGTGTCGTCCCTGGCGCAGTTTTCGAAGAACTCGCGGAAGAGCCGCAGGTGCGCGGCGATCTCCTCCGGGTCGAACATTTGGAAATACCGCTCGGGGAGGTAGGAAAAATGGGCCTCGGCCTCGCCCTCATAGTCGCGTCCGAGCTTGCGCAGCACGCTCTGGAGCTGCTCGTCGCGGTTCCGTCGGATCTGCTCGACCGCCGTCGGACCTCCCTCGAGATACTGGCTCGCCCGCCGGTAGAGCGTCCAGACGAGCCCCTCCTTCCAGTCCGACCAGTTCTGGTCGCTCGTGCCCATGCCGTCGGCCAGCGTGACCAGCATGAGCGCGTCGAGGTTCGGCCGGTTGCCGACGATGCGGGAGAACTCCTCGACCGTCGCGGGATCCTCGAGGTTTCTCGTCTGCGACATTTTCGAGAGGACGTAATGCGAGTCGACGAGAGTGATCAGCATCCGCCGGCGGTCGGGCGAGAGCTGGAGGCGGCGGGCGACCTTGTGGGCAAGGACCGCGCTGGCCTCCTCGTGGTTGCGCTGGTTCGCCGCCTTGCCGGTGTCGTGCAGGAGCAGGGCGAGATACAGCATCGCGGGATCCTCGATCTTCTGGAAGATCTGCCGGTAGCCGCGCAGCTTCTCCTCATCGGAAAACAGGACCCCGTCGAGCTTCTCCAGGCAGACGAGCGTGTGTTCGTCCGCCGTGTAGCGGTGGTAGAACTCGTGCTGCACCAGGCAGTCGAGCGCCCCGAACTCGGGCATGTAGCGGCCGAGAAACCCGAGGTCGTGCATCAGCCGCATGATCCGGCCGACCTCGCCCTTGCGCGAGAGGATCGCAAAAAATGTCTCCCGCGCCGCGCTCGCGTATTGGAACGTGCGGGTCACCAGCGGCAGGCGGCGGCGGACGAGGTCGCTGAGCTCGGCGTGGAACTCCAGCTGCCGGACCTGTGCGTGGTGGAATGCGCGGATCATCCGGTAGGGATCGTCGTTGAAGATGGCGCGCGACTCCGCCATCAGCTTTCCCTCGCGGGCGATGAAGCCGTCGAACTTTTCGACCTTCGGCCTGGCCCCGAAGAGGCGGAGCAGGCCCGCCTGCTTCGGCTTGGGTGCCGCCTCCATGCGCCCGAGCGCCGCCTCGGTCAGCAGGTGGATGTTCCGCGTGTGGCTGTAATACTCGCGCATGAACGCCTCGACCTTGCGCAGGATGTTCTTTTGCGGGTAGTTGAACGCGTTCGCGACCCGCCCCTGAAGCTGGAGGGTGAGCGAGTCGGCGCCGCGGCCGTTGAGGTAGTGCATCTCGGCGCGGGTGCGCAGCAGGAAGTCGTAGGCCTTTTCGAGCAGCCTGCGCTGGGTGTCGCGAAGGACCTTGGCATCGACAAGCTTGGCCGTGGTCATCACACCCAGCTTGAAGTGCGAGATCCACAGCAGGCTCTGGTAGTCCCGGAGCCCGCCGATTCCGTTTTTCACATTCGGCTCCTGCAGGAAGACGCTCGGTCCGTATTTGAGCCGGAGCTCGGCCTGGTTCGCGAGCCGCCAGGAAATGTATTCGTCCTCGTGCCCCCGCACGCACTCGTTCTGGAAGCGTTCCTTGAAGCCGGTGAAAATTTCCCGCTCGCCGGCGAGGAAGCGCGATTCGAGCATCGAGGTCTTGGTGATCGGGTCATCGTTGGCCTGCTTGATCGCCTGGGCGATCGTCCGCGTGGCATGCCCGACCTTGAACCCGATGTCCCAGAGCGCGACGAGCGTCCGGCGGATCACCTCCTCGATCTCCTTGTTTTCGCCGGCGTTCGCCTGCAGGAAAAGGATGTCGACATCGCTGAACGGCGTGAGCTCGCGCCGGCCGTATCCGCCGAATGCCGCCACGCAGAGCTTTCCTCCCATGCCTTTGGGCATCACCGATTCCGCCACAA
Source organism: uncultured Chthoniobacterales bacterium (assembly GCA_964467415.1). Taxonomy (GTDB): domain Bacteria; phylum Verrucomicrobiota; class Verrucomicrobiia; order Chthoniobacterales; family Terrimicrobiaceae; genus CAYXRX01. Next base: position 66,250 of record CAYXRX010000005.1, read on the forward strand.
CCGTGAAGAGCTCGCGGAAAAGAATGTCCACGAGGTCGGACCGCTGCCGGGTGATCTCGCGTCCGCCGCCGCCCGCATTGTGCCACATGCGGAGCCGCTGCTCTTCGACCTTGCGGAAGCCTTTGAAAATCGTGACCGGGTCGTCGCGCTTGCGCCGGGTTTTCTCCGAGAGCTCGAGCGCGGATTTCTGAAGTTTGTTTTCGCTGGGATACATCAGGGGGTGGCGGGAGCCCCTGAGGGGGTGCGGATCACAATTTCAACCCGGCGGTTGAGCTGCTGCTCCTCGACGGTGCCGGTGGCCGGCGCGATCAGCCGCGCCTTGCCGAAGCCGCGGGTTTCAATGGATCCGGCCGGCAGACCCATGGTGCCGGTCAGCCAGGCTTTCACCGACTCGGCGCGGCGGCGGCTCAGGTCGAGGTTGTAGTCGTCGCTGCCAAAGGAATCGGTGTGACCTTCGATGAGGAAGCTGGCCGAGGGATTGCGGCGGATGAGTTCCGCGAGCTTCTGCAGGCTGGCGACCGCCTCGCCGCGGAGGTCTGGCTTATCGTAGTCGAAGAGCAGGTCGGTCGGCATCAGGATCGGAGCAGTCTCGGAGGAGAGCGGGCCGGTCTGCGCGAGGAGGTCGTCCAGGTTGCTGAAGCCGGGTGCGCGGTCGCCGGAAGATCCGCCCCCGGCCTTCCCTGGCGGAGCCACTTCAATCAGCGTGGGACCGGCGATCGCAGGGGTCATCTGCAGAAGCTCGGTCTCGAGGGTCTTGTCCGCGGAAGCTGCCGAGCCCGCGCCGGACGACTTGGCCGTTTGCATCGTGCTCTGGAACGAGGGAGGTGCAATGGCCGGCTTCTCGGAGAGGAGGTCCGTTTTGGGCGCCGCAGGTTTGTCCTTCGGCTTGTCCATCATCTTTTCGAAAGAGACCTTCTCTTCGGGCAGCTTGATCGAGGCGGGCGACGCCGCCGGGCGCTTCTCGGTATCCGGAGCCGGCTCGAGGAGCTTGGGATCGATTTCGACCCGCTCGAGATGGAACGTCTTTGGCACCGCGCGCGGCAGGAGCTTGAGGTCCCCACTGCCCATCGGAACAAAGTGCGCCCAGATCCAGAAGGCCACGTGCAACGCAAGCGAGAGGATGAACGCGATGAGGAGCCACCTTCCCACCCCGCCCGGGGACCCGTCATCCCCTTCATCAAAAGTCCGCCCGCTTTTGTTCATCGCCGCCATCTTACTGGCAGAATGGGAAAATTCCACAAGGAAGAAGCCGTCGGAAAAACGGTGGACATTTTCCGTGGCAAGCCAAGAGTATCCCGATGCAACCAACGCTCCAACCCCTCACGGTCCAGAAAATCGGCTCCGAGCTCGCAATCGCCTGGAGCGACGGCAAGGAATCGTTTTTTCCGCTAGAGGCCCTGCGGCGGAAATGCCCGTGCGCCGGCTGCGGAGGCGAGCCGGATGTGATGGGGTATGTCGAGCGGCCGGACGTCATCTACGGGCAGGGAAGCTTCGATCTCGCCGGCTGGCAGACGGTCGGCGGCTATGCCATCCAGCCGCGCTGGGCGGACGGACACAGCACGGGTCTCTACTCGTATTCCTACCTGCGCAGCCTTGCCGCGGCCGCCGGTTAGAGCCGCGAGGCCACTCATCCCTTCGCGGTGCGCGGCGCGGCGGCGATGAGCGAGACGACCTCGGCGAGCTGCGCGGAATTTTCGCACCCGATCGTGAACGCATCCACGCAGCCGAGGTTGAGCACGTAGTTCAGGCACTCCTGCTTTTCGCCGAGAAGCCGGCCGGCCCCGAAGATCTTCATGCCGATGACGCCTTTGCCCGCGTGCTTCATCGCCCGCAGAACCGGAACCACGGTTTCCGGGGGAGCATCCATCACGGCCCCGCGGGGGTTGATCCGCGCCAGATCGATCTCGACCCACGGCTCGGCGGCTGCCGCCTCGAGCGCCCCGATCGAGTGGCAGGAGACTCCCTTTGAGCGGATGATTCCCTTTTCCTGATACTCGCTGACGACGTCCATCACGCCGCGCATCGAGGCCGGCCACTTCGGGTCCTCCAGACAGTGCAGGAGCAGGATGTCGATGACGTCAGTCCCCAGCTCGCGCTGGAACCGTGCAATGTCCGCGCGCATGGCCGCGGGGGTGGCCGCCCGGCTTTTCGTGAGGATCGTGATTTTGTCGCGCGGGATGCCGAGCTGAAGCGCCTTTGCCAGGTGCGGGTGGGAGCCGTATTGGTCGGCGGAATCCCACGAGGTGATCCCCGAGCGAAACGCGTCCCGCAGGTAGTTCGCAAGCCCGTCGAGCCCGAGCTTGCGCGTCTGGTTCGAGCTGCCCCTCCATCCACTCGACCCTGTTCCCAAAAACAGCCGGGTCGCAGGGATGTGGCGCGGACCGAGCCTCACCGGATCGGTGGCCCGGAATGCCGGAGATCCACTGGCGGAGGATTCCGCCGCGGACAGGCGCGCCAGCCCGGCGGCGGCAACCGTGCCGAGCATCCGCCGGATAAAGATCCGTCTTCTCATGCCCTTTACTTCCGCGGCGATCGGGGTGCTGTCAAATAGTTGAACGCCCGGTCGGAAAATCCCGGCAGGGGTTCGTGGCCGAAATCGGGGTAGATCACGACGTCCTTCTCCGAAGTGATCGCGTTGTAGACGGCAAACTGCGTGGATGGCGGACAGATATTATCCATCAGGGTGATCGCCATCAGCACGCGCGCCGTGATGCGGGGAGCGAGGTGGTGGACGTCGATGTAGCCGAGCTTCGTGAAGACCTCGTCCTCGCGCTCGTGCAGCGGATCGAACAAGCGCATGTAGGCGCGCAGCTCCGCATAGGCGTCCTTCGCGAGGTCCATCTCCCAGACCCGCTTGTAATCTGAAAGGAATGGAAAAATCGAAACGCACCGGCGGATCCGGGGCTCGAGAGCGGCGCAGGCGATCGCGAGGGCGCCGCCCTGCGAGCCGCCCATGCAGTAGAGGCGATCAGAATCGACCGATTCAAAACCGGAAACCACGCGGGCCAGCTGCACGGTATCGAGAAATATCTGCCGGAAGAGTAGCTTCTCCGGCGGTCCGTCGAGCCCGCGGATGATGTGCCCGGTGTGGGTGGTCCCCTGCACGGCTCCGGCATCTTCGCTGCGTCCGCCCTGGCCGCGGCAGTCCATCGCGGCGACGGCAATCCCCTGTCCGACATAGGGGAGCTTGTCCTGCCAGTCCCCGCTGTGCCCGGCATAACCATGGAACAGCAGGAGGGCCGGGCAGGGTTTCACAGTTCCGGAGGGACGCAGGAATTTCGCGTAGATCCTCGCGCCGCCGACGCCCGTGAAAAACAGGTCGAACATCTCCGCGCCGGACGCGAGAAGAACCCCTGAGGGGATCAGCTCGGGGGCTGGATCGGTCGCATCCAGTTCTGCCAGCGCGCGCGCCCAGAACGCATCAAAATCCGCCGGCCGCGGGTTGATCCCGCTATAGGACCGCAACTCGGCAAGCGGCTTGTCCAGGACAGGCATCGCGTGAAGCCTATGGGAACATCCGCAGGATCGCCTGGGGATAAACGCCGAGAATCAGGATCAGTGCAGAGAGGCAGATGATCGCCACGCGCGATGGCGCGGAGACCACGATTTCTGGCGCATCCTCGGGCGGGGCCTGCCAATACATGGCCCGGACGACCTTGAGGTAGTAGTAGAACCCGCAGGCGACCGTGACGACGCCGATCACTACCAGCAGGTAATTCTGCTGGTCCATGGCTGCTTCGAAGATGAAGAATTTTCCAAGAAACCCGACCGTGAACGGAAGCCCGGCCAGCGAAAGCATCGAGAGCAGGAGCGCCAGCGCGAGTCCTGGAGCACGGCGGCCGAGCCCGTTGAAGTGCGAGATCTCATCGCCCCCGGATGCCTTGGCAACCGGAACGAGAACCAGGAAGGCCAGGAAGGTCATCAGCAGATAACCAAACAGATAAAATACGATGGCCCGGCCGGCAATGGCCGCGCCTAGGGAGGCCACGCCGACCAGAAGATACCCGGCGTGCGCGATGCTCGAATAGCCCAGCAGTCGCTTGAAATTCGTTTGAGGGATCGCCGCCAGATTGCCATAAAGAAGCGTCAGGACGGCCAGGAGCGAGAGGACCGGGAAGAGCTTGTCCTGGAGCGCCGGCACGGCGAGCAGAGGCTCGAGCACCCGAAGAAGAACCACAAATCCGGCCGCTTTCGAGGCCACGGAAAGATACGCGGTGATCGGCGTCGGCGCACCCTGGTAGACGTCGGGCACCCAGAACTGGAACGGCGCGGCGGCAATTTTGAACCCGAGGGCGACAAGGACCAATCCGATCCCGAAGAGGAGTCCGGTCGAAACGGGAATCCGGTGCAAAACCTCGCCGATCTGCATCAGTCCGGTCTGGCCGGTCATTCCGAAGATCCAGGTGATCCCGTAAACGAGAAATCCGGTCGAGAGCGCGCCGAGGATCAGGTATTTCGTTCCGGCCTCGAGGCTGGCAACGCTCCGGCGCATATAGGCCACCTGAATGTAAATCGAGATCGTCACTAGCTCGAGAGCGCAGAAGATCATGATGAAGTCGGCCGCGCTGGCCATCCACATCAGCCCGGCACACGTGAAGACCGGCAGAACAAAAAATTCCCCGACGCCGGCCTGCGGGGTCGATCCCGGGATGAAGCGCGCAACCACCGGCGCGTGGTCGATCGCCAGGATCACTGTCAGGATCGTTGCCAGAAGCGCGAATTGCTTGAAAAACATGCCGAGCGAGTCGGTCACGTAGAACCCGGAGAGCGCAAGGTCCGGAGCGGCCGGAACCGTGTAGAACGTCAGGACAAAGACCCCGGCGAGCCCGACAATCGCCCCGTAGGCGAGCGCGGACTTGTCGGTCTTCACCAGAAACGAATCCGCCATGAGCAGGAATATCCCCAGGCAGACGACACAGATTTCGAGTGCGAGCGGCTGGATCATGGCAGAAGTGCGGGCGTAATGAGCTTCACGAGAAGTTGGGGCACGAATCCGGTCACGAGCATCACCGCAATGAGGACGGTGAGGGCGATCCTCGGCATGCCGTCCAGATCGGGCAGCCCGGACCAGCGCTCGCTTTGGGTGCCCAGGAAAATTTTCCGGTAGGCGCGGAGCATGTAGACTGCCGAGATGACGACCCCCCAGACCGCGCAGATGGTGGCCATCTGGTAGCTGTTGAGAGCGAAGATCTCATGCCCGCCGGCCACGCTCATCAGTGACTTGCCGCCGCTGAACGCACCGAAAAATACCAGGAGCTCGCCGGCAAACCCGACAAAACCGGGAAGGCCGATCGCCGCCATCGCCGCGAAACCGAAAAACAGCCCGAATGCCGGCATCGTCCTGGCCAGGCCGCCGAGCTCGGCAAAATCTAGCGTCCCGGTGCGGGCCCGGAGCTCGCCGCTGAGGGCGAAGAGAGCCGCGATCGAGAGCCCGTGCGCGAAGAGCATCATCGAGGCACCGGTCAGGCTGACCGTGTTGAGTGCCGCAAACCCGAGGAAGATGTAGCCCATGTGCATCACGCTCGAATACCCGAGCATCCAGTCGAGCTTCCGCTGGGCGATCGTCACGTAGCCGATGTAGAGGATATTCCCCACAAGCAGGATGAGCAGGACGTTGGAAAATTCCCTCACCGCATCCGGCAGGATCGGGGCCGCGATGCGGATGAGACCGTAGAGGCCGAACTTCTTCAGCACGCCGGCATGCAGCATCGCCGCTGGCGCCGGTGCGCTCGCGTAGGCCTGCGGCGCCCACGTGTGGAACGGGAACAGCGAGACAAGGATGCCGAACCCGATGAGCAGCAGCAGATAGACCCACGAGGCGTCGGTGATCAGCCCGGCCTCGGCCAGTCGCGTGATCTTCACGAGATCAAATGTCCGGCTGCCCTCGGGCTGCACAAGGTAGAGGCCGATCAGCCCGAGCATCAGCACGAAGCTGCCGAGCGCGAGGTAGATCGTCGCCTTCCAGGCGGCGGTCTGACGGTCGCCGGATCCCCAGATGCCGATGAGCAGGAACGTCGGGATGAGCGCCAGCTCGTGAAACATGTAGAAGAAAAAGAGATCCACCGAGGCGAACGCCCCGATCACGCCGGCCGAGATGAACATCAGGCACGCAAAGAACCACTGAGGGTTCTTCTCGGGCGTCCGCGCGACGGCCACCGCAGCCACCGTGACGAGCGTCGAGAGCGCCAGCATCACAAGGCTCAAGCCGTCGGCCCCGAGCGTGAAGTTGATCCCGAGCTGCGGCACGACCGGAACGGAGGACCAGAACTGGTAGCCCGTTCCGCCCAGCTTCGGATAGGCTGCCAGCAGGACGCAGACGAAAAGCAGGCTCACCGACGACCCGAGCAGCGCCGTGAACTTGGCATTCGATCCCGCCATGATAAATGCCGCCGCAATCAGCGGGACGATGATCAGGAAGAGCAGCGGACTCTGTGACAGAAGCGGGTTCATCGGAAAATAAGGAGGTAGAGGAGTCCGACGACACCGGCTCCAAAGAAAAATGAGTAGGCCTGAAGGTTGCCGATCTGCAGGAAACGCAAGACAAACCCGCAGGCCCACGTCGCCTTGCTCGGGATCTGGACGACGATCACATCGACGACCCACCGGTCGGCCCACGAGAGCGCCAGCGACCCGCCGTCCTGGATGGTTTTCACGCCCCAGTTGTAGACGTCATCGATGTAGAGCCGGTTGGCGAAGAGCGGGATGGAAACCGGATCTTTTTCGACCTTCCGGAAGTAGAGGAGAAACGCGCCGCCAACCCCGACGGCAAAGAGTGCCAGCAGGATAAAATGCAGCACATGCGGGACGTGCTTGGGCTCCTCAACGTGGAAGAAGAGATCCTGGATGAACGGGTAGCCCGCAATAAACGATGGAATGGCCAGGCAGATCAGCGGGAGGATCATCACGAGAGGCGACTCGTGGGCCTTCTGCGCATGGCTTCCGCGCGGGGCGCCGAAGAACACAACAAAGATGAGCCGGAACGTGTAGAACGCGGTGAGCCCGGCGGTGACGACCGAGATCCAGCCAAGCAGCGGCTGGTTCTGGACCGCCCACCCGATGATCAGGTCCTTGCTGAAGTATCCGCTGAAGCCGGGACATCCGGACAGCGCCAGCGCGCCGATAAGCATCGCCAGAAACGTGATCGGCATCTTGTTTTTCAGCCCGCCCATCTTCCAGATGTCCTGCTCGTGGTGCATGCCGACGATCACCGAGCCGGCGCAAAGGAACAGGAGGCACTTGAAGCACGCGTGCGTAAAGAGGTGGAACATCGGGATGTCGGCGACCGGCGCCACGCCGATTCCGAGCACCATGTAGCCGAGCTGCGAGATCGTCGAGTAGGCGAGGATCCGCTTGATGTCGTTCTGCTGGGTCGCCATCAGCGCCGCGGCGAAGCACGTCAGGCCGCCGATCCAGGCGATCACGGTGAGCGCGTCGGGCGTGGCCTCCAGGATCGGGAAGATCCTTGCGAGCATATAGACGCCGGCGGCGACCATCGTCGCGGCATGGAGGAGCGAGCTGACGGGTGTCGGGCCTTCCATCGAGTTCGGGAGCCAGACGTGCAACGGGAGCTGTGCGGACTTGCCGATGGTGCCGCAGAAGACCAGCACGCATGCGACGGTCAGGTAGATCGGAGCGCCCTTCAGGAGCGGGATCTTGTCGGTGAGCTCCGCGAAGACCACCGTGCCGGTCGCCAGCCAGAGGAAAAGGATGCCGAGCAGAAACCCGAAGTCGCCGATGCGGTTAACGATGAATGCCTGCTTGCCGGCGTCGGCCGCGGAATCCTTCGAATAGTAGTGCCCGATGAGGATGTAGGAACTCACGCCGACGAGCTCCCAGAAGATGAACATCATCACGAAGTTGTCGGCGAGGACGATGCCGAGCATCGAGAAGAGGAAGAGCGCCAGCCCGGCAAAATAGCGCCAGTAGCCTTCCTCAGTCTTCATGTAGCCGAGCGAATACGTGAATACCAGCGTCGCGATCGTCGTCACCACCACAAGCATCACCTTGCTCAGGTGATCGACGGTCATCCCGAACGGCACGCGGAGCGCATCACCGAAATCCAGCCAGTAGAGGCGGATCGGCTGGGCCGGGTCCGGCTGCAGGAACAGCCACCAACTCAGCACGCATCCGACGAGCGCCGAGGCGATCGCCAGCGTGGCGCTCAGCGGCTTCGAAAGCCTCCCGAAAAACAGGATCAGGGCGGCCGCAGCCAGCGGCGTGAAAAGAATAATCCAGGGCGCGGTGATCGTGCTCATCAAAACTTCAGTGTGTCGAGGTCCTCGACGTGCGTGGTTTGCTTGGCGCGGTAGAGCGCGACAATGATCGCCAGACCGACCGCCACCTCGGCCGCTGCCACCGTGATGATAAAGAACACCAGCACCTGCGCGTTGTAGTTAGGTAGGCCGTCCTCCAGATGGAACCGCGAAAACGCCACCAGCGAGAGGTTCGCCGCGTTGAGCATCAGCTCCAGTCCCATGAAAATAATCAGGATGTTCCGCCGCAGGAGCACGCCGGCCAGCCCGATGGAAAAGAGCAGGCCGCTGGCCAGCAGGTAATTCGCGAGTGTGGTCATTTGAGCTCCTTCCGGCTGAGGACAACGACTCCGACTGTGGCCACCAGAAGCAGGACGCCAATGATCTGGAACGGCAGGTTGAAGGAGCGGAACAGCGTGAAGCCCACAGCCGCCACATCGTTGACCTGCGGGTTCGACAGAGCCGGCTTCACCATGTGCAGCGCCGGATCGGAGCCGAGCGCCTTCACCAGCGCCGCAACAAATCCCCCGACCACCAGACCCCCGCCGGCCCACGCCAGCAGGTTCACCGGCCGCCGCGCCTCGGCGCGCAGGTCGAGCAGCATGATGATGAAAAGAAACAACACCATCACCGCGCCCGCATACACCATCACCTGAACGACCGCGATGAAGAAGGCGTCCAGCGTCACGAAGACCGCCGCCAGCGCCACAAACGACATCACCAGGCTCATCGCGCTCGAAATCGGGCTGCGAAAAAAGACCACCCCAAGGCCGAACAACAGCATGAGAGCGGCGAATACCCAGAAAAGTGCAAGCTGCATGAATGAAATTTTGGTTAAAGCGTCCGGATCTTAATCAGCCGGATGCCGGATCGGCTACTTTTTTTCGTTCCACTTGTTGACGAGGCCGTTCATCACCCCGCCGAGCTCGTAGAGCTTGGCCTTGTCGTGGTTCATTTCGGCGCGGGTCAGCCCGGTGATCGAGTAGTCTTTCCGCAGGAAGATCGCCTGCTCAGGGCAGACCTCCTGGCAAAGCCCGCAGTAGATGCAGCGGATCATGTCGATGTCGAATTCCCCCGGGCGCTTCTCGACCTTCCCCCACCGCTCGTCGGTCGGGATCTGCTCGGGCTTGATCGTGATCGCCCGCGGCGGGCAGATGAACTCGCAAAGCTGGCAGGCCACGCAGCGCTCGCGGCCCCACTCGTCCTTCACCAGCGTCGGCGCCCCGCGATACCACTCGGGAAGGCTCGTGTCCCACTTCTGCTCGGGATACTGCATCGTCACCTTCGTCCGGCCGAGCAGACGGTTCACAATGTGCCGGAACGTGATCGTCAACCCGGCCAGGATGGCGGGAAGATAGATCCACTCCGCAAAATTGAGTTTCGGTCGTTTGACAGCGATAGCCATAGGAATGCAGGTTTCGTAACAAGGTTCGCCCGCTCTGACAACTGCGGACTCAAAAATCTCCGGGGCGCGCAACCCGCTCAGCGGGCGGAAAGCGTCTCGCGCAGCTTTTTCGCCACCGGCTGCGGCACGAACGGGCTCACGTCCCCCCCGAGGCGCGCCACTTCCTTCACGATGCGCGAGCTCAGATACGTGTAATCTTCTTTCGGCGTCAGAAAGACCGTTTCCAGCCGGGCCTCGAGCTTACGGTTCATCAGGGCCATCTGAAACTCGAATTCGAAGTCCGAAACCGCCCGCAGCCCGCGGATGACGGTGAAGACGCCCTGCTTCTGCGCAAATTCCACCAGCAGTCCGTCCAGCGGAACGATCTCGATCGAGGGAATCGCCGACACGCTGGCCCTGAGCATCTCCATGCGCTCGGCCACAGAAAATAGCGGGCCTTTCCCCTCGCTGCTGGCAACGGCAACGATGACCGACCCGAAGAGGTGCGCCGCACGCTCGATGACGTCGAGGTGACCGAAGGTAACCGGATCGAAACTCCCTGGATAGATGGCTTGGCTTTGGCTCACCCGCCACGTCGTATCACCCGCCGCCCCTGCCGGCAAGCGCGACGCGCCCGCGGAAATCTTCTCAAAAAGCCGCTTCCCCGCCGATCCCCTGCATCCTATGCTCCCAGCCATGCCTCAATCCCGCGAGGAGCATTTTTGGATGAGCCGGGCCCGCAGGGTCTGTCTCGAACATAATGCAGCCATCTGGCTCGCCGGCTGGCTGCCGGTCTGCCTCGTTGCCGCGATCGCCGCCACCATTGCAATTCTTTTCCTGCGAAGGCAGGATGCCCGTCTCGAGCCGGTTTGGATCTCCCTGGCGGCTGGTCTGGCCGCGGGGGCGCTCGGAAGCGCATGGGTCCGGAGGAGGGAATTTTTCAAAGTGTCCGACGGTCTGGTCCGGCTCGAGGCCACCCTCCGACTCAACAACCGTCTCACCGCCGCAGCGGCGGGTGTGGGCGCATGGCCGCCCCCATCTCCCGTAGCGGGCGGCCGCTGGCGCTGGAGGGTCGGGCGCGTGCTCGTGCAGCTAGCCGGAGCCGCCACGCTCGTTTGCCTCGCGACTGCGATTCCCCTTCCCGGCGCCGCCGCTCCTGTGCCCAGACCCCTCGTGCCGCCGTCCGCATGGACCGAGGTCGAAACCTGGATCGACGCCCTCAAAAAGGACGACCTCGTCCAGTCCGACAGCCTCGAAAATCTCCGCGAACAGCTCGAGGCCTTGCGCCGGCAGGATCCGGAGTCCTGGTATGACCACGCCAGCCTTGAGGCCGGAGACAACCTTCACGCGGAAACCGAGCGGGCGATCCGCGAGCTGCAGCACAACCTCCAGTCCGCCGCCGACCAGGCCTCAAAACTCCTCGCATCCAGCGACCAGCAGATGTCCGACCGCGACCTTCAGGCCATGAGCCAGGATCTCTCCGGTGCCTTGCAAAACATGGCCTCCGGCCGCCTCCCGCTCAACCCCGAACTCCTCAAAAAACTCCAGCAGATGGATCCCAAGGCTCTCAAGTCGATGTCCCCGGAACAGCTCGCCCGTCTCCAGCAGCAGCTCGAACAGGGCAGCGGCACCTGCAAACAATGCCTCGGCGATGGACAGGCCGCCGAAATGATGTCCCTGCAAGAGGGGCGCCCGGGCGACAAAACCCGGACCGGCAAAGGCGGTCCCGGCGGCGGCGGTGGTCCCGCCCCGCTCACCGCAAAGGATGCCACCGAACTCCACTCGACCGCCGCCGACACCGTGAGCAATGAAGATCTCTCCCGTGCCCTTCCCGGTGAGGTCGTCGCCCTCAGCGCTGGAGAACACAAAACGGATAAAAGTGCCGCCACCTTCACCTCGGGTGGACAAATCACCGCCCCAGGCCAAGGCGGTCAGGCCGCTTGGAAGGACTCGCTTACCCCGCGGGAACGTGAAGCCGTCGCCAAATTTTTCCAGTAGCTTCTCCAATAAGTCCAGCCGCCGCTACCCGCATCCCCCGACAAAATCGACAGCCCAGCTTAAGCGCCAATCGGACAATTAAATGTGCGATCGCACTTTTAATTGTCCGATTGGGGGCTGACGAGTCCCGCGGCGCGCCGAAGGCAGGCGATGCGTTTTTCCCATGTGATTGCCCCTTGGTAGTCGATTGGCCAGAGGGCTCTTGGCAGAAGGGGGTCCAGTTTCATGCAGCGCAACCAACTGCGCATCTCATCCCTTCCCCATTCAAGGAGCTTATCGCGGATCTGATGGGAGTTTCCGGTGGGCAGGGCGGCGAGGAGCTGTTGATGGTCCGTGTAGGCTCTGTGGATTTCCGTGAAGTCCCAAGCGCTGGCGATCAGGGCTTGGGCAGACTCGCCGCCGCAGGGAATCCCCTCAAAAAAGGTCAACACACCGGGTGTCGGGGCGATTTTTTTCAACGACTCCCCAATGGCGTCGAGCGGGTCGGGAGTGATCCATGCGCTTCTCTGAAGTCCGCCGAAGTGAGCCGCTTTGAGTTGCTTTCGGAACTCATTGCGCAGAAGGCGCTTTTCTTCAGGGAGATCGAAGAAAACAATGCGCCATTTTCCATCCCAGCGGCGATTCCAGCGTTCCAGCGGATCCCTTCCGCCCAGAGCCTTGAGGTAGCTTTTTGTGTCAGCCGGACGACCCTTCCGGTACCGCGCGGGCGGCTGTCGGCTTCAACCAATTCCTCGGCCTCCAGGCGTTTTACCTGCCGGATGAAGCCGGACCGGTAGGCCCATGCTTCAAACGACCCATCCAAATTCCTCCACGACGGGCGGAACAACGCATCCGTTACCCAGAGACACTGGTATAAAAACAATTCCGATTTTGCTCTCATAGCCTAAGAAATCCTGAATCGATATCTGAGCCGATATTACCATTAAATTGTGCGATCGCACAATTTAATGTCCGAAAAGGAGGTGACGGGAATGTTCGTGCGGGCGGTTGTTTCGGGTGGGGGAGGCTGAAAATCTTGCATTCCAGCGGGGAGGAATCCAAAACATGCCTGCGGGGCGGGCTGCCGTGCGCCACTCTTCGACTGATTGCAACTTTCCACTTTCATGACACCACTCACCGAGTCCGATCTTGCCCACGCCGCCGAGAAACTGGGCCGTCTACGAAGCGCGTTGGAGAGCGTGCTCTTCGGGCAGGAAACGCTGATCGAACTGGTGATTGTGGGGCTTCTTTCCCGGGGGCACCTGCTGCTGGAAGGTTTGCCGGGGCTGGGGAAAACCGAGCTCGTCAAGGGGCTCGCCCGCTGCCTGTCGCTGGAGGCGAAGCGAGTGCAGTTCACACCGGATCTCCTGCCAGGCGACATCACCGGCAATCCGGTCCTGCAGGAGATCGACGGCAGGAGGCAGTTTGTATTCCAGCCCGGTCCGCTCTTTGCGAATCTGGTTCTGGCCGACGAGATCAACCGGGCCTCGCCGAAAACCCAGTCCGCGCTCCTTGAGGCGATGCAGGAGCGGCGGGTGACTGTTCTCGGGCAGACGCATCCGCTGCCGGATCCGTTTTTCGTGCTTGCGACGCAGAACCCGATTGAGCTCGAAGGCACGTATCCGCTGCCGGAGGCGCAGCTCGACCGGTTTCTTTTCAAGCTGGATGTCCGGCCGGCTGGCGTGGGTGTCCTGGAGCGCATCGTGCGCAACCGCGAGATCGGCGAGGAGCCGGTGGTTCCGGCCGTGCTGGATGGAGCAGAGCTGCAGGTCATCTCCGCGTTGGCGCGGAGGATTTTTCTGCCGGATGTCGTGGTGAACTATCTGGCGCGGCTGGTCGAGGCGACCCACGGGTTGCCCGGCGTGAAATACGGGGCGAGCCCGCGCGCGGCGCTGGCGCTGGCGGCGGCCGCGCGGTCGCGTGCGCTGCTGGCGGGCCGCTTGAACGCGAGTTTCGAGGATGTGCAGGCGGTCGCCGGCCCAGTGCTCGGCCATCGTCTCGTGCTGGACTACAGCGCGAAGCTCGAGGGCAGGACGCCCGCCACGGTTGTTGCCTCGCTGCTGGAGTCCGTGCCGGCGCAGAACCGGGCGACGCCTGATCTGCTGAGGGAGGCCAAGCTGTGAGACGTTGGGGAGGTGTCCCCTGCGCTGGACTGGCGGTGGTTTTTGGGGTCCTGCAGTCCGCCCCGGCGTCGTCGTATCTGCACAAGTTAGACACCGATCCGCAGAGCGGGATCAGCATGGATTTCATCATGCCGTTCGACACGATCGCGCCCAACGGGGAGGCGCCGGTGCGGGTCCGTGTCGAGAACCGGGGCGCATCCGACGCCCAATGGATCCTCGACTTTCAAAGTCCGGGCGACGGCTACAACCCGGACCGCGCGCAGAGCGTCCATTCGCGGTTCGCTGCGCGGGTGGGAGCCGGATCCACGCGCGAATTCGAGTTTCTTGTCCCGCTCCGGACATCTGCCGACGCGCACTACCACAACCCCGCGATGAGCCTGAATATCGAGGGCCCCGGGCTGCGCAGCCATGAGCACACGTTTCCATCCTCTTCGCGTGGCGGCGGCCGCAGGCTTGGCAATATCGGGTTCAGCGAAAAGCTGATCGGCGCGCAGGATTCCGCGCTGACGAACGCGCTCAAGGCCAAGGGCATCGACAAGACATATTCCGTGGGCGATCCGGCGTTGCTTCCAGACGACTGGCGGGGCCTCTCCGCGTATGACCAGCTCTGGATCACCTCCGGGGAGTGGGATGCTCTGCCGACGGGCCTGCGCCTGGGGATCGAGCAGTGGACGGCCACGGGAGGGATCCTCTACAAATGCGGGTCCGGGATTGCAGAGGCGGAGGTAAAGGTCGGGCTGGGATCGGTGCGGACGTTTCCGCAGCAGGCCGACGGTTCTCTCGACCTGAAGAAGCTGATCGAGAGGATGGAGAAACCCGGCCGGGCGGCCTTCACGGAGTCGCTGGCGGCCTATGCGGGATCGTGGCCGGACAAGACGTGGATCCCTCCCTACAGCGCCAATACGCCGCTGCTGATCCTGGTGATCTTTGCGTTCGGTCTGATTGTTGGTCCGATCAACTTCTTCGTCCTGGCCGGCAAGGACAAGCGCGCGCGGATATTCTGGCTCACCCCGCTGATCTCGGTGGCCGGCACGGTGGTGATCGGGCTCACGATTTTCATCCAGGACGGCTTTGGCGGCTGGGGCCACCGGCTCGCGCTGGTTGCGATCCAGCCCGACCGCCACACCGAGGTGCTCGTCCAGGAACAGGCCTCCAAGACCGGCGTTCTTCCATCCTCGGGGTTCCGGCTCGACCCGGCCGCGATGATCCGGCAGCTGCCGAACGGCAGGAGGAGCGCGAAGTGCTCGGTCGATGGCGCGGAATACAGCGGCGACTGGTTCCAGAGCCGGAGCGTCCAGGGCCAGCTCCTCACGGCTGTCCGGCCGACGCGGGCCGCGATCCGGCTGCTGAATGCCGGCGAGGTTGAGGCCGGCAGTCCGCCACGGATCCTCTCGCAGATCGGCGATCAGCTCGACAGGATCTATTTCCTTGCTGTCGACGGCAAGGTCTACCGCGCCGACGATCTCGGTCCCGGCCGCGAGGCGACGATGAAGCCCGACACGCTGAAGGATGCGATGACCGTGCTGAGAAATGATTTTTTCCGAAATGCCGGACCCCGCATGCATGCGCTGACCGGATTTCCCAAACTGGAGACCGGATGGTTTTACGGGCTTGCCCTCAAGGCCCGCTCATCGATGGTTCCCACGCTGGGTTCGATCCGTTGGACCTCCGACGACCGCGCCCTGTTTCTTTGCCCCGCCGCGTTGAACCCATGAGCGAGCCACCACCACTTCCCGTCCCGATCATCTCCGTGCGCGATCTGCACCGGAGCTTTGGCGGTGTCCAGGCTGTGCGGGGCGTGAGCTTCGACGTGTATCCCGGGCAGGTTGTCGGATTCATCGGCGCGAACGGCGCCGGCAAGACGACGACGATGCGGATCATGGCCACGCTCGACATGCCGGATGCCGGCAGCGTCGAGATCCGCGGGACCGACGTCGTGAACTTCCCGACCGAGGTCCGGCAGATGATCGGGTGGATGCCGGATTCCTACGGGAGCTACGAGCACATGACCGTGCTTGAATACCTCGACTTCTTCGGGCGGGCGTTCGGGCTGAGGCGCGAGGCCCGCGAGAAGCGGCTGCGCGAGGTCATGGAATTCACCGACCTGGCCGAACTCGCCACGCGTCCGGCCAACAAGTTATCGAAAGGCCAGAACCAGCGGCTCTGCCTGGCGCGCACGCTTCTACATGACCCGCAGGTCCTGATCCTCGACGAGCCGGCGGCCGGGCTCGACCCGAAGGCGCGGATCGAATTCAAGAACCTCGTCCGCCTGCTGGCCGACCGGGGCAAGACGATCTTCATCAGCTCGCACATCCTCTCCGAGCTCGGCGAAATGTGCGACACGATGCTTTTCATCGATGCCGGCCGGGTCGTCCATTTCGGCAGTGCGGAAAGCCTGCGGACCCACAGCTCCGAGGAGGCGCTCATCGACGTGCGCGTGGCGGGCGACGCCGGTGCGCTGGCGGCCTGGGTCGAGATGAACCCCGGGATTGTTCTCGTGGATTCGCATCGCGAGGGCGGACGGGTCCGGCTCGATTTGGCTGATCCGCAGGCCGTGGCCGCCTGCCTCCGGAAAATGGTGGCCGACGGACTGCCGGTGACCGACTTTCACCGGGAGGCCCGGCGGCTTGAGGACGCCTTTGTCGACATCCTGAAAGCCCAATGAACATCGCGCACGATTTCCCTGATTCTTTAAGCCCGATGCTGGTGAAGGAACTCCGGCAGGGCATGCGTTCGAAGGCGCTGATCAGCTCGCTGTTTCTGCTGCAGGGTCTGCTGATCCTGAATGCCATCGTCGGCCTGGCGGCTGCGGAGGAGGGCGACCTGACCGGGACGACCGCCCTGTTCTGGACGATCCTCTCGCTGCCGCTGCTGATCATCCTGCCGCTCTCGGCGTTGGGCGGGATCGGCAACGAGATCAAGGCCAACACGCTCGATCTGGTCTTTCTCACCCGACTGACCGCGCGGCGGATCGTGCTTGGCAAGTGGATTGCCGTCGTCGCGCAGGCGGTCCTGCTGGCGACGACCGTCCTGCCTTACATTGCGCTCCGCTACTACCTCGGCGGAGTGAACATCACAGCCGACCTCCTGTCCGCCGGCGCCCTCGTCGTCGTATCAGCCATGATCTCCGCGCTGACCGTCGCCCTGTCCTCCTACCCGTCAAAAGTCGTGCGCATCTTCATCGGCATCGGGTTTTTCTTCTCCCTGCAGATGCTTGCGGGCATTGGGGCGGCGTTCATGGTCGGCGGGCGATTCGGGCTGATTTCGGTCTGGGGGGCCTGGCCGGTCGTCGCGGCGGTTGTTCTTCTTATTCCGCTGTTCATCGTGCTGATGATCGAGGTCGGCTCGATCCGGATTGCGCCGGCTGCGGAGAATCACGCCGGCATGTGCCGGCTGCTTGCGCTTCTGGCTCTGGTGGTCACGGGGGCGGCCGGTCTCATCACGGCACGGGCCGAGTGGATGATCATCCTCGGGCAGGTGATGGCTACACCCTTCTGCATCGCCGCGCTGTGCGAGGCTCCGCCCGTTGTGCCCGGAGTCTTCCGGCCGCTGGTCCGGCGCGGGCCGGCCGGCAGGGCGCTTGCAGTGATCTTCACGCCCGGGTGGCACACCGGTGTTCTCTACGTCCTGCTCGTGTGGTTTCTACTGTGGGCCTTCTGGCAGCAGGCCGGCTGGCTGGACGGTTCCGCCGAGGGGCTCCGGCGCCGGCTTTCCCTGCTCGCTTTTGGTGCAAGCCTGCTCATCCCGGCGATCATCGCCCCGGCCCTTTCGCGGAAGCGGATATTTTACTACATGGGGTTTTTCGGGCTGAGCCTTGTGATCTTTCTGGTCACAGGCGTCCTGAGCGAGGTCGGGAGCGACCATTCGGAATGGATCAACGCGACGTGTTTCCTTCCACCGCTGGCGGTCTTCGCGCCGGCATTTGACAGTCTCCAAGCGACCCCGCAGCTGATTTGGACCGGATTCCTGCTGGCCGTGACCGCGGTGGTCTACTGGCTCAAGAGCCGGACGGTCTGGCAGCAGTTCGCCAAGCTGCGTGCGCTGGCCCGGACGCACGAACGGCAGAACGACCGCCATGCTGCCCGGGATTGAAGAGCGGCGCGGGATTGCCGCGAGGATGGAGTTGGCGGCCGGGCGGATGCGGCTGCCGTTCCGTGGGAGGGTCTGGCGCGGGCCGGGCGGCTCGTGGCAGGGAGCCGGGTCCGGGAGCTCAATCGATTTTCAGGACCACCGGGCCTACCTGCCGGGGGACGATCCCCGCCACATCGACTGGGCGGCCTACGCGCGCAGCGGGCACTACACGATGAAGCTCTACCGCGAGGAGGTGAGCCCGGCGGTCGAGCTCGTGCTTGATGTCTCGGCCTCCATGTTTGTCGTGGCGGGTAAGGCCGTGCGGGTGCTTGAGCTGTTCTACTTTTCGCTTGCGAGCGCGCGGCAGTCGGGTGCGTCGGTCCACTGCCACCTGCTGCGCGGGGAGGAGTCTGCTCGCTGGCCGGTCGAGGCGGCTCTGGGCGGCGGCGCGTGGGACGCGCTGCCGTGGCGGAAGACCGGGCCGGTCCTGCCGTGGCGTCAGGGCTCGCTCCGCGTGCTGGTCTCCGATCTCCTCTTTCCCGGGGCGCCCGCCGCCTGGCTCGGCGCGCTGGCCGCCTCGCGCGGGACGGGGATTATTTTTTCGCCGTTTGCGGCCGCCGAGGCGGATCCCGACTGGGGCGGAAACATCGAGTTCACCGACTGCGAGAGCGGTCGCGCCCGCGTGCAGATGGTCAGCCCCGGCCTGCTCGACCGCTACCGCGCAGCTTGGCGCAGGCATTTTGCGCTATGGGAGGAGGAATGCCGCCGCCACCGGGTGGTCATGGCGCGGGTCGGCGAGGAGGCGGACTTTCTGGAATCCTTGCACCGTGAGGCGCTGCCCCGAGGGGCGGTCGAACTGGCGATCTGATGAACGGCCTTCTCTTTTCCAATCCCGCCGGATTCTGGGCGCTGCTCGGCATCCCGGCGATTCTGGCCATCCACTTTTTGCAGAGGGAATCCCGGCGGGTCACGACGAGCACGCTGTTCCTTCTCGAGCAACTCGCGCCCGAGAGCGCGCAGGGGCGGAGGTTTGAGCGCCTGCGGAACTCGGCCGCCCTCTGGCTCCAGCTCCTTGCGGTCCTGCTTGTCGCCTGGCTGCTGGCTGGCCCGCGGTGGATCCGCCCGGACTCGGTGCAGAAGGTCGCCATCGTCCTCGACAGCAGCGCGTCGATGTCGGCATTTGCCGGCGAGGCACGACAGGCCGTATCGGAAAAATCCGCCGCCCTTGCCACAGCCGCTGCCCGCACCGAGTGGACGCTCATCGAGAGCCTTCCCACGCGGAAAACGCTTTACTCCGGCGCCGACCGCGCCGCGATGCTCGCCGCCCTGGACCGCTGGCAGCCCGACGGACCCGGACACGATCCGGATCCCGCGCTGCGCGCTGCGCTGGGCATCGTTCGCGGGAACGGCGCTGTTGTTTTTGTCACCGACCGCGCGCCGGCCGTCCCGCCGGGCGTCGTTCTGCTTGCGGTGGGCTCGCCGATCGAAAATGCCGGCTTCACCGGTCTCCAGGCCAACGGGGGTAACTGGCGGGTGCTGCTCCGGAACTACGGCCCGCAAGCCGTCCGGCGGAACTGGAAAATCGACGGCCGCAACCAGGGGGCGATCGAGATCGCCCCCGGGGGTATGGCCGAGTTGCGCGGGGTGTTTCCGCCCGGCGTGGACCGGCTCACGCTCACGCTCGACGCCGACCGGTTCCCGCTGGATGATTCCCTCCCGATCGTCCGCCCGCAGCCGAAGCGGATCGGGATTTTCCGCGAGCCCGGCACGCCGTTCGACGGATTTTTCGAGAAGTTCACCCGGACGGTTGAGGACCGTTTGCCCGATGGGCGCGACCTTGCGCTTGTGCGCTACGACCCGTTTCTGCCGAAGATCCCGGAAGGCCCCGCGATCGCGGTTGTTGACCAGCCCGGAAAACCCGGCAAGCTGCTCGCAGGAAATATCGTTTCCGAGAACCACCCGCTGGTCGCCGGTCTGAACTGGCAGCAGCTCCTCGTCAACGAGACCTTCTCGATCGCCCCGCGCGAGACCGACGACCGCCTCGTCTCGCAGGGCGGTCGACCGCTCTTCCTCCTGCGCCATGGCGCGAAGGGACCGGCGCTCCTGGTCAACTTCGATCTCCGCCACTCCAATGCCGCCCAGCTGCCAGCCTTTGTCCTCCTGCTGAACCGGTTTGTCGAATCCGTGCGCGCCGTGCGTCCGGACATCGAGGTGGTGAATGCCGAGACCGGACAGGTCCTGGCCGGAGGCTACCGTGCGCCGGAGGCCCCCGGGTTCTTTGATCTTTCCGGAGTGAAGGGCGCCGCCCACTTCGCCGATGGCCGCGAGGCGGACTTCAGCGGCGCCTCCTCAGCCGACGGGGTCACCGGCACCGTCGCCACGCTCCGCCTGCAGAACAGCGAACAGGATTTCCTCACGCCGCTCTGGACACTTCTCCTGCTCGGCGTTTGTCTGGCCTCTTGGGCGGCCGTGCGGAAAGGCTCCGGCTTATGATGAGACTCGTCGCGCCCGAATGGTTTCTGCTGGTTCCGGTCCTCCTCTTGGCCGCGTGGAGGTGGCCCGGGCTCGAGCTGAGGCGGCCCCGCCGGGCTGCGCTCCTGGTATTGCTTTTGCTGGTTCTCGTGCAGCCGGAAATCCGCCGGACCGGTCCGGGGTTGGACCTCTGGGTGCTGGTCGACCGGTCGGCCTCGGCGGCCGATGCCATCGAGCCCCGCCGGGCGGAGATGGAGGGTCTCATCGCCAAGGCGAAGGGCGCGGACGACCGGATCTTCCTGGTCGATTTTGCAACAATTGCGCTCCCGCGGAACGAGACCGACCCGATCCCCGAGGCGCAACGGCAGGAGACACGCATGGCGCTCGCCATCGAGACGACGCTGGCGCGGCTGGATCCCGACCGGGCCTCGCGCCTTCTCGTCCTCACCGACGGGGCCAGCACCGAACCGCTGGCCGGGCTTGGCGAGCGGCTGCGCGCATCCGGGGTTCCGCTCGACCACCGCATACTTGGCTCCGGGGATGCGGGCGACTACCGCGTGGCCGGGCTCGTCCTTCCTTCCCGCGTGCAGCCGGGCGAGCCGTTCCTCATCGAGGTCGCTGTCGAGGGATCGCCCGACGGAACGGTGCCCTGCGACATCGAGCGCGACGGGAAAAAAATCGGCACGGCGGAAGTCGCAATTGCTAAGGGCCGCGGTCGCCTGAAGTTCACCGACAGGCTCACCCGTCCGGGTGCGGCAAAATATACCGCCCGGTTGCGTCCGGCGGCGGACACGCGGCCGGGCAACAATTTTCTTGAGCGCTGGGTCGAGGTTGCCGGCGGTCCGCGCATCCTGCTGGTGACAAGGTTTCCCGACGATCCGATCGCGGCCACGCTGAGGGCGCAGGGGTTTGAAGTCGAGGCGGTGATGCGGCCCGCCGACCTTCACGTCGGGCGGCTGAGCGGCGCACGCGGGGTGATCCTGAACAACGTTCCGGCCAACGAGCTGCCGGCCGAATTTCTGTCGGCGCTCGATTTCTTCGTGCGCGGCCAGGGCGGCGGCCTCCTCATGGCGGGCGGCAAGCAGAGCTTCGGATCCGGAGGGTATTTCCAGTCGGCCGTGGACGAGCTGCTGCCGGTCTCGATGGAGCTGCGGTCCGAGCACCGCAAGCTCGCCGTTGCGATGGCGGTCGTGCTCGACCGTTCTGGCAGCATGGCGGCCAGCGTGGCGGGCGCCGCCGGTGTCCAGAAAATCGACCTCGCCGACGAGGGGGCCGCGCGTTGCGTCTCGCTTCTTGGCGGTCTCGACGCGGTCTCGGTCATCGCCGTCGACACCCAACCGCACATCGTCGTGCCGATGACCCAGGTGGCCGGGAACACTGCGAAGATCAACGACCTCGTCCGCCGGATCGACAGCGGCGGCGGCGGGATCTGTGTTCCGACCGGACTCAAGGCCGCGCGCGACGAGCTCAAAAAAGCCACCGCCGGCCAGCGGCACATCGTCCTCTTTGCCGACGCCAACGACGCCACGCAGGAGCTCGGCCCCTACCCGGAACTCATCAAGGAACTCACGAAGGAAGGCATCACGATCAGCGTCATCGGCCTGGGGTCGGATACCGATTCCGGCGGCCCGTTTTTGAAGGAGGTCGCGGACTTGGGCAAGGGGCGGATCTTTTTCAATGCCGACCCGAACCAGCTGCCCGCCCTCTTCGCGCAGGAAACGGTCGCTGTCGCGCGCTCGGCCTTCCTCGATGAGGTGACGCCAGTCGAGCCCGCACCCGCCTGGAAGGAGATCGCCGCCAAACCGCTCGATTGGCTCAAGGAAATCGACGGCTACAACCTGAGCTACCTCCGCCCGGACGCCTCGGTTGGCCTGCTCTCGAAGGACGAATATGCCGCGCCGCTCGTTGCCTGGTGGCAGCGCGGAGCCGGACGCGTGGCCGCCGTCTCGTTCCCGCTCGGCGGGGATTTTTCAGGGCGCGTCCGGGCATGGCCGCAGTATGCCGACTTTGTCCAGACGCTCGGCCGCTGGCTCGGCGGCGACGGACTCCCGCCCGGCATCGGATTGAAGGAAGACATCGACGGCACCCGGCTCCGGCTCGACCTGTACTACGACGATTCCTGGATCCCGCGTCTCGCCGCGCACCCGCCGCGGATCGCGCTTGCCGACGGCACCGGCAAGGCTGTTCGCGAGCCGGTCTGGCAGCGCATGGAGCCCGGACACTTCCGCTGCGAGGCCGATCTTTCGCCCGGCCAGTGGATGCGCGGCGCGGTGCGCGTCGGCGAGCATGTGCTTCCGTTCGGCCCGATCCTCGCCGGCTCGAACCTCGAATGGTCGGTCCCTCCGGCCCGCGTGCAGGAGCTTCGCGCCCTCTCGCGTGCCAGCGGCGGCGTCGAGCGCGTCGACCTCGCCAAGGCCTGGGAGGCTCCCCGCCGCTCCGCATGGCGTCCGCTCCGCAACGCACTCCTCATCGCCGCCCTCGCCGCTTTCCTCCTCGATGCGCTCGCCACCCGGCTCGGGTGGCAGAGGTGGTGAAAACGCAAGCGGGCCCGGCATCCGTTCGCAGAGATGACGGCTTCCGCCAACCGGACGGCACCGGGGGTATTGCCGTTGACAGGCCGTGACTTGGCGGAGAACATTTTTCCACTTCGTGGACGATCAATGAACGCCCCCGGAAATCCCGAATGACCGTCCGATGCCCCAACCCCAACTGCCTGATCCAGATCTCCGCTGACGAATCCCGCGCCGGCGAAACGGTCGGGTGCCCGGTTTGCGGACACCAATTCGTTCTGCCAACCTGCTGCGGAGACTTTGTCATCTACGATTTGGAGACAACTGGGCTCGACCCGGACCACGAGGATCTCATCCAGATCGCGGCGATCCGGTTCCGGCACGGCCGGCCGGTTGCGAGCGAATCGTTCTTCAGCTACGCCAAACCCCGACGGCGGGTTTCCGCGTTCATCACGAATTACACCGGCATCACGAACGACGACGTGCGCGGCGCGCCCGAGCCCTGCGATGTCCTGACCGAATTTTCGCGGTTCGTCGGCGAGTCGACGCTCATCGCGCACAACGGCCTCCGCTTCGACTCAAAATTCCTCACCGCCACCTGTCTCCGCAGCCGGCGCCCGAAACGCGAGGTCCCCTCGATCGACTCGATCTGGCTCTCCAAAGCGGTCTTCGGAAACCAGCGCGGCATCCGGCACGGGCTCGACCTCGTCATCAGCCGCCTCGGAATCACGGACGACGGCGTCCGCCGCCACGACGCCCGCGGCGACGTCGAGCTCCTCGGCCACGCCGTCTCCCGCATGTGGCAGCACCTCCGCCTCCCCCCAGACGCCGCCGGCTTCCGCCGCCACGAAACTTCCCTGCCTGTTCATTGAGACGTCACCCTGTAAAGTCAAATTTGACTTGCTACCGGGGAACGGCAATGGGAAAGCAGAAACATGAAAACATCTGCGGGAGTTTGCATTGCGATTCTGGTTGCAGTGGCACCGCTGGCCCGGTTGAGTGCGTCCACGACATACTCGGTCTCGGAAAATCTTTCTTATTTCGGCTGGCTTGACCAATACAGCCTCGACAATTCGACTTACCATTTTGTGGGGAACGAGGCGTGTGTGCCGACTTCGAGCACGAATGCCATGACCTATCTGCAGAATCTTGCGCCCGGTTACTTCGGCACGGCTCTGACCGGGACGACCTACGCGAGCTGGATCTCGACCGACGCGACGCTCATTTCCCCATCATACATGGATACGCAGCCCAACAATGGCACGTATTACGATCACATCCCCTTTGCGCTCAATAAATATATCGTTCAGGACAACGGCTTCACATCGGTGCAGTTCTCGGGGATGTTCCCGAGTGACTATTGGGGGTCCGCACCATACGACAAGCCTTCCTACGTGAGCGACGGACACCCAACCTCTGGCTTTTTTCTCAACTCGCTGACAGCCGGCAATGCCACTCTGTTTTCGATTCTTTACGGCGGGGCGGGCGGTGGCCACGAGCTTCTGGCCGGGGGGCTGGATTGGACGGATGCCAACGACAACGGGATCATCGAGCAGTCCGAGAATGCCATCCTCTATTTTGTTGATCCACTGGATCCCTCCGCAACTTATCCAGGAAACCAGCCGGGCGGCGCCGCGAAGTTCACCCAGGGACACATCTGGAATGCAAACGACCTCATCAGCGGCAACCTTAAGCTCGATTACCTTCAGTATTCCGGGAACCTTCCCTACAGCAGTGGCAACTACTCGATGACCGGCACTGTCACGATCGACACCGTTTTTGCGGTCGCTGTGCCGGAGCCGCAAACATCCGCCCTGCTCGTGCTGGCCGCCCTGTCGGTGATCGCGGTCCGCTGGCGGAAGCAGGACAAGCCCGCCAAGCAAGTCCGCCCCGCTTAGCCGCAGGCGGGGCTTGTTACTGCCGCCGTTTTTGGATCCTGAGGGTCTGTTCGAGCAGCGGGATGTGAGCGAGGTCTTTCGGACGCCCGACGAAGCGCTTGCTTTTCAGAATGTTGTCCAGCGAGAGCACCGGAACCTCCATTCCATTCCAGGACAACCTCGGCGACTGTCCGATCACTTCCCCGAACTTTCCGATCCCGTCGACGCGCGGTAGGAAGTTGACAATCGAGTCGTCTTGCAGAGCCGCGACCGCGGGTGCGAGCATGGTGCCCCTCTGTTTTTGGATGATGGCCGCGAGGCGGACAAATTGCCGTGCGGGAAGTTCAACCCAGATATCCGTGTCGATTGTCGTGGCGGGCACCCCTTGGAGGATGGCCGCGGACATTCCGGCTATTTGAAACCGGATGCCTTCCTCTCGGAGTGCGAGAACAAGCCGTGCGAGCGGAGAAAGTTTTCGTGGCGACGCCAGCGCTCGTCCGGGGTGGCGCTCAGGCTCATCGCGAAGAGGATCCGCTCGTCGCTGGAGAGCTCTGGAAGCTTTTTCAGCCTTCGCAGCTCGACCTGGAATTTTTTTTTATCCACTCAAGGTGGACTATCATTTTGCTCCCGTCTGTGGAAGCTGATTTTCGACGGGTAATTTGAGGGATTCTTCGCTGGCGGCTGACTCACGCCCGGAAGATGGCGCCGAGTTTTTTGCCGAGGAGGAGGTTGGCGGCGAGGATGGTGAGGGCGAGGAACGTCATCGCCCAGACGCCGAGCGCGCTGGCGATGAAGCGGCCTTCGCCGAGGAGCTGGTAGAGTTCGTAGATGGCCTTGGTGATCGGGAAGTCCTGCTGGCGCTGGGCGAGGATGAGGGAGTCGCTGACCTCGAGCATCGCGAAGGAAAACGCGAGGAGTCCGCCGGCGAGGAGGTTGGCGGCAATGAGGGGCAAGGTGATCCTCCAGAGGGAGCGGAGGGGCGGGCACCCGAGGTTTTGGGCGGCCTCCTCGAGCGTCACGCTGGTCTGCTGGAGCCCGGCGGCCGCCGAGCGGACGACGTAGGGCAGGCGGCGGACGGCGTAGGCGATGACGAGGATGACAAGCGGATCGACCGCCGGGTTGAGAAAGGAAAACAGCTTCCCCTCCTGGGTCATCGCGACGTAGCCAAACGCGAGGACGAGTCCGGGCACGGCGAGTGGAAGCATCGCGAGGGCGTCAAGGATCCCGCGGCCGGCGAGCTTCGTGCGCACGACGACGTAGGCGATGGCGACCCCGAGAACGACATCAAGGATGGTGGCCAGACCGGCATATTTCAGGCTGTTTCGGATCGAGGGCAGCGTCAGGTTGTGGCCGAGCGCGGCCTCGAAATGCGAGAGCGTCCAGCCACTCGGGAGGACGGAATCATACCAGTTGTTTGAGAACGCGACGAGCACGACGCCGAGGTGCGGAAGGATCGCCACGGCGGTCACGAGGCTGAACGCCGCGGTGCAGAGCGGTCCGACGATCCGGCCGGCCGGCAGCGCCCCGCCCAGGCTCGTCGCCTTCGACATCATTGCGTGGTTCCCGCGGCCGAAAACGATTTTGCCGGCGGCGTAGAGCAGGACGGTCAGGACGAGCAGGACGGCGACGAGCGCGAACGGAAAGGGGTTGCCCCCGATGTCCTTGAGGCCGGAAAAGATCTGCACCGGCGTGACGCGGGTGAACTCGAACATGAGGGGGACGCCGAGCTCGGTGAACGCCCAGATGAACGTGATCGTCCCGCCGGCGAAGAGCCCGGGCATGATGAGCGGGAGCGTGATTTTCCAGAACTTCCGGAGTCCGGTGCAGCCGAGGTTTTCTGCTGCCTCGCCCATCGCCGGGTCGATGTTGGCGAGCGCGGCGAGGACGTTGAGGTAGAGGATCGGATAGAGGTGGATCGCGATCATTATGATCACGCCGACAAGCCGGCCGCGGCCGAGCCAGTCCATCGGGTGCATCGGATCCATGAGCCCGACCGCCTCGAGGAACGCGTTCAGAGCGCCCGCCTGTCCGAGGATCTGCTTCATGCCGATCGCGCCGACGAACGGCGGCAGGATCATCGGCACGAGCACGAGCGCGCCGAGGACGGCCTTGCCCGGAAAGAGGAAGCGGTCGCTCAGGAGGGCAAGCGGGACGGCGATCAGCGCGGCGAGGGCCGTGCTGCCGATCCCCATGAGGAACGCATTCCAGAGGCCCTCGAGGTAGATCGGGTTCCGGAAAACCTCGACGGTATAGTCCAGGGTAAACGCCCCGCCGGGACCGGTGAACGCGCCGCGCAAAGTCTCGAAAACCGGCCAGATCAGAAAGAGTCCGAAGAAGACGGCGGTGAGGAGGAAGACAATTCTGGCGAGGGTGTTCGACATGGATTAGTTCTCCCGCGAAGGCGCGGAGGCGCGAAGTGGTTTGGAATAGGGATCGTCTTCGAGTCCGTTCACAATCCGGATAATGCCGTCTTTAAGGAGCTGGGCGTTGAAATTGATGAGAAGGCCCAGCTTGAAGCCCAACAGCCGGAGATACGTTCGGAGTTGCTTGGGATCGGATTTGGAAAGCGACTCGACGCTTTTCAATTCCACACAAACCTTCCCCTCGACGATCAGATCGGCACGAAAGGCTTCCGTAAATGCACGGCCGCGAAATGTTATGGGCACGGGCACCTGGCGTTCAACGTGGAGCCCGCGGCGGCGCAACTCGTCGGCCAGCAAAACCTCGTAAACCGATTCCAGCAATCCAGGCCCGAGTTCCTTATGGATTTCGAGAGCGGCATCCACGATATCCTTTGAGATCCCATTCTCTGTCCATAACTTTGCGCTTTCGCGGCTTTGCGGGAGATTCCTCATTTCCCCTCCTTAGCGAGTTGTTCGGCTTCGCGGTATTGGGTGCGGAAGTGGTTGGCGAGCTCGCGGGCGAGGCGGACTTCGTCGATCCGGTCGGGGGAGGCGAGGGCCTGCCGGATTTTGGTTTTGGCGGTCCCGTAATCGACCGCGCGCATGTCGGTGAATTTCTTCATCGCCTCGCGGGGGAAGCGCGCCGCCGCGAGGGCTTGCCAGGCCGACGCCTGCTCGTCGTGGGGATCGAGGCACGAGACGCGGATGATGAAGCTCAGGGTTTTGAAGAGCGGACCGGTCCATGCCGGGTGGTAGGTGAAGAGCTTCGCTTCCTCATAGGGCTGGACGGCGGGATCCGAACGCAGCGCGGCGAACTCCGGCGCATAGAGCTCCTTGCGGATCGGGAGCCGGCGCAGCGCATAGCGCACCGGACCGCCCGGCGTCCCCACGCGGAAGTTCCACAATTTCTGCCCCTCGATCGAGAGGACGAAGGCGACGAACTCCCCGGCGACCGCATGGTTCGGGGCGCCGCGGAGGATCCCGATCGGATCGACCCCGACCGACGAGCCGCCCGTCGGCGTGAAGAACTGGAGGCGCGACGGCGCGCTGCCGACCCGGACCGCCTCGCTCTGGAAGCGTCCGTAAAAGTCGATGCACATCCCGATCGCCGCATCGCCGAGCGAGACGTCGACTGGCACGTTCGGCGCGGAATCCGTGAAGTAGCGGGCGTTGGCCGAAGCGAGCTGGATGACGCCGAGCCCGCGCGTCCACCCGAGGGCAAGGATCGATTCATCATCCGAGCCGGTTACGCCGACGAGCTCTTGCATCTGCTGCTGGATGACCATCTCAAACGCCTTGGCGGCCGACCCGCTCTTCGTCGGATCGGCGAGCGCGACCTGCTTGAAAAATTTCGGCCGGCCGAGATCGCTCCAGGCGGCCGGGAGTTCCTTGACGCCGAGCCGGCGGAGCGAGTCGTCGTTGTAGCAGATGCCGAACGACGCAAGGCAGGCGCCGATCCAGCGTCCGTCGGGGTCGTAGAACGTCTCGCCCGATACCGTCTGCGGGATCGAGCCATCGCGGAACCATTCCGGGTGTTTCTGAATCACATCGCTGGCGACGAGCCGTCCGGCGGCCGCCTGCTGGGAGAAGTCGTAGGCGCCCCCTCCGAAGAAGACATCGATGCCGATCCCCTTTGTGGATTCGAGGAACGCGCGGCGGGCGTCTGCGCCGGCGCTCCCGCCCGGTGCGGTTGCCGGGGTGATCCCCGGGTTGTCGAACGCCCCGGCCACCTCGGGCGTCCATGCGCGGCCGGTGGCCGTCCACTCCCGCTGGAAGGCCGCGTAGAACTCCCCCTGGAGATAGCGGGCGATCTCGCTCGTGCCGCCCGGCATCCGCCAGTCGATGCGGACGGTCCGCCCGGTCTTCGCCTTGTAGTGCTCGGAAAACGCGCGCGCGAACTCGTAGCGGATCGCCTCGTTGTGGGGCGTGACGACGACAAGCGAATCGTCCGCGCGGGCGAGAAGGTTTTCCTTCGGCTTGAGCGCGAACGGGAGGGCGAGCACGAGGGCGATCGCACCGAGGACGACAACGAGCCGGCGGTCCATACGCGGTCAGCGGCGCAGCACCACGACGTCCTCCGGCTGCGCGGTCGCGAAAAATTCACCGTCCTCCGGGCGCGCGGACGGTCGCGGGTTGAGCTCGGAAATTTTGAGGGAATTCCCGCCGGCGTCGAAGTGGTATTGGGCGACCTCGCCGAGGTAGACGGCGGCTCCGATCCGGCCGCTCGCGCAGTTTGCGGGCTCCCTTGTTTCGCGCAGCACCCAGCATTCCGGCCGGATCGACAGCGTCGCCTCCTCGCCGGCCCGCGGGACCCAGTTCGGATCGCCGACAAACCCCTCGAAGATCCCGCTCGTGGTCTCGACGACAGCACGTCCGCCGGATGCGCTCTGGATCCGGCCGGGAAGAAAATTGGTTTCGCCGATGAAGCCGGCGACGACCCGCGAGCGCGGGCGGCGGAAGACCTCCTCAGGCGTCCCGATCTGAGCGATCCGGCCGTTTTCGAGGACGGCCATGCGGTCGGAAATCGAGAGCGCCTCCTTCTGGTCGTGGGTGACGTAGATGGCCGTGAGCCCGAATTCCTTGCAGACGCGGCGGATCTCCGTCCGCATCTCAAGGCGGAGCTTCGCGTCGAGATTCGAGAGCGGTTCGTCGAGGAGGAGGCAGCGCGGGCGGACGACCAGCGCGCGGGCGAGCGCCACGCGCTGCTGCTGGCCGCCCGAGAGCTCGGTGATCCGGCGCTCCGCCAGCCCGCCCATCTGCACCGAGTCGAGCGCCTCCTGCACGCGCGCTTTGGCCTCAGCCGGGGGGACACGCCGTTCCTCGAGTCCGAAGGCCACGTTCTGCCCGACCGTCATATGCGGCCAGAGCGCGTAGCTCTGGAACATCATCCCCGTATTCCGCAGGTGCGGCGGCTGGCGGGTCACGTCGTCCTCGCCGAACAGGATCCGGCCGGAGTCGGGGATGCAGAAGCCCGCGATGCTGCGCAGGAGCGTCGTCTTGCCGCAGCCGCTCGGACCGAGAAGGAAAAAGAGTTCGCCCGGCTCGACGCGGAAATTCAGACCGTTCAGCGCGGCGGTCTGCCCGAACTTTTTGACGAGGTTTTCAACGGTGATCGCGATCATGGTCGCCGCGCGGTGCGGCGGCGATCACACCTAGCGCAGATTTTGCGGGAGGGCAATCCCGGGCGTCCGCCAGTCTCATTGGGATTGTACGGCCGGGCCGATTGCTATAGGATCACGCTACTTTGGCTGCTTCCGGATATCATTCGCTTAGCAAAGCTCCGGCCCGTATCCGGCCCGCGCGGGAGGCGGCGTTTGTGGCATTGGCGGTCTTCGTGACCGCGATGGCCGGCCTCCTCTACATTTCGCTGAGCGCGTATTCCGATGAGAAGGAAACCGTGCGCGACGGGCTTTCGCATCTGGCGGCGGCGGCGGCCGGCCTTGTCGATGGCGACCTCCATGAGAAGCTTGTTGATCCGGCGCAGATGGGCGGGCCGGAATACCGGCGGGCGCTCGAGCCGCTGATCCGGTTTCACAAGGGCGTTCAAGAGATCGCCTACCTCTATACGCTTATCGAAAAGGATGGGCAGTTCCGCATTGTCCTCGACACCTCGACGGCGCCGGACCGCCTCGACTTCGATCGCAAAATGGAGCCGTCGAACCTGCTCGATCCCTACAGCAGCCGGTCGCCCGAGGAGGACCGGGCAGAGATGGAGGCGCTCAGGAAGGGGCGGAGGTTTGTAAGCGAAAATCCGTTCTCCGACGAGTTCGGCAGCTTTCTCACCGCCCTGGCCCCGATCAAAAACTCGGCCGGCCAGGTTGTGGGCTCGGTCGGTGTGGATTTGGATGTTGCGGACTACATGAGGAGGACCCAGCGGGTCTGGATCGCTTTCGGGCTGGCCGCATTTTTCACCACCGTCGCCTCCGTTCTGGTCGGCCTCTTTGTGTATCGCATCCGGCGCCGGCTCCTGCTTCAGGAGGATGAAACCCACTCCGCGCTGCAGGAGAATGCCGCGCTGGTCGCGCAGGACCACAAGCTCGTCCGCGCACTCGGCCAGATCGTCTATCACATCGAGATTCCCACCGGGCAAATCACCTGGCGGGGTGCCTGCGAGTCCATTCTAGGGTATCCCCCGGCTTCGATGCCCTCCACGCAGGAGGGGCTCAAGGAAAAACTCCACCTGCAGGACCAGTCCCAGGCCAGTGCATGGAGCGCGGCAAAGACCGATAAATCCAGCTTGCTCGTCCGCGAATACCGGTGGCGGCACAGCGATGGCCACACCGTCTGGGTACTCGACCGCGCGGTGCTCACCCGCGACTCCGACGGCCGGGTGGTTTCGGCCGACGGCGTACTTCTGGATATCTCGCAGCGGAAAAATTTCGAAGTGGCGCTGATCTCGGCGCGCGAGGCGGCCGAGGCGGCCGGCCGCGCGAAGGGCGACTTCCTTGCAGTGATGAGCCACGAGATCCGGACGCCGATGAACGGGATGATCGGATGCACCGACCTCCTGCTGGACACCCCGCTCGAGCCCGCGCAGCAGGACCTCCTCCAGACGGTGAAGAAGTGCGGCGATTCGCTTCTCCGCCTCATCGACGACATCCTGGATTTTTCGAAAATGGATTCCGAAAAGCTGACGCTGGAGGCGCGTCCGTTTTCGCTGCGTTCTTGCGTCGAGGACGTTCTGGATCTCTACGCCCTCATGGCCGCCGAAAAGCGGATCGAGCTGCTCGCACGCTTTTCCGATTCCCACCTCGACTGGATCGAGGGCGACGAAACCCGCCTGCGGCAGATCATCGTCAACCTCGTCTCAAACGCGCTGAAGTTCACCGAAAGCGGGGAAGTTGTTGTCACGGTGAGCCGGCAGCCCTGGCTGCCCGGCGGCGAGGCGCTCGAGCTCTCCGTCCGCGACACCGGAATCGGCATCCCCCCGGACAAGTTGAAGGAAATTTTCCTCCCGTTCAGCCAGGCGGATTCCTCGACCACCCGCAAGTTCGGCGGGACCGGACTCGGGCTCGCGATCTGCGGGCGTCTGGCCAAGCTCATGGGCGGCACGATGAGCGTCCAGAGCGAGGCGGGCAAGGGTGCCGAGTTTGTCGCCCTGCTGCCTCTCAAGGAGATTCCGAGTCCGCTGCCCGGCCCGGAGCTGCCAGGGTTGCGGGGCAGGAGCGCCCTGGTCGTCGACGACAACTCCTCGTTCCGCTCGATGATGGAGGAGGAGCTTGCCGCCCTCGGGCTCAAGGCCTTTACGGCCGGGGATCCGGCCGGTGCCGGCGCGGCCATCGAGGCACGCGGGCTCCCGGATATCGTTCTGGTGGACTCCGGACTGCCTGCCGAAATCCAGGGTTCGCTGCTTGACCTTTTCCGGCGGCCCGGGCGTCTGAAGCCGGTGCAATTTGTCGAGCTTGTCGCTTCGCCGGCGCAGCAGCCCGGGCGGAAGGCGGGCATCCCGTTCGAAGCTTCGCTGAACAAGCCGGTGCGCAGAAGCGAGCTCGCCGGCGCATTGAGCGGGATTTGCTCCCGTGCACCGGAAGTTTTGACCGTGCCACCCGAACCGGCCGGCGACGATAAAACCCCGCTCGCCCCGACCCATCCTCTCAAAATTCTCGTCGTCGAAGATAACCCGACAAACCAGAAGCTGATCACGCACATGCTTGCCCGGCTCGGGTATTCTCCGAAGCTGGCGGAGAACGGTCGCCAGTGCATCGAGGCCATCGCAAAAGAAACCTTCGACCTGATCTTCATGGATATCCAGATGCCGGTCATGGATGGCTACGAGACAACGGCTGAGATCCGCCGCACCGGCAACAGCACGTGGATCACCGCGCTCACCGCCGATGCGATGCCTGAGGATCCCATCCGCTGCCGGGTTGCGGGCATGAATGACTACCTCAGCAAGCCGCTCCGCGCGGGGCCGCTCCGCGCGGCGATCAGCCGCTGCGCGCTGGCACGCAAAAAACTGGAGAACTAAAAATTTTCTGGCCCCGTGCGCGGGGAACCCGCAATCTCTGCGGCCTATGTCCGTTCTTATTGTTGGATCGATCGCGCTGGATGACATCAAGACCCCTGTGGCCGAACACCCGAACCTGCTCGGGGGTTCGGCGTCTTATGGCGCTGTTTCCGCATCGTATTTCAGCCCGGTCAACCTCGTTGGTATCGTGGGCGAGGATTTTCCCAAGGAACACATCGATTTGCTGAGCAGCCGCCGGATTGACATCGCTGGTCTTCAGATCGTTCCGGGCAAGACGTTCCGGTGGTCGGGGGAATACATGCTCGACATGAACACCCGCGAGACGCTTTCGGTCGCGCTGAACGTCTTCGAGCATTTCACGCCCGATCTGCCGGAGAGCTACCGTGCGACGCCGATCGTGCTTCTGGCAAACATTGCGCCCGACCTCCAGCACCACGTCCTCGACCAGGTCGACAGCCCCCGCTTTGTGATCGCGGACACGATGGATCTCTGGATCAATATCGCAAAGGACTCGCTGATCCGCCTGCTGTCCCGCGTCGACATGCTTATCCTCAACGATGGCGAGGCCCGCCAGCTCACCAGCGAGAGCAGCCTGCTCAAGGCCGGCAAGGCGATTCAGGCGATGGGACCAAAGTTTGTGGCGATCAAAAAAGGCGAGCACGGCTGCCTGCTTTTCGGCGCCGCCGGCGAGTTTTTCAGCTGTCCGGCCTTCCCGCTCGAGGAGCTTCACGATCCGACCGGCGCGGGCGACACGTTTGCCGGCGGACTCGCCGGGTTTCTCGCCCGCGAAAACGGGACGATCGATTTTGAGGCTCTCCGGCAGGCGGTCGTCTACGGCAGCGTGCTCGCCAGCTACAATGTCGAGGCGTTCAGCCTCGAGCGGCTCAAGACCGTTGACTCCGCGCAGATCGACGAGCGCTACCGTGCAATCCACCGGATCAGCCAGTTCGAGGCGGGCCCGGTGATCTAGGACTGGTTGCCGCGGATGGCGGGAAGGGCCTGATCAAAAAGCCGGCTCGCGCCGGAGAAACAGAGAAAAGGTTTCTCGAAGGAATCAGATCCAAGCCCCCTATAGCGAAAGACTGAAAGACTTTCGTTGTCGGGAAGCTCCTTACCGAACGGAACGCAGCAGGAGCTTCGTTCTCCGCTGGAATGGCCGCAGCCCGCCCATGAAACGTCCGCGTCATGGCGTAGCGAAATTCTGAGAGAATTTCGTTGGCGCGAAGACCTCTATGGCGAGCCGGCCTCCGGGGCGAAAATGTTCCAGGTATTCCGAGGGAGGACGCGGTCAGCGGCGCCTCCGTCGGCGCAGGAGAGCAAGGCCAGAGGTGCCCGCCAAAGCCATGGCGGCCAGAGCCGAAGTGGCGGGTTCGGGCACGGCGACGACGTTGCTTGTGTAGAGCGTCTGCTGGTTTTCGAGGTCGAAGGCGACGCTGTTGTTCAGGAAGAAACCGATGCCAACCGTCGAGTGCGTCTTGTTGCTCCCGACATTCGCCTCGTAGGTGACCGGACTCGCCCCTGTCGTTGTAACGAAGCTATAGGTGCCGGAGCCCGGCGTGATGCCCGTGGCCGAGATCGTGTTGTTCGCGTCAACCTGCGGGCTGCTGGTCTCGTAGGGGTTGAGGTGGATCTGGTCGCCGGTGAAATTGAGGTTGTTGTTCTGCGTGCCGGCGTCGAGAAGCGTGTCCGACGTCCAGGAGACCGGAGGGTTTGCTCCGCCGGAGAGCTCGAAATGGAACTGCCCGCCGCCGAACTCCGTGCTGCCGATGGCATTGGAGTTCGGGAAGGGATCGGCTCCTGTGGCCGTCCATGCGACCTGCGAGGCGAATTGGCTGCGGATCGCGCTGTTGAGCCCGAGGATGGCCTGCGCGGAGGAGGTGCCCGTGTTGGCCACAACCGCCCAGCCGGTCGTTGTCGATTGGCCGAGCACGCTGGCGTTGACGTAGGGGGCCGAGCCGTTGGTGACATTGCCCGTGAACAGGCTTGCCCCGAAGGTGCCGTAGAGCCCGCTGCTCAGCGGCGGCAGGCCCGCTGCCAGATTCGCTTGGAAGGACGAGGGGTCCCCGTTGTTGAAGGTCTGGTTGGTCACCTGGCCGATGAGGAATCCCGTTGAGCCCGGGTTGGTGTCCGTGGCGGTGAGGGTGATGGCGGGCGTTGCGAGGTTGAGCTTGCTGTAGATCTGGATCGCGGGGACGGTGACGGCGTTCAGGGTGTAGCTGAACCCCTGTGCGGGCGTGCCGTAGGAGGCCGTGGCGTTCGTGCTCAGCGTCGAGGTCGACGACCAGGCGGTCGGGTTCGAGCCGGGGCCGGAATACGGGCCGTTGTAGAAGGCGGCATTGAATCCGGACGAGCCGGTGTCAAACAGGTAAGGGTGGGGGACATCTCCGTTGATGCCTGCATAGATGACCAGCCGCTGAGCATTGCCGATCGTCTCGATCGAGAGAGGGATCGCCTGCTGGGCAACAGACGGAGATGCCGCCATCGCGGCGCCGATCGCAGCGAGGAGAAGCCGGGGATTCATGGGCTCCCGGCTGGTTTGCCCGGGGACTTCACTCCGGCCACCGCCAGACTTCTCCTTCGGACTCTGTTTCTCGCCAGAAAAATCGCCAGGGCACCCGCAGCCAGCAGCACCAGCGCTGACGGCTCGGGCACCGCAAAGATCCCGGTGATCGGGCCGTTGTCCATCCCGGCGGCAGTGGCCAGGCTCGTCTGGTTCCCGCTCGGGGCAAGGTCGTAAAACGATTCGACTGTGCGCAGCAGGTTCACGTTGTTCACGCCGGCCCCCGGCACCGTGTAGTTCCCGGTCAGAGCCAGGTTTGCTCCATAGAAAAGCATCGCGATCTGGTTCGGCCCGCTTGTCGACGGGCTGGCTTGGAACCCGAGGTTCGGTGCGGTCAGCCCGTCAGGGTTAACGCCCCCAGATGTTCCGTTGCCGCCTTGGTCGACGGGAGTCGGCCAATCGCTCGTGGAATTTTCGTCCCACGTCACAATGAGCAGGCTGTTGTGCGTCTTCGCCCACTCGGCATAGCCGCTCAGGTTGTCCTGCAGCCAGGTGTCGCCCTTCTGAATGGCAATGGCCGATTCGGTGGTGTTGCTCACCGCGCCGCCGGAATCATTGTAGTCGTGCATGTCGTGGTTCAGCGCGGGCGTGACGAATGAAACCCTCGGCAGGCTCGCATAATCGCCTGTGCCGCCTGCAAACTGCGTCGCAAAATCCTTCGTGATTCCCGCCGGGTTGCCGCCGTTGATATTCGTGAATCCCAGCCAGGGCACGTGACGGTTCGCGTAGTTGGCCGTGTCGGAATAGTAGTCGCTGATGGTGACATTGGCTGTTCCGGAATCCACATAACCTCCGAAGAAATTTGTGGAGGGAAACTTCGACTCCAGGGCCGTGTAAATGTTGGGCGTGTTGAAGACAGGACCGGCTGCACCAGTCCAGTAGGCACCGTCGGTTGTGATGCCCTGGTTGCTCCCCGAGAAGAGCCAGAAATAGTTCGGCTGGCTCGGGTGCTGCTCGCCGTAGGCGTTCTGGATCAGAACGCCCTGCGTCGCCAGCGTGCCGTTGATATACGGCGCGCTTGCAGAGCCGATGACCTGATTGTAGCCGTGGTTCTCCTCCACCACGATCACCACGTGATCGTAATTGGGAAACTGGCCCCATGAGGACTCGCGTCCGAGTACTGTAACCATCACCAACGCCAACAGAAGCAAGGAAGTCTTCATGCCAAAGTGTATTCACCACGGCATTGACCGAGGTCAAATCTATTTTGCCGACCGCGTTTCGTTCAGGACGATCTGGCCCTCGGCGACAACGAGATCGCCGCAGCGGGCGCTGGCCTCGAACTGAATGAGTCCGCCGAGGCCGCCGGTCTTGCGGGCATGCAGCACGATCAGGTCGCCGGGCCTGGCGGCCGCAGGGAATTTCATTGCCCGGATCGCGGAGAGCAGGAACGTCCGTCCTTCCGGGCCGGCGCCGGCGATGCCGGCGAGCTGCGCAAGCGCCTCGGTGAGGAGGACGCCGGGGACGATCGGGTTGCCTGGGAAGTGGCCGCGAAAGACCGGATCGTCCGGGGAAAACGTTTTTTCGCCCACCGCCTCCTCGCCTGGCACGAGCGAGGTGACGCGGTCGAGGAAGAGGAACGGCTCGCGGTGCGGGAGGCCGAGGGCGACCGGATCGGAGATCGCTGGCAGGTCAGTCTTCAAGGGCAACCGGGTTGGTGAGGCGTCCGATTTTTTCGATTTCGACGGTTACGGAGTCGCCGGGTTTGAGCCAGACCGGCGGCTTGCGGGCCATGCCGACGCCGCTGGGGGTACCGGTGAGGATGACGGTTCCGGGGAGGAGCGTCGTGCTCCCGCTGAAAAACTCGATGAGCGCGGGCACGTCGAAGATCATGTCCGAGGTGTTCGAGTCCTGCATGACCTCGCCATTGAGGAGCGTGCGGATCGAGAGGGCGTTCGGGTCCGGGATCTCATCGGGCGTGACGAGGCACGGACCGAGCGGCGCAAACGTGTCGAACGTCTTCCCGCGGCACCACTGGCCGGAACCGAACTTGACCTGCCAGTCGCGGGCGCTCACGTCGTTCGCGCACGTGTAGCCGAGCACGTGCGCGAGCGCGTTTTCCCGGCTCACATTTTTTGCCGTCCGGCCGATGACGATGGCCAGCTCGCATTCGTAATCGACCTGGCCGCTGGCGAGGTGCGTCGGGATCCGGATCGGATCTCCCGGGTTCTGGACCGCGGTCGGCGCCTTCATGAAGAGGACGGGATACTGGGGGAGGCGCAGGCCGGTCTCTTCAGCATGCTTGCGGTAGTTCAGACCGGTGCAATAGATCGCCGCCGGGGCCACAGGCGCGAGGACCTTGGCGGCCGCGGCCGGCAATCCGGTCGGCTCCAGCCCGGCAAAGAGGTCGCCCGCCAGGCGCTCGCAGGATCCGTCCCCGCCGAGCCGTGCGTAGAAAATTTTCCCGTCCGTGTCGAGGCAGCGCTGGATTTTCATCGTGCGCCCACAATGGGCAGAGCGCCCCCCGGTGGGCAATCCCGAAACGCTTGCGGACCCCGCGCGACGATTGCGAGAACTCCCCTTGTCCCCGGTCAAGATTTCCGCTTAGTCTTGGCCGTCCGGCAGCGGATCCACATAATTTTTCCATGAGCACCAAAGCCCGCGTTCTTGTTTTTCTTGGAGTCCTGATATCCGTGTCGGCTCAGGCGGCCCCGCGGTTTGCGGCCCCGGTGCGATACGACTTCAACCAGCAGATGACGACGCTCACGCTGCAGTGCGGCCTGATCAAAAATGACAGCCGGGAAAATGCAACCGGCTCGTTGAAGGTCCAGCTTTGGGCATCCTCATCGCCCTACAGCGGCGGGACGATCCGCGGTCACCTCCTCGGCACCACCGGGAAGCTCGATGGCCTCGGGCCGGGCCAGTATTACGAAAACCTCCGCCGCACCGTGACCTACGACCCGCCACCGTCCCGCGGGAGCTACTACCTGACGTGGCTCCTGCTCGAGTATAAGAACGGCGCCTACGTTATCGTGAACAACATCAAGGTCCCGGCCGCAGTCACTCTCGGGCCGCTTCAGCTCTTCACGATGGAGGCCCCCTGGCGCTGGCAGACCAGCTACGAAGGCGGCACGGTCGATATGTCGGTCGCCAAGATCAGCCACCGGCGGACCGGCACCACCGGCTCGCTCAAGCTCTCGCTCTGGCTCACCGATCTCCCTTACCGTGGCGGCCGCCTCGTCGGCTACGAGATCGGTCAGGTCCGCAAGGACCCGCTCCAGGCCGGCTACGTCTACACGAATGTGAAAAACACCGCCAAGTTCGTGCAGCCGCCCGCCGGCACCTACTACGCCACGCTCGTGCTCTCGGAATCCGACGGCGAGCAGTTCAACACCGTTGCCTACCTGAGCTCATCGAGTCCCGCCACGTTCGGCCCCCCGCGTTGAGCCGACCGGCGCGGGGAGCTTCGACAGCGATGGACCACCATCGCCTGCGGCACTTTTGTCATGGCGGCTGCGGATCAGCCCTTGGTGCCAAAAGCAAGTGGTGGCAGGTGACAGCGGACGTCCACAGAAAAATAACACCCCTTGACCTGTGTTGCGTCTGTGATACAAATTTTCCATGTCACAATCCGCAGTAGTCCATGCCAGAATAGACCAAGCGACAAAGGCCGCCACTGAGAAGGTGCTTGATGCCTTGGGGATGACCCCGACTGAAGCAATCCGACTGTTCTACCGCCAGATCGCCATCAGGAAATCTTTTCCGCTGGAGTTGCATGTTCCCAATAAGTTGACCGCCTCAGTGCTCGCAAAAAGCGATAAGAATCAGGATATTGAGACATTCGGCACCGCCGCTGACCTTTACGCCTCCTGGGACAAATGAGGCTCAGCCAGACAAATCAATTCAAGAAGGACATCAAGCGGGCACAGAAGAGAGGAAAAGACCTCGCAAAACTGAAAACTGTTATTGACCTCCTCGTCGCAGAAAAGCCACTTCCGCCGAAGAATCGCGATCATCAGCTCGGTGGGAATTGGGGAGGTCACAGGGACTGCCATCTCGAACCGGACTGGATTTTGATTTACAAGATTCTCGACGATGAAATTCGACTCGAACGAACCGGGACCCACGCAGACCTGTTTTAAAACTAAAAAGTCGGTCCTTAAAAACCCCTCGCAGGCTCAGGGGCAGGGAGGAGATCGGTTTTTGATATCAATAATCTAAGCCAGGTTAACAGAGCCGAGAGAGCCCGTCGCATTCAGAGGCACAGGTTGGAAGCTGCGGATGCGAGCAGGAGGTTGATGGAGTCGCCATTTTCCTCTTTGAGGAAGTTTCGTCCCAGGCGGAAGACGGGTTTGAGGTGGCCGATACGCGGTTCGATAGCGGCGCGACGGCGGAAGCGGGCCCGGGCTTTGCGTTTGACGTAGGCGGAGTCGCTCTTTTTTGGAACGCCGGGGATGACCAAAGTGGTATCGCCCCAGTGCGATCGGCCGCGATAGCCGCGGTCGGCGATCGCGACTTGCGGACGGTATCCCGTCAGGCGTTCGACCTGTTGGAGAGCGGGTTCGACCGTGTGACCGTCATAATCGTTTTCCGGCAAACTGTAAGCACCCCGAATGACGCCACCGTTCTTTCCGACGACCAGAGACGCCTTGGCTCCAAACTCGTATTTTTTATGCTCCTTGCCCTTGGACAGGCAGTAAACATGCGGCTCGTGGAGGGAGTAAATCTTGTGGGTGTCGTGCTTCTTCTGTTCGAGCACCCGCCGGGCGACGCCAATCCAGCGGCGGTCGGGATCGCCTTCGGACACTCCTCGCTCCAACTGGCGCACGACCTGTCGGGCAATGGTCTTCAAGCGACGGGCTGCCTTGCGGGCTCGTGCCGCCCCGCCTTTCGTGCGCCGTCCCCGTTGCGCCTGCAGCAGTTTGGGCACCGTGCGCACGAAGCTCTGCCGCAAATCGATCCCGTGCTTGCGCGCCCGCTTGACTCCGCCCCGCACGATCTTGGCTGCGAGTTTCGTGTCGGTGGGGAAGGTGATGTTCTTTTCCTGCGTGGTCGTGTCCACGACCACTTCTTTCTCCTTGGCCTTTTCCCCGTGCAATGCGATGGAGGCCGCCAGGATTTTCTCCGCGCCTCCCGGTCCAATCCTCGCGCGAAAGTGGACCAACTCACTCGCTTCGCAAGGCACCCCCCACTGCATCTCCCTCTCCCCGCAGAAGAACTGTGCGTAGGGACTCAAACTCCAGAACTCCACCACCCGCTCGTCGCTAAGGTTGTGCAGGTGTTTGAGCATCAGAAGACCCACCATCCGGCGGATCGGCAGCGCCGGCCGTCCCTCCGGGCTGTAAAGCGGCCCGAACTCTTGCTCGAACCACTCCCACCTCATCGCCAAGGCCAATGCGTAGAGCGGTTGCCGGGGATCGAGTTGGCTGGAAAGCTCGGCAGCAAAAAGGAGCTTTGTTGGGCACAGATGGCTTTGGGGTTCATGACTTGGATTGCTGGGTTTTTAACGGCTTTTCGCTTTTTTCCTGCAATCCAAACAAGCAAGTCCCGTGCCTATTATCCTAATAGCCAGAAGATTATCGCGTTTTTAAGGGTCGACTAAAAAGCGAACGGCGATGAACCGAATCGCCGTGCCTTCGGCACTTTTGTGCACGTAGCCGCGGAGAACGCCTTGGTGCCAAAAGCAAGTGGGAGCAGGGCTCTCGGGCCACTGTTGTTTCTGGCCATATTCATGGGTTTCGTGTTCCCCAATTCAAGAATCGCCTTTTGACTGGAATCTCCCTGTTTATTGCGCTTGGTGCTGGAGTTGTCGCAAAAGCAGGGTTCAGGGGGCTTTTGACGGCGGAAGTGGCTCGCGCCATGAGTTTCGCGACATCTCAAAGCGAAATCCTGAGCCGCACAAAAAGCCGCCGGTCCGCATCCATGGGGACTCGCACGCGAACCATTTCGGTGTTGGCGTCGGATTCCCCAGGGATCACTTCCCCGAGGAGTTCGGGCCGGTCGGACCAGGATCCCGGTGCGAGGTCCGTGCTGGTTTGCACCACTGCGGAGACGTCCGTGGCGGCGCGGTTCCGGCGGTATTTGAACGCGATATCATTGGAGCCTGAAATCGTGATGGCGGACACGGAAGGGTGGAAGACTGAGGCCGCCTCGAGCGGGGCGCTCCCGAAATAATACTCCAAGAGCGTGGTCTGTCCGTCCCGGTCGGGGTCGGATTCTGCCAGAAGGGCCGGATCCTGGGTTGCGGGCAGCCCATGGGAGCGCATCCATTCGGCGAACGCGTCGCCGGTTTCCACCGGGCCGTAGGCGAACTGGGCGGTGACATTGGCCGCCGAATCGGTCCGCAGGCGGACCCAGTGGGCGCTGTAGCCAGCGGGGAACACATGGCGGAAAATCTCGCCAGGCTGCACGGTGAACGATCCGTAGGGTGACCAGGTATTTGTTCCGGCGAAATCGACCTCAACGGTGAACACGACCGGATTGGGGGCGGCATGGCTGAGGTTCAGCTCCTTGTAGCCGTAGCCGCTCATGAGATAGGGGTCGGACGGGGTGGAAGCCGCCACATCCGAATCCTTCCACGGACCGCCGGTCCCGCGCGGTTCACCCATTCGCCAAAGGTCATCCACGCTCCCCAGCCAGAGCCGCGCCAGGCCGTCGTCGGAAACCAGCAGATGCCCGCCAGCGGCCGCGCCGGAGAGATTGCCGGCGAGCACCAGCAACCCCCGCCACGAGGTGAAATCAAAGATTTGGAGGTTGTGGGTGGTGATCGGCCGCATCCGGATCATGCCTGCCGAGTCGCTGCGCGGCAGTTCGTAGAAGGTGCCGTGGATATTCATGAGCGAGCGCTCGGTAACCACCTCGCGGATTCCCCGGCACCACCCTGAGGCGGTCGCGATGTCGAAGGCTGGGTTGCCGCGGGGCACGCGGAACCGGTTGCTTCCCTCCTGGAGAATCACGGAGGCCGCGTCGACGGAAAAATCCTGCCGGGTCACCGCGGCCGTTCGTAGCGTCGATTCCGCGGTCGCGTCGTTCACTTTTTCCAGAACCGCCTGTTTGGACGCATTCACGCGGGCCTTGTAGTATCCGGTTCCAGCGATCTGGCCGGAGGCGTCGAGGAAATCGGCGGCGAACTCCAGCGGGTAATCGGAGGCGCTGGTCACCCGGACCACCCCCTGCGAAAGAGGGATACCCTTTTTGGGGGCGGCCAGGCCCGTGGTCAGGGCGGCATCGAATGCGCGTGCCTGGCTATTCAGGGTCAGGTAGGCCGAAGCGCTGGAAACCGACTGATCGAGGGTGAACCGGATCCATTGGCCGGGGAAACCGACGGGCAGAATCTCTGTGGCATAGCCGGATGTGGGGACCACGACGGTCTTGTAAACCTGCCACTGTCCATTGCCCGCGGTATCCATCTCGATGGTGAACTGAACCGGTTGCCCGGCGTCGTGGGACAGGTGGACGGAGCGGTTTTCGAAACCGTTCACGAGGAATGGATCGGAGGGAATCCCGGCGGCGACCGCCTCGTTGAGCCACACCCCGCCCGAGCCATAGGCGGCACCACCGTAGCTGTCGAGCCCGGCTTTTTCAACAAAAGTGAAATTAGAATGCACTCGCCCGTAGAGCGGGTTGCTGAAGGCGGAGACATCGTCGCAACCCATCACGATCCGGCCGTTGAAGTCGGCGTAATCGACGATCATCTTGAGGAAGTTGCTCACCGGCACGATCCCGCCGGTGTGAGTCGGATCGAAGTTCGACGGGAACCGGTAAAGGAGCGCGTGCTGGTTCATAAGGAACTGGCCGGTCCCGAGCCCGACATCCCGGATCCGGGGCCATTCCGTATACCAGCCCGAGTAGGAATCGTGCGTGTAACTTCCCTTCGGCAACCGGTATTTGTGCCAGCCATCGGTGGGCATCCGGACCATCAACAGAGCCGAATTCTGGTCCCATCCCAGCGCCCAGACCGGTTCGGTGTCGCGGGTCGCGCCGTGGATGCCGCCGGGCCCGGTGACCTCGTCCATCGGAGTCCGGATCACCACGTTCCATGTGTCGGCGAGCGGGTCCCATTCCATGAGCACCCCGCCCTTTGCGGTGCCGCCACCGTTGCCGTTGCTGACGTAGATCACGCGTCCCTGGCCGGTGTAAATCCCCTTGCCATGGTGGCTCTTGAACCCGAACTGATTGGTCTGGATCGTGTTGAGGGGGGTCTGCAGGGCTGTCTTGGTGGCGGGAATCACCGCTTCGGTGCCGCTCACGTTGGCCCAGCCGCGCTCCATGCCCAGCCCGACGAAATAGACCTTGTTCGGATCCGTGATGTCCTTGGCCACCCCGCTCAGGTGCATCGGCATCACACCGGTGTAGCCGCCGCCTGTACCGATCGGGATTTGCCGGATGTTGCGGCTGGCATCGATGAAATAGGGGCCGATCAGGAGCTGATTGGTCGCGTCGTGAATCATGCGGCTCGCGATCGATCCCCCGTAAAACGGGAGGCCGCGCGGGGTCATGTTGAGATCGGAATCGATCTCGAAGAGGTGCTGGACGCCATCCGTGTTATACCCGGCGGCGAAATAGTTAATCGCATAAAGGCGGTCCGCCCAGGGAACCACGGCACCGATGCCGGATTCGGACTGGTTGGCGGTGGTGATCGAGAGGTGCGGGTAAATCCCGGAGATCGGCTGCGGCGGCGGCGCGGGAACGATCGTCGGATCGGTGGCCAGCACTTCATCCACATCGAACCCCGGGTTGCTCCCAAACGACGTGGTAAAAACGAAATAGGTCGCCCGGCTCGTTTTCGCGGCCGTGCTCTGGAAGAAGGTCAGGCCGGTCGCGCTGCTGGTGAATGTCGCACCCCCGGGATCGGAAAGCTCGAGGTCGCACCGCGCCGTGGGCAGGCTCCAGTCGTGCCCGGTGAGCCGGAACCGGTGCCATGCGCCGGGAGTCAACGCTCCGAGACCTGAAACCGGCCGCCAGGCTGCTCCGTCAAAAACCGCCCAGCCGCCCTGATACCGCAAGTTGAAGACCGCGGAAATAGAAGGGAGCGCCGCCATGGAGGTGGAAACAATCAGGTTGAATTGCCGGTTCGCACTCGACTGCACCCGCGCATAACATTCCACCGTGAACTCCGCCGACCCGCCCGGCTGCAGGGAATCGAACCGCGCGCCCGGACCGGAGGAAGCCGCGGTGATCGCGGCGAACCTTCCGGTGCCCGCCGCGCCGGTGCCGGCCTGGATCGCCGCGCCCGCCGTCGATGACCACGAGGCCGAGAACG
This sequence comes from uncultured Chthoniobacterales bacterium, assembly GCA_964467415.1. GTDB lineage: Bacteria > Verrucomicrobiota > Verrucomicrobiia > Chthoniobacterales > Terrimicrobiaceae > CAYXRX01. Next base: position 111,048 of record CAYXRX010000005.1, read on the forward strand.
CCCCCGAGTCAAACGCGTCCTGAAGAACCGTCTGGGCCGCGGCTTTTGGACACAGAAGAGACGTCAACAACACGGCAAGAACGCCGCAAACGAAGCGGAGGGGGTTCATGGAAGTAGGGGTCAGGGTTTGGGGGCCAACGAGAAACTTCTCCCCCCGCCAGCGATTGATAGCAGGAGATCAATTCAAGGATCACTTAATTTGCGCCATCAGTGGCGCATGATGTGTATCGATGCCATCAAGAACAGGCTCGGGGGTGAAAGGCAATCACATTGTTAAGGGATGGCCGGCGCGGGAATTCAAGGGTCCCCGCCCGCCAAAGCTTTCGGGGTGCAGCCGCAGATTGGCGGGCATGTAGTCACAGATAGAGGATCGCCTCTGGTTTCGCTGGGGCAATTGCGGAAATGCTCAGCGTTCTTGAGCAGCCGGCCAAAGCCGTCAACCTGCCGGTCGCCCGCGGGATTCTACTAATCGCCGACCTGCTGAAGGATCTCGTTGGAGGCGCGGATCAGCTCGGCGCCCATGTCGGTAAAATCGTGTGAGCCGGGCGGCACCGGCTTCTTGTCTGCACCCAGCCACTTCACCAGGTGGTCGCCGGCTTTGTTGAAGTAGAACCGGTTCTCCGCAGTCGTCCGGCCATCGTTGTCACTCTGAAACACAAACGTCAGCACCTGTTCCGGGTTGTAATAAAATTCCGTCGTCCGGGTGTAGTCCGGCCCCTGCTTTTCCTTGAGGACGACCTTGCGGACGAGGCTCGCCTCCCACCAGACCTGCACCGCCGTCTTCCCGGTCTCCCCCGCCCGCTTGATCAGAACCTTGTTCGTACTGAAATCGCCGAGCCGGTCATTGACGTCCGCGTAAACCTTCCGGTGGTAGGCGGTGTCCTGCTGCGCCTGCACCAACAGGCCGGTGGAAAGGGCAATCGCTGCGATCAGAAGAAATGGCTTCATGGCCAGAAGAGTTGGAGAGAACTCCGTCGAATGCAACGCAATTTTGATCGAGGTCAAATACGGCTCCCGGAGCCTTACGGATCAACTAGTGGCGCTGATTCGCGGAATTCATAATGTGCAGGGCTTTTCATTTTTCGGGGGAACGCTAAAGCTGGCCGCTGTGAACCTTGCAAATTCGATTGTTCTATCCTTTGTCGGTTCCTTGGTGCTTGGGGGGCTTGTAGCGATAACGGGGGGCATATTGAGGGGGCAATCATGGTATGCATACGCATGGGCCACCGTCCTTTCTATTCCCGTGGCATGGCTGCTGAAGGTTTTTGGCATTTTGCTGACTCCCGTTTCAAGCGGGGAATCCGGAGGGTGGCAGGGCTTTGCAAAGATGTTTGTCCTCATTGCGCTATTTCCTCCTTTGCCGGTTTTGTTTGCATTGATCGTCCAGAGGCCAAAAAAATGGCAGCAAGGTGCAATCGCTGCAGGAGTCATCTTGCTGTGCGGACTGCTGATTGGCGCACATTATTTCGAAACCCGACCGGTGCAGCTTAAAGTCCGCGATGTATCCGGCAAGCCGATGGCTGGCTGGATGGTCAAAGCATCCGTCTCGACGCCTTATGGACGTCCCGCCGTATCTGAAGTGACAACAGACAGCAATGGCAACGCAAGCCTTCGCATTCGCAAAGGGACTTTTGTTGGGTTTGAAATTCACCGCCCGTTTGGCTCAGGCAATCCCCCGGCGCCGCTTGAGGAGGCTCAGTGGATTGATCTAAGTATCGCGGAGACAAATGACAAACCCGGCACAGAAATCTCCGCGAGATGGCAGACTTCCTACGGAGCGGGCCAAGTTAACACATACACCTATGAATCGGTCAGCGCCCAACTGGATGTGCGACCTGGCGAGCTCGTCATCCCGGTCATGACGAGGAAAATGGATCAACCTTTGAATCTAGGGTATCATGATGTTTGGTCTACAGTCTGGCCTGAAGCAAAAATTGAGGACAGGACGTTGCGTCGACTGGTTTCGGTTCCTGAAGAGATGCGCAGGATTTCCGCGACTTCGGGAAAGACGCGCGATGCATGTGGAGAGTTGAGGGAGATCGCAACGCAACTACGCAAGCTCCAAGAAATCCTCCATGCGATTGACTACCTTCCACAAAAAAACGTTGAGCAGACCCCACAAAACAAACGTTTCTTCGATCAGGTTGCCACGCAGGGACGGCTGCTCTGCGAATACCTCAATGGGGATCCCCTCAACGATCCAGAAGAAAGGCTGACAGCGCTCAGGCATTTTTTGGAGATCCGTGCCGATCAGCTGATGACAGCCGTAGAACCCTGGATGCAACAGGGGAGGGAGGCTTATTCCATCCTGGATGAAATGGGGAAACTTGCGCGTCCGGCTTCGAAAAAATATGCAACAATTTACCCCCGCGCGGACCGGGACACTCAAGAAGCGATACTTCGCACCTTTTTTCCATTGGGACCTGCCCCTGAGGACATACTTTTCGCATTGGACGAAGCTTCAGACAAAAGCCTCTACGCTTTTTCCTCTGCGATGCGATGCAGACCAAAGGAGGACATCAATCGGGACTGGGCGGTCTTTCAAGACTGGCAAAAGTCGGCTCCCGGGAACCTCACCGATCAACAGGTGGAGCGGATTCGCGACAGCTTCCAGGAGCGGGCGAACCGTTGATGTTTAATCCGCGCCGATGGCCGTGTAGATGGGTTCGGCGAATTTGATCGAGTCCTTGAGGACCTGCTTGCCGGCATCCTGGAAGGCGGGGTCGGAGGGATCAACGGTGGTGTCGCTGTCGCCGGTGCGCTGCCAGCTCACGAGTTTTTCGTCCACGAAGTTGTAGGTTTCGGTCGCCTCGGCGACGTCGGAGATCTGGGTTTCGGAGCCGGTGCGGAGCTGGAAGACCGAGGTGAGCTGGCCGTCGCGCCAGTAGTAGAGGGTGATCGACTCGTTGCCCTCGCCCATCGAGCTGACGTGCATGAGGCGCTGGAGGACATTGGCCTCGACCCAGCCGCAGACGTAAGCCTTGCGGCCCTTCCCGGGGGCGGGCAGGTCCTTGGTGACCTTTTTCCACTCACCGGCTTTCGCCTTGGCGTTCCAATCCTTGCGGAAGGCGGAGAAGTCCTTAGTGGTGGGCGTCTCGGCCTTCGGGGCGGCGGCGGGTTCGGCGTCTCCGGCGGGAGCCGGGGGCTCGACGCGGCCGGGCTTGACTGCAAGGACCTTGGCCGAGGCCGAGCCCTGATCGTCGCGGGTGAGCTGGACGGTCATCGATCCCTCGATCGCGGGGATGTTCTCCGCGTTGGGGACCTCGGCGGTGAAGCCGATCCGGACGGTGAGCGGATCGCCGACGGTCGTGCTGGACGCGGGATCGAGCACCTCGATCGGATGGAACGTGACCGCATAGTTGTCGGGGTTGATACCGGCCTTTGCGCGCAGCTTCAGAAACGAGATCTGGGCCTTGATGAATTTTTCCACCTCCGCCTCGAGCGCCTTCTTGATGCTCGTGATTTTTGCGGACGTGCCGTCGTTATTGACGAGGAAGATGTCGCAGCAGCCTTCGCGCTCGTCGTAGTTGAGGATGCCGAAGTGCCAGCCCTCCTGCTCCGGGCCCCAGAGGGCAGTGAAGCCGTTGCCGAGCAGGCCCTCGTTCAGCTGGAAATCGCCGTAGATCGCGGAATAGAACGGATTCTTGCTGCGGACGAGACCGAGCTTCTTCTTGTCGGTGAGCGACACGACCCAGTTTTCGGTCACATAAAGGCTCTCGTCGTTGGCGTCGGTCTGGCCGATGACGGCACCGGGCACCAGGGTCGGCCAGGCGGCGGATTTCACGGCCTTTTTCCGCGCGGAGAAAATGACGGCCAGCTTGCCGTCGGGCGATTTCGAGCCGGGAAGCACGGTCGCGGCCTCGCCGCCGCCGTCGAGGATTTTTGAGAAGGCCTCGGAGGCCGGATCCGTTGCGCGGGCCGGCGGACAGGAAAGCAGCGAGGCAAGGAGGGCGGCAGAGAAAACGGCTCGGATTTTCATCGGTTGGAGCACGGGTGTGTGTGGTGGAGGCTTATCGGGCGACCCGGGGCTCGCTCGCGTTTTTCATGACGACGGTAGGCTTGGCCGAACCGTGGGCGGGCGCGCGGCAGATGCTCGGGCGTGAGGTTTTGACGTCGAACGATGTGAAGAGGAACCCGTTTCCATCCGGGAGCCAGCTGGCGTAGAAGGCATTCATCCCCTTGGGGGTGACGCGAGTGATCCGCCCGGTTGCGATGTCGAGCAGGAAGACCGCCGACGGCGGCTCATTGTCCTGCGGCCCGCCATCCTCCGGGACCGACATGTCAAAGAGGGCGCGCGTGCCGTCGGGCGAAACTGCGATCCGGCCGGGAGTCGAGAGTCCGGTGAGCGGCGCGCTGGTTGCGATATTCCGGAGGGCGACAGTGCCGTCGTCCTTGAAGGTGAGCACAAAGAACGATTCGAGGTCGTTGCAGAGGAGTTCCTTTCCGTTGGGCAGCCATCCGTAGGATCCGGGCTGCTTCGGAAGGTCTTTGAGGATTTGAAATCCGCCTCCCGCCGCGTCCACGCGGGCCACCGCCCAGTTGTCGTTCAGGAAATAATTAAAGTAGAGGTCCTTTCCGTCGGGCGACCAGATCGGGAGGTAGCTGTTCTTTCCCGGAATGCCTTTGACGAGGCTCCACTTTCCGGTGGCGGCATCGGCGATGGCGATGAAGCGGTTTCCGTCCTCGTCGTAGCGCGTGAAGGCGACCGATTTGCCGTCCGGCGAGATGCAGGGATCCGATCCCTTTGTCAGCTTGCGCGGCTGCGCTTTGGCATCCGAAAGATCAGCAACCGCAATGTGCGTGTCCAGCTGAAGAGAAAGCGACTGCGCCCGTGCGCCCGCCAGCGAAAGCACCGCGCAGCAGGAAAAAATCAGAATGGAATATCGTCTCATAAATTCCTGAGCTGCCGTCCGGCTGTCGGACTAGTCGGCGGTCATTTCCAGCGAGTTCACGATCCAGCGTCCGGCGGCGTTTTTCTTGATCTTCATCTCGATCGAGCCGCCCACGTAGTAGATGTGGGTCGGATCCATCAGCTGCAATCCCTCCGGGGATCCGGCCGAGGCGTCCCAGCCCAGCTCGTCGATGGCGGCAGCGGTAGCGACTTTTGCAGCCGCCGCGCGGTCGTGGCGCGCGTAGGCCTTGTAGAAAAGTTCACCGGCCTTTTTGGCCGTCTCGGCGCCTGCCGGCTCGGAGGGCTCGTCGGCCTGTTCCTCGTCGGACGATCCTTCCAACGATTCGCGGAGGCGCTTGACCCGTTCCTTGGTGAGGCTGGCCAGCGCGCCGGAGTAGAGCAGGGGTGCCGCGGATCCGCCCCGCATCTCGTCGGCGGCAAACTTTGCCTCCGCGTCCCGGTAGACGATCCACGCCCGCTGCGAGGTTTTCAGCAGGGCCTGACCCTCATCATCCAGGGTGGCCATAACCTTTTTATAGACGGCGTTCAGCTCCTTGTCTGCGGCAGCGGCGGAAGCCGCCGCCTCCCGGTTCATTGTCTGTTGGTCCTGGGCAAATGCCAGGATGGAAGTCGCCGCGATCACGCCGGCCGCCACGAGTGTGCGCATGTTTGACATGCGTCAATTCATGGCACGCCGGAGCGGACTGTCAACCCCTTCCGATGCCCTGGAACTGCCAACGTCCTGGCAGACCCGCTCCCGCAATCAGAGCGGAGCGGGCTTGCTGCAGAGAAGGCGGATGCGCTGGCGGAGCTCCTCCGACGAAAACGGTGCGGCGAGAAAGTCAGCCATCGGGATGCCGGCCGTCTCGACCACGCCCTTCGTGTCCATCGTGATGGAAAGGAAGATGACCGGGGTTTCGATGCCGCGGGCCCGCATGCGCGCGATGAATTCGGTGCCGCTTTCGGTCGAGAGCCGGTAGCTGCAGAGAATCAAATCGTAGCGGCCGCTGGAAAGTTCCGATTCGGCGGAATCCGGCTCGCTGACGACCTTGACTTCGCCCCCGTCCACCAACTCGGAGACCCGCTTCCAGGTCTCCAGAGGCCGTTTGAACCGGTCGACGACCAGAATCGAAAACTTCGTCTCCATTGACGTCTTATACCCGAACGGCCGGGCGGTGTCGCGTCCTTTCAAACCAAGCATGGATTCGGAGGCCCGAATCCACTATTCTTCAGCCGTGAGGTTTGGAATTTCAAGCGGTGCGGTTTGTCTCGGGATTCTCATCCTGCCGGCATTGTCCGGCGCGGGCGCGCCTGACCTGCGGCCGGAGGTTGCGGGAGCGAGAGAGTCGATGGACGCGATCGAGAGGTTTCTTTCAACCCGGATGACGGATCCGGCGACCGGCGCGGTCTATGTGAATGCGGTGACCGACCGGCCGGTGGTGGCAGGCGAGGCGCGCAACCGCGACGTGCTCAGCGAGACGGTGGGACAGCTGATGGAACTTGCGCTTCTGCGCAACGACCGCCGCAGTTTCGAGCGGCAGCTCGCCCTCATCAAGACCCGCTTCCTGGGATCGCCCCCGGGATTTATCGCGTGGAAAATTTCGCTCGACCCCCTGCGGCGGGCCGACACCAGCGCCACTCTGGACGACTGGAGGGTAGCCTGGGCGTGCCGGATGGCCGCGAAGCGCTGGGACGTTCCTGAAGCCGGCCGGTTTGGATTCGACCTGGCCAGGGAGCTGGCGCGCGGATCCGCCGGCCACTTTGTTCCGCCGCCGGCATTCAATCTCGGAGACGGGAGCGCCGGGAGCGGGCCGGTTCTCCTCTGCTACCTCCACCTCCCGGCGATGCGGGAATTCGGAGGGGAGATCCCGGAATGCCGGACGCTCTACGAAAACAGCCGGGATGTGCTGGGCCGCATTCCCCCGCCCGCCGGAATGGTCCCTGCGAAGTGGGACCCGGACACGCGAAGCTACTCGGGAGGTGCCTCCGATGAGGTGCTTGCGCTGATCACTCTGCTCCACATGCAATCGGTCGACGCCGGGAGCGCCCGGCTCCGCGACGCGATCGAGCTGCGGGCCCGCTATTTCAAGCAGCGCGGAATGCTTCCCCAGGCCTTCGATTCCTCCACCGGGGAGGCGCTGGCGGTGCCGGCGGGCGCAAGCGTCTATGCGCTCTGGGCGCGGCTTCTGCTCGGCTGCGGCCGGATCGACGAGGCCGGCGCCGCGATCCAAAAAATGCGGGAGTTCCAAAACGGCCCCGCGTCCGGATTCCCCGGTGCGATCGGCGGGTATCCGGTCTTTTCCTTCGATCAGCTGGAAGCGCTTCTGGCACTTGAGGCCTACCTCGGTGCGCTCAACGCCCGCGGGCCGGCTCCGAACGGAACGACCGCTCCAGAATTTTAACGATCCGCCGGGCGGATTTCCCGTCGCCGAAAACCTTCGATCCGCGCGCCATCGCCGCCCACGCCGCCTCCGAAGTCAGCAGCTCGCGCCCGAGCCGGAAAATCCGGCCTTCGTCGGTCCCGGCCATCTTGACGACGCCCGCCTGGATCCCCTCCGGGCGCTCGGTTTCCCGGCGGAGCAGGAGGACGGGAATGCCGAGCGAGGTCGCTTCCTCCTGGACGCCGCCGGAATCCGACAGGACCAGGTGAGCGCGGCACAGATGTGCCAGGAACTCGTCGTAGTCCATCGGCTCGGCGAGGCGGACATTTGCCAGCGGCCTGAGGATCGGCTCGACGATCTCGCGCACGGCCGGGTTCGGGTGCATCGGAAAGACGAAATCGCAGTCCGGGTGGCGAGCGGCCAGCCGCCCGATTGCGCGAGAGACGGCGGCCATCGGCGCGCCCAGGTTTTCCCGGCGGTGGCAGGTGATAAGAACGAGACGGCGCCCGGCCTTTCTGCGGGCGATGGCGCCCCCGGCCCGGAGGCGGCGGATCATCCAGTGGAGGGCATCCACGACCGTGTTCCCGCACACATGGATCCTCCGGCCATCCACGCCCTCGGCCAGCAGGAGCTTGCGCGAGTGGTCGGTCGGCGCGAAATGCCATCTGGCCAGCTTGCCGAGCATGCTACGGTTCAGCTCTTCCGGAAACGGAGAATACATGTCTCCCGAGCGCAGTCCGGCCTCGACGTGGCCGACGGGGATTTTGTGGTAGAACGCGCAGAGCCCGCCGACAAACGCGCTGGTGGTGTCACCCTGCACGAGGACGGCATCGACCGGTTCCTTCTGGAAGAAGTCGCCCAGCGTTTGGCTGACGCGGGCGGTCAGCCCCCACAGCGTCTGCCGCGGACGCATGACGTTCAGCTCGACATCCGCACGGATCTCAAAGTCCCTGAAGATCTGCTTGACCATCTGGCGGTGCTGGCAGGTGTTGATCGTCAGCGGTTCGAGCGTCTCTGAACGGGCGAGCTCGCGGATGACCGGGGCCAGCTTCACGGCCTCGGGGCGGGTGCCGACCACGACTGCGATCCGTTTTTTTTGGGGTTTCCTGCGCGACTTGGTATTCATGATTGGGGAGGGATAAGAACAAAGCGGATGGCGCAGCGCATGAGGCGCGTGCAGATGTGCGAAAAATCCGCGGGGGCGAGCGGCTGGCTCAAGCCAATCGTCACCCGGCCGTCCTGCGCCTCCAGGATTTTCGAGCCGGTCGACGATTCGAAGCCCGGGCGCAAGACCCCGGCCGGCACCGGGATCGACGGAGATTCTCCGGCTTCCGGCAGGCGCGAGATCGAGGCAAACGCCCGGAAGACGGCGTCCGCGTCGGACAGGTGGAATTTTTTCACCAGGAGATGCATCGGATCGGTGAGGAGGCTTTTGAGGGAACGAAGCTCCTCTGCGGCGCCCGGTTGGATCGAGCCATCGGCCACCAGCCGGTCCAGGAGGAGGTCGTCCATCTTGACGGAGCTGAAGACGCCCCGGAGAAAGTGCCGCACCGGCGATGCCAGATCCGCCACGAGGCGCGGCTTCCAACCCAGGCGCCCCTCGATCACCGGCAGGATCTCCGGATGAAACACATCCTGGAAAATCAGTTTTTGGCCCTGGAGGGGAGCCATCCGGTGCAGGCTGCAGAAGACCGGGCCGAGCTTCTCCAGCGCGGCGCTGTCGAGGGATTCGTTCTCGATGGAACATGGCTCGGCATCAAAGAGCCGGCACCACATCGCCCGGCAGTCGGCGGCGCTTGCGTATCCCATGGTCACGAGAAGATCCGAGAATCGCCTTCCGGTCCGGAACTGGATGGCTCGCGCTTCCCGGCGTTTCGCGGGGTCGATCCCGTGGAAGGATTCGCTCACTGCGGGTCGATAGCGGGGCATGGCCATAGCTGAGTAGCCACGCTCCCTCAGCATGCGCAGGTTGGTGGGCGTGATCAGGCAGCCGGTCAGCGGGCGCGCGAAGCGGCGCTCGAGGTCCTGGCGGACCTGTGGGGACGGAGGCTCGAGGAAGGCGACCTCCAGGTGGCCGTCCTCCGATTCCCTCACGGGGATCAGATCCCCGTCGATCGATTCCTGCTCGGGCATCTTTTCCAGAAGTGCCGGGTCGGTGTCCTCGATGAAGACGGTTTTTTCGGGAATTCCGGAGAACCGCGACCAGATGGCGGTGAACTGCTCCTCGTCGAGCAGGCGGAGCCGGAGGAGCTTCATCGGGATCGAGGGATGGCTGTTGCTATGCATGAGCTGCTCGATCCGTTCGCGGGGCACCTTGCCCTCCTGCAGGAGCAGGTCCTCGATCGAGGCGGCGAACTCGGAGAGGTCGGTCGCGCTCGGGAAGACGTGGGTTGTCTTCAGCCATACGAGCTGCTTGCCGAAAATGCGGCTCTTCACATACATCGACACCGCTCGGCAGGTCGCGAAAAAGTTGATGAAATTGCCGACCGGGTAGCGGGGGATGGCGAAGAGCCCCTGCTTCCAGCCGTAGATCTCCTTCACGTAGTAAACCTTGATCAGGATCCGGTAAAACAGGAAGCAGGTGTCGATCAGAATCAGCGTCCACAGAAACGAATCCAGGGTGAAGAGCGGCCGCCAGTATTCGGTTGCGACAAATGGAAGGTGCCGGAACGCGGTCTCGATCAACCAGGAGAAGATCACGATGTAGCCGATGGCGTTGATCAGGTGGACGAGCGGGGCGCGGCGGTCGCGCATCAGCGTGTAGCGCACGGCGGTCGAACCCTCCCAGCCGGCCAGCTCCCAGCACTGCATCGAAATACCCAGGATCCAGCGCGAGCGCTGCCGCACCGCGTCCCAGAACTTCGTGGGAAAATTCTCCCGGACCGCCACGATGTCGGTGACGAACTTTTTGGAAACGACCCGGCCTTCGGCGTCCTTTTTCACCACCACGCGGTCGATCGGATAGTTGATGAACCCGGCGCTGTAGCCCGCGCGCTTGAGCTGGATCCCGAGGAAGTAATCCTCGGTGAGATTCCCGACGACGAAGGGGTCGCCGGCGTTGTGGTCGGCGAGGTGGTCGATGGCCTTGCGGTTGAACGCTGTGCCGACGCCAGCGGAGGGAACGATGCCTCCCATCTCCTGCCGGGCGAACATGTCCTTGAGGTGGAGCTCGCTGAAGTCGTCCATGTAAGAGTTGGAAACCCAGTATTTCCATGGAGGAAGCTCGAGCGGGAAGACAGGGATCTGGCCCATGTCGACTTTGTCCGGCACGTAGTAGTTGTAAACCTTCAGCGTCAGCGGATGCAGGACGTCCTCGGAATCGTGCAGGGCGATGATCTCATACTCGCGCACGCCCGGGATTTCGCGGAGCCGCATCGCGCGGTAAATCGCGTTCAGGCAGTCGGCTTTCGATGTGGGTCCGGGGTCCGGGCACACCGCCTTGTGGATGCGCGGGCAGATCCGCGTGAGCGCATCCACGCAGGCGGTCGTCTCGGGGTCGTTCGGGTAGACGCCGATGAAGATGTCGTAGCGCTCGTAGTCGAGGATCTTGACCGCGTAGTCGGCCATGCGGTTCACGATGCCGCCCTCGCTCCACGCCGGCACAAAGATCGCGATGTATTTTTCCGGCTTGGCCCGGAGCTCGTCGACCGTCGTGTGTTTTGCCTCCCGCGTCCGGATCAGGTGCAGGATGAAGTGTAGATCAAAAATGATGTCGTCGAGGCCGAAGACGAAGAACCCGATGGCGGCGACGTAGGCCAGGACGATGAAAATTTCAGAGAGGACTTCCATGGGTTTTTACCACTCCGACCAGAGCGAGACGGTGATGCGGAGGTCCGTGTAGGTTGCAGGCAGGGTGCCCCGGCTGTTCTGGGCGTTGGTGCCGAGGTAGGCGCCGCCAAGATACTCGGCGCGCGCGATCAGGCTTGTCGAGCGCTGGAGCCGGACGGTCGCCCGGAGCCCGCCGCCCGCCTCGAAGAAGTTGTTGTAGTAGAGCCCGAGCGAGTCCAGCGTTCCCTGCTGCAGCGCGTAGGCGTCGACCCCGAGCCAGCCGCCGGCCTCCAGCACCCGGAACCCCTCGCGGAGCTGCCCGTAGGCGATGAAGTTTTCGTAGAGCGAATACCAGGCGGCATCCCAACCGCCTTCGGCGAGCCAGGCCAGCCTGGGCCGGATATCCCAGGCCGATCCCTGCGCAGACACGAGCGTGGATTCCTTAAGAAAATTGAGTCCCGGGCCGATCCCCTTGTAGCCCCGCACGCCGGCTCGCCAGTCCAGGAACCAATCTCCGTGGAAGCGCGTGGTGCCCCGAAGGTCCTTCTGGATTCCCAGGAGCCCGTAAATCCAGATCTCCTCGTTCGGGATCAGCCGCAGGCGGACGCCGGCATGTCCGCCCGCGAGGTTGTTTGCATAAACCTGGGAGAGGCCGTCCACGACGCCCGACTTGGTATCCAGCGTGAAATCCAGCTGGACGAACGGCTGGATCCACCGCGCCCCCGGCACAAACGTGCCCTCCCGGATCTGGCCGTAAAAGATGGCATCGGAAAACCGCGTGAGATACTGGGCGTCCAGCTGGAGTTCGCCCCACGCCCAGCGGTGGAGGTTGTACTCCGCGGGGAGGCCGTCGATCTCCCGGCGGATTTCGGCTTCGAGCGGGCCTCCTTGCGCTCCGGCTTCCGCGCGCGAAAAGTCTTCCCAGGCCGCTGCCATGCGGCCCTGGGCGCGCTGGTTGCGGGCGTGGACGAGCAGCCAGGCCGGCGAGGACTTCACATCGTCCGGCATGGCGTCCAGCCGGCGCCCGGCATCCGGGAATTCCCGCAGCCGTTGGAGCGCGAAGACCGCAGCATACTGCAGGTCCGGCGGAACGGGATGCGAGGCCCCGTATTTTTCGAGGAGGGCGAGGCCGTCCCGGTCGCGCCCGGCCTGGAACTCATCGTAGATGGCCTGGCGCTCCATCTGGGCGGCTTCGCTGGCGCGGAAGGTCCTTTCCTGCGCGGCCTGCTGCCGTTTGAGTTCAGTGTCCCGGATTTGAAAGGCGGCCTGGCGCTCCCTCTGGGCGGCCTCGCGCAACTTTGCAGCAGCCAGCGCGTCGAGCGAGTTTTTCGCCAGCGCGGCCAGGGCGGGATTGGACGAGGCGGCCAGCGATCGGTAGAGATCCGCGGCTTTGTCGTAGCGGCGCTGGAAAACCAGCTGGGATGCGAGCCGGAACCGGATCGTCTCCACGCCGGGAGCCGCCTGGGTGGCCTTTTCGAGCGCCTCCGCGGCGGCACCGTGGTTTCCCCCGGCCGCGAGTTCCTCGGCCTGGCTCAGCAGCGGAGCCACCGCCGCCGGGTCCGGAGGAGGTTCCGCGAGCAAAAGCCCCAGCGCGGCAGGAGCCAGGATCAACGCGAGAAGGGGTTTCACGGTGCGCATGGAATCAGGGTTGTCACGGCTGCACCCGCCACGCCGGCGACCGGTTCGAGGGTGACTGCCTCGACCTCGGATGTGGAGATCGGCTGCGCGGTGGCATCGAAGCTTTTGAGCTGTGCGCGGCCGGAAAACGGGGGCTTCATCGGACCCGAGCGCGCCGTCCAGAGCGCGCCCAGACCGGTGGAGACCGAGGCGGCCGCATCGGCCGCATCGAGAAACGGCCGGTTCAGGCCATCGGCCGCCTCAAGCAGTGCCGCCGCCTTAGCAAAAGGCAACCACGCCGGCACGGAGATGCCCAGCACCGTGCCCGGAAGGAGGAGAAGGTTGCGCGCCTGCCCGTCGCCTGCCGGCTGCCCGGCTTGAAACCACGGGCTGGCTGGCAGCACGACCAGTCTTCCGGCTACCCGGGTGATTGTTCCGGGCGAAAAGGTGGCGAACGCCGTGGCATCCGAGGCCTGGCTGGCACCCAGCGAGAGCGTAAAGACATCCGCCAGCCGCGCCGCCGCCTCCGCGCTGAGGCCGGAATCCGCGAGCCGCACGCCAAGGGGGAGCAGCCCGTTGTCGAGGCAGGTGCGAACGTCCCGCTCCAACTCCTTCACCCCGGCTTCAACGACCGGAGCAGAAGGAGGCCGGTCCAGCGCCGCGTCCCAAAGCGCTCCGGCATCTGCAATCAGAAAGATCCGGCCGCGGCGCGACTGCGCGTACTGCAGAGCCGAGTAAAATTCCCGGGTCTTTGCCGGGTCGGTGTCGCCGGACGGCACCCGCACCGAGACGGCAAACGGATGGTTTTTCGATGCGAGCCAATCCGCCGCACGCCGCAGGGAGGCGGGATCGCAGCCGGTGTGGAATGCCTCCAGTGTGAGCAGGACGCCGCTGGCGCCCGGATCGGCAGATCCGTAAAAGGCGGGCAGGATCGCCGAGAAAACAAACCCGGTTGCCGGTTCCGACGGGAGTGATGCAAACCAGAACCGGTTTCCACTTCTCCAGGCCAGAGGCGATTTCCTTCCGCCAGCGGTGATCCCGGCCAGCACCTGGTCGGAGCCGGCCGGCCCGCCCGGGATGAAATAGGAAACGTCCGAGCGGAAGCTCGCCCCGCCGATGGAGACGTTGGCGGCCGGCCACGACTCGACTTTCGGCGGCAGCTTTTGGCTTCCCGGCCACCCGGCGCTTCCGCGCGGCGGCATCCCGCAGACCAGGACCGGCTTTGCGGGATCGATCGGAGGAAGGGTCCCCTCCGCCGGCCAGGGACCGATGCCCATCAGCACCACGTAATCCGCCGCCGCGATGTCCTCCGGAAGCACCTCCCGCGATCCGCGCGTGACGATGCGGGAATTCACGCGCGTGAGAAGCCGCTCGGTGACTCCCTTCAAATCCATCAGCGAAAACGGTCGCGCAGTCTCCCCGTGGATCATCAGCGTGACGGCGCCAGGGCCCGCTGCGGGATCGCATGGCACGAGCGGGCTGCCGGCTCCCGGACACCGTGCGCCCGCAGCCAGAAGCAAAAGGATGGCGGCTGCCAGCCCGGGTCTAGGCATCTTTGGAATCCGGCTTGGCGTTCTTTCTGCGCAGTTCCGCTTTCATCCTCATGAGCCTGATCTGGGTCCGGATCAGCAAAATCACGACCAGGAGGACCACACCGGCAATGACCAGATTCCGGGTGCTCAGATAGCTGCGCACCCGTTCCTCCATGTCCAGCTTCTCCTCGGTCTCGGCCGCGGACATTCCCTTCGGGATCCGGGAGAGCACGCTTTCCGAGAGCGACTGGGCGTTGGCCCTGCGCACGTCGTATTGAAAGACGCGGCCCTTTTTATCGAGGCCGGCCACCGTGCCGGCGAGCTTGGCCAGCACCTCCGGGTCGGTCAGAAGGCGCGAGGCCACCGGTCCCCCGATCCCGCCGGCGCCGCCGACCGCCACCACGCAGTTGTCGGCGCTCCACGGCGATTTGAGAAATTGCGCGAAAACGAGGCTTGCGGGGAGTTGGTCAAACGGCACCTCGGTGCTCTGCAGGAGGAGCGCCTCCTTGCCCGGAACGGCATTGATGCTCAGTAGGGCCTCTTTCGGAAGGGCCTGCCGCCAGTCTCCCACGCTTCCCAGAAGGATCACGGAGGCGTTCTCCAGCACCGCGGGGGCCACGGCCTCGCCGGCCGAATACAGGGCCGCGCGCGGCCAAAGAACCGGCATCGCAGCCAGGCTCTTCCCCAGCGAAAGGGCAAGGTCGCCCACCACTTTGAGATCCTCGGCAGTGGACGATTTGGGAAGCAGAATGCACGCCCTGCGGAGGAATGCATCCCGGAGCAGGACAAGGTCCATCCGGTCCAGCCCATTGATCGTGAGCGGCCGCGAGGCAATCGTCAGGAACGACGAGGCGGCGAATTCCACCCAGGCCCGCTCCTCGTTGCGGTGCCCGCAGTCGGTGGTGCCGATATCCAGATACGAACTCACAACCATGCTGTTCGGGGACCGGCCGGGGATGCCCTCGGGAATGCCGAGCCGCACCAGCTTCCTTTGCTCGCCGGTATTGCCCAGAGGGATGCCCTGGAGCATCCGGTCGTTGATGTCGATCTGGACCGCCGAGTTGCTGTCGAGCCCGGATGCGTGAGCCATCTCAAGCAGAAGCTCACTTCCCGGAGCCGTCTCGAACCCCGGCGGCAGCGCCCAGGAAAACGAAGCCCGGTTGCGGAAAATCCCCTTCATCGTTAGCCGGCCACCCAGAAGGTTTTCAAACGACTGGGTGCCCGCCGCGGGGAGGGCCTGCCTTTCGGTGAGGGCCGAAACCTGCGGGGTCTCGCGAACCAACCACGGGTTTACCGACGCCGTGCTGAGCGCGTCACTGCTGCCGAGCGCCAGAACCGCTTTTGTTAATCCCTCCTCGTCGCTTCCGCAGACCAGAATCCACCGCCGCTGGGCCGATGGATCCTCGCCGGTGATGAATTCTGCCAGCAATCCCTCTGCCGGCTTCAGCGTGCCGGCCGCCGCGCGGGTTTCGGCCGGCAGGTCCAGCCCGTCCAGGTCGGATGTCAGCCCGAGCAGGACGCCGTTAGTCTCGCTGTTCAGCTTGTTCCACCCGTCGAGAGTTCCCAAGCGCAGGGCCGGAGCGGGAAGATAGCCCGGCTGCCCGAGTCGCGCCGCGGCGATGACGAAAGCCCGGAATGCCGTGCTGTTCAGTTGTTTCGGCATCAGGAGGGCGGCGACCGGCCGGATCCGGCCGGCGGGAAACCCGTCCACGAGTTCATCCTGCCGCAGGAGCTGCTCCTCGGTTACCGATGCCGGAAAGCGGGCCAACTCGGGGAACAGCTTCATCCGCTTATAGCTCACCGCGAGTCCGGTCCCCCTCTCCAGCACAAACCAGCAGGCCGGATTGTCGACATCGCGACAGTGGACGTCGGTTGTCTGCATCAGGCACTTCACCAGCACCTTGTTCCAGCCGTTGACAAGGGTCTCAGCGGGAACCGAAAATCCGAGAGTTTGCGAGCCGGCCTCGCTGTCTTTGCCCGGCAGCCGGATGCTTTTGACCGGGCTCCCGTTGAGTTCGATTGTTGCCGTCGAGATATCCGGAATGAGCAGCTGCGAAGCCCGGAACCGGATCGTGAACTGCTGGTTGCCTGTCAGCTCAACATGCTGCGGAAGCTGGAAAAAGAACTCAGCCGAGGGTAGCGGACCAACAAATTTGTGCTCGGTGGTTTTGAAAAGCGGAACGAATGCCGTTGCGGACGGATTCTGTGCCGGGTCAGGCGTTTGCGCAATTAACAGCGTGGATGCAACCAGTAGCGTGGCGAAGGGGCGAATCAACATAATTGAAATTTTGGGGGATAAAGTTGTCCGACACCTGCCCACTCTGTCACGCCTTGTTTTTGCGACGCCGGATTGTGCGCGCAACCGCATGATGCAACTGATTGCGCATTAGGGTAATGTCACATATTCAAAATTCTTATATCTGCGGGCCTGCTCCTGCGGATTCATGCAACCACCTGAAAAACCGGTTCGCCCGGTCCGCCGGGGTGCAGTGCGCGGTAGCCGAGAAATTCGCAGCGGGAGCCGGACTGCGCGTCGAGGCCGAGGAGGGCGGCAAATGCGGACGAGGCGTAGATGAGGCCGGCGGGTTCGAGGGCGGCGAGATCGTCGGGGAGTTCCGCATGCGTGCCGCGGATCACGCTGGCCCCGGTAAGCGGATGGGTGGACATGCGAACCGGGCCGGTATGGAGTCCGGGCGCGGAGGAGAGATGGGGGGCGAGATCGCGCAGGATGGCGCGCGCGGCCGCGGCCGCGGCGGATGGCGAGGGAAAGAAGAGCCTGATGCGGGAACCGGCGGCCTCGCGGTGGATCACCTCATGGCGGCCGAGCAAATCCGCGAGCTGCTGTTCCGCCTTCTCACCAAGGGTGAGGGAGAGGGATAAAATCGAGAGGAGCCTGTTGCCGCCGGCGGCGGCCGGAGGGGCTGCCGGACCCGCGGGTCCCGCCGGGAGGCTGATCACGTCGACCGGGCAGGCGAGCCCTCGTGCCAGGGCGACGTAATCTCCGGTGCCGCCGGGGCTGCCCGCCAGGCCGTCCCAGACCGCGAGCAGGCGGAGCTCCGACCCGAGTTGCCGCGCCCTCTGGGCCGCTGCCCCGAGGAGAAGCCGGTTCCCGTAGTCGAATGCCAGCGCGCCACCGCCGGCATTCGGAGCGCAGGTGAATTCGGTGGCGCCGGCCGTGACCGCGCGGTAGCGCTCGATCCATCCGGGAGCATCAGCAACGCTGGCGCGGATGAAATCGTCTTCGGGCATCGGGAGGTGGATGAACGTTTCCAGACCGGCCTCCTGCATGCATTCGAGAAAGAGGATGTCGGCGCCGCTGGCGGCCGCCGCGTAGCCGAAGCCGGCCTTGGACTGCGCGACCATACCGCGGATCCGCTCCTTGATTTCCGGTGCGAGCGCCTCGGGAAACCGTGGCAGCGCCCGTCCGGGTCCATCAATCCGGTGCCCGGTGAATGCGATCACTCCGGGCAGCGGGAAGCAGGGGTCGAATTCCGATGCGTCGCGGCCGAGGTGGCGCAGGAGAAGCCGCGCCTGGGCGCGGGTGGTCGCGAGGTGCGCGTGGGCGACCTGCCCGCTGCCGGCCGCACCCGCATACGAGGCGCGGGCCGGCTCGATCGCTCCGGCCACGAGCTGGCACTCGGCGATCGTGACCTGATCCCAGTAGCTCGAGGTGTCCGGGCGTTCGCGGAGGATGCCGAGGACGTCGGAGGCGATGCGTTCGGCGTCGCCGGCGCGTCCGAGGAATCGGGCCATGCTGGCGGCATTGACTCCGGGGAACGTGCGGTCGCCCTTGGTTGTTGAGTAGTCGAGGTGGTAGAGGTCAAAGGCCTCCTGGAGGTAGCGCTCCTCGCCGGAGGACTTCCAGAGGTCCTTGAACGTGCGGGCAAGGAGACTCTTCGCCTCTTCGGCTCCGGCGAGCACGGCCTCCTTCCGGGCAAGAAACGCCTGCGCGCCCTGCGGCGCCCCGCTGCGCGCGGTGGCCAGCGCACGCGTCAGGATGAGTGCCACGTCGTCGCCGAAAAATTGCCCGCCCTCGTCGGCGACCTCGATCGCAAGGTAGTTTTCGCCGAGCTCGAGGAACCGCCGGGACAGCGCGCGGTAGATGTCGATGTGGAGGCGCCAGAACGGCCTGAGACGGCCGCCCCAGATTCCGCGGAGCTCGCGGGACGTGAGTTTTCCGCCGCCCTTCAGCCGCTGCAGGAGCCCGGCCACGTCCGTCGCCACCCCGTCGATGGTTTGCGCGGGCCGCCCGGAATTGTCTTGCATGGAATCTGCCGTTCCGTGAGTCATTCGGGGCGACTATATGAACACCTCATCGCAAACGGCAATGACGTTTGAGCGGACGATCCGGTATTCGATCGCCAGCCTGTTGGGCGCGATTGTCGTCGTCGCCGCCCGCGTTGTGCCGCGCGTCCTCACCGGCCGCGCGACGGTTGTCGATCGCGAGGCCGTCCGGCAGGTGCTCGGATTTCTGTCCGGCACCGCGCCGGCCTCCGCCCTCACGACGTTCATTTACGGACTGGCGGCTGCCTACGGGGTCATCGGCAACGCGGGCAGCGCCGAGGCATTCCAGTCGCTCGTCCTGCCGCGGCTTGGCGGCGCGTTTATCCAGTTTGTCATCCCGTTCGCGATCGCGAACCTGGTCGTTCTGAAGGGTGTTGTCGGCATGACGTCGGACATCGCCAGCATGCGCGTGTCGCAGGAGATCGACGCCATCGAGGCGGTCGGGCTCGATCCTGCGCAGATGGTTTTCGCCCCGCGCGCGATCGCCCTCATTATCACCGCCCCGGCGCTCGCGGTGATCGGCGTCTATGCCGCCTGCCTCGGAGCCTGGCTGGTTTCGTGGATCGCGGTCGGCGCCGGATTCACCGAATTCATTTCCGCCTACTCGTCGAGCATCACGTCGGGCGCCCTCCTGCTGACGGTGACCAAGCTGGCGATCACCGCGACCGCGATGTCGATCATCAGCGGGTATTTCGGCTTCATGGGCGCGAAGGCTGAGAGCGGGTTTGTCGGCAAGATCACGACCTCGGCCGTGGCGACGGCGGTCTTCTCCTCGACGATTGTCAACCTCTTCCTGAGCCTGCTCACAGCGGCATTCCAGCTCGAATGAGCAGCGCCCCACCACTTTCCGTTTCCGGTCTCAACATCGGCCGCGGCCCGCTCGACTTCGAGGTCGGGACCGGCGGGGTGCTGGCCGTGCTCGGCGATAACGGTTCGGGGAAAAGCCTCCTGCTCGCCCACCTGAGCGGCCACCTCCGCGTGCCTAAAGGCTCGGTGAAGATCGCCGGGCGCGAGCTGCGCGCGGCGCTCTCGGACGTCGGCGTCGTCTTCCAGCACACCGGGCTGATCCGCAACATGACGGTCTTCGAAAACATCGCGCTTCCGTTCCTCGTGCACGGGCTCGACCTCGACGGCGTCGTCGAGGAGAAGGTCCGCCTGCGCATGCGCCTCGTCGGCTGCGCCCATCTGGAAAACGAGGAGGTCCACCGGCTCAGCGAAGGCGACAAGCGCTGCGTCGCCCTCGCGCGGGCACTCTCCGGTCCGACCCGGCTCCTCATCGCCGACGAGCCTGTCGCCGCCCTTGCCCCCGCAAAAAAGGCGCTCGTCGAAGAGCTCCTGGCCAGCCTCGTGCGGACCGGCGTCCTCACCGGCATCGTGTTGGCCACCCAGGACCTCGATTTCGCGCGCCGCATCGCGACCCATTTCCTCATCCTCCACCCCGGCGGCCACACCCTGATCAGCCGCGAGGATGCCGCCCGCAACGAACACTACCTCGCCTTTGCCACACGAGCCTCATGAAAAAGAAACTCGAAATCCAAACGATCATCGTCCTCATCTGCGTGCTGGCTATCGCCGGCGCCTGGATCGGAATCCAAATCACCAAGGACAGCCTGGGAGTCTGGAGCGAGGCTGCCGAGCTCCAGTTCACCTCGAAGGACCTGCTCGGCCTCGCCCCGCGCTCCGAACTCCACTGCGCGGGCGCATCGATCGGACACGTCCGGAAAATCACACCGTCGATCGGTGACGATGGCACGGCCCGGTTCACGCTCGTCGCCGGCGTCAAGAAGGACTACGCGGCCTGGAAGTTCGCCCCGGCCGGCATCGTGAAGGCCGGCGTCGTCCAGTCCGCCCTCGCTCCCAGCTCGATCACGCTCGAGCTCTCCCCTGCCCCCGACGCCGTGCAGGCCCGCCTCCCGAAGGAGGGCCCGCCCCCCGTCCTCCCGCTCGAAAAGGAAAAATCCAAAAACGATCTCGCCGATGTGGTCGAGCAATACCGCAAGCTCGGCGACCAGATCGACCACACGATCCGACAGTTCACCGAACCCCAGAACGGCCGCCCACAATCCGTCATGCAGGAGCTCGCCGAGGCGATCCCCTCGGCGGCATCGTCGATGCGCCAGCTGGAGGGAGTCACCGCCAGCCTCAACGGCCAGTCGCTCTCGAAGGAAACCGATCCGGCCAAGCGCCCGCCGGTCGAGAAGCTCCTCGCCAACCTCGATTCCACTACCGCCAACCTCAGGGCGATGACCGCCAGCCTGGAGCAGAAGGCGGGCGACAATGGCAAGATCGACCAGACGCTCAAGACCCTCGACGCCAGCCTCCTCCGCCTCCAGGGCTTGACCGATCAGATGACAAAAACCGTCACCAACCTCAACACCCGGGTCGATACCAGCATCCTCAAGGTCAACGGGCTCCTCGATGAAACCACCGGCACGATGTCCGCCCTCCACACCAAGGTCGACGGCTTCGGCAACACGATGGTCGGCCGCATGCTCATCGCCAAGCCCGACAAGCCGGAAAAACCCGCACCCGCACCCGCCAGAAAAAAGGACCGCTAAACGCTTGCCGCAGGCACGATCCTTGCTAATTTGCCGCCATGCAACCGGTTCCACGTATTTTTGTCAGCGCCACCAGCCGAGATCTTCGAACTGCCCGCGGCCTTGTATCCGAGGGTTTGCGGCGTATGGAATGCCTGCCGATCGTGCAGGACGACTTTCCGCCCGACTACAAATCGGTGCGGGACATGCTGCGGACGAAGATCCAGACGTGCAATGCGGTCGTGCACCTCGCCGGCTTCTACTACGGTGCGGAACCGCAGCCGGTGATTCCCGGTCCGGACCGCCGGAGCTTCACGCAGATGGAATACGAGATCGCGATGGAGCTGAACCTCCCGTGCTACGTCTTCCTTTGCGGCAAGGATTTTCCATTCGACCCGCACGACCCGGAGCCGGAGGACAAGCAGCAGCTGCAGCTCGACCACCGCGAGCGGCTTCTCAAGCGCGACGAGCTCTTCTACGAGTTCGCCTCTCCCGAGGAGCTGGCGAACCGGACCCGCGAGCTCCAGCTCTCGGTCGAAGGCCTCCGCAAGGAGCTGGCCAAGGAGCGGAACCGCCGCCGCCTCGCCATGGTGGCGGCCTTCGCGGCCCTTGTTATCGCGGTTGTAGGCGGGATCTGGATGCACGGCCGCCAGAAGCAGCAGGAAGCCGTGAACGTCGCCCAGACGTCGGAGATCGCCTCGCTCAAGGCCCAGCTCGAAGGCCCGTGGGCGATTGTCAACAAGGTCAACGCGGCGATGGAGATGATGCGCCAGCAGAAGGCGGGCACCGAGGAGGAGATGAAGACCGCCGCGATCACGCTCGTCGCAACCGAGATGAAGAAGACGCCGGACGAGATCAAGAAGGCGATCGACTCGTCGGCCGACCTCGCCCAGAAGCTCATCGTCGCCGCGCGGGCCGAAGGGGATAAGGACGTTTCCAAGCGCGAGGAGAACCGCCGCTTGGAGGCCGAGACCTACATCAAGCTGGCTGCCTCGCACGAGGCCGCCGCGAACTACACGGAAGCCCTCGCCGCCTACCAGAAAGCGTTTGAGTTGATGGATCCGAAGACCCAGCCGGAGGAGTGGCTCGACACCCTCTGCTCGATCGCCGACATGCAGGGCGAGCTTGGCCGCGAGGAGGAATCCCGAGAAAGCTTCATCAAGGCGGTCAAGTTCGGCGAGGAGACTCCGGCCCTCGGCGTCGGCCACCGGCTCACCGTCTTCGCGACCGACTCGCTCACCTCGCACTACCGGTTCAAGGAAAAGAACTACGCCGCCGCCGAGAAGAGGATGCGTCAGTCGCTTGCCCAGCGGTCGAAGGCCCTCGGGCCCAACGACCCGAAGACCCTCGCGGCGATGGGCGATCTTTCCGAGCTCCTCGCCGAGCAGAAGCAGTTCGAGGAGGCCAGCACAATCGCGCTCAAGGCCCTCGAGGCCAGCGAAAAAGTTTACGGCGAGGACAACAAGGTCACGATCGACATCGTCAACAACCTGGCCGGCATCTTTGAGGAGGCCGACGACATGGATACGGCGATTGAGATGAAGCGCCGGGTCGCGGATTTCAAGGTCAAGACGCTCGGCGAGGATAACACCAGCACGCTCGCCACCCAGCATGCCCTCGCAGGAATGCTCAAGCGCAGCGGAAATCTGAAGGAGGCGAAAAAGCTCTTAACCCACGTCCTCGAAACCCGGGAGAAAACGCTGGGTCCGGACCACCCCGACACGCTCTACAGCGAGGAATCCTTGGCGGGCCTGATTCAAAAGGAAAAGGATTACGAGGGCGCGGAAAAGCTCTACCGTTCGGTTCTCGCAGCCCGTGAAAAAATCCAGGGCCCGGACCACCCCGACACCCTGGACACGCTGGACAAGGTGGCTGCCGTCCTCTGGGACCAGGACGATCTCGCCGGGGCGGAGAAGCTCTACCGCCGGGGGCTGAAGGCCCGCGAGAGCAAATACGGACCGGAGGACGCCCGCACGATCGACAGCGTGAAAAACGTGGCGGACCTGAGAGACCTCCAGGAGGACTATCCCGCCGCGGAGGAGCTCTACCGCCGCGTGCTCAAGTTCCAGGAAGCGGAGCTCAAGGAGACGGATCCCGATCTCGCAGCAACCTATTACAGCCTGGCCACCGTCCTCGTTCAGCAGGACAAGAACGACAAGGCCCTTCCGTTGGCCAGAAAGGCGGTTCTCATTGCCAAGGAATCACTGCCGGAAGACAGCCGCCAGCGCGCTTTGTATGAGAAGCTTCTTGCCAAGCTGAACGGCGGCTCAGCCAACGCGGCGCCGGAGGAATAGCCGCCTTCCCGTGCGACGGCACTTCGGAACGCTGCTGGTTGTTGTCGCCCTCGCCTCGCTCGGCCTGGGCACGACCGGATTTCTCGCGTGCGATCCGGCCACCAGCTTTGCGACGGCCTTCTACCGGTCGGTCCAGCTGTTCTATTGGAATTATTTTCCATGGAACACGACGCTGGAGGCCAATATCCCGTGGACGCTCGAGCTCGCGCGCTGGCTGGCGCCGCTCACCACGCTCGGCGCCCTTTCCCGCGTGGCCATCGCGCTGTTCCACCGCCGGTGGGAGGCCTTCCGTGCCAGGAAGATGAGCGGGCACACGGTGATCTGCGGGGCGGGAGAAAAAGGCGCGACGCTCGCGCGCGACATGCGGAAGACGGGAGCGGCTCCGTTCGTCCTCATCGAGCAGAACGAGGAGCTCGCCGACGAGCTCGCGGATGAGCGCTTCCTGGTGATCCGCGGCGACGCCACCAAGGCGGACGTCCTCCGGCAGGCCGCCGTGCCGGCCGCCGGGCGGCTGGTGGTCGCGACAGGAAACGACCACGACAACCTGGCGATCGCGATGACCGCCGTGCACATCGGAGGCGACTCGCTCTCGATCCATGCGCACAGCCGCAGCGCCTCGCTGTGCGATCTCTACCAGCGGAACCACGCGATGACCGCCGCGCGCGAGGGCGGACCGGACATCCGGGTCTTCAACTCGTTCCGCAATGCGGCACGCCGGGCGATCCGCGACTTCCCGCCCGGGCCGGCCGGGGACGGGGCGCACGTCATCCTCCCCGACCTCTCCCACCCCGCCACCGCCCTCGCTGTGGAATACGCGCTGGTCGGCCACTTCACCGGCGGGCGCCGCGTCCACCTGCACATCATCGGCCAGGAGGCCGGACGGGAGCTCGCCGCGTTCCGGATCCGCTACCCCGCACTCGATGAGTGCGCGGAGGTCGAGGCCGTCGATCTTCCGCCCGCGGAGCGCTTCGCCACGCACGTGTCCGCACTCGCCGGCCGGCTCTCCGCCGAAACCAACATCACGGTATTTCCCGGCTTCGACGGCGATCACGAGGCCTTCAGCCATGCTCTGGAGCTGCTGGAGCGCACGCGTGCCTCAACCGGGCTGAAGGTCCTCCTCCCCGGCTCAACCGGACGCTCGATCCGCGAGATGATCGGCGCGAACCCCGGGCTGTCCGGCCGCATCGGGTTCCTCCCGACCCCGGAAAGCACCTGCGGCTACGAGGCCGTGGTCGGCGAAGCGCTCGACCGGACCGCCCGCGCGATCCACGAAAACTGGCTTAAGGAAACGCGACTCCAGATCGACGCCGCCCGCGCTGCGGGCAACGAGGTCCTCGCGCGCCGCCACGAGGAGAAGGCCACGTTCAAGACATGGGATGCCCTCACCGAGGAGCAGAAGGGGGCCAGCCGCTCGCAGGCCGACCACATCCCGTTCAAAATCCGCGCCGCCGGCCTCGACCCGCTCACGGTCACCTCTTCGGACTGGGCAAAGCTCACCGATGCCCAGGTCGAGATCCTCGCCCGCATGGAGCACGCCCGCTGGGCGGCCTACTACTGGATGACCGGCTGGACGTTCGCGCCCGAGCGCGATGATGCCCGCCGGCAGCACCCGAATCTCATCTCCTACGACGGGCTCGACGAGCCGACCAAGGACTACGACCGCGTCGCCGTTCGGAATCTCGCGCAGTATCTGGTCTGAATCCCGCCTCAGGACACGCCCGGCTTCTTCGGGGCGGCCAGCTCAGCCCGCACCTCCTCAGCCCTGGCCGCAGTCTCCGCAAAGCCGAGCTGTCCGGCCGTGGCGGCCAACTCGGCCAGCCGCCGGTTGATGTCCTCCAGCTCCTTCCGGTTTACCGGTTTGAGGCGGTAGTTGCCTGCACGGGTCTTGAGCTCTGCCAGCGACTTGTCCAGCGCCCGACCCTGCGCGGCGTGGATGCTCTCGGACGAGATCATCTGTGTGGAGACCGGCGCCGCCGCAGTCATCGTGCTGCCGAACAGCGTGGCCTTTCCTTTGGCCTGGGGCGGCGGTTTGGGACGGCCCTCAAGCAGGACCGGCATGGCCACGCCGGCCTGCAGGAACACGACATCCGTCCAGACGCCGCCCAGCCGCGACACGCCACCTTCGTCAAAGAGCGCGCTGGCAAAATCCAGCTTCTCCTGAAACGACTTCGACCGGCCGATCCTGGCGAGCGACGGCTTCGTCTTGAGCTCCCCGTCCTCGGTCTCGCTGATCGCAATCAGGAACCCCGAGGAACTCTTTCCCCGGAATTCGTAGGCCTCGCCCTTTTTCAGAATCGCCTCGCCTGTTGAGCTCATCCGGCCCTTCTGGAGCTTGCGGACCGACTCGTCGGCCGCCACCACCGCCACGCAAATTTCCGAGGGAGAAATCTTGTAGGGATCCTTCGCCTGCTCTGCCGCACGCACGCCTGCCCCCGCGCCCAGCACGGTCAGCCCCAGAACCGCCGCCATTCGAAATGTCAACATCCGGGGGAAGGTGTCCGCACCGCCACCCGGAGTCCAGCGGATTTTGCTCTGGATCAATGACATTTTTTCCACTGCGGGATTGCAAATTTCCACCCCTGCTTTAACTGGCAGGCATGAAGGCGTTCGAACCCCTGCGGGAATTCACCCCGGTCCTGTCGATGATCTCGGAGATTTCGATTTTCGGCGGCGTCTCGGACGTCCAGTGGTCGACAATACTACCGAAGCTCGAGCGCGGGGAGTTCCGGAAGGGCGAGCGGATCTTCCAGCGCGGGGACGAACCCACCCACATCTACATCATCCAGAGCGGCCGGGTGGAACTGCTCATCTCCGACGACGCCGTCACGTTTGAGAAGAAGGTGCTGGGGCCTGGCGAATGCTTCGGACAGGTTTCGCTGATGTCGATGCACCGCCACACGGCCACGGCGGTCGCCGAGGAGGACAGTGCCATCGTTGGCCTCTCGCGCCACGCGCTCATCGAGCTCCAGCACGAAAACATCGCGCTTTTCGCCCTCCTCATGATGAACGTCTCGCGCGAGCTCGCACGCCGGCTGCTGCTCACCGACAACCTTCTCCTCCAATACATCCACCTGAACGACGCCAGGGGTCAGACGGCAGGGAATCCGGCTCAACCCTGACGGGCGGCGAAGGGCGGGGTTCGGCCGCCCTTGAGACTAATCCTTGAGATGCTGTGACATCCGTGCTTTAGTCTCGCCAGCATGAAAACCGAAAATGCGGAATCGTCGCCGGTGAAAATGCTGGTCGATGAAATCGAGGGTCTCCGGAAGCTGTTCCGTGCCACGCAGGAAGCCCATGCCGCGCGCATGGAAAAGGAACTCGGCCTTGTTCTGGAGAAAGCCGGAACACTCGGAGACCCGGAAGCGCTTCCAAACAGCAAAATCCGCGACATCCGGGATATGCTCACCCTCCTCCGCAACGCCGACGTGAAGCCGGAAAAAGGCCGCCGGAAAGATCTCAAAAAAATGGAATCCATCGCCAGCGATCTGATGATGCTGGCGGAGAAATGGTAAAGACGGAGAATCCCGTGCCCACTGACCGCCATGAAAACCACTCTCTTGTTTGTGCTCGCCCTTGTGGCCGCCGCGCCGTTCGCCATGGCTGACGAGAAGGCCGTTCTTGGCGGCGGATGTTTCTGGTGCCTGGAGGCGATCTTCCAGCCGCGTCCCGGCATCAAATCGGTGACCAGCGGCTACGCCGGCGGGACGACTGCCAAGCCGACCTACGAAGAGGTTTGCACCGGTCGCACCGGGCACGCCGAGGTCGTCGAGATCGTTTTCGATCCCGCTGTGATCACCTACGAGGCGGTTCTCGATCTCTTCTGGGACGCCCACGATCCGACCACATTAAACCGGCAGGGGGCCGACGTGGGAACGCAATACCGGTCGATCATCGTCGCTGGCAGCCCCGCCCAGCGCGCCGCCGCGGAAAAATCCAAAGCCGCTGCCGCCTCAAAGTTCAACAGGCCGATTGTCACCGAGATCGTCGAGGGCGCGGAGTTCCATCCGGCCGAGGCGAAGCATCAGGATTTTTACGACCGCAATCCCGACCACCCGTATAACCGGGCGGTGATCGCGCCGAAGCTCGAGAAGCTCAACAAGCTCAAGCCGTAGGCGGCGGAGTCTTCTTGGGCTGCTTGGGAAGGGTCTCGACCGGCGCGGCCAGCGCGGGTGCCGCCGGCGCCACCTTGACGGGCGTGCCGACCTTCAGAATTTCAAAGAGCTGGATGGCCACATCGCGCTTGAGGCGGATACATCCGTGCGAGGCCGGATGGCCGGGGACATAGCCGACGTGCATGCCGACCCCGGTGTTTGTGAGCCGCATCCAGTACGGCATCCGGGCCCCCACAAACGTGGTGCCTTCGGGGGCCGCCCCGGCGCGCGTGTCGGCGTCGGAGACGACGACCACCCCGGCAGCATCAACAATCTTCCCGTAGAGGTTGGACGAGTAATCCTTTTGCTTGCCCAGAATTTTGTACTCCCCGGCGGGCGTCGGGTGCGAGCGCTTGCCGCTGGCCACCGGGAAATCCATCGCGATCGCCGTGTCGACGAGGAGGAGCCCCCGCTGCTCGCCAAGCGAGATCTCGACCGCGGTATTTTCCGGGGTCGCCTTCGCCAGCAGGTCCGCGTTCCGGTAGGTTTTCGACTTCCATCCGCGCGTCTCCCGCCAGGCGGCATGCGTGGCCGCCGCCTCGGTCCGCAGCGCCTTCTGCCGGACCTCTTCCGCTTTCTTCTCCCGGTTCACCCGGATCTGCTCAAACGTCGAGCAGGAGGACAGCAGCCCGGCTGCCAGCACTGCGAGGGTTACGTGGGTTGCAAACCGGATAACAGGGAGAGCGGTGGGTGCGGACATTGGAATTCTTGTGCGGAGTAAAAGCGAACCGCCCGCCGGCTGCAACGCAAATCCGGTCCCCCGCAACGATCCCGAGGCCTCAGTGCCGGAGCGGAGTGAAAGCCCTGCAACCCTCACCCCGGTCCAGCGGGTGTCCGGCTCAGGCCGCGGGAGGCCGGGGAACCTCGACGGCCTCGCAGACATCCCGCCATCCGGGAAAATTCCAAGTGTTCGGGAAGCCCGTGCACTGGTGCGGCTTCACCGGCTGGACCCGGCAATCGCGGCCGTCGAGGAAGATGCAGGCACCGTCCGGCTGGTCGATGAGGGCGAGCCCGTCACGGTGCGGCCGGAGGCGGGTGTGGGTCTGGATGAAGGCTTCCTCCGCAAGTCCCAGAAACGCGGCGATCGCGGCGATGTCGCTGTCGGTGAGCTTGACGAAGCCCGGCCAGCGGCAGCAATTCGTGCAGCGCTGGCATTGGTAATACGGCTCGCTCAGTCCGGCCATGTGAGCAGCTTGGCAAACCGCTTGCCCGCATCGGTCAGGTGGGGTGACCCGGGCGGGCCGGCCACAAAGCCCTTGGTGGCGTGCGCGTAGGACATGCTGGTCGCCTTCACCCATTCGAGCCGCGGCTCGGTGACCGCGTCCTTGCACGCGACGGCGCGCAGCGGCAGGCCGTGGCCGGCAAACGAAATCGTCCAGGCCGGCGGGTTGGCCTCTTCGCCCGGTGGAACGAGCCAGGGGTAATCGCTCAGGATCGAGAGGTGCGGGGAGTTGCGCACGGTGATCTTGTAGACCGGCTCCTGCGAGGCGATCTGGCCGGACAGCCGGAAGTCCGGGCTCTTCGCCGCCGCGCGCAGGACGGCCGCCGGATCGGTGCCGATGAGGTTGAGCCCG
Organism: uncultured Chthoniobacterales bacterium; assembly: GCA_964467415.1. Taxonomy (GTDB): domain Bacteria; phylum Verrucomicrobiota; class Verrucomicrobiia; order Chthoniobacterales; family Terrimicrobiaceae; genus CAYXRX01. The sequence continues at coordinate 140,077 of CAYXRX010000005.1, forward strand.
TTGAAGAGCCCGTGGACGTTCGGGCTTCCCGCGAGGTGGGACTGGTGCCACCCCTCGAAGTCCCGGCTCAGCATCAGGCCGATCTCAAAGTGCAGGTGGGCGCGGGTGCGGTCGATCCCGGCGCCGGTGAACCCGAGGCGCCCGAGGAGCTCGCCCTGGCGGACCTGCTGGCCCGGCGCCACCGCGACCGAGGCCAGGTGGGCATAAAGCGTGTAGAACGGGCTGCCCTCGAGACGGTGCTCGACCACGACATACCGCCCGTAGTTCGAAGCTCCGGGAGCGCTGCTGGCATGGACGACGACTCCGGCCGCCGCAGCCACTACGTCGTCGAGGGGATTTCCGGCGGCGTCCCTGCGGAGCGGGCGGATGTCGATCCCCTCATGCAACGTCGCGCAGACCACCTCCCCGCCGTCCCGCCGGGGGCCGCGGACAAATCCGAACTGCCCGCCCTCCCAGGGCTTCGAGATCTGCCCCTCGAAATCGCGGTCCACATACATGTAGAAATCCTCCGGGTTTCCGCTGATCAAGGTGCGGTTCTCCGTCGGGAAATCAAAGACGGCCGCCGGTGCGGTGGCGGCAGTGGCAAGAAACAATGCGGCCAGCCTCGCTCTCATGCCTAGGGCTTCTTGGTTTCCTTCGCCGCAGGCTTCTCCGGCTTCGGCTTTTTGCCGAACTCGGACTCCCGCCCGATGACCGGGTATTTCTGGGCGAGGCGCGGGATCTCATCCGGCGAGAATCCGCCCGGAACAAAAAGGATTCCATCGCCGACCGGCTTCGTGACCTGGAGCGCCGAGGCGACCCGCCCGCTGACCAGAACGACCGCCAGGCGTCCGCGGTCCTCGATCGAGAACTGATGCAGCTTGTCAGTCCCGTGCGCATCCAGCCGGAAGTAGGCGCCCACCGTTCCGTTCGCGCCCGGGAACGGGTAAAACGACCGGATGTCCCGCTCGGTGATCACCGGCACCTTCCGGACGTAGATCTTTTTTGCGGGGAACGTGAGCTCGACCTGCGTGACAAACGATTCCCCCTCCTTTTCGTTCCCCTCGCCGTGAAGCCTCACCGTCACCGGCGGCAACTTTTTTTCCCCGGCGGGAAGGCGGGCGGCGGTCAGGCAGAGCAGGCTCAAGACAAGGATGAGAGGGAGGCGCATGGTTCGGAAGTGGATGCAGTCGGCGGTCGCCCTATCCACTCGCGCAAACTGCGATTTCAATCAATAGGAATTGCAACCATTCGGAGGCTGGGCTAGGCAAGGACGATCATGAAGCGCTTTGTTTTCTTTCTTCTGGCCCTCGGCCTCACCCCGCTGGTCGCGAGTGCCGCCGCCCCGGAGCCGCCGGCCGCGGCCGCGGCCAACCCGTTCGCGCTTCCGCCGCCGGACGATGCCAGCCCCTTCTTTTTGCAGGGTCAGTTCCAGGAACGCGTCACCGACCAGGGGATCCGCCAGCGCCTCGCAGGAAGCGGGATGGCCGATTATCCCAAAACCAGGCCGGCCACATCCACCTCCGTGCTGGGCGCGGCCAAGGGATTTTTCACCGGGCTGTTTTCGTCCGTGCACCTCAACCCGCTGAGCACGCCGCCGACCACGTCGAAGCTGAAGGTCGAGCCCGATGCCTTCTCGCTCCAGGACCGCCGGGAAATCAACGTGACCTACTCGATCCTGAACAACACGAAAAAGCTCACCCGCATCGAATACCCGACCAGCCAGCGGATCGAGATCCTCACCTACGACGCGCAGGGCAAGGTCATCGACCGGTGGTCGGACGACCGCGCGTTCGACAAGCAGGAGGGCATCGTCGTCCTCAACCCCCACGAGCGGATCGAATACCAGGAAAAAATCCCGACCCGCGAAATGAAAGCCGGCGAAACCTACAAGGTCGAGGCCGCCGTCACCAGCGAGCCGAACTTTGTTTCCGAGCAGACAGTCACGCCCTGGTAGCGCCTCCGGACGCCCTCAAACAGGCGTCTCCGCGGGCCGCCCGCTGCCAAAGATTTCATCGCCGCCGGAAATTTACGCTTGACCTCCTGCGCTGATACGCAATTTTCGCCACCCGGCCACGCGACGACAAAAAATTAATTTGTTGCCAAAGGGACGGCCCGCTCAATACTGCATCACTCAACAACACACCAAGCTATGTCCGAAAAATCCATCGAAGAAAAAGTCAAAGATATCATCGTCGAGCAACTCGGGGTCAACCCGGAGCAAGTCACCCCGACCGCCTCGTTCATTGAGGACCTCGGCGCCGATTCGCTCGACACCGTCGAACTCGTCATGGCCTTCGAAGAGGAATTCTCCGTCGAAGTGCCCGATGAGGACGCCGAGAAGCTCCAGAGCGTCGGCGACGTCATCAAATACATCGAGGACAAGGCCTCGAAGTAAAAGCTTTCCAAAACCGCCTGTTTGAAAAAACACCCCGCCTGGTGCGGGGTGTTTTTGTTCCCCCCCGCAGCACCCCGCCCGGCCCCCGCACCGCGGGCTTGCGCCGGGGCCGGGGGGCGGATACGGTTCGCGCGATGATTGGAAAACCAGGCCCTGAACCTCTTGCCGGACCAGACCGCATTTTTGAAGACCCATGGAAGGGGTGACCAGGTCCATCATGAATCCGCTCGAGGTGCGGATGGGCTACAAATTCCGCAACGCCCTGCTGCTGGCCGAGGCGCTCACCCACCCGAGCATCTCGCTGGAGCGGAAAAATTACCCCTTTGACAACCAGCGCCTCGAATTTCTCGGCGATGCGGTGATCCAGCTGGTCGTGACCGAGCACCTCTTCCTCATGTTTTCGGATTTCAGCGAGGGCCGCCTCACCAAGCTCCGCACGCGCATCGTCTCGCGCATGGCGCTCCGCGAGCGGGCGCTCGATCTGGACCTCGGAAGCTTCCTCATGATGGGGCGCGGCGAGGAGGCCAGCGGCGGACGCGAACGCTCGTCCACTCTCGCCGATGCCTTCGAGGCCGTTGTCGGGGCCATCTACCTCGACGGGGGCTTCGAGGCCTCGCGGATCTTTCTCCTCCGCCAGATGGAGGAGGTCTTCGCGGATCTCGCCAGCCAGCCCGAGGAAATCAACCCGAAGGGGATCCTTCAGGAAATGCTCCAGTCGATCGCCCCCAATGCCCCGGAATACGAACTCCTCTCCCAGACCGGACCCGAACATTCCAAGCGCTTCGTCTGCCGCGTCGTCTGGAACGGCATGGACCTCGGCCGCGGGGAAGGGCAAAGCAAGAAAGAGGCGCAGGTGGCCGCCGCAAAGTCCGCCCTCACCGAACGTCTCTGGGAAAAGGAAAAACGCAGGAAAACCGCCGAATGATCTATCACCTCACACTCAAGGCTGTCGGAATTGCCGCCGGCCTCCTGCTCATCCTCAGCCACGCGTTTGCCTATTTGCAGCAATCCCGGAGCATCGCATGGGCCCGGGCATTTCCCCGCGCGCGGGTCGAGGCCGGCATCCTGCTGGTGGCCGCTGCGGTCTGGAGCTTTGCGCTCGTCCGCCAGATCGATCTCGGGGAGTTCTCCAACCTGCGCACCGTGATGCTCCTCGCCATCGCTGCCGGCGCGATCCTCTCCTGGTTTTACGTTGAGGAGTTTCTTGCCGTCCGCGCCCTCGGGATGCTCCTCCTTCTTGCCGCGGAGCCGCTGCTCGAGGCGGCTGTGCTGCGGAATGAACCGACCCGCCTCCTGCTGGTCGTTCTCGCGTATGTCTGGATCATCGCCGGCCTGTTCTTCGTCGGCATGCCCTACCTCCTGCGCGATGCGATCGGCTGGGTGACCGCACGACCCTGGCGCTGGCAGGCCGGATGCATCGCCGGAACACTCTACGGCTTCGCCATTCTGCTCTGCGCCCTCCTGCTCTGGTAGGCCGGGGATTGATAAAATGGGGGTGTGGGTTGGGTGGGACTCGAACCCACAACCAACGCCTTAAAAGGGTGAGGTGACACGATAGGAGAGTTGACTTGCTGCCAATTCGCTGCCAATTTTAGGCCAGTGAAAAAAGCGTGGCCCGCAATCAGGAAAACAAAAAACCACGGCAAAGATTCTTGGATGGTAGATGCCAGAGTGAAGGGGGAAGGGGAGCGTCGTTTTTTCGAAACCAAGGCTGAGGCTGAGGGGTGGGCTGCTCGGCAACGCGTTAAGCGGCAGAATCAAGGCTCCTCCGCATTTGATGATCGCGAGCTTGCTTCCTACGGGTGGAACATTTCAGATGCGATTCGATATGCTCTTGAGCACCTTCGAACGCGTCACAAATCTGTGACCCTCTCTCAGGCCATTGAAGAGTTGGTAGAAACCAAGAAGAACGCCGGCCGGTCGAAGCGGTATTGCACTGACCTGACAAACAGGCTCACGCGCCTCGATGCAGTTTTCAAAGAAAAACCTATCGGAGACCTGACCACGGCTGATTTGGACACATTCCTCTCGAGCTTGAAGGTTGCGCCTGGAACGGCGAATACCTTCCGTCGCGACATCCGCACACTTTGGTCATTCGCGGAGAAACGCGGCTGGACAAAGGCGCAAATAGCCAAGAATACGGAGGTTGCAACAGCATCGCCTTCAGCGCCAGGTATCCTGACCCCTGAGCAGGCAGGGAGGCTTCTCGAGAATTCCACGGACTCAGAATTATTGGCATTCGTGGCCATTGGGCTTTTTGGTGGCCTGCGTGTTGCCGAAATCAAAAAGCTCGACTGGGGCGATGTGGATCTCAAAAGCAGATTTATTAATGTCTCCGCTGTAAACTCCAAGACGCGGAGCCGCCGTCTTGTGCCGATTGTAACAAATCTTTCTGAGTGGTTGCGACCGTTGGCAAAAAGATCGGGCCTTGTCGTTACAAAGGATCTTCGTCACGCGTGGAATCTCGCCAGAATCGGGGCTGGGTTTGGCCCCTTTTTCTCGCTCAATAAAGCGGTCAACAGCGCTCAGAAAGACAAAGCCACAGGGAAGCCTCGAAAAGGTCTCGTCGCCTGGCCAGACAATGCCATGCGGCACTCGTTTGTCAGCTACCGTCTCGCTGCTACTGGGAATGCGGCGCAGACCGCATTGGAGAGTGGACACGATCAGGCGGTGTTGTTCCGGCACTACCGTGAACTGGTCCGTCCGAACGTCGCCAAGCAGTATTTCAACATCCGCCCGGTGACCGTTGGCAAAGGTAAAGTCGTGGACATCACGAACGTGGCATAATAACGGCCTTGCCCTGGCCCGCCCATTTTTCGAGGTCTTCGCCGGGGAGGGTCAATTTCCCGTGGGCTCGCTTGTCACCCGGAGCCCAACTGACACGCCACGGTCGAGGCTCGTTCGCGCAGAATGATTTTGGGGAAAGGGACACCTTGCGCTCATCAAGGATTTGAGTGAAACAATTCCAGTGAAGAAGACCGCTCTCACATCAACTATGATAGTAAACCCTCCTTCCGACTTTTTGACGAAGGACCAGCTCGCTGTGGCACTCAACGTGCCCAGCACCCGAATGATAGACCAGCTC
>CAYXRX010000006.1:0-99901 GCA_964467415.1 uncultured Chthoniobacterales bacterium
CGTTGATAGGTCGCGGGTATAAGCGCAGCAATGCGTTCAGCTTAGCGATACTAATGCTCGTTTGGCTTTTTTTCTCCACTTTTCAGTTTTGTCCTGTGAAGTTGTATTTTCCCCTGGTATGCGATTGTCAGAGAACCTTAGGGTTCCGGTTCCTCGAAAGGGATCGGAGTTCCAGAGTGTTCTTTTAATAAACTGTGGCAGTGAGGTGTCGCCAGACACCCGTGAGCCTGTGGTTTCCAAGCTGGAAATCAGGGCGACCGAAGTCTGGTGATCCTGCGTAGTGGACCCACCCGTTCCCATTCCGAACACGGAAGTGAAACGCTGCTGAGCCGATGGTAGTGCATCTATAGGTTGTGCGAGAGTAGGTCGTTGCCAGTTTTTTGCCCGGCATCTTGGAAACAAGATGCCGGGCATTTTTTTTACTGCCAGGGGCTTCGGGAATGAACTCTGGCCAGGAATTGCGAAGAATCTCTTTTCGCGGGGCTTTGGAAGCCGTAAATTGCCCTGATGACCGACTCGATCCAGCAAATAACCCGGGAAATCCGTGAATTTCGGGATGAGCGCGACTGGGCGCAGTTTCACAACCCGAAAGAGCTTGCTGTGGCGATCATTGCCGAGGCGGGCGAACTGCTGCAGCATTTCGTCTGGCAGAGTGAATCGCAATCTGACGCGAGGGTGGCCGGGCGTCGTGATGAAATGGGATCCGAGATGGCGGATGTGGCCATCCTCCTGTTTGAAATGGCGGACGTCTGTCAGGTGGATCTGGCGTGTGCGATTCACGATAAGCTCGCCGCCAACGCGCTTCGATATCCGGTTGATAAGGCGCGCGGATCCAACAAAAAGTATACCGAGTTGTGACTGCCGGCGGGGAATCCGGGCCCGGTTTGCAGCATGTCAGACGGGTTCGCTACCGTGGGAAAAACCCGAGGCGCTTCGAGGAGAAATACAAGGAGCATGCTGCGGAGAATTATCCCGGAACGATCGCCAAGGTGCTTGCAGCGGGGAAGACACCCGCGGGCACGCACATTCCTATTCTTGTCAGCGAGATCCTGGATGTCCTCAATCCCGCTCCGGGAGAAACTGCCGTGGACTGCACGTTTGGCTACGGCGGACACGCGCGCGAAATTCTCCGGCGGATTCTTCCCGGGGGCCGGATGTTGGCTCTCGATGCCGACCCGATGGAACTTGAGCGCAACTCCCAGCGGTTTCGGGCGGAGGGGTTCGGGGAAGATGTGCTCCGGTTTGATCGCAGGAATTTTGCGGGAGTGGCGCAGGCATTGGCTGCGAACGGGTTCGGGCCTGCCGATTGTATTCTTGCCGATCTGGGTGTTTCTTCCATGCAATTGGACAACCCTGCGCGAGGCTTTTCGGTAAAGTTTGACGGTCCGCTTGACATGAGGATGAATCCGGCAAAGGGCATTTCGGCGTCTGACCTTTTGGCCGGGCTCGCTGTTGGTAAGCTCAAGGAATTACTTGAGGAAAACGCCGACGAACCGCGTGCCTTGCAGTTGGCTGCAGCACTTGCCGGGAAGAGGATGGCTTCGACACTTGCTCTGGCCGCAGCCATTCGGCAGGCGCTTCCCGGGGTGCCGGAACGTGAGGCGGACTTGTCGGTGCGGAGGGTTTTTCAGGCGTTGAGGATTGCCGTCAACGAGGAGTTCTCAGCGCTTGACATGCTGCTTCGTCGACTTCCGGACTCCTTGCGCCCGGGCGGCAGGGTGGCCATCCTCACATTCCATTCCGGGGAGGACCGGCGGGTCAAAAAGGCATTTCAAGCCGGAGTGCGCACGGGACTCTATGCCTCGGTTTCGAGGGATGTTATCCGCCCCTCACAAAAGGAATGCCGCGAAAATCCCAGGTCAACATCGGCAAAGCTCCGCTGGGCCGTGCGGGCTGGATAGACGATCGCGGGGAGGCGGAAAGCTCTACGGAAAAATGTTACTGGACTAGATCTCAGCACTCGGCCCGGCGCCGGCAGGCGCGAGTTCGAGCGAAAAGTCTGCCGACGGTGCCGAGTGGGTGATGGCCCCCACGGAGATAAAATCGACTCCGGTCTCGGCGATGGCGCGGATCGATTCCAGCGTGACGCCACCGCTCGCTTCCAGCTGGATTCCCGGTGGACGGAGCCGCACGGCGGCGCGAAGCACATCCAGCGGCATGTTGTCCAGCAGGACAACGTCAACGCCACGCAGTTGAAAAAATGCCTTTGCTTGCTCCAGCGTGTCCGCCTCGATTTCAATTCGCAGGGACGGGTCCGCCGCCTTCGCCTTGTCGATCGAGGCCTGGAGTTCGGAAAGTGTGAGTCCGTCGGCCAGGTGGTTGTCCTTGACCATGACCATATCGAAGAGCCCTTTGCGGTGGTTCGCGGCCCCCGCGGCAGCGACGGCGGCCTTCTCGACGGTTCGGAGTCCGGGGGTGGTTTTGCGGGTGTCCAGGATGACGGCGCCGGTGCCTGCGACCGCATCAACATACCGGCGGGCCATGGAGGCAATGCCCGAAAGGTGCTGGATGAAGTTCAGAGAGGTCCGCTCGGCTGTCAGAATTGAGGCGGCGCGCCCGGTGACCGAAAGCACCGGGTCTCCGCTCCGCAGGGAATCTCCATCCTGGCGCAGAAGCCTGATCTGCAGCTCACGATCGACACGGGAAAAGACTTCGGCAGCCAAGCGTCCGCCGGCGAGGATGCAATCCTGCTTCGCAATGATGCGGGCAGAGGCCTGGCGATCGTCCGGGGTGAACCATCGTGTGGTGACGTCGCCGGAGCCAATGTCCTCAGCCAGGGCGGCCGCGATAAGATCCGGCTCAGTCGGCATGGCGGGCGCAGGGCTTGTCGATGCCCAAGAGCTTTTTTTGCCAGTTCATCAGCGCGGGAGAAAGCGGATCTGCAGCCGTGGCTTCCAGGGCGCCCCGGGGCGCGATGATCGAGGGATCGAGCGAGAGGTCGAGTGCCACGGCGTCGCGGATTTTTTTCAAGGCATCGAAGCGTGCGAGGTGGTCCTTTGGAGTCCGCTTTCTGCGGATTTTTTCCATGCGCGGCCACTCGTTCTCGGGGATTTGGAGCGCTAGGGCCAGGACGACTTCGAAGCTCTTGCGCCGACGGCCGTTCATCCGCGGCGTCGAGTAGGCATCTCCGCGTGTGACCTGGTCGGCGACGCGGAGCATGTCCTCGTTGCCGATCACATGAAAGGGCGGACGGTCCCATGCCCTGGCCTCGGCATCCCGCCAGAACCAGAGGATGCGCAGAATCGCCTGGGCACGCGGAGAGAGGGCAGAGCTCCCCGTAATCCGCCAGACCGTGCTGTCGTCCCGCTCCTTCGTGTCGCGCGTGGAGGCGATCATTCTGTCGCGTGACTCCACAAACCATTCCCAGCGCCCGAGCTGGCGGAGATCCGCCTCGAGCGAGCCGGCGATCTCCAGCAGGTAACGGGTGTCGTTCAGCGCATACTCCACCATCTGGTTGGAAAGCGGGCGTATGGCCCAGTTGGCCTTCTGGGAAGCTTTTGACAACTTGACGCCGAAATAAAGTTCGACCAGCGCCGCAAGTCCGAGCGCGGGCTTCCCGCAGAGGCGGGCGGCAATCATCGTGTCAAAAAGATTCGCCGGCTCGAACTGCCCGACGCGGCGGAGCAGTCGCAGATCGTAGTCGGCCCCGTGGAAAACCAGCCGCCTCGAGCAGGCGAGATCAAAGAGCGGCTGGAGGTCAAGACCGGCCAGCGGATCCACGAGCCAATGCCCGTCTCCGGTGCTCACCTGGATCAGGCAAAGTTTCTCAAAGTAACAGTGGAGGCTGTCCGCTTCGGTATCGAGGGCTATCTGGGGGGATCCGGCCAGCCTGCCCACAAGCTCTGCCAGACTGGCGGGGTCGGAGATCAAGGTTCTTCGATGAATTTATCGGGGCGGGGAATTTCTCCGGCATGGCGCGCGCGCGGTTCGCGCACCTGCGTGGTGCCATCGGTTGGCACAGTCACGAATGGTCCACCCGCGAGCGGGGCCACATCGGAAAACGCGAGGCCGGGAATGTCGCTGGGCTTTCCTTCGAGAGGGAAATCCTTGCGGAGCGGGTGGTAGGGGTATCCCTCCCACATGAGGATGCGCCGGAGGTCGGGGTGGCCGGTAAACCGGATCCCCATCATGTCGTAAACTTCCCTCTCATGCCAGTTCGCTGTCGGCCAGATGTCCGACACGGTTGGGGCCTCACAGGCGTCCTCGCTGACTGCGGATTTTAGGCGCAGATGCGTTCCGTCCTTCAACGAGTAGAGTTCATAGACAACTTCAAAGCGGGGCTCGTTACCAAAATGGTCCACGCTCGAAACGTCGATCAGGTAGTCGAACCCCAACGAATCCTTGGCGAACCGGCAGATGTCGTGCAGCGCGGTGAGCCCGACGGTCAATGACTTCTCGCCACGGAAATCGGTCTCCGCAAGAATCGCGGAAGGAAATTCAGCTTTCAGCCGGGATGCGGGGTCATGCGTGCTCATGCCTTTTCAAACAATGCTTTTTTTTGATCGGCCAGCGCGTGCTCGCCCATGATTTTTTTCTGAAGCTTCATCAGGCCGTCCAGCAGGGCTTCCGGACGCGGAGGGCAGCCCGAGATGTAAACATCGACAGGGATCAGATGATCGATGCCCTGAAGCACCGCATAGCTCCGATACATTCCGCCGGACGAGGCGCACGCCCCCATGGCGATGCACCACTTGGGCTCGGGCATCTGATCCCAGATCCGCTTGACCGCGAGAGCCATCTTGTAGGTGACCGTTCCCGCCACAATCATCACATCGCTCTGCCGCGGCGAAAACCGCATCACCTCCGCACCAAACCTGGAGATGTCGAATCGGGACGACGAGGCGGCCATGAGCTCGATCGCGCAGCAGGCCAGCCCCATCGGCATCGGCCAAAGCGAGTTGCTCCGCATCCAATTGATGGCGGCATCAACCTGTGTAAAAATGATATTTCCCTCGATCTTCGAGTCGTAGGCAACCGGGCTCAGCTCGCTCATGTTGGCCAAGGGTATTTTGCGAATCGCCTTCGGCAAGCGTAAAAGTGCGGCCAGAGAAGATTCAGGCGCTGGAGGGCAGGCAAAAAGGGGGCCGAAAAAAATCTCAAAAATCTTTTGATGGTTTGATTTTGATCAATGAAGCAATTTCGGGAAAAGCACAATATGTTGGCCCGCTGGAGAAAGTTTCCCACAACATATGGGATTCCTCTTTCCCCCCAACCAATATTTTTTTCGAGTTATGTCCACGTCTGTCCCTTCGGTAGTCCAGCCTGCAACGGTAATTGAGGAATACATCGAGCGAAGCGATTGGCGGGTGAATGCCAATGCCAACCAAGGGTATTCCCTGGGAGGAATGATTTTGAATGCGGCAGGCAAGCTGACGGCCAACTATTGGCTGGACCACATCTACCAACCGCTGATCGGGCAGGCGCACCGCCACGCGGATTTTCACATTCACGATCTGGACATGCTTTCCGGATATTGCGCCGGCTGGTCGTTGCGGCAGCTCCTGCACGAAGGCTTCAACGGCGTGTCGAACAAGATCGAGTCCGGTCCGCCGAAGCACTACCGGACGGCGCTCGGGCAGATGGTGAATTTTTTGGGCACGCTGCAGAACGAATGGGCGGGGGCCCAAGCTTTCAGTTCCGTCGACACTTATCTGGCCGCCTATGTGCGTCACGACAATTTGACCGACGAGGAGGTCGAGCAGGGGATGCAGGAATTCGTGTTCAACCTGAACGTGCCTTCGCGCTGGGGGACGCAGACGCCGTTCACGAACCTGACGTTCGATTGGGTGTGCCCCGAGGATTTGCGGGATACCCCGGCGACGGTCGGAGGGAAGGACGCCGGCTTTTGCTACGGGGAGCTCGGCCGGGAAATGACGATGATCAACCGCGCGTTCCTGCGTGTGATGGCGCGCGGCGATGCGCTCCAGCGGGTCTTCACGTTTCCGATCCCGACCTACAACATCACCGAGGATTTTCCCTGGGAGAGCGAGACGGCGCAGCTCCTCTTTGAGGTGACAGCTAAATACGGGCTGCCCTATTTCCAGAACTTTTTGAACTCCGAGCTGCGTCCGAACATGGTGCGATCGATGTGTTGCCGGCTTCAGCTTGACCTGCGCGAGCTTTTGAAGCGCGGGAACGGGCTCTTTGGTTCGGCCGAGCAAACCGGGTCGATCGGCGTGGTGACGATCAATGCCGCCCGCCTGGGATACCTTTTTGCCGGCGACAAGACGGGGCTGCTCGAACGCCTGGACCACCTGATGGAACTGGCCTGCGAGAGCCTTGAGGTCAAGCGCAAGCTGATTCAGGAGAACATGGACCGCGGGCTCTATCCGTTCACCAAACGCTACCTCGGCACGCTGAGGAACCATTTTTCAACCGTTGGGATTAACGGGGTGAACGAGTGCATCCGCAACTACACGAAGGACTCGGAAAACATCGGGACGCCGTGGGGACGCGGGTTTGCGCTCGACCTCCTCGACCACATGCGCGAGCGCATGGTGGAGTTTCAGGAGCGGACCGGACACCTCTACAACCTGGAGGCCTCTCCGGCGGAAGGGGCGACCTACCGGTTTGCCCGGATGGACCAGAAAAATCTTGAAGGAATCCTGCAGGCGGGTTCCCCCGAGGCCCCCTATTACACGAATTCCAGCCAGCTGCCTGTCGGATGGACGGATGATCCGTTCGTCGCTCTGCAGCACCAGGATGATCTCCAGAAACGCTACACCGGGGGGACCGTGCTGCACCTTTATATGAACGAGCGCATGTCGTCCGCCCGGGCCTGCGGCGAGCTGATCCGCCGGGTCTTTACGAACTTCCGCCTGCCCTACCTCACGATCACGCCGACCTTCTCGATCTGCCCCCAGCATGGCTACATTCCGGGGGAGCACGAGTTCTGCCCGGTCTGCGATGAAGATCTCCGCGCAAAGAAAACCGCGTGCCAGGCGGCCTGAACCCAGTCACCCCGAAAAAACAAATGAACGAAGCAACCATTCAACTCCCCGAAAACGAGCGCACCCGCTGCGAAATCTGGACCCGCGTGATGGGCTACCACCGCCCGGTTTCCCAATTCAATGCCGGCAAGCAGAGCGAGCAGCGGGATCGCGTGATGTTCCGTGAGGATTGCGCGCGCACAGAATCCCGCCCGGCCTAGCCCGGGTCCGCCACGCGAAAGGGGCATTGCCATTTTTGGAGCAGGCGCTCCGGCTCTCATGGGCCGGAGGGGGCACTGCGTTCAGATGGCACGGGACAAAATGAAAGTATATGCACACTGACCCCTTTTTTGAATTGCGGGTGGGAGGCTTTGTGCCGTTCACGACGGTCGATTTCCCTGGCCGGCTGAGCGCCGTGGTGTTTTGTCAGGGATGTGGATGGAGGTGCCGCTACTGTCACAATACGCACCTTCAGGCATTTCATGCCGGGAGTCCCGGTTGGCAGTGGAGGGCGGTGAAGGCCAAACTTGAGGAGCGGCGGGGCTTTTTGGAGGCGGTGGTCTTCAGCGGGGGCGAGCCCACCGCGCAGGCGGCCACGCAGGCGGCCGTGTGCGAGATGAAGGCCATGGGGTATCTGGTCGGTCTCCACACGGCGGGCATGTTTCCGGAGCGGTTCGGCGAGTTGCTGCCATTGCTCGACTGGGTCGGCATGGACATCAAGGCCCCGCTTGACGAACGCTACGAGGCGACGACCCGCCAGGCAGGCGGACACCTGCTCGTGTCGCGCTCGCTGGATCTGCTGCTGGAATCCGGAGTCGGGTATGAACTCCGGACGACCGTGCATCCGGCGCTCCTTGGAGAGCGCGAGAAGGAGGACATTCTGGCGGAGCTTGCCCGACGCGGGGCGCATCCGTCGAAATTTCAGGCGTTTCGTAGCGAGGGGTGCAAGGATGCCGGGCTCCTTGCCGCGTAGTTTGGCGACGGATTCCGGGCAGCGGCGATTTTTCCGGTGGCGGAGCGGCCGGATGCGTGGCACCTTCCGCCATGAAATGGCTGACACTGTTTTTTGCCACGGCGGCCCTCTGCGCCGCGGCGGAGCCCGCCCCATCACCCACGCCCATGCTCACACCACTCCAAAAGCACGTCACGCTTCAGTGCGGGACCGAACCTCCGTTCAAAAACGAATACTGGGACAACCACCGCGAGGGGATTTATGTTTGCATTGTCTCCGGCGAACCGCTCTTCAGCTCCAAAGACAAGTTTGATTCCGGGACCGGGTGGCCGAGTTTCCGGCGAACGATCAACGAGGGCGTGGTCGAGGAAAAGCAGGATGTGTCCCACGGGATGGTTCGAACCGAAGCCCGGTCGATCAAAGGGAACACCCATCTCGGACATGTCTTTCCTGACGGACCCGCGCCCGAGGGGCTCCGCTTCTGCATCAACTCCGCTGCCCTGCGTTTCATCCCGGTGGAGGACCTCGACAAGGAGGGCTACGGCCGTTTCAAAAACCTTTTTTCCCAGGCGGACAAAAAGTAGCCCCCCCGGAGCAGTTGCCCTCGATTGGCTTTTTTTGAAAAGCTGATTGACACCCTGTGCGGACGTGAGATTATTCCACCCCGCGCTCGTTCAGATTATGCCGTTGGTCCTGGGGTGTTCATCTTCGATGATTCACCGTAAGCGCCCAGGGAAACCCGGCACCAAGGAAAATATATCACATGCCCATTCGTCTCGGTCGGTTTGAAATGCCGAAAACGCTCGTCAAGGACGAGTCCACTGCAACAGAAACCTATGCCACATTTGTGGCCGAGCCATTTGAGGCCGGCTACGGACACACGATCGGAAACTCGCTCCGCCGGGTCCTCCTCAGTTCCCTGGAGGGGGCTGCAATCACCTCCGTCAAAATCGAGGGCGCGCCGCACGAGTTCACCAGCCTCCCCAGCGTTGTCGAGGACGTGGTTGATATCATCCTCAACCTGAAGAAGGTCAAATTCAAGGCCCACGACCACGAGGTCCGCAACCTCAAGCTCGCCGTGAACAAAGAAGGTCCGGTGACCGCCGGCGACATCGAGAGCACCGCCCAGTGCGAGGTCCTCAACCCCGACCAGCTCATTTGCACGCTCGACAAGAAAACCAAGTTTGAGGCCGAGTTCGAGATCAAGGTCGGACGCGGCTTCGCAACCGGCGACGAGAACAAGCATGCCGACCAGCCGATCGGCGTCATCGCGATCGACTCGATCTTCTCGCCCGTGACCCGCGTGAAATACGCCGTCGAGAACACCCGCGTCGGTCAGCGCACCGACTACGACAAGCTGATTCTGGAAATCTGGACCGACGGCCGCATCACCCCGGACGACGCGCTCCTCCAGTCCTCGGCCATCCTGCGCCACCACCTCGATGTCTTCGTCGGATTCAACGACAAGGCGGTCGAGTTCGACGAGACCCCGCAGGAAGTCAGCCAGGAAAACACCCGGATGAAGAAGCTGCTCAACATGAGCGTGAACGAGATCGAGCTTTCCGTCCGTGCGGCCAACTGCCTGAACAACGCCAACATCACCAGCGTCGGCCAGCTTGCCATGAAGAGCGAGGCCGAGATGCTCAAATACCGCAACTTCGGCAAGAAGTCGCTCAACGAAATCAAGGACAAGCTCCAGCAGCTCGGACTCGGACTCGGCATGAAATTCGAATCCGGACTCGTTGAACTGCCCGCCGAACCAGCCAAATAACCAGCCATGCGCCACCGCAAAAAAACCGTCAAACTCGGTCGCACGACCGCCCACCGCGACGCCATGCTCGCCAATCAGGTTTGCAGCCTGATCGAGCACCATCGCATCAAGACCACTCTCGCCAAAGCCAAAGCCGTCCGCCCGCTCGCGGAGAAGATGGTCACGCTCGGCAAGCGCGGAGACCTCCATGCCCGCCGCCTCGCGGCCGGTGAGCTCGGCCAGAAGGACGCCGTCAAAAAGCTGTTTTCCGAGATCGCACCGCGTGCCGCGGCGCGCAAGGGCGGCTACACCCGGATCATCAAGCTCGGGCCGCGCGCCAGCGATTCCGCGCCGATGGCCTACATTGAATGGGTCGACACCGTGGTGGTCGAGGAGGTCGCTGTGACTCCCGAGCCCGCCGCAAAAAAGAAGGCGGAAAAGAAACCCGCCGCAAAAAAATCACCCTCCAAGGCCGCCGAGAAACCGGCTGCCGAGGAATCCAAGGAAGGCTGATCCGATCAGCTGAAGGGACTCAGATTTCTCCCGAGAAATCCCCAAGGAACCGGGCGGGACCCCAAAAAGGTCCCGCCTGTTTTTTTGTGCGCATGGCATGGCGCACCCGCCGCTGAAGAACACCTGCGGGGCACCGATGGCCGCGGGGGGCGATCACTCCAGGAGTTTCTGAAGCCGCTTTTTGCGCCGGGTGTGCTCCTCGTCGCTGATGACTGAAACCAGCGTGCAGTCGTCGAAATCCGGCAGCTCAATCCAGGATCGGCAGCCGCCGAATTTTTTTTCCATTGGAAGCCGGCGGGGCGGATCGAGCCGAAAAACGCGGACCAGGGCCACATGCACCCCCTGGCTTCCATCGTAGAAAAACCGTTCCTCAACCACGCTGTCGTTCAGGATGTGGAACTCCCTGAGGTTCTGGAGCGCTTCGAGATCAGTGACGAGGCGTGTCCATTCCAGGGTGACGGCGAAGCGGATTTCGACCTCGTCCTTGAGTTGTGGAGGCAAGTCGGTTTCCTCGGGGAGGATCGTCTTGGTGAGCTGCTCGTGGAACCAGGTGGGGAAGAGGAAGAACTCTCCATGCTGGAACGCGAATCCGTCCCGGCCCTCGGCAATTCCTCCCTTGCGCAGGATGATGCTCTGACGCCCGTCTCCCAGCGCCTCGCAAACCAGCGCCCATTCTTTAAATGCTGCACTCATGTTTCATGCTTTACACCAGGCGCGCGGCAAAGGGAAATGAGGAACATCATGAATTGTCGCTTCGATCTTCACGTGCATTCCTTTTTTTCGAAGGACGCTGCCAGTCCCCCGGAGGACATCATCGCGGCGGCGCGCGCCAAAGGACTGCAGGGAATCGCCATCACGGACCACGACAATTGTGAGGCGCACGACTACCTGCGCAAGCTGACGTTGCCGGAGGACTTTCTCGTGGTGCCCGGCGTCGAGGTGAGCACCGCGGAGGGACATCTGCTCTCGATTGGTGCGACGCTGCCCTACCTGCGAGGAGCGCCGGCGAAGGAGGTCGTTCAGGCGATCCTTGCCGCGGGGGGGCTGCCCGTGCCGGCACATCCCTTTGACAAATGGCGCGCTGGCATTCGCCCGGCCGTCCTGGACACGTTGGAGATTGAGGCGCTGGAGGTCTTCAACGCGGCAGTCACCTCCCATTCCTACAACGATCAGGCGCTGGCGTATGCGACCCGACGGGGGCTGAGCATGCTTGCGGGGAGCGATGCCCATCACGCCTCGGCGGTCGGTGTGAGCGCGACAGTCCTCGAGATGGAGGAGGTTTCGGTCCCGGCCCTGCTGGCCGCCCTGCGCCGTGGCGGCCGCCCGGATGGCAACTACCTGACATTTCGCGAGGGGATGAAGAAGCACTTGGGAAACTGGTTCCGGAAATTCAACCGCCGGCCGCCCCCCAAGGCGGGCAACTAATATCCTGAGCCGGCGGCCTCTCCGCGGATGATGGCAATTCCGTTTGAGGTGCCGAGTCGTGACGCCCCCGCCTCGATCATCGACCGGGCAGTGGCTTCATCGCGGATTCCCCCGGAGGCTTTGATCCGGCAACGGCCGTCCACCGCCTGCTTCATGAGTTGGATGTCGGCGACGGTGGCTCCACCGTGGCCGAAGCCGGTTGAGGTCTTTACAAATGCCGCGCCCGCCTCAACGGCGATCCGGCAGGCCAGAATTTTCTGCTGCTGGTCAAGCAGGCCGGTCTCCAGAATCGCTTTCACCGGTGCCGCTCCCGCTGCCGCAACAACCTCCCGCAAATCCTCCTCCACAAATGCGGTCTCGCCGCCCTTGAGGCGTCCGACGGCCATGACGACATCGATTTCGTCCGCGCCCTCCCCGATCGCGCGGCGGACCTCATAGGCTTTTGCCCTGCTGTCCATCGCCCCGAGCGGAAAGCCGGCCACCGAGGCGACAAGGACGCCCGATCCCGCAACCGCCCTCGCTGCGACGGCCACCCACGAACTGTTGACGCACACGCTGCAGAACCCGTGGAGGATCGCTTCGTCGCAAAGACGCTGGATATCGGCCGCTGTCGCATCGGCGCGCAGAAGCGTGTGGTCGATGGTGGAGGCAAGATTCATGAAATCCGCACGAAATCGCGGAGAAACTCAAGCCAGAGGAAAAACATGCCGCGCGCCGAATAGCGGATCATTTCGCCGCCATCGCGTTTGAGGAGACCGCAATCCAGATTGTGGTCGAGCTGTTCCCTGAGTTCGCTCTGCACATCCGTGCGGATATTTTCCGCCGTCCGGGGCAGCAGCCCTTCGATGCCGATAGATAATTTTTCAAGGAAGGCGCTGTGCGCTGCGGCGAGTCCGGCGACGCTCAGTTCCCCGGACTCGCGGTTGACCGAAAATTTCGGCGGGAGGTGCAAGCCGTAAGAGAACGGATAGTTCCATGTGAGGAAGACCTGGCCGCCCGCTGTGCGCGAGCTCATTGCCACGTAGTAAAAGGCGATCGGTCCCTGCTCGATGAGGCAGATCGTTCCGACGGTCCGGCTCTCCGCGCGGTAGTAAAACCGGTAAAACTGGCGGAGTCCCTCGTGTTGCCAGCTTACGTCCTCGCAGTATTCAAACCCGGCGGATTCGATTTCCTCCGACAGTTCGGAAAAGTCGGGAAATTCCGAGCGGGGTGGCGGCGTGCAGGATTCGAGGCGCCGGTCGATCGGGAGGCGCAGCCTGCGGACCCGGGTCAGTATTTCCACCCACGGAAGAAGAAACCACGAGAGGGCAAACACCGTGCCCAGCACCAGGCTCCCGCCGAGAATCCAGCCGGCTAAAAATGAAGTGGCCACCATCCCCAGCGTCCCCAGAGTAAAAAGCACCGGCTGCCGGAACGAACGAAGGGCCGCCGACAGGACACCGCATCCGAGGACGAGCAGGATCGAGGAGATCATGGGGCAGATCTCCCTTTCAAAAACTTTTCGAGCTGGCCGACGTCAAAGTCTGCCAGCACGGCGCCATCCGGCATCTCAAGCGTCGGAGCAAGCGACTGGCCGGAGATCCTGCGCATTCGAGCCATGGCCTCCGCATCGGTCAGGACATCCACCGGACGGAATGCGATCGCGTGCTTTTCAAGCCAGGCCACCGCATCGGTGCACCAGGGACAACCGGGTTTGATGTAGAGAATCATATGAAAGATGCCGCATGTTGCTTTCCGCCCTTGCCAGCCCATGGCCAACTGCTATTCTGATACCTCAACAAGGCGCGTTCGTCTAGGGGTTAGGACACAGCCCTCTCAAGGCTGGTGCACGGGTTCGAATCCCGTACGCGCTGCCAACCTCTAGTTGGCAGGCTGACGGGATGAGGCTCTCCGCCCTGACGGGATGAGAACTCCGGTTCGACTGCCCGCGCGACAGCGCAGATTGTAATGCGCGAAGCCAAAATCGCAGAGCCTGCCGCCGGCAGGATAATCCCTGTACGCGCTGCCAACCTCCAGTTGGCGGGCTCACACTGATCGGAGTGATGGCCATACTTATGTACCGTGCCGGTAGGCGCGACTGGAACTCCAACATCTAAGCCTGGGAGCGGGCGCGCCAGCGGAGTCGAACGGCGGCGAGCATGCCGCCGGCGAGCAGGAGCACCCAGGTTGACGGCTCAGGCACGGTGTTGACCGTGAATTGCAGGGTGTTGCCGTTGTAGGCAAAGTCACCGCCAAAGCCCCCGCCGTTGGAGAAGTTGAAACTACCGATGGAGATGTCAGTGGAATAAAAAGTGATGAGGTTGTAAGTCGTGCCGGCTGCCCATCCGGCGTTTACAAAGTCGAAGGTGTAGGGACCGGAGGGAAGGGCGAGGCCGTTAAGGGCTCCGTTGAGCGCCAGCAGGTCGGGGGCGGGGCCGAGGTCGAAGCGGATATTGCCCCCCTCCCAATACAGCGTTCCACTCGTGAGGGTGCCGGACGGGTTCCCGGGTGCGAGCGTGCCGCCCGCGAGGGTGATAGCGCCCATGGTGCCGTTGCCGCCGAGGGTGCCGGTGGGATTGATCTGCACATCCCCGAGACCGAAGCCAAGCTCGCCGTTCACCATCAGGGTGCCTTCATTGACCTGCGTGCCGCCGATATAGGAATTCGAGCTTCCGGAGAGCACGAGGATGCCGGCCGAAGACTTCGCCAAACCACCTGCCCCGGAGATCGCGCCGGAAAAATTGCCGGAATTCACCTCCAGCATGGTTGTGGAATTGCTGCCGATGTTGACTGTGCCTGCACCGAATAGGGCGTTGATTCCGCCGGTTGAAAGGATGTCTTGAAAATTAATCGTGGCTCCCGCCGCGACGGTGGTGCTGGAGGCGATGGAAGTCATGAAGGCCAACTCGGCATTTCCGGCAGTCAGTGTGCCGGCAGCAACATGGATCGCGGTGTCGGCGGTCAGGGCTGCGGCACCGGTCGGGGCGAATATGACGTTGCCCGTGTTGCTCGCGCTGCCCACCTGCATGGTCGAGCCGGCCACGAGCAGGAAATCGAGGGGCGAGAGGGTGAGCGTCTTTCCGGTCGCAGCGGAAAACGTTCCGGTCTGGCCTGCTGCAACGGAGACCAACTGGATCCCTCCGCTGAGATTCCCCCCGATCGTGCTGTCGGTGTGGGCTCGCAGTTCTCCGTTGCGAAGCGTCACGTCGCCCGCTCCAAGATTCGAGTTGCCGGTGAGTTCGAGTGCTCCCCCCTCGACGATGGTGCCGCCCCCGTAGGTGTTGGCGGTGTCGAGGCGGAGACGGCCTGCGCCGGTTTTGGTCAACGAACCGGCACCGGTGAGGGGGCTGGCGATCTGCGCGTTGCCGCCCTGCGTATCCACGGTCAGGCCGCCAGCACTAATCACGGCATTACCGGAGGAAAAACCATCGATGAGAAGCGTATCAAGGACCGACGCCCCCCCGAGCAGCTTCAGCATGACCGAGGAGAACCCGACCGATGCGTTTCCAGGGCCCGCAACCAAGTTGCCTGTGGACAGGGTCGAGTTGGCTAGGTGGAGCGAACCGCTCACGCCGCTGCTGCCAGCGAGCTCGATCGCCCCCGCCGACAGGGCCGAGCCGTTGGTCGCTTGGAATGTGCCACTACCTTGAAAGCCGATGGTCAACGTCTGGGTCGTGGTCCATGATCCGCCATTGAGGACGACCGCTCCCGAGGAATTTGTGTGCAGTCCGAGCTGCGACCAGTCGGACGAGACCCCGCCACCCTGCGTGACGGAAAGATTTCCACTCCCGTTGACCCCGATCGCGAGCGTGTTGTTCATCGTCCATGATCCGCCGGTAATGCTGACCGAGCCCACTCCGGCTGCGTTTTGCGAGATGTAACCACTCTCGCTGAAGATCGCGCCATCTGCCCCGATGTTCAGTGTTCCCTCCCCGGTGACGCCGACGAAGATTGCCTGCGTGTTGGTCCAGTTGCCGCTCAGGATGTTTGCGACACCCCTCGAACCCGCGGCGAAGCCCATGTTCCCTTTATCGGAGTGGAGTGTGCCGTTACTTTGAAGTGTGAAGGTTCCATTCCCCTCGGCTCCGATGTGAAGTTCCCCTGTCAGTTCCAGGTGTCCGCCGGAAAAAGTGGTTGTTCCGCTTGTGCCGCCATTTCTGGCAATGAAGAACTCGGGGGCCTTGAATTGCGCACCGTTGGCCACGAGCGTTCCGGTTCCCGAGAGACCGACGAAGACATTCGCCGAGCTGTCCAGCGAGCTATTGGAAATAGACAGAATCCCGCTGGAATTCGAGAGCACCCCGAGGGTGACTCCCGCAGAGGTGACATTGGCCGAATTCGAGAGCGAAAGGTTACCGGTCCCGGCGTTGCCCACTTGAGTCGCTTGTTGCACGGTCACCGTGCCTCCGCTGGCGGACACGGTGCCGGTTATGCCCGCACTGTCGCCCAGCACCAGATTCTGCGAGGAAATCAAAGAATTATTGGCCTGGATCTCGCCATTGCCCTGCTCGCCGACCGTGATGTCGACGGGCAGATTCTGATACTCGGCCTTCCATGTGCTGTTGTTGAGTTGAACAATTCCGGTAGAGCCAGGCAGATATCCGACATGCCCGAATGTGCTCTGCAACGTGGAGCCGTTCTCCAAAGTCATGGTGCCGTTGCCTTGATAGCCGATGTATGTGGTGAAGGGTGAAAGGTAACCTCCATCCATGCTCACGACGCCGGACGATCCGGAAGCGTAGCCGAGATAGATATTAGCAGCCGCCGCTACCAGAGCCTGCGAACCGACCGTCATCGTGCCCAAACCGGAAGTGCCCAGGTAGATGTTGTCCGGAGTGAAATACGAGGTGATCCCCGGCATGACGGCGTATGTGCTGTTCCCCCCGATGCTCACGTTTGCCACGTCGACGCTGCCCGACGACTGCACCGTCCCGCCATTGTTGATGACGATCGAATCGTATGACTGGGGGACAAATCCGCTGCTCCAATTTGTGGGTGCGTAGAAGTTCCCGACGCCGCCGATCCATGTCACCTGTGCGTGGGACCCGCTAATCAGAGCCGGAGCCATCGCGGCGAGAAACAACCAAACGAAAAACCGGCTCCCGCTTGCGCCCTTTGTTGATCGGAGAGTCTCTGGTTGTGTAGAGCGCAGTGGAAACATGGGCTTCCTACTTACCCAAGGCGGGCATGCTGTCAAGCAAGCCGCGACACGATAACAGCGCCGATCCTCCGCTCAGTGCCGCGCTCTGTGATGGCGGAGTGCGAGCCAGCCCGGTGCCTGTGCGAGAAGGCGTGCCCATCTGACGCCACCAGCGCGTTCTGCAACCCGGGCGTCTTTGTGAGGGGCTTATGCCTAATATTCCGAGCTACAGAGAGGCCAGAATCTTGTTGAATGTCGGGCTCGGGCGGAGCGAGGCGGCGGCGAGGGCAGGGTCGGGGAGGTAGTAACCGCCGAGATCGACCGGCTTGCCCTGGACGGCGACGAGTTCGTCCGCGATCTGCTTTTCCTGTGCGGCGAGCTCGTCGGCGATCGGGGTGAAGAGCTTTTTCAGATCCGCATCCTTGTCCTGTGCGGCGAGTTCCTGGGCCCAGTAGAGGGCGAGGTAGAAGTGGCTGCCGCGGTTGTCGGTGGTGCCAAGCTTGCGTCCGGGCGAGCGGTCGAATTCGAGGAACTTGCCGGTGGCGGCGTCGAGGGTTTCGGCGAGGACTTTGGCTTTGGCGATGCCGAACGTTTCCGCGATGTGGTCGAACGCGGGGGCGAGAGCGAAGAACTCGCCAAGGGAATCCCAGCGCAGGTAGTTTTCCGCGAGGAACTGCTGGACGTGTTTTGGAGCGGAGCCGCCCGCGCCGGTTTCGAAGAGGCCGCCGCCGTTCATGAGCGGGACGATCGAGAGCATCTTCGCGCTCGTGCCGACCTCGAGGATCGGGAAGAGATCGGTGAGGTAATCGCGGAGGACGTTGCCCGTGACCGAGATCGTATCGAGCCCCTTGGCGATCCGATCCAGACTGAACGTGCAGGCTTCGGCGGGGGCGAGGATGCGGATGTCGAGGCCTGCGGTGTCGTGGTCCTTCAAATACGTTTCGACCTTGGCGATGAGTTGGGCGTCGTGCGCGCGGGCCTTGTCGAGCCAGAAGATCGCGGGCACTCCTGTTGCGCGGGCGCGGGCGACGGCGAGCTTCACCCAATCGCGGACCGCGGCATCCTTCGTCTGGCAGGCGCGCCAGATGTCGCCGGCTTCAACCTTGTGCTCGATGAGAACGCTGCCCGAGGCATCGGTGACGCGGACGGTTCCGTCGGCCGGGATTTCGAACGTCTTGTTGTGCGAGCCGTATTCCTCGGCCGCCTGGGCCATGAGCCCGACGTTGGGTACCGAGCCCATCGTCTTGGGATCGAGTGCGCCGTGTTTTTTGCAGAAGTCGATGACCGCTTGGTAGACGCCTGCGTAGCAACTGTCGGGGATGACAGCGAGTGTGTCCTGCGGCTTGCCCTCGGCGTTCCACATCCGTCCGCCTTCGCGGATCATGGCCGGCATCGAGGCGTCCACGATGACGTCGCTCGGGACGTGGAGGTTGGTGATCCCCTTGTCAGAGTTGACCATCGCGACCGCCGGCCCCGCCGCAAAGGCGGCGAGGATGTCCGCCTCGATCGCGGCTTTTTCGCCATCGGGCAGCGGCTGGATTTTGGCGATGAGATCGCCGAAGCCGTTGTTGAAGTCCACTCCGAGCGCCTTGATGGTGTCGGCCTGCTTCGCGATAAGGTCTGCGAAGAAAACCCGCACGGCATGTCCGAAGAGGATCGGGTCGGAGACCTTCATCATCGTCGCCTTGAGGTGAAGCGAAAAAAGGACGCCGGATTTTTTTGCTTCGGCGATCTGGTTGGCGAGAAACGCGGTGAGTGCCTTCCGGCTCAGGAATGTTCCGTCGAGGATCTCGCCCGCCTTGAGCGGTGTCTTTTCCTTGAGCACGGTGGCGACGCCGTCCGCGGCGACAAACTCGATTTTGACATCTGTGGCGGCTGGAACAGTGACCGACTTTTCGTTTGAGAAGAAGTCGTCGTGCCCCATCGTGGCGACGCGTGTTTTGGAATCCGGCGACCAGGCGCCCATCTTGTGCGGGTGCTTGCGGGCGTAATCCTTGACTGCCTTCGGCGCGCGGCGGTCGGAATTTCCCTCGCGCAGGACCGGGTTGACCGCGCTGCCCTTGACCTTGTCGTAGCGGGCTTTGATGTCCTTTTCGGCTTCGGTCTGCGGGGTGTCCGGGTAGTCGGGGAGTTTGTAACCTTTGGACTGGAGTTCTGCGATGGCGGTCTTGAGCTGCGGGACCGAGGCGCTGATGTTCGGGAGCTTGATGATGTTCGCCTCGGGCTCGAGGGTCAGGGCTCCGAGCTCGGCGAGGTGGTCACCGATCTTCTGGTCATCTGAAAGAAAATCCGGAAACTGGGCGATGATGCGCCCGGCGAGCGAGATGTCCCGCGATTCCACCGCGATGCCCGAGTGCTTCGTGAAGGCCTGGATGATCGGCAGCAGGGAATACGTGGCGAGCGCCGGGGCCTCGTCGGTTTTCGTGTAGATGATCGTGGGACGTTTCGACATGATTTTTTAAATATGGATCAGGGCTTCCCGGCGGCCTTGGCGAATTCCTCGGGGAATTTTTCCAGGAAGCTCTGGGTCGGCCAGGAACAGGCCTCGCCGAACGCGCAGACCGTCCGGCCCGCGATGTTATCGGCGATGTTTTTCAGGTTTTTCGGATCTTCCGGTCGACCGCCGCCGTCGAGCATGCGGGTGGTCATCTTGGACATCCAGAGGCTGCCCTCGCGGCAGGGCGTGCACTGCCCGCAGCTCTCGTGGGCGTAGAACTGGTTCAGGTTGTTGAGCGCCTTGACCATGTCGCGCGAGTCGTCGAGGACCATGACGCCCGCGCTGCCGATCATCGTGCCGATCGACTGGAGCGTCGAGGCGTCCATGACGACGTCAAGGAGCGGGAGATCCTTTTCGACTGTCGCGCCGTCGGGGCCTTTGGATTTGATTTTGAAGACCTCGTCGGCGCGCAGGATTTTCGCCGAACTGCCGCCGGGGATGACCGCCTTGAGCGAGCGGCCGGGCCTGAGCCCTTGGCAGACGTCGAAGATCAGCTCGCGGAGAGTGACGCCGCCACAGGGGATCTCGTAGAAGCCCGGGCGGACGACATCGCCGCTCACGCACATCGTTCGCGTGCCGCCGTCGCCGGGAGTGCCCATCTTCGCGTATTCCTCCGCGCCGAGGCGGATGATGTGCTTGACGTGGCAGAGGGTCTCCACGTTGTTGACAATTGTCGGCTTCATGTAGAGGCCGAGGACCGCAGGGAAATAAGGCGGCTTGATGCGCGGGTAGGGGCGCTTGCCCTCGAGGGATTCCAGCAGGCTCGTCTCCTCGCCGCAAATGTAGGCGCCAGCGCCCTGGTGGACGTAGATGTCGAGGTCGAAGCCCGAGCCGAGGATGTTTTTGCCGAGGAAGCCTCTGGCGTGCGCCTCCTTGATGGCCGCCCAGACGATCTTCGCAGCGTGCGGAAACTCGCAGCGGATGTAGATGTAGGCGAGGTGGGTGTTGGTCGCGAACGCCGAGATCGCGAGCCCCTCGATGAGCTGGTGCGGATCCTGGTGGAGGATGTAGCGGTCCTTGAACGTGCCCGGCTCCGACTCGTCGCCGTTGACGACAATGTAGTGGGGCTTGCCGTCGTCGTATCGGATGAAGCTCCACTTGGTGCCGCACGGGAAACCGGCCCCGCCGCGGCCGCGGAGGTTCGCCGCCTTGACGGTGTCGATGATCTCCGCCGGCTTCATGCCGAGGGCCTTCTTGAGGGATTCGTAGCCGCCGTGAGCGAGATAGGTGTCAATGTCCGGCGCATAGCCGGGGATGCTGATATTCTCGAAAATGATCCGGCGTTCTTTCGGATGTGGAGTCGGAAGCGGAGCGAGCATGTTATTTCAGTTTTTCTACGATTGCCGGGACGTCCGAAGGGGAGATGTTTTCCACGAGGTCGTCGTTGATGAGGGCGACCGGCCCGCTGCCGCAGCTGGCCAGGCACTCGACAAACTCGACGCTGAACTTCCCGTCCGGCGTGGTCGGCGGCGCGCTGCCGAAGCCGTGGTGATCTGAGTGCGGGTCGAGACCGACCGCGTCGCAGAACTTTTCCTTCACCTCGTAGCTGCCGGCCATCGCGCAGGCGAGCGTGCGGCAGACGCGGATGATCGTCTTGCCGGCCGCCTCGCGGCGGAACCAGGGGTAGAATGTGACGAGTTCGAGGATATTGATCGAAGTGAGCCCGAGCTTGGCAGCGATCCACTCGACCCCGCTGTCGTCCACGAATCCGAAGTGGTTTTGCCAGAGATGGAGGAGCGGGAGCGAGGCGCTGCGCTTGGAGACCGGATAATGGGTAATGATTTCGTCCACCTCCGCCTCGAACGCCGGAGTGACATCGCCTGCCTGTCGGGTTTTCATCTCGATCATCCCATGAGCTATCTGTTTTTCTTTCGTCCGCATCAAGCAAAACGTCTGCGGGTTTTACTGGAAGTCCGGCGGACATCGGGCGACGCTCCCGCGTGATGGATAAACCTCGAACAATCGCGGCCCGACCGGGCCGGTGGAGTTGGCGCGTGCTCGCAGCGGTGATCCTGCTGTCGGCGGGGCAGCAATCCCCCGGGCAGGAGGTGCGCCGGGCGCTGCCGGTCGACAAAGCGCCGGGAACATGGGACCAGCAGGCGAAATTTTTTGCCGGCATCCCGCTGCCGGAGGGCGCGGCTCTGGCTCCGCTGCAAAAAAAGGCATTCTACCGCGAGCATGCCGCGACGTTCGAGGCAATGTGGGCCCGATACAACGAGCACTATTTCACTCCGATGCGTGCATGGTCGGCCCTGGAGCTAGCGCCGAGGATCCCATACCGCGCCCCGCTGATCTACTTTTTCGGGGGGCCGGATGCCCTGGCCGCCATCGCCTACTACCCGGAGGCGACCGACTATCTGCTGGGAGGACTCGAGCCGGTTGGCGGATTCCCTCCTCCGGAGTCGCTCGATCCAACGAGGCTGAACGCGGCCCTCAACAACCTGCGGGATTCGACCAACGTGATCCTTTCGTGCGGGTTTTTTATCACCAAGGAAATGAAGGCTGAACTGGAATCGGCGGAGTTCCGCGGGGTGATGCCGCTTCTGATGACGTTTGTCGCGATGAGCGGGGGCGAGGTGCTGGATGTCTCCTACTTCGCGATCCGAAAGGATGGCGGGCTCGAGGAGACGGGCGCGATCCCCGGGGATGTGCGGGGGAAGATTCCCGGGGTGAGGGTGACTTTCCGCCGTTCACCTGCATCCGCGCCCCAGCGGATCCATTATGTTCAGGCCGATGTCTCGGATGGAGGCCTGCAGGCCGGCAGCCCGGTTCTGGCCTGGGCGGCCACGCTCGGGCGGGGCAACGTCTACCTCAAGGCGGCCTCCTACCTGACGCATGAGACGTATTTTTCCAAAATCCGGACCTTTCTCCTTGAGCAGGCCGAGTCAGTCCTGCAGGACGATTCGGGGATTCCGCTCCGCTTTTTTCTGGATGGAAACTGGCGCTGCTGGTTTTTCGGGAGCTACACGGGAACGCTGGATATTTTCAAAAAATACTTCCAGTCAGACATGCAGAAGGCCTTTGCGACCAGTGCGGTGCCGCTGCCGTTCGGCACCGGCTACAAGTGGCGCGAAGGTCAGTCCAACCTGATGCTGGCGGTGCCGCAGAAGGTGCCTCCCCGTGCGGAGCCGGTCACGGAAGCCGCCGTCCAGTGAGGGCGCGGAAAAATGCGGGGTCCTGGAACCCGCCCGGCCTTCCGAGCCTGACAATCACCATGCGGCGGGACGGGATCACATAGACCCTCTGTCCGCCGGAGCCGACCATGGCAACCATGTCTGGCGGAGCACAGCGTGAGAGGCACATCCTCCTCCACTCCGGCCTGGAGAGGCGGCTGCCGAGCGCGGATTCGACATCGCGTTCCCGGGCAGCAGGGCTGGAGGCGTTGCCATTGAGCCAGAACCCGAACCCGTAGGCCGGATTGGCCGCTGATCCGGTCAATGCCAGACGCAGGGTCTTTTCCGGGATGATGCGGCGGGCGCGGCCGGCGCGACCGTTTTCCAGAACGAGCTGGGCGAGCTTAAGAAGGTCGTTGCCCGAGAGCACCGCGCCCGCCGAGAGGTAGATATTCCCGCTTCCGTCAAACCTCCAGCCGCGGGGCCGGATCCCCAGCGAAGCGAGAACTTTTTTTTCCAGAATCGTGCGGGCTGGATCGCGGCCGCCCGCTGCAGATTTGAGGCAGGTTCCGAGGAGTTCGTAATGAGCGGGACCGTATTCGAAGACGAGTCCCGGCGGGTGAACGGCAGGCAGGGATCCCGCCGCTGTCCGCACGTTCTGAACGCGTCTGCCGTAAAGCCTTTCATAGCCGGTGGTGATCCCGGAGGTCTGGGACATCAGCGAGCCAATCGTAACCCCCCGGCGGCCGGGATCTCCATTCCATTCCGGAATGCGTTTTGCGGGAGAGAAGCCCGGGGAAGCCAGCACCCCGAGGGCCGCAACGGATTTGGTGATGCTGAAAACATTGACCGGGCTCTCCGGAGTGAATCCTTTGGCCAGATCGACCGCGGCCGGCCGGCCCTCCTGCCAGACGATCAGCAGGCGGCCGCCGGTTTTTCGGGAGTAGTTGGCAGCCGAACGGAAGTTCCAATCCTCCCCGTGGCCGGATGCGGGCACCGCACAAAGGAGCAGGATCGAAAGCGCGGCACGGAAAAAGTTCGCCGGAAGAAGCACGTGGCCGCTGTAGCGTGCCCGGCACGAGGAAGAATTTCCCGGCCCCGCTTCCGGCAGGTCAGCGTTTGAACCTGCGGTCGATCGGGCGGATGTCATCCAGAAGACCGTTTCCCTCTTCTTTCTGGTTCGTTCGGCGGAAAAATGTCGAGTCCTTCCAGATCCCCCAGCCGCATTCCCACGAGTGTCCGCATTCCGGGCAGTGCGAGACAGACTCTGATGTCCCGGGCAGCCAGGGGGATTGCGCGGAGCATTTCGGGCAAATGGCGACAAATGCCGGCTGGGAGGCGAGGAGTAGGTCGGCGTTCTGCTCAAGCGGAAGCTTCAAGTCCGCGTCGTCCAGCGGAAGGGTGTAATCATTTTTTGCCGCGCAGCGCTGGCGGTGTTGCTTTTCGCTGGCTTCGAACAGGCTCCGGACCCCATCGGAGCGGGCGAATCGCTTGTCGCGCCTGTCGTCGAGCATGTAAAATGTCAGGAGCAATTTTTCGATCGCCCGCGGAGTGACCCGGATCTGGTGGTCTTCGCAGAGTTTGGTGAAGACCTGAACGAGCTCGCCCGGAACATAAGGTGCAAACCGCACGACCTGATTGCCGAGGGCTTCGGCCAGCGCGGATTTTTTGAGAATCGGCCGGATGATATCCCGCTCGCCGCAGAGGATCAGAATCGACGAGTTCCCGCAGGCGTTGATGAGGGCCTCGAGGATTTCGCGCGCCCTCGCGTAGAACGTGTGGGCTTCCCGCTTATTCAGAAAGCGGGCAACCTGGATGAGAAGCGCGCCGCCCTTGGCGGTTTTGGCGACATCGTCAATCGAGCGCTTGTGCATCAAAAGCTCGTCCATCGACACCTCGCTGAGCTTGTTCGTGGAAAGAAATCCCAACTCCTTGAGGTAATTGGCGAGGAGTGCGGCGACGCGGTGCTGCCCGAGATGATGTTCGCCTTCAAAGACGCAATGGAAGAACTGCAGCGGCACCGGGAGCCCGTGTTCGACCCGCTGGAGAGCCGATTGGGCATTCCGGAAAATCGCTTCCAAACCGCCCTTGATCTCCTGGCTGACGGCAATTTTTTTCAGCTGAAGAAGCGATCGGTCAAGCGGGCTGGACGAGGCCGGGGACAGCTCAGTTTCCGAGCTGATTCCTGCACGAAGGGAGACATCATTGAATGTGGTGTGTTCAAGCTCCGCTTCGACGCCGGAAAGCGTCAAGTGATCGACCCCGCCGGGCACTTTGCCCCAGAATTGGAGTGATTGGAGGCGGGGAGAGGAGCCGCCATTCACAACCAGGCTCCCGTGAGGGTTGGAATCGAAAATGCAGGAAACCATGAGCGCTTGCTTGCATTGCTGCAGTTCGACACCCTTCCGATTGTCGGTAAACCGGCATCCCGCACAGCGGAACTCCGCATTGGTTACCCGGATGGCCGCGCCGTCGCCGGCCTCCGTGTCACGGCCACATTCTTGAAAACGGGAATGGAGCACTTCGAGCCGGCTGTCTGCCGCTGCCGAGATTCCTGCTGTGCATCCGAGGAATGCCGATGTCTCAACGATCCCGGTGGAATCAGCCGACACATGGACGCCGACACCGGGCGCATTCACGCGGCAGCGGCCGAGATAGAGCCGGCAGCCGGGGCCGAGCGTGGCAGCCGTGCCCTCGATTTTACAGTCTTCGAGAACGAGCGCGCCGGAGTGGACGACCGCGGCGGTATCCTCCCCGGGAGCGGGGCGGAGGCAGATTCCTTCCAGACGGACGCACGGCGCCGCTGCGACGACGGCAGGCTGACCTTTTTCGGCAATGATTTCCACCGTGCCCGGGATGTCTGCGCGGATGTAGACGTTCCGCCGCGCCACGAACGGGGGGTAGCTGCCCGGCTGAAGGGCCAGACACGTGCCGGGCTTGGCTCCGGAAACTGCTGCGAGAAACGCTGCGCCTGTCTTTTGCGAGTCCTCGAAGAAAGGAACCTCAAGAATAATGAGGCTTTCGACAGGGAAATATTCGGATGTAACGCTCGAAAGCGTTTGGGCGACAGCAGCGGATCTCATTCGGCGCGGAAGTTATTCAAGTCCATTCTCTAAGTCACTCAAAAAGACGCCGCGGGGTGGCGTTGTCCAGTCTTATTTCTGTTTGTGGACGGGTTGTTGACGCGGGCGTCCCGTCGATTTCAAGTGACTTGCCCCGGATCCTCCAGCCGCATGCAAGCCCCCGATGGGAATGTGTTCAGGAACAGTGGAGCCATCCTGCGCGCACTGCGGGCTTTTTCGCATCGAGAATGGCTTTTTGTTTGCCCTGGGCCTGAGTTTGATGCAGATTCCCAGCTCCCGATCCCGGATTGTATGGACGGCCTCCCGGAAGCCCCGGGGGCTGAAGCTGCAAATCGCTGGGGCACAGGGAGAAAATTGCCTCGTGGTGTAACGGTAGCACTGCAGATTCTGGATCTGTGTGTCATGGTTCGAATCCATGCGAGGCAGCCAAACCGATCGAATGCCAATGAAACTGACCTACTTCGGACATTCCTGTTTCCTGGTTGAAACTGCGGCCGGCCACCGGTTGCTCTTCGACCCGTTTATTTCTCCGAACCCTCTGGCTTCGAATGTCGACATCTCCGCCATTCAAGCGGATGCGATTCTGGTCACTCACGGGCACTTCGACCACCTTGCGGACGCTGCGGCGATTGCGCGGCAGACCGGCGCGCTGGTTGTGACGAACTGGGAAATTTATGAATGGTTCGGGAAGCAGGGTCTTGAAAACCTGCACCCGATGAACCACGGGGGGGGGCACGGCTTTCCGTTCGGGCGCGTGAAAATGGTAAACGCCATCCACTCCAGCACATTGCCGGATGGCACGCCGGGCGGGAATCCCGCCGGGTTCGTGGTCGAGACAGCCGAGGGAGCGTTTTATTATTCCGGCGACACGGCGCTCACGATGGACATGAAACTCATCGCCGAGGAGTTCGACCTCCTGTTTGCCGTGCTTCCGGTCGGCGATAATTTCACCATGGGCGCTCAGGATGCTGCCAGGGCGGCTGGATTCGTCGGGGCCGATGTGGTCGTCGGGGTCCACTACGACACGTTTCCTCCCATCGTAATCGACAAGGATGCTGCCCGTGCGGCATTTGCCGCTTCCGGCCGCCGGCTGCTCCTCCCTGCGATCGGCGAGACGGTCGTGCTTCCGGGCTGAACGATTTGCTGGCAATCCGGCGGCGATGGCGTAAGCTGCCTCATGATGAATCCTCTACTCGCATTTTCAATGCCCGGCGGGCCCGAGCTGATCTTCATTCTCGTCCTGGTCCTCCTGCTCTTTGGCGCGAAGAAGCTGCCCGAGTTGGCGCGGGGGATCGGGCAGAGCCTTGGAGAGTTTAAAAAGGCAAAAGACGAATTTGAACGCGAGGTTCACAAGTCCGCCGCCGAGTTGGAAGTGAAGGAGCCTGTCGGCAAAGAACCTCAGAAACCCGTTTAGCAGAAGCGGGCTTTGGGTATTTTCCGACAGCTGCGAATCTGGGCTGCGTCGCTGGTTGTTTCGGGCGCGGCACTGATCGCTCCGCTGTCGGCCAAGGACGTTGTTCTGGCGTCCTACAACCTCGAGAACTACCTCCCGATGGAGCGCCGGGTCGATGGGAAGCTGGTTGAAAATGCTCCCAAGCCGGAGGAGGAGATTGCGAACGTCATTGAGGCGGTAAAGGAGATGAAGCCTGATATCCTCGGGCTCGTCGAGATGGGGGATGAATCGATGCTTGATGACTTTCAGGCCCGGCTCAAGACCGCCGGTCTCGACTTCCCGCATCGCGAGTGGGTGGCCGGAGCGGACCCCGAACGCCACCTTGCTCTCCTGAGTAAATATCCCATCGTCGCCCGCAATTCGCGCAGCGACGTCCCGTTCGAACTCGACGGCACCCGGCAGCGGATCGGCCGTGGAATCCTGGATGTGACCGTT
This sequence comes from uncultured Chthoniobacterales bacterium, assembly GCA_964467415.1. GTDB lineage: Bacteria > Verrucomicrobiota > Verrucomicrobiia > Chthoniobacterales > Terrimicrobiaceae > CAYXRX01. The sequence continues at coordinate 27,270 of CAYXRX010000006.1, forward strand.
CGTCTCGCGGACAACTACGACCTGCGGCTCCTCGGGGCGCATCTCAAATCCCGGCGCCAGGTCCCGGAATTTGACGAAAAATCTCTGCGTGCGAAGGAGGCCTGGCTCTTCCGGGAACACATCGACGGAATTCTCAAAGCGAATCCCGACGAAAACCTCGTTCTTTTCGGTGACCTGAACGACACAAAGAACGAATATCCGGTGCGCGAGATTGTCGGAGCGTCCGGCACCCGGGGCTACATGCGGGATCTTTTTCTGACTGATCGTTACGGCTACCGGTGGACCCACTACTGGTCGGCTGCCGATGTCTATTCGCGGATCGATTATTTTCTCGTGAGCCGGGGGCTCTGGCCGGAAATCAACATGGACCGCAGCGGCATCAGCAGCTATCGGAAATGGTATAAGGCCAGCGATCACCGCGCCATCTACACCACCATCGCCGTCCCCGAATCATGATTGCCCGAATCCTCCTCGTCCTCGTCCTCGCGTCCTCAGCCGCTTTGGCCTCCCCGGAAGCCGACTGGGCTGCAATTGTCGGAATGGATGCGGGCCCGAAGAGAAAGCCCGCGACACGCGAGGATGCCAAGATGATCGCCCGTGCGCATCTGGCGGCGCAGAAGAGTCTCATCGACGCCTTCCTCACAAAATATCCCGCCGACCCGCACGCGTTTGACGCGAAGCAGAAGTTGGCCTCGATCCTCGCGACGCAGGGGAACATGGACAACACAACGCGGCCGGTCAGCGAGGCGCTTGCGATCCTTGGCAAGCTGGAGAACGATCCCGATGCTCCGGCCGCCAGGCGTGCGGATATCGGGTTTCGCCGGATCTCGCTCTACCTCCAGTCGCTGCGCGGCCGGGAGGTGGAGATGCGCGGCGCGATCGTGGATGCCGCGCGCGGGTTTGTGACCAGGTACCCCGGCGACAAGCGGGGGCCGCGCCTGCTCGTCGAGGTCTCGACGATTTGCGACGGCGACCCGAAGCTCAAGCGCGACCTTCTCGAGCAGGCCCGCGGGCTCTCCAACGAGGAGGCGCTCAACCGCCGGATTGCCGACGACCTCGTGCGCATCGGGCTGCTGGACAAACCGCTTGAGGTCAAGTTCAAGACGGTCCAGGGCGGCACGTTCAACACGGCCGATGAAAAAGGAAATGTCGTCGTCCTGCTTTTCTGGTCGGCAGAATCTCCCCAATGCCTGATGTGGCTGAAGAAGTTCAGCCGCGACATCGCACTCCTCCCCAAGGCGAACCTCCGGGTCGCCACGGTCAGCCTGGACAGCAAGCGCAGCGAGGTGACCAAGCGGATGACGGAATTCGGCATGGACGCCTGGCCGACAAGCTACGAGGGGGCCGGCTGGGAGAGCGCGGTCGCCCGCCCGCTCGGTATCAACGCGCTGCCGACCGTCTTCATCCTCGACAAGTCCGGCGCGCTCCGCGCGCTCAATGCGCAGGACAACTACGTTGCCTGGGTGGAAAAGCTTTTGCGGCAGCCTTAGGTCGCGGGCAGTTTTTCAACCAGGTCAGCGATGAAGCCCCCCGCATCGTAGCGGCGAAGGGTTTTGCTCATCGCGCGGCAGCGGGCGTGCATCGGTTCGTCGCCGAGCGCTCGCTGAATGCCGGCCTCGATGTCCGCCGGCGATCTTGCGTGCACAGCCAGACCGGCGGCGATCAGCCGGGCGGCATTGTCAAACTGGTCGAAGTCGAGCGGATGGACGACGGAGGGGTTGCCATGGAGTAGGCAGTGGTTCAGAATGCCCGCGCCCGCGTGGTGGATCACGAGGTCGTAGCGCGACAGGTGCTCGGCGTAGGAAACGTGGGCGTATTCGTGAAAGTTGCCGTCGGTGCGGGGATTGCCGGCCGACGCGTTGCCATGGGTGAAATGGAAGACGGTTCCGGGCTGGCGGGACGCGATCCTGCGGATGAGCGCGGCCAGTTCCGCCTTGGCGTGCCGCAGGTGGGTTCCGAGGGTGACCAGCACATGCGGGCGTCCGTCGTTTGCGAAATGCGGAGCGGGGATGTCGTCCGGAGGTGTGTGGAGGACCGGGCCGATCAGGTGGAAGTGGGGCGGGTAGGTCCTCGGAAACTCGAGCTCGGGAATGCCCAGTGCCAGGATGCGCTGTGGAGAGTAGACCGCCTCGCTGCCGTCGCTGCGGTAGATGCCGCCAAACCCGATCGCGCGAAACCGCCTGCGGAAGACAAGCCACATGAGCTGCTTGAACCGTCGGGTCGCGGATCGCAGGACGGTTTGCAGGGCTTTCTGACCGAGCGTGGTTGCCGGCGCCAGGCCGCCGAAGTAAGCCGGAGGACCGTCGGGCGTCTCAAACACGCACGGCGAAGGCAGTGTCGTCCACCAGGGAATGCCCTGCTGCGTGGCGGAGATGCCGGCAACGGGAACGGTAAAGTCGGCGATGACGAGGTCGGGCTGGTGGGCGAGGAAGAGGGCGTCGAGCTCAGCTTTAAGGCCCGCGAGGAGAGCCACGTTCGCGCGGAGCTGCCGGAAAAGCCCGACCGGGTTTCCTCGCACGTTCTGGCCGGGTTCGGCAATTTCCCACACGGCTTTTTCGTGGCGCGCAAGGATCGGGATGCCGGCCAGGCCGTCTGACCCGGCGGCGGCCACTCCGCCCGGCGTTGTCAGCACGATAACCTTCGAGGCAGCTTGAAGCCTGCGGCCGATGCCGAGAAGAGGATGCAGGTGCCCGGGGAACGGCGGTCCGACGAGAAAGATCTTTTTGCGCCTCATGGATTGGCGGGGTTCGGATCGAGGATTTGTCGGCAGAATTTATTGAAGAGATCAAGCGTCTCCGGCGAGCGGAGGTAGCCCATATGGCCGCAGGAAACGCGGTGGTCCGGCCGCCGGTGGCACAGCCTGGAGTAAAAGTCTCCTGTCCCCTGAACGAAGACATGCGAAGCGGTCCGCGGAAGCCGGCGCGATACGGGACCGAAGGCAAAGACGTGAATGCGTCCGAGGATTTCGTCAGGCAGTCGCAGGTTATTGAGCAGCTCGAGACCGCAGCTTCCGGCGAGGAGGATCACCGCGTCATGGCGGTGGAAAATTTCCGCCACCTGGTCGCGGTGGCGGGTTCCGCAGGTTGGCAGCCACGACTCGAGAAGGTGCGCCGCATTGCTCAAGCTGGCGCGGACGATGCCGACCGGCTCGGGGAACGGAAACGTCTCGTGATAGGGAAAGTTGTGCGCGAGCCATTGATCGTGAGGGATGGCGGAGCCGCGCTGGAATTCGAGCTGCTCGCGGGAAAGGCCGGTGCAGCCGCGGACGCTGTGCCCGGTGAGGAATGCTGCAATCGGTGCCGCGGGTTTCATATGGCGGAATAGTCGTGCGAGTCGCGGACCCGGTAGCGCCGCGAGCGCCAGCGGATCGTGCGGCTGACCAGTGCGTGGACGAGGTGGATCGGTTGCAGGAGTTCGGAAAGAATCGAAACCACAGCACGATGGAGGCGCACGCCAAAAAATTTCCGCTGGACGGAGGCGATGACGAGCAGCCTCAGGCCGAGCACGGAAGCAAGAATCGGCGCGGATGCGGGCCGCGCGGCAGTTGTGACAAAAAGCGTGACAAGGAGAACCGGCGGCAGGCCGTGGAGCACAAAGATCACCAGCTGCACCGGGAGGCTCTGACGTTTCAACAGAAGCAGGGTGAACACATGCCAGCGGTGCATGAGTTGAAAGTAGTGCGCGAGGCTCTTTACGCCGGTCCGCACGTGTAGCGGGGCGGCTGATTGGTGGATGCTGCCGCCCTGCCGCAGGACCAGAGTAGCCAGAGCCAGATCGTCGGTCAGCTCGTGAAGGATCGGCTCGAAGTTCTTGATCTCCGCCAGCTCCTCGCGGCGCATCACGTAGCCCATGCCGTTCAGCGTGAACGGCCGAAGCAGGCCGGCGGTGCCGAGATAAGTGAAGACGGAATTGTTGTTCACAAACTGCGACAACAGACCGGACGGAAGGTCGCCGGCATCCGAATAGCAGGGAAGGCCGGTCGCCACCGAATGGGCGTCCGCCGCCGCAGCCAGGGCGGCCGCACTCGCTGCGGGCAATGTGGTGTCGTCATCCAAAACGCAGAAGAGAGGGCTCTGCGCGATCGCCGCTGCAAGGCGCAGCTTCCAGAGTTTCGGGCTGATGGTGTCCGGACACGGCGGGCAGATTTCGATGCGGAAATCCGTGCACGGGTGTGCGGCGGCGAGCGTGCCGGCGATGCGTTGGGCTTCGGGATCATCCTCGTCGATGAGCCAAAGAAACGACTGCTCAGGCAGGGCGTCGAGGTTGGCGGCGAGCCGTGATTCCAGGAGCGGATCCCCGCTGAGGATCGGCTGAGCAATCGTGAGGCTGCCAGCCGGAAGGCCGGCAGGGATTCGAGCTGGGAGCGTCCGGGCGTAGGACAACGCCAGATTGGCCCGCAGGAGCAGAAGGAAGATGTAGCCAGCGGCGAGGACAAGCGGAGTCATGCGCGCCCGTTTTGCCACTCCTCTTGCTGCCACCGGATGAAACGGTCCAGCCCCTCGTTCAAGCCAATAGACGGCGGTCCAAGCACCCTCAGGCATTTTGTCACATTGAACGTCTTGCTGAAGCCGAGCACGCCGACCCCGAAGCGCGTGATCGGCGGCTCCTTCCACGGCAGGACGATTTTGTAAAACCACTCGATCGCCGTCGCGAGGACCATGGCCCGCGGGCGCGTGATCGTGCGCGTGGTGGGCGGCAGTCCAAGCCGCTCGTAAATCTCCGCGATGAACGTCTGGATTTCGACCGGCTGGTTGTTGGTGAGATTGAATTCGCCGGTCGCCGCCGGATCAAGCGCTGCCCGCAGGAGGTAGTCGCACAGCGAGTCGATGTAGATGAGGTCGCCGACAGCGGGCGGCCCGCTCCGCGTGATCGAGGCCATCCGGCCCTCCCGCGCTGCGCGGAGGATGCGCGGAAAGAGGACCGTGTCGCCCGGGCCAAAGACCGCGCGCGGACGCAGGATCGCCCATGCGCCGGGAAACTTGCGGACGATTCCTTCGCCCTCGAATTTTGTCCGCGCGTAGTGGTTCACGAAGCGGGGGCCGATCGGGTTCTCCTCCGTGATGTTGAGCTGATCCTCCTCGCGGTAGAACACCGAGCTCGACGAGACATAGACGAGCTTCTTCACGCCGCGGGACACGCAAAAATCCAGGACGTTGCGCGTGGCGAGGACATTCTGGCGGCGGAACTCTGCCAGGCTGCCCCACGGCGACGAGCGCGCGGCGGCGTGGATGACAACGTCCGGCTTCCAATCCAGCTCCAGCGGCCGCGTCAGGTCCGCGCGGACATACCCGGGAAGGTCGGCCGGGCGGCGGCCGAGCCCGCGGATCTCGACGTCTTCGCGCGATGCAAATTGACGGCAGAACGAGCTGCCGACAAAGCCGGACGCGCCGGTGATGAGGATTTTCATGTGGGCCGGGTGATGCATCGGATGCGCTTTTGTTTCTCCCCGGGAGCCTGATCTGTCCACGGCAAAAACCGGAATTCGGGCGGCGTGAGTGCGAGGCGGCTGAGAAGATGCTCCAGTGCCCCACGCACAGCCAGTTGGGTGGAGGCGTTGTCAGGTCGCAGGCAAATATCCCAGCGGTCGGCGTGCTGCTCAATCCGGTAGAGATCGGGCGGGTCGCTCATCGCGTAGAGCGCCTGGCGGAGCGGATCGGGAAAGACCGGCAGCAGGGCTCCCTGCGAGCCTCGCGCCCAGAGCACCTCGTCGGCGCGGCCCTCAATTCCTCGCAGCGTGAGGGAAGCCCTCCCGCACGGGCAGGGGTCCGGATCGACGCGCAGGATGTCGTCGAGCAGGTGGCGCACGAACCACTGGGTTCCGCGAGAGAAGTCGGTGATGACCGGATGAAACCGGTCGTGCGATCCGTCGAGCCAGTGCGGCTCGATGTGGAGGCTTTCCTCGTTGAGGTGCATTCGTCCGGCCGCACAGGTATAACCGAGGAACCCCTCCGCGGCCTGGTAGATTTCCGCCACCCGGACGCCGAAGGCTGTCGCGACGAGCTCACGGTCGCGCTCATCAAGGACCTCGGCAACCGAAATGACCTGCGACGGCCGGAGGCCTTGCGGTGAGGTCCTCTCCCGCCGGGCGAGCTCGGCCAGCACGGTGGCCGGCGCGACCAGGACATCCGGGCATCGCCCGGCCAATCCGGCAAGGAGTTCGTCGAGCGGGCGTGTCAGGTCGTAATAATCAAAACGGATGCGCGCGCTTGCGAGCGTGGTGTAGAGGTTGCTTGTGGCCCGCAGGAAGAACGCGATGCGGAGCGGTCGGCGGAGGGGATTAATGACGCGGAGGAGCGAGTCGCGCGAGAGCATGAGCGCGAGCATCTGCCCGGCCCAGCGGCAGCGGTCATCGCGCGAGACAAGGAATGCCTGGCGCGATCCCGATTTGCCGGAGGAAAGCCCGACAGTCACACCTCCGCGCAGCACCGGACGGAAATCCCGCTCCCGCTCCGCCCGTAGGGCCGCGTTCGTGGCCTCGTTCAGCGTGATCCCGTGGCAGTTCAGGGCGGTGAAGTTTTCCAGGAACGCGGGCTTCGTCATCACCGGGAAGCGGTCGAGTCCGGGCCCGAGGTCTTTGTAGAACGGGGATTGCCGGACGACACCGCGAAGGAAGCGGGCGATGCGCTTTTGCTGAAATGCATGCAGGCGAGTGCGGCTGCGGAACCGCTGGGCCCACCGCATCCGGATAAAATGCCCGAGGATGATGAGGCGCTCAATCACGAAAAATTCTGCGGGTGCCACCGCGGCGGGTCCATGTTGTCGAGCAGTGGGAGGGTATGATGACCGGCGGGTGAGGCGAGTTGTGAAGCGTGCGAATGCTGGCAAACGTGGCGTCGTAGTCGGCTGCGGAATGGAAGAGCGGGTAGGCGAGGCGCGATGGCAGGATGTTGCGGGCGAGCCCTTCGATCTTCCAGCACGCATCGGCGATCAGGAAGATCAGGCCATTATCGGCTTCGCGGAAGGCCACGCCAAGCTGCGAGGCCGTGTGGCCGGGGAGATCGATTCCGGCCATGCTGGCGTCGCCGAGGAGATCCCAGCCTTCGGCGAATGGCGTCCACCCGGGCGGCATCGCCAGCTTCGGCATGTCCTCCGCGCGCAACACGCGCGCATCGAAATCCGGCGGAAGCAACTCCGGCAAATAGGCGCGACGCAGCCTGCCGATGCGGCCCATGTTTTCAGAGGCCTTCCGCTCAGCTTGTGTCGCAATGAACGTGGCCTTCGGAAAGTCGCGCAGGCCCGCGACATGATCGGCGTGGAAGTGGGAGATGATGACCGTTTCGATGTCCCCCGGCGCGATACCGCGCTCCGCGAGCTGGTTGAGAAGTTCTTCTTCCGGCGGCAGCGTCACCGGCGTGATGACGCGGTAGAGGCACTCCGGGAAGCGCCGGGTCGCAGACTCGAAGTGCCGCGAATACCCGGTGTCGTAGAGCATGAGCCCGCGCTGAGGGTGCTCGATCAGTCCGACGAGCGCGGGAAAATCGATCGCCCGGCGTCCGCCGCCGCGGAGGGCGATGCACTCGGGATGCTGGCAGTGGCCGACCTTGAGGAGATCGAATTTGAGCGGGATCGCAAGCGGTTGGGGTATCTCCGACATCTCAGTAAACGAGCACGATGCCGCCGAGCGAGACGCCCGCGCCGGAGCCGAGGAGCAGAACCTTTTGGCCGCGCCGGAGCCCGTGGCGCTCGATGGCGAAATGCAGGGCGGTGGGTAGCGAGGCGCCGACCTGGTTCCCGAACTCGCCGAAGACATCGACCATCCGCCCGTCGTCGAAGCCCAGCATTTTCGCCACGTGGTCGAGCGCCTGGCGGCTGGCCTGATGCGGTATGAAGAGGGACAGGTCATCCCGCGCCACGCCGGCTTCATCCAGCAGCCCGGAGACAAAATCCGGCAGCATCCGCGCGACCAGCGCAAAGAGCTCGCGGCCGCGCATCTCGAACAGTGCCTCGGAATGCGCGGGGTTCCCCCGGCGGTGGAAGCGCGAGCCGCCGGATCGGATCTGGCAAAAGTCCACACCCTCCGGCAGCGTGATGCTCCGTGCGGCCAGAATGCGCGAAGGTTCGTTCGGAGCGGAGCGCCGGAGCACCGCGGCCGCCGCGCCATCGCCGAAGATGCCGTTCTCCCGGAGGTTCCGGTAATCGGTGGTGAACGTGGAGATATCCGACGAGACGATCAGCACGGTCTCGTATCGCCCCGCCACCAGCGCGCAGCTCATCAGGTCCATCGCCTGGAGAAAGGAAAGGCAGCTCGCGCCCACATCCAGGGTCGCCATCCGCCGCCGGCCGGCACCGAATTCCGCGCGCACCATCGCTGCGTTGTAGGGCAGGGCCTGATCCATTGTTGCCGATGCGCACACGAGGCAGTCGATCTCATCCAATGACAATCCCGCGGCCGCCAGCGCGCTGCTGCAAGCCCCGGCGGCAAGCTGGGCGGCCGTTTCGTGCACGGCAGTATGGCGCTGCCGGATCCCGGTGATCCGCCGGCTTTCGCCCGTCCGCAGGCCGAGCCGGCGGTCGAGATCCTCGGCTGTCAGCACGTTGCCAGGCACGGAGACCCCCGTGCCGACAATGGAAACACCACGGCCCGCCTGCCCCGGTTCCTGCATGCCTACGTTCCGGGCGGAAGGACCGAGACCGAGGTCGTCTGCCCGATCCGGAGCGGGATCGGCGGCGTGCCGGTCACCTTGATGCGGACCGGAAACCGGTTCGGCAGCCGCACCCAGTCGATCGTCTGGCTGACGTCCGGCAGAAGCTGGACGGTCGAGCCGTCCGAGACAAAGATCCCCCAGGCGATGCTGTCGACCACGCCCTCGAACGGTTGGGATTCCCGTCCGATGAAGGTGATCCGGGCCTTGCCGCCCTCCACGACATGGTGGAGCTGGGTTTCCTTGAAATACGCGGCCACCCAGAACGAGCTCGAATCCACGAGGGCGAGGAGCTGCTGGCCGGCATAGACGTAGGTCCCCGGTGACGTGTTCACGTTGGTCAGGTAGCCGTCCACCGGCGCGAAAATCTTGGTGTAGCTGAGGTTGAGCCGGGCGTATTCGAGGCTGGCCTGTGCGGCGGCGACATCGGCCTGCGCGCCGACGTAGGTGTCCTGCGAATCCTGGAGGTCGCGGAGGTCGATGACTTTCGTCTGGTAGAGTTCGGTCTGGCGGTCGAGATCCTGCTTTGCCTGAACGGCTTTTGCCTCGGCCTGCTGGAGCTTGGCGACGCAGTTGTCCACGTCGGCTTGGAATGTCGAGGGATCGATCTCGAAGAGGAGGTCGCCCTTTTTGACCTGTTGGTTGTCGCGGATCGGGATCTGGATGATCGGGCCGGCGACCCGGCAGGCGATGCCGACGACGTTCGCGCGCACCTGGGCGTCACGCGTCCACGGGCGGTTCGTGTAGCGGGCATACATTGCCAGCGAGGCGGCCAGCGCAAGCACGATCGCGGTGCCGGTGACAAGGTAGTTGCGGGCGGGGGTTTTCATGGCGCGAGGATCAGCCCGAAGACGCAGCCCAGCAGGACGGCGAGCGAGACGAAGAAGAGCGGCAGGTGCCAGATGTGGCGGGTCCAGACCATATGCTCGGCAAAAAGCAAAAGCAGCCAAGCGGCGAGGAAGCCCAGAGCGCTGATCACCATGCCCCACGGCATCAGGAAATCTCCAAAGAGAATTTCCGGCGATTTAAGGACGTCGATAAAGAACATCGGCCGCACTTATCCCCCAATCGCGCCCCGATGACAAGCGCGGAGCCGGTTTCTGTGCTTGCACTTGGTCGCGTCTCGGATTCTCTGGAGGACCGAGATGCCGCCAGCCAATGAATTCCCGACGAGCTTGTTCCGCGACGGCGCGATTCGTTACGGGATCAAATTCGGAATCGCCGGGGTGGCGGCGGTCTTCCTGGCCCTGCTGATCCGGCTCGAGAACCCGACGTGGGCGCTGTTCACCGTGTTCGTGCTCATGCTCGCCCAGTATGTCGGCGCCGTGGCCGAGAAGTCGCTGTTCCGCTTCATCGGCACGGTGGTCGGGGGGCTGCTCGGCTTTGTGCTCACCGGTTCGCTCGAGCAGAGCCCGGCCATCTTCCTGCCGCTGGTCGGGGCGATTGTTGCCTTTTGCACGGCGATGTTCGGGCAGAGCCGGTATCCGTATGCTTTCCTGCTCTGCGGGATGACGACGCTGGTGGTGGTCAGCAACGGCTGGGAGAACCCGGAGCAGTCGTGGACATACATGCTCGACCGGGTCGAGGAGGTCAGCCTCGGGATCCTGGTGACACTTGTCGTTCACAGCGTGGTCTGGCCACGGTATGCGCGGGTTGAGTTTCTGGACAGCGTCAGGGAGTCGTTCTCCGATCTCAGAGATTGCTTTCTTGCCTGCCCGGGAGTTGCGCCGGAAGCGACCGAGGCTGCCGGCGCCGTGCGTGCCGGCCAGTTCGCCGCACGCATCTCGAATCTTCGCGGGCTTCTGGAGTTCGGGGCCAGGGAGAGCCGGTATTTCCGCGGCCGGCTGGCGACCTACTTTGAACTGACCGTTTGCCTGGCCCGGATTGCGAATGCGATCGCGACGATCCGGGAGCCGTTGCCGCCCGATTCGCTTTATCGTCGGGTGGCTGGCGGGGAGCTCGATGCCCTGCATCAGGCGATTGCCGGCGCGCTGGAGGAGCTCTGCCGTCCGGAGTCGAGCGGGGCGGGCCGGGAGCAATGTCTGCATGCCATGAACCAAGCCTTCCAGGCCTTGGAGAGCCGTCTTGAGGCGATGAGGAGCGACCCGCGCCTGAATCTGCCGGATATTGGAGCGGCCCTTGTCCTCGGCATCCACTCGCTGGCCCTGGATGAGATCCGCGAGGCCATCGCCCGCGCGCACGTGCTCCTCGACCCGCTGCCCGCAGGGGGCGCATCGGGCGGCGCGGAGCCGGGGCGGATCATCCCGCCCATGCCGCCCAAGCTCTGGATCCACAGTGGCATCAAGAGCGGGCTTGCGATGGTGGTTGCCCTGGTCATCGACAACTGGCTCAGCCCTCCCGGCGGGCCGATGTTCGTCCTCGGCACCTGGGTCTTCACCGCGATGAACCCGGCCAGCCCCGGCGGCCAGGGCGACCGCAAGGCCTTCTTCTACGTCACGACGAGCGCGCTGACGCTGGTTGTGCTGAGCTTCATCCTTCTGGCCGCCCGCCCGCTGCTCTCCAGCTACGCGGTGATGAATACTGTCCTGTTCACGTGGCTCTTTGTCTGGGGCTACCTTTCCTACCGCATCCGGGGGATGAACCAACCCATGCAATTTGCGATGCTCTGCATCGTCGGCATTCTCGGCCTGAACGGGCAGGAACCGATCAGCTTTCAGGCGATCGTGGGATTTTTCTTCGGCTTGGCTCTGGCGGTCGTCGTGTCCGCCGTCATCCAGCGCGTCCTCTGGCCGTCTCTCCCGCAATGGGAGGCCCGGGACCGGTTTGTCGAACTGATCGGGATCTGCCGTGAGCTGATCCGCTGCGGGCCGGCCGATCTCCCGCTCTGGCGGCGCACCCGCTTTGCACTCATCCCCGGCGAGACCGCGCTTCGGATCGGTCTGCTCGATCCCCCGGTTTGTCCGGAGGGTGAGCAGGACCGCCTGCGCGAAATACTCCTTACCCTCAGCCGGGTGAGCGGTCACCTCATCGTCACCCTCCGCCGCCTGCTCCCTCTGGTTCCTCCGGAATTGCAGGGGGAGGCCGGGCCGCGCATCGCGCAGATGGAATCGCTGATCGATGCCAATCTCGCCGGGATTCAGAAATCCTTTGAGGATGCGGCACCCCCGGCCTCAGGTGAGGACGGGCTCCGCGCCGCTATCGACGCATGGATCGCGTGGATCGCGGGCGTGCGCGAAGCCATGCTCCGTGCCGACGCCTCCCCGATCCTCCTGCTCAGGATCCTCGGCCTCGCCGAGCGCTACCGCCTCGCCGGCGAGGACGTCCTCGAAGCCCGACGCCTTACCGCCCAGCTCCGCCTCCCGCTCTACATGGGGGACTTTGAACTCTGAGCTGCTGCGCGGCCGGTAACCGGTCTGTGAGGAAGTGCCGAAAAAAATGTTGGCGGAGTGATTTTTTTGGGATCCATGACTGTGCGAACGACTGGAATGCGTTAACCTAAAGCCGATGCTAAAACCCGAACTGTTATCGCCTGCGGGCGATTGGGACTGCCTGCGTGCCGCCGTGGCCAACGGGGCGGATGCCGTGTATTTCGGGATGCCTCGGTTTAACGCGCGGATGCGGGCGGACAACTTCCGGGACGACGAGCTCGGCGAAGTGGTTGGGTTTTTGCACAGCCACGGGGTGAGAGCGCATGTGGCGCTGAACGTGCTGATTTTTCCGGGCGAGCTGGAGGCGGCTGCCGACGAGCTCCGGGCGCTGGAGGCGGCCGGGGTCGACGCGGTGATCATCCAGGATGTCGGTCTTGCGGAGATTGCGCGGCGGATGTTTCCCGCGCTGCGCGTGCATGCCTCGACGCAGATGACGATCACGTCGCCGGAGGGTGTCGCGTTTGCGGCGGGCCTGGGGGTGAGGCAGGTCGTGCTGGCTCGCGAACTGTCGTTGCGCGAGCTCGAGAAATTCCCTCCGCTTCTGCCGCTGGAGGTTTTCGTTCACGGGGCGCTCTGCGTCGCCTACTCGGGCCAGTGCCTCACGAGCGAGGCGCTCGGCCGGCGGAGCGCGAATCGCGGCGAGTGTGCGCAGGCGTGCCGGATGCCGTATGAGTTGATCGTCGACGGGTCGCTCCGCGATCTCGGCGACAGACGCTACCTGCTCTCGCCGCACGACCTGGCGGCGGTTCGGGAGATCCCCGCGCTGATCGACCGCGGGGTGGCCAGCTTCAAGATCGAAGGACGCCTCAAATCGCCCGAGTATGTGGCTGCGGTGACCGATGTCTACCGCCGGACGATCGATGCGGCGTTGGCCGGCCGCGACTGCGGGCCGGATCCCGCCGACAGCTACCGGCTGGAGATGGCGTTCTCGCGAGGGCTCTTCAGCGGGTGGATTCATGGAGTAAACCACCAGGAGCTCGTCGGCGCCCGCTATGGAAAAAAGAGGGGCGCATTTGTCGGGCGCGTGCTGAGATCCGCCCGCGATCATGTCGAGATCGAGGGTGTTGAGGTCGCCCTCAAACCGGGCGACGGCGTCGTCTTCGACACTGGCGGGGATACCGACCACGAGCAGGGCGGAAGGCTTTTCCAGATCGATGGAAACAGGCTGTTCTTCTGGCAGGGGAAAATCGATTTCTCCAGGCTGCCGGCGGGTGCGCGGGTCTGGAAGACGAGCGATCCGGCACTCGACCGCGAGCTGCGGAAATCGTTTGCGGGAAAGCTTCCCTCGCGGCCCGGCCGTCTGGTTCCGATCGATCTCGTGGTGACCGGATCGGCCGGATCTCCCCTGCGCGTCGAGTCCGGCGGGATGGAGGTTGTATCCGGCCTGCCGCTTGAGCCTGCACGGACGCGTCCGCTGACGACCGCTTCGCTTCGCGATCAGTTCGGCAAGCTCGGAGGAACGCCGTTTGCGCTCGGGACGGTGGACAACCGGATTGCCGGAGATGTGATCCTGCCGCTGAGCGAGCTCAACCGCCTGCGGCGCGAGCTGGTGGCCAAGCTGCTCGCATCCAGCGCTCCAGCGGTTGAGCGGGTCACGTTGAAATCCCTTCTGCCCGCGGCCGGGCCCGCGCCATCCGGCGGCCCGGAGCTGGCCGTGCTGGTCCGCACGCCTGGGCAGCTCGACGCCGCCCTGGATGCCGGCATCTGCGAGGTACTGGTCGATTACGAAGATATCCGCCGCTACAAGGATGCCGTGGCAACCGTGCGGGCCCATGGGTCTGCACAGGTTCTGCTGGCCACGCCGCGCATCCAGAAGGCCGGTGAGGAAGGGTTCTTCAAACTGATCGAAAATGCCGCACCCGACGGCGTTCTCATCCGCAACGTCGGGGGGATCTCCCACTTTTCCAGCAGCCCGCTCCGGTTGCTGGGCGACTTTTCGTTGAACGTGGCAAACCCGGTGACGGCCGCCGTTTTCCGCCAGCTCGGGCTTGAGCGGATGACGATTTCGCACGACCTAAATGTCCCGCAGATCCTGGACCTCCTGCGCCTTGCGCCGCCGGGCTGGTTCGAGCTGACCCTGCACCACCACATGCCGATGTTTCACATGGAGCACTGCGTCTTCGCGGCGTTCCTTTCGAGCGGGACCGATTACACCAACTGCGGCCGGCCGTGTGAAGCGCACCGCGTCCACCTCCGCGACCGCGTCGGCATGGAGCACCCGCTGCGAGTCGATGTCGGCTGCCGGAATACGCTCTACAATGCTGTCCCGCAGTCCGGCGCGGGATTTTTCCGGGACTTCCTCGCCGCCGGTCTGCGGTGCTACCGGATTGAGCTGCTCGAGGAATCGGCGGAGGATGCCCGGCGCATGATCGCCGGCTACCAGGATCTCCTGGCCGGCCGCGCCGACGGCGCTCAGCTCTGGCGCGATCTCAAAGCCTCCGCCCAGGTCGGGGTGACCCGGGGAACATACGAGTGATCATCCTTCACACCATTCTGCCCCTCCTCCTGCTTGTCGCTCTGGGTGCCGGGCTCGCCCGGATCCGGTTTCTCGGGGCATCGTTCATGGCGGACTTGAACCGGCTGGCCTTTTGGGTCGCGCTGCCGGCGCTGCTCTTCCGGTCGGTTGTTCACGCGGAATCGCCGGGACAGCAAACCTTCCACCTGCTCGGGGTGCTGGTCATCGCCACCTTGCTCACGGCGGCGATCGGCTGGCTGGCGGCGGTCCCGCTGCGGCTGCCGCCAGGGTCCCGGGGAACGCTCTCGCAGTCCGCTTTCCGCGGCAATATGGCGTATATCGGGGTCCCCGTTCTCTCGTATGCCTTCGCCGGAGTTCCGGGCGGGAAGGAATCGTTCGCCACCGCGGTGATCGTGATGGCGCTCCTGATGGCCCTCTACAATGTGATTGCGGTTTTTGTCCTGCAGGCAAGCCGCCGCGAGGGATCCCGACCGTTTTTTTCCGCCGCCCTGCGCTCGATATTTACGAATCCGCTTTTGATCTCCGGTTTGGCCGGACTCCCGTTCGCCTTTACTCACACGTCTCTGCCGGTGTTTTTCGACCGGGCGCTTGAGTCGCTTGCGGGGGCGGCCGTCCCGATCGCCCTGCTCTGTATCGGCGGGTCGCTGGCCCAGGCGCGGATCGGGCACCGCCTGAACGGCATCGTTTCCGCCGCCCTGCTCAAAACAGCGGGCATGCCCCTCATCACGTTACTGCTCATTCCGGCCTTCCACCTCCATCCTGCCGAAATCCGGATTGCCCTTGTTCTGGCGGCCTGCCCGACCGCCGCGGCGGCCTACATCATGGCCCGCGAAATGGATGGCGACGAGTCGCTGGCGAGCGGTTCAATTGTCTTGAGCACGGTTTTTTCCGCCGCGTCGCTACCCCTGGCGCTTCTCCTGTCGTCCTGAGAAGCGTGCCGTCCGGCCTTATTCCGCCTTCGCGGAGGTGACGTCCTTGTCCTCGTCGTAGAAGAGCGAGAGCTTGGAAATCTCGCTCAGATCGCATCCCCGCCAGAAGACCGCATCCCCGCCGTCAACCCAGACGATCTTAAGATCCCACTTCTTTGCGGAGAGCTTCGGGTGGAATGTGACCTCCAGCGTTTCGCCGTCCTTCAACGGCGCCTTCAGGATGTTTTCCTCCCAGTTGTCCGAAGCCGAGGGGGAGACGTAAACCTCCTTGATGCCCCAGCCGGTCTTGTTCACCAGATCGAAGTCGAGGTTCAGATCATCGTCCGCCAGGGCGGAAGTGATCAGGCCGAGCGCCAGAGTGAGTAATGCAATGGATGTGATGCGCGTCAAAGTTTTCATAGGTTGGTCCACGCTTCTCCGATTTTTCCCGAGCGTCAATGGCAAATCACGTCCCCCCATCGCCGGCGACGGATGCCGGGATGGAAAATCATGCTTTATTGTCAAAGGTCAATTGCGCCGCTTGATTTTTCCCCCAACACCCTGCGATACTGCCCGGCCATGTCTGAAACCGAGCCGAACGAAACCCTCCGAACCGCCGCGATCGTATTTTCCCTGAGGCGAACGCCCGTATTTGCCGGACTGGCAGAAGATGACCTTGCGATGATCGCCGGGTTCTCGCTTTTGAAATCCTTTGCGCGCGGCGAGTATCTCTTCCGTCAGCGGGAGACCGCCCACGGCTTTTACATCGTGCGCCGGGGGATCATCAATGTCCACCGGGTGGCGCAGGACGGGCGCGAGCAGGTGATCCACCTCTTCCGGCCCGGCGAGTCGTTTGCTGAGAACTCGGTCGTGAGCGACGAGGGATATTTGACCGATGCGCGATCGGTCGGTGAGAGCGAGGTCATTCTGGTGCCGAAGTGGGAATTTTTGCAGGTCCTGCGGCAGCGGGCCGACATCTCGCTGCGGATGATGGCGTCGATGAGCCAGCACATGCGCGGGTTGATCACGACGTTGGAGAGCATTGCCCTCAAGGATGCCGAGACGCGGCTCATGAACTGGATTCTGCGGCGGTGTCCGCGGCCGCTTTCGCGCAAGCCGGCGGAAGTCGCCATCGGGATGACGAAGGCGATGCTGTCCAGCGAGTTGGGGACGCGGCAGGAGACGCTCTCGCGCTCGCTGGCCAAGCTCCGTGCGGCCGGGCTGATCGTCGTGCGAGGACGGACCCTGAAGATTCCAGATCCCCTGAAGCTGCAGGCGGCATTCCGCAAAAATCTGATCGACGGTTGAGGAGGGTAGCCACCCGCGCCCATGTCGACCGCTTCGAATCCGTACGAGTCCGGAAAGCTGCTTTCCGAGTACCTGTTTTTCCACTACGCATCGCCCGCCGCATTTGCGGGCGGGCTGCCCGTGCCGGAGGAAGCGCTGGATTTTCCTGTGCGGGTCGTCTCGGAGCTGCTTGATCCGGCCCGCGCGACCGGACGGGCGCTCGACGTGGGCTGCGCGGTCGGCCGATCCTCGTTCGAGCTGGCAAAAACGTTCCAGCGTGTGGTCGGAGTGGACTTCTCCGACGGGTTTATTTCGGCGGCCAAATCGATGCAGGCGACCGGCGAAGCCGCCTGTGAGGTGGCAGAGGAGGGCCGCCGGATGCGGGAGGTCGTTGTGAGGGCTCCGGACGGGGTGGGCCGTGCAAGGGTCGATTTCGAGGTGGGAGATGCGATGGCGCTGCGCGCGGATCTGGGAGGCTTTGATCTGGTGCTGGCGGCCAACCTGATCTGCCGCCTGCCCGATCCCCGGAAGTTTATTGCCCGTCTGCCCGACCTGGTTTTGCCCGGCGGGCAGTTGCTGCTGGCGACTCCCTTTTCCTGGCTCGAGGAATATACCGCGGAAGATCATTGGCTTGGCGGCCGGCCGGCCGGCCCCACATCCTTTGAGGCGCTGAGTTCCTTGCTCGAACCGCATTTCGAGTTGCAGGAAAAGCGGGAACTGCCATTCCTGATCCGTGAGCATGCCAGAAAATTCCAATACGTCATTTCCCTCGGGACCCGCTGGGTGCGGTCCTGACTGGGAGGCGGCCTACCAGAGCGGCGACACGCCCTGGGACAAGGGACGCGCCCACCCGGCGCTCCTGGACTGGCTGAAGCGGCATCCGGTGGCCGGCAGGGTCCTCGTGCCGGGTTGCGGCCCGGGACATGACGTGCGCGCGCTGGCCGCCAATCCGCTGGCGGACGTGCTCGGGTTCGACCTAGCCCCTTCGGCGGTGCGGGCGGCGTCGCATCACGCCCGGACGGGAACCGAGCGCTACCTCGCCGGGAACTTTCTCGCCGACGCAATCCCCGGCGGCCCGTTCGACTGGATTTTCGAGCACACCTGCTTCTGCGCCATCGATCCGGCGTCGCGTCCCGCTTACGTGTGCGCCGCCGCACGGGCGCTGCGCCCCGGCGGATACCTGCTCGCGATTTTCTATCGGAATCCCGGACACGGCTGCGGCGACGCTCCGCCGTATGGCTGTCCCATGCCAGAGGTCGACCGACTCTTCGCTCCCTGGTTCGCCACCGTTTGCGAGGAGCAGGACTTCGCGACCTTCGAGGGCCGCGAGGGCAGGGAGGTGCTGCGGCTGATGCGCCGGACCTCAGCCGCGTGCGAGATCCTCGCGGATCCGCCGCAGGCCGGCCAGGACCGCGACGTCCTCGCGGGTCAGCTTTGAGGCCGGGAGGTTGAATTCCATCTGCTGGTGGACCGGGCGGGCCGGACGCTTCGAGTTCCAAAGGATGCTGCGGATTGATTTCATGTTCATAACGCCGCCATCCTTCAATATGGTATAGGACACATGCTGTCCTATACCTGATTTTCCGAAAAATTTTCTTTCCGGCGGGCCGGGCGCGAGCGGGATTGCGGCCGGCCGGGGATTCCGTTTAGGGTCGGGCATGCGTTGGAAATTCCGGACCCGTGCGGCAGTGATCGGCTGTCTCGTTTTGGCCGCCCTTGGCGCGGCGGGGGTCTGGGTGCTGTGGGGACACGACGAGAACTATGCGCTGCAGGAGCTGATTTTCCGGGCGCGCTACCGGCGGTATGACGCGCTGATCGCGGAGGCCGGGCGGCGCTACGGGGTGGATCCCGCGCTGATCAAGGCGGTGATCTGGCGGGAGACGCGGTTTCAGCCCGGAATGGTCGGGGCGCAGGGCGAGCGCGGTCTCATGCAGATTACCGAGGGGGCCGCACAGGACTGGGCGCGCGCAGAGAAGATCGAGACGTTTGTGCCGACCGACCTCTTTGACCCGAAGACCAATATTGAGGCGGGCACCTGGTATCTCGCCAAGGCGCTCAGGCACTGGGCGGAGAAGGACGATCCGGTTCCGTTTGCGCTGGCGGAATACAATGCCGGGCGCACGCGCGTGAAGCGCTGGGAGCGGGATTCGAAGCGGGGCGGGGACTTCGGGGCGGACGACCTGCGCGGCGCCATGGATTTTCCCACGACCAGGCATTACAGCCGCTCGATCATTGAGCGCTACAAGGCCTTTCAGGCGGCGGGCGAGTTTTCGGAGAAGACCGTCCCTTAGGACAAGCTTTTTCCTCGACAGAGGGCGGGGAGTGGGCATGTAGTTCCCGCTTATGAAAGTTGGCGTCTTTTCAGCGATTCTCAGCAACCTCCCCCTCGAAAAAGCACTGGAGCACATCACGGCTCTCGGCTGTGAAACCGTGGAGCTCGGAACCGGTGCGTACCCCGGTGACGCGCACTGCAAGCCTGCGGAGCTCCTGGCCAGCAAGGCTAAGCTCGATACGTTCACCCGGACGATTGCCGCCAGCGGGCTTGAGGTCAGCTCGCTCTCGTGCCACGGCAACCCGCTGCACCCGGACAAGAAGCTGGCCGCCGCGCACCACAAGGCGTTCGAAGCCTCGGTGAAGCTGGCCGGTCGCATCGGCGTGCCGGTGGTCACCACCTTTTCCGGCTGCCCGGGCGACCAGCCCGGCGCGAAATATCCGAACTGGGTCACCTGCCCGTGGCCGCCCGATTTCCTCAGCATCCTGGAATGGCAGTGGAACAAGGTGGCGATCCCGTATTGGAAGAAGCAGGCCGCGTTCGCGAAAGCGCATGGCGTGAAGATCGCGTTCGAGGCGCACCCCGGCTTTCTTGTTTACAACCCCGAGACGCTGCTGAAGCTGCGCGACGCCTGCGGCGAAACGCTCGGCACGAACTTCGATCCGAGCCACTTCTTCTGGCAGGGGATCGATCCCGTGAAGGCGGTCCGCGCGCTGGCCGGCACGATATTTCACGTGCATGCGAAGGACACCGGCCTCTACCCGGTGAACGCCGATGTCAACGGCTACCTCGACACCAAGCACTACGGCGACGAGAAGAACCGCGCGTGGATTTTCCGCACGGTCGGCTATGGCCACGGGGCGGACTTCTGGAGCGATTTCGTGAGCACGCTGCGCCTCTGCGGATACGATGGCACGCTGTCGATGGAGCACGAGGACAGTCTCATGACACCCGCCGAAGGCCTCCGCAAGGGCGTCGAGTTCTTGAAGTCGGTCGTGATCCGCGAACCCAAGGGCAAGGTGACCTGGGCGTGAGCGGACGGCCGAAATGATAAAAAATGTGATCCTCGACTGGTCGGGCACCCTGGCCGACGACCTGGCGTCCGTCCTCCGCGCGACGAATGCCATCTTCCGCGAGTTCGGGCGCCGCGATCTGACGCTTGAAGAATTCCGGCACCACTTCCGCCTGCCGTTTTCGGGCTTCTATGCCGAGCTGCTGCCGGAGGCCAGCGCGGAGGGACTGGAGGCGCTCTACGAGCGGTTTTTCCACGGCCTGCAGGATGAGATCGAACTCCTGCCCGGTGCCCTCGACTTTCTGGACTTCTGCCGGGCCACCGGCCGTCGGACGTTCCTCCTGAGCACGATCAAGGCGTCGCATTTTCAGGTCCAGGCCGGCCGGCTCGGCGTGCTCGGGCACTTCGAGCACGCGTATGTCGAGATCATGGACAAGCGGGAAAAGATCCGGGAGATCCTGCGCGTGCACGGGCTGGATCCGGCCGTGACGATGTTTGTCGGGGACATGGTGCACGACATCGAGACCGCGCGGCACGGCGGGGTCCTGGATGTGGCGGTGCTCACCGGGTTTGATCCGATCGAGAAGTTGTTGCCGGCGCGTCCGACAGTGATCGTGCGCGACATGCCGGCCCTCCAGAAGCTTCTGTGAGCGAGATCTGGATCAGAGGGCTGCGGGTCCAAACGTGGATTGGCGTGCCCGATGCCGAGAGGGCGGAGCCGCAGGAGGTCGTGCTCGATGTCGGGATCGAACCCAGCCTCGGCTTTGAGGCGATGGGTGATGAGATCGGACACACGGTCGACTACGACGCCGTGGCCCGGCGGATCGAGACGCTGGCCGCCGAGCGGCCGCGGCGGCTGATCGAGACTCTCGCCGCCGAAACCGCCCGCCTTGTGGTTGCCGAGTTTTCTGCGCGTTCCGTGACCGTGGAAGTCCGGAAGTTCATCCTTCCGCAGACCGATCACGTCGCCGTCCGGTTCCGTTTGGAATCCGAATGAGGATTCTGCTTTTTTTCGGCGTCCGCCCTGCTTGAATCTTTCGACCCCTATGTCCCCACTGCGCCTTTTTCTCTTCGCCCTGGTATTCCTGTCCGTAATGCCTGCCGCGCGGCCGGCCGGTCCCGCGCCCGCCGCCGGTGATGTGACGCTTTCGCAGGAGGGGGATAATGCCGTCCTGTCCAACGGGCTGGTGACCGTGACGGTCAACATTTCCTCGGCGACCGTGCTGTCTGTGAAATACAAGGGGAACGAGTTTGTGAGTAGCACGGGCCGGCACAAGACGATCTATTTCAGCCGCGACGGAGGGAAGGCCTACGAGCGGATCTCGGGCTGCATTTTCTCGGTCACTGCCCGCACGCCCGAAATGGTGGATATTTCCTGCAAGAGCGTCTTTTCGCCGGAATCCGGAGACCGGGCACCGTGGGATGTTGACGTGCATTTTGTGGTGCGGCGCGGGGTGCCCGGGTTTTACTTTTACGTGGTTACCTCGCACCCGCCGTCGTATCCGGACCTGAACGTTGGGGAGTGGCGGATCGTCTGGTCGACGCCTGAGGTCAACGGCCAGCATCTTCTCGAGAAGATCTACGTGGATGCGGCGCGGCACTGGGAGATGCCGTCGCCGGAGGACATGCGCAAGGCGGTGCCGGTGCCGGGTGCCCCCATGGAGATCACCCGGGTCACGAGCGGTCTCTGGAAGGACCGCTACGAATGCAAATACATGTATAATGCCCGCTACCGCGAGATCGGCTGCTGGGGCTACGCGAGCGACAAGAACAACCTCGGGGGATGGTGGGTCCTCGGCGGGCACGACTTTTTCAACGACGGACCGACCAAGCAGGATCTCAGCGCCTCGGTGGGGGCCGGGCTCGTCCACCTGAACAGGAACCACTACAACAGCCCCTCCTTCCGCATCAAGAAAGGCGAGGACTGGACGAAATTCTACGGGCCAATCCTCTTTTACTGCAACGACAAGGCCGGGGCGAATGCCTGCTGGCTCGACGCGCAGGCCCGCACGCGCATCGAGGAGGCGGCCTGGCCTTACGAGTGGGTCAGGCATCCGGCCTACCCGCCCGCCAGCGGGCGCGGGTCGGTCCAGGGAAAGCTCGTCATCAAGGATCCGCTCAAGCCTGAGTTGAGTGCCGCGAAGGCCTGGGTGGGCATCGCCAAGCCGTCAACCGATCCGAAGGACAACTGGCAGTTCCAGGCGGACGCCTACCAATACTGGGTGCAGGCGGGGGCGGATGGCTCGTTCCGGATTCCGCACATCCGGCCGGGCACGTATGCCCTCTATGCGTTCACCAAGGGGGCTGTGGGCGAATACTATCAGGACGGCATCACCGTCCAGGCCGGGCGCGCAACCGCACTCGGGGATGTCACATGGACGGTGCCACACAAGGGATCGAAAATCGCCTGGGAGATCGGGGTGCCCGACCGGATCGCCACCGAGTTCAAATTCGGCAAGAATTTTTTCCTGCCGATGCAGTTCGTGCGCCTGCCGCGGGAGCTGCCGAACCCGCTGGAATACGATGCCGCCAAGGGCGACTGGGCCAACACGTGGGCCTACGCGCAGAGCACCAGCCGGGACGCCAAGGGCCAGTCGGTGCCGGCAAAGTGGAGGATCCGGTTCAACCTGGCCGAGGTGCCCGCCGGGCCGGCGACTCTCACCGTGGCGGTGGCCAGCGCGGACTTCACACGACTCTTCGTCTACGTGAATGACGAAAAGAAGGCCCTCTGCCGCCTCAGCCCCAAAGTGCAGGGAGGCAACGCGTTCATCCGCGAGGGAGCCCATGCCAAATATTGCGTCGAATATGTCCAGATTCCTGCCTCGCGCCTCAAGGTCGGAGAGAATGTCATCACGCTCGAGCAGGGCAATCCGGGCGGCCACGTGATGTATGATTATCTGAACCTCGAGCTGCCCTGAGCCGGCTTTATCCGCCCGTTTTTCTCCATTCCGCGAGGACCGGACGGACCTGCTCCCAGGTGAGCTCGTTGCGGCCTGCTCCGCTCAGGCGCGGATCCTCGCCGGAATATTCGATGTGGACCTTCCCGTCGTTGTGGCCGGAGACCGGCGCAGTCTCGTAGGTCACGGTGATCTGCTCGTTGAACGTCCCGTCGACGGTCGTGTAGGTCTTCGGGCCCGAATAAATTTCCTGCTCGTGGATCCATTCGAAGCCGGCGGGCGTCTTGCGGAATGCAAGCGTCCGTGAGGTGCTTCCAAAAATGTGAAGCATGACATTGTAAACGCCGCTGGCGTGCCTCTGGATCCGGATGCCGGCCGACGGCTCGACCGGGGTGAACCCGAGTGCGATCCGCCCGGATTCATCCATCGCTCGGATCAGCGGCGCCACCTCCGGGTCGCTCCAGGAAATTTTTTCAGGCACGAGCCCGCAGGAGGCGATCAGAACGCCCGCGGCGAGGGCCGGGATTATCCGCGCTACCTTTTTCCAGCTATCCAAAAAACGGAGTGGAAATGGCTCACGCACTGACGCTGAGGCGCAGAGTGTTGAAAGTAAGAATGGATTCTGCCGGAGTGCGAAGGCCTGATGTCTTGATGTTACCGCTCGTCTGCGACCTTTCGCCGCTGGCGCGATTCCCGCCCGGTGCTTCCGTTTGTTCATTATTCCTTACTCCAATTATTTTGCATTGCATCGCTGATAAACAAAAATCGCATGCAGTCCGAACATTCCATTCAACGATCAATTCAACTGAATTGCGCTTGCCCGGAAAAATAACCGTAATATCGTTTGCCCCTTATTCTAACCACCATGTCATCATCAGCACTCCAAAAGATCCAAGAGATTCAAGCGAAAGCAGAAAAAGAAATCGCAGCCCTCAAAGCCGAGGCCGTTACCGATTTGGCCAAGCGCCTGAGCGAAGCCAAAGAAGCCGTCGCAGACCTCCAGCGCCAATACGAAGAACTCACCGGGAAAACCGTTACAGGTGAAAAGGCCGCAAGCGGCACCCGCAAGCGACTTTCTGCTGCTGACAAGAACGCCCTCGTGGATCGTTGTGCGGACATCATCAAGTCGGCCGATGGCATCAGCATGGGAGATATCGTGGCCAAAGCGGGAGAATCGCTTTCTGCCGTCCGTGAC
Source organism: uncultured Chthoniobacterales bacterium (assembly GCA_964467415.1). Taxonomy (GTDB): domain Bacteria; phylum Verrucomicrobiota; class Verrucomicrobiia; order Chthoniobacterales; family Terrimicrobiaceae; genus CAYXRX01. Next base: position 51,348 of record CAYXRX010000006.1, read on the forward strand.
GCCGTCTCAAAAGTCCCAGGGCTCCGCAAGACCGGCAACAAGGCAACGACATTGTATTTCGTCGGGTAAATCACTTCATTCAAATAAACAACAAAGGCCAGCTTGGATTTCTCCAATGCTGGCTTTTGTCGTTTTGAAGATCGATCGAGATGTTAAGGACAAATTGGAGAGGCATGGGCAGCCGCGCCGCACCTGTTCAATAATGAGTAGCCTTTGAGGCTTTGTTTGAAGCTGTCTCTTTCCCGTTAGGCTTTTAATCTTCGAATTACGGAACTGGTTCAGTGATTGCGGTTGGACTTCTCTAAACACACTCAATCCCGGTTGAGGGAATGCGATAGCTTTGATGATTAACATGCACACAAAATGAGTTTTGTGGAGCCGGAAAAAGTGACACAGGCGTTCGTCCTCATTGAACCCGCTCCGGGCAGCCCAGCACACGGACAAAGTCCCCGGGGTCGTCCGGCGAGACGACGAACGTCTGCCGTTCATAGCGCAGGACGACCGTGCGGTTCTGGTCGGTGACGAACGCGCGGTAGGCCTTCAGGCTCTTGCTCCAATACCATCCGGTGAAGGAAAAGAGCCCGCCGTTGCCGCATGTGCGGATGCTCCTACGCATGGCACCCGGCTCGAAGCCTGCCGAGAGCAGGCCCTCGCGGGGCAGGCGGGTGTCCCAAAACAATCGGTGCACGAGGATCGCATCCGGCGTGATCGTGTAGCCGCGCACGACAAACAGCGCGGCACCCGGCAGGAGGACCACCGGCAGCCAGCGGAGGACCGTGCCGGGCCAGCCCCCGCTGACCGGGCCTGGCAGAAAACAAACCGCAAACGCGATGCCGATGCACAGGACCGTCGCCAGCACGGACATAACAATCAAGAGCGTGCTCCAGGTGGCTTTGTAGGTTTTCATGGGGTGATGTTTGACGCTCCGCTCACTTGATGAAATAGCCGGCGGCTTTCCATCGACCGTCCTTTTCCAGCCGGAAGGTGACCGTCTCGACCGCGGATTTCTTCTCCGCGAACGAGGAGTCGAATTGCATCACGACGTAGCTGCCGTCAGGCGCGCCGGGCATTTCCTTCACAAGCCGCGCTGATGTCATTTTTCGGGAGAGCAGATTCCCGAGCGGTTTCCGGAAGGTTTCCATCGAATTGATCCAGGCCGTCTCGCTGACTCCACCTTGAAAAAGGCCGGAGGCGGACTTCCAGCTCTCTACATATTTGCCGCCGTCAACAAGCGACAGCCAGTCTTGGGCAGCCGCAGCAGAAGACTTCTCGGCTTCGGCAGCTGGCCTGCTGGCGGCATCCGATCCCGATGCGGGCACGATCCACAATCCGCTGACATTTCCCGCGAGGTCGAACACGACTTTGAGGTCGAGCTGGTTGCGCTCCCACCGGCACGGGACATAGACGCAGAAAAATCCGGCGTTTCGCTCGATGCGCGTTGCCGGATCTGCAGCGAGGAACTTGCCTCCTGTCGTTTCGAGTTGGTGCCATAGCCCGGCGAGCTTGGCTTCCGGCATCGCGTTTCGCATGACATCCGCGAACCGGGCCGTTGCCCCGCTGAATTTTCCCGCTGCGAGCAGATCAACGAAAGCATGCCCGCGTTTCTTGAACGCGCCGTCCAACGTGGCGACTTCCTTTCCGAGACAGTCATCGAGGACGGCGTCGATCGGCGCGTTGCGCAAAGACCAGTTCCGCCAGCCATCGGTTGTGTTTGCAAAGAATAAGATGAGGCAAGCACCGGCTTTTTCTACCTTCGCCGTCTTCACCGCAGCGAAATCGCCATCGACAAAAACCCCGTCGATTTTTTCCAGCGGTTCGGTTCCCCCGACAAGCTCCTGTAACTTTCCGCGCAGTTCCTTCGCGAATGCCGGCATCGCATCGCGCCAGCCTGCAATCAAGTCGCAAGCGTTCGCCTGCATCGCCGCGTCGTCCCCTGCGCGCATGGCGGCAACAAGCTTTCGCGCGACTTCGCGAACAGCTTGGTCCATGGCGGAAACGCCCGCCTTGCTTTGTTCGGCTGCAGGCGGCTCAATAAACCGCCGCAGTTCCACGCTCAGTTTCCGCGCCTTCGCCGCTTCGAGCATTTTCCTGGCGGTGTCATCGGCATGGCCGGAGTCCACGATTTTCTGCGCCCACGATTCGGCATCCGGAAAGTTGCCTTGCAGCAGATAGAGCCGTGCCAGTCCGAACCATGCCGCCGGTGCCTGCGGCGCGGCTTGGAGCAGGAATTTTTCCGCGTCGTCGTATTTGCGTTGTGACAAATAAATCTGACCGAGACCGTTGAGCGCGCCCGGTTGGTTTGGATCAATCCCCACTGCTTTGATAAACGCTTGTTCCGCCGGGGCATTCCTGCCGGCGTTGAACTGCGCCCAGCCCAGGCCGTTCCAGGCGTTGGCATCCGCAGGAGAGAGTTCTACGGCCCCTTCGAACTTGGTGGCAGCCTCGCTCCAGCGTTGGGCCTGCCAGAGCTGCCAGCCTTCCTGTGTGAGCTGGGAGGCATGTTTAACGGCAGCGGTACCTTCCCTTTGAGCGGGTTCACGGGCTACCGGTCTTTGGAAAAAGAAAAAGAAGAAGCCAACCATCGCCACCATTGCCAGGACCGCAAACGAGGCCAGAAGGACGCCGCAGCCAATCAGGATGGCTTTGTTTCCCGGGCTCATTGCGGATCTCAGATTAGAGCGCTGGTCGGGCGACAGGACACGGGCTTCATCAGGCGGGATGGGGGATGTTCCGCCCGGGGTCGCGGAAGTCGTGGCCGTGACACCCGATCCCAGCTCCCCGGAAACCGTTTGGAGTACGGTCCGGAATTCCCTGGCTGTCTGGTAGCGCAGTTCCGGAGTTTTTTCCATGGCCCGCAGAACGATCTCATCGATTCGGACATCAAGCTGAACTTTTCTGGAGGGTGCCACCGCCTCCTTTTCCGGGCGTTCGCCGGTGAGCATTTCGTAGAGGACGACGCCGAGGGCGTAGATGTCGGCGCGGTGGTCGACGGGACCGCACGATTGCTCTGGTGCGGCGTAGCCGCGCGTGCCGGCTTTCAAAGTATCATCCTGCTCCAGGCGCTGCGGTTCTTTGCCGGCGGGCGTGGCGATCCCGCCGTCCGGCGCGGCATCATCCATCAGTTTTGCGATGCCAAAGTCGGCGATCTTCACGCGGCCATCCTTGTCGAGCAGGAGGTTCTCAGGCTTGATGTCGCGGTGGACGATCCCCTTGTCGTGGGCAAATTGGAGGGCGTCGCAGATCGGCGGGATGATGGCCAGTGCCTGATTTGGTTCAAGCTTCCCATCGCGGAGGAGATCGCGGAGGTTCACGCCGTCCACAAATTCCATGACGATGTAGAAGAGCCCGCCGGTCTGGCCGTAATCGAAGACGGTGACAATATTCGGGTGGCTCAGGCGGGCAAGCGTCTGGGCCTCGCGGGCGAAACGCTCGGCGAACTTTTCCTCGCCGACGCGTTCGGGCGGCAGGATCTTGATCGCGACGAGGCGGTCGAGGGATTTTTGCCGGGCTTTATAGACGACGCCCATACCGCCGCGTCCGAGACATTCGAGGATCTCGAAGCCGGGAAAGCTGTCAGCGATTTCCGCCGGGGTGGGTGGTGTGGCAACGGCTGCGCGTTTCCCGCCATCGGCGATCGTTCGTGAGGCAAGCGCCTGGCGCATCAGGCAGGCCGGGCAGAGGGCCTGCGGGGAATCCGGCGGCAGGGGATCTCCGCAGTCGGGGCAGGTCGGATAGGGAAGTTGGTCGGACATATGCAATGAGGTTCTGCCTTCCTCAAAAACGCGGAGCGGGAATTGTTACACGGAATTTTCTTATCCGGCGAGCACGGCGAAGAGCGACTTCATTTCCTCCTCCACGGCATCCGGGGATTCGAGCGTGCGGGCAATCTCGTCGGCGAGCAATGCCCGGTAGCGTTTGCGGAGGCGGTGGACGGCGACCCGCGCGGCCCCCTCGCTCAGGCCGAGTTCAGGTGCCAGTTCATGGTAGGCGATCCGGGTCGAATCTGTGGTCAGGCAGGGTTTGAGCCGTTCGAACTGCGCGAGAGTCCCCTCTTTGCGGCTGGCAGACTCCAGATCGCCGAGCACCTTACCCAGCAGCGCGAGCGCCCACTCGCGGTCGAAAAGCCGGTCGGGACTCCGGTCATCCGCGGCTTCGAGCTTGAGGCCGGTCTCCGCGCTTTCCCAGTCGAACGAGAGCGGGCGCACGCCGCCGCCGCGTTTTTGCCGGGAGCTGTGTTTCCATTTGTTGATGATCCAGTGGTTGAAGGCGGCCAGCAAAAACGCGCGGAAGCGGCCCCGGCCGCGGTCGATGCCGCGCAGTGCCCGGTCCTCGACAACATGTGCGAAGAACCCCTGGACAAGATCCTCAGCGTCCTCCCGGGAGGTTCCCTTCCGTCGCGCGTAGCGGTAGAGCGGTTGCCAGTAGGTGTTGAACAGCGCGCCCAGCGCGTCAGCGGCATCCGTGTCCCCGCCCCGCGCGGCATCGCAGACCAGCGTCCAGCGCGTGGTTGCGAACAGGGTCGGGGGGGATTCGCGGGTATTCATGCTTCTGGTTTTCCCTACCACAATCCACCGGGAATGTTACGCGCAATCGTCAGCGGATCTGAGGCCATCACTTTGAAGGCGCCGCAAGCGCACCATCAATCGCCTCAGCTTGAAATCACGCCTCCCCGGCGGCGGGAGCGATTGTTTCTCTTGCAGAAGGCACGATCCTACCGCCAAATACATGGCTCGCATTTGCTTCCCCATTATGAAAATCAAACGAGGCAACCAACTCCCCTCCATCCCGCTGACTGCGGTCATCGTTTCCCTTTGCGGCGCCGCATGGTGCGCAGCGGCCGGGCAGCCGGAACGGGCACCCGGCGACCTGGAGCTCTGGTATGACAAGCCGGCCGCGGTCTGGACCGAGGCGCTGCCGATCGGCAACGGGCGGATGGGGGCGATGGTCTTTGGCGGGGTGGCCGCGGAGCAGATCCAATTCAATGAGAGCACGCTGTGGACCGGGCAGCCGCACGAATACCAGCACGAGGGGGCGGTGAAGTTCCTGCCGGTTCTGCGGGATCTGTGCAACGAGAGCCGCCGGCTCGATCTCGAGGCGGACCAGATGGAAGCGCAGGGGAAAAAGACCGAGGCCGCCGCGCTGCGGAAGGCCGCCCGGGACAAGCAGACCGAGGCGCATGACATCGGGCGGAAGGAGTTCATGAGCATCCCGCTCGGGCAGAAAACCTACCAGCCGTTCGGCGACGTCAGGATTGCCTTCCCCGATTCCGAGGGGGTCTCGGACTACCGACGGTTTTTGGACCTCGACCGCGCGATTGCCGGAGTCCGCTACAAGGTGGGAGACACCGTCTTCACGCGTGAGGCCTTCGCGACATTTCCCGGCAATGTGATTGTCTGGCGGATCACGGCTGACAAGCCCGGGCGGGTGAACTTCACGGTGCGGGTGGACAGCCCCCACAAGGCGGCCAAATCCGAGGTGCGGCCCGGCGACGTGCTGGCCCTCAGTGGCCAGGTTGAGGAAGGCGGGATGAAGTTCGAATCGCTTCTGAAAGTTTCCGCAACCGGCGGTCAGGTGACTTCCGGAGACCGGGAGATCACGGTTCGGGGCGCGGACTCCGCCATGCTGGTCGTGGCCGCGGCCACGAGCTTCAAGAACTTCCGCGACATAACCGGTGATCCGTCTGCCGCTGCGGAGGCGACGCTTGCCGCCGCATCGAAGCAGACCTACGACCAGCTGCTCGAGGCACACCTGGCCGATTACCAGAAGCTCTTCCGCCGCGTCACGCTCGACCTCGGAAAATCCGATGCGGCGAAGCTGCCGACCGACCGCCGGATCGAGGGCTTCGCCGCCGGCAACGACCCGGATCTGGCAGCGCTGGTCTTCCAATACGGCCGTTACCTGCTCATCGCGAGCAGCCGGGCGGGCGGGCAGCCCGCCAACCTGCAGGGGATCTGGAACGACTCGCTCCGCCCCGCCTGGGACAGCAAGTGGACGGTGAACATCAACACCGAGATGAATTACTGGCCGGTCGAGGTCACGAACCTTTCGGAGTCCGCCCCGCCGCTGTTCGACATGATTGCCGAATGCGCCGAGACCGGCAGGAAGACCGCTCAGGCGCACTATGGCGCCGATGGCTGGGTGCTCCATCACAATACCGACCTCTGGCGCGGCACGGCCCCGATTAACAACAGCGACCACGGGATCTGGCCGACCGGAGGGGCCTGGCTCTGCGAACACCTCTGGGAGCACTACCGGTTCACCGGCGATAAAACGTTTCTGGCCCAGCGCGCCTACCCGGTCATGAAGGAGGCGTCGGCATTCTTCGCCGATTACCTGGTCAAGGATCCGATCACCGGAAAGCTGATCAGTGGGCCGTCGAATTCTCCCGAGCAGGGCGGCCTGGTGATGGGCCCGTCGATGGACCACCAGATCATCCGCTCGCTCTTTGCGAACACGGCGGAAGCCGCCCGGATCCTCGGGCGCGACCAGGAGTTTGCCGCGAAGCTCGACGCCTTGCGGAAGGAGATCGCCCCGAACCGGATCGGCCGCCACGGCCAGCTTCAGGAGTGGATGGAGGACCGGGACGACCCGAACAACAAGCACCGGCATGTTTCACACCTGTGGGCGGTCTACCCGGGATCCGAGATCACGCCTCAGCAGCCGGAGCTTTTTGCCGCGGCGCGGCAGTCGCTGCTCCACCGGGGCGACGAGGCCACCGGCTGGAGCATGGGCTGGAAGGTCAACCTCTGGGCGCGATTCCTTGATGGCGACCATGCCAACGTCATCCTGAAAAACCTCCTCAAGCCCGTCAAAGGCACTGGAACATTCAGCAGTGGCGGCGGGCTGTATCCCAACCTCTTCGACGCCCATCCCCCGTTCCAGATCGACGGGAATTTCGGTGCGACCGCCGGCATCGCCGAGATGCTCGTGCAGAGCCACACCGGCGAGATCGTCCTCCTGCCCGCCCTGCCGAAAGCCTGGCCGGACGGAAGTGTCACCGGCCTCCGCGCCCGCGGCGGCTTCGAGGTCGGGCTGACTTGGAAGGATGGAAAGCTCGTCTCGGCAAAGATCGAGTCCCTCAACGGGAACCCCTCCACCCTCCGTTACGGCGACGCAAAGCACGCGCTGAATCTCGCCAAAGGCGAAACCTTCGAATGGAAGCCATCCGGCGCGAAGTAGGCCGCATTTTCCGGTGATGGTGTGCGGGGTTTGGATCCCGCCGCGGATGGCGGAATCAGCGGCGCCTGAGGGCAAACAGTAGGAGGCTGGAGCAGCCGGCAAGCAGTAGATACATCCCTCCCGAAAGCTCCGGCACCGCCTGCACCTGCATCACCTGGCCGGCCTGCGATCCGCCGGAAAAAGCCGCGGTCTCCTGGACGGTCGAAAGCGTGAAGGTCAGACCACCAGAGTAGATGGCGTAATTGACGTTGTTGTAGACGGTGCCGCCGGACGGGTTGGCCAGATAGTAGAGGAACGCCGCACTTTGGATGCTGCTGAAGAATGCCGCGTTGTTGTCGGTGAAAAAACCGCCTCGGAATGTGTCACCAAGCTGGAGTGAGGCCACGTTCAGGAACACGCTCACTTGGTTTCCGGCGGCCAGTGACTGGCTGAACGGAACGGCACCGGTGAGGCGGAGGACGTCGTTCCCGCTGGCGGCCGCATTCCCGTAAGCGGGGGATCCGGTCTGCGTGAATTCCAGATTGAAATCGAGTCCGGCCGCCGGATTAATCGAGGGAGCGGTGAGGATGCCCAGGCTGCTGCCGGGGTTGATTGAGCCTGCTCCGGAGATCCCGCTCACCCGGCCCTGGCCGTAAAGTGCGGATCCGCTGTCGAGCGTGAGGCCGGACGAAGAAGTGATGTTGCCGTTGACCACGAGCTTTCCGCGGTGCGCCCATGTCGGTCCCGAATAGGTGCTGTTGCCGTTCAGGTCGAGCTCGGCGCCGGAGAGCGCGATCGAGCCGTTGCCCGAGATCGTCCCAGAGATGATCGCCGTGCCATCACCGGAAATCTCAAGGAGCCTGGCGCCGGTGCTGACCGAGGCCACGGTGATCCCGCCGGGACCGGCGTCCCAGAACTGGTGGTCGCCCAGAATGAGCGGAGCGTTGATCGTCTGCCGCGAATTGTCGTAGTTCGTCAGCCCGCCCCGGCCGATCGTGAGCGAGCTGGTCCCGTTGAACGTAAACCCGTCGGCAGCAGCGGTGGATTTAAAGTAGGCTCCACGGAAGTTGGTGTTGGAGTTGATGGTGAGGCTCCGCCTCGATGTGGCCTCCGCATCAAAGAGGACGAACTGGTCGGTTCTGCTTGTGCCGGTCGACCAGTTTGTGTTGGTGCCTATCACTGAGCTGACACTGCCCGTCCACGTGGAAACCGGTTCCCCGACGATCTTCAGAGCAAACCCTTCGGGGGTCATCAGGGTGTTCAGGCTGTTGATCGCCGCTGCTGTGCCGAGGAAGTTGATGAAGTTGTAGGTGTCGTTAATGGCATAGTTGTTGCCGAGGAGGGCGAGCTCGCTGGCCCCGTTCGGGTTCACCCATGCGGCAAACGCGGGGCTGCCGGAATCACCGCTTTCCAATTGGACGTCGGTGCGTGCAGTGATGAAGAACGATGCCGCGCCACCGTTGATCGAGTTGTAGGTGCCGGCAATGGTCGAAGCCGCGATTCTCGGGCTATAGCTGCCGTCCGGTCCCCGGCCGTAGAGGAAAACCGGAAGGCTGTTATAGTTGGCGGGGGAGTCGGTTGTGGAGGAGGCGTTCAGGTCGAGGATCCCGTAGCGGGGCAGCGGAGCTGAACCCAGCGGGGCCGCCAGCGTTCCCAGTGAAAGGTCCATGACGGTCGAGTTGTCGGTGTTGGTGAACGTGACGATGCCGGTGTTCTCGACCGAGGCCCCGGCGCCGAGCACGACGCTGCCATTGGTTGGCGAGACAGCGAGCGATGTGGCTCCGCCGTAGTGCGAGGCCACGAGATAATGCTGCGGGCTGAGGAACCCGAAGCCCTTGGTGCCGTCGGAGGCATCCCAGCCGACGCCCGACCAGTCGTAGTCCAGGCCGACGAATGCCGGATTAGCATTTGCGACCGGAGCCCCGGGAAACCCGCTCTGGAACCGGTCGTTCGCGGCGGACGAATACCCGGTGACCTGGAGGGCGCTCACCGGTGCCAACTGCGGCAGCAGACACGCCAGAGCGATTGCAACTCGACGGTTGATCATGGGGTTATTTTTGGTTCGGGAAACAGGCCGTGCGAAACGATGGGAGCGGTGTCACACGAGGGCAACGTCAGAATTGTTGCAGAATGGAGCGCAAATTTCAACCGGCAGTCGAGTGGCTCACGTCCAAAAAGAGGGTCCCGCCCGGTCCCGGTGAACGCAGCTCCCGCTGTGTTTCGTCCGGTGAGACCACGAAGGAACCGGAAGGAACGGAGCAGGAGCTCCATTCCCCCAAAGCAGCCACGGCACCAACGCACGGGGCAAATCATCCTAAAAGCGCGCGGAGGTCGTCGTCGCCGAGGCTGCCGGAGGTGGCGTCGGAATCGATAATGCCGGTGATGAACTCGCGTTTTTTGTCCTGCATTTCGATGACGCGCTGTTCGACGGTATCGCGGGCGACGAGCTTGATCGAGGTGACGACATTTTTTTGTCCGATCCGGTGGGCGCGGTCGGTGGCCTGGGCCTCGACGGCGGGGTTCCACCAGGGGTCGAAGTGAATGACGGTGTCGGCCGCGGTGAGGTTGAGCCCGGCGCCGCCGGCTTTGAGGCTGATGAGGAAGACCGGGATCGAATCGTCGTTCTGGAAGCGGTCGACGACGGCCGCGCGGTCTCTGGTCGAGCCGTCGAGCCGGCACCAGGCGATGCCGGCCGCGTCGAGCGCGGGAGCGATGAGGTCGAGCATCGAAGTGAACTGGCTGAAGACGAGCGTTCGGTGCCCGCCATCGGCCGCCTCGCCGATGAGTTCCATGAGCGCGTCGAGCTTCGCGGAGGGCTCGTCACTTTCGCCGCCGAGCAGACGGAGGTCGCAGCAGGCCTGGCGCAGGCGGAGGAGGGCGGTGAGCACGCGCATGCGGGCGGCGCCGCCATGGTCCTTCATGGCATCGATCTCGGCGCGGGCGGCGATCTGGAGCTGCGTATAGGCCGCCTTTTGCGACGGGGTTAATTCGACCTCGACGATCTGCTCGATCTTGTCGGGGAGCTCGGTGAGGATCTCGGACTTCCGGCGGCGGAGCATGGACGGCCGGATCCGGCGTCCGAGACGTTCCCAGAGCGGGCCGCGCTCGCCATCGAGGAGCGGCTTTTCGTAGCGGTCCTGAAAATCTTTCCGGCTGCCGAGGTGTCCGGGCAGGAGGAAATCGAAGAGCGACCAGACGTCGCGGATCGAGTTTTCGAGCGGGGTTCCGGTGAGGATGAAGCGGGCGTTCGTCCGGAGGGCGCCGGCGGCTTTGGCGTTCTGGCTGTCGGGATTTTTGATGTGCTGGGCCTCGTCGAGGGTCGCCGTGGCAAACGTGTGGGTGCGGTAGTGTTCAATATCGCGGCGGAGGAGCGCGTAGCTCGTTACGATGAGGTCGTGCTGCGGGATCAGAGCGAACCGCTCCGCGCGGTTCGAGCCGTCGATGGCCAGGACGCGCAGCGCCGGCGCAAAAACCGAGGCCTCGCGCGTCCAGTTCCAGACGAGCGACGACGGGCAGACGACGAGGTGCGGGCCGGGCAGCGCCTCGATCATGGCGAGGGCTTGCACGGTTTTGCCGAGTCCCATCTCGTCGGCGAGGAGTCCGCCGAGGTTCCGGCGGGCGAGCCCGAGCAGCCAGAGCGCGCCGTCGAGCTGATAGGGGCGCAGCTTCTCCTGGAGCGGTCCAAGGGTATCCGGGGAAAGCGCGGCGGCCGGCGGTGGCGGCTGCATTGTCCAAGCCGCCACGCTTGCCTCGACGTAGGCGCGCTGCATTTCGCGGATCCGGTACGCGCCCCGCTCCTGTGCCGGATCGCAGTCGCGCAGGACCTCTTCGAGATCGGCGGCGAGAGCGGCGTCGGGCACGGCGATCTTCCCGCTTGGCAGGCGGATGCGCCGCGTGCCGCTCCGGAGGAGCTTCTGGATGTCCTGCGCCGAGAGCACGGCCTCGCTGCCTGCCGTGAAATGGATGTGGAAGTCGAGCCAGCCGTCGCTTTTTTCGCGGAGGGTGAATTTGGGTTCGAGTCGTATGATGTCGCGTGTCACGTGCTGGAAGCGCTCGCCCTCGCTCACGGCCCATTGCGACTTCAACCGGGGCAGATCTGCTGCGAAGAACCGGACGATGGCATCCTCCCCGCGCAGCGCGGCTTTCCCCTTGACGTCCTCGAACCCGCACCGGATGAGTTCGCCGAGGGCCTCGGCCTCGGCGGCAGGGTTGGAGTGTCCGGGCGTCGCGTAGCGGAACCGGATTCCGGCCTCGAGGTGGTTGAGCGAGCCTTCGAGCGAGAGTTCGACCACCGGTTGTTCGGACGTCGGAACTGTCCGCTCCGCCGGCACCGCAGCGACTGGAGCAGGAAGCGGCTCTTGTCTGGACGGCTTCAGCACCTCCAGTCCCACGGCGATCGAATGCGCACAGATGATTCCCCGGACCTGCGAGTCGCGGCAGGGACACAGGTTCTCAACGTCGATCGCGTTCCGGATCTTCAGCCCGGCCGGAAGCGATTTTCCGCCGGTCGAAATTTTCCCCCGCAGGACCGGCGGGTCGTAGGTGGCCCCGGAGACCCGCCCGGCAGCATGCATGGCGCGCGCTTCCTTGAAGACCGGCCACCCGCACATCCCCACGAGAAATTTCTCCGAAAGTTCCATCGGCATGGTTTGTAGCGGCCGGACGCAAAAAGTGCCATGCAAAGAACGGCTGCGAAAATGGGTGGCGGCATGCGAAATCCCGGTTTACAGCACGATGAAATGGTGGTTCCTTTTTGGGCGCACAGCAATTTTTACACATGAAGATCCCATCTCTGATGACCGCGTCCCCGATGCTCGAATATCTGGAGGCCCGGATCGCGCCGGCGGGCTTCATTGTCGACAGCCTGAAGGATGATGATGGCGGGGCCGCGACGACCACCTTGCGCGACGCCATCGCCGAGGCGAATGCCACCGCGGGACCGGATACGATCACGTTCAAAAAAACCGGCTCAATCAAGCTCGAATCGGACCTGCCGGCGATAACCGACGATCTGACGATCGAGGGGGCGAAGGTCACGGTCGATGGGCAGGCGAAACACGCGATCTTCTCGGTGAACGGGACGGGGGCCGATGCGGTATTTAACGGCCTCACGCTGACGCGTGCGCATTCAGCGACCGGCGGGGCGGCATTCCTGATCGATGCACTCGATGGCACCGTGAAAATCAACAATGTCGTCGTGAGCAAGTCGGCCTCCGAGGCGACCGGCACCGACCCGGTTGCGGGCGGCAGTATTTCGATCATCCGCGGGACCGTGACCATGTCCGGCACGACAGTCGTGGAATCGCTCGCCAGCAGCCCGGGCGGGAACGCGCACGGCGGGGCGGTTTATAATGCCGGGACGCTGACGATCGAGAAGGCTTCGAAGCTGATCTCCTCTCGGGCCTACGGGCTTGAGGCCCAGGGTGGCGGGATCTACAACGACACGGGCGCAACCCTCACGGTGAACGACTCGGTGATCGATTCCAATACCGCCCAGGGAAGCCGGGTCAACGGGGAAAACGGAACCAAGGGTGCCGATGGCGCCAAGGGCGCGAAAGGCATGGATGGTGAGGCCGGAACAGACGGCACCGCAGGCACTGATGGATCGGCCGGAGGAACCGCCTCAGGAGGCGGAATCTTCAGCGCGGGCACAGTCAGTCTGGTGAACTCAAAGTTGACCGGAAACAAGGCGCTCGGCGGCGATGGAGGCAAGGGCGGAGACGGCGGCAACGGGGGAAATGGCGGGGCCGGCGGCGCCGGATATACGCTGGATGGTTCAAAATTCCCGGCGGGTTCCAGGGGGACCGGAGGCGTGGGTGGAGACGGCGGCGCCGGAGGCTACGGGGGAGCCGCCTCGGCCGGGGGAATTTACTCGGGCGCCAGCGGAACGCTCACGATTGAGGGGAGCACGATCTCGGGAAACCTTGCAAAGGCCGGACTTGCCGGGCTTGGAGGCAAGGCGGGCAAAGGCGGCTCTGGAGCCGACGGCGGGGGGCTCGCTGGAACGGCAGGGGCGAACGGGCTTGCGGGCAGCTCCGCCCGGGGAGGGGGCATCGCGAGCTTGGGCGCACTGGCCATCAGCAAGAGCAGCTTCATCACGAAAAACAGCCTCTCGGGTCCGTCGATCGAAGGTGGAGGCATCGTTTCCGACGGCGTGGCAACGATCGCCGACAGCGAGATTTCCGGAAATATCCTGATCGGCTCGAATGGGGCGAACGGGGCGAACGGAACGAGTGGTGCAAACGGAACGAAGGGAAGTCCCGGCACCGATGGAACGGACGGTGATCCGGGGGTCGATGGAGGCAACGGATCCGACGGCGGAACCGCCAGGGGCGGCGGGATTTTTGTCTCGGGCGGGCTCACGATCACCAGCTCGAAAATTTCCGGCAACACGGTGACCGGCGGCAACGGCGGAAATGGAGGTGCCGGCGGCAAGGGTGGAAAAGGCGGGGCCGGCGGTGCGGCCTACAGCTATGGCGGGTCCAAGACGCCGGCAGGCAAGGCGGGCGTCGGCGGGGCTGGAGGGAACGGTGGCTACGGCGGCGTCGGCGGGATTGCGTCCGGCGGCGGAATTTACTCAAGCAGCAACACGACCGGCGTCACCATCGAGGGGACGACAGTCGCCGACAACGTCGTAAAAGGCGGGCTGGGAGGCAAGGGGTCCAAAGGCGGCAAGGGCGGCGGAGGCGGCGCTCTGAATGGCGTCGACGGATCTGCCGGCCAGATGGCAGCACTTGTGCGCGGCGGCGGGATCATGAGCACTGGCATCCTGACGATTTCCGCATCAAGCAAGATCACGAACAACAGCGTGAGCGGGTTTTCGGCGGAGGGCGGCGGCATCGCAAGCGATGGCACGGCCACACTCAGCAACAGCGAGGTTTCCGGCAACAAGCTGGCGGCTTCCAGCGGTGCGGCCGGAGCGAACGGCGCAAAGGGAGCCAATGGTGCGAAGGGGGACAAGGGAATGAACGGCGAAGCAGGCGCCAACGGGGCGGACGGTGTGGCGGGTGTGGATGGCGGCTCCGCACGCGGCGGAGGGATCTTCAGCAGCGGCGACCTCACGGTGACCAAATCGACCATCTCGGGCAACACGGCGACCGCTGGCAATGGTGGCGCCGGCGGCAAGGGGGGCCAGGGCGGTGCCGGTGGGGCCGGAGGTGCGGGCTACTCCTACATGGGAACGAAGACGCCCGCAGGTGCCAAGGGGGATGCCGGAAGCGGCGGAGCCGGAGGTGCAGGCGGAGCCGGTGGCAACGCCCAGGGTGGCGGAATTTTCCATTCGACCGGGGCGCTGACGATCGAGGGGACGAATACGATCATGGAAAAGAATACGACGGCTTCGGGCATTGCCGGAGCTGCAGGGCTCGGAGGCAAGGCGGGCTCGGGGCTGAAGGGAACGGGAACCGCCGGGGGGCCGGGGACAGCCGGCGCAGCCGGGAATGGAGACGGCGGCGGGCTCTACATAGCCAGCGCGACGTTCGACATCAGCGATGCCATCATCCGCCTCAATATTTCGTCAGGCAGTGGCGGAGGGGCCGCCATTCTTGAAGGCAGCACGGGCACGATGGCGGGGGCGAACCAGTTCACCGACAACAAGGCCAAAACGTCCGCCGGCGGACTGCTCTGGGAGGACGGCGCGATCACGTTCACGACGAATCCGACGTTCTCCGGCAACACGGCCCCCACCGACCCGCAGGTCAGCCCGGCGATCCCCGCCTAGGCCGCCGGCTGGTCGGATCAGCATGGCAGTGACGGCCGCCGTGCCGTCAGCGATTCTAAACCCGAAAACGGCGATTAAGAAATTCCTTCAGAATTCCTGGCAAGAATCTCCGCTTTCGGACTACAGGTTCAACAGATCGCGAACCGCCGCTTTCACCGCTTGAAGCTGGGCCTCGGGCAGATTTCCGAGTTTGCGCAGAAGCGCGTGTTGATCAATGCTCGCGAACCCTTGGACGTTTACAGCGGAATGCTTGGGAAGCCAACGAGGCTTGCCGATGTCCACTTCCCCGCGCAATCCCCGCAACTGCGATGTGAGCGGTACCACCACGACCAGCGCGAGGGCATCGCGGGGCTGAGGGAAAGCCAGAACCAAAACCGGACGCTGCTTGGCAACGTGCCCGAAATCCACAATCCACACCTCGCCGGGATGGGCATCAATACTCACCGAATGCGTCTTCCCACTGCTGTCCCTGCTGGCCGGTTGTCAGCAGGCGCTCCGGAAACGTCGTGATGGCAAAGGGCATGTCGTTGCGCAATTCAACCTGCGCCAGAAAAATATTGAAGGCATCGCCCGTCTTCATCCCGAGGCGGGAAAAAACCTTTTCGGCCCGTTTCAACCGGGCCGATGGAACCCGTGTGCGAAAGAGGGTGGAATCTGCCATGCTTCAAAAATGCTCAAAAATGCTCGCGAGTCAACGGATTTTGCTTGTCCGCTTCCCTGAGGGGAGCGTCCACGCCTCACGCGGTCGTGCTGAGGCCGCTGATATTCGGATCGGTCGGCGCGGCATTTTTGGTGATCGTCGTGCTGGCGAGTTCGACCGCAATGACCGAACTGTTCCGCAGGCCGCCGCCCTCGAAGCCTGCCGAGTTGCCGGTCAGCGAGGATTTTTGAACCTTGACCGGTCCGGCTGTCGCGCTGATGAAAATGGCGCCCCCGCTTCCGTCGGCGAAGTTTTCGGCCAGCTTGGAGGCAGAGAGGATCTGCTGGCCGGCTCCGGTTCCCGTGAAGAAGATGGCGCCGCCGCTGCCCTGGGCCTCGTTCTGGGTGAGGGTGAGCTTGGTCAGCGTGGCGATCGCGGAGGAATCGATGAGGATTGCGCCGCCGTCGTTGGCCGCCGAGTTGGCTGAGAATTCGGAGTTGCTGATGGCGATGTCGGCAGCCGCGTTGAGATAGACGGCGCCGCCGGAATCCGCTCGGTTCCCGGAGAACTGGCTCTTGGTGAGTTCGAAGGCGGTCGGGGTGATTGCCGAGACTGCGCCGCCGCTACCGGCCGCTGAGTTGCCGAGGAACGTCGAGCCTCCGAGGTTCAGGGAGGTTCCAGATTTCAGGTGGCCGGCGCCCCCGTTGCCGCCGGCGGAGTTGGTGGTAAACTGGGAATTCTCGACCGTGAGGCTGGAGGTGTCCGACGCAACAAATCCTCCGCCGTGACTGCTGGCCGAATTTGCCAGGATGACCGCTTTGGTAATCGAGGTGATCGAGTTGTCCGCGAGGCTGATCCCGCCGCCTTCGGCCGCCTGGTTGCCAATGATGGCCGATCCGGAGGAAAGGGTCGCTTGCGCGTTTCCGAAGATTTGGATTCCGCCGCCGCTGGCCGTGGCCTCGTTGCCCGAGATGAGCGATTTGGAAATTGTGGCCTCGCCGAGGCCCCCGATCGAGAGCCCGCCGCCCGAGCCGGACAGCGCCGAGTTGTTCAAGAACTGCGAGTCGGTGATCTTGAGGCCGCCAACCCCACCCCATGAAAGCCCGCCGGCGTCGGTGGCCGCCGAGTTGTGCGAGATCTGGGAGCTCTTGATCGTGGCCTCGCCGTTGCCGATGTAGAGCCCGCCGACCGCAGATGCGGATGTGTTGCCGGTGATCGTGCTGTTTTGAAGGGTGATCTTGCCCTTGGAGGAATCGGCTGCAAGCCAGACGCCGCCCGCAACGTTGAGCGTGCAGGAGTTGTCGAGGACCGAGGAGTCCTTGATAAGGATCGATGACTGCACGAGCGCGAGTCCGCCGGCTCCCCCGCCGGCGCTGTTGCCGGAAAAAAGCGAGCCCGAGATCGTGGCTTTTCCCGCGCCGATTGCATAGAGCCCGCCGCCCCACCCGCCGGCCGAGTTGTTTGTGATTTTCGAGTTGGTCAGCTGGAATTTGGTTGCGGAGTCCGAGTAGATGCCGCCGCCCTCCTCGCCGGCCGCATTACCCGTGACGACGCTGTTCACGAGCGTAAGTGCCTCCTTGCTGAGGATCGCGCCGCCATTCGCGCCATTGCCCGCATTGCCGCCGGTGAGGGTGAGGTTCGAGATGTTGACGGAAAGTGTTTTCGCCGTCGCGTCGTCGATGTTGAAAATCCGCGAGGCGTTGTTGCCGTTGATGACGACCTTGTCCACGCCGAGGCCTTTGATGTCGAGGCTGGCCGTGATCGGGATCTCACCGGTCGAGAGGATGATCGCTGCCGATCCGTCGACGAAAACCGTCTTGTCGAAAACGATCGTGTCCTTGATCGAGGTCTGGTTGGCAGTCTCGATCGCATCGCGGAGGCTGCCGGCGCCGGAGTCGTTGGTATTGGTGACGACGAGGCTGGCCGGAGCGATGCGCGCCTCGAGGATTTCGAGCGGGGCCGGTGTGACCGGCGCGTGCTGCGGGACTGCATTCAATGATGTCTTGGAAGTTTTCATGGCTTGAGTTGGTGGGATAGCCGGCTAGTTGAGGGAGTAGGGAGGTGTGGGCGCATGGACGATGTCCGGCCCCCCGGTGCGTTCGACGACAATCGCAGACCCCTTGGTGATGGCGGGGTTGGAGAGGGCTCCGCCTTCCTGCCGCCAGTCCTTGCCGTCGAAGAAGTAGACCGTCCACTTTTTCCCGGTATGGATCTGCACGCGGTCGGCCGATGCGGCATCCGGACCGGCCTGCCAGGAGGGATCTTCCTGCAGCTGAAGGTCCTTAAGCCGGGTATTTAGAGGAAACGGATTGGCGAGAAAGGTGAGCGCGTCGGCCGGAAGTTCGCTGGCTGATTGAACCGCGGGAACCTCCCCGTTGACCGAGAGGACGAGGGGAGTGGCGGCGCGCCGGACGATGAACATCCCTTGGTCCGGGAGCAATGCGTGGGTATTCTGTGCGGCGGCTGGCCCGCCCGCCTTGAGCCATCGGGTGCCATCATTGAAGTAGGTTGCCCAGCCCCCGTTCTCGTGGATGAGGATATTGTCGGCCTTCCCGGCATCCGCTCCTGTCAGCAGGCCGTTCCCGGTTTCTCCAAAAACGCCGGCGAGCGTGTCGACCGGAACGACCTCAAATTCCTGGCCGGCGGCAACCTGTCCGTCGGCATTGGTCGCTAGGACGATGGCATCCGAAGAATTCGATTCGATCGCGAAGATCTGGCCGGCCGCGTCGCCCGTGAGGATCCGCACAACATGAGGGTTCGTTGCGAACGGTCCCCAGGCATCTGGAGCCCATGCCGTGCCGTTGTTCTGAATCACTGAGCCTGAGACCGATGCGATCTTTCCGCTGAAGACCGCCGGGTTCGCGAGCGGAAACGAGAGCGCACGGGCGCTCTTGCCGGGGACACGGAGCGTGGCAATGCCAACGGGAGCGGTTCTTGCGACCTCCTGCGTCGCGGCGGGTGCGGGGAGGGAGGTGAGGAGCCATGCGGCGCTGGTGGCGGCAAGGCTCAGAAGAAATTTTTTCAAAATTTCGCTAAGGGCGCGGCGGGGGCGGCCGGTGGGGCAGGACACGGTGCGTGATTTGTTCGTTTGCCGGCGCGCGCGGATTGCGGGCGGGTTGATCGTGGTCGAAATCGTTTTCATAGGAGTTGATATTATTTGACCGGGAAGGTCATCGTGAGCGTGACCATCTTTTTGGGTGGCACGGGGAGGGCGGTAATCGCTTTTCCGGTTTTGGGATCCTTCATGATGCCCGCTGTGTTGATCGTGCCGTCGAGGTTGAGCCGCTGGAACACCGCGTAGCGGGTCGTCCAGCCCGGGTTGAAGGCCACGAATGTCGTCGTCACCGTTTTGGCATCCGTCTGCTTGCTGAAGGCGGCAGTGAACACGATCGAGGTGTTGTCATCCTTGCCCTTCGCGTCCGTCGCTCTGGCGATGTACGTCCAGTCGGGCGTGCCGTATTTGTCCAGCGAGAGCAGGAACGTCAGGATGGAATTTTTGTCGTAAACCGTCTTGACGGTGAGCGGAGCGGCGAGGCTCGCGTTGGGGGTGATCCAGCTCGAGACCAGCCGCTGCGCGAGGGGCTGAACTTTTGTCCGCTCGCCGGTGGCGGTGTAGGGGACGTCGCCCGGATTGTAGGGCACACCGCAGAGTGCCGAGAGCATCGACAGCACGTACCAGTCGGCGTCGGAGAAGAAGGGTTTCTGCTCGAGCCACTCCGGCCGCATCATCGCCCCGGCCCACTTTTTCATGAAGCTTGAATTCCGGGCGATGCCGAGCGTCCATGGCCTGACGGGGAACGCCTGGATCACCTTCGGGCCGACCGGATAGAATGCGAAGAACGTGTTGAGCTGGTTCTCCGGTTTGCGCATGAGCGCCATGCCCGGAGAGACCTCTGCGCCATTCTGATCCGCAAAGGCCGAATACGCCGTGTAAAATACCGCCGGATTGGCACGGGCATACGAGGTGTTCGCCGGCCAGAGGTTGCCGTCGCCCTTCGGAACCTGATCGGCGCCGAACGTCGTGACCGGCACCCATGAGTATTTGTTCTGGGGCGAGTCGATCTGGTTGTAGTTCTTGTCGAGGAAATACGCGTCCGCAGCGGCCAGGGCGGTGCTGTAGAGGTAGATCCCCTGATCGACGACCGCCTTCCGGTCGGTGGCTCCGCCCCACAGGATCTCGCCCGACCAGGCCTGAATGCCCTCGAAGATCGAGTTTTCATTCTCGTCCTTGAAAAGCTCGCCGCCGGGTCCGGTGCCGAAGGTTTTCCAGAAGTTGATCTCGGTCTTCGATGCGAGGTCGGAGGCGTAGTCATAAACCGCGCCGACCGGTCCGGGCTGCGCGCCGGTCGCCCACGAGTGGCCGTTCCACTGGTCGAAGAACGCGAATTTCTGGTAGGTCAGTCCGGGGGTCCGGTAGAGGGCCTTGCTGAGCGCATCGTTGTCCGGGTCGAAGGCGAGCGTCAGGAGCATCTGCTCGATCGCCGATCCCATCTGCCCGGGGCCGGACCAGAGGCTGGCCGGCTTCGAGTTGATCGAAGGTTCCCATGACTTGTCCAGGATTCCGGCGAGGCCTGCCGAGGAAAGGTAGTATCCGAAGAAGTAGTGCGCGTCGTTCCACTGGTCGTTGTTGCCGAAGCCGACGAAGCTCATGCCCGGCCACCACCTCGAGAGCCCGGTTTTTGTGTCGTTCTCATCCGGCGACATCGCCGGCGGGTTTTGCATCGAGCTCAGCGGGCCATAGCCCGGCTGGGTCTGGGTCGGGTTCAGGATCAGCCGTCCGACCCCGCCGTCGTACAGGTTGAAATATTTTTCCGCCCAGGTCGTCGTGTGGTCGGTTGGATTGTTGGTCGACGGCGGGTTCACGAAAAGCAGGGAGAGCGATTGCTGGATGCCCTGGACCGAGCTTTTGAGCGCATTCGAGATATCGACCGCGGGGCTGTTTCTCTGGAAGACCGGATAAGCGAACGTATCGGCCGGGTTTCGGGCATCGCTGCTGGCAAACGGGGTTAGGCTGAAAGTCGAAGTCGCATTGCCCAGCGTTTGCTGCATGCTGAAGATGTCGCTGACGAATGTCGTTGCGGCTCCCATGTTCGCACCCAGGCCGTAGGCATCGGTTGCGGACGTCCCCATATAGGCGCCGCCGAACGGCTTGAGCGGGGCCGCGGCATAATTGTTCGAGTAGGTGGCGATGAACGAGTTGTAGAGCGAGCTCCCGATGGCGTTTGCCTGCGGTGCGACCTGCGCCAGGCAGCCGCCGGCGATCGCGGTCGGCACGACAAACGGATTGTTCGTTCCCCATTCGATGTAGGCGCGCCCGCTGTTGGGCAGATCGCCTTTCTCGGATCCGGGCAGGTAATTCATGGGATAATAAACCCGCGAGCTGCCATTAGGCGGTGGAGGCAACGGGGTCGGAGTATAGGATGTGATGTTTCCGCTTGCCAGCTGGGCGGTAAAACTTGCGGGAACGCCTTTGGGGTTGTCGTTTGCGGTGGGGTTGGGGGCATTCCCCGTGTATGGTGGCGGAGCGGAGACGAGCTCGATGACAATCGAAGTCGGATAGAGGCTGCCTCCTTTGGCGACACGCACGGATTTGATCACGCCTTTCTCTCCGCCGGGGATATCTCCCACCTCAACCTCGAGTTCGGCACCGGTGCCGCTGCCCGCGCCGTTGATATAGGCGAAGACCTTTCCCTTCCCGAGGTAGTTATTGCCGCCGCGAAGGACCTTCACGGCGAGGATCTCCCCGCCGGTCTGCGTCCCATTGGTGGAGACGACCGGGCTGGTGATCGGCTGCAGAACCGCGTCGAATCCGCGTCCGCCCCCGATCGAGAAGTAGAGCGTGCTGGCATCCGATCCGGTGGCATTGTTCGTGCAGGTGAATTTGTCGAACCCCTGCATGATCCCGTTGGAGGGGATCGTGAACTTCAGGTCGGGAATCGTGATCGATTCGGGGGCGGAATAGGCCGGCGTGAAAATAACCGGCATGTCGCTCGTGTAGCCATCCACCAGGTTTCCGCTGAGGGTTACCGGTCCATCCTGATAAACGGGGTAGACGGTCGCGGCCGCCTCATGCCCCCCTGGCGAGAGGGTTCCGTTTGCAAAGACGACGGTCTTCGGGGCGGTGATGTTCGCGGTGATCGTTCCGTTGAATCCGAGCCCGATGATCGAGGGGGTCACATTCGGGACGAAGTTCGGGATATCCACCGGGATCCGGGTGTTGTCGTCGTCGAGAAAGTAGGCTTCCGGTTTCGCGGAGTAGCTCCCCCCCTTTGCCAGGACAGGCTGCCAATTATGGGGGATCAGGGTCGAGGTGACCTTGACCGTCTGGGCAGCGGCCCCGGCTTGAGCCGAGACCGGCGGAATGGTCGCCGTGATGTTTGCGGTAAGATAGCGGCCGTGACTGCCGGTGATAACTTGCATGAGACGGCCGGGCCTGATGATCTGGTAGTTCGGAAGCTTCGAGCCGTTCCCGTAGAACTGGATGTCCGGCATCGGGTTTGATCCGCTGAAATCGAATCCGGCGCCGTTGAGCGTGGCGAGAGCCGGCCCGGCCAGCAGGGCACCGGTGTCCTTGTCGAACGACGGCACGATCACCGGCGGATCGGTGGGAAGGAGCCCGCCTGCGCTGGATTTTTGTGTGGCGGTGAAGAGTGACGCGTAGCCGCTGCCCTGGTTTTTCATGAACACGGCAAGGATCTGGCCGCTTCCGCTCGTCTGAACGTAGGCTTCGGCCTGGATTCCCATCGTGCCGAGCGTGGCATTTCCGATCGGCGGGGAAATCTCAATCGGGCAGATGGTGTTTGAGGGATCGCCAGCGGGCGGGGTGGCCGGGTAGCCGTTTCCGGGGTTGTCGATTGTGATCTGGTCGATCTTGCCGCTCCCCTTCGAATCGAGGACGACCGTGAAGGTGGCGGTGATGTTGCCCCCGTTTGCCGCAGTCCCATGGGTCGGAGGAATGGTGATTCGCGCGGTGGGAGTCGCCAATTTGTTCGTGCTGTCGCCGGGATCGGTGATGTAGACGCCGGCGATACCGCTCTGCGGAACCTTCTGGGCATAATCCGGCGGCGGCATGACTGGCAGGAAGTTCTGGAACGGATAGACGGTTTTGAAGCCGGAGGTGACGATCGACTTCAGGTTTCCGCGCAGGTTCCAGTAATCATAAAACTGGGTGAGGTTCGGAGCCGACTTGTTCGCATTGAAGATCGTCGAGACAACCTTGTCCTTGATGAAGCTGCCAAAGCCCGGAACGAGTGGGTTCCAAACGACCTGCGGAGAGGTGGTGCCGTTACCCGTAGGCGCCTTGGTCAGGTCCGGACCGAGCGTGAGGGGTTGATACTGGTGGGGGTTGAGCGCGAAGACCGTCTGGGCCGGTGTCGTCATTCTGGCGGCATCGGTCACGTTCGCCGAGAGATACGGGTTCTTCGAGGTGAAGCTGAAATTCGTCGTGGTCTGGAACATGTTCGACACCGAGTAGGCGACCTTTGAGCTGGTGAGGAAATTGAACGCGTATTTGCCGAGCTCGTTCGCCCAAGCGGCGGCCATGGCGTCGCGGGCCGGCTTCGGATCGCGCGTGAGCTGGGTGTGGTAGTAGCGCATCTGCGGGATGCCGGCCACGACGAACCAGTTTTTCGCCGGGTTCTTGAATTCCAAAAAGAAATACGGGTTGCCGAGCGCATCGGTGCCCGCATTTTTTCCATTCGGTCCGACCTGGACCGGCTTGACGGTATCCGTGCGGAAGAAGACCGCGGTGTAGGTGAAGTTGTCCTGTCCGGGCGGGGTGGTCGTCGAGTTGCCTGCTGTAATGTAGGATACAGGCGGTGGGTTGAACCCGCCGGGGTTCTGATCGTTATTCGCGCCGCCGCCGGTGTTGGCATAGAGCGGGTCAAACGCTTGGAATACCTGGTTGGGATTGACTTGGTTGCCGTAGAGGAGGACGTAACTCACCCCGGTCTTCGCTCCGCCCTTGTCCGTGACATCGTAGACTTTTCCGAGCGTCGTCGCCCCGGTGAGCGTTGTGTTGCCGCCCTGGAGGCCCGGCAGGTTGGCACGGATGAGGTTGTAAAATGTCGCGTAGGCGCTGTTGCTCGTCTCGCACCAGACGAACGGCGATCCCTGCGCGACCGTCATCTTCATGTAGTTGCCGCTGCCCACGCCGTTTGTCACCTTGTAGCGGTTTTTGTTGTAATACGCCTGCTGGGTCGCGTTGCCCGTGGCCAACCGGGGATTGACCCCCTCCCAGATCAGGTCGGCATCGAAGTCGCCGATGCGGTCGACCTGGATCGCGAACGGCGTCTGGTCGGATGCTGTGGCCTTGGCATCCCAGACCGGATAGGGAAACGGGTCATAGGTTCCGTCGGGCAGGACGTTGAACGTGCCGTTCTTGGTGAGGCACGTTCCGTTTGCGGTCGATGTGAGCACCGGCGGAACATTGCTTGGCACGATGACGGTCGTCTCCAGGGGGATCGAACTGAGGATCATGGACGTCTGCCTCCACGACGCCGTGACCGAAGGAAGGTAGTTGTAAGGCATCTGCTGGTAGAGGAATGGCGTGGCGGACGAGATGTTCACTCCGCGGACGATCGACTTGTCCCTCCAGTAGAAATAATATGTGTTTTTATCGAGAACGGAGAACGGCTTCGAGCGGTAGCCGAACATGCCGGGGGCCATGTTGTAGTTCAGCGTCAGAGGGGTGAGGTAGAGCGGCTGCTGGTCGACGCGGACCGGACGCCATTTGCCATCGACCGACTGGGTGCCGTTTGCCGACGCGGTTTGGCTCTGGTATTGCCAGGAATTGTAATCCCAATTCGGGTTGGCGGCCTGATCGTTGTAATAAGTCGTTCCGTTCGAGCTCATACCATCGGCCCCGTCGCCTGAGAAGAGGCCGGGGTTGATGTTGGCTGGCGGGGTCCCGTTTCCCCACAGGAACCAGCCCATCCACGAGCGGAGCGGAGGGCGCTCGGCTTTTGAGTTTGTCTTAAAATTATCCAGGTAGTTCTGCGTGAACGCCCCCTGGGTTGCGCCTGCGGTCACCGGAAATCTCGTATAGTCCGGCTTGGCGGAATCCGTGCCGTTTCCACCCACAGGCGGAGGGGTCAGTGCGATGTCCGCCTTTGGGATCACAGGGAGGCCCTCCCAGTCGCTGCCGACGTTTGTTCCTACGGTCACCACCGTATCGCCAGACACAAGCGAATGGACCTCCGCCTCGAGGACGTAGAAGACCTCTTTGGTGGCCGAAACCGGCTGGCTCACGAGGAGCTGGCCCGGAGAGGCATCGGTCACTACAGGCGTGCCAATGACGGGCGTCCAGTTTTTCAGGTTGCTCGACTGCAGAACCCTGAGCTTCGCCTTGCTGTTCTTGTCGATCCGGTATTGGAAGCTGGCTTTGCTGCCGTCCACCACCAGCGCCGGGCTCACGTCGGCCGGGTTGTCGGTCTTCAGCGGGTCGGTTCCGAATGTGTATTCCAACGCATTGTTGAAACGGTCGTTGTCCGGGTTCGCCTTCGGATCCGCCTGCGCGCCGGTCAGATGGTGCGCCGCAGCCCACTCGTCGTAGGAAATGCCGGCAAACGCCGATTGCACACAGAGAACAGTCGCCACAATGGCGGGAATCGATTTTAAAAACATTAGAGAATAATTAACGTTGGCTGAACGGCTTGCGTTGGCAGGATTGACTTGGAGCAAGATTAGTGCCGGGCGCAAAATTTATTGATGAAAATCAATCTGGCAACCCGAAATCGCGCGGCGGCTCCCCACTGGCCCTGGGCAGCAAATGCCGGTTGATCATCCCGCGCGGAGATCCGCATCGATTTCCCGGGAGGTCAGAAGGTTCACCCGCGCTCTGATTCCGGCATGACCGGAATCGGTCAATTTTTGATCAATGAGGCTAGATTTTGGAACGTTGCAGGCTCTTGTTTTGCGAGATCATGTGCCTCCTGCGGATCCTGATCCAGGTTGTAGAGCCTGGGGCCGGCAATCTTCCACTTTCCCTTGCGCACCGTATTCTTGCCAAAAAAGAGCGCCCGTTCCGGTAGGTTGCAATGGCCTTTGAGGCACTCCAGAACATCGACTCCGTCAAGACTCAGGTCCTGCGGTTTTGGTATGCCGGCAATCGACAGCATCGTCGGAAAGAAGTCGATCATGTGCAGGGCGTCCGCCGTCGTTGTTCCGGACGGAATCCTGCCCGGCCACTGGGCGACCATGGGAACGCGAATGCCGCCTTCTTTCGTGGTCCATTTTCCGCCGGAAAAGGGCTTATTGGACCCGCCATGTCCCGGGTCCGCCCCGTTGTCGGAAACGAACACCACAAGGGTGTTCTCCTCCAATCCGTTCCGCCTGAGGCAGGCAAGAAGTTCGCCGATTCCATCGTCCATACAACTCACCATGGCCGTGTAGAGTTCGCGATCGGTAGGCTTGCTCTTATCCTTGGCGAACCTGCTGACGTAGTTCTCAGGAGCCTGCAGGGTGCCCTTCTTCGCGTAATGCGGTGCATTGTAGGCGAGGAATAGAAAAAACGGCTGCTTACGGTGGTCCTCGACAAACTCAATGGCGCGCTTCGTGAAGAGATCCGTTGAATACCCCTGAGGAAAAATTTCCTCCTCATTGGCGAAGAAGTCATGCCGTCCCGCGGGATCGCCGGCTGCTTTTTGTGCATTATCGGTGTGTTTGAAAAAATCAATTTTGCCACCCCGGTGTCCGAAGAACTGATCAAACCCCTGGCTGTTCGGGAGCGATGCGCCATCATATCCCAGGTGCCACTTGCCAACCAAGCCAGTGGCGTAGCCCGATGCCCTGAGGACCTCGGCAATGGTGACGACACCGGAGGCCAGCCCCCCATGTCCCATCAGGACCTCCGTCATGCCAACAGCTTCAGGATAGCGCCCGCTCAGAATACATGCGCGGGATGGGGTGCAGACCGGAGCCGCCGCGTAGAAGCTATCGCATTTGACGCCTTTCTTCGCGATGCTGTCTATATGCGGCGTGGGAATGTCCTTGCCCCCGTAGCACCCCAAGTCGCCATAGCCGAGATCGTCCGGCATAATCCAGATGATATTCGGCCGCGTCGCAGCCGGGGCGGCAGTTGCGGATGATCCCAACGCAATCCCTCCCAGGCAACAAGCGGTTGTCCGGATAAGAGAGCGTTTGCTGAATCCCCCTGGCCGCATGCCTCCATCGGAGGGCGGATGCGCAGAATTAGGAGAACACATCATGCGGTAAACACTATCTGCCCGAGGCCAAATATCCACAAGGAAGCGATCGCGCCTGTGGAAAATCGGTGTACTACCAACAAGCATCCGCCGGAGTGCCTTTTCTGCTTCCGCTCAACCAGCCCCGAGCCTGCGTCCGGCGGGGATCAGGCCGTCGGGCTGTTGTCCGGAAGGTTGCGGTAGGTGGCGATCCAATGGCGGATCGAGGCGCGGAGGTCGTCGGCAGCCTCCTCGAGGCGGCGCTTGAGGGCCTTGCGCTCGGTGCGGGAGACCTCGCTGCGGCGGGCTGCAGCGGAGCGGTATTCTTGGAGGAGGACCTCCCACTCGGCGAGCGCAGCCTGTGTGCGGGCGCGGGCGGCATCGAGCATGGCGTAGACGGTCTCCGAAAGCGGGGTCGGATGGGTTTCGAGCTTGGCTTGGAGCTTACGCTCGTGCTCGGCGATCTGGGCCTTGAGGATTTTTTCCTCGGGGATGGTGCGGAGGTTGCTGGCGAGTCCGAGCTTGCTGAGCGTCCAGATCGTCCACTTGGTGGGATCCCACTGCCAGGGCTTCACGCCGTTGCGGTAGTCGTATTGGAACTCGTGGTGGAAGTTGTGGTAGCCCTCGCCGAAGGTGCAGA
The DNA here is from genome assembly GCA_964467415.1 of uncultured Chthoniobacterales bacterium. Lineage (GTDB taxonomy): Bacteria > Verrucomicrobiota > Verrucomicrobiia > Chthoniobacterales > Terrimicrobiaceae > CAYXRX01. The sequence goes on from CAYXRX010000006.1 coordinate 78,689, forward strand.
TTGCCATGAGGACGCTGTCGCGGGCCGTGCAGTCGGTCGAATACGGGCGGTCGCCGATCCAGTGGCAGAGCGAGTTGATGCAGAAAGTCATGTGGTGGACGACGACGATGCGCGCCGTGCCGGCGATGAGGAAGCCTCCGAGCGCGCCGACTGCGCCGCCCCAGAACCACCCGATGAGTGCGGGCAGTCCGAAGCCCATGCCGATGGCGATCGGGACATAATACTGATGCTGCCACCATGCCAGACGGTCCTTCTGGAGATCGCGGACCCAGGTGAGCGGGGTCTCGGGACCGGTGCGGAAGAGGAGCCAGCCGATGTGGGCATGGAAGAGGCCGCGGGAGATGTCGTAGGGATCCTCCTCGTGGTCGACAAACTTGTGGTGGCGGCGGTGGTCGGCGCTCCAGGCGAGGGCCGAGCCCTCAAACGCCGCGGCGCCGAAGAGGAGCGTGTAGAGCTTCACCGGCCACTTGGCCTTGAAAGTCAGGTGCGAAAACAGCCGGTGGTAGCCGAGCGTGATGCTCAGGGCGGTCGAGATCAGGAAGAAAAAGAACATCCCGATCTGGAATCCGCTCAGGCCGTAGTGCCAGATGTAGAGCGGCACGGCGGTGACCGTCGTGATAAACGTTCCAAAGAGGAACGCGGTGTTCGTTTTGCGGATGTAGTTCCAAAGGTCTTTCATAGGTTTTATCTCCTGCGTCGGAAGGGGTTTTTCAGCCGGAATTTCGGTTTGCCATCGAGGCGCGGCTCCTGTTTGGGAGCGCGGGGCTGCGGGGCCTCCCCGGTCGCAGGAGCTGCGAACCCCTCGATCTGCAGACGTTCAATTTTCTGGCCGATGAACCTCTCGATTGCGGCCAGTTTTTTCATTTCCTCGTGCGTGACAAGCGTAAAAGCATCGCCGGTCGCCAGAGCGCGGCCGGTCCGGCCGATCCGGTGGACGTAATCCTCCGGATGCTGGGGGACGTCGTAGTTGATGACGTGGCTCACGCCGGCGACATCGATCCCGCGGGCCGCGATGTCGGTCGCGACCATCACCTCGTATTTTCCGGACTTGAATCCGTTGAGCGCTTCGACCCGCTGGTTCTGGGAGCGGTTGGCATGGAGGACGGCGACGGCATGGTTTGCGCCGCGGAGCTTCTTGGCGATCTTGTCCGCGCCGTGCTTCGTGCGGGAGAAGACGATGACGCTCTGGAAGTCGGTGGCCGTGAGCAGTGCGACGAGCATGTCGAATTTCCGCGAGGGATCCACCACATAGACCCCGTGCTTGACCGTGGAAACCACGCTGCGCGAGGCGCCGATCTCGATGCGGACCGGGTCGCGGAGCGCCCAGGCCGACAGCTCGGCGATCTCGGGCGGAAGCGTGGCGGAAAAGAAAAGCGTCTGTCGGTCCTTCGGGCACTTGGAAATGATCCGCCGCATTGGTGGCAGAAATCCGACGTCCAGCATCCGGTCGACCTCGTCGAGAACAAGGATCTCAATATCGCTGAGGCGGAGCGTTCCCTGTTGGAGGTGGTCCTCCAGGCGTCCGGGAGTTGCGACGATGACGTCCATGCCGTCGCGCAAAGCGTTCCGCTGGGCCCCGTAGCCGACACCGCCGAAAATTGACGCCACCTTCAGGTCGGTGAACCGCGCGAAGTCGCGCATCGCCGTCTCGACCTGCATCGCGAGCTCACGTGTGGGCTCCAGGACGAGGCACCGGCATTTCCCATGGGTGCCCAGATGCTGGAGCGTGGGCAGCGCGAACGCCGCCGTCTTGCCTGTGCCTGTCTGGGCGGAAGCGATCACGTCCTTGCCCTCGAGGGCGGGCGGAATGGCCCGCAGCTGGATCGGGGTCGGATCACCGTAGCCCATCGCCTGGACACCGTGCAGAATATTCTTGGTCAGTCCAAGCTTCGAAAATGGCATAAGGCGGGGAACGTGGGGCCGGAACCCCTCGATGTCAACCGGTTGTTTCCGGAAAGTCTCCCCGCGTCAATGTCAGAATCCCCGCTGAGCTTAGCATGATGCTGTCCGGCATCAAAATTCCGGAAAATCCCTGTAAAGAAATTTAAAGTAAATTTCTTCGGACCGGAAACTTTGCAAAAAGAAACATTTTCCACGTTTCTCTACACGGGGAGCGTCCGATCCCTCGTAGCGAAAGTCTGAAAGACTTTCGTCGGCATGGAGTTCCACATCGCTCTTCGCACGACCCCAAAGAAGCATGTTCCATGTTTCTCTACGGATGTCAGGTCCCCGGTGAACTCAACATTATTTGTCTCACGTGAGACAAATAATGTTGAGGTGGAGGCCGGGATCAGGGGGCTTGGATCGTGCAGGTGGCCGGGGCGGTGCGGGCGTTGAACCGGCTGTCATACATCGGGGAGATCTGGGCGGCCGGCCAGGCGAACGAGCCGGCGGCAGTGGCGCGGGCGAGGACGGCGTAGGAGCTGAGGCCGGCGCCGGCCTCGTCGAAGTAGAGGGCGGTCGTGCTGTCGCGCATGGCGGAGTGGGAGAGCGACGCGGTGTTGTTTCCCTCATCGACGGCGTAGAGCTTGCCGAAGAGCGCGAGGTTCGGATTGACGACCTCGAGCCCGGCGGGCAGCGCATCCTCGAGGGCGAGGAAGCTCTGGGCCTGGTCAAGCTTGAAGCGGAATGAGATGAGGATTTCATCGCCGAGGCGGAACGGGGCCTCGGGCGACCCGGTGCGGGCGGGGTCGGTGAGGTTTTTCACGATCCGGTCGAGCCGGATTCCGTTCTGGACCGGGTTGGTCTCGTCGGCGCGGAGCGCGCGGCGGGCGGCGAGGACGAACGTGCCCTTGGAGTTTTGCCCAAGCCCGCTGAGGGCGGTCTCACCGGCCTTGGCAAGGAGGCGGTCCGTCCAGGCCGCAGCGGTTTTGTTCGGGCTGATGGCGTTCGGCTTCGGCGAGGTGGTCTTCGCGATCGGGGCGGCCGGCTGGCTCTTGAGGAGTTCCTTGGCCGCGATGAGGAGCCAGAGGTTTTCCTGCGTCGAGAGCGATTCGGAGGATTCCATCATCTTTTCGAGCCGGGCCCGGATGATCCCGCGGTCGGCGCCGGGGTCGACGATGAAGCGGGCGAGCAGGCAGAGGGTCTCGGTCCGGCTCATCGAGGAGAACGTCACCGGATCGAACGGACGGTCCTCGATTTTCTTCGGCAGGCTGCGGACGAGGGCGAGCTGCTTGTCTGCAGGGGCCTTGAGGTCGTTCATGGCGAGGGCCAGCATCGCCCGGCCCTCGGTGGTGAGGCGGTCGCGCTCGATGTAGAGTTCGTCCGCTGCGGCGGAGAGGCTTGTGTCGGCATCGGTTCCTGCGAGGGTCGCGAGCGCGAAGGCGCGGATCGTTGGCGACGAGGGGATCGATTTGGTGACGATTTTATTCAGCGTGGCGGGGAGTTCCTCAGCGAGCCGGGCGGGAACGTCCATGCCGGCCTCCTGGGCGAGTGCGACGGCGAGCGCGCTTTGGACGGTGACAAACGCGTTGCCGGTCGTCCCCATCGGCCAGTAGGGGAGGAGTCCGTCCGGCAGGAGGGACGCCTCGAATTCCTTGAGCGATTCGAGGATCGTGTGCCGGTAATTTTCGTCGCGGGCCTTGTCGACCGGCAGCCATTTCAGCAGTTCGGCCATCGCGGTGTAGACGAGGATGCGGGACGACTTCTGCTCGAGGCACCCGTGCGGGTAGCCGAGCACCGACGGGATGCCCATCAGCTTGGTGAGCCATGGCGAGGTCGAGAGTGTGAGGTCGAAGGTGCCGGTTGCGCCCTCCCAGGCCGGGGGCATGTTGGCGGCGGCCGGAAACTCATTTCCGGCCCAGGTGCCCGCTTTCGACTCGGCAACCGTGATCGTGCGCGGCAGGACGGGAAGCGTGATCTCGACCGAGTCGGCGATCGTGTTGTCCGATTTGAAGACGGCATCGAAGCGGATTTTAGCCTCGGTGATTCCGGCGGGAACTCTGGCCGCAAAGCGGACGACAGCCGGGGCGTCCTTGGCCGCGGTGACCTCCGTCCGGTTGCCGCCCTGGAGCGCGAGCCCGGTCGTGCAGCGCACGGCCAGCGGTTCGCTGGCGGCGACCCGCTGGCGGGCGACCGCGCGGAGGTCGATCTCGTCGCCCTCGCGCAGGAAGCGGGGGAGCGCAGGCTCGATGATGAGCTTTTTCGAGACCGTGAACGTGTCCGAGGCCGCGCCGAACTGGTTTTTATCGGTCTGGGCGAGCGCGACGACGCGGAATCGGGAGAGGTTGTCCGGGGCCTGGCACTCGAACGCGACGCGTCCATCCGCGCCGGTGACAAGGGCGGGCTTCCAGAAGACGAGGGGTTTGAAATCCTTGCGGGTGAACTTCACGTTGCCGAACTCGTCGCCGCCGCCGTCCCCGACCACGAAGCCTTTTTGTGTGAGCGATTCCGGCGCGATGCCCTTGCTGAGCCCGCGGAGCGCCGGGCAGGTCACGACGTTGAACGGGTTGTCCGGGAAGAAATTTCCGGCAAACGAGGGGATCTCCCAGCCGCCGAGCTCGAGGATCGAATCATCGACCGCGTAGACGGTGACCTCGGCGCCCGCGACCGGCTTGCCGGCATTGGTGACCGTGACGCTTCCCTTCACGGATTCGCGCGGTTCGTAATCCGTCCGCTCGGTCGCCGGCTCGAGAGCGAGCTCGCGCGAGGGATCGGTCGCGCGGAGCGGGGTGAACCCGAACATCTCGCCCGGCAGTTCCTTGCTGCCGCCCGGCCGGAGGAGGTAGACCGAAACAAAGGCGTTCGGCGAAAATTCCGGCCGGACCGGGATCTGAATGCGCGTCGCGTTGCCGGGCACGCGAACGGTCTGTGAGTAGAGGACGCGGTCGGTCTCGACGGTCACCCAGGCGATGCCCGCCGACGGCGCGATCACATTGAAGGCCGCGGTTTCTCCGACGGTGGACGATTCGGCGACCGGGACGACTTTCAGTTGTTCATCGCTGGTGACCGGAAATTGCGATTCGCCGGGCCCGGTCACGATCGCCTCCTCGCTGACGGGCATGGATCCCGGGGCGTTTGCCACGAGGACGTAGCGTCCGGGTTCCTTGGGATCGAATTCCGCGGTGCCGTTGGCGGCGATGTCGCGTTCAGCCACGCGGGTGAACTCGTCGAAATTCCGGTAGCGGTAGACGAACGGCGCGATCTGTTCCTTCACCGACTTCGCCCGGACGAGGAAGAGCGAGGCGGGAACCTTCTGAGGGACCGGTCCGCCTTTGACGCGCGGGACCGCGCGAATCTCGAAGCGGAGCGGGCCGGGCTTGTCCGCGTCAACCACCTTCACGCCCAGCGTGAGGTCGTTCATCGTGATATCCTGCGACGTCCCGCCGGTGATCGTCTGTCCGTCCGGTCCCGTGACATCGACCTGCCAGAGGACATTCGCGGTCGCACGGTTGCCGGGATCGGGGAACGGGGCCGGGCAGGTGAGGGTCGCCTGGCCTTTACCGTCGAGGGCGGTCTCGCCCTCCTTGACGGTGTCGGAGACAGGGTCTTTGACGTTCTCGGAGTAGAGATCGACCTGGGTGAACCCGTCGTTGCTCTCGCTATCGTAATACCCCCCGCCGTGGTCGCTGAACCACGTCGCCTTCCACTTCACCCGGCTGCCGGCATTCGGCGCGCCGTGAAAATATTGCGAGCTGACGCGGACGACCGATTCCGCCGGCTTGTCGGGTCTGGCGTCCTCGCAGAGCACCGAGAACGGCGGGTTGCGGAACTCCTCGATGCGGAATGAGGCCTCCTCGCCCGCCTGCGCGGTGCCCAGTCGGGCGCGCACGCGGAATTCGCCCAGATCGCCCGCCTCGGGAGTTGTCCACTCGGCATTCCAGCCGCCGGCCGCCGTGACCGTCGCGTTGCCCGCCGTGATGACATCGTCCTGCCAGGCCTTCGTGATCTCCCAGTTGACCGTCGCGCCCGCCGGCACGCGCAGTCCGGATTTTGTGCGCTCCCGGACGAGGCCGTGGATTTTCAAGTCCTGTCCCGGACGGTAGAGCGGGCGGTCGGTGAGGATCCGGCCGGGGAATGCCAGGCGCGAAGTCTCATAGAGGGTTCCGGAATCGAACTGGCCATCCGGAACCGCTGGCCACAGCGACTTGAGGCCGCCCGATTCGGTCTGGAAAAAACCTGCCGCCTGCGCGGCCGAGCGCGGGAACGTGACCATTCCCGCGGCGTCGGTCGTCGCTGATGCGATGTCTAGGAGACCGCGTGTAAGGAGCCGGACGGTCACGTTCGGGAGCGGCTCGCCGGTGGCCATCGAGGCGGCGCGCACGGTGAGCGCATCGGGCGAGATCTTCTGGGTGAGGGCGGTTTCGCCGAACCAGACGAGCGAGCGGTTAGCGATGTTCTTGCCGGTTCCGGTCGCTGCGGTGGCTTCGAGGAGATACGGTCCCGCCAGCGGGGCATCGGGACGGAACTCGATTTTGCGGACCTCCTCCTTGTCGCCGGCGAGGGCGGGGAATTCCCCGCTGCCGGTCACGGGCAGTGCGAATTCGTCAACGATCAGCCGGTCGCCATCGACGCCGGGGTCTTTGACCTTCTCAAGAATCGCGGGCAGCTTATCGGGGGGGATGGCCGCCAGCCTCCATGTGGCCGGACCGGTGTTGCACTGGACGAATGCGAAGCGCAGGCCGAGCGCGGCCCGCTGGCGGAAGTCGCCCGGTGGAAACAGAAGTGTCGGCGGCTTGGGCGCAAACGTCGCGCCCCATACCGAGGGGGCCGCCAGCCCGTATCCGCGGTCGCCGGTGATCTTGTCCGAAATCGTCACCTTGTAGCGGACCGAGGTGTCGAATTTTCCCTCCACATCGACCGTCTGGCCGGAAACCCGGAGCGCCATGTCCGCCACCGGAGGGTCGAGCGTGACTGCGGTTAGTGGCAGCGTTTCGTCCTCGATATAGGCTTTGAACTTGATCTCGATGTGCGGCTTGTCGGTCGTCCAGTTGCGCGCGGCCACGTAGTCGACTGCCAGTGGCCGGGTCGTTCCGAGCTCGAACACGCGAGGGTAGGGGAGCGTGCGCCCGGCATAGAAGTCGCGGACGTTTTCCACGACGAGATCGTAGTAGGCGCCGACCGGGAGCGGTTCGCGCGGGGACACGCGGATCTCAGTCGGAGTCGGCAGCGAGCCGGTTCCTGCCGCTTCGGAGGCCGCCACAATGACCTCCGCGGGAAAGCGCTGGCGTGTGGCGCGGTTCTGGAACCAGAGGCCGTCCGCCGCGTCCTTCAGGCTGATCGGGTAATTGAACTCCAGGTTCACCGACGGCTTCGCGCTGAGCTGCGAGCGCTCGTCGTATCCGCACGAGACTGTGAGCGGGTCGCTCGCGAGTTCGATGCCCCAGTTCCCAGTAGGCAGCGCCTTGCCCTCGAGGTCGGCAAGGCCCTCCCGGAGGCGGAGCCGGTATTTCTGTCCCGGGATCCGCGGGCCGGTGACCAGCCAGTCGCCCTCGGCCGGCGAGCGCCAAGTGAATGTCGCATCGAGCGGCGGCCAGGCAACGACCGGCGGGACCGCATTCTCGGCGTCCACTTTGTCGGCGGACACCATGTCGGTGGGAAACGTGATGCTGAAGCTCGCGAACGGTTCAATCTTCCCGTCGGCCGGCGAGATCGCGATGCCGCCGGCGGCGGGGTCGTTCTTGAAGAGCCGGGTATCTTCGGGAATCGAGAAGAGGTTTGCGGCGGCCGGCGCGGCCGGGCTGGCCTGCGGCTGCTGGGCCGGTGCCGGCAGGGCCAATCCAAGGAGGGCGAGAGCGGTGAAAAGCGTTTTCATTTTTTGGTCGGGCCGGAGGTCTTGGCAGCTTTGAGGGCGGCATCCGCCTCGGTCGTGCGACCGAGGCGCGTGAGGGTGGCCGCCTTCAGCTTCCACATGCCGGGGTCGGATTTTGCCGCGAGCGAGCGGTCGGCGAATTCAAGCGCGAGGGTGAAGTTCGACTGCTGGAACGCGAGGTCCGCGAGAAACCCGAGGACCTGCGCCAGCGCGGCCGGCGAAGGTTTCAGCGCCTCGAGGCTCTGCGCGTAGGCGGTGGCGTCCGGAAGGTTGCCGAGCCGGCAGCTGGCGAACGCCGCATTGTTGAGCGCCGTGACGTTCGAGGGATCCAGGTCCCGCGCGGCCTGGCAGTCGAGCAGGGCGAGGCGGAACTGGCCGTCGTTGTTCAGATGGAACGACCGCGTCACAAACGCGGCGGCATTCTTCGGGTTCTTTGCGATTTCCTTGTCGGCCTGAAAAATCCCGCGGAGGACGTCGGGCGTCTCGGTCGGCTTCGAGAGATCGATGTGAAATTCGGCGAGCGCCTTGGCGTTGTCGGTCTGCCCGAGCGCGGCCATCGCGCGAACCTTGAGGATCGTGGCGGCCAGCGAGCCGGGCGTCTGCTTGAGTCCGGCTTCCGCATCGGCGAGCGCCTTGGCGGGCAGCGCGGCGTAGAGCAGCCACAGCGCCCGCTCGAGGCGGAGCCCGGCCGAGGCCGGATCGCGCTGCAGGGCCTTGTCGATTTTGGCGATCTCGGCGAGCGACTTCTCGAGCCGCTCGTAGTCCGGCAGCGCGTTTTTGATGCGCGCCGAGTCCGGGTCCATCGACGCTGCTTTCTTCGCGTCCTTCACCGCGCCGGCCGGGTCGTCCAGCAGGCGCCGGGCCTCCGCCCGGTCGAGCAGGAGGCCGGCATCCGGATTTTCCGCAATCAGCTTGTCCAGCACGGCAAGCTGCTCGGGGCGGTATCCGTCGCGGGCAAGATAGGATGCCAGAAGCAGGCGGGTCTCGCGGTCGGAGGGATCGGCCTGCGCGCGGGCGCGGAGGATGCCGAGCGCCTTTTCGATGTCCTCGTCCCGCTTCCATGCGATTTGCGCGGCCGCCCGCGCCGCGAATCCCGGGTCGGGATTTTTCCAGTCTGCCAGCGCGGCCTCCGCCATGTTGTAGTCGGGGAGCGCGAGCCAGAGCGAGACGAGCTGCTGCCGCGCGGCGGCATCGTCCGGCTTCTTGTCCAGCCAGCGGCGGAGCAATTCGATTTCGGCGGTGTCGTCCTGCGCCTCGCGGGCCATCTGGATCTGCGCGGCCAGGTCGGCCCGGGCGCACAATGGGAATGCGGTGACGCAGAAAAGCAAAAGTGCGGATATGGTGCGCATAATAAAATTCGGCCTGTGCTGCACTGCCGAAGACATCAGAAATCCGCAAGCCGGACGAGAAAAACCGGCAGCGGAATCCAGGGTTGACAACTCCGTCGAACTAGTGTTCAAGTGAACACCATGCCGGCCACCGACAAACAAACCGCTGTATTGAACTTCATCCGCGAGCGGCGGGCGGACGGGTTCGCCATGCCGACTGTGCGGGAAATCCAGGCGCACTTCGGGTTTTCGAGCCCGTTCGCCGCGACCCGCCACCTGATGGCGCTCGAAAAAAAGGGCTTTCTGAACCGCGGGGGCGGGCGGGCCCGGTCGATCATGCTGAACGACCCCCAGCCGCCCCGCTGGCTGAACATCCCGCTCCTCGGCGCGATCCCCGCCGGCTTTCCCGATGCCCGGACCGAGGAATCCGAGCGCTGCATCCGGGTGGATGCCGATGCGATCCGCCTGCCGAAAAACTCGCGCACGTTTGCGCTGGAGGTTCGCGGAGACTCGATGACCGGTGCCGGGATCCTCGACCGCGACGTGGTGATCCTCGAACTCGCCCCGCCGCGCACCCGCGACATCGTCGCTGCCCTGATCGACGGCGAGACGACGCTCAAGCGCTACCTCGTCAAAAACGGGAAGCCCTACCTCCATGCGGAAAACCCGCAATATCCCGATCTCATTCCCGCCACCGAACTTGTGATCCAGGGTGTCTTCCGCGCCCTCATCCGCATCAACCACAGCCGCTCATGAAAACCACCACCCGCACGGCCAAACAAAACTCATCGCACGCCGGGGACGACCTCTGGCAGTGGGCGCAGAGCCGGCCTGAGCCGCGCCCGGCGGAAGCTGCCGTCGAGTCCGCAGCCGCGGCCAGTTCGCAAGGCGGTTCGGTCCTCCACGTGCCGGACGGCGAGACGTTCCAGATCCCGCGCCTCACGCTTTTTCTCGACCGTTGCCGCGCCCGGATTCAGGATTCGTTCAACCCCCGCCGGCCCCGGCTCTAGGCGCTAACGCGCGTGAACCCGTCCGGCTGGCGGCGGAACCTCATCCGTGAAAAAGCCGACCATCCATTACCTGCTGGCAGGAGCCGGGCTGTTTGCCCTGCTGCTGGTGGCGGGCTTTTTTGCCTTTGTCTGGACCGCTCCCGGCCAGGCGCTGGACAACCGGGCCTACTTCGGACACGAGGCGATCGAGCGGGCGGCACTCCTCTACGATGAGGATTTGCTTCGCATTGTGAGCGTGAGGGCGCTCTTCGGGGTCGCGGCCGTGCTCTTTGTGATCTCGCTTGTGCGCCGCCGCGTCGTCACCGGACTCGTGGTCATCGCCGCACTGGCCTGCGCCGTCGAGGGGGCCGAGCTTTTCAAAAAACACCTGCCCCGCCAGGAGCTTGCCGCCGACTACGGCCCGGTGCCGGCCTACTTCACCGGGGATACATATCCCAGCGGACACACGACGATCGGGACATCGGTCGCGCTGGCCTTTCTGCTCCTCCTGCCGGCCCGGTGGCGTCCGTGGCTCGCTGCCGCCGCGGGTTGGATCAGCGCGTCGTATGCGACTGCTGTGCTCTTCGTCGGATGGCACCGCCCGTCCGATGCGCTGGGTGGGATCCTGTGGTCCGGGCTCTGCATGGGACTCGCCGCGGCGGCCGTGCTGGCCGTCCGGCAGCGAGGTGTCCGGCCCGGGCCCGCCTGCCGTCCGGCCCTCGCCCTCAGCGCGCTGCTCGGGCTCGCCGGCTGCACGCTCGCTTGGCTGGCCACCGGCTGGACCGGACAGCGGTTCCTCGATGCCGATATGCCGTTCCTCGTCATGACCCTCCTCATCGTCGGCGCAGCCACCGCCCTCACGGCCTGGTTCGGCCGACTGCTCGCCTCCGCAGAGGATCTCTAGATTTTTTAAAATCTCCTTCCCAAGCCGAAATCTCTTATTTATTGAGAATGAGTCTTAACTTCAAAAATGAAATTCACACATTCTCTAAGCTGTCTGGCCATTGTGGCCGGGATCACATTGACACTGCCTTTGGCATCGGCATCCGAGCGGCGGTTTGCCTACACGTATGAGGCGACGACGGCGCCGGCGGGGGAGGTGGAGATTGAGAATTGGGTGACGTGGAAGAGCAAGCGGGAGTCGGGGAGCCGGGGGAACGAGTTTGAGTTCCGGCACGAGATCGAGTTCGGGATTACCGACCGGCTGCAGGCGGGGATCTATGTTGTGGACTGGAAGGTGGTGGACGCAGTGGCGGGCGGGGCGGATGGTGCGCAGGCGATTTACCAGGACAGTGCGGTCGAGCTGATCTACAACCTGACGAATCCGGTGACGGATTGGATCGGTTCGGCGGTTTACGGCGAGGTGAAGCTCGGCGACCAGAAGTTCGAGTTGGAGGGGAAGCTGATTCTCCAGAAAAACTTCGGCCCCATTGTGGTGGCTTACAACGCGGTGATCGAGGCCGAGTGGGAGGGCGAGAGCTTCGGGCACTTCAATGAGCGGAAAGGCGTGTTTGAGCAGACGCTGGGTGCGAGTTACCAGATCACGCCGAATTTCCTTCTGGGCGGAGAGTTCCTGCACGAGATCGAATTTTCCGAATGGTCGGAAGCCGGGGATCCGATCGTGTATGCCGGCCCGAACGCATCGTTTCGTTACGACCGGTTCTTTCTGACCGCCACGGCTCTTGTTCAGGCCACTGGCATCGCGGACGAGCCGGACTTCCAACTGCGCACGATCATGGGGTTTCACTTTTGAGCGGGAACCACCGGGGGCAATTGATGAAGACTTTCCGGATCCTGAGTGGCTCGATCTTACCGCTGGTGGTTGCCGGCTGCGGGGCTGCGGGTTCCGGCGCGCCGGTGATCGGTCCGGAGATGATGCGGGTTGCTCTGGCGCGGGGAGAGACGCCGGAGTTGCTCGCCGAGGGCCGGCGGCTGCTGGTCACGCGTTGTATCAGTTGCCACGGACTCGAACCGGTGGCGAAATACACGTCTGCGGAATGGAGGGAGATCGTGGACCGGATGGCCGACCGTTCGGGCCTCGACGCCGGGCAGGCCGGGAAAATCTCATCTTATCTTTCGGCCGCGCGCGACAGCCCGCCGCAGGCCGTGCCGGCAGGCTCCGGAGAGCCGGCGGCGCGCGGGGTGGTGGAGTGAGGCGGCTGCCGGGACAGTGGCGTATCGCAAGCCGCTGTCTGCTGTTGGTCCTACGTTAGTCTGCCTCTTCCTCCGCGGGGGCTTTCCCTGCCGATTCGGCCAGCTGCTGCATCCGGACATAATCCGGCTTTCCGGTTCCCAGAAGCGGAACCGGTCCCTCGACGAGCGTCCGGGGCACAGCGAGCTCGACCACCCCGGTCTGCTTGGCATGCTCGAGGAGCGCCTTGCGACCCGCGCCTTTCCATTCGGTGAAGAGGACGATTTCCTCGCCCTTCTGCGGGTGGGGGATGGCGACGGCTGCATGGGGGACGCCGGGCCAGACCGCCGAGGCTAGTTCCTCGACGGCTGCGAGAGAAACCATCTCGCCGGCGATCTTGGCGAACCGCTTCGCCCGGCCGAGGATCGTGATAAAGCCATCCTCATCGACCGAGACGATGTCGCCGGTATCATACCAGCCGTCCTCCGGCGGAACCAGCTTGCCCGGTTCCCCGGGAAGGTAATACCCGAGCATGATATTGGGACCTTTCACGTAGAGGCGTCCGCCGGCTTCAATCCCGGGCACCGGCTCCAGCCTGTGCTCGATCCCGGGCAGGAAGCGACCGACCGTGCCCGCACGGTGATACATCGGCGTGTTCATGCTGATCCCGGGCGAGCATTCGGTGCTGCCGTAGCCCTCGAGCAGGCGGACGCCGAAGTCATCCGCCCACACCCGCTTCGTCGCCTCCTTGACCTTCTCGGCGCCGGCAAACGTGTAGCGGACCGAGTGGAAATCGTAGGGGTGCGCCTTTTTCGAATACCCGTTCAGAAACGTGTTCGTGCCGAAAAGGATCGTCGCATTCGTCTGGTAGACCAGTTCGGGGACAATCCGGAAATGCAGGGGCGACGGATACATGAACACCTTCACGCCGCCCAGCACCGGGCTCAGCGTGCCTCCGGTGAGGCCGAAGGAATGGAACACCGGCAGGCAGTTGAACACGATGTCCTGGCGGTTCAGGTCGATTTGCGAGAAGAGCTGCTGGATATTGGAAAGCAGGTTTTTGTGCGAGAGGACGACCGCCTTCGGCTCACCGCTCGAGCCGGATGTGAACAGGATCACCGCAGGCGAATTTTCCGGTCGCACGCCGTCCGGCAGCGCCCGGACGATGCGGCGGCGCCTGGCGGACCACATCAGTCCCGGGAGGCAGAATGCGGATGCCATGCCGACTGCGGTGGCCGGCCCCGCCTTTGTCTTGAGGTCTTCGAGGCAGCGGACCTCAACTCCGCCCGCGGCCAGGGCATCCGCCGTCTCCTGCAGGTTCGCCTCGCGGAGGAACTTCGCGGACGTCCAGACGTAGCGGATGCGGGCGGTTTTGCACGTGCTCAGGAGGCTTTTCGTTCCAACCGAGAAATTCAGGAGGGCGGCCGGCCGGCCGGTGGCCTGGATGCCGAAGAACGTGAGCACGGCCGCCTTGCTGTTCGGGAGCAGGATGCCGATCGGTTCGGTCGTGCCGACATGTTCCGCGAGCCCCGGACCGAGCGCGAGGGATTTTGCGACGAGCTGGCGGTAGGTCATCGGGGCAAACCCGATGTCATCGACCACCGGGAACCCGCCGCCGTGGGTTTCCTTCGCCTTCATCAGGGCATCGAAGAGGAGGTGGCTTGTGGCCGCCGTCGAAAACGACATCGCGCTCATGATGTCGTAGATCCGGGAGCTGAGGTCCGAGCGCACGTCGCGCGTGTTGCCGGAGTGCTCCTCGATCCTCACCGGCGGCATGATGGTGATCGTGATGTCCGGAAACATGCGCTGCCGGATCTTGCCGCCGAGATATGAGAACCGGCTGAACTGCACGCCGTCCAGCTGAACAGGCAGGATGTCCGCGTCGCCGTGGACAGCCATCATCCCCGGACCCTGGTAGACCTTCATGAGGCGGCCGGTGACGGTGAGACGTCCCTCGGGGAAAATGACGACCGGCACGCCGCTCTTCACCAGCCTGGTCAGCGATTTGATGGCCATCGGGTTCGAGGGATCGACCGGGTAGATCTTGAGAAACCAGAGGGCCGGCCGCATCCACCACTTTTCCGCCACATGCGTGTTCACCGCAAACGTCGGGAGCTCGGGCAGGAACGCGGCCAGCAGCGCCGCATCGAGGTAGGAGACGTGGTTGGCAATGATGACCTTCCGCGCCTTCGCCGCACCGTAATTTTCAAGACCCGCAACTTTCACGTGGTAGAGCGCGCGCAGCAGCCAGCGCAGGAATGTGTGCAGCACCGACTCCGGGATGATCTTGATGACGTAAATCGACACGCCGATGTTCAGGAGCGCGACCGCCGTCAGCACGGCGGATCCCCCGACGCCCGCCATCGCGAGCAGGGCAACAAGGCCGTTGCCGGTCACCATGAACACGCCGTTGAGGATGTTGTTCGCGGCAATGTTCCGCGAGCAGTGAGCCGGGTCCGACCACGCCTGGATGATCGTGTAGAGCGGGACGCTGAAAATTCCGCTCGCGATCGCGATGCCCAGCAGGCACACGCAGATGAGAATGCCCTTGAGCGAAAGGGCGGAAAATCCCGCGGCGGCCGGCAGCCACTGGATGAAAACAAACGCGAGCGTGAAAAACGAGATCGCGAGCCCCGCCAGCGGCACATACTTCGCGCTGATCTCGCCCTTCAGGAGCCTCTGGCAGGCGAGCGCGCCGAGCCCGATGCCCAGGCTGAAGATCGTGATGAAGAGCGTCGCCACCGAGTTGCTGGCGTGCAGGTCCCCCGCCACATACGTCGGGATGAACGCGAGCCAGATCGAGCCGATCGTCCAGAACCACGAGAGCCCGAGCATCGACCGCCAGATGCCCACCTGCGGCTTCGCGCTCACGAGGATCGCCCGCGTCGCGGAGAAGATGTTCCAGTTGATCCGGAACGGCTCGCACGACGAGGGGGCGGCCGGGATCAGCCGGCTGATCAGCCAGCCAGCGACGGCCAGTGCGCAGATCGCCCACGGCAGCCAGGACGCGATGGCTGTTCCCGCCGGACTATGCTCGAGCGCCAAGCCGCCGAGGATCGTGCCCAGCAGGATCGCGGCAAACGTCGCCGCCTCGATCGAGGACGACCCGGCCAGCAGCTCGTTCTTCTCAAGGTGGTCGGGGAGGATGCCGTATTTCAGCGGGCCGAAGAGCGAGATCTGGACTCCGGCGAGAAAGATCGTCCCCATGAGCACATACGGCAGCTCATACCAGAACCCGAACGCCGCCAGCACCATGATCCCGATCTCCCCGAGCTTCGTCCACCGGATGAGCCGCGACTTCTCGAAGCGGTCGGCCATCTGCCCGGCCACGGCCGAAAGAAAGATCGACGGAAACAGGAAGAGCACCATGATCATGTTGACCGTGGCCGTCGTGCTCCAGCCAAGGTCACCGGCCAGCTTGAACGTCATCAGCATGACCAGCGCGTTCTTGAAGACGTTGTCGTTGAATGCCCCGAGGAACTGGACAAGAAAAAGCGGCAGGAACCTTCGGCTCTTGAGCAGGTGCGTCATGCGTCAGGTTTGAACGGTTTTTCTTCGATTGGCCAAGCCTGATTTGGCGCTGCCCGCACGGCAGATTCGGGGCGGCGGGAAAAAATCCATCAGCAATCCCCTGCCAGGGCTGCAATCGCTTCTTGCCACCCGCTGCCCGCAGGGCGAATGATCCGGCGTCTGCCATGCCGATTCCTGCAGCCATCGCTTTCTGCCTCCTTGTTGCGGCATTTTCTCCTGCGTCCGTGGCCGCCGGAGATCGGGCGCTCCCGCTTACGCGCGTCGCCGACATCCGCCGGCTTTCGCACGGGGAGGCCGCCAAGGCCCTGCCGGTCAAGGTTTCCGGGGTCTGCTTCTGGCGGGGTGCGCGCGATCTCGCGATCCATGACGGAGAAGAGGGGGATTGGGTCGGAGTGGGCAAGGCGCTCGACACCGGCCTGATTGCTCCCGGCGGCGTGCCGGCGGATATCGTGCCCGGCGACCGCCTTGAGATTGAGGGGGTCACCGACCCGGGCGGCTATGCTCCGATCATCCTTCCGAAGGTGATCCGGAAGGCCGGCCGGATGCCGCTTCCCGAGGCCAGGCGCCTGCCGCTGGAGGAACTTCTCTCCGGCCGGGCGGACTGCCAGCCGGTCGAGGTCGAGGGGATTCTGCAGGGGCACTGGCGCGGCGGCTCGGAAGGCGGCGATCCCTCGTCCATCGCCTCGATGGTTGTGGACGGGTATTACTGCCGGGTGCCGTTCACCAATCTCCCGGTTGGCGAGCTGGCCCGGATGGTCGATGCCCGCATCCGCGTGCGCGGTCTGTTCACGCCGGATGCCAACTCGCGCGCCGAGGGCGTTGCCCTGAAGGTCCTCGCCAACGGACGCGAGAGTATCGAGGTTGTCGAGCCCGCATTGCGCGATCCCTTCAAAGCGCCCAGGGTTTCCCTCGACCGGCTCATGCCGTTTTCCCCGGACTCCCGGCCGTTCAACCGCAAGGTGGTTGCCGGCACGGTCGTCTTCGCCGTGCCGGGGAGTTTCTTTTTCATCGAAGACGCGGGGACAAGCGTGCGGGTCAGTTCGGAAAATGCCAGGCCGCAGGTCGGCGATCGTGTCGAGGTGGCGGGGTTTGTGGATACCTACCGGACGTTTGCTTCTTTGAAAAACGCCCTCTCGCGGAAGATTGGCACCGCTCCGGTCCCGCCGGCCGAACGTGTGACGGTTGACCAGATCCTCGACCTGGGCAACAGGTGGGAAATCTGGAGGCGCACGCAGGACTGGAACGGCCGCGCTGTGCGGCTCGACGGCGTGCTCAGACGGGTCGATTGGAAGGAACCGATGGTTCCTGAGGCGGTCTGGATCGAGTCCGGCGGACAGACGTTCTTCGCCAACTTCCCGCTGCCGCAGAAGCTCACCCCCGCGCAGGCCGCCCGCTGGCTCCCGGGGGCGGAGGTCAGCGTCCAGGGGGTCTGCGAGCTGGATTTCAAAAGCCGCTCCGACCAGTTCGGGAAATTTGTCCCGGTCGGCTTCCACCTCTGGATGTCCGGACCGGGCGATATGCAGGTCCTGCGGCTTCCACCCTGGTTGACGCCGGGCCGCCTCTGGCTGCTGCTGGCGGGGTCCGGCATCGCGATCGCGCTCCTGTTTTTGTGGGCGTGGCTTCTCCGGAAGCAGGTCGACCGCCAGACCCGCATCATCGGCGACAAGGGCCGCGTCGAGGCGGCCAACGCCGAACGCGCGCGCATCGCCCGCGACATCCACGACGACCTCGGCGCCGGCCTCACCGAAATCGCCATGCTCGGCGACCTCGCCCTCCAGGAGCAGGCGCGCCCGGAGGCGTCCGCACGCCATCTGGAGCGGATCTTCCACGCCTCGCAGGAGATGACGCGCTCGCTGGACGAGATCGTGTGGGCGGTGACCCCCGGCAACGACTCGCTCGACAAGCTGGTGGCATTTGCTGGCGAACTCGCCCAGTCGATCCTGGCTGGGGCCGGGATCCGCTGCCGGCTGGATCTTCCCGATGAGGTTCCTGCGCACGAGGTGCCGGCCCGCACCCGCCACCACCTCTGCATGGCCCTCAAGGAGGCCCTCCACAACATCGTCAAGCACAGCGGCGCCAGCCAGGCCGGCGTCCGGATCGCCTGGGACGGAAGCACGTTCGCCATGGAAATCTCGGACAACGGGACCGGCTTCGATCCCTCGGCCAATCCCGCCTCCGACGGACTCCACGACGGCCTGCGCAATATGAGCTTGCGTATGGAGGAAATCGGCGGAACCTGCGCCATTGAGTCTGCGCCCGGACAGGGAACCCGCGTCCGGCTCGCAGCCAAAATCTAACCGATGAACACCCCGGAAAACCCGATCACCGTCGCCATCGTCGAGGACGATGTCCGCATCCGTCGCGCGCTCGCGTTGGTTCTCGAGGGGACCGATGATTGCCGCTGCGCCGCGGCCTGCCGGAGCGGGGAGGAGGCGCTCGAGGTGATCCCGCCGCTCGAGCCCTCCGTGATCATCATGGACATCAACCTGCCCGGTATCGACGGTGTCGAGACCGTCCGCCGCCTCGTCGATCTCGGAGTCGCTTCCCACATCCTTATGATGACCGTCCACCGCGACTCCGACACGATATTCGAAGCGCTCGCGGCCGGTGCCGCCGGCTACCTCGTTAAGCCGGTCCAGTCCGCCCAACTGCTCGAATCCGTCCGCGACATTTTCGGCGGCGGTGCGCCGATGACGAGCAGCATCGCCAGAAAGGTCGTGCAGGCCTTCCGCGACGGCGCGGCCCGCCCGGCGGCTTCTCCGGTGAGCCTCTCCCCCCGCGAACAAGAGATCCTCGCGATGCTCAGCGAGGGATTCCTCTACAAGGAGATCGCCGAAAAACTCGGCAGTACCTACTCCACCGTCCGCACCCACATCGAGCACATCTACGAGAAGCTCCACGTCCACTCCCGCTCCCAGGCGGTCGCAAAATTCCTCAAGCGCTGAGCCGACCGCCCGCAACGCCGGAAGTAAAGGTGTGCAAGCCACAAAGCAGCGCCGCCTCGCGGCGGCGTTGAGGGGGGAACGGTTGGGGCTGAGAAGGAAACCGCCCTGAGCCCCGGTCGCTGAAAACGGCCGACGTCTTCCCTTGTGCCCCATCGGCGCTTCATCTCCCCCCGCGCCAACGGCTCGGCATCCGCATGCCCCAACGGGGCTTCATCCCACAGCCCAGGGTTGCGAAGCTACCCTGGGGAACCAGGGGAGGCAACGAAGCCAACCCCGAATGGGGTTGCATCCGCAAATCTCCCCCGAAGCTGCGGTCAAAGGGAGTCTCCCTTCTTCCCTGAAAACTGAAAGCTGAATGCTGCCAGCTTCTTCCTCCCCCCTTCTCGCCTCCGCGCCTTCGCGGGAACCCATTTCCGCTTTTTCTTTTGTCCCCCAAATGGGCTACAAAAAATTTGTAGGTCTCCAGCCGGCTTGGATGTAAATTTCAACAGTCAGCAATTCACCTTCGCCTCAACATCCCAGCCTCAAATCCTCTTCAGCCTGATCTTCCGTTTGTCCTCTTTGCCTTTTAAGACCCATGAAATCTAATGCCTCCACCCTTATCCTTGAATCAGCGGGCGACTCCATCGAATTTCGGATGGTCTCTCAAAAACGGCTAAATCGCAGGAGGCTGGTCCCGGGTTTCTTTCTCATCCAAGCGGTCTTGCTAGCATTGGCGGCTTCTGCTCATGCGGGCACCTATTACTGGAATACTAATACCACAGGAAACTGGAATGTTGGAGCCAGCTGGTCAGACAACGGCACTTCCGGCGGGACCACGGGTACTGTGGCTGGATCCGGCGACATGGCTGTCTTCAACCAGACGTCGAAATACGCCGCCACCGTGACCAAGCTTTCCGGTGCAACAAGTGTCAATGGTATAACGTTCAGAAATACCGGCACGACGATCATCAACAACAGTGGCAGCACCCAGACGCTCACGATCGGGGCAGGAGGCATCCTTGTTGAGTCCGGCGCGGGCGCCGTCACCATCGGCAACAGCCTTGCCGTCAACATCACTCTCGGAGCCGCCCAGACATGGACAAACAACGCATCAACGTCCCTCACCGTCAGCGCCAACGGCGCCAGCACGGTCAATACGAATGGCAACCTCCTGACGGTCAACGGCACCGGCAACGTGACTTTCGGCGGTTCCGGCACCGGGTTCACGGTTTCTGGCGGCGGCGGTGTGACCTACAATGGCACCGGATCGCTGAACTTCAGCGGGTGGGCCAACACGTTCACCGGGCCGCTGACCGTCGCCTCAGGAACGCTCAAAATTTCCACCATCAACAATGCCAGCGCCAACGGTCCGCTGGGCAACAGTGCCAGCGCAGTGACCCTCGGCAGCACCGGCGGAGTCACCGGGACGCTTTCCTACTCCGGCGGCAATGCCAGCAGCACCAAAAAATTCACGATGGCCGCGGGCGGTACGGGCGGGTTCAGTGTGGGCAATGCCACAAATACGCTGACGCTCAGCGGCGTCATCGATGGCGGCGGGGGCATCGCCAAGTCCGGCCCCGGCACGCTGGCCCTCTCAGCCAACAATACTTTCACTGGCGACACGGTGGTCTCCGCCGGAACGCTCGTCCTCAGTGGCGGCGGCGTCATCAACACAAGTTCCAGCGTGTCCGTTCTCACCGCTGCCACGCTCACAAACAACACGGGCACCGCTCTCACCCCGGCCCTCTCGCTGGGCGAAGGTTCGGCCCTCTCGGGAAGCGGCAGCTTCACGCCGGCCGCCATGACGCTCACCGCCAACCTGGCCGACGGGTTCACGCCGATCACCGCCGGCAGCACGCTCACCAAAGCCGGCGCGCTCACGTTTACGCTCAGCGGCGTGGTGGATGGCAGCTACGCGCTCTTCACCGGATCGCCGGCATCGTCGTTCACCTCGGTTAATGTCGGCGGCAACCCGCTGGCCTTCGACAGCGGCGACAGCCTCTGGAAGGGCACCGTCGGCGGGTTCGACTATGCCTACAGCGACTCCGCCAACACGCTCAGCGTCGCCGCCATCCCCGAACCCGGCACATGGATCATGGTCGGCATCGGTCTCGCCTTTCTCCTCTACCGGAAACCCCGCCGCCTCGATCCCTGAGCGCCGGGCTCTCGCCATCCAGTAACCAAAAACAAGGAACCAAGAACATTTCCCAATTTGGCACTTCTTAAGGAGGCGGAAGTGAAGGGCCGCCTCATGGGGGGGAGTGCCAATACACCGGACCGGCGGAAGAAGTAAGGCTCTTCCGCCGGTCCACTATTTCGCCCTGCGAAGGACCTCCCGCGAAGCCGCCAAGGCGCTAAGAGAGGATGCCACAAAGAGCACACAATTCACATAACCCGACAGAGCCACTGCCCTTTTGTGCCTTCTGTGCATGATGTGGCCGATCATCTTCCACCCTCCGCTCCACACCGAATGAAACGCAGCAGGAGCTACGTTCTCCGGACCACCATTGAACTCTCGCTGGACCTCCCGCGAAGCCGCCAAGGCGCTAAGAGAGGA
>CAYXRX010000006.1:100001-138441 GCA_964467415.1 uncultured Chthoniobacterales bacterium
CACCATTGAACTCTCGCTGGACCTCCCGCGAAGCCGCCAAGGCGCTAAGAGAGGATGCCACAAAAGGCACACAATTCACATAACCCGATAGAGCCGCCGCCCTTTTGTGCCTTCTGTGCATGATGTGGCCGATCATCTTCCTCCCCTCCGCGCCCCCCGCTTCCCCGGAGAGCAGAGCTCCCACTCTGCTCCAGACTGGCTGAAACGCAGCAGAAGCTGCTTTCTCCGGGAAATCCTCTCCGGTTCACCTCACCATAAACGCAATAATTTGCACACGGACCCCCAGTGCTCCAGGTTTGATCGCCTTTGCAAGGCGACGCAAAAACTACGATAATATACGCGTTATCGCCTATCGCGGTTTTTCGTGATGTGCCATATTAAAAGATCTTCAACCCCAGCCTTGCCCTCACCTTGGCCTAATTTCCAACGCCAACGTAACAGCAGTCACCTCCAGTAAAATTCACAAGGTTCCCCCTCATGAGCTTCAGAATTTTTTACGCAACCAGACGCAGTTTTCCAATCAACCGCCAACGGAACGGCAACCATCACCTCTTTTCCATGAACAGGAAAACCAGATCCTCCTTCCCCGGAGCAGCACGAAGCCGTTTCAACGGACTCTTTTCCGCTATCCCCTTCGCGCTTCCCCATTTTGCTTCCTTGTTCGCAATCCGCACCACACGCAATCGCCCGGTCGGTCCCCTCGCGCGGGCGATCGCGTTTGCTGTTGTCGCGCTGATGAGCTTCGGGAGCAACGGTTGGGCCGCGTCCTACACCTGGACCGGCACGACCACCGGAACTTGGGATTCCACCGGCACCAATTGGCTCGGGACGCCGACCAATCCCTGGGACGTGACCAACGGACCCAACAATGTCGCTATCTTTGGCCTAGCATCCCTCGCCGCCACGGTCAGCGGCTCGGTTTATACCAACGGCATCACGTTCACCACGGGGGGGCGTTTGTCCGGCGGGACCATCAATCTTGCTGGTACCTCACCGGGCATCAGTGTTGCCTCCAGCCAGACCGCCACCATCAGCACCCTGCTCGCAGGCTCCGCAGGGCTTGTAAAAACCGGCGCGGGCACCTTGATCCTCAACGGCAGCGCCGTCAACACCTACACTGGTGCCACCACCATCAATCTTGGGACGCTGACTCTGGATTTTGCCAATCTCGGCACCCCGACGGATCTTCTCAAAAACACCTCCACTCTCGCCATGGGTGGCGGCACCCTGTCCGTCCTTGGCAAGAACACCGGAACCACTTCACAGACACTGGCCAGTACGGCCTTGAATTCCGGCGCGTCCATCATCGCGCCAAATCGGGGTACGGGTACCTCCACCACATTGAATCTCGGAGCCGTGACAGGATCCGCCGGGAGCACGATCTCATTCCAGCCGACAACAGCATGGGCTGGTGGGGGCGCCGGGACCATGGGCACCGCGTCCACCACGGAAATCGTGACGGTCTCCAGCGTAAGCCGTCCTGGAGGCGCCATCACTATGCCGGGAGCGGGCAGCTTCGCCTACATCGGCGCGAATGCCTTCAATGGCACAGGCGCGAACACACGCTATCTCGTTGCGAAAGGGGCGGCCGCGGGTCCTTACCAGCTTGTTGGAGCCCCGTCATCCACCACTTTCGTCACCACCGGTGGCAGCGCGACCACGGTGTACAATATCACGGGAGGCCAGACACTCACCGGGGCGGTCACCAACTACGGTCTCCTGGGCAATAACGGAAGCGCGGCGACCATCGCCTTGGCCAACAATGCCTACACGCTCAACGGCTACATCGGCATCCAAATCGGCACGACAACCATTTCCACCGCTGGCTCGGGAACGCTGGTCGTCGGTGCCGAACGCGATTTCGTAGCCAACCTCGGTAATTCGGGCGGCCTCACCATCAGCGCGCCTATCGTCAACAATGGAGGTGGCGCGTCCAACGTCACCTTGACCACCACGGGAACGGGCATCTTGACGCTTTCCGGACCCAATACCTATTCAGGGGTAACGACCATCAACAGCGGCACCTTGGCTATCGCGCTTGCCGCCACCGAATCCAACGGCGCGGCTTCCTCCGTCCTCGGAGCCATTCCCGGTAGCGCCACTCCCGGCAAACTTGTCTTCAACGGTGGCACCTTGTCCATCACTCCCGGGGACAATATCTCCATGGCCTCAAACCGCGGCATTCTCGTGAATGCTGGCGGTGGCACGATGAAAAACACGGCGGCGAAAACCATCTCGACTTCGGCCATCATTGCCGGAACCGGGGCAATGACCTTTGACGTGATCGCCTCCGGCGGTTGGACGTTGGGCGGAGCCAACACCTTTTCCGGCGGTGCAACGCTTACCGGCGCGGGTTCGTTCTTCATTGCTCACAATACCGCCTTTGGTTCCGGCACGCTGACCTTGAGCGGTCCGCAAGTTCGCGGTTCCACGGCGGGCACCTACACCCTCGCCAACGCCGTCAACATTGCAGCGAATACCACATTCACTTCTGTCGGTGGTGAAAACACGCTGACATTCAGCGGTCCCGCTGTCCTCACCGGTGGCAGCCGGACCTTGACGGCGAACATAGGCTCCAGCGTGGCCAACAAGGCCACGGTCTTTTCCGGAGGCATTTCCGAAGACGTCGCCGGCCGGGCCTTGACGAAAGCCGGGGCCGGCACACTCATCCTTTCCGGGGCGAGCACCTACACGGGAGCTACCACGGTCAGTGCCGGGCGTCTGGCCCTCACGAAAAACACGGCTCTCTACAATAACAATACCGGAAGCTGGACCGCCGCCAATATCACCGTGGCCAGTGGTGCGACCCTCGCACTGAACGTCGGCACCAGCGGCGCCGACTTTACATCCGCCAACATCGACACCATCGCCGGGCTAGGCACGGCCAGCACCGGCTTTGTGAGCGGCTCGTTCCTTGGGCTCGATACCACCACTGCCGACTTCACCTATGCCAGCAACTTGGTCAATCCCAATGCCGGAGTGAACACCCTCGGCGTGATCAAGCTCGGATCAAACAAACTCACGCTCTCCGGCGCGTCAAACAGCTACACCGGCCTCACCATGATCGGCGGCGGCACCCTCGTCGCCGGCAGCACCTCGGCTTTCGGTGCCGCAGGAAACGACGTCTATTTCATGACGACTCCTGCTGCTGGATCGTCTGGAGGCCAGCTCGCGGGCGGCAATCTGGAACTCGCCACCGACTCCAGCGTGAATGCCTACGACCTGAATGGCACTTCAAGTTTTGCCAGCACCCTTATCCTGAACCGCGCCACAGCCGGTACCGGTATCACACAAAACCTGGGCAACTGGATTGCAGGCAACAATGTTCTCAACGTTACAAAGGGGGCAAACGTGTCTTCTGGTACGGCCACGGTTTCATTCACCGGGATGAGCATGGGTGCGGGCAGTGGTGGAAGTTCCACGCTGACGCCGACGGATACCAACATTTCAATTACAGGCCAGGTCAACAGCACGACAAACAACGCCAAGACCCTGGTACTGGACGGCACCATCGCCGGCAACAGCATTTCCGGCGACATCTCCAACGGGAGCAACACCCTGTCCCTCACCAAGAGCGGAGCGAGCACCTGGACGCTCTCCGGCACCAACAACTACACCGGAGCAACGGCCGTGAACGCGGGCACGCTCAAGGCTGGCTCTACTACCGGCCTGAGTTCCTCATCGGCATTCACAACGGCTGACGTGGCAACAGCGATTCTGGATCTGGATGGCTACAACAACACCGTCGGGTCCCTAGCGGGTGGTGGTGCCACCGGCGGAAATGTGGCGCTCGGAATCGCAACCCTGACAACCGGGGTTAATAATACCTCAACCAGCTACGCGGGCAACATTTCCGGCGGCGGCAATCTGATCAAAACCGGCACGGGAGTCTTCACGCTTTCCGGCACAGCCAACGGATACACGGGCGCGACGTCCGTGAATGCCGGAACCTTGGTCGTCAATAGCACGCTGGCCTCATCGGGCACCACCGTGGCCAACCTCGCCACACTCGGCGGCACCGGCACACTCTCCGGTGCCGTGACGGTGAGTTCTGGCGGCACACTCTCCCCCGCGACTTCGGTCACAGCGGGAACACTGACCCTCGGCAGCCTCACCCTCGATCTCGGTTCTAACTTGGCTTACGAATTCGGCGGCACGTCGGATCTCATTTCCGTTACCAACGCCAGCGGCTTGACCATCAATGGCGGCGCGCTAAGCCTTTATGCAGCTGGCGGAGTCACACCGCTCATCGTTAACGGCACGTATTCGTTATTCAGCTACAGTACGGCTTTTGGAGGTGCGCTGTCGAACCTCTCGGTGCTCAACTCGCAAGCCGGAAAGACTTATGCGATTAACGACACCGGGAGTCTGATTCAGCTCGTTCTCGGAACCGCCACCACCTCCGACTGGAGCGGTTCGAACGGCGACGGACTTTGGACCACGGATGGTCTGGGGGGGAATTGGAATGGCGGCAGCCAGCCCAACGCGCTCGGCGCCGTCGCAAATTTCGGCAGCCTGGCGGGCACTCCGCAGACTGTGACGCTCAACGGCGGCAAGACCGTGGGCTCCATTCTCTTCGACAACTCCAACGCCTTTACCATCGGCACCACCTCTGATGCCATTACGCTGAACAACGGCATCGCCGCCGGCGCAATCGGGGTGACTTCCGGTAACCATGCGATCAATGCGCCGATCATCTTGGCCGGTCCCGCCAATATCGCGCCCGCCACCGAAACCACTCTGACTTTGGCTGGTGATATTTCCGGATCCAAGTCGCTTACCCTCACGGGCGCTGGCACCACCATCCTCGCTGGCACCAACAGCTACACCACCACCACGATATCCGCCGGCAAACTCCAGATTGGCGACGGGGTGGCGGCCTCGGGTACTCTTGGCTCCGGCGCCGTGAGTCTCGCCTCGGGCACGACCCTCGAATTCAACCGCACCGGTTCCTATTCGGCCCCGAATGATATCACGGGCCCTGCGGCGACCCTAACCATGACCAACGGTGCGGTGACCCTTTCCGGAACAAAGTCGCTCTCCGTGTTGAACCTGAATGGCGGTAGCCCGGTCATTTCCGGCACCAACACCATCACCACGGCAAACCTCGGCGGAGGCACCGGCACAATCTCGGGCACCAATGCGATCACCAGCCTCGGCGTGACCGGCGGTGACACCGGCGTTTCCGGTGCCACCATCACCACCGCGAATGTCAGCGGTGGAACCGTCACATTCTCCGGCACCAACACGCTGACAACAATCAACCTGAGCGGCGGAACGGCCAAAGCCGGGAGCGGCACGGGATTCGGCTCCACGGCCACCCTTGTTCTAACCGGTACAGGCACGCTCGATCTGAATGGTAACAATGTCGGCTTCATTGGCAACGTACCGATCGGGGTGGCGGGCAATACCATCACTGACAACGCCGCCGGCACAGGCACTTCCACCGTGACCTTCGGCCAGACCGGCAACACTAATATTACCACCGCTGCTCTCATTATCGACGGAGCGACCAGGAAAGTCGGCGTAGCCTTCACAAACAACAACAGCGGGCAGCAGTTCTCCAATGCCAACAACACCTTCTCCGGTGGCTTGACCTTGCTCAATACCGCCAACGGCACGCGCATTCAGATCGCTTCAGCGCCTGTTTTCGCCGGCACGCCGGGAGCGTTGACTAGCGGCACCTACGGCACCGGGACCATCACGGTTGGGCAGGCGTCCACCGACAAGGCGGGCATCTATATTTCGGCCGCCAACATCACGCTCGCAAACGCCGTGGTCGCCAACACCGGGCTTGGGACCGACCGTGTTGGAACCTTCCGCATCGACACCACTGGTAATACCTTTTCCGGCCAATTGACTGCAGGAGAATCTGACTTCACGTTGAGCACCAATGGCACAGGTGCTGTCAACCTGACCGGAAAAATCACCGGCAGCAATGGCCTGAAGCTGCTGTCCCACAACCTGGGCGGCACGGCCCTGACGGTGACCCTTACCAACGCGGTCGGCACGAATGACTACGCGGGCAACACCACCATCAACGACAATGCCCAAACCGGTAAGGACTACACCCTGGTGCTCGGCGCCGCCGACCAGATCCCGAATGGCACGGGCAAAGGCAACGTGGTCATCAATACCAACGGCACCGGCGATGGTACGCTGAACCTGGGTGGTTTCAGCGATACGATCAACGGTCTCTCCGGTTCCGGCACGGTGACAACCACAGTGGCAGGTGCATCTGTGCTAACTTTGGGCGACAATGATGCCACTAGTAGCTTCAGCGGCACAATCACAGAGTCCGTTGGCACAGTGGGCATAATCAAGATTGGCTCTGGAGATCAGACATTCAGCAATACTAGCAGCTATACCGGCGGCACCCGGATTGACGCCGGCAAATTGATTCTTGGCCACTCCACCAATACCCTGGCCAATGGGGGTGCGGTGAACATCAACGGTGGCGAACTTGCCCTCGGAACGAATACCGACACGGTCGGTGCGGTCACCCTCACCAGCGGCAGCATCACCGGCTCAGGTGCTGGCACACTTACCGGCACCGGCAGCAACTACGACGTCCGTAGCGGAAGTGTGAGTGCTAAACTCGGCGGAACAATCGGTCTCGACAAGTCAACTCCCGGCACAGTCACCCTCTCAGGAGTGAATGCCTACTCCGGCACAACTACCGTCAGTGAAGGAACGCTCGAAGTCACTGGAAGCATCAACTCGACTGGAGCAGTGGTTGTGACCAACAACGG
Organism: uncultured Chthoniobacterales bacterium; assembly: GCA_964467415.1. Lineage (GTDB taxonomy): Bacteria > Verrucomicrobiota > Verrucomicrobiia > Chthoniobacterales > Terrimicrobiaceae > CAYXRX01. The sequence continues at coordinate 106,754 of CAYXRX010000006.1, forward strand.
TTCCCTGCTTGTTGGGGCTTCAAATTCTATCAATGATGTATCAGTTTCTTTAGGCGGTTCAATCGTACGGGCAAGCGGGGTGAGTGAAACATTTGGTGCATTGACACTTACGACAGATTCCACTCTGAATTTTGGTTCGGGAGCAACCGGCATCCTTACATTCGGCACTTATACCCCATCCTCTCTTCTTTCAATTACCAACTTTGCGGAAGGAAACATTCTCAGATTTGTTGGAAGCGACCTCACCAGCCAGATTAGCACGCCAAGCCTCTTCTCATTTGATAATGGCTTCACATCAAGTTGGAACTCAGGAACAAGTACGTTTGAAATCATCGCCGTCCCCGAGCCAGGTACGATCCTGGCCGGCCTCCTCCTCCTCGGCGGTCTCTTCTTCTTCGAGCGGCGGCGGATCGCCGGGATTGCTTCCTGCGTCCGTTCGAGGATCTTCTGATCCGCACGAGCAAATAACCCTCCCGCGAAGCTGCCAAGCCGCGAAGGCCGAAGAAAAGGTTAGCAAGCCACAAAAGGCACAGAAATCACAAAAACCTGAGGACTCAACTCGAACCCGGCATAGCCACTGCCCTTTTGTGCCTTCTGTGCATTATGTGGTAGATCATCTGCCTCCCTCTGCTCCAAACCGAATGAAACGCAGCAGGAGCTACGTTCTCCGGACCACCATCGCGCTCTCGCTGGACCTCCCGCGAAGCCGCCAAGGCGCTAAGGGAATAAGCCACAAAAGGCACAAAATTCACATAACCCGGCATAGCCACCGCCCTTTTGTGCCTTCTGTGCATTATGTGGTAGATCATCTTCCTCCCCCTGCGCCTCCGCGTCACGGGAATGTTGACGCTCTCGCTCCCGCGAGTAGCGCCCTTTGGGCTATCCTCCGGATAGTCTACCCGGCCAGCGCCCGCTGGCACGTGTTCCGCTTTCCCAATTTCCGCTTTCCGCTTTTTCTTTTGTCCCCCAAATGGGCTACAAAAATTCTTTTGCCCCCACCTCCGCCGCCGGACATAATCAGCCCTAATCTTCAACCAGTTGCCCGGTCCCAACCGGACCAACGCCTAACCTTACACTTCAACTTCCAACTTCAACCTTCCGCCTCCATCCCTCTACCTATCAGCCTCTCCTCAAACCGATAACTTCCTCGCCCCATGAAGTGCCCTCGCCCCGTGAAGTCCACAGCTACTTCACCGGGGCTTCCTCCCATCCAGAATCCAGAATCCAAAATCTTTCTTCCTTCCCCACCTTTCCCGCCTCATGAAAACAAAACCCTCCTCGACTCTCTTCTCCCGCCTTTTCGCTTTTCGCGTTGCCTCGCTCGCTCCCGCTCTTCTCGCCCTTCGGGATGCCTTTGGCAGGCTGCCCGGCCAGCGCCCGCTGGCACGTGTTCAGCTTTCCGCTTTTTCTTCCTCCCTCCCCTCGGCCCGTGAAGTGAGAAGCTACTTCACTGGGCTCCTCGCCTTCCGCGCCACCCGCCGCAACCCGGTTGGACCGTTTGCGCGGGCGGTCGCCATCACGGTTGTCGCGCTGATGAGCTTCGGGAATAATGCTTGGGCGGCCACATGGCAGTGGGACGGTGGTGCCGGCACTGGCAACTGGCAGACCGCCACCAACTGGAATCCTGATACGGGCAATCCCAATTTCAACGGCACCTTCGCGGATCGCCTTAATGTCAACGGTGCCCAGGCCCTGATTTACACCTCGGCAGAGGGCACCACGAATTATGGTGCTACAGGTCTCGCTGGCGTGGTCATCGGCAGTGGTACCGCTGGTTCCGGCACTATGACCATCACCGGAGGCACATTCTCTACCCTCAATTCCAATGCCGTGGACGTAATCGGAAATCAAAACAGCAATACCGGCATCTTGAATATCCAAGGGGGCACTTTCATTGGAGCCACGGCAGGCACATCGCTGGGCCTTGGCGGAGGAACCGGCCGGGTGTCCACCCTGAATGTCGACAGCGGCAGCGCGACGGTGAAAACACTGACCCTCAACTCTGCCAACGCCACGGTGAATCTCAATGGTGGCACGTTTTCGGTCAACAACATCGCGAATACCTCGACTGCAGGGATCAATTCCACCTTCAACTTCAACGGCGGCACGTTGAAGGCGATGCAGAATACCGCGGGATTCTTGAATACAGTATCTGTGGGAACCGCCCGGGCCAACGTCCGGAATGGCGGCGCGATTATCGACACCAACAGCTTCAGTGTCACCATTGCCCTCGCGCTCTCGCACTCGAATGTCGGCGGTGACGCAGCCATCGATGGCGGTCTGACCAAAAACGGCTCCGGCACGCTCACGCTTACCGGTGCCAACACCTACACCGGCGTGACGACGATCAACACCGGTTCCTTGAAATTTGGCAAGCAGACCTCCCTTTACAACAACGTGACGGCCAATTGGACAGCTTCCAACCTGGTAGTCAATTCTGGTGCGACGGCATCGTTCTTTGTAGGAGGCACGGGTGAATTCACCGCCTCGGATCTTGATCTGTTGAAAGCCCTCGGAACGGCAAGCGGCGGCTTCAAATCCGGCTCGACACTTGCATTGGACACCAGCAATACCGCGAGCTTCTCTTACAGCTCCGACATCGCTGACCCAAATGGCGGGAGCAACGTGCTGAACCTGAACAAGCTGGGTAGTACCATTCTCGCGCTTTCCGGCAGCAACACTTACACAGGCTCGATGACTGTCTCTGCCGGCACGTTCCAAGCCGGCAGCGTGAATGCCCTCGGCGCGGCGGGTTCTTTTGCCTCCCGGACGGTCCTTGCCAATGGCGCGACCCTCGAACTCGCCACGGATTCCTCGATCGCTGCGGAATGGCTGGACTGCGGATCCAACGTGACGGGAAACGTCGTGCTCAACCGCGCCACTGCCGGAGACGGGTTCACCCAGTCGCTCGGCACCCAGTATCTCGGCACGGCTGCGGTGCTGAACGTCAGCAAAGGGGCGAATGTCACCGGCGGCACGGCCACCTTGGGCCTGTCCTCGCTCATCATGTCGGGCGGCGCGGTCGGAATCGCCACGTTCAACCCGACCACCGCCGCGGTCTCGATCACCGGTGCCGTCAATTCCGGCGTGGCTTTTGCCAAGACGCTGGTGCTGGATGGAACCAACACGGCCAACGCGATTTCGGGCGACATTTCCAACGGTTCAGGCACCGTCTCGGTGACAAAATCCAACTCCGGCACCTGGACGCTCTCCGGCACCAACAGCTACACCGGGGCGACCTTGATCTCTGGTGGGGTGTTGAGTCTCACAAATAATAACGCGCTGAACGGCACTAGCGGAGTGGAAGCCAGTGGCTCTACCAGCGCCGTGCTGGAGTTGGGCAATGGCGTGACGATTACGGGGAAGTCAATCACCATCAGTGGATATGGCACTGGTGTGCGTGGCTCCTTGCGGGCGGCTGTCGGTGCCACAGCGGAATGGGCTGGCGGTGTGGTGCTCGGCGGCACGGGAAGTCCCGCCGATACCCGCGTCGGGGCCATGGCGAACGGAACCCTGAAAATCAGCGGAACGATTAGCGACGGGACGCGAAGCAACTTCCTGGTTAGCGCGGATGCAACCGGAGGCAAAGTGATCGTCTCCGGAGCGAACAGCTACACCGGTGAGACGCAGGTTTATCGTGGTACGCTCGCCTTGGGGGCAAACAATTCGCTTCCCACCGGATCTGTTCTGAATGTGCATGCCGGTAGTTCCGTCAGCGATCCTGCGGTCTTTGATCTGAACGGTTACAACCAGCAGGTAGCCGGTCTTTACCGCGGTTTCGCGAATGGCGGCGTCACTGGAACCGCAACGGTCACCAACTCGGGTGGTTCGGTGAAGATCCTGACCATCACGAATACCAGCGACTACACTTACGACAGCGCCATCACCGGTAACCTGGAACTGGTCAAGGCAGGTGCCGGCATCCAGGCCCTCACTGGCGCGAACACCTACACCGGCGCGACTACCGTCAGCGCCGGCACGCTGGCCGCCAATGCCGCCAACGCGCTGCAGAACACAACGACCGTCACGGTCACCGGCGGTTCGCTCCTGATCGGCGCAAGCGAGGCGATCAATGACGGGGCGGAGGTCGTTCTCACCGGAACCGGCAGCAGCATCGTCATGGGAGGGAGCGGAAGCGCACTCACCGAGAATGTCGGAGCACTCACGCTGAACGCGAACTCGACCCTCGATTTCGGGACCAACGCCGGCGGGAACACGCTCTGGTTCAGCGGTGGTTCCTATGCAGCCGATAAAATCCTGACCATCAGCAATTGGGATTTCGATCTTGACCATTTATATTTCACTGCCAGTCAGAGCACGAATCTCGGAGCCTTCAAATTTGGTCTACTTGATGCGACTCAGCGCACAATCTCAGAAAATCAATTCGAAATCATCGCCGTCCCCGAGCCCGGAACGATCCTGGCCGGCGTCATCCTCCTCGGCGGGCTGTTCTTCTTCGAGCGGAAGAGGGTTTGGAAAAAGCTAAAAGGGAAAAGCTGAAAGCGGAAAAAGTCGAGCGACGAGTGACGAGGGTTGAACCCGGTGAAGTAGCTTTGCCCAGGTGATGGTGCTTTGTCCTTCAAGGGGCAAGACACTTCACGGGCCGACGGAAAGAAAATGCGGGGTAGGAAACAGGCAGTTGGAACGAAGAACGAAAAGTAGGGTTGAGGATCCTAGATGGAGGATGGAGGAAGAAGTTCAACCCGAAGCGGCCGATATCCTCTCACTCCGCTTTGAGCGGGTTGATCTGCCGGAGTTTGCTGCCGATGGCATCCTCCGCCTTTTCCAAATCGTAGTGTGACTGAAGATTGAGCCAGAACTGCGGGTTCATGCCGAAAAAGCGGCCCAGTCTCAGGGCCACTTCCGCAGAGATGGAGCGTTTCCCGTGAACGATCTGGTTGACCGTCATCGGCATGACTCCCAGTGCCGATGCCAGAGCGGCCTGGCTCAATCCATGCGGTTTCATGAAGTCCTCGACAAGAATTTCGCCCGGGGTGATGTCGCTAAGATGAGTCTCTTTTTTCATGGCGTATCAATGGTAGTCAACGATTTCAACATGGCTCGCCTGCCGTTTTTCCACTCAAAACATATGCGCCATTGGTCGTTTACCCGAATGCTGTGCTGGCCCGAACGCCCTCCCTTGAGCGCTTCCAAGCGGTTGCCTGGCGGAACCCTCAGCGAGCTCAAATCGGGAGCGGCATTCAGCAACAATAGTTTTCGGCGTGCAATGCGTTGAATGTCGTGCGGCAGTTTTCGGGAATGCTGCCGTCGCCAAATCTTTTCCGTCTCAGCGCTGGCAAAACTCTCGATCACAGACCGAGCATATCGCGACACGATATAAAGTCAAGCGAACGGTGGGTCCCGCGTATTCTCGCTTTTTTTGGCCGCAGATTTTCGCCGAATGGCGCAGATTTCGGAATGGGAGCTCCCGCGAAGGCGCAGCGTAAGCGGTCGTTAGAGCACAGTTCGATAGAACAGCCGGATTTTGTTCGCATTATTTTGCGTAGTGAAATCTGAGCTGTGCGATCTCAAGATTCTTTGCAGCAATTCGGTAAACCATACGGTGCTCATCCGTGATACGGCGGGACCAGAACCCGGCCAGGGTGTGCTTCAAAGGTTCGGGTTTCCCGATCCCATCATGATGGCTTCGCAGGGTATCCTTGATCAGTTCGTTGATTCTTCCGATCATTTTTTTATCCGTTTGCAACCAGTGTTGGTAATCCTCCCAAGCTTGGGGCGAGAAAACAAGATTCATGCCTCGGCCAGGTCTTTGACGTTCTTTCTCACGGTCTTTCCTGAGTTCAGACTCTCAATCGATGCAAGCAAGCGCTTTGCGTTGGCTGGTGACCGAAGCAAATAAGCGGTTTCCTGAAGGGATTCGTAGTCATCAAGAGACAGCATGACCACAGCCTGATCACGATTGCGCGTAATGATAACGGGGTCATGATCAACGCAAACTCTGTCCATTGTGGAGGCGAGATTTTCTCTCGCTGCGGTGTATGTCATTGCAGTCATATGGACAGTATCATGCACAGAAATAGGTGCCGTGGCAAGGAGGATATTTTTCCAAACTGGGGGTCAGTGTGCATATTCTTGCAAAATCGCTGAAGGGAAGCGGGGAGAAAACTGTGGAGGGCAGTTGGCAGGAGGAAAAATCTAAAAGCGTCGGGAGCGAGCGAGGCAATATTGACGTTGGCAACGAAGAACGAAAGAGCTCACAAGGATCAAAGGGATGGGGGGATAACGACGAACAAAGTACGTCCCTTCCGTTTTTAAACTAATCCTTAAAACCAACTCCTCAAACGAAGAACGTTTCCCAAGCACTTGACACTGAAAACTGAACGTTGGACAGTAAACCAATGAAAAGCCCCATCTTCAAACTTCCTTCAATCCCCCAGTTCTCATCCCGTTGCCTTCTCGCCCTGGCGGTTTCCGCCGCTCTTCCGCTGATGGCGGAGGAGGGGACTTGGTCCGGTGGGCTGTCCGGCACGTGGGACACCTCGGACACCAACTGGACCGGACTGACGGCGGGGACGCCGTGGGATTCGACGAACGGTCTGACCAACAACGCGACGTTCAGCACTGATACGGTCAACGCCACGGTGAGCGGAGCCGTCACGGCGAACAACATTGTCTTTACGCTGAACGGCACGGTTTCCGGCGGCAATGTCACCCTTGGCGGCACGACGCCCGGGATCAGTGTGGCCAGCGGGCAGGTGGGCACGGTTTCCTCCGTGCTGGCGGGCACGGGCGGCCTGATCAAATCGGGGGCCGGCACGCTCGTCCTCTCGGGCACGAATACCTACAACGGCACGACGACGATCACCGCCGGAACGCTGGCGGCCGGAAGTTCCAGCGCATTCACAAACAAGGGTCCACTCACGATGGCGAATGCGGCCGGGGTCGTCTTTGACCTGGCAGGATTCAACGCCTCGATCACCAACCTCACGGCCGGCAACGCCACCAATTCGGTAACCACCACCGGCGCGGGCAGCGGGACGGATACCCTCACGATCACGGCGCTGAGCGCCGGGACGAATGCGAATTTCAGCGACAACGGGACGCGCAAGCTGGCGCTGAACATCACCGCAGTCACTGGGACTTTTGATGTTCTGGGCAACACAAACAACACGTTTTCCGGCGGCCTCACGCTCGGCAATAACGTGCGGCTCACTCCCGCCAACAACAGCGTGACAACCGGCGGCAAGTTCGGCAGGGGGACGATCACGATCGGCACGGTTGCCGGCTCGACGACACAGCTTTACTATACGACCGCCAACGTCACGATCGAGAACCCCCTCATCGTGAACACGGCTGCAACTGTCGGCAGCCGCACCGGGGCGTTCCGTGTGGATTCTACCGGCAACGTCCTCTCGGGGCAGATCACCGCCAATCTTGCGGACGCGGTCTTCATCAACGGTTCAGCCGCCAATGGTTCGATGACGCTCACCGGTCAGGTCACCGGAGCCAGGGGCCTGCAGGTCAATTCCAACAGCGTGTCGAACCCGCTCACACTTACGTTCAACAACGCGGGAACGGCCAATGATTACGCGGGAAACACCAGCGTCGGCAACTTTTCCACCCTGATCCTTGCTGCGGCCAACCAGATCCCGAACGGAGCTGGCAAAGGTAACCTTACAGTCACCGGCACGCTGAACCTCAACGGCTACAGCGAGACGGTCAACGGACTGGGCGGTGCCGGCACGATCGACAACGTCCTCGCCACCGGCGGATCGTCGAACACACTCACCGTCGGCGACAACAACGTGTCCGGGCAGACGTTCAGCGGCACGATCAAAAATACCGCCGGCTCGCTCGCGGTCACCAAGACGGGCAGCGGCACGTTCGCCCTCTCCGGCAACAACAGCTTCTCGGGCGGGCTCACGGTCGGCGGCACCGGAGCGGTCACGCTCAGCAACAGCAATGCGGCCGGCACGGGGACGATCGCGGTGCAGACGACCAGCGCGGGCACCGGAAGCATCCTCGTGCTGAGCGGGAACTTGACGGTTGCCAATAACATCACGATGAATTCCTCTTCAGGACGCAACAACATCGGCAGCAGCGCCGGCACGAATGCGCTCACCGGCAATATCACGATCACCAATACCGGCAGCAACATCCACATCATCCAGAACAACTCATCGAGCAATGGATCGCTGACGGTCGGCAAGGCCGACTTCTCCAACACGATCTCGGCGGCCACGTTTGCCAATAATCTTTCGTTCCGCGGGTCATCCACCGGCGGAGGGGTGATCAACAGCGTGATCAGCGCCCCCTCGATGACCGTGGACTTCAATGCCAGCGTCACCAACTGGACGATCAATTCGACTGGCAATAACTGGGGAGCCACCACCGGGATTCTGGGGGCCGGCAACCTCATTCTGGGAGCCACTAACGCCCTCGACCCCGGAGCCAAACTCGACCACTCGTCCGCGGGCGACCTCGACCTCAATGGGTTCAACCAGTCCATCGCCGGGCTGAACCGGGCCGCGGCCGTCGTCGGCGCGCAGATCACCAACAACTCGGCCACGACCGATTCTGTGCTCACGCTCGCCGGCCTCACCACCGATTACATCTACGCCAATGTGATCGCCGATGGTGCCACAAGAAAAGTCTCAGTCGTGATGAACAGCGTCGGCCGGACCCAGACGTTCAACGGCACAAACACGTACTCCGGCGACACGACGATCAGTGCGGGCAAGATCGCCTTGGGCAGCGCCCTCGCCCTTCAATACAGCGCCTTCAATACCACGGGCTCGACGGCAGGCGTCGGATTGGACGTCACCGGGTTTTCCTCGCCCACGCTCGGCGGACTCAGCGGTTCGGTTGACCTCGCTACCGCGATTGTCGGTGGCTATGGCAACGTGACCACCGTGACCCTCAACCCGCAGAGCGGTTCGGTGACCTACAGTGGAGCGATCGCCGATGGCGCGGCCGGAATGGCCCTCACCAAATCGGGAGCGGGCACCCAGGTCCTCGACGGCGCGAATACTTATACCGGCAACACGACGGTCACCGCCGGCACCCTCCTCCTCGCATCCTCCGGCTCGCTCGCCGCCGGCTCACCGGTCGATGTGAATGCCGGCGAGTTCGGAGGTTCCGGGACAGGAAATGGCGCGGTCGCCGTGGCGTCCGGCGCGACCCTTGTGGCGGGCACGAGTCTGGTGGATAACGCGACGTTCACCCTCACCGGCAACCTCACGATGGCCCCCGGCTCGATCGTCTCGCTCGGCCTCGGAGCCGGCGGCACCCACGATTCGTTCAATCTTACCGGATCGACGATCCTCTTCGATGGCACCCAGTCCTTCGCCTTCCTCGACCAGGGAGCCGCCCCCGGACTCTACTCCGGCATCATCACCGGACTGGTCTCCGCTCCGGACGTCAGCAACTGGACGGTTTCCAATGCCAGCTGGACCGGAACGTTCTCGCTCAACGGAAACGACGTCGACTTCACCCTCACCGCCGTCCCCGAGCCCGCGTCCTGGCTCCTCGCCCTCGCCGGCCTGGTTGGACTCGCGTTCCTTGATCGGCGGAGGATCAAGCGCCTGCTGGCAGACACGTCGCGGGTAGCGGGTAATGAGTGACGAGTTGGTCGGAAGAACGAAAAACGCTCCCATTGACGAAGTGCTACGGCACAGAGTTGCCATCTTTCTCAACACGATCAGCGCCCCGCATTGGAAGAACGTAGCTCCCGCTGCGTTCCCGTAGCGGAAGTTTGAAAAACTTTCGTCGCTTGGCGACCGGGATCGGCTGGTTGACCTGCCATTGGGTTGTAACTCTTGTCCCCCAAATGGGGGACAAAAAATCTCTTACCTGTTGCATTTTCCAGAGCTAATATTTTGTCAGACAAGTAACTTTTACCGTTCGGCGCTTCAACAACTCCTACGCGTTCAACTTCCGTGTCCCGCTCCGACCCGCGGGCATGAAATGATCGATCACAACAGCCTCCCATCATGAAAACAAAACCACTTCATCACATCAGAAACGCAGCGGCAGGAATTCTGGCAGCCGCATGCATGGCAACGGTCTCCAGCCAGTCTGCGATCGCTGTCACTTACTATTGGGACACAAACGATACGGCCGCCGGATCTGGAAATGCCACGGGCACGTGGGATTCGAGCGTGAGCGCCTTGTTTACGCAAACCGCCAACGGCACCGCCACGACCACGGCCAATACCACGACAAGTTCCGATACGCTGACATTCTCCGCTGGCAATGGCGGTGCTTCGGTGGCGCAACAAAACGGCACGCCCGGTACGATCACGGTCTCCGGAACGCAAACGATTGGTACGATGGCATTGAACCAGTCGGACCTCGTATTCACTGGAGGTACGATCAATGCAACAACAGCGTTTACCGTGAACGCGAATGCCACGATCGGGAGCGCGCTAAATACGAGCAACAACATCCAGTTTCAAACGGCAGGCAAGACGCTGACTCTGAGCGGGGGTGGGTCTGATTATTTGACCTTCAACGCCAACTCTGCTGCGACCGCGCTGACGAGCACGATCATTCTGTCATCTGGAACGCTGACGAGCTCCAGGACAGGCTCGAACCTGATGGTGAATGTCGGTAATGCCACGGCGGAAACCGGGGGACTCATCATTAATAACGGCGCCAGCATGACTTACAATGGTACCTCCTCGTTTCAGGTTGGAAACGGCTCCGAGGGTCTTCTCACTGTCAATGCGGGGGGAGCCTTTTCTAACACCAATACGGCAAACCTTCTCATTGGCCGTGGTGTTGGGAGCGGGAAGTTGCTGGTTAACGGGGGGAATGTGGTTAGTGCAACCCCTGTTTCCATTGGCTTCGCCGCAACTTCAAACTCCACCATCAACACCGTCACGGTTTCGAGCGGAAACCTGAGCACGTCGTCGGATATCGGCATCGGCGTGGGAACCACAGCTGCAACTGGCACTTTGACGAATTCCGTCCTGAACATTTCCGGGGGCACGGTGAAGACCGGCGCGGCTCGCGGGGTCATTTTCGGCGGTGCTACGGGTTTGACTAATTCGAGTTTTGGAACCGGTACGCTGAATATGACCGGCGGCACGCTCTATGTCGGCACGGGCGGCATCGCGAAAACCGGCACTGGCAGCTATGCCATTGGCGGAATCAACGTTTCCGGCGGGATCATCGGGGCGCAGGGCAACTGGTCGTCGAACTTGACGATGAACCTCGGCACGACGAACGGACCAGTTACCTTCCAGTCAGGAAACCAGACAGGAACCGGCTTCAACATCACGCTGAGCGGGAATCTCACAGGGGCTGGCGGGCTCACAAAGACCGGCTCAGGAAACCTGGTCCTCGGAGGTAGCAACTCCTATTCCGGGAACACGACGATTACTTCGGGAACATTGGTCCTCGCCGGTGCCGGCACGCTCCAGTCCGCCCTGGGCGACCTGGCCCTCAGCGGAGGATCGCTCACCGCCAGCGTTGCATCAACCACCTTTGGCGGAAACATCACTCTGTCGTCGTCAGGAATCCTCGACACCGCGACAGCCGGTGTCGGAACGTTCAATCTTGCCGACGGAAAAACCTTTTCGATGTCCGGCGGAACATGGAACCTGAACATCACGGGCGATTCGACGTTCGACAAAATTGTGTCCGTGTCCGGGACTCCGTCGTTTTCAATCACAGCCGGCACAATTGATCTGACCGGAGGGACGATCAACTACCTGACCACATATGGGATTCTGAGCGGCTTCAGTTCGGGAACTGTCGGAGGCCTCAGCATCCAGGGTTACGATTCGACAAACTACCTTGCGATCCTGGGGGCCGACGGCATCCTCGCCTTCACTGCCATCCCCGAGCCAGGCACATGGGTGCTTGTCGCGCTCGCCGGGCTGGTTCTTGCCGCGGTGCGGGTGCGCGCAAAGAAAACCGTATAGGATATGGCGCCCCCGGGCCTGCTCGCAGCGATTCGCGTCGCGATGTGGCATGCTGCGCCTGCCCGGAGGGATATCTCCCCTGCGTCACCATGATCAATCACCATGCCGGCATCAATATTTCGGACGAGGGCTGTAGAGGAATTTCGAAAAAATCTTCGGACCGGGATGTTCACTAAAAGTGACACCCCAGGGACGATGAGCCTCGGAGCGAGAACTTTGCGGGCACTCGTCCGGGCATTGGCATCCTGCCTCCTCCTGACCGGGCTTGTGGCGGCGTCAGGCGCCGATGGTCCGGCGGTTCCCAACTGGCGGAAGGATACGAAGGAACGGCACGACGCGCGCATGGCGTGGTGGCGCGACGCGCGGCTCGGGATGTTCATCCACTGGGGTCCGCCGGCGATTTACGGCGGGTATTACAATGGCAAGCGCAGCCGGCTCGGCGACTTTGTCCAGCTCATCGAGAAAATCCCGCTCAAGGAATACCGCGAGACCGTGGGGACGTTCAATCCGGTGGACTTTGATGCAGACGCCTGGGCGGCCGCCGCAAAGAATGCCGGCTTGCGCTATGTGGTGCTCACCGCGAAGCACGTCGACGGGTTCTGTCTCTGGCCGACGAAGTGGACGGATTTCAGCTTCCGGGGGCTCACTCCCTTCAAGCGCGACGTCGTCGGCGAGCTGCAGGCGGCCTGCCGCAAGCACGGTCTCCGCTTCGGCGTCTATTACTCGCAGTGCTGGGATTGGTCGCAGCCCGGCGGGCATGTCCCGGCCGGCTTCGGGGGGGCCTACGACCCGGCGCAGGCAGGCGATCATGACAAGTTTTTGAATGAGTTTTCGGCGCGGCAGGTCGGCGAGTTGCTCGAGAATTACCCCGGTCTGGACGTGCTGTGGTTCGACGTTCCGGACACGATGAACCCGAAGCGGGCCGCACCATTTCTCAAGCTCCTCGAAGCGCATCCGGACCTCATCGTCAACAACCGGCTCTGGTATGGGTTCAGCGGGGATTTCGAGACGCCCGAGCAGACGGTGCCCGTCATCGGGTTTCCCGGTAAGGATTGGGAAACGTGCATGACCGCCAGCAACGGGCCCTGGTTTTTCGATGGCGATGGCGTGCGGCGGCCGGCGGCGGAGATTATCCAGAAGATGCTCGACGCCGTCTCCAAGGGCGGGAACTTCCTTCTGAATGTCGGTCCGGATGCCCGAGGCCGGATTGTCGCCCAGGATCAGGAGCCGCTTCACGCACTGGGGGCATGGCTCAAAAAGAATGGCGAGGCGGTTTACGGGACGCAAGCGGGACCGTTTGATTTTCTTTCCTGGGGGCACGCCACCCGCAAGGGAAACCGGCTCTATCTGATCGTGTCGAAGTGGCCGGCCGACGGCCGTCTGCCGGTGCCGATGCAGGCAAACATCAAATCTGTCCGGCTCCTCGCCGCCCCGGGTGTCGAGGTTCCTGTCGAGGCCGGGAACGGCCGCATCGTCCTGCGGGTGCCTGCAGCCGCCCCGGATCCGGTGGCCACGGTGATCGCGCTCGAGCTTGACGGCGATCCTGTTGTCGAGCCCTCGCCCGCACGGACCGCGCAGGTCACCGCCTCGTCGTCCGCGCCGGAGCATCCGCATGGCCGGGCGGTGGACGGACTGTATCAGACCCGATGGGTAGCTGCTGCTGTGGCGGAATCGTGGCTCGAATTCGACTGCGGGAAGCCGGTCACCGTGAGCGGGTTTGGACTCGACGAGGATTTCGGTACGTCCTCGCAGAAATTCCGGATTGAGTTCCAGCGGGATGGCAAATGGGTCCCTGCTTATGAGGGGACGTCCGGCGGCCAGGGCGCGCGGGGCTCGTTTCCGCCTGTCACGGCAAGCAGGTTCCGTCTGCTTTTCCCAGGACCGTCCGCACCGCCCACAGTCTCCGAGTTCCAATTGTTCCGTCCGGAATAGTCCGCGCCGCCTGTCCAACCAAACGGTGGCGCGTCCCCCGAATGGGGGACAAAAAACACATTTCGTGTTCCCGCTCATTGCGCGATCATAAGATTTGGGTAACCCTGTTTATTCGGGACTCCTTCCTCCCTTCCCATTTTCGCATGAGACCACCCCCGCTTCGCACCGCCTGCCGCTCCCGCGCCACTTTGGCCGCGAAGGGAATGGCGGGCGCCGTTCGCCCCGCGGGCGCGGGGGAGCGGGGATCATCCTCCGGTCTGGAGCAAACACAGCGGGAGCTGTGTTCTCCGGCAGAATGTCCGGCAGGATCGGGGGCGCGAAATGCAATCGTCCGGGAGTCACGCCGGTTGATGCCCCGTAGCGGAATTCTGAAAGAATTTCGTTCGGGCCGGGTGACTCGACACATCGGCCTCTGGCTGCTCGGGCTGGTCGTGGTGTTATGGCATCCGGCGGCGGCCGGGGCGGCGGTGCTGACATGGGGGGCGACGGGAGCGGGCGGAAACGGGACATGGGATTCCAACGTGACCGCAAACTGGTTCAACGGCTCCTCGGCAGTGAAGTGGCCAGCCCCGGGTGGCGCGGACGACGATGCCGTCTTTGCCGGCTCCGGTGGCATGGTGGTAGTGACTGCCGGCGGGGTGGAGGTGAACGATATCGCGTTCACCGCGGGCGGCTATGTGATCTCCGGGGGTCCGCTCACCCTCGTGGGTGCAGGCGCGCCGGGGATTGGCGCTGTCACGGGTTCCGTGGCCGAGATCGCCTCGGTGGTTGCCGGTTCGTCGGGGCTGACGAAGGTTTTGCCGGGAACCCTTGTCCTTTCCGGGAACAACACGTTTGCGGGAAACGTGACGGTCAGCGCCGGCACGTTGAGGCTTGCGAACTCCGGCGCCCTGGGAGCGGGAGCGAAGACGTTTTCGATGCAGGGCAGCGGCCTGGTTTTGCAGCTTGCCAACAGCATCAGCCTGGGAACCGGCATTACGCTCAACGTGTCGTCGAACTCGTTTGACGGGGGCGGGATCCTTAGCATGGAGGGGGCGAACCAGATCCGCGGGCCGATCCGGATCAGTACGGGAAATCCCGCTCTCAATATCTCGAGCGCTGACGGCAGCACGCTTACGATTACAGGGAGCATCACGCTGGTCACATCCGCCCGTCCGCTTCATCTGGGAGGAAACTCGACCGGTGCCAACACGATCAGCGGGATCATTGGGGGCGGCGCGCTGCCGGTGAACAAGCAGGGCGCTGGCACATGGGTGCTGAGCGCATCCAACACCCACACCGGCAACACGACGATCGCCTCGGGCAAGCTGATCGGCGTGGCTGGCGGGTCGTGCGCCTCCAGTCCGGTCCTCCTCGCGGCAACCGCCAACAACACGGCCGTCCTCGGGATCTCCGTCACCAACAATACCAAGCAGTGGACCTGCGCCAGCCTGACCGTAAACAATGGCGGGACCGCCTCGGATCTCGCGTTCGATTTCGGGACGGTCATTCCAAGCACGACGCTGGCCCCACTGAAAATCACCGGCGCGGCCAACTTCCTCAGCGCTCCTTCCATCGCGATTGCCGCCGATTCGAACCTCGGTCCGGTTGGCACAAAATTCCCTCTCATCACCTGGGGGAGCGCGACAGGGACCCTGCCCACTAACTTTACGCTCGCCACATCGAATCCGACGGCCGCCCACCTTGAGGTCGCGGGCAACACGCTCTACCTCGTCATCGACGATTACACGCCGACCCTTTCGGATTCCCAGCTTTTCAGCGCGCTGAACCTGAACTACCCCGGTCTGGAGGCTGTGAAGTCTCTCGCGCAGGCCGGTGACTACACGGCTGCCAAGACGGCGCTCGCCGGCTACCTCCGCACGCGCACGAACGTGAACTGGTATTTTGACTGGCGGCATCCGACCTCGGCGGTTTCGTATAACAAGGCCTCCGCCGATAACACAGTCGCAGGCATATTTTCCTTCGGCGGCTACAACTACACGTTTCCCGGCGGAGCGATCGACTGGATGTACACGCCGAACGCGACCTCCCAGTGGACGAGCCTCATGAACCGGATGAACTTCTGGACGGATGTCGGCGCGACCTACTGGGGAACTGGCGATGAGGCCTACGCGCAGGCCTGGGTCCGACAGTTCCGGAGCTGGGTCACCCAGTGCCCGCTGCCGGCCGGCGCGCAGAGCATCCTCGCACCCTGGGCCACGATCCAGGCGGCCGAGCGCATGGCGCATACCTGGCCGGACGCCTTCTTCCGCTGTGTGCTTTCGCCCTCGGTCACCGATGACGACCTCGTGATCTTCTTCAAGTCGAGCATCGAGCACGGCCGCTACCTTCGGGAGAAGTCGACCCAGACCGCGCTCAACTTCAACATCCATGCCTGGGAGCTTTGCGGGCTCTACACCGTGGCCACCGTTTTTCCCGAACTCAGCGAGGCAGCGGAGTGGCGGAGCTACGCCGCTCAGGACATGCTCGTCCAGGAGACCGTGCAGTTCTATCCAGACGGCAGCCACATCGAGCTCTCCCCGCGCTACCACATCGGAACGCTCAGCTTTCTTCTCGATATCCGCGACCTCGCTTCCCTCAACGGTCGCGAGGCCGAGCTGCCTGCTGGCTACCTGGCCGGACTCGAGAAGCCGTTTGAATTCCTCCTCGGGACCTCGGCTCCCAGCAGGCTGATGCCGCCGTTCAATGATTGCGGGTCGGCCAACGAAAACACGCTCGGGTGGCTCGATGACGGCTACGGGTATTTCCCGCACCGCACGGATTTTCTCTGGACCGGAGGCGGCGGGACCCCGCCCGCAAAGACCTCATGGATTTTCCCTTATGCGGGCCATGCGGCCATGCGGTCAAGCTGGGACGCGAATGCGAACTACCTCTGCTTCGATGCCGGCCCGCTCGGCTCCAGCGGCCACCGCCACGAGGACAAGCTGAACGTCGTCCTTTGGGCGTTCGGCCGCGAGCTCCTCTTCGACAGTGGCGGGGGATCGTACGAATCAAGCATCTGGCGGACCTGGGGGACCAGCAGCTACTCGCACAACTGCATCACGGTCGACGGCCTCGATCAGGAGGGCGGCGACGGGGGCTATGCCGCGACCGACGCCGACTACCAGGCACAGGGGCCGATCGACATGCGCTGGGAGTCCAACGTGAACCATGACTTTGCCGCGGGGGTCTACAACCGCGGATACGGCGGCAACTACAACAACCGGCCGGCCGCGCAGACCCGCCGCGTGCTCTTCGTCAAGCCCGACATCTACGTCGTGGCCGACACGCTGGTGCCGTCGAACGCTTCATCCCACACCTACCAGGCCCGCTGGCACCTGCTCACGCCGAACACCTCGCTCGACCCGGTCACCAAGGTCGTCACCACGACCGATTCCGGCGTGGCCAATCTCGCGGTCGTCCCGTGTCTCGGCTCCGGACTGGCGGTCGAAAATATCAGCGCCCGGACCTCGATCAGCGGCAACGGTTCGACTGTGCTGTCCGAGATGCTGGGATGGGACCAGCCCGACCTGAGCACCACACGGAACCCCGCGACCACGGTGACGCACACGCTGTCGGGCACCGGCACGAAGCATTTCCTTACCGTCTTCCTCCCGCTCAAACCGGGGCAGCCGAACCCGGTTGTCTCGGTCACAGCCACCGGTGCCACGTCGGCGGAGATCGTGCTCACCGACGGCCGGCACCTGCTGGTTGCGGCCGACCCCGACCCCGCTCGCGGCCTGAAGCTGACCGAAGTACTGCCCGGCGGCGCGACCGGTCGCTATGCCGGTGCCGGCAATGCCCCGCCAGTCCTCTCCGCAATGGCGAACGTGTCCGCCGCACCGGGATCGGTGGTCGGTCCTGTGCCGTTCACCGTCGCCGACAACTCGCCGCTGAGCGGGGTGGCTGTCAGCGTCCGCTCGCTGAACCAAACGCTCGTGCTCGATGCCGGGCTGGCGCTCGGCGGATCAGGCTCGAACCGCACCGTCACGGCCGCCCTGGCGCCCAACCAGACCGGCTCGGCGACGATCGTCGTGAGCGCACTTGATCCGGATGGATCGACGGCTTCGACCTCGTTTGAAATCTCGGCCGCCTACCCGCCCGGCTCGGCGCCGGCCGCCGCTGCTGGAAATGCGACGACGCGGCCCGGCACGTCGTTGGACATCGATCTCCGCACGCTGGCCAGCGATGCGGAAACCCCTTCCTCCAACCTCCGCTTTGCCGTGGGCAACCCGGCCAACGGGACGGTCACCCTACTCCCCGATGGATATACCGCCCGCTTCACGCCGGCCGCTGGCTTCGTCGGAGCCGCGAATTTTCAATACAGCGTCACCGATCTCGGCGAGGACCCACGCACCTACTGCCATTACGCGTTCGAACCGCCCGACGATACCTCCACCGGCAAGGTCCTCGATGTTTCGGCGGGAGGCCGTCCGGGCGACCTGCTCATTGCCGGAAACGGAACCGCACAGCTTGTCGCAGACGCGCCGGCCGCGCTGGCGGGAAATAGTGCCCAGGCTATCGAGCTGGTTGAAAACGGCGATTTCAACGGCGCGCAGGTCCGCAGGATGATCAATGCCCACGACCTCGACATGAACGATCATAGCTGGACGTTCGCCTGCTGGTTCAAGCGCGCGAGCACGACGAACGACGATTTCCTTTTCCACCTCGGTAGCGGCAACGGGTTCGGCAGCGAGGAGGAACTCCAGCTCTCGTGCCAGGCCGGCAGCAACCGCGTCGCTCTCAACCACTGGAACGGCATCTCGGCCGACCTGTCGATCGCATCCGCCGCAACCGCCGCGCCCGGCACATGGAACCACGTGGCCGTGACCTACACCCGCACCGCGGCCAGCATCGGCACCTTTGCGCTCTATCTCAACGGCGCGCTGGCCGGAACCGCTGCCAATGTGCCGCTCCGCTTCAACCAGGGCTACCCGGCCGTTCTCGGCGGGCACTACCAGTCGAATGCTGCCGTCTCCCGGTGGTTCAACGGCCGCCTCGACGATGCCGTCATTTTTGCTGATGCCCTCGGCTCCACCGAGGTCGCCCGGCTGTCCACGATGTCCGCCACGCGCTTCGGCGGACTCACCGCCAATGCCACCGTCGCGGTTGCCGTGAACTTCCCCACGCGCCTGGAGGACTGGAGGTTCGCGAACTTCGGGACCGCCGCCAACGCGGGTAGCGCGGCCGACATCGCCGATCCGGACGGCGACGGCGAAACGAATTTGATCGAATTCGCAACCGGTCAGGGCCCCCGCGCCGGCAGAGCCGCCCAATCCTCGGTCCGGGCCACCGCCTCCGGCCTGGAGTTCACCTACACCCGCAGCAAGGCCGCGCTTGAGGATGGCTTCAGCTTTGTGGTGGAGTTCAGCGACTCCCTCCTGCCGTCCTCCTGGGCATCGCTCGGCGCGGGCGAGGTTGCCTCCGACGGACCGCTCCAAACCGTCCGGGCGATCGCTCCGAACGCCCCCGATGGCAGACGGTTCCTGCGCTTGAAGATCACTTCCCCCTGAAGCGCTTGTCCCCCAAATGGGCTACAAGATGGTGCAGATTTTTGCATGCGCCGGCGCTCGGACTTGCTAGACTTGTCTTGCCCCATGAACTTCCGTACCTTCTGCGTCCCGCTGTTGGCTGCCGCTGCATTTTTCGTCCACCTGGGTCACGTCCGCTCGCAAACCATCCCCTACGACTCCACCAATACCGCGTTGACGCCCTTTAACAATCAGTGGAGCGTTCAGGGGTCGGACGCCTTCAACGACGGGAACGCCACGACCGACGACCGGTTCATTCTCAGGCAGGCGGGCACATCGAACCAGTGGGTCTCCCCGGTGAAACAGGTGGAAAAGAATTCGCAAACCGCGGCTGTCGACCTCCATTCCGCGCCGCAGGACCAGTGGAACACCTGCTCCAACCCGCAGTGAAGATTGTCATGCCCGCCTTTTTCTCAGAAAAAATCAGCCCCTGCTGCATCATTCTCGCATTCATTCTGCTGGCACCATTTGCCCGGTGCCAGGACGTGGTTCCCCCCGAGTGGAGCAGCATGACCGATGTCCAGCGCTATCTCTCATCGCTTTACATGCCCGGAGATACCACGCCCTGGTCGGATGGAACGACCGATTACTACATGAACAAGTGGGGGGATCGTGCCTCGTTCCAGGCTTGCGGCATGCTCCAGCGCAACCAGGGCGCCGACCGGGCCAACGCGCTCAAGCTGCTCCAGAGGATGGATGCCACAATGACCCCCGGAGGCAGCGAAACCCTGGGGGAGTTCGGGGGGACCGGTCTGATCGCGGCAAGGGCCTTCTTCGGCAACCTCTTTGATGAGGCCACGGCAACCGCGGTGGACCATGCCCTGTTCTTCATTGCGGGAGGGCAATACAATCCCGGTCGCGACACCGGCCGCAACCCGGACTGGACCAACTACGCCCTGATGAACGCCCTGCTGCTCCACTACTGCGGGTCGATTTTCAACAACAGCACCTGGTCCAGTGCGGGTGCCGAGCGCATGGCCAACATCCAGGCCGCAGTTCTGCGGGACAACTGCGATCCCGAACACAACAGCACCACCTATGAAGGCGTCGCGATGACCGTGCTCGCCGTGGCGGCAAAGGTGGGGCGCGATGCGGATTTCCGCGCCATGGCGGTGACCATGAAAGATGTTCTCTGGAAGGACATCGCCCTCCACTACAACGCCTCGATGCGGAATCTTTCCGGTCCCTACTACCGTGCCTATGGCGGCAGGATGGATTTCAGTCGTGGTTGCGTGGAGACCGGCATGGCCATCCTGGCCTACACCCAGGACCTTGAGACGAGCGCGGGTGCCGGCTACTATGGCGGGACCGAAACCCGCTTCTGTATTCTCAACGGCATCACCGGCCTCGGCACCCCCGCCGATGTGCCTGATGCCGTCGAACCCGCGCTCCTGAACTTCCAGGGCAGCCGGCGGTTCACGGATACCTACCAAAGCACCTACGTCAGGTATACGCATGACGTGGTGATCGAAGAGGACCAGATGGCGGCGGTGATTAATAGTTACACAGCGAATGCCCCATACTACGCCTACTGGAGTCCTTTTTTCCCGTCCTATCAGTTGGTCATGACCATGCTCCACTGGAAATCGGGCATCCCGGGCGGGGCGACGCCGATCACGATGTTGAAAATCTACGACTCCTCTTTCTACCGGACCCGGTTCAATTCCGACGGGGACATCGAGGTGCTGATGGACAGGGACAGGGACGGGGCAATATCTCCCCTGCGTTTCATCGCCACTTTCTCCAGCGCCACGCCTGCGTCCATCAGCGCCACGCGCTGGGATATGCCCGGCCAGAGTTTCGATGTCGTATCCTCCCTGCCAGCACCCACGGTCAGTGTTTCCGGCGAAGAAACGACGATCTATTACGACACATCGGCCGCGCCGACCAACACGGTCGTCCTGACCCTCAAGTATGTGAAAACGCCCACGCACAACTGGCTGGGCGGGCAGTTCAAGGCCGCGA
This sequence comes from uncultured Chthoniobacterales bacterium, assembly GCA_964467415.1. Taxonomy (GTDB): domain Bacteria; phylum Verrucomicrobiota; class Verrucomicrobiia; order Chthoniobacterales; family Terrimicrobiaceae; genus CAYXRX01. The sequence goes on from CAYXRX010000006.1 coordinate 128,052, forward strand.
CCTTGCTGGAGGCTTCCTCAGCGGGTGCGGCCAACAATGCCGGTTTGTATGTCACGCAGATGGATTCCGGTTCGGCCGGCCACACCGCCGGACTCCGGGTCAAGGACATTGTCACGGCCGCCAACGGTCAGGCGGTCAAATACCCCGAGGATCTGTTCCGGGCCATCCGTGCCGCAAACGGCGGGTCGGTGAGCCTCACCGTGCGCCGGGGCGGTGGCGACGTCATCGTTCCGCTCGACAGCGCGGTGCCGCAGGCGGTGGCCATCAATGCCACCTCCACGCCCGCCTACGCCTGGCGCAATTCCAGGGGGGGCACTTGGAGCACGGCTCTCAACTGGCGTAATGGGGCGGTCCCCACGACCACCGGCAGTGACACGGTGAGCTTTGCGGATGCGGATTTGATTTTCAATTCCACCCTCACCCTCGATGCCTCCCCCACCGTGGGAGGTTTGGTTTTTGGCGACGCGAAGGCGACCAACGACTGGTTGGTCACCGGCTCCGGAAGTTTCAATCTTGCCCCCACATCGGGCGCGCCGACCATCGAGGTGATCAACCAAACCACAACGCTCGCCGTGCCGCTCTCGGGCAGCGCCGGATTCCGGAAAACCGGTGCCGGGCGGCTGGTGCTGACGTCTCAAGCCAGCACGTATTCCGGGGCCATCATCGTCGAGAATGGAGGACTCATCATGAAATCTGGCGGTCCGAGTCTTTCCGGAAACAACTCTGTGACACTTGCCGCCGGCACAACCCTGGATCTCGACGGGGCCAACATGACCGTTTCCGATCTCACCGTCTCCGGCTCGGCAACGGTCCTGATAGGAAATGCCACGCTAAGTGTCAACGGTTCGCTCAACGGAAGCGGGTCCCTCACAAACAACGGAACCCTCGATCTCAGTGGAACCACCGGGGTCAGCAGCAACCTGACGCTTGTCAACAACGGACAAATCAACCTTCCGTCCGGTGCCGTCACGGTAAAACGCCTGTTCCTCAACGGGGTGCTCCAGCAAGCTGGCACCGTCCTCAGTGCCACCACAAACCCCGGGTCGTTTTCCGGAAGCGGAACCATCGTTGCGCTCGAAGATGTCGGGATCCCAGCAAACCTGACCGCAACAGCGACTCTCGGGAAAATCGCTCTCACCTGGTCTCCGGCGGACGTGGCGACTTCCTACATTGTCCGACGGAGCACGGTATCCGGCGGAACTTTCACTCAATTGGGGACCGTTACCGGCACTTCGTTCACTGACACCGCCGTCGCGAACGGAATCACTTACTTTTACACCGTCACTGCCTATGCTTCCGGCAGAGAGGGAATTCCAAGCTCGGAAGTTTCCGCAGTAGCAATTGCTCCGCTCTACTTTGATCCGAATGGAACGACCTCCGGTTCGGTTTCCAACAACGGAAGTTACACGTGGACCTCCGCAAGCTGGGCGGGTCTCCCTGGCGGAAACAACACCGTGTCCTCTTGGAGCGTCAACGCGACCGCTCAATTTGCGGCAACCAACCCTGGGTCCCCGCTGAATTATTCCGTGAGCCTGACCGGATTCACCGGGGCCTCCCATTCGTTTAAAAGACTCATCAATACAGCCGGAACGCTGACTTTCACGGGCACCCCGGGCAATTTTTATTTCCTGACCGATTCAACGATTACAACCAACGCCGGGGCTGTTACCCGATTCACCCAGAACGGCACGCTCGCGTTCAATCTGAACCGGAAAATGGTCACGTTCGACGGAGACGGAAACACTATCGTCGGCGATTCCACCGTGATCATGAACACGGGCAATATCATGAAGACTGGCAACGGTACGCTCGTCCTGACGGCGGCAAACACTTATTTAGGATCCACCACAATCTCGGGGGGAACCCTGCGCCTTGCCGCCACCGATCTCCCGACCCTCTGGCTCGATGCAACCTTGCAATCATCACTCACCTTCACCGGAAGCCGGATCAACCGCTGGAACGACGCAAATTCCAAGGCAACGTATGCTTCCCAAAGCACTGAGGCAAATCAACCGACGCTGACCCTTGACACCGCATTGTCCGGTCCTTCCAAAACCTTTGTTGATTTCGGAGCCTACTCCGCCAGTCCAGGCAACTGGATGCAGTTCAGCTCCGCGATGACCGATATCCGGGCGGTGTTCTGGGTCGGTGAAACCACCAACGACAATTTCATCCTGGGCTCGGCGACCACCTACCATTTTCATTCCGGAGGAACTGAAAAAAACATCTGGAACGGGAACACCAAAGATCTCATCCGCGATGGCACAACCTGGCTGAACGGAGCTGCCGTGACCGGAAATGCGACACTCATGCCGGCTTATCCCACATTGGTTCGGCTCGGGGTTTTCCCGACCGGTGCCGTTGCAGCCGATACGCTCGCAAAGGATCGGGCGATCCGCTACGGTGGTGAACGCATCGGCGAGGTTCTCATCTTCAATACAGTGCTCACCGCGCAACAGCAGAGCGCCATCGATTCTTACCTTGCCAAAAAATGGTCGGGCACCGGCACCGGCGTCGGAGACCGTCTGCCCACCACGACTGCGGTAACACTCGCCAACGGTGCGACGCTCGACCTGACCGGGATCAATTTTCAAACCATCGCTGCTCTGAATGCCGATGATGACTCGAATACCAAAGTGATCCTTGGTGCCGCGAATCTGACGATCAGCGGGAACGCAACCTGTTCGTTCGACGGGACGATCTCCGGAACGGGCTCCCTGACGAAAAACGGCACAGGTTCTCTGATTCTCACCGGAACCAATTCCTACACCGGAACAACCGCCCTCCAAGGCGGCACGCTTCAAATCGACGGTTCGATCAGCTCGGACGTGACAGTAAAATCGGGAACAACGCTGATTAACAACGGCGCGATCTCGGGAAATATCACGGTAGAAAATGGCGGGTTCTATCAGGGCAGCGGCAGTGTCAGCGGGGGCATTTACAGTCCTCTGGATAAGTGGCGTCTGGACAACTTCGGGACGACCTCCAACACCGGGAACGCTGCGGATGCCGCCGACCCGGATGGCGACAGCTACACTAACGCGGAGGAATATGCCAATGGGACATCGCCCCTATCTGTAAACGCCCCGACGGTTACCGTGACCAGCCCGGTTTCCAACCCGGTTTACCTGCCGAGCACGAGCAGCGTCCTTCGCCTCGGCGCCTCTGTCACCAGTGGATCGGCGCCGGCAACGATCTCCTTCCTCTGGAGCAAGGTGTCTGGAACGGGCGATGTCACGTTTGACAATCCCAACAGCACGAATACCCGCGCCACCTTTTCCGCGCCAGGAATTTATGAGATCCACGGACAGGAGACCGTCGTAACGAGCCTCAGCACCGCCTCCGCCAACGCAACCCTAAAGGTCTTCGTGGCGGCAACGGAACCGTTCACCTTGCGCCAGGGCGTCAACGGTTACTCGCACACCGCAACATTCATCCGAAGCGACAACCAGACTTGGAATTCCGGAGCCCGAACCGATTTCTTGTTGGGGCGAAACAGTGGCACCTTTTACCGGGGGCTGTTTGCGTTTGATCTGGCGTCTGTCCCCACCGGGTTCATCGTCCAAACCGCCCAGCTCGATCTCTGGACGGGCTCGGCGGGGGCCGGTGTCAATCTCTCGGAGGTTAAACTCCATAAACTTTACCTGCCTCCGACCGAGGGAACAGGTGCGGGCTTGTCAACGGCGAACGCGGATACCGGAACCAACTGGACCCGGAGAACCGATTCCACCGAAAACCTCAACTGGCAAGGTGCAGGTTGTATTTCCGGGAACACGACCGCCGGGGACTATGACTCGACAATGCTTTCCTCGGTGACAGGTTTTTCTCCGACGGAAGTCAACACCCAGAAGACCTTTGCGACGAGCAGCGCTTTTGCCGCCGCCGCCGGGTCCGCCCGGAGCGCGGGTATCCCCCTGAGTCTCCTGCTGATCTCTCCGGCAACCGAAGCCGGAGCGACCTCCTACGCCAGATTACACTCCGATGACAGCGCAACGGTGGAAATGCGTCCGCTGCTCACCCTCGGCGTCAGACCCGCTGCCACCCTGCCGGTGGTCAGCGCCGGCACCGCGCCTGCTGCGGTGAACGGAGTCGCCTCATCCCTCGCCGGAAACGCAACGGACGCGACGTCCGTGGCGTGGACGCAAGTCGTGGGGCCAGGAACCGCCACGTTGGGCAACGCGACTTCGGCAACAACCTCGGTCGTCTTCAACAAGGCGGGCACCTACGTCCTCCGCCTCTCAGCAGCCAATGCCTTCGGAGAAACCTCGTCCGATCTCACCATCACCGTCGCAACAAATCCGGCGGCGGTCTTTGCGGATTGGCAGGAGTCGAATTGGCCGGGCATCACGGATTCCGCCATCATCGGACCGATGGGCGATCCGGACGGCGACGGAATTGCGAACCTCATCGAGTTCACCCTAGGCACCGCCCCGAAGGCCGGCAACGTTGTTGATGCGCGATTGGAAGCCGTGGAAACAACGATCAAGTTCGTCTACACCCGCAGCCGCGCGGCGAACGGAATTTCCTGTCACGTCGAGTGGTCGGACACGCTCGCTTCGGATAGCTGGAGCACGGGCGGCGTCTCGGAAACCGATGTTTCTCCCGACCCAAGATCCGCCCTGCAAACGATCCGCGCCACGCTCCCCGCAGGCACCGGTCCCAAGCGATTTGTGCGTCTCAAAGTCTCCCAACCTTAGGTTTCGCGAACATGACCTTCCTCCATCCCTCCCCGAGGCCCTCCTTCGGCGTGCCTGTGACGGCCGGTCGCAGTGGGTTATCCGCTCTGGCCCGCGCCGCCGTCCTCGCCGCCGCCGTCCTGCTCGCGGACCACGCCACCGCGGCCCCGGTCGTCCTCGGCCCGCTGCAGAACCCGGGAAATTTCAACCGGACGGCCTACAACGACTTCATCGACTACGCGAATCCGGAAGACTCCCAACCCGAGATGCTGCACCCTGCGACCCAGAGCTACGAGGTCCGGCTCCCGGCGAATTTCGATCCCAACAAGACCTATGGATTGATCAGTTTCATCGACTGGCAGAAGGCGGCCGCGGGGGGAGCTCCTCCCTCCAGTTGGCAGCCAATCCTCGACAAATACGACCTGATCTGGGTCGGCGGAACCTATATCGGCAACGATGCCTGGACGATGAAGCGCATGGGGGCGGCGATTTATGGGGCGTTCCGGATGACCGAGCTTTACAAGATCGACCCGAACCGCACCTACATCGCGGGAACATCCGGTGGGGCCCAGATGGCGACCCAGCTTCTCATGTTCCGGAAGGACTTCTTCAAGGGAGCCATCGCGCTGGCCGGGATGAGCTACCCGGCGGGACAGTTTTATACCAACGGCGTCATCCCCGGCTGGAACCCGCCGGGCACCGATCCGACGGACCTCAGCGGCTTCATGTATGGCCAGCCGGAATTTGTGAATACCTACGGGTCCCTCCTGCCCACGTTCACAAACCTCTCCGGGCGTCCGCAGGCGGTCATCACCAACGAAACCGATTTCCGCCGGACCGAACTCACCGGCATCTACCGGTACTACCAGATGAATGTCGGGAATCCGGTCAAGTTTATCGTCCGTCCGGGCGGGCATGCGGTTTATGAGGGAACATCCTTCGAGGAGGCGGTCCGGTTCATGACCGCACCGAACGCGACGATCATCCGCGACCGCTTCGAAAATGCGGATTTGGGGGCGAACGCCGATCCCGCAAACACCCTTGAAGCCGGCTCCGGGTTCCTGAACCATTCCCAGCCCGGTGCCACCGCCGCCGAGGTCAATTATTCCTACAACTCGAAAACCCAGAAGGTTCTCAGGCTCACACCGGGCAGCGGATCAAATGCCGCGATCGTCGAGGCAAAAAACCGCTTCAACTGGACGAACGACGACGGAATCACCGTCGATGCCAAGCTGCGCGCCGAAACCGACGCCGGAAACAACCAGCGGCTGGGTATCCACGTGGCGCGGGGGGATTCGGACACCACGCCGGATGACAACCCGGGATTCCATGTCTATTACAACTACGGAACCGGAGCCAAAAACCGGGCGGTTCTCGTGAAGGCGGATGGAACCGAGGTCGAACTCGCAAAATGGGATCATGCCGGGACCACCCACCCGATGAATGCCCCGGCGGGCTCGGGCGGTGTGGACGGCGACAAGATGTTCTGGCCGAGTGCGACCGCTCCCGAATATGCCGGAAAGACCAAGGATTTCCGCGGGGAAGACATCCGGATTCTTGTGGATAAAAATGGATTCCAGCTCACGTTCATCCGCCCGGCGGCGAATCTCGAGACGGCCTTCTCCGCCGTCAAACTTACCGCGAAGCAGTCGGGAACCGACGGCGAGGAACACCCGATTGTTCTCCAGGGGAAATGGGGGGAAATGAACCTCGCCGGCGCGGTGACGGACCTGGCGTTTCGACACTGGAAGCTCATGCTTTCGAACCGCTCGCTCGACGGCATCAACGCCGCCGGCAACGCCCTCGTGGACGAAATCACGCTCCAGGCCAATGCCGAGGAGATCAATTTTACCGGTCCGGTGATCACCACGCTTGGAAACCTGTCGGTCAACGCCACAAGCGGCCAGGGTGCCGTGGTCACGTTTGTTCCGACGGCGACCGATGACCGCGATGGAAACGTGGCCGTCACCTGCCTGCCAGCCTCCGGTTCCGGGTTCCCGATCGGCAATACCACGGTCACCTGCTCGGCGACCGATTCGGACGGAAATCCCTCCACGGCATCGTTCATCGTGACGGTCAACGCGAACGGATTCACACCTTTGGCGCCGCTGGCACCCGCCGGGCTCTCCGCATCTGCAGGCTTCGGGTTTGTCACGCTGAACTGGAGCGCGGTCCCCTATGCCACGGCTTACAATGTTTATCGAGCGAGTTTCGCGGGCGGAGCGCTGGTAGCCGCAGCGACCGGGATCACTGGAACCACATTCACGGATGCCGGTCTCGTGAACGGCATGCCGGTTTATTACAAGATCGCCGCGGCGAACCCGACCGGCGAATCCCAGCTCTCTGCCGAAATCGCCGGAACTCCGGTGCCCGGAACCGCCGCCAAGGCGAACAACATGCTCGATCTCGATGTGGTGAACAGTTGGAATGCCGCGGCGGTCCCCGGTCCAGCCGACCTAGCACTCTGGGATGCGACCGTGACCGATGCCAATACGACCACGGTTGGAAACGGCGTGAGCTTTTCCGGCATCCGGATCACCAACCCGATTGGAAACGTTGCGATCAATGCGGGGACCGGAGGGAACCTCACGGTGGGCACCGAAGGGATCGATCTCAGCGCCAGCAGTTCGAATCTGACGCTTGGCGCGGGCATAGTCCTTTCGGCAAACCAGACGTGGGCAACCGGCAACGCGACCATCGCGTTGTCCGGAAACGTCTCCGGCTCCGGGCTGATCACCAAGACCGGCACCGGCATCCTGTCGTTTTCGGGGAACAGCAGCACGTTCAGCGGGGGCATTGCTTTGCAGGCCGGAACGCTTCGCGCCAGCGGCACGGCTTCGGTCTTCGGCAACGGGACTGTGACGCTTGGCGAGGCCGGCGGAAGTGCGCCGGTCACCGTTGATTTCGGGATCGGATCGAGTATCACGGTTTCCAATCCGATTGCCGTCTCGGCGGGCACCGGCAACAGAACGCTCCTCTCCAACATGGGCAACACGGCCGGACAGACGTTCAGCGGCAGGATCACGGGTTCTGGCAACCTCACGTCTGCCGGCGGAGTCGTGACGCTTAGTGGAAACGCTTCCGCATGGACCGGCAACGTTTTCGTCACCGGAGGGAAGCTCCGGCTGGCCAACGGCTCAAGCTTCAACATCGCCACAGTCCTCTCGGTCGGCTCCGGAGGTTCGGTGGACCTTAATGCCAGCGGTTCATCATGGAACTTCGCAGGGATCAACGACATCGCGGGCGCCGGAGGATCGATTGCAAACGCAGGCGGCACGCGCACAATCAACCTACGGGGCGGCGGTAGCTATGCCTTCGCAGGTCCGATCCAAAGCAACATCAACCTCGTGGTCAACCTGAGCGGAAACGGTTCGCAAACCCTGTCGGGCAACTGCACCTACGGCGGAACGACAACCGTGACGGCCGGCACACTCGTGGTGAACGGCTCGGTTTCGAGCGTCACCACGGTTGCCGCCGCAGGCAAGCTGGCCGGGAACGGCACGCTTTCGTCAAACGTCACGGTCAACGGCACCCTCCAGCCGGGCGACGGCGTCGGAACGCTTGTGCTGGGCGGAAATCTTACGCTGGCTCCGACCGCCAGGATCGATTGGGAGCTGGCGGCAAATTCGGCTTCCGGTGCCGACCGGATCTCCGCAGCCGCGGTCAGCTCGAATGCCAGCGCCGCAGTCAACGTGATCCTGAACCGCGCTGGAAGCAGCGTCGATTTCTCCGACGCTTTTTGGTCCGCCAACCGGACATGGCAGGTGATGAGCTCAAGCGGCATGACCGGTTCGCTGGCGCTGGGAACTGTCTCCGCGGATTCCGGCGGACGCCCGGGCACCGGCTACGGGACGTTCTCTGTGGCGAATGCCGCCCCGGGGGTCACCCTCAACTGGACCGCCTACTCCGCTATCGAGCGCTGGAGGTTTGCCAGTTTCGGCACGATCGCCAATACCGGCAATGCTTCGGATTCCGCCGACGCCAACGCCGACGGGGAGACCAACCTGCTGGAGTTTGCGACCGGCCAGAGCCCGCTCGCAGCAACGTCGTTCGCCCCATCGCTCGCGCCGAACGGCGCGGCGCTGGACTTCACCTATACGCGATCAGTCGCCGCGGTGGCGTCCGGCGTGGCATTCGTCGTCGAGTGGAGCGACTCGCTCGCAGAAGGTTCGTGGACCTCGACGGGCGTGACCGAGCAGGTCCTCGCCGACACCGGCACTCTACAGACCGTGCGTGCGAGCATCCCGGCTGGATCCGGCGGACGTCGATTCCTGCATCTCCGGATCAACAAACCATGAGGCGAGCCTCGATGTCAGACTCCTCGTGCCATCACGTGTTAGCGATCGGTTGCTGACCCATAAGGTTCCGCTGACCGGGGGCTGCCGGGATCCGGGTTGTTTCGGGCGAAGGCGTGGCTGCTGGGTCTTTCGTTGCCTTTGCGCATTTCGGCGCTTTAAAAACCCCCGAAAACATGCTCATTGTTTATGGGGGGCGGCCTTCAGTCCCTTGAAAACCCTATTTCCCCATGTTTCGATCCTCTTCCACCGCTATCTTGTTCATGTTCGTTTCATCCTCCCTGTTCGCTGCATCCCCCGAACGCGGATTTCTCAGCGCCAAGCCGGCGGAAAAGTGGGAGGATGCTCTGGTGACGGGCAACGGCGCGCAGGGGGCGATGGTCTTTGGCTCACCCGACAACGAGACGGTCATCCTAAATCATGGCCGGCTCTACCTCCCGCTGCACGCCCCTCTGCCGCCGCCGGATACCGCCGCGATCCTGCCGGAGCTCCGGAAGCTGCTCGCCGATGGGAAATACCAGGAGGCGGCTGCCAGGGTCGTCTCCCTCGCCAACGCCGAAGGCTACAAGGGTAAGCACTGGACGGATCCGTTCATCCCCGCATGCGACCTGAAACTGGGGATGCCCGCCAAGGGAGAAGTCACCGGCTACGAGCGCACCGTGGATTTCAGCACCGCCGTCGCCTCGGTTTCCTGGAGCGACGACCGCGGACGCTTTGAGCGCCGCGTCTTTGCTTCCCGCGCGGACGACGTCATTGCGCTGTCGATCACCGGACCGAAGGGAGCCGTCGATTGCCGCCTCTCTCTGGAGACCCGCCCCGCCAAGGGCACTGGAGGCTGGGGGCCGGAGGCGATGTTTACGAAGGGCATCAAGGAAAGCACCCGCACCGCCGGGGAGGGCGAACTCGCCTACCGGTGCAGCTTCAAAAACCCGTGGAAAGGCGGACTCGAGGGCTACGAGGTTGTCGCCAAGGTCGTCCCGAAGGGCGGCACGATGAGCAAGGACGGCGGGGCGCTGACCGTCACCGGTGCCGATGAAATCCTTGTCCTCCTGCGCACCGTCCCGCTGACCGACTTCTCGAAAGCCGGCGATGGGAAGACGCTCGCGGCTCTTTCCAAGCTGGTGCCCGACTTCGAGCGCCTGCTCGACCGGCACGTCGCGCTGCACAAGCCGGTTTTCGAGCGCGTGCGCCTCGACCTGGGGGGCGGCGCCGACCGCAGCCTGCCGGCCGAGGACCTGATCGCCACATCGCGGACCGGTCCGCTTCCCCCGGCGCTTCTGGAAAAGCAGTTCGACGCTGCGCGCTACAACATCCTCTGCAGCAGCGGCGACGTCGCTCCGAACCTCCAAGGGATCTGGACCGGCACGTGGAGCCCGCTCTGGTCGGGCGACTTCACCATGAACGGCAACCTCCAGTCTG
>CAYXRX010000006.1:138541-144423 GCA_964467415.1 uncultured Chthoniobacterales bacterium
ACGTGGAGCCCGCTCTGGTCGGGCGACTTCACCATGAACGGCAACCTCCAGTCTGCCATGGCCGCCAACCTTTCCACCGGCATGGCCGAGTGCCTCGAACCGTATTTCCGCTTCCTCGAATCCCACATGCCGGAGTTCCGGGACAACGCGAAGCGCCTCTACGGATGCCGGGGGATCCACGTGCCGTCGCGGGCCAGCACGCACGGGTGGAACAACCACTTCGACGCTACCTGGCCAATGACGTTCTGGACGGCCGGGGCGCCCTGGGCGGCCCAGTTCTACTACGACTACTACCTCTTCACCGGCGACCGCGAATTCCTGAAGACGCGCGCCTACCCGTTCATGAAGGAGGCGGCCGAATTTTACGAGGACTTCCTCTTCGAGGGTCCGGACGGCAAGCTCGTCTTCAGCCCGAGCTACTCTCCGGAAAACCATCCCGGCAACAGCCCTTCGCAGGCTTGCGTCAATGCGACGATGGACATCGCCGCCGCGCGCGAACTGCTCACCAACACGATTGCCGCCGCGGAAACGCTTGGAACCGACGCCGGCCCGGTTGCCCGCTGGCGGGCGATGCTGGCCAAGCTGCCCGGCTACCAGATCAACGACGAGGGCGGAGTGAAAGAATGGACGACCCCCCTTCTTACCGACAACGACGCCCACCGGCATTGCTCTCACCTCTATGCCCTCTACAACGGCCTTCCGGACGACATCGCCTCGGATCCGAAGCTGCTCCGCGCGTTTGAGGTCTCGCTCGAAAAACGGCTCGATGTCCGGCGGAAGGAGTTTGGCGGCGCTAAGGGCCCGGAGGGCCGGCCGCCCGGTGAGATGGCGTTCGGCATCGTGTTTGAAGGGCTCTCCGCCGCCAGCCTGCGGAATGCCCGCGACTGCGGCGAGACGATCGGCTGGCTGTCGCGGAACTACTGGGGCCCCAATCTCGTGAGCCGCCACAACCCCGATGCCGTCTTTAATACCGACCTCAGCGGCGGCCTGCCGGCGATCGTCGCCCGAACGCTCGTCGATTCCGGACCCGGCTGGGTCGAGATTCTTCCCGCCCTCCCGCCCGACCTGCCCCGGGGAAAAATCGAGGGCCTCCGCTGCCGCGGTCAGGTTGTGGCGAAGTCCCTCGAGTGGGATGACAAGCAGGTTTCGGTCACGCTCCGTTCGCCTGTCGCGCAGACGATCGAACTCCGGAGCAACGGCGGGACCACCCGTCAGAAGCTTGTTCTCCCGGCGGGGCAGGATGTTGCCGTCACGCTGTCGCGGACCCCGCCTCCCGCAGGCTGAGATGGCAGCGGCCGCCTGAACAATGATTGCCGCCTTCCTCCGCCTCCCGATGCTGCCCGTCCTGTTTATTGCGGGGGCCGGGTTGTCCGTGTCGGCTCCGGCGGAGGTGCCGATGACGCAGATCCCCGAAATCCGCCGGCTTACGCCGGCTGAGGCAGCCCAGGCGATCCCCGTCAAGATCAAAGGGGTTTGCGTCTGGAGCGACCAGGGACACTTCGTGGTTAGCGACGGGGAGGAATGCATCTGGGTGTCGATCCGCTACGCCATGACCGGTGGGCTCTTCCCCAGGGACGCCCGCAAGAGCGACATCAAGCCCGGCACCGGCGTGGAGATCGATGGCGTCACCAACGAGGGGGGCTATGCGCCCATCATTTTTCCCAAGTCCATCAAGCGGACTGGGAAACTTCCCGTGCCTCCTCCGAAGCGCGTGCAGATGGATCGCATTCTCTCTGGCAGCGAGGATGGCCAGTGGGTCGAACTCGACGCTGTGGTCCAAGAGGTCTTCGCGAGGCCTGACGGCAAGATCTCCGCCGCCGTCATCGCCTGCGGGGAGCATGCCTGGGTCCACCTCACCACCGGCACGCTGGAGGAGGCCGGACGCCTTGTGGATGCGACGGTCCGCCTGCGCGGGATCTGCGCCCCCGATCAGAACCTGCGTTCCGAGGCGATCTCGATGAAGTTTTTTATTTCGGGGCCGGGCGATCTGGAAGTGCTCAGGCCGCCGCCGCCGGATCCGTTTCAGGCTCCGCGGGTCGCGCTCAACAACCTCCTCCCGTTCTCGCCGGATGCAACGCCCTACAACCGCAAGCTCGTTTCCGGGGTTGTCACCTTTGTCGTTCCGGGCAAACTGTTCTTCCTCCAACAGGGCACAACGAACGTCCGCGTGAACTCGGCGGATGCCGGCGTGAAGGTGGGCGACCGCGTCGAGGCGTCGGGCTTCGTGGATACGTCCGGCCTCTTCGCCTCGCTCAGAAATGTGCTGGTGCGGGTTGTCGGCACGGATCCGATCCCTCCGCCGCTCCCTGTCACCGTCGACGATATCGTGAAAACACCGGTGAACCGCGGGATCCGCGACCGGAAGGATGAGGATCTCAACGGACGGCGGGTCACCCTCCGGGGGACACTCCACCGCGTCGATTGGCATGCGCCGGATATTCCCAGCGTCATCTGGGTCGAGTCGGATGGCTGGACGTTTCCGGTGGGCGTGCCCGACCGGAAGACGGTCGATCGCAAGCTATCCGCGTCCTGGGTTCCCGGATCGAAGGTCGATGTGACGGGGATTTGCGAGCTGGAGTTCGGCGGCATGCGGGATGCGAGGGAGGACTACCGCCCGAAGGGGTTCCACCTCCTCCTGGCCTCCCCCGAGGATCTGCGCATCGTCCAGAGTCCGCCGTGGTGGACGCCCGGCCGCCTGGTGCTCGCGCTCGGCTGCGCAGTTTGCGCGGCCATTGTCCTCCTGCTGTGGACATGGATCCTGCGCCGCCAGGTCGGGAGGCAGACGCGGATCATCGGGGAAAAGATTCGCTCGGAGGCGACTCAGGAGGAACGCAACCGTATCGCTCGCGACCTCCACGATTCCATCGAGCAGCAACTCGCGGGCGTCTCCATGCATCTCTTCGGAGCTAAGTCTTCGCTGGCCTCCAATCCGGAATCCGCCGCTGGTGCGCTGGAGCAGGCCCGCCGCATGCTGAAACACACCCAGCGCGAGACCCGCACGTCGATCCGCGAACTGCGATCGCCCCTCCTCGAAGGGCACGGGCTTGAAGGTGCCCTGCGGACTCTGGCCGCCGACGCACATTCGAGCGGCGAGCCACGGATCGATGTCGAAATCGCGGATGTCACCGCCAACCTGACCCCGGACCGCGAATACCAGCTCCTTCGTCTGGCTCAGGAGGCGTTGAACAACGCGTTGAAGCATTCGAAAGCCAGGAACATCCACATAGCGCTCGGAACAGCCTCCGGGGAAACCTGCCTGAGCGTGACAGATGACGGGATCGGCTTCAGGCCCGGAGTGCCTGTGGACGCCGAATCCCCGCATTTCGGCATGATCGGCATGAGAGAGCGGGCGGCCAGACTTGGGGCAAAGCTGGAAATCCTCAGCTCCCCGGGTAATGGTTGCTCGGTCAGAGTTTCGCTTCCGCATTCGGCCGAACCAGCCCGCCCATAGAAATAATGAACTCCCCACAAACAAAAATTCTCATTGTGGATGACCACTACATGGTTCGCCTCGGCCTGGTGGCGGTCCTTTCGCGCGTGCCCGGCTTTGAGGTTGTTGCCGAGGCCAGGGACGGAGCGGAAGCCGTCAGGATGTTTGCTGTGCACCGGCCTGATGTCACACTCATGGATGGAATTCTGCCGGACCTCCACGGTGTCGAGGTGACCCGCCGCATCCTGAAAGATTTTCCGGATGCCCGCATCATCCTCCTATCGATCAACGATACTGCGGAGGATGTGCACCTGGCACTGGAGGCCGGCGCCTGGGGCTACATCGCGAAATCCAGCGCGGAGGAGGAAACGATCCGCGCGATCACTGCGGTCGCCTCAGGTGAACAATTCCTGCCCGGGGAGCTCTCGCAGAAGCTGAAGGAGCGCAAGCTGCGCTCGACGCTCAGCAGCAGGGAAATGATCGTCCTCGGGCTCGTCGCCGACGGCAAGGCCAACAAGGAAATCGCACGCACGCTCGGAATCGGCGACGCGAGCGTGAAAACCTATGTCGCGAGGATTTTTTTGAAGCTCGGCGTCCACGACCGCACGCAGGCTGTGAGCGTCGCGCACGAGCGGGGGATCCTCCGGAGGGGAAACCCGGGCGCGGAGAATCAACCGCCCGAGGACCTCTGAGTCAATCCGCAGGGGGGCTGCTGATCAACCCCGGCGGTGCGTCCGCCCGTGTTCGCGGCGAAGCCGGGCTGCCAGAGCCCCGCGGATCAGCGATTGAATGCGGACCCTGAAAACCGTCCGATAGACCATCTCGAGACGGATTTCGACGGGCAGCTCCCCCAGGCACAGGTCGACCAGCAGGCGGAGCCGCTTCTGCCGGTCGGAAATTTTCATCGCTGTCCGGCAAGCCTTGGCGAGCCGGACCGGATCGATCGGGAAGCCGTCCTCAGGCTGCCGGATCATCTCGACGAACCTGACCGCCAGGTGCTCCTGGAAATATTTGTAGTGCCGTCCGGCGGTGTGCTCCCCGGTCTTCGAGCGGCGCGCCGCCGCCTTCCGCGTGGTCCCCTTGCAGAACTCCTCGGCGAGGACCCATTGCCGGCGCAGCACCGCGTAGCTCCACTTCCTCCGGCAATGGGGGCACTGGCGCTGTCCGGCATGGCTGGCGGTGGTAGGAAATCCGTCGAGCCAGCAGAGCTGCAGGCGCAGGGAACGGTCGAAATCCAGAGAGTCCATATAATTATACTGCCCTGGAAATATACATTATGCACGATTCCTCCCGAGTTATGAGGAGTCTGGCGTTTGCCGTTCAGAACGCTGGCCGGCCCTTTCGCCGAATAAACCATCTGCCAACCCACATCCATCACCTTTGAAATCCAAGGCCCTATCCCCCCGAAAGAAAGCCTCTCCCGTTGCATCACGTCCCGTGAAGCCGGCTGTGGCCGAAGCGTGCGAGCCGGCCGATGTGTCGGCCGTCCAGTCGCAGGAGATCCGGACGGCGGTTCAGGAAAAGGTTCGCGAACTGATCAAGCTCGCGCGGGAGCAAGGATACCTCACGCTGGATGATCTTGCGGAAAATCTCACCGGCCCGCTTGACTCGCCGGAGCACTTTGCCGCGGTCACCACCCAGCTGAGTGCGGTCGAGATCGAGATCATTGAAGCGTCCGACGTCGATCGCGTCAAGGGGGGGCGCCAGGCCGAAGAGGACGATGAGGAGAAGGAAGAGAAATCCGACTCGAAGCTCGACATCCTCGACGACCCGGTGCGCATGTATCTCCGGCAGATGGGTCAGGTGCCGTTGCTGAACCGCGAGCAGGAGGTCGAAATCTCCAAGCGGATTGAGGACGCCGAGCTCGAGGTTCTGGTCGCCCTCCGGGGGTTCGGATTCATCGCGCGGGCCCACCTCGATCTGGCGCAGAGGCTGATCGACCAGCGCGAGCGCTTCGACAGGGTCATTATCGACAAAAAAATCGAGAGCCGCGAAAGCTACATGAAGGCGCTGCCGCGCCTCTGCCAGCAGCTCAGCCGCCAGATTGATGCGGTTTCCAAGCTCTACTCCGACGAAATCGCCGGGCGCGCGCCCTCGGCCGGTGCACGCAAGAAGTTCGAGAAGGCGCTCCAGGCACTCCAGGGCCTCTACCCGAAATTCTTCTTCAAGCAGAAGGTGATCGAGGATTTTGTCGTTATGGCCGATGAGAACCTCCTTGCCCTCCGCACCCTCCAGGAGCAGTTCGCAAACCTGCCGAAGGGCTCGAACCCGAAGCTGCGCCGCGGGCTCGCCGATGAGATGGGGGAGATGCAGAAGAACCACTGGCTCACCCCCGCGGAGTTTGCCGCCCGCCACGCCGACCTCAAGCGCTGGCACCGCCTGGCCACCCGGGCCAAAACCGAGATGGTCGAGGCCAACCTGCGCCTCGTCATCTCGATCGCCAAAAAATACA
>CAYXRX010000007.1:0-138661 GCA_964467415.1 uncultured Chthoniobacterales bacterium
ATCGCGACACCGGCCTTGCCGACGTCGCCGACGACGCGCGGGTGGTCGGAGTCGTAGCCGCGGTGGGTCGCGAGGTCAAACGCGACCGAGAGGCCCTGCTGGCCGGCCGCGATGTTGCGCTTGTAGAATGCGTTCGATTCCTCGGCGGTCGAGAACCCGGCATACTGGCGGATCGTCCACGGGCGCTGGACATACATCGTCGCGTAGGGCCCGCGCAGGAACGGTGCCACGCCGGCTGTGTAGCCGAGGTGCTTGCAGTCCGCGATGTCAGCCGGCCCGTAGGCCGGCTTGACGGTGATCGTCTCGTTCGTGACCCACCCGGCGTGGGCGGGCGTCTTGCCGGTCTCGGCGTTGAACGCCTTTTCCCATGCGGGTTCGGTGGCGGCGGGTTCGGGGCTGAAATCGATTTTTGTAAAGTCGGGGCAGTTCATAATCGGTGTTAGATGAGGCCGAGTTCCTTGTGGAGGTTGGTGAGGAAGGCGAGGCAATCGACTTTGAGGTGGATAAAGTCGTCCACGCCCGAGGCTTTGTGGGCCTCGATTTGATCCGGGGGATATCCGGCGAGCATCACCTTCACGCCAGGCAGCTTGGCTTTGAGAGCCGGGACGAACGCGGGGATGATCTCCGGATAGGTGTCGTCAGTCGAACAGACCACGACAACCGGAGCCTTGGCAGCGACCGCTTCGGCGATGGCCTCATCGACCGACTTGGCTCCGGCAGTTTCCTGGCGGACATCGTAGCCGCCAGCGGCGAGGAACCCGGACGCGAAGTCCGCGCGGGCTTTCGACTGCTTCGGCGGGCCGAACTTCGCAAGCCAGACCTGGGTCGGCTTCGCCTGCGCTGCGGCGCGGAGGGCCTCGTAGCCTTCGGAGGCGCGGATGACGCGAACGCGGGAGATTTCGGGCTCTGCAGCGCCTTTACGCGGAAGGGCCTTGCGGACCTCTCCGATCGTGGCGCCGGCGAGGAACGCCTTGGCGACCTCATCGACGGTGGCGGCAGCGAGGGTCACGCCGCCCTTGCGGGCGGAGGCGATCCTCTTCGAGCGCTCGGCAAATTTGGCTTCGCAGGTATCCGGGTTCCCGGCCAGCGGGACCTCGGTGGGATTCGGGAAAAGGTTGACGCCGAGGACGGCTTCGCGGCGCTTCGAGACCGCATCGAGGCGGGCGGCGGCGCTTTTGGCGACCGCCTGCTGCGGGAAGCCCTCGCGGAGTGCGGCGGCCATGCCGCCGAGTCCTTCGACCTTCTGGAAAAGCTCCCAGGCTTTTTTGGCGAGCTCGATCGTGAGCGATTCGACATACCACGAGCCGCCGGCCGCGTCGGCAACCTCGGCGAACCCGCATTCCTCGGCGAGGATGACGTGGACGTTGCGGGCGATGCGGGTCGAGAACTCGTCCGGCGTGCGGATCGGCTCATCGAAGGCCGCGATGTGCATGCTGTCGACCCCGCCGATGACACCGCCGAAGCCTTCTGAAGTGGCGCGGAGCATGTTCGTATGAGGGTCGAGCGTCGACTTGTTGAAGATGCTGCAGCGGCCGTGGATGAAGATCGGCGCGGGCTTGACGCCGAACGCGGCGACGATCCGGTCCCACAGGAGGCGGGCGGCGCGGAGCTTTGCGATCTGCATGAAGAGGTTCGAACCGAGCGAGAGCGCCATCACGAAACGCGGGGCGATCTCGTCGTCCGGGACTCCGCCGGCCGCGAGGGCGCGGAAGTAGGCGGCGCCGGTCGCAAGGCCGAAGGCCAGTTCCTCGACCGCCGTGCCGCCGGCATCGGCCCAAAGATTCGCCTGAATGCCTGCGGTGCGGATGCCTTTGCCGGCCGCCCATTTGGAGAGCGAGACGAGCTCGGCGTAGGCGTCGTCGAGAGGGATGTCGAGCTGGCCGTCGCGCGCCCACTCGGTGAGCGGGTCGGCGAGGATGCCGCCGGAAAGCTCGTCATTCCCCGAGACCGCCTCAAGGAGGCCTGCGAGGGGAAGCGCGCTGGCGCCGGCAAAGACGAGGACGGGCGCGGCTTTAAAACTGACCCCCGCAAATGCGCGGGAGGCGTCGTCGAGCGTGGAGAGCGAAAGCCCGCAGGCGCCGACTTCCCCGGCAACAGCCTCATCGGGGTCCTTCGCGTGGCGGGTGGCCACGTCCGGGAGGATGGCAACGGAATTCTGTCCGCGCATGAGATCGCTCTTGAGCGCCTTGTTGAACTGGTCGAGGCATCCGTAGGGAAGTTCCTGCGCGATCAGCCACGGCTTCACCTTGTGGCCCGAGGCGGCCGATCCGCGTGTGAACGGAGCGAGTCCGGGCCAGGCTTCGGGAAGCGCAAGCGCTTCGAGGTCTTCCTTGCGGTAGATCGGCTGGAGCTTGATGCCCTCGGGCGTCGCGGTGATCAGCTTCTTGTCGAACGGCGCACCTTTGAGGGACGCCTCGGCGTCCTTTCTCCACTCCTCGTAGGTCGCCGGCGGGAATTCATCGAGTGTCAGTTTCATAGGAAATAATGCGGAATTTGAAATGGTTTGGCGGCTGTGCCGCACGAGGGTTTTTCTAAAACTTAATTCTTGGAACTTAAAACTCTTTAGTGGACTTCTTCGACAACGGCCTCGGTTGTCTTGCCATTGATGGTGATGACCATGCGCTGGCTGCGGCCGGTGCGGCTGGCCGGCGCGGCTGGGGCCGCCGGTGCGGCCGGCGCGGGAGCCGGCGCAGCCTTTTTGGGAGCACCGATCGAGATCGAGCCGGGGTCCTTGATGAGCTTCTCGTATTCCATCGGGAACATCGCAAAGAGGACGACGGCCTCGTCGGTGGTCGGGAGGCCCTTGTCGGCGAGCTGCTTGCGGAACTCCTCGACCTGCGGCTTGAGGCCATCGGCCGGCCGGGCGGTGAGCGGCGACTTGCCGGTGTTCTTCTCAGCCAGCGCGCGAACCTCGGGATCGACCTCGCCCGGCGTCTTGCCGTAAAAGCCGAGGATGATGTCCATCGCGGCGGGAGAGAAGTTTTTCCAGCGGCCGAACTTGACGTTGAGCATCGCCTGGGTGCCTACGATCTGAGAGATCGGTGTGACGAGCGGCGCCCAGCCGAGGCATTTGCGGACGTAGGGGATCTCGGCGAGGACCTCGTCGATCCGGTCGCTCATGTTGAGGTCCTTGAGCTGGACCCGGAAGTTCGAGAGCATGCCGCCGGGGACCTGGTAGACGAGCGTGTCGCTGTCAACCACCTGGTTGGCCGTCGAGGTGAAGGCCTCCATCTCCTTGTACACCGTGGTAAAGTAGTCGCGGAGCTCGGCGAGCTTCTTGCGGTCGTAATCCGGGAGGCGCGCGTGGCCGTCCAGGAGCGCAAGCATGCGGAGGGTGTCCGGCTGCGACGTGCCGTTGGCAAATGGTGTGATCGAAGTCTCGACCCGGTCGACCCCCGCATCGATCGCGGCGAGGTAGGCGGAGGCGGCGAGGCCAGCGGTATCATGGCTGTGGAGGGTGACCGGCAGGCCGGTCAGCTTCTTGATCGCCGCGGTGAGCTCGCCGGCGGCATGGGGCGTGATGACGCCCGACATGTCCTTGATGCCGATCGACTGGCAGCCCATCTCCTTCAGCTCGCCGGCAAATTTGACAAAGGCCTCGGTCGTGTGGACCGGGCTCGTCGTGTAGCAGATTTCGCCGCGGGCTTCCTTGCCCGATTTCACCACGGCGGCGATCGCCGGCGCAAGGTTGCGCGGATCGTTCAGGCCGTCAAAAATCCGGAAGACCTCGATGCCGGAATCCGCCGTGCATTTCACGAACAGCTCGACCACGTCGTCCGGGAAACATTTGTATTGAACAATATTCTGTCCGCGCAGGAGCATGCCCTGCGGGGTGTTCGGGGCCACCTTCCTCAGCGCGCGCACCCGGTCGAACGGCTGCTCGCCCAGGAAGCGCAGCATCGTGTCGATCGTCGCACCGCCCCAGGTTTCCAGCATTCCGAAGCCCATCGAATCGAGAATCGGGGCCGCCGGAAGCATCTGGCTGGTCCTCATGCGGGTGGCCGCCATGGACTGGTGTCCATCGCGCAGAACGGTGTTGTTGAATACGACAGGCTTCATAGGTTTGTGATATTAGATGTTCTAATGTGCGCCGGAAATCTTGGCAAGGCTCGATTTTGAAAAAATGTGCGCCAGGCGGGGGCGCGGAGGCAACGGAAGCCCGGACCGGGGAACGCGGGGATGTCCGAGAGACGGGGTGCCCCACCCTTTGCAGCCGTCAGCCCCGGGTGCGGACCTCAGGCGGCGTCTTTGCGGGGGCGCTCCCCGAAGATCGCACTCCCCACGCGGATGAGCGTCGCGCCCTCGGCGATGGCGGGCTCAAAGTCGCCGCTCATCCCCATCGATAGCTCCGGAAGAGGCGCCCCCCCCCGGCGCTCGAGTTCATCGCGGAGTTCCCGCAAGGCGGCAAAGAACGGCCGCGCCTTCTCCGGGTCGGCATCGTAGGGGGCGATCGTCATCAGCCCGGCCACCTGGAGCCGGGGCAGCGCGAGGAGCCCATCGAATTCCTCCCGGAGGCGGGCGGGGGAAAATCCGAACTTCGTCCCTTCGCCCGAGACGTTGACTTCCAGAAGAACCCGGGGATACGCACCCGTTTCTGCGGCGATCCGGTCGATCTGGCGGGCGACCTCGGAATTGTCCACCCCGTGAAAGAGCGTAAAGTACGGCAGGGCCTTTCGGATTTTGTTGGTCTGAAGGTGGCCGATGAAGTGCCACTCGAGGCGGGCTGGCAGGAGCGGGATCTTTGTGATCGCCTCCTGAACGCGGCTCTCACCGAAAAGCTTCTGCCCGCAGTCCCAGGCCTCGCGCACCGCATCGAACGGATGCGTCTTCGAAACTGCCACCAGTCGGACCCCGTCCGCGGGTCGTCCGGCCCGCCTGCAGGCCTCGGAAATCCGCCCGCTGATCGCCTCCAGATTTTTTTCGATTTGACTCATGTGAAATTCTGTTGTGGCTTTTCTTGACGTTATTAGCTCTACTTATCTCCAAGCAATCGGATGCAAATTCAAACATTCAAAATATTCTGCGATCTGGCGGACAGCGAGAGTTTTTCACGGGCCGGCGAGCGGAACAACATCACACAAAGCGCGGTGAGCCAGCAGGTGCGGGCCATCGAGGAGCAATTTCAAGTGCGACTGATCGACCGTGGACGCCGGGCCTTTTGCCTGACTCCGGAAGGGCAGACGTTCCTGGCGTCGAGCCGCGAGATCATGGCGGCGTATGAGGATCTGGGCGCGCGGATGAAGAAGCTGAAGGAAGTGATTTCCGGCGAGCTTCGGATCGCGACGATTTTCAGCATCGGCCTCCACGAGCTGCCGCCTTATCTGAAGCGGTTCCGCCGGGAGTTTCCGCTGGTCGAGGTGCGGATGGACTACCGGCGCTCCGCCCAGGTCTATGCGGCCGTGCAGGAGAATCGGGCCGACGTCGGGCTCGTCGCCTACCCGGCCTCCCGCCGGGGGATCACCGCGTCGGTCTTCTGGCGCGACCGGCTGGTCGTCATCTGCGGCCCGACCCATGCGTTCGCCCCCCGGAGAAAAATTTCGCTCTCCGAGCTCGGCGGCGAGAAGTTCATCGCGTTCGAGCCCGATCTGCCGACCCGCCGTGAAGTCGACCGCCAGCTCCGCCAGGCGGGGGCGAAGGTGAAAGTCGCCTTTGAATTTGACAACATCGAGACCGTGAAACGTGCGGTCCAGATCGAAAACGCGATTTCGATCGTCCCCCGCACGGCCGTGCGTTCTGAGGTCGAAGCCGGCCAGCTGACCTGCATCGAACTGACCGAGCCGGACCTCTGGCGGCCGCTCGGCACGCTGGTGAAGAAGTCTTCCGCGGGAACCCCCGCATTGCGCGAGTTCCTCGGGCTTCTGGAGAAAACCGATCTCGGCGGCGAGGGCAACGACTTCCAGACCAGGCCGTCAAAACCGTCCGGCGGCAAATGAACCCTCCGGCGATCGGAATCATCGGCGGCAGCGGCCTCTACCAGATCGACGGGTTCGAGCAGGTTGCGGAGATCCGTGTCGCCACGCCTTTCGGAGATCCGTCGGACGTTATTGTCGGCGGCTCGCTGCACGGGCGTCCGGTCTTCTTTCTTCCGAGGCACGGGCGCGGCCACCGGATCGCACCGCATGAGATCAACCACCGGGCGAACATCTGGGCGCTCCGCTCGCTCGGCGTGCGATGGATCATCGCCGTGACGGCGGTCGGCAGCCTTCAGGAGCAATACCACCCGCGCGACATCGTGCTGCCGGACCAGTTTTTCGACCGGACAAGCCGGCGGGAATTCCACACGTTTTTCGGGAACGGAATCGTTGCGCACCCGGCCTTTGCCGAGCCGGTCAGCCCCGGCCTGCGGCAGGTGCTCGCGGGGGCCTGCGCCGCATCCGGCCGGCCGTTCCACAACGGCGGCACCTACGTCAACATGGACGGTCCCGCGTTCTCCACGCGCGCCGAGTCGAATGCCAACCGGCAGCTCGGCTTCGATATCATCGGGATGACAAACCTCCCGGAAGCCAAGCTGGCGCGCGAGGCGGAGATCGCGCTGGCCACGCTCGCGATGATCACCGATTATGACTGCTGGAAAATCGAGGAGGAGCCGGTGACTGCGGACGCCGTGATCGCCCACCTGCACGCGAACGTCGCCACGGCCAAGGACATCCTCTCCCGGGCGATTCCGATGATCCCCGAAAACCCCGACTGGCCGGAGCACTCGGCGCTCAGCGGAGCACTCATCACCCCGAAGGAATTCTGGCCGGAGGAAACCGTGAAAAAACTTGGTATGATTTTGGAACGTTTTGTGCGATAGGTGCCGGAATTACCGCATCTTCCGCATGAAACAAAATTCCTGGATCCTGATCCCTGTTCTGGCCCTGGCTGCCATCGGGGCGACATTCAAGCTTTCCCAGGCGCAGAGCGCCGCGCAGCCAACGCTGGCGGTCGCCGTGCCGAAAACGGAAGCGGCCGTCCCGGCGCCCTCCGCCCAGCCTGCACAGGCTGAAGCCGCTCCCGCCATGCAGGCCCCGGCCGCCGAACCGGTCGCAGCCGGCCAGAAGCGGCTCAGCTACAATTCCTGCAATGTCGACGGCCCCTACATCGCGCTCACATTCGATGACGGTCCGCACGCCACGCTGACACCGAAGCTGCTGGACATCCTGAAGGAACGCGGGGTCAAGGCGACGTTCTTTGTGCTCGGCCAGTGCGTTGCGGCGAATCCGGACGTGCTCCGGCGGGCGGTCGCCGAAGGGCACGAGATCGGAAACCACAGCTACGATCACAAGGCCCTGCCGAAGCTCGGCGCTGCCGGGGTGGCATCGGAAATGAACCAGACCGACGATGCCGTCGTGCAGGCCGGCGGCAAGAAGCCGGTCGTCATGCGCCCGCCCTACGGCGCAACGAACGCGGCGATCACGAAGCGGCTGAACGACGAGTTCGGGTTCAAGGTCGTTATGTGGGATGTCGACCCGCTCGACTGGAAGGTCCGGAATGCCGCCCATGTCACGAGTGAGATCCTGAAAAACACGAAACCCGGCTCGATCGTGCTTGCTCACGACATCCATCCTTCGACGGTGGCAGCTATGCCGGAGACGATCGATGCCCTCCAGAAGAAGGGGTTCAAATTTGTGACAGTGTCAGAACTGGTCGCCATGGACCGGCCGTTGCCGGCTGCCACGCCCCAGCCGGCCGCGTCGCCGAAGCCGGTCACGAAAAAAGCAAAGCGGCACTAGCGGTTGCACGGACCCGCCAGCGCGGCGTCCATCGGCCGCCTCCTACCGCGGATCGCTGAGCCTTCCGAGGAACAGGCAGGTGCCGGTCGACCGGTGCTGGATCGCAAACAGAAACGGCCGGTCGACCCGCACTTCGACAGGCTTCATTTTCTCGACCGGCGCGAGCGCCCGGAGCGCCATCACGGCGGCGGTGGCTGCTGCGGCCTCCGTGCCCTTCTCGTCCAGCGAAAGAAATGTTTTGTGGAAGACGGCGGACAGAAAAAGCCCGGGCTTGGACGAAGCCATGCGGGTGAAGTCGGCGCTACCCGGTGGGATGTCGAAGGCGGACTTCATCCCGAGCGACTGCAGCACACCGGCCAGCGCGAGCGAAGGCGGTTCCAGCTTGAATCTTGGCAGGTGGAGAATCACCTCGGCACTCTGCAGGCGGGAGGTGGAGGCGAGCATTGCGGGAGTCAGCCCGGCCTCGAGTGCGGGGAGACCGTCGGCCGCATCGGGAAGCCAGAGGACGAACTGCAGGTCACGGCCGCGATAGGGAATGGCGATTGTTGTGACGCCGGCATCGTGCGAGTAGCCCATCGCGCCTCCACGGGTCATGGTGGGAACGTCCACAGGCGTTGATCCGCCGACCCGGAACGGCTCCGGGCGGGTGGCGGCTTCCGGAAACACGGACTCCCAGGGAGCTTTCAGATAGACGGCATTGACGAGGACGAGTCGCGTGTTCGCCGAGATGCCCTGCGGGGGGATCAGGTCCTTGATACGGTCTTTCGTCTGCTCCTCCACCCAGCGGTTGATCGCGCGGCGCTCCTGATCGGGCGCGGCCTGGAAGTTCACCATTTGCAGCGGAGCCTGAAAGGTTTCCTTGAGCACCGACAGGAAGGGGGCTTTGAAGCCCGAGCCGCTTTGCCCGAAGAGCCGGTTCGCAACCGTCAGCGTCACAGGATCGCCCTTGCCGCCGCGCGGGGGCTTTTCCACATCCCTGAGGGCGCTGGCCAGCGCGGCAAACGAGCCGAGCAGCACGGACTCGTCAGCAGGATAATGCAGGACTTCCGCCATCTCGGCCTTTGTCGCCCCGCCGGCTCCGGCGTAGGTCATCGCGAGCGCCGACTGGATCGAATAAGGCGAAATCAACGTGTTGGAATCCGTGTGTTTTCCCGCGGCAAGCAGGTCGAGGCCGAGCGCATTGACCGCTTCGGCGGCAGGTGCAGGATCGGCGGCGCGCAGGGACATGTCAGAAGCATAGAGCACGCCCGCGGCAAGGGCAAAGGTGAGGAATGGATTCATGGTAGGGCAGGCGTGGTGGCAGCGGGATAATCCGAGTAAAAAATCCCAAGGAATTCCGGGTTCCGCTCCGCAAAGAGCGCGGCAGCAGCGCGGTCGGCGGCGGCGATGGAAATTTTCTCGTGGAAGCAGACGGCACCCGCGACGCGGTTGATCGCTCCGGTCGTGGCGAGGTTGATGCACGAACACCAGTTCATGCACCGCGCACGCAGCGGGCAGTCCGAACACTCCGCAACGATGTTGCCGCGCGCCGAGACGAGCTGCCGGCGGCGGACTTCGTCGAAGCCGTCGAACACGTTGCCGATCCGAACCGACCAGTCGGTGTCCCCGCCGACCGATCGCTCGCACGGGTAGAGGTTGCCGCGCACCGAGACCGCCACCTCGTTTTTTCCGAACCCGCATTTGTCGCAGGCGACATATCCGCCATTGATCCGGGCACGGATCTTTCCATCCACCACGTTGATGCGGACCGGCGCGCCAGTGCGGTAGGCTTCGGCGTAGCGGCTCGCGGCTTCCTCGTAGGCCACGCGCCAGACTGACAGCGATTCATCCGTCCAATCGGCGGAAAAGTTCGGGTTCAGGGCGATGTGGCGGATGTCCTCCGCGATCAGCCAGGCGATCGACTCCGCAAGATGCCGGACGTTCCGGGGGTCGACAACAACGATGACCTCGCCGTTGGCAGCCGTCCCGCGGAAAAATTCCAAGGCCCGAGCGCAGCGGTCATGCGTGCCGGCGCCGCCCGCCGTGCGGCGGAGCGCGTCGTGCATCGCGGCATTGCCGTCGAGCGAGAGCCCGACCCAGAACCCGCTCTCCCGCAGCCAGCGGACCTTCGCCTCATCCAAGAGCGTCATGTTTGTGGTCACCGTCTTCTTCAGCGCGATCCCGCGGCGGGCGGATTCCGCAGCCGCATGGTCGTGCGCCCGGCGGAGGAGGTCCCATTCGAGGAGCGGCTCGCCGCCAAAGAAGCCGAGCTGCGCGGAAGGTTGCCCGGCACCGGGACGCGCAGTCCGCAGGGTTTCCTCAAGGCAGAAGTCCACGGCGCGCTTTGCTGTCTCCCACGACATCGACTCCGTGCGCTTTTCCCCGGCGTAGCAGTAGCCGCAGCGCAGGTTGCAGGCGTGGGTCAGGCAGAGCGTGAAATCCATCGCCGGAGGTAGTTGCGAAGCTGCGCTATTGGGCAACCGGCGGGACGCCCGGTGGGGGGACGGGAGTTGGCGTCGGCTCGACGCGGATCTTGCCTCTGACCTGAACGGGAGCCTCACCCGGAAGGCGCGGCGGCGGCGGCGAGGGTTTCGGCTCGGCACGGGGACTTCCTATTGTCCGGCCCGAAATCGGCTTCTTGACCGCTGCGGGTTCGGGAGCGATCACTCCCCCGGTCCGTGAGACCGAACGCTGAGGTGCACACCCTGAAGCCAGGAGGCCCGCACCCACCGCGGCCAGCCCGAGCTTGCGGGCACTTTTTGCAAATTGCTTTTTGTCCGGATAGCCAGGCTCATCCGCGTGATCGGGTTTGGACACATTCATGCGAAACGGGGTATCGTGCGATGCGGTATAGCCCACCTTCCGCCTGGTAGCAAGTCGCAGAAAGCCTGAGTCCGAAAAGAGAAGCCCAGAAAGCTGACCGGAGGACGTCCGGAAGCAAGTTCAAACTTGAGATTGGAGACCCGTCAGACGAAGCCTAATCGTTGCGGACCTTGCGCAAGCCTGTGGCAATAAATGCTCCGCCGGCTGCAAGCAGAAGGAGGGTGACTCCAGTCGGTTCGGGAACGGCGTTCACACTGAACTTGTAAGGATGTCCATCCTGGTTCGTCCAAGAAGTGCCGAAATTAGTGGAGTAGGATTTTGTATCCGTCGCGCTGATAGACCAAGGTCCGGTTGCGGAGGTGGTGGGGGTCGTCACCCAGGAGTAGGAGCCAGTTCCTGCCAAGACTTCGGCAACAATCCAATAGGATGTATTCGGATTTAAAGTGAGTGGGAGGGATGGAGTGAATGTCTGGTCGCCGGCGCCGGGTGTGGTGGGACCGCTGAGGTTTTGTATAAAATCGCCCGGCTGATTGCCCGTGGACTCCCGCAGTGCCACCGTAATAGAACTGCCCGTGTTGGCTGGGGCACCCATTTGGAGCACAACGGAAACAAGGTCAAAAGATGGAGCAGAATTGTCGGTTACAAAACGCTGCGCCAGCCAGGATGATCCTTCCACCGTGAAGAGCGTTGAGTCGGTTTGCCCAAGATTGGAAACCATCGTAGCCGCCCCGGAGACATGCAGCGTGAAGAGGGTCACCGATGTGAGTGTGGCAAGGAAAAGTGTTTTCATAGACAGCCGAGTGTTTTTAAAAGTCCAACTTACCGGGGGAAACATTTCAGAATTCTTCCTTGTCCGTCAAACGGAAAACGATATTTGACGCGCGTCCGGCATTGCTTCCCTGGTCAGGCGCCCTATTGCGGACAGGCGGAAGATTTTCGACAAGATGCTTGCTTCGCGCGGATGGGTGGATTGTTTTTGGGGATGGACAGAACGCCAGTCACGATTCTCACCGGGTTTCTCGGCGCCGGAAAAACGACACTGCTGAACCGGATTCTCACCGAGGAGCACGGGCTCCGGATCGCTGTGATCGAAAACGAGTTCGGCGAGATCGGGATCGACCACGAGCTGGTCATCAACGCCGACGAGGAACTCTTCGAGATGAACAACGGGTGCATCTGCTGCACTGTCCGCGGCGATCTCATCCGGATCCTCGGAAATCTCATGAAGCGTAAGGACAAGTTCGACCACATCCTCATCGAGACGACCGGGCTCGCCGATCCGGGACCGGTCGTGCAGACGTTTTTTGTCGATGACCAGCTTAAGGAAAAGCTCTTTGTGAACGCGGTCGTCACGCTGGTCGATGCGAAGCACATCCTCTCCCACATCGACGACGGTGACGAGGCCCGCGAGCAAATCGCGTTTGCGGATGTCGTCCTCCTGAACAAGTGCGACCTCGTCACCCCGGAGGAATTGAATTCCCTGGAGGCACGGATCCGCTCGATCAACGCATTGGCCGTGATCCACCGCACGACAAATGCGGGCATCGCGATCGACAAGGTCCTCAATGTCGGCGGCTTCGATCTTGACCATGCGATGGAGGTCGACCCGCATTTTCTCGATCCCGGCCAGCACCACCACCACGACCCCGCCATCTCCAGCATCGGCATTGAGCACGACGGCGATTGCGACGGAAAAAAGCTCAACGACTGGCTCAGCGAGCTCGTCCGCGTGCAGGGCGCAGACATCTTTCGGATGAAGGGTGTCTTCGCTGTGAAAGGTAACCCGGACCGCGTGATTTTCCAGGGCGTCCACATGCTCATCGACGCGGCGAACGGCGGGCCATGGGGCAAACGCCCGCGCCGCAATAGCCTCGTCTTCATCGGCCGCAACCTCGACCGCGCCGCCCTCAACAAGGGATTCCGCAAATGTCTGGCATGAAGCACCTCGGGACGATTCAGGCGGCGGACAACATCCTTCACCTCGCATGGGACGCCGAAGGCGCACGCCTCGCGATCGCGCCATCGACCGGGGAAATCCCGGTCATCGACTGCGACGGAAATATCGTTGAAAAGCATGCCGGCAACGCCCTCGGGAACGCCGCGCCCGCATGGTTCGGCGGACACCTCGCCACGGCGGGATTTGACGGCAGGATCAGGTTCGGCGACGGCCGCGAGGTCCGGCCCGGACGCGGGATCATCGAAAGGCTGAAGATGAGCCCGGACGGGAAATTGCTTGCCGCAGGTCAGGGGAAGCATCTGCATATTTTTGACATGGAGGGCGTGAGCACCCGCCGCCTTCCTGAGCTGCCGTCGCAGGTTGCGGACTTTGTTTGGAATCCGGTTAACGCATCGGAGATCGCGGTCGCCGGCGCGGGCGGGGCCCGGATGTGGCGGCTCGGCGAGGCGGAGCCGTTCGCCCGCTTCGACTGGGGCGGGGCCAGCCTGCTGGTCGATTGGAGCCCGTGCGGCCGCTGGCTCGTGACAGCCGACCAGACCGCGAGCGTCCACCTCTACGACTTCACTCGCGACTACCCGCTGCACATCCAGGGGTTCGAAACCAAGGTTCAGGCGATGGCGTTTTCCGCCGACGGATCGCAGCTCGCCACCGGCGGCGGCCCGGTCATCACCGTCTGGCCGACCACCGGAGAGAACGGGCCGGAGGGCGTGACGCCGGTCCAGCTCGACGGCCACGACAGCGACATGATCGCGGCAGCGTTCTCCCCTGTAACCGGCCAGCTGGCCACCGGCGACGAGACCGGCACGCTCCTCATCTTCACGTTTCAGGACGACAAAATCCTGCGCAAACGCACGCGGCTGCCCGCGGGCATCAGCGCGCTCGCTTGGCATCCGTCGCGCAAGGTGATCGCGGTCGGCCAGTTCGACGGCGCTGCCACGCTTCTTTCGCTCGAGTAAGAGATTGGCTGCAACGCACAGACGTGGCTGACCGAGCGACTGGACGTGAAGAGCCGCCACCCGAGCGGGTCGGAATGGTGGGCGCTCATCAGGGCGTGAGGAAGTGAAAAAGTTTATCGCCAAGTTGAAATGTCAATCGGGAGGATCTGGCCGACCCCCTCGCTTTCCTACTCATCACCATTTTTCTTTCCCTCTTATTCCGTGTTCCGCGCGCTTTGCTGGCTTTTGTTTGTAAAAGTCGCGCAACTGCGACATGGTGGTAAATTGAACGCCTCTAAACGGCGATCACTAGCACGGCCAATCGTCACCACCCCCGACTGACTTGATCCAAGCTGTTAGCACAAGTTGCTAGCAACTCCCTCGAACAATGTCCCTTTTATGAAAGCAAGCATTCCCTTTCTCGAACTGCTCGAACAGCGCATCGCTCCCGCAACTTTCCTCGTCAGCGCGGTCGACACGAAAGTCTTCGACGTGACTAATCCTGCGGCTCCTTCCCTTGCGAACGATCTGCAATCGGAAAAGGACGCTGCGACCAACGTGGGAGTGGACTTTGCTTTCCTGGAAAGCGCGGGCGACAAACTTTTTTTCGACTCGAACAATAACGGCAAGGCCGATAAGAGCGACCTGCTGCTCCTGCAGGTGGATGCCGGCAAAGCGATGGTTTTCCTCAAAGACCGTCGCGGCAACGGGTTCTTCTTCCCCGACGATCTCACAGGGCTTGCGGTCAGCGATGCCTTTCAGGCGACGCTCAAGGGTGATGTGGCAGGCAGCATCGCAACCGTGCTCGACGCAACGAGCCAAGTCCAGCTTACCGGAGGCAAGCTCACGATGCAGCCTGCCTCAATCACGAAACTCACGATGACTGGCGCTGTCACCGGTTCGCTGGTGGCTGGGGGGACGATCAGCAACGTGGTGCTCGGGAAGCCGGTCTTCGCGACGATGGATAACGCAAGTGCAAATTACATCGGAGCAGGAACAGCCTCGGACGATAACAGCCTGAGCTTTGGAGGATTGAACCTCGCGGTGAACACATTCGTGCCGACCGGCGCGGGCGCCGGCATCGCCAGTCTCACTCTGGCGCACGGCGCGAACACGATCAAATCCGGGGACGGTGCGGACAACTCGACGGGCGATGGGTTTGCGGGCGGCGCAGTCACGAGTGTCACGATCGGCGAAGCCTTCGAGTCCGTCTTTATCACCGCTGGCAAAGGCGGCTCAACGACGGCAGCAATCACTGCAAAAGGCGGCGATGGCGGCGCGGTTTCGGGAGTGCACCTTACGGGAAAGTTCATCGACGGAACCCTCTCGGTCACAGGCGGTGCGGGTGGTGCGGCGAGCGGCACCGGCGTTGGCAACGGCGGCAACGCGGGCGCGATATCCGACCTGTCGATGAGCTTCTCGCACCTCGTCGGCAATATCATTTTTACCGGCGGTGCTGGCGGCGCCGCCTCCACTTCCGGCGGCGGCGCTGGAGGGAAATCCGGCTCGTTCAGCGGAGTGAAGATCGTTTCGACGAGCCTCATCGAAGGCGACACGACGATCAGCACAGGCGCAGGCGGCAAAGGCATAAGCAACGGTTCGGGTGGCGACGCGGGCGGCATCGATGGGATTTCATTTGCCGCCGCGGAGGTGCATGGCAACATCACTATCGGCGCGGCCGGAGCGGGCGGTGCAGCCCAGACGGCGGCGGCTGGAGCGGGCTCAAGCACGAGCGACGTGAGCCTGAATGTGAAAACGTTCATGGAGGGCAACGTGACCGTCCGCGCGAGTGGCGGCGGAAGCATCGGCAACACCTTTACGGGCACTGCGGGTGCGGGCGGAGCGATCACGGGAGTGGTTGCAAACATCAAGGAACAACTCGGTGACTTCAGCGTGACTGCAGGTTCGGGGGGAGCTCACACCGGCGGCACCAGCGCAGGCGCAGGCGCGAATGGAGGTGACATCACAAGCATCAAGGCGGTCTTCGGCAAAACGACCAGCGACGTGAAGATCACCGCAGGTGCCGGCTCCTCAGGCAAAGGCACCGGAACCGGGGGCGATGGGGGAAAAATTGATACGGTGATAGTCAACACCGGCACAAGTGCGACCAGCTTCACCGCAACCGCCGGCAACGGCGGCACGGGCGCAGGGACTGATCCCGGCGGCTCCGGCGGCGTGCTCAGCAACGTGAAGTTCACGGCGGGAGAAGTAACGGGAGACATCGCGGTGGCAGCGGGCGACGGCGGCACGGGCGCCATTGGCAAGGCAGGTGGCGCGTTGACGAACTTCGCCGCAGCAGTGGCGCGCACGGTCGGCGGTAACGTGGACCTTGCCAGCGGCAGCGGCGGCAACGGGAATGCCGGCAGCGGCGGCCATGCCGGCGTGATTTCCGCAGTGAAGATCACCGCTACAAACATTGTGGGAATTACCTCAATCACCGGCGGAGGCGGCGGCTCTGGCCTGGCCAGTGGCGGCGCCGGCGGAACAGGTGGTGACATCACCGGCAGCAGCGTCGCGGTGAAAGGCCTTCTTGGTGGCGTGAAATTTCTCGCCGGATCTGGCGGCGACGCGAACAATGCCGCCGCGGGTGCTGGCGGCGTGTTGCGCAATGACAGCGCCTCTGCGGTGGAAGTCACGGATGCCGTCACGAGCGAATTCCTTGGCGGCGGTGGCGGCTCAAGCACTTCGGGCACAGGTGCGGGCGGCGCCGGCGGCGAAAATCTCAATTCGAAACTGCTCGTCTCACGGCGGGCCGCGTCGATCAATATCCAAGCCGGATCGGGCGGAGATGCCTCGACCGCTGGCGATGGCGGAGCCGCCGGCAATACCACCAACGCGGTCATCTCGGCGCCGACCGTCAATTTTGTGGACGTGAATGGCGGCAAAGGAGGACAGGGTGGAAGCAGCTCCGGCAATGGCGGAGCCGGCGGCGCGGTTCATGGTGGTTCAGTCAGGGTTTCGAGCTTGATGACGGGTGATCTCCAAGTTGGCGGGGTCCTTGGCAACGGCGGTGGCGCTTCACCTGCCGGCACCGGCGGCACCGGCGGCGGAATTACCGGCTTCACGGCCAAGATTGCGGCGATGGCAACCGGTCTTATCGACATCGGCGCGGGCGCGGGCGGCGGCGGTGCGACGGGCGGAACCGGAGGTAGCGTTTCGAAACCAACCTTCACTCTCGGCGCTCTCGGCCTCTGGGGCAGTTTGACGATTAGCGGCGGCGCGGGCGGCAGCGCGACCAGCGGCACCGGTGGTCAGGCCGGCGATGTGTCGGGCACGACGGTCGTCAGTGCGGCGATGTTCACAGACACGATCGATATCCGTGGCGGAGCAGGAGGCAGCTCAGCCAGCGCGCAGGATGCGGGCGCGGGGGGAAAGGTCACCGGCCTGATCTTCAACCACACCGCAGGCTCGCTGGCGGGTAATGTGAATGTAACCGGCGGCACCGGCGGCGCGAACTCAAGCACAGGCATCTCCGGCGCGGGCGGCGCGATCGATCACATTAGTTTCAGCACCTCTGGCAATGTGGATGCAGGTGTGCTGCTGAGCTTCGCAGGCGGCAATGCGGGGGCCAAGAGCGCCGGCTCCGGCGGCATAGGTGGAGGGGTCAGTATGCTCAAGCTCACCGACAATCGCGCATTCGCTCATTACGCTGTCTCAGGCGGACATGGTGTGGGCAGCACCGGCCTTTTCGGCACAGGAGGCTCCGTTTCCAGCGTCACGCTCGCCGGGGCATTCGCAACTTTTGAAATCGGAGGTGGCAACGGCGGGAGCTCGGCCGCTTCAGGCGGCGCGGGGGGATCGGTCGATACGGTCATCGGCAAGGCCGGCATCCTGCGAGTCATGGGCGGGGCGGGCGGCGCAGAGGTAGGAGGCACGGGCGGTCTGGGCGGTAGCGGTGGCAACGTGTCGCACGTCAACGTCATCGCCTCCCGCTTCGCGCAGGCACTTATCGGCGGTGCGGGCGGCGATGCCGCCGGGCCAGCGGGAGTGGGCGGAACGGGCGGAAGTGTGAGCGACTCCAAAATCACCGGCGACCTCGGTAATTTCGCCAAGCCCTTCGGCATCACAATCAGCGACATGGGAGGTCTCTTCTCCGGCACCGGCGGGGCTGGCGCCACGGCGGGCGCTTCTGGCACCGTCACCGGCGTGATCGCAACGCGCATCGCGGCGATCCTCGCGGTCAACAATGCGACCAATTCCAGCAACCTGAGCGCGACCAACGCCGTCACGCAACTCAAGAGCGTCACCGCAAAGGCGATTGGTGCGGATATCAATGGCGACGGTCTGTTCACCCTGCGCACCGACGTGGGCGTTAACGGATTCGTTCCCGGCACGGGAGATGATATCATCGATGGCCCAGTTATCGCACTGGCCTCGGGCTTCGATGCCGCCACAGTAAAGACGCCCACTTTCCCCGCACTGATTGTTTAAATCGATCGGTCGCCAAACTCACCCCGGAGAACAGCCACATCGCAGGAGGGCCGAATATTTTCGACAAGTAGCTTGCTTCGGGCTGGCGGGTGGATTGTTTTTGGGGATGGCCAGAACGCCCTATGCATCAGGATCTCAAACCGTGGAAGCGGCATCTTGCCGCTTGGGTGCTTCCGGCAGGTGGCAAGAGGTCGTTTCTACAAACTCAACCCGATCTGCCTCCATGCGGGGGAATCGTGCTGTCTGGGGTAGAATGCTGGACACGATGCCCTCCGGATTTCCTGTGGCCGGGAGGATGCCCCTGCTCTCGCTGGAGTAAGATGGACGCCCTGCAGAAGACGCTGAAGAAGACCTTCGGCTACGAGGAATTCCGGCCGCTCCAGCGCGAGATCATCGAGTCCTCGCTCGACGGGCGCGACGTGTTCGCGCTGCTCCCGACCGGCGGCGGCAAGTCGCTCTGCTTCCAGCTTCCCGCCCTGCTGCGCGAGGGCCTGACCGTCGTCGTCTCGCCGCTCATCGCCCTGATGAAAGACCAGGTCGACCAGCTCGAGGCCGCGGGCGTCGCTGCCACATTCCTCAACTCCTCGCTCAAGGCCGCCGAGTCGAAGGCCCGGCTCCGCGGTCTGCACGAGCGGAAGTATCAGCTCCTCTACGCCGCGCCCGAGCGGCTCATGCTCGACAACTGGCGCGACAACCTCCTCGCATGGAACGTCTCGTCAATCGCGATCGACGAGGCGCACTGCATCTCCGAGTGGGGACACGATTTCCGGCCGGAATACCGGCAGATTTCGCGCCTGCGCGAGTTCTTGCCCGACGTGCCCGTGATGGCGCTCACTGCGACGGCGACCGGGCGCGTGCGCGACGACATCATCCTCCACCTCCAACTCCGCGAGCCGGACGTCTTCGTCGCCAGCTTCAACCGCCCGAACCTCTCCTACCGGGTCCTGCCGAAGGATCAGCCGGTGAAGCAGATCACCGAGTTTGTTCGGAAGCGCCCGCTGGACAGCGGGATCGTCTACTGCGCGACGCGGGCGGCCGCCGACCGGCTGGCTGAAAGCCTCAGCGACCGCGGGTTTCCAGCCCGGCCGTATCATGCCGGACTCTCGGCGGACGAGCGCGCGCTCAACCAGGAATTGTTTCTCCGGGATGAGATCCGGATCATGTGCGCGACGATCGCGTTCGGCATGGGGATCAACAAACCGAACGTCCGCTGGGTCATCCACCACGACCTTCCGAAAAACATCGAGGGCTACTATCAGGAGACCGGACGGGCCGGGCGCGACGGTCTGCCCGCCGACTGCCTCCTCCTCTTCAGTCCCGGCGACGCCGCAAAGCAGACCCACTTCATCGACGAGATGAGCAGCCCCAAGGAGCAGCAGATCGCCCGCGAGCAGCTCCGCCTCATGATGCACTACTCCGAGTGCGGGTCCTGCCGGCGGAGGGAGCTGCTGCAATACTTCGGGGAGACCTACGCGGCGCCGAGCTGCGAGTCCTGCGACAACTGCCTTGAACCCCGGGAGTCCTACAACGCGACCGTGGCCTCGCAGAAGCTCCTCTCGTGCGTGTATCGGGTCCGTGAGGGCGGACGGTTCGGCGTCGGACTCAACCACCTCATCGAAATCCTCACCGGCGCGGAGACCGAGAAGATCCGGCGCTGGGGTCACGACCGCCTCACAACCTACGGCATCGGCAAGGACCTCAGCCGCCCGGAATGGGCGGCGATCGGCCGGGAGCTCGTCCGCATGGGCCTCCTGGTCCAGGAGCGCGGGGAGTTTCCCACGATCGCGCTCACCGACGAAGGGATCGACGCCTTGCGCTCGCGCCGGCTGATCATGCTGACGAAGCCGATGAGCCGCCCGAAGGCCAAGGCGCCGCGCGCCGGCGAGATCGAGTGCGACGAGACGCTCTTCGACCGCTTGCGCAAGCTCCGCAAACGCCTTGCCGACGAGCGGGGTGTCCCGGCCTACGTCGTCCTCGGTGATGGCGCCCTCCGGCAGATGGCGCGCGACTACCCGGTGGAAACCGGAAGCCTGCGCGGGATCACCGGCATCGGCGAGAAGAAGCTCGCCGAGTTCGGCGCGGTCTTCGTTGCGGAAATTGCCGCCTACCTCGCGACCTATCCGAAGGTGGCGTTCCGCAGCTGACGGGCCTGGTTTTTCCTGGCGTCATTTCGCCGGTTTGTAGCAACCCGAAAAGAAATCCTTTCAGAATTTCTCTACAGGAATCGCCTTTTGCCGGGTCAAAGGTAGGCGATCAGACCTTCCAGAGCTGGAGGACGCGGAGGTAGTTGGCGCGCTCGAAGGCGGCGGGATCGGGCGAGTTCTTGTGGCTGAGGCAGCCGCGCATCTCGCTGACCGCGCTGTAGTCGTGTTCCTCCATCCACGCGCTGAAATCCTTGATGAGCGTCTCCAGCGCCTGCGGTCCGTGCCGCAGGATGAGCGAGACAATCTGGATCACATCCGCACCCGCCATGACCGCCTTGACGGCATCGTGGACCTTGTGGACGCCGCCGCTGAGGGCGAGCGAGACCGGGAGCTTGCCATAGAGCACCGCCATCCAGCGCAGGCGCAGGAGGAGCTCGGACGAGGTGGAGAGAAACAGCTTCGGCTCGACCGCGAGGTCCTCGATGTCGAGGTCCGGCTGGTAGAAGCGGTTGAAGAGGACCAGGCCGTTCACGCCCGCACCGCTCAGGCTGCTGGCCAGGCTGGGTAGCGACGAGTAGAACGGAGCCAGCTTGACCGAGAGCGGGACCGTGAGCTTTTCCCGGACGCCGGCGACGACCTCGAGCACGCGCGCCTCGATATCGGCGCCGCTTTCGGTGATGTCGGTCGGGACCTCGTAGATGTTGAGCTCAAGCGCGTCGGCGCCGGCCTCCTCCATGAGCTTGGCATGGGAGACCCACCCGCCGGGCGTGCGTCCGTTGAGGGAGGCGATGACCGGGATCGAGAGGTGCTTCTTGAGCGTGGCGATCTGGTTGAGGTAATCCTCCGGCCCGAGGCTGTATTCGGCGGCCTCGGGGAAGTAGCTGAGCGCTTCCGGTGAGGAATCCTCAATCGACTCGGTGAGCGTGGTCAGGGCATCCGAGTCGCCGGTGAGCTGCTCCTCGAAGAGCGAGTGCATGACGACCGCCGATGCCCCGCAATCTTCCAGATGCCGCGCCATGTCGACATCTTCGCCAAGCGGCGATGCGCCGATGACAAACGGGGATTTCAGTTCCAGGCCGAGGTATTTCGTCGAGAGGTTCATTTTTGTTCGGATGCGGGGGTTTCGGTCGTTGTGGCGGCAGCCATGCGGCGGTAAAGGTCGTAGCGCTCGTGGATCTGTTCCTGCGCGAGATTTGCGAGGTGGGCGGCGCGTTCCTTGTTCGTCGATTCCAGGAACCGGTAGCGGATCTCGTTTTCGGTGAACCGGCTGAGCGGGAGCTTCGGTGCCGGCGAATCGAGCACGAGCGGGTTCTGGCCGGTTGCGGCGCGCCGCGGGTCGTGGCGGTAGAGCGGCCAGTAGCCGGTATCGACCGCCAGCTTCTGCTGCTCGAGCCCGTGGGCGAGGTTGTAGCCGTGGGCGATGCAGTGGCTGTAGGCGATGATGAGCGAGGTGCCCGGGTAGGCCTCCGCTTCCGCGATCGCCTTGACCGCCTGCGAATCCTTCGCGCCCATCGAGATGCGGGCGACATAGACGTCGCCGTAGCTCATCGCGTAGAGCCCGAGATCCTTTTTGCCGCGGCCCTTGCCGGAGGTTGCAAACTTGGCAACGGCACCCATCGGCGTGGACTTCGACTGCTGGCCGCCGGTGTTCGAGTAGACCTCGGTGTCGAGGACGAGGATGTTGAGGTTCTCGCCGAGCGAGAGAACGTGGTCGAGACCGCCGAAGCCGATGTCATACGCCCAGCCGTCGCCGCCGACAATCCAGACGGATTTTTTGACGAGGTAGTCGGCGAGGCTGTCGAGGCGTGCACGGAGCCCCCCGGGCACCGAGCCGAGGCGGGTGCGGAGGTCCGCGACGCGGGCCCGCTGGGCGGCGATCCCGGCCTCCGTCGACTGGTCGGCATCGAGGATCGAGCCGACAAATTCCGCGCCGAGGGCGTCTTTCGAAGCCAGGAGGATTTCCTTGGCCTGGGTTTCCTTGTCCCCCACCGAGAGGCGGAGGCCGAGGCCGAATTCCGCATTGTCCTCAAAGAGCGAGTTCGCCCAGGCCGGACCACGTCCGTCGGAGTTTGTCGTATACGGGGTTGTCGGCAGGTTGCCGCCGTAGATCGACGAACAGCCGGTCGCATTGGCGATGATCGCACGGTCGCCGAAGAGCTGGCTGACCAGCTTGATGTAGGGAGTCTCGCCGCATCCGACGCAGGCTCCGGAGAACTCGAAGAGCGGTTGCAGGAACTGGGTGTCCTTGACGATGTCGGTCTTCATGCGCGTGCGGTCGGGCAGCGGCAGGGACTCGAAGAACGAGAAGTTGATGCGCTCCTGCTCGCGGAGCGGAGCCTGCGGGGCGAGGTCGAGCGCCTTGTGCTTGGCGTTGGTCTTGTCCTTGGCCGGGCAGACGTAGACGCAGAGCCGGCAGCCGGTGCAATCCTCGGGGGCCACCTGGATCGTGTAACGCTGGCCGGGCACGTCGTTCGAGCGGAACGCGACCGACTGGAACGCGGAAGGCGCGCCCTCGAGGGCCGCCTCCGGATAGTATTTTGCGCGGATTGCGGCGTGCGGGCAGACGATGACGCACTTGTTGCACTGGATGCAGAGCGAGGGATCCCAGACCGGAATCTCCTGCGCGAGGTTGCGCTTCTCCCACTGGCAGGTGCCGGTCGGCCAGACGCCATCCGGCGGGAACGCGCTCACCGGCAGGCTG
This sequence comes from uncultured Chthoniobacterales bacterium, assembly GCA_964467415.1. Classification (GTDB taxonomy): domain Bacteria; phylum Verrucomicrobiota; class Verrucomicrobiia; order Chthoniobacterales; family Terrimicrobiaceae; genus CAYXRX01. The sequence goes on from CAYXRX010000007.1 coordinate 22,686, forward strand.
TCGCCGCGGCCGGCCAGAAGCGTTCCGGAGACGTGGCGGACAAAGTCCGGGGCCTCGACTGGTATCGGGAACGGGCTCGGGCGCGTGGCGGTGACGGCCGCGGGGACCTGCACCTCGTGCACGCCGGCCACCGACTGGTCGACGGCCGCGCAGTTCCGCTGGACGAGCTCGGCCCCCTTGCGTGCGTAGCTTTTTTCGATCGCGGTTTTGATTTCGGCCACCGCCTGGTCGATCGGGAGGATGTCGCTGAGGGCGAAGAACGCGACCTGCATGATCGTGTTGATGCGCGCGCCCATGCCGGTTTCCTTGGCGATCTTGTAGGCGTCGATGACGTAGAATTTCAGCTTCTTCTCGATCATCAGCTCCTGGACATCGTGCGAGAGGTGGTCCCAGGCGGTCTCCGCGCTGTGCGGCGTGTTGAGGAGGAAGATCGCCCCTTCGCGGGCGGTCTCGAGAACCGGCTGCTGCTCGAGGAGGTGGTATTGGTGGCAGCCGACGAAGTCCGCTGCATCCACCAGGTACGGCGCGTGGATCGGATCCTTCCCGAAGCGCAGGTGCGAAACGGTCACCGCCCCGGCCTTCTTCGAATCATAAACGAAATACGCCTGCGCGTGCAGGCCGAGCTTCTTGGCGATGATCTTAATCGTGTTCTTGTTCGCGCCGACCGTCCCGTCGGACCCGAGGCCGAAGAAGACCGCCTGGGTGTAGGACTGGCCCGGGAGGCGGAAGCCCGCATCGTAGCGGAGCGAGAGCCCGGTGATATCGTCCTCAATGCCGATCGTGAATTCCTGACGGGGCTCGGCAGACTTCATCTCGGCGAAGACCGCGGCGGCCATGGCCGGAGTGAACTCCTTGGAGGCAAGTCCGAAGCGTCCGCCAGTGACGCGGGGCAGCTGCTTCCAGCGGGAGCTGCCCTTGGAGAGGACCGCGGAGGAGACGTCGAGGAAGAGCGGTTCGCCCGGGGAGCCGGGCTCCTTCGTGCGGTCCAGCACGGTGATGTGGCGGACGGTTTCCGGGAGCGTGTTCAGGAACGTCCAGATGTCGAACGGACGGAACAGGCGGACCTGCAGGACGCCGGTCTTTTCGCCGAGCGTGTTCAGGTGGGCGGCCGTTTCGCGGAGCGTCTCGCCCCCCGATCCCATCACGACCACGACGTGTTCAGCCTGTGGGTCGCCGGTGTAGTCGAAGAGGTGGTAGCTGCGGCCGGTGAGCGCCGCCAGCTGGTCCATGGCCGCCTGGACGATGCCGGGCAGTGCCGCGTAGAACGTGTTGGCCGCCTCGCGCGCCTGGAAGAACGCGTCCGGGTTCTGCGCCGTGCCGCGGATGCTCGGCTTGTCGGGCGTCATCGCGCGGGCCGAGTGGGCGAGGACCGCCTCATCGTCGATCATCGCGCGGAGGATCTCATCCGAGAGCAATTCGAGGTCGTTGATCTCGTGCGAGGTCCGGAACCCGTCGAAGAAATGGAGGAAGGGGATCCGCGCCTTCAGCGTCGCCGCGTGGGCGATGCAGGCGAAATCGTGGGATTCCTGGACGCTCGCCGACGAGAGAAGGGCAAACCCGGTCTGGCGGACCGACATCACATCCGAGTGGTCGCCGAAAATCGAGAGCGCGTGGGTCGCGAGCGCGCGGGCGGTCACGTGCATCGCGAACGGCATGAGCTGCCCCGCGAGCTTATACATGATCGGGATCATGAGGAGGAGACCCTGCGAGGCGGTGAACGTCGTGCTCAGCGATCCGCCCTGCAGCATCCCGTGGGCCGCGCCGGCGGCACCCGCCTCCGACTGCATCTCCACAATCTTTGGCACATGCCCCCAGAGGTTCGGCTTGCTCTTCGCGGACCATTCGTCCGCCAGCTCGCCCATGGTCGTCGACGGGGTGATCGGATAGATGGCAATCGTCTCGCTGAGACGGTAGGCGATATTGGCGGTCGCCTCGTTTCCATCCATGCTGCTGCGCAATGTGCTATTGGGAGTCTGCATAGGATGTATTAGTTCCGCTAATACATCCGGATGTAAAGAAAAAATCGGCGCGTTTTGTGCGCTTTGAGTCTTGACCGATCACTTGTCTCAAATCCCGAAATAGCGTGTAGCAGGCCGAAATAGCCCGAAAAGCGTGTCTTTACAGGCACTTACGGAAGGAGATAGCCCGAATTTTCGGGGTAACACTTGTCTCAGTTGTCCGAACACTTGTCCAAAACCCCTGAAAACCGTTGTGCTGATTATCAGGCACTTGTGAAAAAGTGACATCGAGATTGAGACAAGTGTTCGGACAATCAGGGGTGGGGGGTGGGGGTAGGTTTTTTGGCGAAAACCTGAGTCCGGAGGATTTTTCCGGGATCGTGCAATGGGGCTGAAGAGGTGATGCACGAGCGATTCAGGCGGGTTGCAGGAGTCGGATTTCATGCGGTTCCAGTCTCAATAAGGAAACGATTTTGCGAATCTCCGGCTTCCCCGGTTGACCAGGCGGCAGACAGGCGGGCTTGACGATTCCGCCCGGCGGGGCGTAGGGTGCCGGTAGTGACTCCTCCGCTCAAAGACGATTTCGACCTCGCCAAGGCCAACGCTGCCGCCAATGCGGGAGATACATACACCACGGATGCAAATGGGGATCCCGTCCGCGATGTGCCTCGCTCTGAGGAGGAACTCATGAAGCCGTGGGAAGAGCGTGCTGCAGTCATCAGGGCATCCATCCTTTCCCCTTAAAAAGTTTCTCAAACTCGGCCGCAATCGGCGCGAAGGATTCTTTTTCCACTGCGAGTTCCATCCGCTGGTCAGGCTTTTTTCGATGGACGCCAGATATTCCGCGCGGCCGGCCGGGGTTCTCAAGAAGCCTGGTCGCCTCCCGGATTGTGAGGTCCAACTCTTGAGGCGATAACCAGGCAAGGAGGGATTCCACCTGGGGGGCGAGGATTTCCGGGTTCCTGCCGGATTCCGCCATGACCAGGAGCACGGATCGGCGGGTGATAACCTTGCGTTTGACTTTCCGGCCGGTGGGCGCAAACGCCTCAAGTTTTCCCTCGTCGATCAGCGCATAGATGAAGCTCTCGGAGCGGGCCATCAATTCGGCAACTTCCTTCGGCTTGAGAAGTTCGCGATTGAGCGAGAGCGCTTTTTCAAACGGGCCGGGCGGAAGCGGCCGGGGCGTGCCGGGGTTGCGGATCGCTTCAAACTCGTTGCTATTTGTGCGCACGGTCGTAGGGTTTCACTGTGAACTTGCTTCTCGGTCTTATTGTCCTGATTGGCCCTCCGGCGGCTTGCCTGCTTTTTGCCAAGCTTGTGGCCGATAATCTCGGCATGCGGGGCGATGCTCTTCGCAGGGAGCGGAGGAAATAGGGCCATGAAAGTGCTTTTTTTCCTGCTCGCCGCGCTCTGCATTCTCTGCCCTCCTCTGGGCATCCTTGCTATCTGTGCGCTTTCCGACTACGGCAATCGGGATTGAAAGGTATGGGATTCCTCGCCGGTATTGTCTGGCTTTTCCTGCTGTTTTCTCCGGCGATTGCCTGCCTCTGGTTCGCGTGGTGGATTGACCCTCTGCGCCGGAGGAAGTAGGGTTTTGACGTGATCGGGTTCTTGATCGTGCTGGCGTTTTTGGCGCTGACCCTCGGCGGGCTGTTCGCGGCCGCGTGCCTGTTTGGCTATGCCGGGAGGGTTTTTGTCCGCGCGGCCGGGCGGAAGAGGTAGCGCAGGCGGCGGGGCTCACAAGCTGTTTGCCCCGCTTTTGCGGGAGTTGAGGAATTTCAAGACCGAACTGCGGGTGACTCGCTGCATGGCTTTGCTTGTGCCAGGGAGCCGCAAGTCAACGGCAACCGGCAGATCTCCAGAGTCAATGAGCCGCTGAACGTGCGTCGCGTGGCAGCCCCAGAGGCCGGCCAGCTCGCTGAGCCGGAAAAACTCCCGGCCAGTCGGCAACCCCTTGGCGAGGTCCAAATCCGGATCATCGTAGGCCGGGCGGGTATTTTTCATCATTTGACAGCGTGGCACAAGACCGCGCCCCGGTTTTCCCTGGGCGCGGGGTTTGTGTCAGCTCACGGTGAGGCGGCGGGCACCGGCGGTGCTCGTCACCTGAATGTCTTCGCTCCAGTCGACAGCGTAGATGTCGCTGCGGGCGGAGTCTTCGCGGTATCTCCGGACGGCCTCGACGCCTCCCTGCTGTGTGCGGAAGGTCTTCATGAAACTCGGGTCGTAGATCGACGGGCTCGGGCTGGAGAGCACGATGAAGATGTTTGATCCGAACACCTGCGCGTTGCTCTTGGTGATACCGGGTTTGGCGGTGTCGATTACCAGCGCCGAAACGACAATCTCGATGTCGGGAGCGAGCAGGAGAGCCGCAGACTTCACCGTCTGGGGCGTGACAACCCCGACCTTGATCCGGTCGGCCACCTTGTCGTGCTGGACGAAGTAGCGCCAGCCGGTCACGCCGAAGACGATGTGCGTGGGGAACTCGCCGGTCTCGGTGACGATGGCCTCGATCTGCGCGTTGATGTCGCTGATCGGGTTGCCGGTCGAGGGCGTGCTCCAGGCGGGCGTTGCCGCCGCCGAGAGACTTGCCGCCGCCTTGTCGAACACCTTCTTGCCGTGCGCCCGGATCGCCGAGTTCACGACCGTCTTGACCTTTGCCTGTTCGAGGCCGGCCGAGTCGCCTTCTGCCCGCTCGGCGTCGTCGATGCCGATCTCAAGGGCCTGCGGCTGGCAGTTGTAGTCGCCATCCGTGCCGTTGAACTCCAGACGCCGCGCCGCCCCGCCCAGGGCACGCGAGGTGTCCGGAGCCTGGAAGGCGTTTTTGTCGTCGAACTTTTTGAACTTGCCGATCGGCGAGCCCACGATGACTTCCGGCGCGAGGATCCGCGAGGCAGGATCTACGGCGTTGAAGCCGATTCCTTTGGCGAAGTCAGTGAGGTAGATCACCGGCGCGCCTGCTTGTGTTTGTCCCATAATGTTACGATTTCTCCTTGGTTGTTGGTTAGCTGAGGACCGCCGGCGCGATGAGCACCGCGTCGATGAGGGCATTGGCTGCTCCGGCCTCCAGGGCACGGGCGACTTGCACGCGGGCTCCGGTGCCGGGGTCGAGCTTCACCGCGCCGAGCGTGGTGCCGTCGAGCACGAGGCTGCTGCCGAGGATGATTGATCCAGGCGTTGCCGCGCACTTGACCTTTACGATGGCTCCGCTGCCGCTTACGGCGACGGCGCTCTTTCCGTTCGTGGGCGAGCCGTCGGTGATGACCCCGAGGGGGATCTCACTGGCGGGCGTGGCGATGAGAATGACCTCGTCGGCAGCGGTGCCCTTCTTGACGAAAAAGCCGCGCTTGTCGGTCTGGTCTGCTCCCGGTGTGAATGGCAGGACGGGGCCTGCGAATGATGTGTGTGTCATGATATTATTTCTCCTCCTTGAAGAGTTCGGGTTTCGCGGCGCGGACGGCGTTCCACGCCGGCTCGAACTCGCATTTGTTGATTGCCTGGAACTCCTGCACGGCGCGGTTGCGCAGCGTGCGGAGGTCGTCGCTCTTTTCCGATCCGGCCGGCCAAGAGGCGGGTGTGCCCTGGGGTTGGCGGTTGGTGAGCGGCTTCGTGTGGGCGGTGCCTTCGGCGGGGACGGCCATGCCCTCAAGGAGCACGATTGTAACCCCGCGGTTTGCCAGGAGGGCGGTCTTCCACTTGGGGAGGCTCTCCGGGGTGAGGCGGTTCTTGAACTTCTCCAGATCGGCCTCGACCTGGGTGGCCAGCAAAGCGTCACGCTCCTGCGTGAGGGCCTCGACGCGGTTTTTCAACTCGGCCGCCTTTGCTGCATCGCTCTTGAGCTTTTCGAGTTTGGCGACGGCCGCCTCTTCCGAAGCCTCCGGCGTCAGGTCGAGCGCCCGATCGATGAGTTTCATAATTGTGGTGGTTTGTTTATCCGAGGCACCTGCCTCGAAATCTGTTGTCGCGCCTTCGCGGTTGGTGATGGGTTTGATGCCCTTCAAATTCGGTTTGTTGGTAAGACCGGCTTCCAGGAGGCGCACCGGGCGGACCTGCTTGCGGCCCAGATCTTCGCCCTCCCACACGGGGGAGACGTAGCGATACTCGCCATTTTCCAGAGCGGCCGCGCCGGCCGCGCTCCAGCGCACATGCCCCCAGAGCCCATCGGCACGCGACTCGACGCGGTCGATCCACCCGGCGGCCGTCGTGCGCTTGGCGGGATCGTCGCTCTCGTGGTCGAAGTCGACCAGGAGCATGTCGCCTGCAAAGGAGTTGCCGAGCGCCTGCACGGCCGCTGCGTCGACGACCTGGACGACACCGCTACTGTGCGGGAAGTTCCCGAGCGGCGTGAGCTGGATCCACCCATCGACGGGTGTGGCGAAGCGGTTGTAAAGGGAAAGGTTCATTGCTGGCGTTTCTCCAAGAACTTGACCAGGGCGGAACGGGGGATGCGCATCATGGATTTGGTTGTCCCTGGCATGCGCAGATCCCAGGCGAAGAGTTCTCCGCTCTCGATCATATTGAGCCAATGCTGATTGCTGGTCTGGAAGATCTCATCAAGCTGTGGAATGGTGAAAACCCCTACGCCAGGCGGAAGCCGGCATTCTTCCGGGGCTTCTTCCATGTTATTCTTGGAAGCCGAGAGCGGTTTCGTTCTTGTCGATGTAGGCCGCCAGCGCAAGCAGGCGCTTGGCTGCCGCGAGGATTGCGGCCGGATCGGCGCTGGCATTGAGGTAGCTCAATTCCAGGACAGAATTCAGGCGGGTGAAGTCGCGATGCTGCTGAGTGTTGAGGAAGAGCCCCTCCAGCTCCGGCTTGGTCATGCTGAGAAGCTTGGCGCTGGCCTCGCAGAATTCCTCCTTCTTCTGGGCTTTCTCCTGGGAGATAAAGCCTTCGATGGCGAGCCGGGCCGGCGCGCCGAGAGTCTCGATCAAACCCTTTGCCACTTCGGCCACGGCTCCGGAGACTGTGACGATGGCCTTTTCGAGCCGGGCGAGAGCTTCCGCCTCGCTGAATGCCGCGATGGAGATCTCCCGGATGTTGCCGCCGGTTTCCCGGATCTGCTGAAGCAGTTTTTTCGGAGTGCTCCGAGTGAGGTCTGCGGACATTTCGCCTTCCGCTGCGAGCAGTTGCTCCAGGAGGGTTGAGTCTGAACGGAGGGCGGAGAGTTCCGGCGAGCCGGACAGCGGATTTGATTTTGTCTTCATGTTGGTGCGTGACAGAGAGTCATCGACCAGCATTCCGGACAGGCATGAGTATCCTAGATCCCGCCTGCTGCCCCTGCAAGCACAAAGGGCGCGGATTTCTCCGCGCCCTTTCGGCTCACTGCTTTTCGGCCCTGCTACCGTGCCGCCTTCGGGCGCGGCACGCGGCCGCGCGGGAACTTCATCTTGAGGAAGCTTTGGATGTAGTCATCCTGGTTCGCGATGCCTTCCGCCTTGCAGTATTGTTCTACCTGCAATGCCCGCTCCATCGTGCGCTCATAGTTCATGAGGGCATAAAGGATCATGAACTTTGCGGCATTCGCCTGATTGGCCTCCGGGTGAAGCATGTAGCGCTTCTGGAAGTCGCCCAGGATGCCGAAAACGTGCTCCCCGAGATCCAGCTCAATAATCAGGCTCAGCCCCTTTGCACGGGGCTTGCGCTTGGGGTGTGCCGATTTCATGCGGCCTCCCTTTTGATTCCGCGCAACGCGACGACTTCATCATGTGTGGCCTCGTGCGCTTTTTTCAGGCGTTCGACCGTGTTCCACTCGATCTGCATCAGCCCGGCAGCCGCTCCGTCCTTAAAGATATGTGACTCACCGGAATCAAAGCGGATAATGTAATCCATGAGTAGGCTGATGAACGCTTCCGTTTGATTGACTGCACGTTCCAGCTCGCAGGACGTGTATTTTACTTCTCCGGCGGGATTCACGGGCGGCAGCCCGTTTGTGTCGGCGTAGGCTTGCACTTTTCCCGCCGGGATTTTCGATGTCTTGCTCATTACTTCCGCCCTCCTTTCCCATTGGCTGCCGCCGGGCTGGCCGGGCCGCTGGGCCGGTCGGGGAGCTTGGCGGGAAACGGGCGGAATGCGCCGTCCTTCCAGCCGAGGCGGGCCATGATGGGGCGGGCCTCCTGGTGAAACTTCCGCGCCCAGGCACCCTCTTTCTTCCCGCCGTGGCCGAAGCCGGCCGCCCCCGTGGCGAAGCCTTCCATGTCTCCAAAGGAGGCTTCGATGTGCGAGAGGATGCATGCGCGGGTAAACTCCGCGAATGTGCTTCCTTCCCAGGTGGCGCAGAGGGATGCCGCAGCCGCTTCATCGCTTGATATGCCGATTTCCCCGGCCGCCATCATCTGCCGGATCGCAGCCGCTAAGCGATCTTCCTTGGCTGCCTCCTCTGCCGCTGCCTCCGGATTCCGGCACTCCTGCCGGATCGCTTCCAGGTATTCCGGCACCCACGCAAGGACCGACTTGCGCACCCATTCCGCCGAGGCTTCTTTGTCGAAGGCCGCACAAGCGCGGATCTGGTTCCACTGCTCAAAGGAGAATCTCAGCCGAACTTCAACCGACGATGCGATGAATGCGCTTGCGCTTGGGCTCCCGCTCGGTTTCTGCGAGGATACTTTCGAGTGCCGTGCGGGCGAGCCCGCGCGGGCTTGAACGGCTCTGCTCCCACTGTTGGAGCGTCCGCTTGCTGACTCCCCATTCTTTCGCCGCTCCGCTTTGGGAGAGGTTGAGACGGTTCCGCGCTGCTTGGATGCGCTGCGCAAGGCCGGAGGATTGTTGCTCGGACATAGTTTTTGTGATACGTGTTTTCTTGTCATGGACATGCTGATTTAAGCGTTGGATGTTTGTGATTGCCGGGCGGGTGCTGATACACCTTCCCGGCACTTATCGGGGGCAATCCATACGTTGTTTGAGTATAGGCAGCAAGAAAAACTTTCGGGAATTTTCAGGGTGCTCATGCGGCCGTGCGCGGCTTGACCTCCGGGCAGGTTTGAGCGACTATCGTTTTGCCAAAGGGAGTGCCAGCAGCGGCGATACTTCCAGAGGAGCCCAGGGCGGCTGCTCGCCTGTTTCGGGCCTCTGCGCAGAAGCGCACAAAGCCCGTATAGCAAGCGTTTATGCGGGTTTACTGCCGCTTTTGATTTTTTTCAAACTCGTTTTGCTGAGCGCAATAAGGTCTTCGTGGCTCTCCGCGCCCTCAGAAATATTGAGAGCCCGATACCCATCTTGTGACAGATCAAGTTTTTGAAAAACGAGGTCCCTCATTGCGATCAATTCATGCTTTTCAATTCGCTTGGACTTTGTCTTGAGAGCCTCTTTGATCGTAGCCCAGCGCGTTTTATTTATCGGCCCAATGATTTCAGCGATTCGTCGGATGACTCTCAGCGTGTTTTCTTCACTCAGGCCAGCGCAGTATTCGCTGAATGTTCCTGAAATCGCGTTGGCCAAAACTTGCATCATCGCCGATTGATCCGAACCGCTGGGAAATGGCTCCTCGTCTTGAGATCCAGCCCGCCGCCTTCGGTTTCCCCTTTCGGTTGAGATGTTTCGCTCTTCCTCCAGCAGGCCCTTCAGTAGCCTGTCATAAACGAAGCTGTATGACATTTTTGGAGGAATCCAGAAATCATATTCCGGCGCGATGCTGACCCTTGAGCGTTGCTCGCCGGTCCCGGTCGCAAGCCAGTCTGGATCAGTCCCGAGGTCATCAATCAGACGCTTTGCAAGACCGTATTTGATCGGCGCTCGGGCATACTCGTAACTTTTCAACCGCGCGATGGAGATAGCCAATATGTCCGCGAACTCTTCCTGTTTGAAGCGGTGATCCTGCCGCACCCGACGAAAGCGCGCGCAAATTTCCTGCTCACGGTCCGGCAGCAGTGAAGGCGGCATTTCTGTTCTGATTCTCGGCATGCCAACGGATAATTTTCTTCTTGGTGAAAAACAATCTTGCAATAAACCCGAAGAGGTTTTTTACTTCTTGGTGATGCGCCATACAGGGAAATCAAAAACGCCATTTCCGAAGATCAAAAGAGCCTTGAATGTGAGGCTTGCGGAATTGGACATGACTCGCCGGGAACTCGCCCGGCTTTCCGGCCTGAAATATGCCCGTATTCAGCAGATCTGCTCCGGCCATGTGCGGACAGGAGTCGCAACCCAAAAGTTGATCGAACTATCCCTAGGCGTTCCGATCTGGAGCACGCGGGAGGAATTTGAAGCGCTTACGGCCGTGATCCGGTCGGAGCAAGGAGGGCAGGCAAGCCCGGAATGAATGTCGAATGCCACAACTTGACGGCTGCCCGTCCGCATGAAGCCTGCGCGAATCCCGCACCGCGCACGGGCCGCGAGGGCAGCCGTCCCCATTTCCCACCCGCTGGAAGGAAACCGATTCCCTTAAAAAACGAGGGTCAGAACCGGCATCCGAACAGGCACAATGCCAGCGGGCGGGAAACTCTTTGCGTGTCCCTGGGGCACGGCCCCGCCGATGGAGCGGGGAAAAATTTGGTCCGGGCAGGCGGGTTTTCGGTTTCATCATTGCCGTGTTTTACCGCCTGCCCGGCCAATTCATTTCAATCGGCGTGCGTTCGCGCTAATCGCCAAAATTTGGCCCTGAAAGCCGCGAGCAAGGGCAAGACCGCACCCGAGGCAACAAATGGCCGGTGCAATGCCCGTGCACAACGGGAATCGGCATGTGTGCTCCGCATGGTGCGGGCAAAAACCATTGTTTCACCCAAAGCGCCACAAAAGCGCCCGGTTGTCCGGGGTCCGATTGTGGCGGGAATCCATTTGCAGTCCCCCCGTCGTTCACCTGCGGGGTTCGCGCCACGTCCAGCCAAGGATGGGCGATGGGGGGCTGCATCTTTATCAAGGAGGCGGTGAGTATGACGAGTGGCGCTCGTAGCAAGTGGAGAGAGAGGGAGAACCGCCGCGCGGCAAAGATCCACGAGATATTTTACCGCATCGCCGAGTCGGGGCTGCCATCTAAAGGAAAGTTCCGCCTGGCGCGGAAACTTGCGGGCAGCGGGAAGTTCTTCAACAGCTTCGAGCGATGGGAGGCAATTTTTCTGGCATGGAGGAAATCCCCGTGCCCGGAGACGGTCCGGCGGAAGTGGCGGGGCGTAAGTCCTGAAACATCGGCGGGATTTGTGCCCGCCGTCAAGCAGTTCGCCCTGGCCGCCCGGATCACGCTCCGCGCCGCGCACGGCCGTCTTGGTTTGCCGATCTCATACAATACGGTTTTCCGGCATTGCCCCAAAGATGTCCGGGTTAAAATAAACCAGCTCGCCGCCGCGCACCGCGCACAAGAACGCATCTCCGGGCAGGAAAAAAGCTTCCTCCTCATGCTCACGAAAGGAAAGCGGCCGTGAGGACATACAACCTCCTTCCGGCTCAGGGATTCACCCCCCGGACTCCCGCGCAATCGGGCGCGCCCGCGCCGGCGTTCAGTGTCGGTGATATTTCCAAAACCGTTGGCATGTCGCGAAAGGACGTTCGGTCCGCTCTATCCCGCGTCGTGTCGCCAACTGTCGTTATGCGCTCAGGGAACGTTGCTCCCGGCTACACCTTCGACGTGCTTCCGGAGTCCATGCAGGACAAGATTCGGCAGCTCCAGCTTGATCTGAACTACCGCAGTCCGGATGCCGTGCTTGCCGATCCAAAGAAGCAATGGCAGCCGAAAATCCCGATGAAGGATCAGCCGGCTTCCGCCGTGGAATACGCGCACAAGCTCAAGCGGGCGCTGGCATACTACATCCAGAATCGAAATGGTTCCCGCAAAGTCGAGGAGCTTCATTCCATCGCCGCGCGGGACTGGCGCAACGTCTTCGGGCAGTCTGTATCGCCCCGGCACGTGCGCCGCACAATCGAACGCGTGCTTGCACGAGACAACGGCCGCGAGGAATGGAGCCGTGTTGAAATCTACCTTCCCGAGACAAGGCATGCGGCCGCGCCAGCCGCGCCGGTCGATTCGGTGAAACCGGAGTTTCACAATGTCCTTGCCTCGCTCGAATCCCTGCCGGACGTGGGCAACCTCTCCGCGCTGCAAAGGGTCATGCTCTGGAACAAGGCGATGATGGATCTGGAAGATCTGCTCGCCGCTGGCATGGATGAGAAAGCGGCGAAGCGGGAGCTTCATGTTTTTTTATTTGCGAGGATTCCGCGCCTCGCCGAAACGGCGAAAGCGCTTCGCCGGCAGATCGACCGGAAATGGAGCGTCTATCTAAAGAAAGGCCCGGAGGCAATCTGCGATGGCCGCCGGAGCGGGCAACGGTGGACGGATGACCGCCGAGTGCGCAAGCCATACACCGGCCCGGATTCGCTCTCGGAGGATGAAAAGATCTGCCTCATGCTCGCCGATAAAATGGGCGGCGGGATCTCCCAGGCGTTCCGGTGCCTCTACACGGGATTCGAGTTCACGCCGGGCAAGTGGTTGCAATTCAGCGAAGGGTTTCGCGCCCGATATAGCTTCAACCCGCGCGAAGCCAAAAGCCAAGCGCCCCGGAGCCTGCGCGACAAGCTCCGGCCTTTGCTCAAATCCATTGAGCCGTTGAATCATGGCCCGAAGGCAGCGCGACTCGCCGCCCCATCCATCTCGCGAGACTGGAGCGGGGTTGCTGCCGGTGCCTGGTATCAAAGCGACGACGAAACGGCCAACCATTTCATCTGGTTCAAATCCGATGAAGGCGAATTTGAATACCAGGGAATGCGGTTCGATGTGCTCCGGCCGCAGATCCTCACGGCGGCGGACTGTCGCACCGACTACGTGTTGAGCCTCCTCTTGATCTGCCGCCCGCAATACAATTCCCGCGACATCCGCACGTTGATCTTGAAGACATGCATGGATGAGCGGATCGGACTTCCATTTGAGGGGTTCTATTTCGAGAAAGGAATCTGGGAATCAAACACCGTCAAAAATCAGGTTGCCTGGGAGGAATTTGACACGTCCCTGAGCAGATCCGGAACCGGGCTGAAATTGCGGCATGCCACCACGCCGAAAGCGAAAGTGATCGAGCGGATATTCTCCCAGGAACAAAACTACATGCAAGCGCTGCCCGGATACGTCGGACGAAATGAGAGGACAGACAGATATGAGCGCGTGCAAAAATCCAAGGCACTTATGAAGCGCGTGGGCCAGCCGATCAAAGAAGAGGTTGCGCCCTGGCTTCACTTCATGTCCGCAGAGCAGTATCTTGACTGCCTCGAAAAGGTATACGTGCGTTTCAACAACGAGCCGCAAAATGGAAAGCGCCTCCCCGGAATGAGCCCGGCCGAGGGATGGAAGGAACTCTCCGGCGGCCGTCCGCATCAAGTGGTGCCTGATTCCCTCAGATACTTGCTGGCAACTGAGCGGAGCGAAATCAAAGTTTGCCCCGATGGAATCCGAATCCGAATCGGTGGCGAGCCCAGATGCTTTATGGATAGCGCCAAGCTTGGCGGCCTGGTCGGTGAAAAAGTCCTTGTCCGGTTCAATCCGGAATTTCCCGATCATATCATTTGCGTGCATCCGAAAAGCGATCCGCTGGGGCAAGCGCCATTCGTCGTGCAAGCGGAGCCGGATCTGCCGGCCATGAGCGCAAGCGAGGAAGAATTTGCCGAGGCCCGCCGCCGCCGCAAAGCCTTCACGTCCTCTCAATGCTTACTTTTCCGCGCGCTCAATCATGCCCACGGGCTCACCGTCCGCGATGAGCTTCTTGGGCATCCGGATCTGCGGGCGGCCGGCGAAGCGCACAACGAGGTCGAGGCGGCAGAGATCCAAGCCAAGCCAACCCGCGAGGCGGCAACCAGGCAGGCAAGGGCGCTGGCAACACGAGCGGGGATTGATCCCGCCAAGATCGGGCGGCCTGATCGGGCCAGTGACCTTGAAGCCTTCCTAGAGATGCATTCCCGCCGTCAAGAAATCGAAGCTGAAAAACAATGAACATCGAAACAATTGATCCTCTATTTATTGCCGACAAGCTTGAGGCCGCCCGCAACTTCCAGCTTCCACAATTTCAGGAGGAAATCGAAAAGGAGCCAAGAATCATCGAGGCAATCTGGTTCTTGCAGTGGGTCTCAATGCCGGAGAACTACGCGGGCGGCCTCGCCAAGTTCGCGTCTGATCTGATCGACAAATACGCGGACAAGATCCTTCCCGAGGGCGTGAGCCTGGGGAGCGCCGTCGGCTCGCCAGAGGTCATTGAGGCGGCAGAGAATACGCCAGCGCATCACAAATTCTTCCCCGCCTCATATGCCTTGGCGGAAAAGCTGAGATTAAACGAGCTTGTTTCAGATCAAGGCAACTCTTCGGCCAGTGACACCAAGTATTGCCAAAGCCTGCGGGCCAAAGAGGAAAAAACAATAAGTGCAGCCATGCTGCAAGCGCACTGCATTGATGCTGCACGGGCAGAGTTGGCCGGCTTTTTATGTGATTTCTGCATCAATCCCGACACCACGCTTTCTGGCGCTCACGTCAGCAAAAGGATTCATAGAATGTTCGGGAAGCGCATTCAAAGCATTCCCCGCAATTGGTATTTCCCGAGGCTTCTGGAATGTCTGTTTGACTACATGGACGGCCGGGCGGCTGACGTAGCAGGCACCTTTGCGGAAACAAGCATCACTCGGGAAATCTTCGATTGGCTCAATCTCGCCAGGGAAACTCGAAAAGGCGTCATGTTTCTGGGCCATTCCCGCTTTGGGAAAAGCCATGCAATTCGCGCCTACGCAAAGATGTATCCGGGGAAGGTTCGCCTTGTTGAGTGCCCGGATCGCGGCTGCGAAAGCGTTTTTCTCCGCGAGATCTGCCGGCCGCTCGGGATTCGTTTCCAACGCCGCATTCCGCCGGTTTTCGAGCAACGCGAGGCAATTGATAAAGTCATCCGGCATGCGCGGTTCCTGGTCATCTTCGATGAAGCACAGATGCTTTATCCCCAGGGAGGGAATCGCAGGACCGCCCCGCCCCGGCTCAACTACGTCCGCCGCCAGTTCATGGACAACGAGATCCCGACTGCATTTCTTTGCACGCTGCAAAACTGGCGGCACGTCGAAAAGTCCTACCTGAAATTTTCAGCCTACAGCAACGAGCAATTTGAAGGCCGGTTGATCACGAATATCATTCGCCTTCCCGACACGCTCCCCGAAGCGGAAATGATCGAGGTTGCACGGGTTCACATGCCTTGGCTCGATTCCGAGGATCTGCGGTATGCCGTCACTGGCGTTCGGGCATTCAAAGGAGACCATCTTTCTTGTATCGAGAGTATCGCCCTCACGGCGCGCCACTACGCCTCCCAGGACGGCAGAACATCCCCGGTGCAATCTGACCTCACGAAAGCCCTTGTATCCGTCTTGGGATGCCCCACGGGGACGCAATCAAGCACGGTGGAGCAACCGGCAAAGCCCCGTGAAACGAAACCGGCCGGCACGCGGAAAACAAACGCGGCCGCGATCCCTTGGGAGCACCTGCAAACCCCATTCGCGGGAGCCCGCCGCAACGTGTCCCCGCTCGCTCCAGTTGAGACTGGAGCCCTCGCCGATCTGGCGGCCGCCGACTAAAAAAGTCGAACAACTTTCATACGCTCAAAAACCGGACTCGATTCGGAGGATTTTTTTTACCCGCAAAAAAAGAGACAGCCTCACCCGACAATCGAGACAATTGTCCGGTCAACATACAGCTTACGCCCGCAGGCGCACGAGGAGGTCGCCGCCGTCGACGGCATCGCCCACCTCGACGAGCAGTTCCTCGACGACACCGGCAGCCGGCGCGTAGAGGGTGGTTTGCATTTTCATCGCCTCGAGGGTGAGGAGTTTGTCGCCTTTGGTCACGCGTCCGCCGTTGCCGGTTCCGACCGATGTGATCATGCCGGGGATCGGGGCGCCGACCTCAAGCGGCTTGGCGGGATCGGCCTTCGGACGGGATTTGGTGGTGGTCTGGACCGAGCGGTCGACGGCCGCCGCCTCGCGGGGCATGCCGTTAAGCTCGAACGAAATGATCCGCCGTCCGTCTTTGTCGGCCGAGCCGATGTTGATGAGTTTGATGAAGAGGGTCTTCCCCGCCTCGATGTCGAGCGAGACTTCCTCGCCGGGCTTGAGGCCGTAGAAGAACGCGGGGGTCGACAGGACGCCGACGTCGCTGAATTCCCGGC
This sequence comes from uncultured Chthoniobacterales bacterium, assembly GCA_964467415.1. Taxonomy (GTDB): domain Bacteria; phylum Verrucomicrobiota; class Verrucomicrobiia; order Chthoniobacterales; family Terrimicrobiaceae; genus CAYXRX01. Next base: position 38,740 of record CAYXRX010000007.1, read on the forward strand.
GGAACTTGAAGAAGTCGGCGAAGACGTCGGGATACATGAGGTGGGAATAGAGCTCGTCGTCGTTCGGCTCGTGCTTGAGCTTCGCAGCAAGCTCGGCCTTCACGGCCGGGAGGCTGACCTTCGGGGCGCGGGCTTTGGAGGGCTTCTTTTTTCCGAGCACGACCTCGACGAGGCGCTTCGGCCATCCGCCGACCGGCGTGCCGAGGCCGCCGGCGAGCATGTCCTTGACCGACTCGGGGAACGGCATGCCGGGGTCGAGGTTGACGACGTCCGCCGGGCGGATTCCGCGGGTGAAAAGGAACAGGGCCATGTCGCCGACCACCTTGCTGGACGGGGTGACCTTCACGATGTCGCCGAAGAGCTGGTTGACCTCCGCGTAGCAGCGGGCGATCTCCGGCCAGCGGTGCGCGAGCCCCATGCTGGCGGCCTGCTCCTTGAGATTCGTGAACTGCCCGCCCGGCATCTCGTGCAGGTAAACCTCCGCGCTCCCGGTGCGGGGAGACGTGTCGAACGGGGCGTAGAACGTGCGCACCTGCTCCCAGTAGTCGGCGAATTCGTTGAGCGCATCGAGATCGAGGTGCGGATCGCGGGGCGTGTGCTGCAGGGCGGCCACCAGGCTGTTGAGGTTCGGCTGCGAGGTCGAGCCGGACATCGAGGAGATGGCGGCATCCACCACATCGACGCCGGATTCCGCGGCCATGAGGACCGAGGCCGCATTGACACCGCTCGTGTCGTGCGTGTGGAAGTGGACCGGCAGGCCGATCTCGGCGCGCAGAGCCTTGATGAGCGAACGGGCGGCGAACGGGCGGCAGAGCCCGGCCATGTCCTTCACGGCGAGCATGTGCGCCCCCATGCGTTCGAGTTCCTTCGCGAGGGAGATGTAATATTTCAGCGCATACTTCGTGCGCTTCGGATCGAGGATGTTCCCTGTGTAGCAGACGGTCCCCTCGCAGACCGCCCCGGTGCCCCGGACGGCCTCCATCGCGTCCCGCATGTTCGGCAGGTCGTTGAGCGAGTCGAAGATCCGGAAGATGTCCATGCCGGCCTCGGCCGAGTGCCGGACGAACCCCTTCACCACATTGGGCGGGTAGTTCGAGTAGCCGACGGCGTTCGAGCCGCGGAGGAGCATCTGGAAGCAGATGTTGGGGACGCGGGCGCGGAGTTCGCGCAGGCGCTCCCAGGGATCCTCGCGCAGGAACCGCATCGCGGCGTCGAATGTCGCACCGCCCCACATCTCGAGGCTGAAAAGCCCGGGGGTCCGGCGCGCGACGGCATCGGCCACGGCCAGCATATCGTAGGTGCGCACGCGCGTCGCCAGGAGCGACTGGTGCGCGTCCCGGAACGTCGTATCCGTGAAGAGCAGCTGCTTCTGCGACCGCACCCAGGCGGCGAACTTCTCCGGCCCGAGTCCGAGCAGGAGCTGGCGGGTGCCGTCCGGCGGGGCCTGCCGGTGGTCGTAGGACGGCCGCGGGGCCGGGGCCGGCGTCACGGAAACCTTGAAGCCCTTGGCCTGCGGGTTGCCGTTCACGATCACGTCGGCGAGGAACGACAGGAGACGGGTCGCCCGGTCGCGCCGCGGCTTGAAATCAAAGAGCGCGGGCGTCGTGTCGATCAGCGTCGTCGTCGCGGCCCCGCTCCGGAACGTTTCGTGCTGGATGACATTTTCGAGGAACGGGATGTTCGTCTTCACCCCGCGGATCCGGAACTCCCGCAGCGCGCGGTTCATCCGCTGAAGCGCGATCGGGAACGTCTGGCCGGACGCCGTGATCTTCACGAGGAGCGAGTCGTAGAACGGCGTGATCACGCTGCCCGTCGTGCCCATGCCGGAGTCGAGGCGGATGCCGAAGCCCGCCGCGCTGCGGTAGGTGATGAGCTTGCCGTAGTTGGGCGTGAACTTATTTGCCGGATCCTCGGTCGTTACGCGGCACTGGACGGCGAATCCGTTGCAGGGAACGTCCGGCTGGGCCGGCAGGGCCAGCTCCGCCCCGTGCAGGTCGGCGCCCGCCGCGACGAGGATCTGCGAGCGGACGAGGTCGATGCCGGTGACCTGCTCGGTCACCGTGTGCTCGACCTGGATCCGGGGGTTCATCTCGATGAAGAACCATTCCGAGCGGTCGATGTCGTAGAGGAACTCGATCGTCCCGGCGTTGTTGTAGCCGATGCCCGAGGCCAGCTTCACCGCGGCCTCGCAGAGTTCCTGGCGCACGGTCCGGTCGAGCGCGACCGACGGCGCAATCTCGACCACCTTCTGGTGGCGGCGCTGAACCGAGCAGTCCCGCTCGTGGAGGTGGAGGACGTTGCCGTGACGGTCGCCGAGAATCTGGACCTCGATGTGCTTGGCGCGGGGGATGTATTTTTCCAGAAAGACCGCAGGATTCCCGAATGCCCGGCCGGCCTCGTTGCGGGCCTCATCCAGCAGCGGGGCAAGCTCCCCGGGCGTCTGCACGACCCGCATTCCACGGCCGCCGCCCCCGAAGGCCGCCTTGATGATCAGCGGAAACCCGATCGTGCGGGCAATCTTGAGCGCCTCGGCACGTTCGGTCACCGGGTCTTCGGTCCCGGGCAGCGTGGGGACGCCAAGCCTTTCAGCCAGCGCGCGCGCGGCGGTCTTGTCGCCCATCATCTCGAGGAGCTCCGGATCCGGACCCACGAAGGTGATGCCCGCCTCGCGGCACGCCCGCGCGAACCCCGCATTTTCGGAAAGAAACCCGTAGCCGGGGTGGATCATGTCCACGCCATGCTCACGCGCCAGACCGACGATCCCCTCGATATCAAGGTAGGCGCCGACCGGCCCCCTCCCCTCGCCGACCAGATAGGCCTCGTCCGCCTTGAACCGGTGCATCGAGAGCCGGTCCTCCTGCGCGTAGACCGCAACCGTCCGCATGCCCAGCTCGGTCGCGGCCCGGAAGACGCGGATCGCTATCTCGCTCCGGTTCGCGACAAGCAGCTTTTTTCCGCCGAGTGAAACCGGCCTTGTGGGCGCCATGGCGCCGCCTTGAGGGAATCCCATAATGCCTGCGGTTTATAGGGAAGGCGGATGCCGGTTGGCAACCCCGCCGAGCAGAAAATTGACTCGGGGGCGGGAGCGTCTAATCTGGCCGGCAGCAATGGCCTACACGACCCAACAAAAACTCGCCGTCATCGGGGTGATCGAAAATTCCCCACAGCCGCTGACGCCCGCCGAAATCTGCGATGCCGCCCGCAAGGAACTTCCGGCGATCGGAATCGCGACGGTCTACCGCGCGCTCAAGCAGTTCGTCGAGGAGGGAATCGTGCGGCCGGTTGAGGTGCCGGGCGCCTCCCCGCACTACGAGCATTCGTCCCGCCAGCACCACCACTTTTTCCTCTGCCAGCAATGCAGGAGGCTCTTCAACCTGCTGGGATGCGTGAAGGGCGTGGAGTCGATGGCGCCGGAGGGATTCCGCGTCCGTCGTCACGAAATCGTTCTCTACGGAGACTGCCCGGAGTGCCTTGCGGCCTGAGGAGAGTCCGCGCCCGAGCCCGCTACCACTCGATCACCGAGCTGGCATAAGTGAGGCCGCCCCCGAAGACCACCAGCAGAATATAGTCACCGACCTGAAAGCGGCCGGTCCGGTTCGCCTCGTCCAGCGCGATCGCCACGGCTGCCGCCGACGTGTTCCCGTAGCGGTCGAGGTTGATGTGGAATTTGCTTGTGGGAACATCCAGCCGGTCGGCCAGGGCATCGATGATGCGCATGTTGGCCTGGTGCGGGATGATGCACGCCAGGTCTGCAACCGTGAGCCCACTCTGCTCCAGCACCTTGCGGGCGGCCGCCATCATGGATGTCACGGCCTGCTTGAACGTCTCGCGCCCGTTCATGTGGAGGGTGTTGAGCTTCATGTCGACATTCTCCCTCGTGATCGGCACCGCACAGCCGCCGCCCGGCATGTGCAGGATGTCACCGTAGTTGCCGTCGCTGGCCATAAACGTCGCGATCACGCCGTGCGCACCCGGTCGGGAGCGTAGGATAGCAGCGCCCGCGCCGTCGCCGAAAAGCACGCAGGTGTTGCGGTCCTGCCAGTTGACAATCGAGCTCAGCTTGTCCGCCCCGATCACGAGAACCGTGTTGTAGGTATGATTGGCGATGAACTGCTGGGCAATCTCGATCGAGTAGAGGAATCCCGAGCAGGCGGCATTCACGTCGATGCAGGCGGCATTTTTTGCCCCGATGATGCTCTGAACCCGGCACGAGGTGGACGGGAACATCGTATCCGGCGTGATCGTGGCCACCAGGATGAGGTCGATTTCCTCGGGCTTGACGCCGGCATTCTCCATGGCACGGGTCGCGGCGTGGGCGGCGAGGTGGCTGGTGAATTCTCCCTCCGCGGCGATCCGGCGCTCGCGGATCCCGGTGCGCTCGACGATCCAGCGGTCATCGGTGTCGACCATGGCGGTCAGGTCGGCGTTCGTGAGAATCCTGTCCGGAACGTAGCTTCCGGTTCCGATAATCGAGACGCTGCGGCTGGGATGGCGTTCTCTAGCCCGTGGTAACTTTTTCATGGATCGGTTGCATCGCTTCGACGATGCGGGTGTTGATGCGTTGTTCGACGGCGGCCCGCGCGACGCGGATCGCGTTGCGCAGGGCGCGCGGGGAGGAGTTCCCGTGGGCCTTGATGCAGATTCCGTTCACCCCGAGCAGCGGGGTGCCGCCGTATTCATCGGTATTCGTGCGATCCTTGATAGCTTGGAAGGCCCCCTTGGCAAGCAGGGCACCGAGCAGCCGGACAGGCGAACTCTTCAGCTCGGACTTCAGCCAGGAAAAAATCGACTTGGCGAGCCCCTCGATCGTCTTGAGGAGGATGTTCCCGACAAACCCGTCGCAGACCACGACCTCGACCGGCTTTTTGAAGATCCCGTGCCCCTCGACATTGCCGGCGAAGCTGATCGCCGCCTGGCTGAGCCGCTCGTGGCATTCCTGATAAAATTCCGTCCCCTTGCCGGGCTCGGTCCCGATGTTGAGGAGACCGACCCGCGGCTGCGGGCAGCCGAGCAGCTCGCGGAAGTAAATGGTCCCCATCACGGCAAAGCCGACGATGTGCTCGGGCGAGGGATCGATATTGGCGCCGCCATCGATGAGAAGAAAAACCCCGCCCTCCGCCGGGATGAGCACGGCCAGACCCGCCCGGTCGATCCCGGGAAGCGTGCGGAGCTTGATCGTCGCCGCAGCGACAAGCGCTCCGGTGTGGCCGGCTGAGACCACGGCGTCCGCGGCGCCGCTCTTGACGAGATCGACAGCCCGGCTGACAGACGAGTCCTTTTTTTTCCGGACGCTGTCGAGACCGCTGTCGTTCATGTCCACGACCTGCGTGGAGTGGTGGAAGCTGATCCGGTCGGTCAGTCCGGTGGCGTTGTGCGCCGCGAGCTCAGTGCGGAGCCGCTGCTCATCGCCCACCAGGATGATTGATATGTCCGGAAAGTCGCGGAGGGCGTCGACCGCTCCTGCGACGGGGTTTTTCGGGGCGAAGTCCCCCCCCATGGCATCGAGGGCGATTTTCATGCGGGAAAATCCCGGCCCGCCGGATTATTCAGCACCAATCGTGAGAACCTGCCGCTTGTTGTAGTATCCGCAGGCCGGGCAGGCAATGTGCGGGAGCACGCTGGCTCCGCATTGCGGGCACTTGCCGAGCTTCGGGGCATGCCAGCGGTTTGCCGCCTTGCGGGTCCGCAGGCGCATCTTTGATGTTTTACGTTTGGGAACTCCCATAAATTTATTGTGATGATGATTTGAGCTTGTCGAGTGCGTCCCACGCCGAGGCAGTCATTCCGGGCTGCTGCTGTTCGGCAAGCGGGGCACCTTCATAAGCGGCAGGGCACTTGGTTCCGCCTCCGGCATCGCATCTCGGATACGGAGGCAAGCTGAGATGTATATCCTCACGAACCGCCGGGGTCAAGTCTATCAGTTCATTTCCGCTCAGTTCCATCTGGAGGGAAAACGGGTCGACAACCACGTCCTGCTCGAATTTTTCGAGGCAGGCGACGCACTCGAGGCGGACGCGCAGCTCGAGCCGGCCGGTCGCAAACAGTCCCCCTTCGCTCAAACCGACGTCGAGCGAGTAGATCAATGGGCCGGCCGCCTCGGCCCCGGCCTCGGCCAGCCCGAGGGCCGCGGCATCCTCCTCCCCTTCAATATGGAGCGTTTCCCCCTGGGGAATCTGGAGACGATGGACTTTCATGGCAGTATCAGGCGATAACACGGGCGGGCAGGCAGGTCAACGGACAGGAATGCCCGGTGGATGAAAAAGCGTCCCGGTGGGCGGTCTGCGGGAAGTCCGGCCGGGGCGACCAGAGCACTGGCGCATCTCTTTTTCTTACCGGACGGAATGGAGCGGAAGCGGAATTCTTCTGAAAAGCGGGGTTAAAGCCGGCATCGCCTCAGGCGGTGCCGGCAATCAGCCGCCGGAGACCGGCGACCGGATCGGCAATGAGCTCGGGGGTCACGACCAGGCGCCTCACTTTGGACGAGGGCAGGCGGAACTTCAGGTCGCGGAAGACCCGTTCCATGACGGTCATGAGCCCGCGGGCGCCGGTCTTCTCATCGCGGGCCATGGACGCGAGGGAGCGGAGGGCGTCGTCGCGGAACCGGATCTCGATCCCGTAGGCGGCAAATGCGCGTTCGTATTGGTGGATCAGGCTGCTTTCGCTCTTGCGGAGAACGTTGAAAAGGTCGTCCGCATCGAGCCCGTGGCAGGCTACCCGCACCGGGAGCCTTCCAATAAACTCCGGCTCCAGGCCGTAGGCGATCAGGTCGGCGGTATTCACCTGTGGAAGACACTTTTCGCCCGGTTGGACCCTTGAGGAACGGGTGGAGGCTTCCTGCTGCAGGCGGCGGGTCACGATATGCTCGATCCCGGAAAAGGCCCCGCTGGCGATGAAAAGGATATGTCGGGTGGAAGCCGTGTCGGGGGCTCCGGTTGCATTTCCCCTTGCCGCAGACATGGCGGCCTGGAGCTGGCCGGAGACATCGTTCGGCGAAATCAGCGGCACATCGCCATCCTCCATCAGCTTGAGCAGGTTTGTTTGCACGCCACGGCCGGAGACATCGCGCCCGCCGCCCTCGGAATGCGAGGCCAGCTTGTCGACCTCGTCCAGATAGATGATCCCGTGCTCCGCACGCCGGACGTCGCCTCCGGCCCGCCGGACCAGATCCCTCACGAGATCGTCCACATCGCCGCCGACATAACCGGTCTCGCTGAACTTTGTCGCGTCGGCCTTGACGAAGGGGACGCCGATCAGCTCGGCCGCCGAGCGGATGAGGTGCGTCTTTCCGACGCCGGTCGGGCCGAGGATCAGGACGTTCTGCTTCTGGTAGTAGGGCGCCTCGTGGCCGGCCAGCGAGAGGCGGACGTGCTGGAAATGATCGCAGAGCGCGACGCTCAGCACCTTCTTCGCCTCGCTCTGGCCGATGACAAAGCGGCCCAGGTGCCTGGCAACCTGCTGCGGTTTGAGACGGAACGAAAATTCCCGGCTCGGTGCAGCCGTGCGGGCGACCACCGGCTTCGCGGCGCCCTGTGCACGCGCGGGCTTCCTGACGGCCTTGACCGAGATCCCTGCCGTTGTCGGTCCGAGCGAATCGGGAAGCCTGGTGGACTTGGTATTCATTGGAGGCGGAAGAGTGGCCGGTTGGAACTTCGTGCAGCAAGTGCTCTGCAGATCGTACCGACCCTCGAAGCATGCAGCGAGATCACGGAGAACCCCATAAAAAAAGCGCCCGCCTTCACAGGCGGGCGCCTTTTCTGCCTAGTATCTGTAATGTTCCGGCTTGTAGGGCCCGTCGAGCGGCACGCCGAGGTATTCGGCCTGAGACTTGGTCAGCTTCGTCAGCTTGACCCCGATCTTCTCGAGGTGCAGGCGGGCGACCTCCTCGTCGAGCTTTTTCGGGAGGCGGTAGACGGTGTTTTTGTACTTGTCCTTGTTCTGCCAGAGGTCGATCTGGGCGAGCGTCTGGTTGGTGAACGAGTTTGACATCACGAAGCTCGGGTGGCCGGTTGCGCAGCCGAGGTTGACGAGGCGGCCGTCGGCGAGCATGTAGATGCTCTTCTTGCCGCCGGGCAGGAAGTAGCGGTCGTATTGCGGCTTGATCGTCTCGAGGCGGATGCCCTTGTGCTTCTTGAGGCGGTCGACCTGGATCTCGTTGTCGAAGTGGCCGATGTTACAGACGATCGCCTGGTCCTTCATGGCGAGCATGTGCTCGAGGGTGATGATGTCCTTGTTGCCGGTCGTGGTGACGTAAATGTCGCCGACGCCGAGCGTGCTCTCGATCGTGTTGACCTCGAAGCCTTCCATGGCGGCCTGGAGCGCGTTGATCGGGTCGATCTCGGTGACCACGACGCGGGCGCCGTAGGCGCGGAGCGAGTGCGCGCTGCCCTTGCCGACATCGCCGTAGCCGCAGACGACGGCGACCTTGCCGGCGATCATGACGTCGGTCGCGCGCTTGAGCCCGTCGGCCAGCGACTCGCGGCAGCCGTAGAGGTTGTCGAACTTCGACTTGGTGACCGAGTCGTTGACGTTGATGGCGGGCACGAGCAGGGATTTCTGCTCGGCGAGCTGGTAGAGGCGGTGCACGCCGGTCGTCGTCTCCTCGGAGACGCCCTTCCAGGCTTTCGCGACCTTTGTCCAGAATCCCGGACGTTCCTTGGCCACCCGGCGGAGGAGAGCCTTGACGACAGAGACCTCATGGTTGTCGGCCGGCTCGTAGGCCCATTTGCTGCCCTTCTCAAGCTCGTAGCCCTTGTGGATGAGAAGCGTGACGTCGCCGCCGTCGTCGACCACGAGCTGCGGTCCCAGATTTCCGGGGAATGTCACCGCCTTGAGCGTGAGCTCCCAGTATTCTTCGAGCGTTTCGCCCTTCCAGGCGAAGACCGGCGTGCCAGTCGCCGCAATGGCGCTGGCCGCATGGTCCTGCGTCGAGAAGATGTTGCAGCTCGCCCAGCGGACGGTGGCCCCGAGCGCGACGAGCGTCTCGATGAGCACGGCCGTCTGGATCGTCATGTGCAGCGACCCGGTGATGCGCACACCCTTGAGCGGCTGTTGCTTCGCGAATTTTTTGCGGATCGAAACCAGACCGGGCATCTCGTGCTCGGCCACGCTGATCTCTTTGCGGCCCCAGTCGGCAAGGCTGATGTCGCGGACGATAAAGTCCTTCCCGGCCGGCGTGGCGGCTGCGTATTCGGCAAGGTTGGCGGTGGCTGCGGCGACCTCGGCGAGGATGGCAGCGGCAGAATTGGAACGTTGTTTTTTTGGCATAGGGATAGAGTTTTAAGTTTTAAGAATTACGTTTTAAGTTGCTTTGTTTCGGACGGTTTTTTGTGGTTTTGGGGCAATGGATTTTCTGAGGCCCTCGATCATGGCGGAAATTTGGATACATTCGTCGATCATCTGCGCTGCGTCGTGTGCGGGAATGGCATTGAGCTTCTTTGCGATGTAGAGTTGGGTTCTGATCTCTCCGGCTGATCCTTTTGCAATTTTCAGAAATTGGGAAAATTCCTTTGCTCCACCGCGCTCGGCACCCTCGGCGATATTTGAAGGAACCGAGAGGCCGGAGCGTTCAATTTGTGCGGTGAGGTTGGAAAATTTGCATAACTGGAACGCCTGAAAAATCCTGACCGAAAGCCGGCAGGCTCGCTGCCAGACCTCCAAATCTTCAAACGACCGGTATGCCATTCAAGATCTTAAAACCTAAAACTTAATACTTAATACTTAATGGCTTTCTTGAGCGCGGCGACCATGTTGGTCTTCTCCCACGTGATGTAGGGATCGGCTTTCCCGAAGTGCCCGTAGTTTGTCGTGCGCGAGTAGATCGGGCGCAGGAGGCTGAGTTGCTTGACGATGTCGGCCGGTTTGAAGCTGAAGACCGCCTTCACGGCGGACTCGATTTTTTCCTCATCCACCTTGTGGGTGCCAAACGTGTCGATGTGGATGCTGACCGGGTTCGGGTGTCCGATCGCGTAGGCGAACTGAACCTCGCAACGGTCGGCGAGGCCGGCGGCGACAACGTTCTTCGCCACCCAGCGGCCCATGTAGGCGGCGCTGCGGTCGACCTTCGAGGGATCCTTGCCGGAAAACGCGCCGCCGCCGTGCCGGCCCATGCCGCCGTAGGTATCGACGATGATCTTGCGACCGGTCAGGCCGGAGTCGCCCTGCGGTCCGCCGATGACGAACCGGCCGGTCGGGTTGATGAGAAATTCAGTCGTCGCATCAAGGAATTCCTTCGGGATCACCTTGCGGATGACATTCGCGATGAGAAACCTCCGGATCTCCTCGTTCTTCACGGCCTCGGTGTGCTGGGTCGAGATGACGACATTCGTCACGCGGATCGGACGGCCATCCTGGTAGAGAACCGAAACCTGGCTCTTCGCGTCCGGACGCAGCCACTTGACCTTGCCGGATTTCCGGATGGCGGTGAGTTCCCGTCCGAGCCGGTGGGCAAACATGATCGGCGCAGGCATCAGCTCCGGCGTCTCGTTGCAAGCGTAACCAAACATCAGGCCCTGGTCGCCGGCCCCCTGCTCGGCCGTCGCCTTGCCGTCGGCTTCCTTGGCGTCGACTCCCTGCGCGATGTCCGCGCTCTGGCTCGTGAGTAGGTTGCTGATAAACACCCGGTCGGCGTGGAAGACGTCATCGTCGTTCACGTAGCCGATCTCGCGGATCGCGTCGCGGACGATTTTCCCGATGTTGAGGACCGACTCCAGCGGAGCTCCCTTGAGCTTGGGAATTGTGATCTCTCCGCCCACAACCACGGTGTTGCCTTTGACAAACGTCTCGCAGGCCACGCGGCTCGTGCGGTCGATCGCCAGGCAGGCGTCGAGCACGGCATCGGAAATCGTGTCGCACACCTTGTCGGGGTGGCCTTCACCAACGGATTCGGAGGAAAAAATATAACGACGGGACATAGGAATGGTTTGGTTGATTGTGAACAGACTATCTCTTTACGTATTGAGATATCTGAATATAATCATGATTCCGATGGCGTCAATTGTCAATTCTCTGCGAGTTTTATCCGATCCCACGCGAATGCGGCTGATGCTGCTTTTGGTCGAGGAGGAACTGACGGTGGCGGAGTTGCAGGAGATCGTCGGGCTCGGTCAATCGCGGATCTCGTCCGGCCTCGGACAACTCAAGCGGGGCGGCCTGGCGGCCGACCGGCGGGTCGGGAAGAATAGTTTCTACAGTGCGAAGGCGGAGGCGATGGCCCCGCTGGCGGAGGTTTTGGCGGCTGCCCGACAGGAGCTGGCCGACTGCGCGCAGGACCGCGCAGCCTTGAATCTGGCGCTCCGCAAACGAAAGGACCGCGCGGCCGAGTATTTTAACAAGCTCGCCGGACGGTTCGGCCGCGTGTATGTTCCGGGGCGCTCCTGGGAGGCCCTCTCGCATGCGCTGCTGCGCCTCTTGCCTCCGATGGTGATTGCCGACATGGGCGCAGGGGAGGGCACGCTGGCCCAGCTGCTCGCCAGGACGGCCACGCAGGTCATCGCCATCGACAACTCGGAACGCATGGTGGAGTTCGGGGCCGCTCTCGCGAAGGAACACGGCTTCGAAAATCTGGATTACCGCCTCGGCGATATCGAGGACCCGCCGATCGCGGAGGGCACGGTGGACCTGGCTCTCTTCAGCCAGGCCCTCCACCACGTTCCCAGCCCGCAACGGGCCCTCACCGCCGCTCACCGGATCCTGCGTCCGGGCGGCCGCATCGTGATCCTCGACCTCGCCGCCCATTCCTACGAGGCGGCCCGTGAACTCTACGCCCACGTCTGGCTGGGTTTCTCGGAAATCCAGATCCACCAGATGCTCGAACGGGCCGGATTTTCCGCGATCCAGATCTCGGCCATCTCGCGCGAGGCTGAGCCCCCGCATTTCCAAACGCTCCTGGCTACCGCCACCAGATGAAGGCGCCCAGGCGTTGCGCGGCCTGAGTCCGGATCCCTCAGTAGGGCACGCTGTTGCTGGTATTTGTGTTCGTGATCAGCGTCTTGGTCGTCAGGGGGAAAATCGTTGTCGGAAGAGTGAACGAATACCCACCGGGAGTAAACGCCGTGAAGTTCGACTCCGGAAACGCGATGTAAGGAGTCAGGCAATTCGTGTAGCGGAAGGCGTCGGTGCGGTTGCTCCAGTTGGTTTGCGCCGCCGTGGGCCCGACCGCCTGAATATATGAGGCAATCGCCAGATTCAGGGTGTTTGCTTTCGCCCGCACGAGATTGTCTTCGCTGTCCTGCTTGACCTGGATGATGTTCGGGATGGCGAGGAACGTGACGATGCCGATGATCGCCACGGCCGCAAGGACCTCGACCAGCGAAAAACCGGGGCGGATGGGAGGGTTGGCATTCATGGGTTCATTTCGACCGAGGGGTTCGTTGATCCGTTCCAGGGAGAAAACGTCAGGTATTTTCCCGCGCGGTTCATCGGTTCGGTGGTCAGCCCGCCGTTGGTAGGCGTGAAGTGGGCGTAAGTGGAGTGGTGCAGGTAATTGCTCAGCTTGACCAGCATGTTGGTGGCGTTCGTGGTATACTGCGTTTTTGCATAGGCGATGCTGTTGGTCCCGCTCGCGTTCGACATAACCCACGAATTGAGCGCCTCCTGCAGGACGACCTGCTGCTGAAAGGCAATCACCTCCCGCGAATCCGCAGCGGCGTTGATCACCGCCGAGACGATCAGCGCGCTCATGATGCCGATGATCGCGATGACCAGAAGCAGCTCGATCAGGGTAAAGCCAACCGGCTTGCGAGCGGGGAGTCCTTCCCCCCCGGCACCGCCGGTCTTGGAGTCAGTCATCATAGGAAAATACTACCACAAAAAACCCGATTCGGGGAAAAGAAGTTCAGTCTCCCTGTCCCCCGGAGGGAATGTAGGAGAGATTGCTTCCGTTGAGGGAGAGATAACCAGCTGCAGCGGATTGATCGGCGACCGGCATCGTGTCGATGCGGAAGGTCATCACGTTGGAACTGTTGGCGTTCGTGATCAGAATTCCGTCCGAAAGGATCGTGATCGCATTCGACTTGCTGCCCCAGACTTCGCCGTATCCCGCCCCCCGCGCGGCGGCCGCCAGAGAAGCGATCATCCGGGCGTTCCTCTGATCCTTCGCCGTGCGGGCGGCGGTGGTCACGTAGAGGATGTTCGGGATGGCGAAGCCCGCGAGAATGGCAATCACGGCAATCACGACCAGCAACTCGACCAGGGAAAACCCGCGAAGCACCTGCCCGGGCGGCATGCCAAACGTCTGAACGGACGAAAGGAAATTCCTGGAACATTGCCTCATCTTTTGGTTTGTGAAGCTCATCCGTCAGTGGCTCGTTCGTTCTCCTGATAGCGGCCCGGGAGAAGACAATCAAGCCCCGATCAGACCCTCCAAAAAAACAAGTAGCACCCCGCATTGCGCAGGGTGCTACTTGGCGCGGGTCGACCTGCGTGAGGGACCCTGTTACGGTTGCGGGCTGTAGACCAGCGTCGAGTTCGTGGGGTCGGTGCTGCTCAGCGAGGCGCTGAGGTGGCTGGTGGCAGCGGTGACCTCGGTCGCATTCAGACCGTCAACGCGGAACACCCCAACGCTGTTTGTGATTCCCGAACTGTTGGTCAGGGCGGTGATCCACGTGGTGACGTCGGCATAGGAACCAGTCCATCCGGCCGCGCGGGCGGCTGCCGAGACGGAAGCGAGGTTTTGTGCGTTGCGGCGGGCCTTGGCGGTGTTGGCAGCGCCGGTGATGCCTGCGATGTTCGGAATGGCAATGGCCGCGATCACCGCGATCACCGCAATAACGACGAGTAATTCAACCAAGCTGAACGCCCGTTGAACCGATAGTTTGTAAGTTGGCTTTTTCATGACGGGTTCAGCATCACGCAATCGTTGGTGGCAGGCAACAAAGGGTAACCCGCATTCTTTATCAGGGGAAAGCTGTAGAGATTTTGCGCAACGTTGCATGGTTTTGTTGCGTGTGCTGTGCCGTTAGCGACGGTATTTTCAGATCGTTTCCGGGGCGTGTGGACGCCGTCCATGTCCGAGTTCCTTGCGGTTGACGGCATTCACATACGCCCGGGCGCTGGCCTCGATCACGTCGGTGCTGGCGCCTTTTCCGGTAATGAGCTGGCCGTCGCCGAAATCGACCTTGAGCGTGACTTCGCCCAGCGAGTCGCGGCCTTGGGTCACGGCATCGACATGGTATTCGGCAAGGTGGCCGGTCCGGCCGGCAATGCGATCGATCGCCTGCATCGCGGCATCGACCGCACCGTTGCCCGGGCTGGAATCCTGGAGCGTCTCATCGCCGCGCTTGAGGCGAACGGTGGCCGTCGGGACCGTGGTCGAACCGCTGGTCACGTGAATGTAATCGAGCGTGAACGTCTCCTCGGCGACCGACATCGAATCCTCGACCAGGGCAGCCAGATCGTCGTCGTAGACAAACTTCTTTTTGTCGCCGACTTCCTTGAACCGGTCGAAGACGGCTGCGGTCTCCTGTTCGCTGAGGCGGAAGCCCAGGTGCTCGAGACGCGCCAGCATGGCATGGCGGCCGCTGTGCTTGGTGAGGGGCAGCTCGGTGCCGCCCCAGCCCACGTCCTGGGGGTCCATGATCTCGTAGGTCTCGCGTTTTTTGAGAATCCCATCCTGATGGATTCCCGAGCTGTGCGCGAAGGCGTTCTCGCCGACGATCGCCTTGCTGCGCGCGACATGAAGTCCGCTCATCCGGCTGACGATCCGCGACGTCTTCAGAATCTCCCGGGTGACGACATCGGTGTGCAGGCCGGTGAAATAATCCGCACGCGTCTTGATCGCCATGACAACTTCTTCCAGGGCACAGTTGCCCGCCCGCTCGCCGATCCCGTTGAACGTTCCCTCAACCTGGCGGGCTCCGGCCTTCACGGCGGCCAGCGAGTTGGCCACCGCCAGCCCGAGGTCGTCGTGGCAGTGGACGCTCAGAACCACATCGTCGATATTTTTGACGTTCGAGCGCAGGTAGGAAATCAGGGCCGCATAGTGCTCGGGCACGGCGAATCCGACGGTGTCGGGGATGTTGATCGTCGTCGCGCCGGCCTCGATCGCCGCCCCGACAACGCGCGCCAGAAATTCCGGCTCGGTGCGTGATCCGTCCTCCGGCGAGAACTCGACATCGCGGGCATGCGTCCGGGCGAGGGCCACTCCGTCGCGGGTGAGCCGGATGATTTCCTCCTCGGCCTTCTTGAGCTTGAACTCGCGGTGGATCGCCGATGTGGCCAGGAAGACATGGATCCTTCCGCGGTCGCCGGCGGGCTTGACGGCCGCGGCGGCGGCCTCGATATCCTTGGGAACGCAGCGGGCCAGCCCGCAGATCACCGGCCCCCGGATCTCGGTGGCGATCGCTTGAACCGCCTCGAAATCCCCGTCGCTGATCACAGGGAACCCGGCCTCGATCACGTCCACATTCACCCGCGCAAGCTGACGCGCCACCTCCATTTTTTCGCGGAGGTTCATGCTGGCACCCGGGCATTGCTCGCCGTCGCGCAGCGTGGTGTCGAAAATGATGACTTGGTCGGACATGGTGTGGTTGGTGGGTTGGGCGAAGAATCTGCCGGAGGCGGACAAGCCTCCTTCGCCGGGAACGGCTCTGCCGCGGGTTGGTTAGCTGAGGGACAATAGAAGGTGCGCCGGGTCCTGCCCGAGCCACGCGTCCCAAACACTGTTTTCCAAAAGAACCAGCATGCCTTGCTTATAGCACGCCTCCGCCCGAGAGCAAGCGATCAATCCCCTCAACCTCCTCCCCGTCGCTCCGCTCTCCGCCGCCGGGTCCGGGTTCTCAACATGAAATGTCTCAGGTGAGACATTTCATGTTGGGCGTGAGGAATGGGGCTGCTGGGAAGTCGGGGGGACGGGTGTGCGTGGTTTTTTTCAATCCGGCTTTTGTGCGGCTGGACGACCGGCACGGATGCTGCTACCAAACCGCACATGCCAGCAGCCGGCTCCCCGACATTTCCGCTCACGCTCCGCGAGGCGCGCCGGCGCCTGCACGGCCCTCAGGTTCAGACCGGACTGTTCGGGATCTGGACGGTCCTGGTTTTTGCATTTCTTTACATCCCGATCATCCTGCTGGTTATTTTCTCGTTCAACTCGTCGCGGCTGAACATCCGATGGGAGGGATTCACCACGAGGTGGTATGGGGAGCTTCTGGCCAACAAGGCGCTGATCGACTCGTTTTTGAACAGCCTGATTGTGGCCTCGGCCACGACGGTTCTTGCCACGGCCATGGGGACGATCGGGGCGTGGATGCTGCACCGCTACAAGTTTCCGTTTCCGCGCGCGATCGGTCTGCTGATTTTTGTGCCGATGGTGATGCCGGAGGTGCTGATGGGTGTGAGCCTCCTGGTTCTGTTTGTTCAGCTGCTGGATATCCCGCTCGGGTATCCGACGCTGATTATCGCGCACACGACATTCTGCTTTCCGTTTGTGCTGGTCGGCGTGCAGGCGCGCCTGCAGGGGATCGACCCGAACCTCGAGGAGGCGGCGATGGATCTGGGGGCGACGCCGGCGCAGGCGTTCTGGTCGGTCATCGTGCCGTACCTCATGCCGGCCATTGTCTCGGGGGCCCTGATGTCGTTCACGCTCTCGCTCGACGAGTATATCGTGAGCGTCTTCACGACCGGCCCGCATACTCAGACGCTGCCACTGAAGGTATTCGGCATGGCCAAAGTCGGGCTGAATCCGCAGTTGAATGCGCTGAGTTCGATCTTTATCGTCGCCACCATCGTCCTTGTCCTTTGCAGCGAACTGCTCACCAGAAAGAAAACCACATGAAATCCAACATCATCCTCGCCGCCTCGCTGGCGGCACTCGCGCTCGCCGGCTGCGGAAAGCCCGCGGCACCCACAGCGGCCGAAGAGCCAAAGCCGACGCCCGCCGGGAGCAAGCCCGCACCCGCGGAAAAAGCGCTGAGCATCTTCTGCTGGTCGGAATACATCCCGCCCTCGGTCGTGGACCAGTTCACCAAGGAGACCGGGATCAAGGTCTCGGTGGAAAATTTCGCCTCGAACGAGGAGATGCTGGCGAAGCTGATGGCCGGCGGCGGGCGCTATGATGTGATCCAGCCGAGCGAATACGTGATGGGCTCACTCGTAAAAGAGGACCTCCTCCGGCCGATCGACCACGCGAAGATTCCCAACCTGAAAAACGTGGCCCCGCGCTTCCTGAGCATGCCGTTCGATCCGGGCAACAAGTTCAGCGTGCCCTACATGGCCGGCACGGTCGGCATCGTTGTGAACACCGATCTCATCAAGGACGAGATCAAGGGCTTCGGCGATGTGTTCCAGGAAAAATACAAACAGAACATCGTCGTGCTCGACGACGCCCGCGAGATCGTTACCTGGGCGATGATCACGCAGGACATCCCGATCAACGACGTGAGCGATGCGAACCTGGAGAAGGTGAAGCCGATCGTGGCCAAGTGGATTCCCCTGGTGAAGGTTTACGATTCTGACAGCCCGAAGACGGCGCTTCTCAACGGGGATGTCGCCATCGGCGTGGTGTGGGGCGGCGAGGGGGCGATCCTCCTCAACGAGAACAAGAAGTTCAAGTGGATCCTGCCCGCGGAGGGCACGCACCTCTTCGTCGACAACCTCGCCATTCCGAAAGGTGCCAAAAACGTGGAGAACGCCGAGGCGTTCATGAACTTCATCCTGCGCCCGGACATCAGCAAGCAGATCTCAGACGCCTTCCCGTATCTGAATACGAACCTTCCCGCGCGCGAGCTTCTCACGCCGGTCCAGCGGGCCAACCCGGCCAGCTTCCCCGCCGATGAGGACATTGCGAAGATGCAGTCGTTTGAGGACATCGGCACGCAGGCCTCGAAGATCGACGAGATGGTGACCTCGCTCAAGGCGCAGTAGGGATGGCCGGCCTCGCTGGACACCCGCAGGCAAACGCGGATGCGAAGGTGATCCGGCGCAAGCCGGGCCTGCTGCCCTGGCTGGTTCTGGCGCCCCTGCTGGCGTGGCTGGTTCTCTTCATTGTCGTGCCGACGATCATGCTGGTCGTCGTCAGCTTCGCCGAGAGGGATGCCCTCGGCCGGGTCGTCTACCATTTTACTTTTGCAAACTATGCCCGGGCCTTCAACTGGGTGTGGCTGAAGGTGCTCGCCGAATCGGTCTGGTATGCGTTCCTGACAACCCTCATCTGCATGGCGATGGGCTACCCGGTCGGATATTTCATCGGCCGGGCTCCGCAGCGGTGGCGCGGCGTGCTGCTCACCCTTGTGATGGTCCCCTTCTGGACGAGCTTTCTCATAAGGACCTACGCATGGATTGCCATCCTCAGCAAGGAGGGGCTGGTCAACAGCCTGCTTGTGGCCGCCGGGATCTTCGCCGAGCCGGTCACCCTGCTCTACACGCCGTTTGCGATCGTGCTCGGCCTCGTCTACAATTTTCTGCCGTTCATGATTCTGCCGATCTACACGAGCGTGGAGAAGCTTGACGGAGCGATGATCGAGGCCGCCTACGATCTCGGAGCCGGACCGGCCCGCGCGTTTTCGCAGGTGATCATCCCGCTCACCAGTCCCGGCATCACCGCCGGAGCGCTCCTGGTGTTCATCCCGTCGATCGCAATGTTTGCAATCACCACGCTGATGGGAGGCGGCACGAACCCGACGATCGGCGAGGTGATCTTCAAGCAGTTCACGTCCGGGCGAAACCAGCCGTTCGGCGCGGCGCTGGGCACGCTTCTGCTCCTGATCTTCGTGATCGCGCTCTGGTTCACCCGCCGCATGCGGGAGGAGGAGTAAGCAGGCGCTCAGCGGGGCGCGTTGCGGGTGTGGTATTCAAACGAATCCACGTCCACGAAGCCGGACTCGCCGAGGTCGTTGAAAGAATAGAGCCCGACCATGTCCCCGCGGTAGCCGCCCGGCTTGAGCTGGTAAGCCCCGCCGAACGGAACAAATGTTTTTCCGTCGAGGCTGTAGTCGAACCGGCAGATCTCATCCGCGCCAACCGTCGAGCCGATCCAGAGCGAAGCCGTTTTTTCCGGGAGTTCCGGTCCCCAGAGGATCCGGCCATCCTCCTCGAATTTGAGTAGCAGTTTCCCGGCCTTGTTGCGGACAGCGAGCGTGGCGTGATTGGATCCCCCATTGAAGTGGGCGAGTCCTGCTTCCTGGCCGTCGGCCATGCCGGCGAGGTCGAGCCTGGCGACCGCGCGGGTGAGGTCGGAGCGGAAGTGCCGCTGGCAGACGGTGTTGCCGGCCTTGGAAAATTTCCCCGGCACGAGTGGCGGGAAGGCATGGAGGCGGAGGAAGCCGGGTCGTTCGGTGAGCGACCACTTTTCCGCGCGGGGCTGGTGGTTCCACTGCCACTGCGGGTGAAGCACCGCCGACTCGAAGGTGTCCCCGCCGAACGGGAAAACCACCGGATGGCCCGGAACCGGTTTTGGCAGCTGCCAAGCGAACTTGCCCTGCCGGTCCTTGATGTCCACGCCGGGGACCGGCCAGTCGTCGATCCACGTCACGGGCAGCAGGTGGGAGGTCCGGCCGTCGGAGACAAGCTGGTTGAACTGGGCGAGCCAGAACCAGCGGCCGTCCGGCGTATCGACGAGGCCGCCCTGTCCGGGAATCTCCTGCCCGTAAAACCCCGGACCGACAGGACCGAAACGGTGGATCTCGTAGGTCCCCGGGTCGCCGGGTTTTCCGGGACTGCCATCCGGCTTGGTGCCGAAGAGGTTTTTCGATCGCAGGACGTAGGTGCCCTTGCCCTGTCCGGCATCCAGAAATTCGATATGGATGAGGTAGTAGTAGCCGTTGCGTTTGAAAATCCTGTTTCCCTCGCTCGACTGGAACGGCGAGAAAAGCGTGCCACCGTCCGGGTAGGCGTATTTCACATCGGGCACGTTCATCTTGTCCACGTCGGCATCGAGGAGCTGCGTGCCGTCCGGGGACATCTCAAACAGGTAGCTGAACCATTCGCGACCGGGGCGGCTTGAGGCCAGGTAGGCCTTTCCATCATCATCCCAGAACGGGCAGGGATCGGTCCACGCGTGCGTGCGGAGCGGCTTCCCATGCTTGTCGCGGATCTGCGTCACGGTCCAGGGTCCCGCCGGGTTGGTTGCCGTGCAGCAGAAAAATCCCTCGCCCGAGTAGCAGTTCACAAACACCCGGAATTTGCCATCGTGGAAGCGGATCGTGGGCGCATAAATCCCGACGCCGTAGCGGTTCATCCGGTTCCAGGAAAACTCGGGTCCGAGGACGGTGAGGTCGGGGATGACCGCGCCGATGGGCTTCCAGTTCACGAGGTCCTTCGAATGCAGGACCGGAATGCCCGGCGAGCCGGCAAATGTCGAGGAGACCATATAGTAATCGTCGCCGACGCGGATCGGATCCGGGTCGCTGAAATCGCCCGACAGGACGGGATTGCGGAACGTGCCATCCCCCTGGTCGCCCCAGAGACCGGTCTGGCCGTCGAGTGCGCGGGCGGCGGGCACCGCCGGCAGGAGGCATGCCGCGGCAAGCAAGAGGTTTCTGAGGAGGCCGCTCAAAATCGATCGGCAACGCTACTCCGCCGGAACGATGCGGACCGCCTGTCCGCCATTCGGAGGCATGTTGGTTTTGAGGACGGTGGAGGAATCGACCGGGCGGGATTCGATTTTCACCTCCTTCGATGCGGGGTCGGTTGGGGCCGCATCCGAGTAGATCGTCGCGGTGAACTTTTTTCCGGGCTCGAGGAAGGCGAGCGGGATCTCGATTTCGCGGGGCCCTCCGGGCTGGATCGTGCCCACGAACCACTCATTTCCCTTGCGGCGGGCGACGGTTGCAACGCGGCCGATCTCACCGTGGAGGACCCGTGTCTCATCCCACGTCGCGGGAAGGGCTTTCCAATAGTCGAGCGCCTTGTCGCCGTCGAAGACGGACGGCTTGTCATACCAGTGCACAAACTGCCACGGGCTGAAAAAGATCGTCGAGAGGGCGAGCTGATGCGGCTTCGTGTTTTTGAGCCGGGCATCATACCAGCAGAATGTTGCGTCGGCCGGGCCGGCCAGGAATCGCGTGAAAGGAAGCGCGGCATTGTTGACCGCGGTCGGGAACTCCTCGTTGCCACGGATCCCCTCGACAGTCATGAGGTTCGGGTAGGTGCGGGAGTAGCCGGTCGGACGGTATTCGTCGTGGATGTCAACCATGAGGTGGTGGTCGGCCGCCTTGCGGACCGCCTCGTGGAGCCACGCCGTCCACTTCTGGCTGCCGACGTTGACGAACCCGTATTTCACTCCCTTGACGCCCCACTTTTCGTAGAGCGGGAGGATCTGGTCGATCTGCTTTTCCAGAGCGCGGCGGTTCACGTAGAGGATGACGCCGATGCCTTTGGATTTGCCGTAATCGATGACCTCCTGGAGGTTCAGCGAGTTCGGGTCGGGATTGCGCTGGGGGTCGAGGTTCACCGCGAGCGCGGAGGCTTTGTCGTCGTATTCGTGGCCATACCACCCGGCATCGTAGAGGACGTATTGGAGTCCCTGCTGGACCGCAAAGTCCACGCAGGCCTTGCCGCCTGCGGTCGAGAGCGAGACGTCGCGGATCACTTTGCCCGGCTTGATCCACGAGGTGTCGGCAATCGCGCACGGGTCGTTCAAGTTGAGGATGATGTCGTTTTGCTCAAGCAGTTTTCCGGGCGAGGGCGCAACCATCACAACCCGCCAGGGCGATGTGAACGGCGTGGTGCCGCTCACCTCTCCGCTGCCCCCGGTTTCGCCATCAAGGAGCGCTTCGACCGTGAAGGCCGGAGCCTTGGCGGGCCGGAGCTTCATGCGGGCATAGTTCACGAGCTTCGCCTCGGCGATGGCCGCGTAGAGATCGTCGGCAACCTTCACGGTGAGCGGGCGCTCGACTCCGGCCTTGAGCGTGCTGAGCGGCACCTCGCCGCCGAGCGGTTGGTTTTTGCTCTGCCGGGGGTCGGCCGGGTCGTAGTTCCCCTGCGCGCGGTAGGCCGCCCACGCCTTGTGGTCGGCCGTGAAGGTAAACGCCGAATCCTCCGAGGTGATCGTGAAATCCTTCAGCCCCGGCTGGTCGGGCAGCGTGTAAGAGAACGCGATCCCGGCATCGTAGGCGCGAAACGTGATGCGGAGAAGGCGGTGCGGAGCGGCGGTCTGCCGGAGGTCGAATTCGCCTTCGTTGTAATCCCCCCGCACAACCGAGCGCTCGCCGCAGACGGGGCTCCAGGTTGATGCGCCCGAGCGCCCGGTGAAATTCACGATCTCAAATCCGGAATCGAGCGGCCCGTCTTTGAGTTGGAGCCCGAGCCTCGAATCGGCCAGCACCGGGCGGCCCTTGTAGGTGACGCGATAGACCGGGCACGCCTTTTCCTCTCCGATGTCCTTGAGCGCAAAGGCCACCTCCAGATTGCCGTCGGGGGATTTGAGGCTGTCAGAGGGGGCGGCCGCTGCGGAGAGGGCAAACGCCAGAAGTGGAAACAGAAAAAAAAATGCTTTCATTGGTAAATTGGCGGCAGGGAG
Organism: uncultured Chthoniobacterales bacterium; assembly: GCA_964467415.1. Taxonomy (GTDB): domain Bacteria; phylum Verrucomicrobiota; class Verrucomicrobiia; order Chthoniobacterales; family Terrimicrobiaceae; genus CAYXRX01. The sequence goes on from CAYXRX010000007.1 coordinate 61,190, forward strand.
GGGCAAGAGAAATACCGGTCTGTTCCGGCCGGTTCAAGCGGGGATTTCCTCCTCGCCAACCGGCCAGTCGCTGTATAGGATTTACGCCTCACTCAAACGACCTATGAAAGTTCTCTCTCTCGCCCTCACGGCGTGCTTGTTCGGGATGGGGCCCGCCTTGGCCCAGAAGGTTGTCAACGGCCCGGCGATCACCGGGACGATGGACATCATCTTCAACACGCGCCTCCCTCAGAATATCGACTCGACCGGAAAGCCGGAAAAGGACGTCAAAGATATTTACAAGGTGAATTTGAAAGCCGGAGCCACCGAGTTCAAAGGCACCATCGAACGCGCCCCGCGGATCGTCAGCTCGGTCCTCGGGCGCGAGACCCAGCGCGGCCAGCTCTTCTATTCGCTCGCCCTCTCGGTGGGCGGCACCTACCTCGGCGACTGGCTCGGCACCGTGGTCACCAATGACACCGGCCAGTATCTGTGGAACGGGGCCGGCGACCCGAACTCGAAGCCGCGGATCCAGGTCCAGTCGGTCGGCAACCAGGCCGCGTTCACGGACTTTTTCTCCGGCATCATGATCGGCAAGGGCTCGCAGCCCGGAGGCACGGCGAAGTTCATCCGCAAGCTCGGCGGTGGAAAGGTCGCCACCTACACCGCGCAGAATATCGACCCGATGGACTTCCGGCAGCTGGTTGTCGCCAAGGGTCCGCTGGGATCGCACTACCGGTTCACCGTGGACGGCAAGCTGGTCTACGACCGGGAGAGCGGCTCCTGGATCACCGAGGGCATCAGCATCACCCCCGATGGCTCGAAGACCCCCGACAAGATCACCGGATCGATCCGCTGGGTCGAGGACCCGAACCGCGCGGTCAACGGCAAGGGGGAATACATCCTCAACCTCCGCTGGAACGAGGACCGGATCCAGCCGAACGAGGAGTCGTTCACAGGCGGCGTCGTTGATGAGGATTCGTTCTTCGCCGTCGACAAGAGCAAACCCGGACTGACGGGAAAAATTTCCTACGAGGACAAGCGGACGCCGGACGACAAAGTGGTGGCGAGCAAGGTCGTCTTCGATGTGGTGGCCAACAACATGGACCGGAACCAGGTCCTCTCGTTCCTGAAGCTCTGGCTGGTCGGCATCGGCCCGCTCAACGACGAATAGGCCATGGGAATCGTTCTCGTCATCGTCTCGTTCCTTGCGCAGGGGCTTGCCTTCTCGCTCGGCCGCATCCTCAAAGGCATCCCGGGTCGCATCCTCGACATGGGAGTCATCGCCGTGGGCCTGCTCTTTGCCGCGCCCCCGCTGCTGCTCGCCAAGACCGACATCATCCCCGTCGGCATTTGGTCGGTCTCGTGGATCGGCGCCTACTTTATCGGAAACATCCAGTCGCCGATCAAGAAGGTCGTCTTCCTCCTCTGGTTCATTTTGACGGCCGGCGCGATGGTCTGGCTCATGCCGGAATAAGGCGGGCGCAACAGCCGGCTGCCGCGAATTGTCAGAGACGTTACCGGCCACCCGGCCATGATGGCCGGGCGGAACTGTTCAACGTCACGCCCGTCCGGACTTACTGAGCGGACTCAACCGTGATGACATTCGGTTCTTCGCGCTTGCGGCTGGCGAGGGCGACATTCCAGAGGTTTTCGCCGGCGGAGGACAACTCGGCCTTGCAACCGGTGGCGGCGGCGAGCTTCAGCGGGCGGCGGCTGAAGAAGACCAGGTTTCCGTCGCGCGCTCCGGCGTCGGTGAGCGTAACGGTTACCGTGCCGTTCCCGGAGCGGACATCCTGGATTTCCGCCGATCCCATCGAGATGTGGAGGTCGGAGCCGACCAGGGTGGGTGCGTCGGAGACAGGCGTCAGGCGCAGGAGGGCCGGCGCATGCGGGGGGAGGGCTTTAGCGGCAGAGTCCTTGTCGCCGGTCCCGAGGTATTTGCGGTCCCAGAACGACCAGATGTGGAACTTTTCACCGAGCGGCTCAAGCGGGATCCCTTCCAGGGAAACATCGGCTGGCGCGTCGCCGGGGTTCCAAAGGAGAACCGATGCGAAATTCCCCCACGGGCGTTTCGCGACGAAGCCGAACTGCTTGTGAAACGGATCGACGGCCGCGCTGAACGAGCGGGCCTTGTCCGGCGCCGGAGGGTTCAGGATCTCCAGCATCCGGAGCGATTCCGGCGAGCGGTATTTTTCTGTCTGGATCGGCTCGGAGACGAGCATCAGCCCGCCGAACAGGCCGACAAAACTGTGCCAGGTGCGGAGTTCGTCGGCGGTCAGGGTGCCGCGCGGCAGCGAGTAGGAGACATCGGGGTCGGCGGCAAACAGCACGCCGTTGGTCGGTGCAGCCGTGCCCGTGGCATGGATGCAATCGAGAATGCAGCAGCCGAGGTCCAGCTTGCCCCACTTCGCGACGGAATCGGTGCCGATCCTCTGCGCGTCGGCAAATCCGATCGGACCGCGGGTTGTCCCGCCCACGCAGGCCAGCAGGTAAGAATCCCCGCCGATGCTCTCGCGGTAGAGTTGAAAGAGGTCGCGGTGGATCTGGAGCCGCGTCTTCTTTTGGTCGTAGCGGTTCTCGGTGCGGACGCCGTTAAAATCGAGCTTGAAGTAGCGGAAGCCCTCCGCGACCCGCGCGGCCAGGTTCTCGCGGATGAATTTCTTCACCTCCGGATGCGTCGCGTCGATGTACTCGGGTTTCTTGCTGTCCTCCGGGCTCGTGCTGCCGTCCGGGTGGGCGCCCTGCGCGCTCGTCCGCACCATGCACATCCAGATCCCGGGGATCGCGCCGGCCGCGCGGATCGCATCGGCCACCGGCTTCATGCCGTCCGGGAACTTCACCTTGTCCGCCGTCCAGTCGCCATACGCTTTCTGCCAGCCGTCGTCGATCTGGATGACCTGCATCGGAATCCGGTCGCGGAGCTCCGAAACGGTTTTCGCCACATCCAGAATCTGGGCGGCGGTGACTTTGGTGGTGACGTCATACCAGCTGCACCAGCCGAAGACCGGGCCGCGCGCCGTGCGCGATCCGTGCGTGGAGGCCACCCACTTTGTCCATTGATCGACTGCGGCCGCATACGGTTTTGTGGTGATGAGGACTTCCTCCGAACGCCGGGTTTCCCCCGGGTCGACAACCACGTCGGTCATATCGCTCACGATTTCGACGCCGAGCTTCCCATCCGCGACGCTGCCGCGGAAAAAGACGTCGGACTCCGCCGGGCCGATCGCCCCCATGAAGAGCCCGCGCCGGCCGTGGTCGGTGTAGAGGCTGAGAACATCGCAATACTTCGGTGAGCCGTTTGCCGCCAGGCTCTGCGAGGGGAGGAACCCGCCCTGCGGGAAGTTGTGCGAGTCGAGCGTGCTCAACCACCAGTCGGCCGGATTGCCATCAACCTGGACCGAGGGCGATGTCCCGGACCGCGAGAGCAGGAATTCCCGCAGCCGAACCGGCTTCGTCGAGCCGTTGGTAAAAGTCATCTGCACGGTGGCGCCGGACCCGTCGGGCAGTTGCGTCAGCGTCCACGTGGTGGCATGCCCGCTGGCATCTTTCCACCGGAAGATCTTAGCCTGACCCGGACCTGCCGGCGTCTGCCTTACTTCCTCGGAGACCTCGACCCTGCCGACGGGCTGGAGGGTTTCGGTCTGATTTCCATCCGCCAGAACGACAGCCGGCTTCCCGACATGGATTTGAACCCCCTGTGCGCCCAGAGAAAACCCGGGATCCGGATCCCCGGCTGCGGCGACGGAAAGGGCGGAGTCTGCAAGAAGAGTCAGGATGAGAAGAGTTCGGAAACGGGTCATAGAATGGGGAGGGAAGACAGCGCGGAAGGATAGATGTATCCGGTATCAACAGCTCGGAAAAGCGATGTAGAGAAATTTTGAAAAAATTTCTTCGGACCGGGATCTTCGCGAAAAGAAACATGGTCCATGTTTCTCTACATGACTGGGTGCCGTTTCCGAAAACATGATGCGGGAAACTATACCTGCCGGGAGGACTTCGACAAATCAAACCCGGCGACCCGCATCACGCGGTCGCGCGCAGGCGGTCGAGCACGTCGCGGGCGGAGCCGTCGTCGATCGCCTCGCCGGCCCGGGTCCAGGCGGCCGGCAGGGAGTCGCAGATGCCCGCCACAACCAGCGCGGCGGCGGCATTGATCTGGACGATCGCGCGCGCCCCCCCGCGCAGGTTGCCTGCCAGGATGTCGGAAAGGATCCCCGCGTTGAATCCGGCCGTGCCTCCACGCAATTCGCTCAGGGAAGGGAGCGGGATGCCGAGCTCCGCGGCATGGATGGAAAATTCGTTCTGCTGCCCGTCGTCGTGGGAAACCACCCGCGTCTCCCCGAACGGCGAGACCTCGTCGAGGCACATCCCATCCGGTCCGAGGCCATGGACCGCCCAGGCCCGCTTTCTCTCGAGCAGCCGGAATACGCCAGCATACGAGCGAAGCAGGGACAAATCAAAAACGCCGGCGAGCTGGTAGGACGGCCGGGCCGGGTTCAGCAGCGGGCCGAGCATGTTGAAGATGCTGGTGCTGCCCTCGTCGGCCAGAAGCTTGCGCACCGGGGCCACGGCCTTGAAAGCAGGATGATAAACCGGCGCAAACAGAAAGCAGCAGCCCGCCGACTCCAGCGCGCGTGCGGCCCCTTCGGGCGGCAGGTCGATGTTCACGCCGAGCGCCTGCAGCACGTCCGCTCCCCCCGATTTCGATGTGATCCCGCGGTTCCCGTGCTTCACCACCCGCGCCCCGCAGGCCGCCGCAACAAACATGACGGCCGTCGAAACATTGAAGAGGCCCGACCGGTCGCCGCCAGTCCCGCAGACATCGATGCACCCCTCGCCGGAAAATGCCACCGGCGTCGCTCGCTCGAGCAGCACCTCGACAAATGCGGAGATCTCCGCGGGGGTCTCCCCCCTCCGGTGCAGCGCGCGGAGAAAGCCGGCGCGCGCCCCGACGGGTGCCGACTCGTCCAGAAGCGCCTCACACGCCGCATGGGCTTCGTCTTTTCCGAGCTCCCCCGGTTCCTCAACCCGCTTCTGCAAGTCCTCAAGATTCATACGAAACCGGAAACGTGATGGGCGGGTGATGCCGCGTCAACAAAAACGAGGCGTAATCCCGCTTGCGCCGGTTCGGAACCGCCGCCATGCTGCCGGCAGGCAACCGCCTCCATTCCGGCCTTGGACTTTCACATTCCCACACTCATCGAACACAAGCGCGACGGGGGCGAGCTGTCCCCCGATGAGATCGGGCGCCTCATCCGGGAGTTCACCGCCGGGTCGATTCCCGAATACCAGATGAGCGCATTTGCGATGGCCGTCTATTTCCGGGGGATGTCGCCCTCCGAGACGGCCGCGCTGACGGCGGCGATGCGCGACAGCGGCCGCGTCTTCCAATGGCCGGATGGCACACCGCCGAAGGTGGACAAGCATTCGACCGGTGGCGTCGGCGACAAGGTCTCGCTCGTGCTCGCCCCCCTCCTCGCCTGCGAGGGGCTCTGGGTCCCGATGGTGGCCGGCCGCGGGCTGGGGCTCACCGGGGGCACGCTCGACAAGCTGGAGAGCATCCCCGGCTTCGATGTCCACCTGGATGCCGCCCGCGGGCTCCGGCAGCTTGAACGCGCCGGCGCGTTCATCGCCGGCCAGACCGACGACTTCTGCCCGGCCGATAAAAAGCTCTACGCGCTCCGGGATGTGACCGCCACCGTGCCGTCCCAGCCGCTGATCATCGCGAGCATCATGTCGAAGAAGCTCGCCGAGTCGCTCGACCGCCTCGTGCTCGATGTGAAGTTTGGAAGCGGGGCGTTTATGAAATCCCGGGCTGAGGCCGGGCAGCTCGCCGACGGACTCTGTGCGGCCGGGCGCGACAACGGTGTCCTCACCACATTTGTGCTCACGCTTATGGACGAGCCGCTCGGCGAATCGGTGGGCAACGCCCTTGAGGTCGCCGAGGTCCTCGAGGCCCTCCGCGGCAGCGGTCCCCGCGACCTCGTCGATCTCACCCTCGACCTGGCAGGACGGCTCGCCGACGTCCCCCGCGCAAGGCTCGAACAGCGGCTGCACGATGGCTCGGCCTGGCAGAAATTTCTCGAGATCGTCACCTGCCAGGGAGGCGATCCGCGGGCGCTTGAAAACTGGGGCGGTCTTCACCGCGCGGGCGTCGCCCGCCCGCTCCTCGCGGCGGAGTCCGGCACGCTTGTGCGCATGGATGCCGGCACGATCGGCCGGGTTTGCGTCGCGCTCGGAGCCGGCCGCCGCAAGATCACCGATCGCATCGACCCGTCGGTCGGAATCAGCCGGATCCGGAAATGCGGAAGCGAAGTCGCCCGCGGCGACGAGCTCCTCACTGTGCACGCACCCGACGAGACCGCCTGCCTGCGCGCGCTCGATTCCCTCCGGCAGGCGGTCGGAATCGCCCCGTAAAACGGAATAGCCGCCCGGCCGGCCGAAAAGCAGGAAACCTCCCGCCCGGGGCATTTCCTTCCCGGCCGGGATCGCGTGGGCTTTCATATCCTTGTTGAAAATCCCGGGGCTGCCGGTAAGGTGCGGCGGATGTCATTGGAACGATCCCTGCTCGCCGCGCAGGGCTACATAGAATTGGAGATGCCCGAGGAGGCGTTGGAGGAGCTCGATGCACTGCCCGGTCCCGACCAGGACCGCGAGGAGGTGCTGCAGCTGAGGCTGTTTATTCTGCTCCGGGGGCGGATCTGGGGGCCGGCGCTCGAGGTCTGCGAGCACCTGCGCACGGCTTTTCCCGAATGCACGACGGGGTTCATCCACGGGGCATTCTGCCTCCACGAGCTCGGCCGCACCGCCGAGGCCAAGGCCCTGCTCCTCAGCGGCCCGTCCAGCCTCGCCAGGGAGGCGACCTACTTTTACAACCTGGGCTGCTACGACGCCGTCCTCGGCAACCTGGAGGAGGCGACCGAACACCTGCGCAAGAGCTTCCGCATGGATGACAAGTTCCGGGAAATCGCAAAATACGATCCCGACCTCAAGTCGGTGAGCGGTCTCCTCTAGCCGTGCTGGACCCGGATCCTCCTGTTTTCCCACGCGTTCGCGAGGTCTTTGAAGATAATTTTGCATCCGGCCGCGAGGTCGGCGCCGCGCTTTCGATTTGGAAGGACGGCCGCGAGGCGGTGAACCTCTGCGCCGGCTTCCGGGATGCCGCGCGGCAGCACCCGTGGCACGGCGGAACCCTGTCCCTGATCTGGTCCGCCACCAAGGGCCTCGCTGCCGCCTGCGCGCTGCAGGCGACCGAGCGGGCCGGCCTCGACATGGAGACCGCCGTTTGCCAGTTCTGGCCGGAGTTCGGCAGGGCCGGGAAGGCGGACCTCACGCTGGGCGACGTCCTCTCCCACCGCGCCGGCCTCGGAGCACTTGACGCGACGGATCTTTCCATTCTGGACCACGAGGCCGTCGTGCGGGCGATCGAATGCCAACCCCCGCTCTGGAGCCCGGAGGAAGGCCCCGGCTACGGTCCTCGGACTTTCGGGTGCATCGTCGATGAGATCGTGCGCCGGCTTGCCGGCATTCCGCTCGGCGACTACTGGCGGCGCGAATTCGCGGACCCGCTCGGCCTCGAGCTGTGGATCGGGCTTCCGGAAAGCGAACACGCGCGCGTCGCGACCATGCTTGCCGCCCGCGTGGCGGGAGACGAGGCCCGGACCCCGTTCCTTGAGGCGTTCGCGGATCCGGCCTCGCTGACCCGCCGGGCCTTCGTCACGCCGGGCGGACTCCATGCCGTCTCGGCCATGAACTCGCCGGCCGCCCGCTCGGCCTCGATCCCGTCGATGGGCGGGATCGGAACCGCCTCCGCCCTCGCAAAATTCTACGCGATGCTCGCGCTGGGCGGACGCTGGAACGGCCGCGCGTTTTTCGGTGACAAGGCGGTCGGCTGGATGACGGCGCGAAGGTCGCAGGGCTTCGACAAGGTCCTGCGCCTCGAAACTTCGTTCTCCGCGGGGTTCATGATGGATCCGCTTGACGGCATGGGCCGCAAAGTCCGCAGCCTCCTCGGGCCCTCGCTCTCCGCCTTCGGCCACCCGGGCGCCGGCGGCAGCCTCGGCTTCGCCGACCCGGAAAACGGCATCGGGTTCGGATACGTGATGAACCAGATGGAGTCTGGCGTGCTCCCGAAGGAACGCGCGACCAACCTCGTGCGCGCGCTCTACGAGCCGTCCGCCATCACTGCCTGAACCGGGCTCGCCTGCATTTTCTTCTTCCCGCCGGCTTGAAAACACCCAAGAACCATCCATGTTGGTGCAGCCCTCATTCCCTATGAGCCAAAATATCGAATCCCACCTCGTCGAGAAACGCGTCTTCAAACCCTCAAAGGAATTCTCCAAACGCTCGCTGGTCGGCAGTCTCGCCGAATATAAAAAGCTCCATGCGGCCTCGCTCAAGTCCCCGGAAAAATTCTGGGCGCGCGAAGCCTCAGAGCTCTCCTGGCAGAAAAAGTGGACGCGCGTCCTCGACTGGAAGCCGCCGTATGCGAAGTGGTTTGTGGGCGGGCGGCTGAACGCCAGCGAGAACTGCCTCGACCGGCACCTCGAAGGCCCGCGCCGGAACAAGGCGGCGATCATCTGGGAGGGTGAGCCCGGCGAATCGCGGACCCTGACCTACCACCAGCTCCACCGCGAGGTCTGCATCTTTGCGAACATCCTCAAGCGCAACGGCGTCAAGTCCGGCGACCGCGTTCTCATCTACATGCCGCTCATCCCCGAGGCGGTCGTCGCCATGCTCGGGTGCGCGCGCATCGGCGCCGTCCACAGCGTCGTCTTCGGCGGGTTCAGCAGCGAGAGCATCCGCGACCGGATCGCCGACAGCGGCGCGACGGTCGTCGTCACGGCGGACGGCGGCTACCGCCGCGGCCAGATTGTCACGCTCAAGCAAAACGTCGACCACGCCCTCGAAGGCGACAAGCAGATCCGCAAGGTCATCGTCTTCCGCCGCACCCATCTCGACATCCACATCCAGCAGGGCCGTGACGTGTGGTGGCACCGCGAGGCCGAGTATGTCAACGCCGACTGTCCGGCCCTGCCGGTCGACAGCGAGCACCCGCTCTTCATCCTCTACACAAGCGGCTCGACCGGTAAGCCGAAGGGGATCCTGCACACCACCGGCGGGTATCTCACCGGCACAGCCGCCACCACGAAGTATGTCTTCGACCTCCGGGAGAACGACATCTACTGGTGCACGGCCGACGTCGGCTGGATCACCGGCCACAGCTACCTCGTTTACGGCCCGCTCCTCAATGGTGCGACGTGCATGCTCTACGAGGGCGCGCCGAACTGGCCGGAGCCCGACCGTTTCTGGAAAATCATCGCGCAATACGGTGTCACCATTCTCTATACCGCCCCCACGGCGATCCGCGCGTTTATGAAGTGGGGGGACGAGTGGCCGAAAAAGCACGACCTGAGCTCGCTCCGCCTCCTCGGCACGGTCGGCGAGCCGATCAACCCCGAGGCCTGGATGTGGTATCACAAGCATATCGGCGGCGGCAGGTGCCCGATCGTCGACACCTGGTGGCAGACCGAGACCGGGGCGATCATGATCGCGCCGCTCCCCGGCGCGACGCCGCTCAAGCCCGGCACCGCCACGCTCCCGTTCTTCGGGATCGATGCGGCGGTTGTCGATGACTCCGGCAAAGAGGTCGGCGCCCTCGAAGGGGGCAAGCTCGTGATCCGCAAACCCTGGCCGGCGATGATCCGCACGATCTACGGCGACAAGGCCCGCTACCGCCAGCAATACTGGAGCGAGGTCAAAGGCTGCTACTTTACAGGCGACGGCGCGCGGCGCGACAAGGATGGGTATTTCTGGATCGTCGGGCGGATCGACGACGTGCTCAACGTCGCCGGACACCGGCTCGGAACCGCCGAGGTCGAGAGCGCGATCGTCTCCCAGCACTCGGTCGCGGAGGCGGCCGTGGTCGGCCGGCCCGATGAGATCAAAGGCCAGGCGGTCGTCGCGTTCGTCACGCTCCGCAGCGGCGAGACCGCGAGCAACGAGCTGGCCGACAAGATCCGCCGCCATGTCGCCCACGCGATCGGCGCCATCGCCAAGCCGGACGATATCCGATTCACCGAAGCTCTGCCGAAGACCCGCAGCGGAAAGATCATGCGCCGGCTCCTCAAGCAGATTGCCTCCGGCTCCGCGATCAGCGGCGACACGACGACGCTCGAGGATTTCAGCGTCCTCAGCAAGCTCCGCTCGGTGGAGGAGTGAGCGGCCGTCCATGAAGCCGATCCCGGTCCTTCTTCTGGCCCTGTGCTTTTCTGCCGCGGTGGCACCCGCAGCGTGGAAGGTCGACGGAGCCACTTCTCCCGGCTCCCCCGGAAATGGTGCCGGGGTGCGGGAGGTCCAGCTGTCCGCCGAGGGGCAGTCCGCGCGGCTCACGGCGGTTGTCTTCAATGATAAATCCTTTGCGCTCCGCGTCGTGGACAGCCCGTCTCCGGGCAGCACCAAGGCCGCCCAGGTGCTGCCGGCTGCCGGCTGCGTGGCCGGGGTGAACGGCGGGTATTTCCATGACGACTACCGGCCGGTCGGCCTGATGGTGGCCGATGGAAAGGAAGTCCATGTCTTTGAAAAAGCGAAGCTTCTCAGCGGCGTTTTGGCCGTCCGCGGCAACCGGATCGAGATCGTCCGCTCGGGCGCCTTCAAGCCGGGCAAGGATGTGAGCCAGGCCATCCAGTGCGGGCCGATGCTCGTCGAGGGCGGTGCCCCGGTCGCCGGGCTCAACGCAGAACGCATCGCGCGGCGCACGGTCGTGGCGACCGACGGCCGCGGACACTGGGCGCTGGCCTACATCACCTCCGTGTCCCTTGCCGATGCCGCCCGCATCCTGACCGCGCCGGGAATTTTCGGCGACTGGGCGGTGAAGTCCGCGCTCAACCTCGACGGCGGCTCGTCGAGCGGGCTCTGGGCCGATTCGGCAGGGAAACCGGTTTCGCTTCCCGAGTTCGGCACCGTGAGAAACTACATCGGCATCGAGCCCCGGTGAGAGCGATCCGCTCATTTGCCGTGGCCGCATCGAAGTCGGCCCGGGCCCGCATCGTTGTGCCGTGGTTGCTCCTTGGCTTTGCCGTCATCTACTACTCGCTTTACGCCGCCTCCGGCCTGAACCTCGGCGGCGAGGGCGGGACCGCAGGCGTCGTGGCCATGCGCCTCATGGCCGGGCAGCGGCCAATCGTCGACACCTTCCTCGGATACAATGTCCTGTGGTTTGTCCCCGTCACGTGGCTGTTTGATCTCACCGGCCCGAACTACCTCGCCCTCCGGTGGTACTTTTTCGCCTTCTGCACCGCGTCCGGACTCCTCGTCTACTTTGTCGTGTTCGGACAAACCCGCAACGCGTGGTTCTCCGCGGTGCCGGCCATCGTTGCCATCCTCGTGCCGGGAATGATTTTCCGGAATTACATGCCGTTTCTGGGAGTCCTGAACGCGCTTCTCCTCACCCGCGCGTTCGTGATGCCGCGGCCTGCGCCATGGAAATCCCTGCTCTGGATGGCTGCTTCGGGGGCCGGCGTCGGACTGACATTCCTCTTCCGGATCGACCTCGGCGTCTTTTTCCTGGTCATCTTTTCGGGCCTCGCGGTGCTGTATCCGTTCGCCGAGCGCGGAGCATTCCTGCGCCGCGCCGCGCTCTCGGCCGCGGGCGCCTTCTGCGGAGTCGGCCTGATGGTGGCCACCCACTTGCCCGTGTGGAGCGATGCGCGGCAGCGCGGATACGACGAGGCGTTCCTCGCCCAGTATACCGGCTGGACGGACATGATCAGCCGCGAGTTCCGGAACACGCTCGACGACCTCGGGGAAAGGACGCGTCCGGCTCCGGTTGCGGCGGCTCCCGCTGCGCCCGCCGCAACGACTCAGCCGGCCGCGCCCGCGCCGAGGCCAACAAAAGTCGACACCTGGGAGGAGCGGGGTGCACTGGCCAGGGCCACGCCCCGCGATATGTGGGCGGCCCCGACCTGGTCGGCCCGCACGCTGGCGATCTCGACCTACCTCTCGATCGCCATTTCGATCGCTGCCGTCATCGCCGGCGGGATTGCCCTGCTGTTCGCGCTGATCCGCCGCGACCCGGATGCCAAGGAACGCGCCCTCTACCCGCTCACCGTCCTCGGCTGCGCGCTGGCCCTCTTTCCCCAGTATTACTTTTTCCGCCCGGATACCGTCCACCTCGCGGAGATGATGGTACCGTTCCTCGCCGCGCTGGCACTGATGGCCTGGGAGAGTTGGCGCATTGCGGGGTCCACCCGCATCCGTGCGCTGAAGCCCGTCCTCATCGCCTTCGCGGTCGCCTGCGCCGCCTGCGCCGGCATCTACGCGCTGCATGCCCTGCCGAAGGCCTCGGCCGGAACGATCGCCGCCCGCAAAAAGGCGGCGCACCGGTTCCTTGCCGCCAACGGCGTGGACGTCAAGGTCCGCCAGCGCGAGGCGCTTTGGTTGGCCGGGCTCCGCGACGCGGTGCTCCGGAACTCCGCGCCGGGAGAATTCGTCCTCTGCCTTCCCTACTCCCCGACCGTCAACTTCATGACTGACCGGCCGTCTCCGCTTCACAACCTCTACGTCGACAATGCCACCGCCGGGGCCGGCTGGCACGAAACGTTTCTCGCCATGATGCAAAAAGACCGGCCGGCCGTCGTCCTCGTCTGCCACCGCGCGATCAACGGCAACAAGGCCTCGCGCTTCCCGAACTGGGCCCCCGACTCCTATCGCTGGCTCCAGCAGAACTACACCCTCGTCGGGCGCTACGAGCGGAACGAAATCTTCGCCCGCCCGGACAAATCTCCGCACGGCACCGCCCCCGAGTTCCTCCAGGTCTCCGACTAGCCGGCCTCAAAAAACCTTCCGCCGCTGCGGAACCTCGTGAAGAATTCGTTGCGCCGGCCGCGCGCGGCGTGTTGAATTTCCATCTGATCGCGGCCGGCGCCCGCCGGTCCGCATTCATCGACCCATGTCATTCGCTTACCTGTTCGAACGTTTCCCGTCGTTTTCCCAGACCTTCTGCGTCCGCGAGGTGCTCGGGATCCGGGGGCTGGCCGGCAGCGTTCCGGCCTTCTCGATCCGTCGGCCGACCGGCGAGCCGGAGCAGAACTACCCCGCCGCCGCTCAGGAAAATGTCACCAACCTCCCCGATGACATCGAGGCCGCGCTCCGGACGGAAAAAGCCCCGCTGGGCGCGCGTCTCCAGCGCTGGCACTGGCTCCGCAAGCTCGCAAAGGAAAAGGACCGCCGCCGCGCGTTCGAGGCGCTCTGGCTCGGCCCGCAGCTTCTCGAAGCCGGCATCACTCACGTGCACGCACACTTCGCGGGGATCGCTGCGCGCACCGCCTGGTGGCTCAAATACTTTTACGGGATCCACTACAGCTTCACCGCTCACGCGAACGATATTTTTGTGGAGAACAAGGATGCGATTCTTCCGCTGGCCGACCTCGTGCGCGATGCGGCCTTTGTGGTGGCCGTCTCCGACTTCTCCCGCGACTGGCTCTGCCGGCGCACACCCGGGCATGATGGAAAAATCCACCGGATTTACAATGGCATCGACCTCGAGGGCTTTCCGCCACCGGCGCCATCGTCCGGGACGCCGCGGATCGTCACGGTCGGGCGCTACATCGAGAAAAAGGGCTTCGCCGACCTGATCGACGCCTGTGACCTCCTGCGGAAGCGCGGCAGGGCATTCGACTGCGAGATCATCGGCTGCGGCCCGCTCGAGGAACCGCTCCAGGCGCGGATCAATGCGCTCGCTCTGAACGATTGCGTCCATCTCACCGGCCCGCGCTCCCAGGCGGAAGTCCTGAAAAATCTGACCGCCGCCACGCTCTTCGTCCTCCCCTGCGCCACCGAGCCCGACGGTGGGATGGACACGCTGCCGACGGTGATCGTCGAGGCGATGGCCGCCTGCCTCCCGGTGGTCTCGACCCGCCTTGCGGCGATCCCCGAAATGGTCGAGGACGGCGTCACCGGGCTGCTCGTCGGGGAAAAATCCGTCGAACCGCTGGCGGATGCGATGCAGAGAATCCTGGACGATCCGGCGCTGGCCGCCCGCATGGGTGCGGCAGGCCGCAGCCTGGCCAACCGGAGATTCGACATCCGGATCGTCGCCGCGCAACTTCTCGAACATCTGACCAAGCATGGAGCCACCGCCCTCGTCCCGCCCCGCGACCGACCCCGCTTTTCCGGCCGCATTACCCGCTGAGTGGCTCGCGCCGGGCGCGCCGACGCTGGAAGTCGACTTCGGCTGCCACCGCGGGATCTTCCTCCTCGGTATGGCGGAGCGGTTTCCCGGCATCAACTTCCTGGGCATCGAACGCCAGCCCGCGCGTGTGGCCCGTTGCCTCGCCAAGATCCACCGGCTCGGCCAGACCAATGCCCATGCGGTTGTCGGCGAGGGCACCGGCATACTCAGCCAGCTCCTTCCCGATGCGTCGGTATCTGTCCTGCATGTCTCCTTTCCCGACCCCTGGCCCAAGCGCCGGCACGCCTCAAGACGCCTCGTTGACGAAGCCTTTCTTCGCGAAGCCCGACGGGTGCTCCGCCCGGATGGCACCCTGCGCCTGATGACCGACGACGCACCCTACTTCGAGTCCATGTGCCGGCTCGCGACCGACGGGTGGATGGAGGTGCCCTGGGACGACGGCCGCGAGGCTGTCCGGACTGCATTTGAAAAACGCTTCCACGATCTCGGCCAGGTGCCGAACCGCCGCGCCCTCCGCGCTCTCAGCGGACCGCGTTCGTAACGTCCCCGGCGGGCAGCCGGATCGAAAACGAAGCCCCCTCGCGCCCCGGCGCGCTGGATGTCAGCTCCCCGCCGTGCGATTCGGCCACAACGAGCGCGAGCCTCAGCCCGAGCCCGATGCCGTGATGCCCGCCGGTACCGTGCCCCCGCCCGCTGCCGCGCCCGGCAATCTCGAATCCCGCCGGGAGTCCGGGGCCGGAATCAGACACCTCGATCACGCCCGCTGAACCCTGTCTCCGCACCGCCACGGAAATGGTGCCGCCGGCCGGCGTGAACCGGAGGGCGTTGTCGAGCAGGTTGCAGACAGCCTGCGAAATCCTCTGCCTGTCGCACGCAATCACACATCCGGGATCCGCCTGGAAGGACATCCGGACCGAATGGTCACCCGCCGAAGGAAGGTAGAGGTCCACCAGGGAACCGACATGTGTGGCCAGATCGGTGGGCTCCCGCTGCAGGTAAAGTAGCCCGTCCTCGCCCGCGCGGATGTCGAGGATCGTCTGCAGCAGCCGCTTGATGCGGTCGATTTCCTCCAGCGCCCCCGATGGAGGAGGGGCCTCCGCATTCTCGAGGCGGGCACGGAGTCGCGCCAGCGGCGTCCGCAGCTCATGGGCGAGCTGGTCGTTGGCAAACTGCAGCGATCCCGTGAGCTGCTCGATCCGCTCCAGGCCCGCGTTGAATGCTCCGGCGAAATCCCGGAGCTCCGGCACAGCCCGCGGTGCATGGAGGCGCTCGCCGGTTCCGCCCTCGGCGATTTTGTTGGCCTGCAGGGTGAACTCCCTCAGCGGCCTGGCAATCTCCCGGGAAAACCACAGGATCGGCACAAGCGAGAGGGCGCCCACAAGTAATCCGGCGATTAGTAGCTGGTCAAAAATATGCCGCCCGAACAGGTGCTCCTGGGTGTCGGTTGTTCCATACCAGAGCACATTGCCGTCGTTGAGCCGCACTCCGGCCCACAAATACCGCTCGCCATCCGGCAGGTGCGAGATCCGGATGGCGGTGACGTCCTCTCCTTCGCGCAGTTGCCGCCACTCCTGCAGCTGCGGCCAATCCCGCGGGCTTCGAAAGAGGACCTGCCCGTCCGGGGAGGTCACCGCCGTGGCATGGCCGACCGCATGCCCGGCATGGTCGAAGAGCGCCCGGATAGACTCGAGCCCGTGACTCTTGTAAACTGCGGAATACTCGGCAAGTTCGTCCGAGATCCCCTCACGGGTGATCGTGTCAAGGTCGCGCTGGAGCACCCACCCCACGCAGGCCAGCGTCAGCGCAATGCTGCCTGCTGCCACCGCAAACATCAACAGCGCAAGCCGGCCGATCGCCGGCAGTCGCTCAATTCCCAGAGCAAAAAACATATCCTTTTCCGCGGATGGTGGAGATCCTGCTCTGGAGACCCTCGGATTCCATTTTGCCCCGGACCCGGCAGATCATGGCGTCCACGACGTTTGTGCCGGGGTCGAACCGGATATCCCAGACCTTGTCGAGCAGGAACCCTTTGGTCAGCGTCTGCCCCTCGTGCTGCAGGAAGACGCTGAGGAGGACGAGTTCCTTCGGCTGGAGTTCGATCGACAGCGCGCCCTCCACGTAACGCCGCCGCGCCAGATCGATGGTCGGCTTCGAAACCGAGGCCTCCGCCGCACCGCGGCCTCCCGAGCGGCGGCAGATCGCATCCAGCCGCGCCATCAGTTCCTCGGCGGAATACGGCTTGACCAGATAGTCGTCCCCGCCCGACTCCAGACCCTTCACCCGGTCACGCACATCCCCGCGGGCGCTCAGAAAAAGAACCGGCAGACCGACCCCGGCCTCCCGCATTGCCAGCACAACGTCAAACCCGTCCATCCCGGGCAGGCCGACATCCAGAATCGCGACGTCGAAATTTTCCTCCAGCGTGTCCAGCGGCAAACCGTCTCCGCGGCGGAACAGCCGCACCTCGTGGCCGGCCGCGACCAGCAGGCGCTTCAGCTCGCCGGCCAGTTCGCAGTCGTCCTCAACAATCAGGATCCGCATCGCGATTGAACCTAGACCCCGGAGGCGGCCCCATCAAACCCATTCCTCCACAAACATTACCAAATGGTAACGTGACGCCCGTCAATTCCCGGCGTAACCAAGGTCCATATGAAACTGCTTCCCGTCACCCCCACCCTGCGACGCCTTCGCAACCTTCTTCTCATCCCGGTCCTCGGTGTCTGGACGGCCGCCTCGCTGCAGGCCGCCAACCCGAAGGACCTGGATGGCGACGGCGTTCCCAACCTGACCGATTCCGACGTCGACAACGACGGGCTCCCGAACGAAACCGATCCCAACATCGACGGCGGCTTCTGCAAATCCGGGCCGAAATCGGGGCGCTACATCGGCGACCGGTTCCCGAACTCCAGCAATGCCGAAAAGGACATGGACGACGACGGTCTCAAGGATGACGCCCTCGCCGAGGACGATATCGACGGCGACGGCATGGAGGATGATTCCGCGAGCGAGGAGGACATCGATTGCGACGGCCTCAAGGACGACGCCCTTTTCGAATCCGACATCGATGGCGACAGCGCCGACGACGATGCAAAAAAAGAAAAGGACATCGACGGCGACGGCCTCAAGGATGACGACGACGCCGAAACCGACATCGATGGCGACGGCACCGACGACGACGACTCGGGCGAGGACGACTGCGACGGCGACGGCCTCGACGACGATGATGATGCCGAGGACGACATCGACGGCGACGGCCTCGATGACGATTCGAAAAAGGAGGACGACATCGATGGCGACGGCCTCCACGACGACGACGCCAACGAGGACGACATCGACGGTGACGGCCTCACCGACGACGACGCCAGCGAGGACGACATCGATGGTGACGGCGTCATGGACGACGATGCCAGCGAGGATGACATCGACGGTGACGGCGTGTCCGACGACGACGACAGCGACTGCGACGGCGACGGCATGGACTCGTCCAACGACATGGACGACGACGGCGACGGCACCGACGACTCGTCCGACACTGACGACGACGGTGACGGCACCGACGATTCCGAGGACGACGACAGCATCTAAGGCCTCCGGCCCTCATTTCACTGTGAACAAAGACAGGGTTCTGGCGACAGAACCCTGTTTCTGTTTCAGCAGGCTTGCAGGGCGGGCGAAATGACGTTCCACTGAGGACCTGATCAGCTTCCACCACCCGGACAAATCCCAATGAATCGTTGGCTCATGGCAGTCGCGCTGGTTGTTTGCCTTCTGGCAGGCGCGGCCGTTTTCTGGCTGTCCGGAGGGAGCGGGACTGCCCGGCCGAAGCCTGCAGCACCGGATGCCCGCCCCGCGGCCGGCGGATCGATATCCGGGCGGTTCGGCCCGGACACCGCGGAGATGGCAGGATCCACCGCTCCGGACAGCAAGGCCGCCGCAAACCGGATGGCCGAGGTGTTGCAAATTCTCGACCCGCACGCCCGCCGGGCGGCTCTGGCCAAGCTGGGCAGTTCCCTGGGAGCCTCCGATCCCCAGAAAGGCTGGAGCCTCCTCGCCACCGTGACCGGTTTGCAGGACCGCCAGGAATTCGCCGGGGCGCTCGTCGAGGCCTGGGCGGGCCATTCGACGCCGGATGCCCTTGCCGCATGCGCCCAGCTTCCCCCGGGGGAACTCCAGGCGGTCTGCACGTCGAAGGCGATCGGCATCTGGGCGGACACCAATCCGAAAAATGCCATCGAGTGGGCAGCCGCCAACCTGGGCGGAAGCATCCGGCAGTCCGCCATCACCGAGGCCGCCGCCAAGTGGGCCAGCCAGAATCCGGAGGCTGCGGCCGGCTGGGCGGCCGGGCTCGCCGGATCCTCATCCGGAGGAACCGCGGTCGCGGAGGTCATGAGCTACTGGGCGGAAAGCGACCCGCAGGCAGCCGCCGGCTGGGCCGCCAAGCTCCCGGAGGGTTCGTTCAAACAGGCGGCCCTCACCTCGCTGGCGCTGAACTGGGCGGATCAGTTCCCCGGGGAAGCGGCCGGCTGGGCGGCGAAGCAGAGCAACGCGCGCGAGCTTCTCGAAATCGTGGGCGACTCCTGGGCGAAAGCCGATCCGCTGGCCGCATCCACCTGGGCGTCGTCGCTTCAGGATGAGGCGGCCCGCAAGGAAATCCTCTCGCTCACGCTGTCCTCCTGGGCGGCGGCGTCCCCGCAGAGCGCTCTCGAATGGCTCGGCCGCGCCGCTCCCGCTGATGCCGGAGAGCTCCAGGACCGCGTGCTGGGCGGCTGGGCGGCTGAAGACCCCGCGGCCGCGCTCGGCTGGGCCCGGGAGCACAACGTGCCGGAAGCCAACCAGGCCGGGATGTTCAAGCAATGGGCGGCCGCCTCACCGGAAACCTTGGAAACCTGGATCGACGCACAGCCCCCGCAGAGCATTCCCGATACCGCGCTCGGCAGCGCCGCTCTCCGCGCCGGCGAGCAGCGCCCGGCCGCAGCTCTCGATCGCGCCCTCGCGATCCGCGATACCGCCCAGCGCTTCAAAACCGTCCGCAAGATCCTCTCGAGCTGGCAGGATTCCGATCCGGCCGCTGCGCAGGCCTGGGCCGCCAAGCACCCGGTCACAAAGTAAGACACGGCGGAGGCCCACACCCCCGACACCGAAACAGCCGGCAACCGGCTCCCCTGACATTTCCCGTTGTTTTTCTTGCCGCCATTTTAATCCTTTGGATATGTTGGAGTTTACATGAGCGAAAAACGAGTAGTCGTCACCGGCATGGGTGTAGTGACGCCGATTGGCAATGACATCCCCACATTTTGGCAATCCCTCACCGGGGGACGCAGCGGCATCAGCCGGTTCGGGGCTTTCGATACGACGAATTTTGACTGCAAGATCGCCGGCGAGGTCCGGAATTTTGAAGCGGCCAAGTTCTTTAAGAACCCGAAATCCGCCAAGCGGACCGACCGGTTCACACAGTTTGCGATGGCCGGATCGAAGATGGCACTCGAGGACTCCGGCCTGGACCTGAACGCCGTCGACCACAACCGCTTCGGCGTGATCATCGGCAGCGGGATCGGCGGCCTCCAGAGCATGGAGGAGGAATGCGAGCGCCTGATCACCCGCGGGCCCTCGCGCGTGTCGCCGTTCACGATCGCCATGATGATCTCGAACATGGCCAGCGGCATCGTTTCGATGGAATACGACCTGCGCGGACCGAACATGTGCATCGTCACCGCCTGCGCGACGGCGAACAATTCGCTCGGCGAGGCCTGGCGGATCATCAAGTTCGGCGATGCCGACATTTTCCTGGCCGGCGGCTGCGAGGCGACGATCACGCCGCTCGGCATCGCGGGCTTCAGCTCGATGAAGGCGCTCAGCCTCCGCAACGACGAGCCCGAGAAGGCTTGCCGGCCGTTCGACCGCGACCGCGACGGATTCGTGATGAGCGAGGGCGCGGGGATCATGGTGCTTGAGGAATACGAGCACGCCAAGGCCCGCGGCGCACACATCTACTGCGAGATCATCGGCTACGGCTGCACGGCCGACGCCTACCACATGACCGCCCCGATGCCGGAGGGCGAAGGCGCCGCTCGCGCGATGACGATCGCCATGGGCCACGGAAAGGTGAATCCCGGCGAAATCGAATACATCAACGCCCACGCGACGTCCACCGGCCTCGGTGATATCTGCGAGACCAAGGCGATCAAATACGCCCTCGGCGACCATGCCAAAAAGGTCATGGTCAGCGCGACGAAGTCGATGACCGGCCACCTTCTCGGCGCGGCCGGCGGTGTCGAGCTCGCGGCCTGCGCGCTCGCGATCAAGCACGGCGTCATCCCGCCGACGATCAACCTCGACAATCCGGATCCCGAGTGCGACCTCGACTGCGTGCCGAACGTCGCCCGCGAGAAAAAAGTGAAAACCGTTCTGAGCAACTCGTTCGGATTCGGCGGCCACAATGCCTCGCTGCTGATCAAGGCCCTCGACTGAGACCGGTTCAGCTCAGGAACGCGCGGACGAGTTCCGCGATGACCTCATCGTCCATCGGTCGCACCGCGCCCAGCGGCCGGCTGTTGATCACGGCTTCCGCTGTCGATTCCAGGACCTCAAGCCGGTCGAACGCGTCCAGCAGCGATTTCCCCAGCACCAGCACGCCGTCGTTCTCCAGAAGGCTCACCGGATAGTCCGGCCGGCAGCCGGCGGCAAATGCTTCGGGGTCGCCGTAGACGGTCTCAAACGGAATCACGGCCACGTCGCGCAGGAAGATGTAGCTCTCGGGGATCGTCCGGGTGTCGAGCACTTCGTCGGACACCGCAAACGCCGTGGCATTCACCGGAGTGGCCATGGCCACGGCCTGGATCGACGGATGCCTGCGGTAGATCGCGGCATGGACCGGAAGCGCCCGGCTGGGGGTCTTGCCCAGCTCCACGCCATCCGGTCCGGCCAGCACCAGATCTTCCGGGTCGAGGCCAGCCCGGTCGGCTCCCGCCGGCGTCATGAGGAACGTCTCCCCCTCGACGCGCGCGGAGAACGTGCCCTGGCTGCTGATGAGCAGGCGCTGCTTGTAGCCGCGGCGCACAAAATCGCAGAGCTCCCGCCGCAGCGCCCGCTCGCGGCAGGTCGCAGGTCCCGGCTCAAAAAACCGCGAGGGAACCTTCCGCGTGTGCGAAAGGGCCAGGCGCTGCTCATCCAGAAAGCGCACCTCGCCCAGCGCGCGGGCCTTGATGATCGTCTTTGCCGTGAACTCCAGCGTCTCGAACCGCGTGAACGCCTGCTCAAAATCCCCGCCCCCCACGACCACGCCGTGGTTCTCCAGCATCACGCAGGACGGCCCGGAGGCAAAAACCTCCGCGATCCGCTCGCCGAGCAGGTCGCTCCCCGGCAGCGCATAGCCGGCAAACCCCACCCCGCCGCAGATCGCGTGCGACTTCGGAAACAACCGGGTGTCCGGCGCCTGGCCGCAGATGCTGAAGGCAACCAGCGCCACCGGATGGGCATGCACGATGCCGCACAGGTCCGGCCGCAGATCGTAAATCCTCCGGTGAAACGGAAACTCGGACGACGGCTTGTGCCGCCCTTCGAACGAGCCGTCGGGCCGCACGGCCACGATGTCTGCCCGCTGGAGCGAGCCCTTGTCCACCCGCGCCGGCGTGATCCAGATCGTCCCGTCCTCATCCCGGATCGACAGGTTCCCCCCCGAGGTCGTCGTCATCCGGTAGGAATAGATTCGTTCCATCGCCGCCACGAGGCGGTCGGCGGGGTGCAGGATATCTCGTGTGGGCATCCGCTATCTCTGCATGGTTCGGACGCGCAAAGAAATCCAAAAACCGTCATCGCCCATCGAATCGTGCCCTGCTAAGGCATTGGCATGCTCGACAGGATTCCCGATGACGCCCCCCCCGGACCCGCTTTGCAGGGGATCCTGCTGCGTCTGGTCGCGTCGGTCCAGGCGGACATCGATGCCCTGCCCGGGCGCCGGGACGAGCGGGTCCACGATATCCGTGTCGGCATGAAAAAATTCCGCGCCCTCATCCGTTTGGCGGCCGGATACCTCCCCAAGAAGCCGCTCGCGCGTGCGGACAAGCTGGCGCGGAGCCTCAAGGAACATTTTGGCGCAACGCGGGACCGGGATGTGCTCGCCGGTCTTTTGAAGGATCTGCCCGGCGGCAGGGAGGCGGCCGGCGTTCTGGGAATCTCCCACGAGGCCCCGGCGCCGGATCCGGCTGCCGAACCGGCGGTCCCGGGCCTCTGCCGCGAACTGACGGTCCTCGCCGGTGGCCTGGATCTCATCGGCCTCGAGGCCGATGACGTCCGGGAGGCGTGGGTCTCAACTTACCGCCGCGCCCGCCGCGCGATGGCCGCCTGCTCCAGCGATCCCGATGACGACGGCCTGTTTCATGAATGGCGCAAGCGCGTCAAGGAACTTCACTACCAGTCGGCGGTGCTTGCGGCGCTCGATCCCGCGGAAACCGTGGCGCGCCAGTCGGAGGAGATCGCCGCGCTGCTCGGCAGTCACCACGACCTTTCCCTCCTCTGCGGGCTGCTGGCCAGCGAGCTTCGCGGCTCGGAGGCCGAGCTCGCCGCGCTTCGAAAAAAAGCCGGCCTCGCCTGCCGCGCGATCTCGGCCGGCGGGATCCTGTTCCACTGCAAGCCCTCGCAACTCCTTTCCGAATGACAAACGATCACGATGTGGAAGTCCGGACGTATTTCGCCCGGAAAATGAACGCCCTGGTGGCCCGCGCCGATTTCTCCGACCTCTTCGCCGCATGGTATCTGCACCGCATGGACCTCGCGCTCACCGTGCCGCCGGAGTGCGATGCCGCCGCACGCGATGCGCTGGCCGCCATGACGCTCCACTGCGCCGGACGCCCGCACGGCGAGACGTGCGCCTGGACGGTTCACTTCACCTCGCCGCGAATGAACGTCTTCGCCGCCGGGGACAATCCGAACGGCACGCTCATCGCCAATGTCTTCACGGAGAATATCCGCGAGAATCCCAGCAATATTTTTTACGCCGACGTGATCGGGGGCGCCCGCGCTCCCCGGCGCAGCACGGCGGAGTTTTCCGGCGACGACTTCCTTTCTGCCGCCGAGCAGTTCTACTCGCGGAGCGAGCAGCGACCGGTCCGGTTTTTCCGTCACGGCGACGAGGACCTGGTGATGGTGGCCGCCCAGCCGGACTGCGACCTCGACTGGTTGCGGGCGCTGGACCGCGAGGCCGTGACCCGGCTCGATCAGGATGTCGAGCTCGCCCTCCTCGAAACGCGCAGCTACCGGTTTGCCTGCGGCTGCACCCATGCGCGCATGCTTGATGTCCTGGCTCCTGTCTTCAGCAGGCAGGGGGACGAGCTCTTCGCCGGCGAGCAGACGGTCCGGATCCACTGCCCCCGCTGCGGCGCACGTCACACCCTCACGCGCGAGGCGCTCGAAGCGCACGTTAAGCAGCCGCCGAAGTAGCTCCGCAGCGGCTTCCAGAGCACGCCTGCAGGCCCGCTATTTCCGGTAGAAGCCGGCGATCGCTGCGACAACGGCTTCGATCTCCTCCGCGCGAAGCTCGGGGAAGATCGGCAGGGCCAGCGATTCCGCCGAGGCGCGCTCGGACACCGGGCAGTCGCCCGGATGATATCCGAGCGAGGCGAAGCATTCCTGGAGATGCAGGGGGACCGGATAGTAAATCGCGCAGCCGATCCCTTCGGCCTGGAGGTGGGCCATGAGTGCGTCCCGGTCCTTCGCCCGGATCACATACTGGTGGTAGATGTGGCTGTTCGGCAGATCCGCATCGGGGGCGACCGGCGGCGTCACAAAATCCATCAGACCGTTTGCGGCAAAGAGCTCGCGGTAAAGCCGGGCATTGTTCCGGCGGGCCGCATTCCACTCCGCCAGATGCGGCAGCTTGGCATGGATCACCGCAGCCTGCAGGGCATCGAGCCGGAAATTGCCGCCGACTTCCCGGTGAAAGTAGCGCTGCTCCATCCCGTGGTTGCGCATCAGCCGGAGCCGTTCCGCCAGCTCCTCATCCCGGCACACCGAGATCCCGCCGTCGCCGGCTCCCCCGAGGTTCTTCGTCGGGAAAAAACTGAAATACGCGGAGCGGGCGATCGCTCCCGCGCGGACGACGCCGTCGCGCCCCCGATATTCGGCCCCCACCGCCTGGGCGGCATCCTCAATGACCTCGAGGCCATGCCTCCCGGCGAGCTTAAGGATTTCGTCCATCCGGCAGCACCGGCCGAAGAGATGGATCGGAATGATAGCGCGAACCCGGTTGCCGCGCGGCGTCCGAAGAGCGCCGTCTTCTCCGGCCTGACACTGCACCTCCAGATACTCGCGGAGCCTCTCCGGATCCAGGTTCAGCGTATCCGGCTCGACATCCACGAACACCGGCTCGGCGCCGGTCCGGTGGATGCATCCGGCCGTGGCAAAAAACGTATACGGGGTCGTGATCACGGCGTCGCCGGCACCGATCCCGAGCGCCATCAGGATCGCCAGCTGCGCATCCGTGCCGGAGGACATGCCGACCGCGTGGCCGCACCCGACCGCGTCCCGGAAGGCCGACTCAAAGCCGGTGACCGCTGCCCCGAGGATGAACTGCTGCGACTCGAAGAGATCCGCCACGCGGGCCGCCACTTCGTCGCGGACCAGCGCATGCTGGCGGGTGAGATCAAGGAGAGGAACGCGCACGGCTGCGCGTTATTTCACAACGCCGAATTCGGCGCGACGGTTTTTCGCCCAGGCGGATTCCCCGCTGCCCGGATCGGCTGGCATCTCCATTCCAAAGCTGACGGTCTGAATCCGGTCGGCGGGCATGCCCGCCGCGATCAGCGCCTGCCGGACCGCCAGTGCCCGGCGCTCGCCGAGCCCGCGGTTGTATTCTTCCGTGCCCCGGTCATCCGTGAATCCCGCAATGATCAGCTTCCCCGAAGCCGACTTCATCGCCGAGGCGACCTGCTCGACTTTCGATTGCTCCTCCCCCGAGACCTCAAAGCTGTCGTAAGCAAAATAGACCGGGGAAAACTGCCCCCGCGAGACCGACGTCCCGAAGAAGTTCGCCCCCTCAAACCGCTCGCCGAGCGGCGTGCCGGTCACAAAGTCGCCGTCCACTCCGGCGAACTGCTCGCCCTTCTTCTTGTTGCAAGCGGTGAAGCCGAACGCAACGGCCAACACAAGGAGGACGTGAAAACATAACTTTTGCATCGAAATGAAATGAAGGATTTCTGCCAAAAGATCAAGCGCCGATCAGGAAAATGCCGCCCCGCCTTGCGGGAACGGGCTTCCCCCGCCTCATCCGGCATAAGACCATCAGGCGCGCGCCAATGAAATGTGCGATCGCACCAATAATTGCCGCGGGAGATGCTTCAAGGAATCGAGGCCGGGGAGGCGCACTAGCCGCCGGCCGCGTTGGCGAGGCCCTCTTCCTCGGGCGGGAGGAACGAGCGGAAGCGCTGCTTGTCGATGGACTTCATGTAGGCTTCGTGGGGGGAGACGATGCCGGCGATGAGCTGCTCCCAGATCGCGTCGTCCATGAACTGCATGCCCTCACCCTTGCCGCCGACGATGACGTCCTGCAGCTTCTGTGTGGCGCCTTCGCGAACGATGGCGGAGACGGCGTTGTTGACGACCAGGATCTCGTTGACCGCAACGCGGCCGTGGCCGTCCTGGCGCTTCATGAGGAGCTGGGCGACGACGCCGCGGAGCGAGGCGGCCAGCATTGTCCGGACCTGCGCCTGCTGGTCGCTGGGGAAGACGTCGATCATGCGGTCGACGGTCTTGCGGGAGTTGTTCGTGTGCAGGGTTCCGAAAACCAGGAGCCCGGTCTCGGCGGCGGTGAGGGCGAGCTGGATCGTCTCGAGGTCGCGCATTTCGCCGACGAGCACGATGTCGGCGTCCTCGCGCAGCGCGGCCTTCAGGCCGATCGGAAACGTCGGCGCGTGCTCGGGGACCTCACGCTGGGTGATGATGCTGAGCTTGTTGCGGTGGACGAACTCGATCGGCTCCTCGATCGTCACGATGTGGCGCGAGAAGTTCGAATTGATGTAGTCGATGAGCGCCGCGAGCGTCGTGCTCTTGCCCGAGCCGGTCGGTCCGGTGACGAGCACGATGCCGCCGCGCATATGGCCGAACGTCTTGATCACCGGTGGGACTCCGAGCTCCTCGAGGGTCTTGATTTTTGTCGGGATGATGCGGAAGACGGCGCCGTAGCCGTTCGTCTGCTTGAGGTAGTTGCAGCGGAAGCGGCTGGCCTCGTCCATCTCGTAGGCGAAGTCGAGGTCGCCGGTCTCCTCGAACTTTTTCCAGCGGGTGGGGCTGCAGATTTCGCTGAGCATGAACTGCATCTCCTCGTTCGAGAGGGCGACGTCGCGGATCGGGATGATCTCGCCGTGGCGCCGGACTTTCGGCGGCTGTCCTTCGCCGAGGTGGAGGTCCGAGGCGCCGGCCTCGATGAGCACGTGAAAGAATTGATCGATGTAGGCCATGTCAGCGGTGTCCGGTAAGCTGGAGCATCTGGTTCTTCTGCTCGGCACGGTAGACCGCCTCCTCGGCGGAGATGATGCCGGCTTCAAAAAGTTCCTTGAGCGAGTCGTCCATGAGCTTCATGCCCAGCTTCTTTCCGGTCTGGATGATGCCGGGCAGCATGAACGTCTTGGATTCGCGGATCACGTTGCCGACCGCGGGGGTGTTCATGAGGATCTCGATCGCCAGCGCGCGTCCATGCCCGTCGGCCCGCGGGATGAGCTGCTGGGAGACAATCCCGCGCAGCGACTCGCTCACCATGATGCGGATCTGGTCGCGCTGGTCGGTCGGGAAGACGTCGAGCAGGCGGTCGAGGGTGCGCGCGGCATTGCTGGTGTGGAGGGTGCCGAGAACGAGGTGGCCGGTTTCGGAGGCGGTGATGGCGAGGGAAATCGTCTCCAGGTCGCGCATTTCGCCGACCATGATCACATCGGGATCTTCGCGGAGCGCGCCGCGGAGCGCGTTCGAGAACGACTTCGTGTGCGTGTGCACCTCTCGCTGGGTCACATGGCATCCCTTCGAGGGGATGATGTATTCGATCGGGTCCTCGAGGGTGATGATGTGGTCCTGGCGGTCGCCGTTGATCTGGTCGACCAGCGCGGCCAGCGTCGTGCTCTTGCCGCTCCCGACCGATCCGGTGACGAGGACGAGCCCGTTCTGATACTGGGTGAGAAGCTTGAGCTGCGGCGGGAGCCCCAGATCGTCCATCGAGCGGACGTGGCTGTTGATGATGCGGAAGACCAGGTCGAAGCCGAGCCGCTGGCGGACGACGCTGGTGCGGAATCGCCCGAGCTCGGTCGCGTAGGCGAAATCGACGTCGCCGCGCTCGGCGAGCTGGGCTTTTTGCTTGTCGTTGAGGAAACCCATCGCCAGCCGCTCGGTGTCGGCCGCGGTGAGCGGCGGAGCCTGCCGCCAGATCGGCTCGAGCACGCCATAGCGCCGCCAGATCGGCTGCGCGTTGACACCAAGGTGGATGTCGGAGGCGTCGGATTCCTTGCCGACCATCAGGTATTGATCCACGTGCGCGAGCGTGTGGATTTCCTGATCGCCTGCTACTTCTATCTCGGGGGATGAATCACTCACGGTCCGGAGGTGTTATCAGGACGGCGAAAATAATCCAAGTTTTTCGCTGCGGAAGAATCAGGATTTCTGGCCGGCGGTTTCCTCGCGGGGGAGACGAAAGGTGATCCCTGCTCCGCCGCCGGCACCCGTGCTGGCAACCTCCCCGCCCGCAGCGAACCGGACATTAAAATGTGCGATCGTCCATTTTAATGTCCGGTTCATTTCCGGCGGGATTGGCGAAGTCCGGCGGGCGGCTAAGCGCCCGGCTTTTTTGTGCTCTGAATCGAGAGTTCCCGGAGCTGTTTGAAGTCGGCCTCGGAGGGGGATCCGGTCATGAGCTCGACGCCGCGGTTGTTCTTCGGGAAGGCGATGACGTCGCGGATGCTGTCCGAGCCGGCGATGAGCATGATGAGGCGGTCGAGCCCGAGGGCGATACCGCCATGGGGCGGCGCGCCGAAGCGGAAGGCCTGGAGCATGTGGCCGAACATCGTTTTCTGCTTTTCGGCATCGACCCCGAGGATCGAGAACATTTTCGACTGGAGGTCGGGCTCGTGGATCCGGAGGCTGCCGCCGCCGATCTCGACGCCGTTCAGGACGACGTCGTAGGCGATCGCGCGGATGTCGGCAAATTTCTCTCCATCGAGTCCGGCGGCGTCCTCCGCATGCGGGCGGGTGAACGGGTGGTGGACGGCGTTCCATTTCTGTTCCTCCTCGCTCCAGGCGAGGAGCGGGAAATCGACGACCCAGAGGAAGTTCAGGAGCGAGGGATCGCTGGCGAGCCCGAGGATCTCGGCCACGCGGAGGCGGACGCGGCCGAGCGTCTCGCACGCGGTCTCCCACTTGTCGGCTCCGAAGAGGATGAGGTCGCCTTCCGCGATGGCGAGGCGTTCGGTGAGCGCCGCCTTCTCCGCGTCGGTGAAGAATTTGACGATCGGGGATTTCCATTCGCCGTTTTCGATTTTGATGAACGCGAGGCCCTTGGCGCCCGCCTGCTTGGCGAGTTCGGTGAGGCTTTCGATCTGGCCGGTCGTGATCTTGGCAAAGCCCCGGGCATTGATCGCCTTGACGACCCCGCCGCCGTCGAGTGCGCCCCGGAAGACCTTGAACTGGCTCTCCGCGAAGATGTCGGCGAGGTCGGTGATCTCCATGCCGAAGCGGGTGTCCGGCTTGTCGCTGCCGAAGCGGTCCATCGCCTCGCGGTAGGTGAGGCGCGGGAACGGCTGGGGGATGTGCACGCCGAGCGTCTCGAGGAAGACGATGCGGAGGAGGCGCTCCATGAGGTTGAGGATGTCGTCCTGGTTGACGAACGAGGCCTCGACATCGAGCTGGGTGAACTCCGGCTGGCGGTCCGCGCGGAGGTCCTCGTCGCGGAAGCAGCGGGCGATCTGGAAATACTTTTCCACGCCGGCGACCATGAGGAGCTGCTTGTATTGCTGCGGGGCCTGGGGGAGCGCGTAAAACGAGCCCGGCGTGAGGCGCGAGGGCACCAGGAAATCGCGGGCGCCCTCGGGCGTGCTCTTCGAGAGGATCGGGGTCTCGATCTCAAGGAAGCCCTCGGCGTCCATCACGTCGCGGATCGTCTTGATCACACGGTGGCGGAGCCGGAGGTTGGCGTTCATCTCCGGCCGGCGGAGGTCGAGGTAGCGGTAGGTGAGCCGCAGGTCCTCGTTGGCGATGCGCTCGTCGAGCGGGAAGGGCAGCACTTCGGCGGCGTTGAGGATCGTGAGCCCATCGGCGATCACCTCGATCGCTCCCGTTGCCAGCCTGGGGTTCTCCGTGCCTTCGAGGCGACGGTCCACCCGGCCGGTGACGTGGACGACATCCTCGCTGCGGAGCGCGTGCGAGGACGCGGCGACATCCGGGTTTTCCTCGGGACGGAAGACGACCTGGGTGAGGCCCTCGCGGTCGCGGAGGTCGATGAAGATCACGCCGCCGTGGTCGCGGCGGGAGGCCACCCATCCGCTGAGGGTCACGTTCATGCCGGCATCTTCGGCGCGGAGGGCATTGCAATGGTGGGTTCGGTAGGTCATGGGAAAACGGTTGGTTCGTTGGAGCCGCCGTTATGGCGGGGGGTTGCTAGTCTCGGATATTTTTCAGGCGCGCGGCAAGCTCTTCGGCACCGAGCGTCTCCTCGGCGCGGGTGGCCAGGGTCTTGAATTTGACAAGCGGCCACTCGGCGCCGACGACCACCGCGGCCTTCGCCCCGAGGTGGCCGGCGTCCTGGAACTGGCGGCCGACCTTCGCCGGCTTGAGGGGGAAGTCGGTCCGCAGTCCGGCGTCGCGGGCGGATTGGACAACCCCGAGCGCCTCCGGGCGGCGGGCCTCATCGGCGATGACGACATAGAGGTCGCAGGACGGAGCGGCCGCGGCGAGGAGCTGCTCAAGCGCGGGGGGCGTCGCGTCGATGAGGTGGCCGAGAACGACATCGCCCATGCCGAAGCCGATGGCCGGAAGATCGGCCGCACCATCGCTCAGGCCGGAGATGAGGGCGTCGTAGCGCCCCCCGCCCGCGAGCGCCCGCAGGTCCTTCGAGCGGTCGAAAATTTCGAACACGACACCGGTGTAGTAGGCGAGGCCCCGGACGATCGAGAGGTCGGGCTCGACGAACCGTCCGAGCCCGCGCGCGTCGAGTGCGGCCAGCACGGGCGCGAACGCATCCGGGCTGCCCCCGGCGATGAACGCCTGCAGGTCGGCGACGCTGAGACCGGACGGCGCAAGCTTCGCATTCAGGCTGGCGGCCGGCTCGCGCTCGAGCTTGTCGGCGCAGGCCAGCACGGCGCGCGCCTGGTCGCCGTCGCACCCGCGCGAGGCGAGGAAGTCCATCCACGCCTTCCGGTCGCTGAGGCGCACGACAAAGTCGTCCGCGCCGAAGCCGAACCCGCGCATGAGATCGACGGCGAGCGCGACCGCCTCGGCGTCCGCCTCGGGCGAGCTCTCGCCGATGATGTCGGCATTGAACTGCAGGAACTCGCGGAGCCGGCCCTTCTGCTGGCGCTCGTGGCGGAAGAAGTTCGACACGCAGAACCACTTCATCGGCTTGCGGAACTCCTTCTCGCGGGCGGCGACCATCCGGGCGAGCGTCGGCGTCATTTCCGGACGCAGCGCGACCTCGCGTCCGCCCCGGTCCTCGAACGAGTAGAGCTGGTCGAGGATCTCGGCGCCCTCCTCGTTTTTCTTGCGGTAAAGCTCGGCGCTCTCGAGCGTCGGGCCGTCGAATTCGACGAAGCCGTATTTGGTGGCGACGCTCCGCCAGACGCCGAGAACGTAGTTCCGGCGGGCGCACTCATCGGGATAAAAGTCCCGGAATCCAGGCAGCGCGGGCATCAGCGGCCGGCCTCCGCGGGGGATCCCGCCACCGGGCCGGACGGTTTGCGGGACGTTTCGGCTTCAGATCTCATGCCGAAACGATGCCTGCGATGGGGCGGCCTGAAAAGACATTTGAGCGGTGGCCAGCGGCGGCGCGCACGATGCCCCCGCGAATTCAGTCTTCCCAAAGCCGCGCGGTTGGTGGCACGATTCCGTTCATGATCTTTGCCCTCCGGCGCCTGCTGATTGCGGTGGTGTTGGTGATTGCTGCCTATTGTTTGTGGCCCCGCACGCCGTCGCTCGCGGGCTTTTACCCGGACCGGATCGCGGAGCTGCAGGTCACCGCGTGGAAGAAAACCCGCTCCGGCCAGGGCTGGGATCTCACCCGCGCGCTCTACTCGACCTATGCCGGTCAATACGGGGTTGCGCCCGTTTCCGCGCTGATCATGGCAAACGACGAATCGAGGGCGCTGCGGCTCTTCCAGGACGCCCCCGACGCGGCGGACCAGGAAAAGGCGCTCGACCCCCTTGTGAAAGTTTACGTCGCCCTCAAGTCGCAGATGAAGGGCTCGTTCGACGCGTTCGCCGCCGCCCAGATGGAGTTCCAGATCTGGGGGCTCCGCGCAGGCAACCGGCAGGCCGAGCTCGCCTCCGCGATCTCGGAAAAGCTCGCCCTGATCTACGGGAAGTCCCCCGAGGATTTCCTGCCCGCCGCTAAGAAATTCGCCCTGGCGATGAAGGCGGCGGATGCCGGCCACTGGCTGGAGTCCCGGCAGGTTTCCGAGGACGCCTGGAGAACCCTCCAATCCGTGGTCAAGCCGGCCGGCCCGCTCAAGGCAGATGGCTGAGGATGACCGCGGCGACTTCCTCCGGCGGGGCTGAGCCGTCGATCACCCGGATCCGCGCCGGCTCGCGGGCGGCCAGCTCGAGGTAGCCGCGGCGCACGTCCTCAAAAAACGTTTCGCTTTCTCCCTCGATCCGGTCTGCCGGACCTCCGCGCGCCGCGAGCCGGGCGCGCGCAGCCGTCCGGTCGAGGTCGATGAGGAAGGTAATGTCCGGCAAGCAGGACCCGACGGCAAAGCGGTTGATGAGCGCGGCGGCTTCCGGCGGAATCCGGCGGGCGACGCCCTGGTAGACCGTGGTCGAGTCAAGGAAGCGGTCGCAGAGGACCGTGCGTCCGGCCTCGAGGGCCGGGCGGATGACCTCCCGGACCAGCTGGGCGCGGCTGGCGGCGAAGAGCAGGAGCTCGGCCTCCGCGACGAGCGCGGATCCCTCGGGAGCGTGCTGGAGAAGGTTCCGGATGTGTTCGCCCGCAGCCGTCCCGCCGGGCTCGCGCAGCAGGAGTGGCTCGCTGCCCCGCCTGGTCAGCGCCCCGGCGAGGAGCCGGATCTGCGTGGATTTGCCGCAGCCCTCAGAGCCTTCGAATGTGATGAAGAGACCGGATTTTCCCATGCTTGTGTTTCAAGAGCGTTCATCCATAGTGATCGGTCTTCGCCCCATGCAAAGAAGGAAAATCTGTTTCGTATCGACCGAGCCCGAGGAGGCGGCATTCTTTGCCGAACGTTTTGACCGGCACAGCCCCGCCTTTTGCCCGGCCATCGCCGATGTGCCGCAGGATGCCGAGATCCTCTCGATTTTCATCAACGACCGGATCGACGCCAGGTTCCTGGACGGTCACCCCCGGCTGAAGCTCATCACGACCCGCTCGACCGGCACCGACCATGTGGATGCCGCGGCCTGCGAGGCCCGGAAGATCCGGGTCGCCAACGTTTCCGGCTACGGCGAGAACACGGTCGCCGAGCACACGTTTGCGCTCATGCTGGGCATCTCGCGCCGCCTGCGCGAATCGACCGAAGCCTCGGTGTCCGGCCGGGTCTCCCACGAGAAGCTGCGCGGGATCGACCTCCGTGGCCGCACGCTCGGCGTCGTCGGCGCGGGCCGGGTCGGGCTGCATGTGATCCGGATGTCCGCAGCGTTCGGCCTGAACGTGCTGGCTTACGATGCCAACCCGAATCCGCTCTACACCGAGCTCCTCGACTTCCGCTACACCTCGTTCGAAGACCTCCTCCGGAAGTCCGACATCATCACGCTGCACGTCCCCCTCAACGAGGAGACCTACCACATGATCAACCACGAGACGCTCGCCAAATGCCGCCAGGGCGTCCTGATCGTCAACACCGCGCGCGGCCGGCTCATCGAGTCCGAGGCCCTGCTCGAGGCGATCAACAGCGGGCAGGTCGCGGGCGCCGGCCTCGATGTGCTCGAGGAGGAAAAGGTTTTCCGCGGCGGAGCGACCTCCCACCTCGGCGCCCAGATCGCCGACCGCGTGCGGGAGTCCGGCGGCGAGCGCATCGCCCTGCCCGCCGCCCGCATGAAGGAAATTTCCCGCTTTCTGGCGAGCAACGCCCTCCTCCGCAAGCCCCAGGTCGTCTTCACCCCGCACAACGCCTACAACAGCGAGGAGTCCCGCGAATACATCAGCCGCACGACGGCCGAGAATATCGAAAAATTCCTTGCCCGGACCCGATCGGCCAAGCCCAAAAAGTGAACCGCTGGCTCGTCAAGCAGGAACCCACCGCCTACTCGTGGAACGACTTCGTCCGGGAGGGGAAAACCGTCTGGACCGGAGTCCGGAATTTTCAGGCCCGCAACCATCTGCGGGCGATGGCGGTTGGCGACCACGTGCTCTTTTACCACAGCGTCGTGGGCAAGTGCATCGTCGGTGTCGCCGTCGTCGAGCGGGCCGCCTACCCGGACCCCACCGCGGCCGGCGGCGACTGGTCGAGCGTCGACCTGCGCCCGCTTCGTCCGCTCGCGAAGCCGGTCACCCTCGAGCAAATCAAGGCCGATCCCCGGCTCAAAAATATCGGCCTCCTCCGGCAGTCGCGCCTGAGCGTCATGCCGCTCACCAAGGCCGAATTTACCGCCATCGAGAGCCTGGCCTGAACCGGGCGCGCTCCCTGCCCCGCAACACCACTGCGGGACGGCTCGCTGCGAGGGAGAACAGAGCTCCCGCTCTGTTCACACCGAAACAAAACGCAGCAGGAGCTGCGTTCTCCGGGTGCTCATCCCACGCAGCCCGGTTTTGACCCGCCGCCAAGCACCCAGTCGAACACGTCTTTCATGTCCTTTGCCGTCTGCATCGTGTTGAACCGCTCCACGACCAGCCGCCGTCCTGCTGCACCCATTGCTGCGCGCTCGGCCGCGGACATTCCAAGGATTTCCTCGAGTCCGCGTCCGATCGACCCCGGGTCGCAGGCCACCCGGATCGCCGCGCCGGCATCGAATCCCTCGGGGAGATTGCAGGCGCCGCTCATGAGCATCGGGAGCCCGTAGGCCCAGGCTTCGAGCACCGCCATCGGCAGCCCCTCGCTCAGCGAGGGAAGGATGCAGGCGTCGGCCGAACGCAGCAGGGCGTCTTTCTCGTTCCTGAGCGCCGGACCGAAGAGAACGACATCCTCCTCCGTGTGCGCCTGGAAAAGCGGGTGCAAGTCCGAGAGGCCCGGCTCCTGAAACACCCCGTTCCTGTCGTCCTTGCACGAGCCGACCTTCAGCCCCAGCTCGCCACAGAGCGTTTTCAGCACCGCCTCGTGTCCGCCATTATCCCACCCCGCGATGACAAACTTCCACCCCTGTCGCTTCTTCCCCGCATTCGCCCATGCCCGCAGCGCATCCGGCAGACCCTTCTTCGGGTGCAGTCGGCCCAGGAAGAGGAGGAGCTTCGCCCCTTGGAATTCTCTCACAGGAGTTTCCAGCTCGGGTGGCAGGTCGATGCCGTTCGTGACCAGGCAAACCGGGTTGCGGAGCCCGAACCTCCGCAGCGAATCGATCTCGGAGACACACAGCGCCCGCACGCATGCCGACTTTGCCAGCTGCGCGTTCTTATAAATCATCGCCGCGATCCGCTTCTTCGCCCGCGAGTGGCTCAACGCCCACGGGTCGAGCGAGCCGTGCGGGGCCGCGATCATCGGGCGGCGCGTCCGCTCATGCCAGCGCAGGACAGCCATCGAGGGATGGCGCCAGAGCGTGGCGCTGTAGGCCAGATCCGCATCGCCGTCGAGCATCCCGGCGATTTCCGTGGAATACCCGAACCCCGCAGGTCCGGTCACCCTGGCAAAGCGCGGGACGAGCGGCTCCCACAGCGGACAATCCTCGTCGGAATACCGGTCGCGCAGCCCGATCACGTTCACATCGACCCCGTGATCCATCGCAAGGATCCGCTGCAGGGTCCGCTCCGCAACAAACACCCCGCCATCCACACGCGATGCCGATTCCAAGATACAGAGTGTTTTCATTTGAGAGCGGACGTCACTCTTCCAGATATCCAGTCTCCTTGCAATCAGCGGCTGAATCTTAAGTGTCGGTTAAGTTAGTCAAAAAACCGATCCGGCTCGTCCCGCCAGTTCGGCGGCAATTTCCTCGCGGCGCACGTCGAATGAAGCACCGGCCCGGACATCGTTCCCAAGCTCGTCCACCAACTCAACCTTCTCCATCAACGATCACTCTGTCAGCGATGGAATTTTATCGAGGACCATGGCAGGACATCACCCGGAAAATGCCGACAACACAGGTCATGTCTCGACGGAGCTGAAATTCAAAATCGTAGCGCTTTCAGGATGAGGCGCTGCAGGAGGCTCGGTTTCACGGGGCCGGTGGCAAGGGCGGGTTGGCTGGGAAAAATGGGAATTGCGAGATTTGGAATGCGGGCGGTGGCCGCAATGGAAAATTGCAGGTCCGAAGGCTGGCTGCTGGAGGCTGGCGAGGACGAATTCCGCGTGTCTCACAGTGATCGCCTACGGCGAGGACGACCGGAGTTGGCTGACGATCCATGCGGGATCACGCCTCAGATCGAGAACCCGCCAGACAGAAATCACATCGGGATCAATGCTATTGTAAACAGCATACGGGAACCTCCTGCAAAGTTGGCGGTGGTAGCCGAAGACGCATGCATGGATTCCAGCGTAGAGCACGAGGGAGTCGATTTCCGAGTAGATTGAGTCAAGAAAGTAATCTCCAATACCGTTTTGCTGGTCCTCGTAAAACTGGTAGGCCCCTTGCAAATCGGCCTCGGCAAGATCAAGTATCCGGATTTTCACCGGGCGGCCACAGCCAAGCGAATCCGCTCTTTGGCGTCGCTCCAATCAGAGAAGATCGCCTTTCCTTCCGCGTGGAGCCGCTCAGCCTCTCTCAGCGCATCCTGGTGCCACGGAGGAGAGGCAACATCCGAATCGTCAGATGACAAATCAGCCCAAAGGGCTTCGATCAGCCGGAGCTTCTCGGGTTTTGACAGCCTCTTCACCTCAATTTGCGCACCCATCAGAGCAGGATATTCGATCTCTTCATCTAATCAAGAGGCTCCTGGTGGATTTTCGAAAATACCGTTCGGCTCGGTTCCCATTATCCAGAATTCAAAATGGAAGCGCCCGCTGGTGCGTAAATGTTGACGCTCTCGCTCCCGCGAGTAGCTGAGCCTCTCGGATCACCGAAAAGTGTTACCCATGTTCTGAACCTGTTTTGTTACCTATGTATTGAACCTGGACCTGTTGGGAGCGGGAAAGTTAAAGTTGGAGAGTTCAAGTTTAAGGGGGGAGCCGCGGCCGCGGTGGGATTTTGGATTATGCCGGAAGGGGAAAATCAGATGTCAGGGTTCGGAGGGCGGTGGGCGGTGGGCTGAGGTCAGGAAGGGCGTGCGATTTTTGGATCCTCCGCAAAAAGTTTGCTTATCGCTCCTTTGGCCCGAAAGAGCGATACACAAGGGTCATGCCGCCTGCGGCGGGCCATTCATCGATTATTTGAACCACTGATAAATGCAATGTTGGCGCCGGAATGGAGGTGCCGGATGCCCACTGCGCGGGCTGGTGCGCCGGTTTGGCGGTCGGTGTGTTCATGCGACTCTGCACCCGAGCGTGCAAGATCGCCTACACGCAGACCCGGAGCGCTTCGCGATCCGCGCCTGCTTTCCTTCTGGTTTTCCAATTCGGCGTCAAATCAACCGGCCCATACTCGAGCGTAACAGGAGAGTCCGTATCACCATGAGTGCGATGACAGCGGGCGTGTCCCGCAACACGGCGCGGACGTATCTGCGGTGGGCAGATCCGGGCAAGCAGGAGAAGGAACTCAACGACTGGCGGCACTCAAGGGATAACCTCCCGATAGGTATGGATGTCCGAGTTTTCGACCAGCTTCGGAATAACTTCTTCCAAGAGGCGAACGACGTGGGGAGCCTTGGCATGCAGGTCGAAGTGCGCGTCATCATTGAATTTCTCAATGTAAACAAAGCGCCGGGGCTCGGTCATCGAGTGGTTCAGCTCATAGCGGATGCACCCTTCCTCCCTGCGGGTGGGAGGCATGAGGCCGGATAGTTCCTCAAGGA
Organism: uncultured Chthoniobacterales bacterium; assembly: GCA_964467415.1. GTDB lineage: Bacteria > Verrucomicrobiota > Verrucomicrobiia > Chthoniobacterales > Terrimicrobiaceae > CAYXRX01. The sequence goes on from CAYXRX010000007.1 coordinate 98,590, forward strand.
GCAATTCCTCGCACCCATCTTTGGCGAAAAACGTCGCCACACATACCAATTGCGTATTCTTACGGATCATGTTTTTGGTTTTCCACCCGCGTTTTTCCGTTCGTCGGGAAGGGAAGCGAGACGGGTGGAGAACTTGTATACCGTCTCGGATGCGCAGGCAACATTCGCGTGGCTGCGGACAGGGACTGAAAGTCAAAAAAACCGGAGTCGACGGGGCTCGAACCCGCAACCTCCGCCGTGACAGGGCGGCGCTCTAACCGATTGAGCTACGACTCCTTGAAGAGAGCCAACCATTTTTACCAGCAGCGCCCACGATGCAAACCTTTTTTCAAGATTTTTCCGCGCCGCCGCGCGCACAGGGGCGGGGAATGGCGGGAAGTTCTTGCGGCCGAGGGTGCCGGGAAGTACTTTGAAGCCTTCGGTGTTGGTTCCCCCCTCCGCTAAGGATGAATGCCTTACTCCTGAATTTTTTCGCGCGCCTCCCTGTCCGGGCGGCTTTTGCCCTGCTACTGTTGTGTCTGGCCTGCCCGCTGCCGGCGCAGACGGTCCTGGTTGAGGCCGAGGGCTTCAACAATCCCGGCGGGTGGAAGGCCGACACCCAGTCGGTCGAGCAGATGGGATCGGTTTACGCCCTCGCCCACGGGATGGGAAAGCCGGTGGCCGACGCGACGACAACCGTGGCCTTCCCCTCACCGGGCACGTATCACGTCTGGGTGCGCACGCGCAACTGGGTCCCCGGAAGCTGGGCCGCGCCGGGGCAATTCAAGGTCTCGGTGGCTGGTGTCGACCTGGCGCCAGTCTTCGGAACCGAGCTGGCGAACTGGCACTGGCAGGACGGCGGACGGGTAACGATCAACGGCCTCTCGGCCGGTGTGGCCCTCAGGGATCTGAGCGGGTTCGACGGCCGCTGCGACGCGATCGCCTTTGTCGCCGGTAACGACGACCCGCCTCCCAACGATCTCCCGAGCCTCAAGGCCTGGCGCCGCCTCGTCAAAAACGAGGCGCTCGCGCCCTCGGATGTCCGGCAGTTTGATGTCGTCGTGGCCGGCGGGGGGATGGCCGGCTGCTGCGCGGCGATTGCCGCCGCGAGGTCGGGATTGAAGGTGGCCCTGGTCCACGACCGTCCGGTCCTCGGCGGGAACACGAGCCAGGAGGTGCGGGTGGCGACACGCGGTGAGATCCGCCACCCGATCGTCAACGAAATCGACACCATGGCGCTCGGCAACCGCGACAACGGCGCGATCCCCGCCGACGAGAACCGCAAAAATGTCATTCTTGCCGAGCCGAACATCACGCTCCTCATGCCCTGGCGCGCGGAAGATGCCGGCACCGACCCCGCCACCAAGCGCATCACCCACGTGGATGCGCGGCACATCCTGACCGGCGACCGCATGCGCCTTGAGGCCCCGCTTTTCATCGACTGCACCGGCGACGGGTGGGTCGGCTACTGGGCCGGTGCCGACTACCGCATGGGCACCGAGAGCAGCGCCGAGTTCGGCGAGTCGCTCGGCAAGCCGGTCGCCAATGCGATGACGATGGGGAATTCCCTCATGTGGAAAACAAAAACCGGTGCGGCAGACAGCACGTTTCCTCCCGTGCCATGGGCGATGGATGTCGCCGGGACCAGCGCGCTCAACGGCGGCGACTGGAACTGGGAATACGGGATGCAGCGGAACACGATCACGGAGGCCGAGGAGATCCGCGACCACCTCCTGCGGGCGATCTACGGCAATTTTTCCAACCTCAAAGCGATCGCAGCCAACTCGAAGCTCGAACTCGACTGGGTTCCGTTCATCGCGGGCAAACGCGAATCGCGCCGGCTCATGGGCGACCACATCGTCTCGCAGACGGACATGGTGAACGCGGTCTACTTTGAAGATGCGGTCGGCACAACCGATTGGGGGATCGACCTCCATTTCGAAACGGCCGTCAGCTACATCTCCAACTACGCGAAGACGAATATCGCCAAGCCGTGCTACTTTCCGTTCCGCAGCCTCTATTCCCGCAATGTCCCGAACCTCCTCATGGCCGGCCGCAACTTCAGCTGCACACACGTCGGGCTCGGCAGCCCGCGGGTGCAGAACACGACCGGCCAGATGGGTGTGGCCGTCGGCTATGCCGCCGCGATCTGCAAGCAATATGCCATCAGCCCGCGCGACGTCTACCGCATCCCCGACCGGATGCTTGAGCTGCAGGCCCGGATTTCCGGCACCTGGCCGGCGCGACCGTCCGCCGTCCTTCCGGGCATTATTGTGGACAACGCGGACGCGACCGGCGTGACGATCACCGGCAACTGGACGGTGTCGAGCTTCAACACCGGATTCCACGGAGCCAATTACCTCCACGATGGAAACACCTTGAAGGGGCAGAAGTCCGTCGTGTTCCGCCCGGTCCTGCCGGCGGCCGGCACCTACGAGGTGCTGATCAACTACACGGCCGGCGGCAACCGGGCCACGAACACGCCGGTGACCATCGCAACGAAGCCCGGCGTCCCGCCGGTCACGGTGGCCGTGAACCAGCAGATCAACGGCTCGACGTGGTTCAGCCTCGGCACCTACGATTTGGATCCCGCCACGGCGGCGGTGACGGTCTCCAACAACGGAACCACCAGCCCGGGAACCACCGGAGCCTACGTCATCGCCGATGCCGTCAAGTTTGCCGAACCGGTGGCCGCTCCCATGAACGACCTCGACGGCGACGGCCTGCCCGACTGGTGGGAACGGTGGTTCTTCCTCTCCGAAACGAAGGCCGATCCGGCAGCCGACGCCGACCACGACGGCCGGAGCAATTTCGTTGAATTTCTCACCGGATGCGATCCGAACGATTCCCAGTCCCGCTTCGATGCGCGCCTCGCGATCGACGAGCAGAGCGGCGGGATCCTGCTCCGCTGGCCGAGCGCAGAAGGCCGGACCTACCGGGTCGAGATGTCCACCGACTGCGTGAACTGGTCGCCGTTCCAGGTCAATATCCCCGCGTCACCGCCGGAAAATGTGATGACCGTTGCCCCGACCGGAGCCAACCAGTTCTTCCGGATCGCCGTCGAAAACTGACGCGCCCCGTCCGCGGAAAACCGCACAGCCATGTTGATGGGCGCGCAGCCGCGCGCCGGTGCGGAATGCCCCCGGCTGCGCATCTCTGGAAACCCGCTCGGAGGCTCCGGCCGCTCAGTTGGCAGGCGCCAGGTAGCCGGCGGCCAGGGCGGTGAATTCGTTGACCTGATTCTTTGCCCAGACGTCGTCGCGTCCGAGCTCGCGGGCGAGGAGTTCGGCGGCGGCGGGAGCGGCCTCGATCGAGGCCCGCGCGTCGAGGATGAGAGCGCGCGTGCGGCGGGAGAGGACGTCCTCCAGGGTGCGGGCCTGTTCGTGCCGCGCGGCCCAGACCACGGCGGCCTTGGGATAGGGCAGGCGCGGGTGGAGGAGCCCGGCGAGCTCGGGTTCCTTTTGCATGAGGGTTTCGAGCCGGTCCGCATCGCAGCCGTAGACCGCCAGAGCGTCCGGCAGGGCCGGGGCGTTCGGGCTGCGCCAGCCCTCGAGCTGAAGCGATTCGGTCACGCACGGCCGGTCGTCCAGACCCCCGAGCGTGATCGCGTGGTCGAGCGTGTCTTCGGCCATCTTGCGGTAGGTCGTCCACTTGCCGCCGACGATGGTCACGAGCCCGGATTCCGAGACGAGAACCTCGTGGCTGCGCGAGATCGCCTTGGTCGCGGCGCCGTCCTTTTTCGGCGGGCGCACGAGCGGGCGCTGACCGGCGAAGACGCTGAGGATGTCGGTTTCCTTGGGATCGCGCGCGAGGTAGCGGGCGGCATTCCGGAGGATGAAGCCGATTTCGTCCTTCATCGCGCGCGGCTCGAGGTCGGCGTGATCCATCGCGGTGTCGGTCGTGCCGACGAGCACCTTTCCGTGCCAGGGGATCACGAAGAGGACGCGGCCGTCGTCGGTGTGCGGGACCATGATCGCCGAGTCGCCCTGCAGGAACGACCGGTCGAACACGAGGTGCACGCCCTGGCTCGGCTGGACGGCCGGCGTGGCGGCCGGGTCGTCGAGGAGGCGGATCTCATCGCAGAAAATGCCGGTGGCATTGATGACAACATTGGCATTCACCGTGAACGTGCGGCCGGTCTCCGAATCCTTGCACTCGACGCCGGACGTCAGGCCATTGCTCTTCGTGATACCCGTGACCGGCACATAGTTGAGCAGGCAGGCGCCGTGGTGCTCGGCGGTCTGGGCCAGGGTGATCGCCAGCCGGGCATCGTCGAACTGGCCGTCGAAATACTCGACGCCGCCGAGGAGGTTTTCCTTTTCGATATTCGGGATGCGCTCGATCGTCTCCTCCCGCGAGAGCAGGCGGGAGGGCGCGAGGTTCAGCTTGCCTGCGAGGGCATCGTAGACCTTCATGCCGATACCGAAAAACGGCCCCTCCCACCACTGGTAGCGCGGGACGATGAACGACTGGTGGTGCACGAGCTGCGGGGCATTCCGGTGGAGGAGGCCGCGCTCGCGCAGGGCTTCAAGTACGAGGGGGATGTCGCCCTGTTCGAGGTAGCGCACGCCGCCGTGCACGAGCTTCGTGCTGCGGCTCGACGTCCCCTTGGCGAAGTCGTGCGCCTCCAGGAGGAGCGTGCGGAAGCCGCGTGTCGAGGCATCGACCGCCACCCCGAGGCCGCTCGCGCCGCCTCCGATGACGATGATGTCCCAGTCTTCTTCGAGTTTTTGGATTTGACGTTTCATAGATGGGTATCCCAGTGCTGCGCACGTTTGACGGCTTTTTTCCACGTCTTCACGCGGGCGCGCCGGTCTTTCAGGAGGATGTTGGAGACAAATTTCCGGTCGACGGCGCGGATCTCGGAGAGCGCGTCGGTATCCGGCCAGATGCCGGCGCCGAGCCCGGCGAGCATCGCGGCACCGAGCGCAGTCGTCTCGATGTTCTTCGGGCGCTCGACCGTGGTGCCGAGCAAATCGGCCTGGGTCTGCATGAGCAGGTCGCTCGCGCACGCGCCGCCATCCACACGGAGGGTGGAGATTTTCCGGCCAGAATCCTTTTCCATGGCAGCCAGGAGATCGGCGACCTGAAAGGCGATGCCCTCGAGCGTCGCCCGGGCGATGTGGGCGGAGGTCGTGCCGCGGCTCAGCCCGAGCAGCGCACCCCGTGCGGTCGGGTCCCAGTACGGCGCGCCCAGCCCGGTGAAGGCCGGCACCAGGACGACGCCTCCGCTGTCGGGGACGCGCGCCGCGAGCTCGTTGATCTCGGGCGCGGTGCGGATGATGCCGAGCCCGTCGCGCAGCCACTGGATCGATGCGCCGCCCATGAAGACGCTGCCCTCGAGAGCGTATTGGAGCGGGCTCTCCCCGATCTTCCACGCCACCGTGGTGAGCAGCCGGTTCCCGCTGGAGATCGCATCCGGTCCCGTGAAAAGAAGCATGAAACAACCGGTCCCGTAGGTGCATTTGACCAGGCCCGGCTTCGTGCAGAGCTGGCCGAACAGCGCGGACTGCTGGTCGCCGATCGCGCTGGCGACCGGAATGGCCGCACCGAAGTGCCTGGCGTCGGCCACTCCCAGCGATCCGCTGCTCGGAACGATTTCGGGCAGGACGGCAGCGGGGATGTCGAAGAGGGCCAGGAGCTCGGGATCCCACGCTCCCGTGCGGACGTTCATGAGCATCGTGCGCGAGGCATTCGAGACGTCGGTGACGTGCGACTTCCCGCCGGTGAGCTGGAAGATGAGCCAGCTGTCGATCGTTCCGGCCGCGAGCTCGCCGGCCGCCGCGCGGGCCCGCCCGTCCGGGACCTGGCGCAGGATCCAGTGGAGCTTGCTCGCGGAAAAATACGGATCGAGAAGGAGGCCGGTGCGCTGCTGGATGAGTGGTTCCTTCCCTCCCTCGCGTAGCGCGGAGACGTAGTCGCCGGTCCGGCGGTCCTGCCAGACGATTGCGCGGTGGACCGGGAGCCCGGTCTTGCGGTCCCACACAACAACCGTCTCCCGCTGGTTCGTGATGCCGATCGAAGCGATGTCGCCCGGCAGGATGCCCGCCCGCGAGATCGCGTCCCGCGCGGTCGCGACAACCGAGCCCCAGATTTCCGAGGCATCGTGTTCCACCCACCCGGGCTGGGGGAAGTGCTGGCTGAATTCCTGCTGGGCGACCGCCCGCACCTGAAGTTCCGCATCGTAAATGATGGCCCGGGAACTCGTGGTCCCCTGGTCGAGAGCAAGGATGTATTTCATGGGTTCGGAGGGTTAGAATTTGCCGAGGGCCACGTAGGCCAAAGCCGCGAGGGAACCGCCGATCAGCGGGCCGAGGATCGGAATCCAGGAATAGCCCCAGTCGCTCCCGCCCTTGCCGGCCACCGGGAGCAGGGCGTGCGCGATGCGCGGCCCGAGGTCGCGCGCGGGGTTGATCGCGTAGCCGGTCGCACCGCCCAGCGAGAGACCGATCGCCCAGACCAGGAGACCGACCGGCAGGGCACCGAGCGCACCCAGGTCGATCGGGTAAACCGCCGCGCCTTCAGGATGACCGGTCGCGTTCTTGATCGTGAAGATGCCGAACAGCAGGACGAACGTCCCGATGATCTCACAGAGAAGGTTCGCCGGCGCGCAGCGGACGGCCGGAGCCGTGCAGAAGACCGCGAGCTTCGCCGCCGGATCGTCGGTGATCTCCCAGTGCGGGAGGTAGGCGAGCCAGACGATCGCCGCCCCGACCATCGCACCGAGCAACTGCGCCAGAATGTAAGCGGGCACCGAGGACCACGGGAAATTCCCCGCGAGCGCCATCGCAACAGAGACGGCAGGATTCAGATGGGCCCCGCTGATCCGCCCGACGGCAAAGACGGCGACAAAGACAGCCAGCGCCCAACCGGCCGTGATCGCGATCCAGCCCGCGTTCTGGCCCTTGCTGCGGCTCAGGAGCGCGGTGGCCACTACGCCGTCGCCCAGGATGATGAGCAACGCCGTGCCGATGAATTCGGCGAGTGCGGGGGACACGAGAAAACTTCTACCAGTCTGCGCCCGCTTTGTCGAGAGGCCTTTTGCAGCCGGAATGACTCGAACCTTCGAGCTCCTGATCCGTCGTTTTCCCGGCTTGCCATTTGCATTTGTGTGCCGCGGTGTGCGGACAGGAGTGCATCGGAAAAAGCGCCTTCAACTGCCGGTGCAAAACCGTAGCCGCACGGTCCTGCCGCGAAGCAACTTTATGTCGTTTACGAGGAACTGCTTTTCACGACGTTCTCTTGAAGCCACAATTGTCCGGTGAGTTCGAGCAAGGGACGCATGGTTGAATGGCCTCGCAGCGGCTTCCGCTTCCTGTATGGCTGCATCTATGCAGGCCTGGCGCTTTGCGCGGTTCCTTCCATCATATTTTTGCTGATTTTTCAACGGGATTACCGAAGCCATTGGAGGGAACGATGGGGGTTTTATTCGGATACCTTGATCTCCCGTCCTGGCGGCCGTCAAAAGCGAAGGCTTTGGATTCATGCGGTGAGTGTCGGCGAGGTGGACGTTGCCCTCTTTTTGATCCGGTTGCTCTCCGTGCAACTTCCGGGGTGGGAGTTTGTGCTGACGACGGTGACACCCGAGGGGAGGCATTTGGCGGAACGCAGGAGACTTCCTCATGTTCATCTTTGCTACGCCCCCTTTGATTTTGCGGGAGCGGTGAGGCGCAGTTTTCAAGCGATCCATGCGGAGGCCCTTGTTCTTATCGAGCTGGAAATGTGGCCGGGCCTGCTTTGGGAGGCAGACCGGCTTGATCTGCCGATCATGGTGGTGAACGGGCGTCTGCCGGAGAGCGATCTCAACGGCTACCGATGGGTCCGCTGGTTTATGAAACACCTCTTCAAACTCCCTTGCCTGATCTGCGTTCAAACCCCGCGAGATGCACGGGCTTTTCAGGAGCTTGGCTCTTCCGGGGAGGCGATCCAGGTCACCGGCAATCTCAAATTCGACCTCGCCATGGAAGCCGTTGGAGGTTTGTTGCCTGACGCTCCAAGAAAAATTCTGGTCGGAGGCAGCACGCATCCCGGAGAGGAGGACTTGCTCCTGGAGATGCTCCCCAGGCTTCGAGCAGAGTTTCCGGATTTGCTATTGGTTCTCGCTCCGAGGGATATCTCCCGGGTGCCGCAAATTGACCGCAAGGCTGTGGCGGAGGGATTCCAGACAGCCAAGTGGTCGCGTCTCGATCCGGATCTTCAGGCTTGCGGAGCGACTGGCCCGGTTCTGCTGGTGGATACGATCGGCGACCTCAAATCGATTTACCGGGAGGCTTCGGTGGTTTTCATCGGAAAGAGTCTTCTCGCCCGGGGGGGGCAAAATCCGATGGAACCCGCCGCCGCGGGCCGGGCGGTCATTTTTGGTCCCTATATGGAGAATTTCTCATGGTCCGCAGAGAGGCTGCTTGAAAAAGGCGGTGGAGTTCAGGTTCAGGATGCTCAGGAATTGGAGGCTGAAATCTTGCGGCTTCTGAGGCACCCAGATGAGTCCCGAAAGATCGGCCGGGCGGCGCGCGAGGTGGTGAAGGCCAACTCCGACGCAGGCGAATCAACCGTTCGCCGGCTTCTCGGGACACTGAGATCGAAAGGCCTGTTTTGAGGCCCACAATTCTTTTACGAATGGAAATCTCCGTGATAGTTTTTGCGGGTGCGAAATCTTTGGAGCATTCTCACCCTGCTTGCGGTGACATGGTTATTGATCGCCGGTGGCTTTTTCGCGCTGCGGAGTTACTCCTCCACTCCGGAAAAGCTGGAAGCTTATCTCCGTTCGCACCCTCTCGCAGGGTGCGCGCCCCCTGAACGCCGAATCATTTTGGACAAAGCCGCCTCCCTCTTGAATCGCCTGGACTACGGGCAGCGTCAAAGGCTTCGGGAACGCAACGTGCTCGCCCCCTTCGTCGATGAACTCGACCCCGGGGAACGGGCCAGGTTTCTCGAAGCCACCCTGCCTGCCGGCTTCCGGCAACTGCTGGCCGAGCTAAAACGCATGAAGCCGGTCGAGCGGCAGAGAGTCACCCGGCGGCTGCTGGTCCAAATTCAGGCGAACCGTTCGGCGGCAGCCAGGCTCCTTACCGCTGAAGACATCAAAAAAATCAGCGAACAAGGCTTTGAGCTTTACTATCGCGAAGCTGATCCGCGGGTGAAGGAGGATCTCGCTCCATTGATCGACGAGCTCACCGCCACCGTCAAAAGCCTCCAATGAAGGGGTTTGAACCCATCGCCATCACCGGGATCGGATGCCGCTTCCCTGGAGGCGCAAACGACCCGAAGGCCTTTTGGAAGCTCCTGCAGAATGGCACGGACGCTGTCGGTGAGGTGCCCGAAAGCCGATGGAGCCGGAAGGCATTTTACGACAGCCGCCCCGGCTTGCGCGGGAGATCCGTCTCCAAGTGGGGAGGATTTCTCGAATCGATTGAACGGTTCGACGCGGGATTTTTCGGGATTTCCGCGCGCGAAGCCGCGTTTATCGATCCGCAGCACCGTTTGCTCCTGGAGACGGCTTGGGAGGCGCTTGAGGATGCTGGTGAGATGCCCCAGGAGCCCCGGACCGGAGTCTTCGTTGGAATCTCCACGACCGATTACGCCCACATCCACGTCTCGCAAGAGGACCATGACGGCCTGGACATCTGGTCGCCGACCGGTGGTGTTGCGAGCATCGCTGCGAACCGGATCTCCTACTGCCTGAATCTTCACGGGCCGAGCCTGGCCGTTGACACCGCCTGTTCCTCCTCTCTTGTGGCGCTTCATCTCGCCTGCCAGAGCCTGCAAAACCGGGAATGCCTGGTCGCCCTGGCAGCAGGAGTGAATGCCCTGATTTTTCCGGCTCCATTCATCAGTTTCAGCCAGGGAGGAATGCTCTCGCCGGATGGGCGGTGCAAGGCGTTTGATGCGAGTGCCAACGGTTTCGTGCGCGCGGAGGGCGCTGGAGTTGTTGTGCTGAAGCCCCTGAAGGCTGCGCTGGAAAGTAGTGATCTGATTTATGCCGTCATCGCTGGCACAGCCGTGAACCAGGATGGCCGCACGGCTGGCCTCACCTTCCCGTCCCGTGAGGCTCAGGCTCAGCTTTTGAGGGAGTCCCTGAAGAAAAGCGGAATCGCCCCTGCAGAGATCCACTATGTCGAAGCACATGGCACCGGAACCGCCGTTGGGGATCCCATCGAGGCCGCAGCTTTGGGAGAGGTGCTGTGCACGGGAAGGAATCCGGCAACCCCCTGCCTGATCGGATCCGTCAAAACGAATATCGGGCATCTGGAGGCGGGGGCAGGCCTTGCCGGGCTCATCAAGACGGCCCTTTCTCTCTTCCATCGCGAAATCCCGCCGAGCCTGCATTTCAAGACCCCGAACCCCCAGATCGATTTTGAACGGCTGGGGCTGAAGGTGGTGACAGGCGCGACACCCTATCCGGCCGGGCCATGTCTCCCTGCGGCCATCGTGAATTCCTTCGGTTTTGGAGGAACGAATGCCAACGCCATTCTTCAGGCCCCTGCCGGTGATTCTCATCAGGTGCCGCGGAGCGGAGGAGAGCCATTCCTGCTCGCTCTGTCCGCGAAGACCAAGCCGGCATTGGCCAGCCTTGCAGAAAAATATGTCGAGTTGCTGGAATCGGAGCCCACAGCACAGGGTGCCGGGAATGTGGCCTATTCCGCCGGAGCTTTCCGAATCCATCACCGGTGCCGGCTTGCGCTCACGGCAGCCACCGGGGCGGAAGCTGCCAGCAAGTTAAGGAGCTGGCGGGCGGATGAATCGGGGGCCGGCGTCTCCGAGGGGATGGCCGCGGAACCCGCTCCGGTTTTCGTTTTTTCCGGGCAAGGCCCCCAGTGGTGGGGCATGGGGCGCGAGCTCATGCGGCAGCTCCCCGGCTTCCGCCAGTTCCTCGAGAAATGCGACCGCATCTACAGGAGGCATGTTCCCTGGTCGCTGGTCGGGGAACTCTCCCGAAACGAGTCCGAATCCCGGATGTCGGAAACGGCCATCGCGCAGCCGGCAATTTTTGCTCTGCAGATGGCACTGGTTGCTCACTGGGAGTCGTGGGGAATCCGGCCGGCGGCGATCGTGGGGCACAGTGTCGGCGAGGCTGCAGCCGCAACCGCCGCAGGAATCCTCAGCCTCGAGGAAGGAGCCCGTGTCATCATTGAGAGGGGGCGGTGCATGGAAAAAGCCGGCCGGTCCGGCAGAATGCTTGCAGCGGGCCTTTCGGAAGAAGACGCCGCAAAGTGGATTCATGGCCTGTCCGGCCGGGTCTGCATCGGTTCGATCAACAGCCCCGCATCGGTCGTCCTTTCCGGGGAGCCGGCACCGCTCGAATCCCTGGCGGAGCAGATGGAAAGCTCGGGCATTTTCATCCGATGGCTGCCGGGGAATTACGCCTTTCACAGCCATTTGATGGATCCGGCCAGGGAGGAATTGCTCGGGGCTCTCGGACGGATAGCCCTTGCACAGGCGCGGGTGCCGATCCTTTCGACCGTCACGGGTATCGAAGCGGGTGGGAGCGATTTCCAGGCGGAATATTGGTGGAGAAATGTTCGTCAACCGGTGCAGTTCGCGCGGGGGATCGATGATCTGATCGGGCGGGGATTCCGGACGTTTTTGGAGATCGGGCCGCATCCTGTTCTCTCCGCTTCGATCACCGAATGCCTTGCGGCAAGGAGCTGCCAGGGGATCGCCCTGGCCTCCCTGCGTCGAAAAAATCCAGAATACCTCACGTTGCTTGAGTCGCTGGGAGCGCTCTACGTGCAGGGGTCAATGCCTCGATGGAAAGCCCTCCAGCCGGAGGCACGCAGGGTGAGGCTTCCGACCTACGCCTGGCAACGGGAGGAATACTGGCTCGAGTCGCCCCTGTGGGAGCACGCCCGGAAACAGGCCCCTTCCCACCCGCTGCTCGCCCGGCGCAAGGACGGGGCCTCTCCTGTGTGGCAAAGCACGCTCGATTTGGAGGCCATGCCCTTTTTGCAAGATCATGTGGTGAACGGGCAGATTGTATTTCCCGCGGCCGGCTTCATCGACGTCGCCCTCGCCGCATCGTCGCGCGATGGCTCACACTTCGGCGCGCTTGAGGATGTCTCCTTCCTGAGAATGCTGCCTCTGGCCGAAGAATGGAACCCCCTGCAGCTCGAACTCGCGCTTTCCAGCGAAGAGCAGACATTTTCGATTTCAACGAGCCCGGGACACGCCCGGGGGGAGTGGACATTGCATGTCACAGGCCAAATGCCCGCCCCGCAAAAGGAGCGCCCTGCTGCCGTGGATTTGGAGTCCTCAAAAGCCCGCTGCCAACAGGAAATTTCTGGCGAACTTGTCTATGAGGCTTTCCGGCGGTGCGGGCTCCGGTTCGGGCCGGCATTCCGCGGGATCCAACGGGTCTGGCGCAGGGACGGAGAAGCCTGGGGGGAAATCTTTCTTCCGGAAGAGCAGGAAGAGGGGGGACATCACATCCATCCCGCGGTGCTCGACTCTTGTTTGCAAGTCCTTTCACAGGCTCTCCCGTTCAAGCGGGGCACCCAGGATGCTCTCTATCTTCCGGTGCGCATGGGGTCTGTGAACGTTTATGGAAAAATTGGAACCAGCGTTTGGAGCAGGGCCGTGCTGGTGGAGGAGACCCCCGACGCCATCCGGGGGAACATCGACATTTTTGACCAGGATGGCGGGCACCTGCTCCAGATCCTGGATTTCGAATGCCGGGCAGCGAGTCGGAACCCGGCCCTCGACCGTCTTGAGGACGACTATTACGAGCGCGAATGGCAGGAATTAGAACCCCGGGAGCACGACGGCCTTCTTCGAAATCCCGGCAAGCCTGGAACCTGGATGATCTTCGCAGACCGGGGAGGTCTTGGGGAAAAACTTGCCGCCCATCTCAGCGCGGATGGTCAGAAAGCCTGGACGGTGTATCCCGGGAAGGAATCCAGGGTCGTTGGCGAATCCTGCCGGGAGATTTCCCCCGATAGCCCGCAGGATTTTCTGGAAGTATTGGAGGCAGCCCGCGAGGCGACAGGGCTGCCCCTGGCGGGCGTCATCCACCTCTGGAACCTGGACCTTTTCGATCAGTCCCCAAGCTTTGACCTGCTCAAAATCTCGGAGTCTCTCGGGGTGTTTAGTCTCGTCAGCCTGGCCCGCGCCTTGCTCCAGCATGGCCTCGCGGAACCGGCAGGAATTCATGTGGTGACACGCGGCTCGCTGACCGTCCATGCCGGCGACAGATGCTGTTTTTTCCAGTCCGGGGCGCCGGGTATCCTGAGGGTCATGAGAACGGAATTTCCCAAATTCCGCTCCCGGCTCATCGATTTGGATCCCGCTTCCACCGGGGGGGATTTGGATGCTCTGGTCAGGGAAATCGAGCTCACAGACACCCAGGAGGAAGTGGCATGGCGGGCATGGAAACGCCATGGCTGGATTCTCAAAAAACAGCCATTCTCCGAGGCCCTGCAGAAGCATGCCTTGACGGGGGCAGCGGGAGCCAACGGGTTTCGGATGGAATTCGGGAACCACCGCGAGCTTGTGGCGCGCCCCACGACCAGGGTTGCCCCGGGCGATGGCGAGGTCGAGGTGGAGGTTCAGGCCGTCGGCGTCAACTTCCGGGATGTGATGAAGTCGCTCGGCATTTACCCGGGAGGCTCGGATCCACTGCCCGGGGATGAATTTGCAGGAAGAATCGTGGCGATCGGCACGGGAGTCACCGGCTTTCAAACGGGAGATCCGGTGCTCGCGATGGAAGAGGGAGCCTTCTGCAGTCACCTGACCCTTCCCGCCGCCCGGCTGGCCCGGATCCCATCAGGGATCAGCCTCAGGGAAGCCGCCACGCTGCCGGTCGCTTTCCTCACCGCTTGGTATGCGCTCGTGCATCTTGCCCGCCTCCGGCAGGGAGAAAAAGTTTTGATCCATGCGGGGGCGGGAGGAGTTGGGCTGGCGGCGATTCAGGTGGCGAAGTATTTGGGTGCGGAAATTTTTGCCACGGCGGGGAGCCCCGAAAAGAGGGCCTTCCTGAAGGAGATCGGCGTGCCACACGTCATGGATTCCCGCAGCCTGTCGTTCTCCCGGGAGGTTCTCTCACTGACGGGAGGCAGGGGAGCCGACGTTGTCCTCAACTCGCTGTCGGGCCAGGCCATCATGAAAGGCCTCGAATGTCTCGCCCCCGGGGGAAGGTTTTTGGAGATTGGCAAGCGGGATATCTATCGGAATACGAAACTGGGGCTCCTCCCGTTCCGCAGGAACATCTCGTTTTTTGCGATCGACCTGGCGCAGATTTCGAAGGAGTCGCCCCATCTGGTGCACTCTCTCTTACTGGATGTGCTGCAGCGCGTGGAAAAGGGGGACCTGCGTCCTCTCCCGTTTGAGGTGATTCCTATGAGCCGGGCCACCGAGGCATTCAGCCGTATGGCGAGGGCTCTCCACAAGGGCAAAATGGTTCTTGAAATCGACCAGCCATCAGCCCCGCCTGCCGCCGCCCCTCTTCAGGTTGCCCTCCGCGAGGATGCCACGTATTTGATCACAGGCGGTCTGGGAGGAGTTGGAATGGAGGTGGTGGAATGGCTGCTGCGGAGCGGGGCGAAGCATCTTGTTCTGGTGGGTCGATCCAAGCCGGGCGGGAAGCCGGTGCTGGACGCTCTGTCGCGCTATCAATCCCTGGGTGCCAACATACTGGTCCTGCAGGCAGATGTGAGCAGGGAAGACGATGTGCGCAGTGTGTTTGATCGCATGGCGCGCGGGATGCCGCCTTTGCGGGGGGTGATCCATTTGGCTATGCAGATCGAAGACAAGACCATGGAGCGACTGGAGCGGGGGAGCTTCCAGCGGGTGCTTGCCTCGAAGGCGGAGGGTGCCTGGTGGCTCCATCAGTTCTCTGAGGGAATGCCGCTGGAGTTTTTTGTCCTGTTTTCCTCGGCGGTCGCTCTGCTCGGGAGTGCCGGCCAAGCCAGCTACGCCGCTGCCAACAGCTACCTTGACGGGCTTGCTGCCTACCGGCGCGGGCGGGGGCTGCCGGCCCTCTCGGTGAATTGGGGACTCCTCGAAAAAGTCGGGTATGTCTCGCGCAATCCCGCCCTTGAAGCAGCACTTCAAAATTCCGGCCTTGTTGGCATTCCGCCGGAGGATGTCACGGCAGCCCTTGGCTGGCTGATGGGGAGCAGCATTTCGCAAGCGGCCATTCTCAGAATGAACTGGCAGGCCGCCGCGAAATCCCATCCGCTGCTCGCGACATCCCCGAGATTCCGGGAGCTTGTCCCATCTGCAGCCACCTCCTCCCGGCAGCCGTTCAAGGAAAAATTAGAGTGCCTGCCAGAACACGAAAAACAGGCGGTGATTCTTGCGGAGCTTCGCGAGCAGGTGGCTCTTGTCATCCGCTCGTCGAGCGGGGAAGTGAATGACCAAACCCCGCTCACCGATCTTGGGCTGGATTCGCTTCTTTCGGTGGAGTTGTTGAACCGGCTTGAAAACCGGCTTCAAATCACCATTCCACTTGGAACGATCCATCCGGCTGCGTCGCCAATGCAAATTGCCGCAAAGATCTGTCACCTCATGGGTGTTTCTGTGGAAGCGTCATCTCCCCGCCCGGCGATCCCGCCAGTTGTCCCGGCGCCCGCCACAATCGAACGAGCGGCAGGGGAGGCGTGGGATGAACAGGATTTCCCCGGGCAAACGTCAGTTCCTCTGGTGCAACATCGGATCGAAGCCTTCGCACTCCGGATCCTGGTGACTTGGCTCAGGGCTGGAAGTCTGGATACCGCCCGCGGGAGGCTGCGGCGGCTTCTGCCTTTGCTGAAGGTGTGTCTGCGAAGGGATCTGCTCTGGGCGCACCAGAACCTGCGGCTGGTCTATGGCAATAATCTTTCCTCCCGGGAACGCGGGCTTCTGGCTTCGACAGCCTTTGAAAACCATCTTTGGAGTTACCTCGAGGGGCTGCGAAACGCGGAGATGGAGTGTGATTTTATCGATCCGGACAACCTGCTGAAAACCTATGCCGCTGGTCGGGGGGCCGTCTTGTGCGGGATACATCTGGGCACATGGGAGCCAATCCTTCGGTGGGGACCGGCCGCCGGCGTGCCGGTCGTAGGCGTTTACCGTCCCGCACAAAATCCGCTCAGCAATGCCATTTTTCAAGAGATCCGCAGCACATACGGAATCGAATGGATACCAAGCAACCAGCCTCAGCTGATCGTCAAGGCGCTTGAACAGAAGAAAGTGGTGGGTCTCATGTCTGATCTGAACACGCTTTCCGGCGGGATCGAGGCGGAGTTTTTGGGCGTTCCTGCCCTGGGTCCTGCCGGACCGGCAAAATTGGCAATAGGGAAAAACGTCCCGATTATTCCCGCCTTTGCCGTCCGAACGGGACGAAACCGCGGGACCGTGCGCTTCCTTCCCCCCATTTCCCCTGAAGGCGAATCGCCCGCCACCCTTGCACGCCGTGTCAATTCCGTGTTTGAGCCATGGATTCTGGAGTTTGCAGACCAGTATAATTGGCTTCATCCAAGATGGCGCACCCGGCCGGACGGCACCGCCTGGACTCTGGCCACGTCCATGGAGGAATTAATAAGTGCAAGGACAGGTCCTTGCTATCTGCCCGCACAAAGGATCCGGAGTTTGCTTTCCCAGCCCGGCATCACCTCCAGCACTCGCTGACGTGCTCAGCCGTGACCTCATGGGGTTTTGGCTCCCCATGAAAAACCATCACCCTGCATCCCTCCGGTATCCGTTTGCGGCATTCCTTTTTGTAGCTGAGGATCCATGGGGCGGGAAAGCTGAGCTCCCTGAGATTCCGCCCGGCGCCAAGCCTCCAGGAAATCCATTCCTGGTCACCCCCAAAACGCCGGAGACCACGCCAGTAAACCACCTTGTCGCGCGACCGGAGGCAGGCATCCCATTCCCGCTTTTTCACCAGCCTGCCAGCGTCCACCTCCGCATGGAAATCTTCGGCAAGTTGGCGATGGGCACCGGATCGGTATCTCATCACCGAACTGTTGAACTGCGGCACCCAGCGGCGGTTCCAGTCCAGCACACTCAGAAAGTCCAGTTCCGGCTTGTAGGAAAGCAATTCCTCCAAGCGACCGGTAACAACGACGTCAAGATCCAGATAAAGAACAAGCCTCCCGGCCGGAACAACGCGCTCAGAGAAAATCCGGAGTTTCGTCCAGCAAAATTCCAAGCCGGCGGGATCCATGGGAAGGATCTGGATGCGGGGGTCGAGGCCTCCGGCATCATCGGTCAAACAGGCAAAATCATGAGGAAGGGAGAGGTTCCTCCGCACCATCGAGAACAGCCTGTTCACGTAGTCCGGGCCGTATTTTTTCCCCCACCTGACGCACAGGACGACGGGCTTTGCAGTTGGCTCAGCGGGCATAAAACGGGTGCAGCTTAGCAGACTTCATACACCCCGGAATGGAAATCCGCTACCTGAGCTCGAAGACCCGCTCGACTTCGTTTGATGCCCTGCGATGATGCCAGGCCGAACCATGGACGCGGCGCGGCACCTGACTCCCTTGGAGGAGCTTTTATTTCTGGATGACTGTCCCGCCTATCCTTGCGCGTGTTTTTTGCGCGGCGAACTTCTTGGTGAGCTGGATCATCAAAGACTCGAAGCCGCGTTGGTAAAGGCCTTGCGGGGTTATCCGCTGCTCCATTCGAAAGTGTCACCGGGCACTTCAGGAAGGTGGCGCTGGCTTCTCGAGGAGCCCGGGACGATCCCCATTGTCTGGGACGAATCCGTGGCAACCGCTCTGCCGGATTCCTCCAGAATTGATCTGCTGTCCGAACCGGGCTTGCGGATCCACGCTTCTTCGGGGCATGGGAAGAGCTGCCTCGTCCTGCAATTTCACCACGCCTGCAGCGATGGACTGGGCATGGCAAGGTTTCTTGAGGACCTGCTGCGGGGCTACCGAAACCCGGAGTCCATTTTCCATTCGCCATCTCCGGGGAAGCAAATGCCAAATCAACGGAGAGGCAAACTCAGTCTGACTGCCCGGTTGGGAGGAATCCCGAGCGCATTCAGAATCGCCCGAAGAAAACCGGTGCCAGTTCTGCCATGCCAGCCGCAGCCGGTAGAATCCCCGGTCCCCTGTGACTATCCCACCGCGATATGGAAAACATTTTCCTTCGGCGAAACGAGTCGGCTTTTGCGAAGTGCGGCACTCCATCAAGTCACGCTCAACGATTTGCTCATCCGGGATCTGCTCGTCGCCATGGGGTCCTGGCGCGGAACGGACAACCTCCACGGGTGTTTGCGAATTCTCGTCCCCGTGCTCCGGAGAAACCCCGGGAAGCCGGCTCCTCAACCCGATGATCCGGTGAGCATGTTGTTTCTCGACATCGACGCCGGCGCGGTCCACCGTCCGGATCTGCTCGAAAAGGTCCACCGGGATATCCGGCGAAAACTATTGGCCGGAGAGGAGGAACTGTTCCTCTGGACCTTGAGGCTCGGGCGGAGGTTCAAAGGCGGGCTCTTAAAACACCTTCGTGCTCACAAATGCCTTTTCTCCGCGGTTTTTTCGAATCTCGGAAAAGTGGATGCCGGGCCGGAAGCCGGGGACGTCAACCCGCTTCCCGCCCTCACCGCCATGCAGATGATCCCAATGGTCCGCCCGTTCAGCCCGCTAAACTTTACGGTCCTCACTTTTAAGGGATGTCTTACGCTGACGCTGGGCTTTGACAGCAGGCTCGTCTCGAGGGCTGGCGCGGAAGTTCTCCTGCAATCCCTGGTGGACAAAATCAACGCCAGCCTCTGAGTTCGCACACGAAAAGAACCTGCTTTTCCGTCCATCGATGTTAGGATGACCCGAATCGGAATCCCATCGTGTTGATCGCCCGCCAAACGCCGTCCCGTCGTTTTCTCGCTGAACGGCCAGCCGCTCCTGTCTCATCTCCACGTCGCTTTGCCGGCTGCGGCAGGGTTTTGCGGGTTGTGATTGCCGTGTTCTTTCCGACCGTCCATGCGGTCTGCGCGGGCTCATCGGTCGCCCGGCAATGGAACGAGGAGATCCTTGCCGCCATCCGGCTGAGTGTGCCGAACCCTCCCGCCCATGCCCGCAATCTGCACCACCTCGCCACAGCGGTGTACGATGCCTGGGCCGCTTATGACACCCAGGCGGTTGGCTATCTTTACAACGAGAAAATGTCGCCGCTTCCGGCGAATGTCGCAGCCGCGCGGGACGAGGCGATCAGCTACGCCGCCTACCGGGTGCTGCGAGCCCGCTACGTCACCCCCATTCCCTCGCCGGCAAATTATATCACCATCGCAAACCGGCTCAATGCCCGGATGACGGCGCTCGGGTATTCTGTTTCGGTTGCGAAGGCGGCGACAACGAATGCAAAGGTGCCATCGGAGCTCGGCAAACGGATCGCAGACGCCATTCTTGCCTGGGGAAATCGTGACGGGTATTCTCTCACCAAATACCCGCAGGAATATACGGTGGCGGTGAATCCCAATGTGGCAGCCGCCCTCGCAATGAGCGTCATGGGAAATAACGGGGAATCCCCCACGAAAGCGAATATGCCCCTGGGGGTGGGGATTCCGCTCATTGCCAATACCGAACAAGCCTACACTCAGGACACCGACCCCAACTTTTGGCAACCGCTGTCCCTCTCGGTGCGGGTGACTCAAAACGGGATCCCGACCCCCGGAGTCAGGCAGACATTTCTCGGCGTGCAGTCGCTCGCGACAACTCCTTTCGCGCTCTCCAGGCAGGACCCTTTGAAACCCTGGATCGATCCAGGCGGCCCCCCGCGACTCAGCACGCCGGGGCATCCCAGCAACACCGATGCCGAATACAAAGCCGGAGCCATTGACGTGCTTCAGAAAAGCAGTTTGCTCAATGACTCAACCCTGATCGATATTTCCCCCGGGGCCATCGGTAACAACCCGCTTGGCTCGGATAGTGGAACAGGCCATGCCACCAACCCGGTCACAGGGATCCCCTACTCAGCAGACCTTGTCCAACGCGGGGATTTTGGTCGTTCGATCGCCGAATATTGGGCGGACGGACCAAATTCCGAAACCCCGCCCGGCCACTGGCATGTGCTGGCAAATGAGGTGGCCGACCACCCGGCCACCGTCAAAAAGGTTGGCGGGATTGGGGCGGCGGTGAGCGATTTGGAATGGGATGTGAAAATGTATTTTGCCCTCGCTGGAGCGGTGCACGACGCCGCCTGCGCCGCCTGGTCGTTGAAGCGCTATTATTCCGGCCAGCGTCCGATTACGATGATTCGCTACATGGGCACCATGGGCCAGTCCTCCGATGCGGGCGCCCCCTCCTACAACCCCATGGGCCTCCCGCTGGAACCGGGCGTGGTCGAGGTCATTACAGCCGAATCGACTGCACCAGGGCAAAGGCACGAACAAATCTGGAACGTCTACACGAACAGCTACAAGCCCGGCACCAACTTCCTGGGGAAAATTGCGGTTTACTCCTTTCCCGGGGAAGGCCGGACCAATCCTCCAGCCCAATCCCCGCCCGTGCCGGCGACGACTCAAAACACCGTGCGTTGGATGCTGGCCAAAGACTGGCTGCCCTTTCAGCGCAAGACCTTCAATACGCCCGCCTTTCCGGGCTATGTTTCGGGACATAGTTGTTTTTCACGCGCGGCCGCGGAAGTGCTGACACTGATGACGGGCTCTCCCTATTTTCCAGGCGGCTTTCACCACCACGCAATCCCCAAAAACTCGCTGCAGATCGATCTGGGACCGAGCGGTGATGTGGATCTCCAATGGTGCAGCTACTACGATGCCGCCGATCAAGCAGGGCAGTCCAGGCGGTGGGGAGGCATCCATCCTGTTGAGGATGACTTCCCAGCCAGGCTCATTGGTGCGGAAGTGGGAAAAGCGGCTTATGCCCTCGCTGAAAAATATTGGACGGGCACGATTGCGGGGGAGGATATGAATTTGCGGGTCGCGATCCGGGACACGGGATCCCCCCAACTCACGTGGACCGCGATCCGGGGAGAAAGGTATAAAATCCAGACCTCTGAGGATCTCCTCCACTGGACGGATGCCACCGCCTTTACATTGTCCTATTCCAACGGGGCGATCACCGGAGACCAGAGCGGAGGGTGGACCGACCCGAAGCCGCTTTCCGAAAAACGATTTTACCGCATCGTGCGATCGATGGCACCTTAGGCCGATGGGTAGAAGATTTTCCAGTCACCAGGCCGATGGCCGCCGATGGCTCGAGCCGCGATGACCTTCAAAAAGTCATTGTGCTGGCTGCGAAGCCACCTTCTGGGCGAAATCAGCAAAACCTGTCTCGTTTGGGTTTGCGGGCCGCTGGCTGTTCTCTTCTTTGCTGGAGGAATGATCCTCTCCGGATGGTTTTTTCCGGATTCATATGATTGGCGCTATCAGGTGATGTGCAGCCTGGGGTCGAGGGCAAAGAACCCGGACGGCCACATCTATTGGTCGATCGCTCTTCTTTTGACGATCTTCATGGGGTGGCCGACCTGCCTCTACTATTGGAGGAGGCTTTCGCACTCGGCCCCTGGGGTTTCGCTCTTTTCCGGGGTGGCTCTGGGGATTGGTTATCTTGCAGGAATCGTTGTCGCCGTCGAAACCGCGATCCTGCCCGAGTTTGGAGGCATGGTCTACAAGGCCCATGAGATTGTGGCAGTGATCGCATTCTCCGGGATTTACCTTGGTGTGGCGGGATATTGGTATTGCCTGACGATCTGGCTTTTGAAGGAAAAGTGCTGGTCTGTGTGGGCGGTTGGAGGGCTGTTTTTTCTCTCCGCCGCCCCGATGAGCGGCGCGATGCTCAGCCAGGCCTGGCTGTTTTTCTCGCCGGATCGTCCCGGCTGGGTAAGCCGCGAATGGATTTCGCTGGGAATCCCCATGTGGCTGAGCTTTGCCTTTTGGGAGTGGCTGGCTGCCTGCGGGCTGGTTGTTTGTCTCTACGTCCTGGCTGTTGTGCTGCCCGCCGATCCCGCGAAATCAGAGGATCCCCATCACGTGTCAGGTTTTGATATCGCGGTGGGCGAACAGGCCAAACCCGACAATCAAAAAGGACGCTGTCAGGCCTGAAATGGCCAGAAGGGAACTGGCGATATCCTGCCAAGGGATTTCGTAGCGAAACACCAGCACCCAGGCGGAAAGGTGATGCGAAAGAAACCACGGCTTAAACGAGGAAAGGTAGGGGATATTGTTCAGAACAAAATCCGTATAAAGGATCGAGAGGGTGAGAACAGTTGCTGTGGCCGGTCGAAGGCGGAGGCAGGAGAACATCAATGCCATCGCGGAAACAACCTGGTAGAGGACAGCCAGCAGCAATGTCGCAAGGAGGTAGCGCTTCAAGCCCTCGGCGGGTTCAAAAACCGCAAACACATCATCCAGTGGGGCATACACGAGCATCATCCCGAGGTGCCGGTTTCCCACCCATCCCACAACCAAAGCGCTCACCCCGATGAACAGCATGAGAAGAAGGGTATGGAGCGCCCCGACGACGGCCTTGATTGCGAACAGGCGCAGCCTGGAGACCGGCCGGGCGAGGACCATCCGCATCGTTCCCTCGTCGATTTCCCGGGCAATGAGGTCGCCCGAGACAAGCGCCAGATAAAGGCCCGCAACCAAAGCGACGCTGAAGACCAGGGTGAAGGAAGCCATGGAAAGTCCCCCCGCATATTCCTCCATCGGGAATCCATTTTTGACGAGAAGGCTGTGGATTCCCTCCAAAGGGAGCGGCTGTTTCAGCAGCCAGAGCGTCAGGAGGTCGATGAAGAGAAATGCGGCAAATCCCAGAAAGGTTCTCCTCCTCGAGAAGAGCTTGTAACATTCGTTCCGAAGCTGGATGAAAAAAAGCCCCCTCATTTTGTGTCGCCAGTTCGCGCCCCATGGCGCGTGGTTTCCAGGTAGAATGCTTCGAGGGATTTTTCCTCGCAGCCAAGCGACTCGATCCGGAATCCGTTTTCGACCAGCCAGGCCGCAATGCGGGTGAGATCCGCTTGCTCCGTGAGCTGCATGCCTCCGGCACGATCCCTGGCCAGCAAGCCGGCGTTTTTCAGTCCGTCCTCAGCTTCCGACTGGCGGTCCACTCGGAACTGGAACGACTTGGTTCCCGGATCAGATTTCCGCCAGTCTCCGGAGAAGAGAAGTTGCCCCTCGCGCAAAACCGCCAGGTGGTCACAGATCTGTTCCAGTTCACTCAATTGGTGGGAGGAGACGATGATCGAGAGCTTCCACTCCCGGTTGAGTTTCCGGATCAGCTCGCGTGTTTCAAAGATGCCTTCGGGATCGAGTCCCTCCGTGGGCTCATCCAGAATCAAAAGTTTGGGATTCGGCAAAAGCGCCTGGGCCAGGGCAAGCCGCTGCCTCATGCCATGGGAGTAACACTCCACGGCATCATCGATCCGATCCGACAGCCCCACAACCTGAATGACCTCCTCAAGGCGTGATGGAGGAACCGGCCCGGTATACTCGCAAAGAATCCCCAGGTTCCTCCGGCCGCTCAGGTGGCCGTAAAACGCCGGCGTCTCATAGATGGCGCCGACCCTCTGAAGGGCCTCGGCCCGACGGCTGCCGACATCGTTTCCGTCCACCGTAATCCTTCCGGAATCGGGAAAGATCTGGCCGAGGAGCAAACCGATCAAGGTGCTTTTTCCAGCACCGTTGTGGCCGAGAAGGCCGGAAATCGAGCCCGCCGGCACATCGAGCGTCACCGAATCCAGCGCCACCCTCCGGCCGAAGTGTTTTGTCACCGATTCGAGGGACACGATGGAACCCGCAGGAGAATTCGGCAGTAGAGGAGGAGGAGTCATCGGCCCATTTGAGAATATTTTTGGATCCTTTCGATCAACGGTCGCGTCTCAAATATTGTCATGGGATCCGTGTTGACGAGCAGGGAGAGGACCCCGGCCTTCCAGATCAATTCGTCCCGCGGATCGGCTAGGAATGGCCTCAGCCGTGCTTCGGAACCTGGCTGAAGCGCTTCCAGGTCAGCGAGGGAGAGCCGGGTCAGGCGGTCGTATCTGCCGGGGTTCCACCCCTTGGATCCTTCGATGAACTCGGCCATCAAGTGCGGCTCCGAGGTTTTGAGAAAGATCTCCTGCTCTCCGTTTGGCCATTCGGAAAAGACGGCGCCGAGCCGGGGATCCATCAAGACGCGGTGCCGGGAATCGAGGTCGAGGGGTGCCAGCCTCGAGCAGAATTGCGCGATCCATGCGCGACGGGCCTCGGCGGGGGCATCCCGGTCTGGTCGTCTGTCCAGGAGCGCCAGAGCATCCGCGCCGGACGGCTTCCGGGACTGGATCCAATGGATCCCAAGCGAGACAAGAACCCAAAGAATCAGAAGGCAAATGATGACCGGAAGCGACCTTCTCAAACTGACCATCGGGGATCTATAATCCTTGCACCCCCGGATTGCAAAAGCTTCCCGAAACAATTCCCTCGCCCGCCGCAGACACATCGGCCAAGTTGGCAGGAATGGGAGGCAAAGCCGAAGCTTTAAAGATTCTGATGGCAGCCGGGGAGGTCTCGGGCGACATGCAGGCCGGCTTCCTCGCCAGGGCTCTTCTCGCGAAAGAAAAAAATCTGAGCCTCTATGGCACGGGCGGTCCAAGGATGAGGGAAGCCGGCGTGGATCTCCGGATTGAGACAACCCAGTTCAGCTCCGTGGGTCTATTCGAGGCGTTGCCGTTCATCGCGCCCCTGAGGCGGGTTATGAAGGATCTGGAGCAGATGATCCGGCGCGACCGCCCTCTGGCAGCGATCCTGATCGACAACCATGGCTTCAATCTTGCCCTGGCCCGCTTCCTGAAAAAGGAGGGCATCCCGGTCATCTACTACTTCCCTCCCCAAGCCTGGGTGGGCAGCTATTTGATCGCCGGAGGAGTCGCCCGCAACACCAACCTCATCATCTCTGCGTTTGAAAAAGAGGCGGAGATCTACCGTCGTCACGGAGGTCGAGCCGTCAGCTTTGGTCATCCGCTGATCGATATCGCAAAGCCCGGACCCGATCCATCTGCCGCGCTGGCCGGGATGGGTATCGATCCCGGGCGGCCCTGCATGGCCCTTCTGCCAGGCAGCCGGCGACAGGAAGTGGAGAGACTCGCCGGCCCGATGCTTGGTGCAGCCGTCCTCATCAAAAAGCGGATTCCCGGGATGCAAGTTCTACTCCCGGTAGCCTCCCGGCACCTGCGGCCACTCCTTGAAAAGACTGCTCTTGAATCCGGGTGTCGCGAAGACATCCATTTTCTGGATCAGAATATTTACGCCTGCCTGAGCAGGTGCCGTCTGATTCTGACGACGACCGGGACCTCCACATTGGAAGCGGCATTATTGGGGGTGCCGATGGTGACAGCCTATGTCCTGCATCCGATCAGCTACCGTTTGGGCCGGATGCTGGCGAGCACCCGATATCTTGCCATGCCCAACCTTTTGTTGGAGGATTTTGTGGTGCCGGAGATTCTTCAGCGCGAAGTGCGGGCCGAGCGCCTTGCGGAAGCCGCGTTGCAAATTTTGGAAAGCCCGGCCCGCCAGGATGCCATCCGGGAGCGCTTTCGCGAGATCCCGGCGATCCTCGGCGGCGGGGGAGCATTAAACCGGGCCGCCGAGTTCATCCTGCAGGAGTTGAACCGATACCCGTCCGGGCCGGGCGCCATCTTCCCGTGACAGCCAAATCTGCGCCACTGCGGAAAAGCCGGCTCCCGGACCTCGCGGTCCAGCTTTCCAGACTGGCGACCCTTTTCAAACCCTACCGAGGGAGGATCCTCCTGGCTTTTGCGGCCATGACATTGACCTGCTTCGGATTTCTCTCCCTGCCACTCCTTGCAAAAAGCGTGTTGGGAGGAGCCATTGAGAACCGGACAATGATCCTGTCCCCGGGTCTGGCCCTGTCCGTGGTTGTTGGGTTTCTCCTGCTCGCGGGGTCCGGTTACCTCTCTTCCGTTCTCCTCTTCCAGGTTGCCCATGAAGTGACGGCCGGCCTGAGGGAGAATTTTGTCCGAAGCCTCCTCTTTGCTCCGGTCGGGTATCACCGGGACTCCTCCACCGGGCAGTTATTGGAGAGGCTCTCGGCAAGCCTTGCCGATATTGACTGGTTTATCAAACGGGCGTTTGGAAGCCTGCTGGGTGTCTTGATCCTCATGAGTGGAGGGGCGGCCATGCTGTTTGTTTTGAATTGGAAGCTGGCGCTCTTTAGCACCCTTGCCGCACCTGCGATTGCCGCCGGACTGAGGGCGATCGATCAAAAAGTCCGGCATCTCCAAAAACAGCGGATGGATGCTACCGAGGCTGTCGCCGGCAATTTGCACGGGTTGCTCACCGGCATTGAGATCGTAAAAGCCTTCCAGGCCGAGTCGCAGGAATTGCAGAAGTTCGCAGCCCGCCAGGAGGCCCTCCTCACCGTGCAAAGAAGGGAATCCCTTGTCGGTTCGCTGATGGAGCCCCTTCTGGTCGCCATGGCATCGCTCACATTTCTGGTCGTGCTTTTTTTCGGGGGACACCTCATTGCGCGAGGGGAACTGGCTGCAGCGGAGCTGATCACTTTTCTGATCTACCTGGTTTTTGTGATTCCCAACGCACGCAATCTCGCTCTCCAGATCGCCCAGTGGCGGCATCTCAACCTCGCCCTTGATCGCCTGGAGGAAGCCGCTGCGATTGTGCCCGAGCAGGATCTGCCACGCGCCAAATCCCTTTCGAGCCGCGTGCGGGGAGAGGTCGAGTTTTGCCGTGTTCACTACGGGTATGCCGGGCGCGAAACCGTTCTCTGCGACCTTTCCTTTCGCATCCAGGCTGGTGAACGCGTTGGAATCGTCGGGGAGAGCGGTGCCGGAAAGTCCACTATTTTCAACCTGCTCCTGCGGTTTTATTCGCCCGATGCAGGGGAGATCCGGATCGACGGGCAGAGTCTTCAGGAGACAACCCTGAAGTCGCTGCGCGGCGCGATCGCGCTTGTCCCCCAGGAAAACGTGCTTTTCGATGATACAATCCTGGAAAATATCCGCTTTGGGAACCCAGCTGCGAGTGAAGAGCAAATCCATGCCGCTTGCGAGTCCGCCCGTGTGGCGGATTTCATAGCGGACCTTCCATCGGGGATGCTCACCCGCGTCGGGGAGCGCGGCCTCAAGCTTTCCGGCGGGCAAAGGCAGCGGCTGGCCATCGCGAGAGCCTTCCTGAAAGATGCCCCCATTCTCCTCCTGGATGAGGCGACTTCTTCGCTCGATGCCATCACCGAAAACGAACTGAGACTCGCGATGGGTGCCTTGATGCAAAACCGCACGACGCTGGTCATTGCACACCGGCTTTCCACAGTCACCCACCTGCCCCGCATCCTGATGGTGCAGGGAGGCCGGATCCTCGACGACGGCTCCCATGAAGAGTTATTGAATCGGTGCCCGACCTACCGCAATTTTGTCTCCACACAATTGATCCAGCAATGAATTCATTGACCGATGCGCCTCTCCCGATGAAACAGTGTGTCCAAGGATGAGTATGGAAATCCATTCGACGGCGATTGTCCACAGGGGCGCCGAACTGGCATCTGGCGTCCGCGTCGGGCCCTACTCCCTCATCGAGGAGGATGTGCAGATTGGCGACGACTGCGAGATCGGGCCTGCGGTCAGGGTGGCCGCCGGCACCCGGATGGGGCGTGGCTGCAGGGTTTTCCAAGGTGCAGCCATCGGGTCCGAACCCCAGGATTTGAAATTTGAGGGGGAGAAAACTTTTCTCCGGATCGGCGATCACACGACGATCCGCGAGGGGTGCACGATCAATCGGGGCACCAAGGCCACCGGGGAAACCTTCATCGGCAGCCACTGCTACCTGATGGCCTACTCCCATGTGGCCCATGACTGCGTGGTCGGGGACTATTTTGTGGCGGCCAACAACTGCAACCTCGCCGGGCACGTCCGCATCGGAAACCATGTGATGACGGGCGGCGTCGCTGCCATCGCTCAATTCTGCCAGATCGGCGACCATTCCTTTCTGGGGGCCTATTCGCACATCTGCAAGGATGTTGTGCCCTTCTCCCTGGTTGCCCCCGACCCGATGCGAATCGTTGGCATCAACAAAATCGGGCTCCAGCGCGCCGGCTTCGATGAATCCCGGCGCAGACAGCTTCAGCAGGCCTTCAAGATCTTGTTTCGTTCGGGGCTTTCCTGTGGGGTTGCCGTCCAGACTCTTCAAGAAACCTTTTCGGGAAACCCGGATGTGGCGTTGTTGATTCAATTCGTGGAATCTTCAAAACGCAGTCTTTTGCGAACCTCCCAGCAGCGCTGAGGAGCAGCCGGATGCCCCCCGCCGAAAGCCTTATTTGGATGAACCGCCCGCGCCAGCCTGTCCTGCTGCAAGCCCTCGGGGTTTTTCTCTTGTCCTTTCTTATTCATGTGTCCGGCACATGGATCCTGCCGCTCGTCGACCGCGATGAAACCTGGTATGCCGAGGCCGCCAGAGAAATGACCCAAAGCAGCAATTTTGTGGTCCCCACATTTAACAACAGGCCGTGGATGGAGAAGCCCCCTCTTCTCTATTGGGCGCAGGCAGCCAGTTTCCGGCTCTTTGGAGAATCCTCTTTTTCCGCGAGGCTGCCAGCCGTGCTGGCTTCGGCGCTCACCACGCTTGTTCTCTTCGGTTTTTGCATGCGCCTGTATGGTGCCCACACTGCCCTGAAGGCCTCGATTGGCTTCACGCTCTGCCTCGAAATGGCATTGCTCGGGAAGGCGGGATTGACCGACATGCCGGCTGTTTTCTTTCTCACCCTCGCCACATGGGCCGGTTGGGAGCTGATCGGGGTGGCCGGAGGAAAGAAAAGAACCTGGTGGTGGGTTTTCTACCTTTCCCTGGCCCTTGCATTTTTGGCCAAAGGCCCCCTGGCCCTGCTGCCTGCGGGCTCCATTCTTGCCTACGGACTCTGGGAGCGCCCGCCCGACTTTTTAAAGACCATGAAATTTCCATGGGGCTTCCTGCTTGTGTCAGGCGCCGTTGCTATCTGGTTCGTTCCGGCCTTGATGATGACCGGGGGCGCGTACTTTCAGGAATTCATCCTCGAGCATGTGGTGGAGCGGATGTTCCGGCCGATGGACCACCACGGGGGATCAAATCCGGCCGCGTATGTTGCCACTCTGCCATTTTATTTTCTTACGGTTTTCCTTTTGTTTTTTCCATGGAGCCTCTGGTTTCCAAAAGCCTTTCGGGCGATCCGGATGGACGTCCAATCTGCGGAGCGCTATCTCCTTTCCGGGATACTGGTTCCCTTTGGGATCTTCAGCCTCATCAGCACCAAACTCCCGCATTACACCCTGCCTGCGTTTCCTCTGATCGCCTGCGTGGTCGCACGCTTCATCCCCTGGAAAAGCTTTGCCTGGCTGGGCAGCGGGATGGTGGCTTTCAACCTTCTCGTTTCGTTCTGCCTTTTCCCGTTTTTGGCGCGCTTCTCGGTGATGACCCATTTCGCGGAGTCCCCCTGGCTTGTGCCCGACATGCCATTTGCGGCGGTTAACTATCACGAGCCCGGGCTCGTGTGGAACCTCCGGCGCCGGCTCACCACCTGGGGATCTGAACTCCGGCCGGACGAGGTGGAAAATTATCTGAAGCAGCCAGGCGCCAGGCTTTGCATTTTGCCATCCGATCTCGCTGCAACCTTTCCCATGGATAAGGAATGGCGGATGGAAACCGCCCGGGGATTTAACATTTCGAAAGGGAAAAGCGTGGAAATGACGATGGTCGTCAAGACCCGTTAAAAAAGCCCGCCGCTGCATGCCTCCCGGTCTCCCACAGGGATCGGACGAGCCGCCCGGCCTGAAATACCGGCCGGACGATTTCGCGTTTGCATTTTGAAGTGAGCAGGTGAGACGTGCGCGAACGCAAAGTTGATCCCCCGACCTTCGCGCTGGATTCCACAAACAAATTCGGGGTGACCTGCGCAACCCGGATCCCCATATCCCACCACCTTTGGATGGCGACATCGACCGGTTCGAACTGGGATTCCGTGGCATGGAGCAGTGCAGCCGCCGCCGGCCGGTTCATTGCCTGGGCCACGGCCCCCAGAGGTGGAACGAGGGGGAAGGTGATCCGGTGGCGGGAAAATCCGGCAGAGGGGGCAAAAATTCCCGGCCGCAGTCGATAAAACTTGATGAGCAGCGGGGCCGGTTCCAGAGCCAGGCAGCGAAGGAGGCTGCGAACGACTTCCGCCGGGCCAACCAGCTCCGCATCATCCTCCAGGAAAAGAGCACTCGCCTTTGTGCCGGAATCCAAAAAATGGCGCCACGCCCTCCGGTGGGAAAGAAAACAAGCCATCTCCGAATCGCTCAAGGGCGCGAAGTAGCCTCGACGGTTCTTTTTTGCATCATATTTCCCCAGGAGGTCCTCCCTGGAAATCAAACCGGCATCGATCGCTTCCACCCGCTCAAATCCGAGTCCTGCTTGTTTGAGAGACGTGGAGACCTGACTGAAGCGCTCAACAGATTTCGCCAGATTAATGACATAAATCGCGGGGCAGCCGGCCGGTGCCGTACCGGGCAGTTCTTTTGCTTCAATCTCTCCGCGCTGCTGCCCCTCCGAAATCAAAGCGTCCGGTCTGGCCAATCTGCGTTGCCGTGCGTCGCGAAGCCTCCTGTTCCTCAGGGCGTCAGAAACTCCAGAAGATCGCCGGTGCCTTTTTGGCCAAGGAATTTGTATTCGACTTTTCCGGCGCTCGGACTCGTGGCTCCCGGTGCAAATGTCATCTTGGTGATTTTTACGATGCTCTTCTTGTCCTTTGTAGGGGCTCCCTTGAGATCAAGAATCGGGTTCCCATTTCCATCAAGCATCGTTCCCTGACTGAACAAGACCGCGTAGCCATTCTTCAGGGAATACCTTGTTTTCTTCTTTGGGAAGGAGGTCTTGTCCCCGTTTGGAAGTGTCAGGTTGCCGGAAACAAAAACCTCCGGCTTGCCTTTCAAATTGGTTTCCTCCGTGATCGTCAGGGTAAACCCCCAGTCTTTGGAGACCTGTGCGGCTTCGTTCGGGTCCACCGGAGCCGTCACCGGCTGGGCTTTCTCGACATACTTTGTTCCATTCTCGGTGCCGCTACCCTGGCCCACCCCGGAGAGTGTGCTGTTGGAACTGATTTCCAACGGGAAGGACACGGCGCCGGTCCCGCTTGCGGGAAGACCATCGATTGTCCCTTTGGTTCCGCCTTTCAAAGAAGTCTGGGGCTTGCCATTGATGGTTTTCAGCGAGCCGCCCGCTTCCAGATCATTAACAGCCATGATCGATTTCACGCTCTTTGCTGCCGGCGTAACACCGGCCACGTTTCCAACGGCATCAATTTTTCCTGAGGGATCCACAGCCATATCCAGAGCATATGCCCTGCAGTTAACCTGCCCAGTATAGTGACCATCGGGAACACCGACAGGGGTTGCCTTGGTCGCATTGGAAGAACTCATGTCCACGGTCCCGGTTGGGGTAACCTGCTCGCATACAACGAGCATTTTGTGGTTCACGCCCTTTGGCACGGGACCAAAATACAAATACTCGGTGGTCGTGGTCGCATTGCCGAGTTGCTCCTTGCCGTTCAGCTTGACGCTCTTGAGCCTATAGCCGTTTGGGGGGGTGATGTCAAAGTAGACAAAGTCACCTTCACTCACAGTGAAGTTGCCCGAAGAAGTGATCGATCCGTTTGCTGTGGAAGGCGACACCTGATAGTTGGCGATCGCTGAGCCGGGGGGATTGATCTCGATGTTCCAATCCAAGGCGTTGGCGGTGGAGAGCAGGATGATCTGGAAGAGGACAAGCCCGATCCAGTAGTGAGTGGTTGTTTTCATGTTACGGAGTTGGTTTTTTCAGGCCGGCTTGGGCTGCCTGGGCAATCTGCGGCGTATGGGATTGTGCGATTGTTGAAAGGGCAGCGATCGCTGCTGGAGTCCCCGCCCGGCGAAGGGCGAAGACCGAACGCTGACGTAGATTTAACGACGTATCAGAAAGTGCGACTTTTGTCAATTCTGGAACGTAGCGGGAGTCGAACTCGGCTGCCACCACGGGCTGGGATTCCCTTCCGAGCGAGTTCGCAACAGCATTGAGACCTGCGATGCGGGCAGCGAGGTCGGTTTCCCCGCTGATCTGGGGCAGGAGTTCCGAGGCAGGATTCTCAGCCTGCTTCATCATGGCTTCATAGATTCTGCGCCGGACGTCAGGTTCGGGTTCGGTTCGGGCGAGATCGCGGAGGACCGGGCCCATTGGGCCGTCGATGCCGGCCATGGAGATCGCCCAGGCAGCCATTTCCCGCACTTCGGGATCCCGGTCGGAGGCGACCAAATCCTTGAGGAAGGGCAGGGCTTCGGGCGAGGAGTTGGAGAGGGAATCCGCAGCCTCCACGCGCAGGTCGTCCGGAGTGGAAGGCGATGCCAGAAAGTCGCGGTAGGCATCCTCGATCTGCGGAAACGAGAATCTCCCGAGGCTGTTGAGAAGCTGAGCCTGGATATCGGGGTCGGAAAATTGTTCAAAGGCACTGATCAGGGCATCGCACGCGAGAGGGGTTCCGACATAACCAAGGTCCAGCGCAGCCTGAAGTCGAAGCGGCTGGGCGAGCGAGGCATTTTTCAAAATATCGCTGAGCTGGTTGGTGTTTTCGTCTCCGCCGATCAAGGCGAGTCCCTGAATCCCCGCTTTTGCTTGGGAGTCATCTCCCCCCTCGATCAGGGCGAGAGCGGCTTCCGATCGCACCTTGGAGGACCAGCCGGAATCATTCATGATGGCGGCAAGGAGAACGGCGGCGTGCCCGCCGATGGCTGCGAGGCCCTGAATGGCGCGCAAGGCATCCTCCTCGCGACCGGTGGCAAGGAGGTTGACGAGGTCTTTTTCCTTCTGGGTTTTGCACAAAGCCAGCAAGGCAGAAATCGAACCGGCGCCGGTGTCAGCGGGTTTGACCCCTGAGGCAAGAGCAAGGATGGCTTTGCCGGAGACCTCGGAATGCCGCGGAAGGGTTCCCTCAGAAAACGGCTGGGCGCTGCCACTCCCGTCATCGCCATTGATCAGGAGGAATGTCATCCATCCCGCGGCAGGGAGGCATAGCAACGGGATCAGCCACTTCATAGTGCTCCAATTCGTGTTCATATCCTGAAGAAATCTGCGACGGGTAAGACGGCCACTCTCTACCTAAGCACATATTGCCAGCGATCACCAGAGGCGGATTGTTGACCCGGCCAAACGAAGGGGCGCCACTCACAATTTTTCCCGGTAATTGGCGAAGTCGCCCCGCGAGAAGCTGGCGGTGGATTGAAAAGCAAGAGGCAAAGCCGGTTAATCAAAAACATCAACAAATGACCTCATCCCCACTTTTTGGCGGAGAGCCCTACAAATGGCCCCCTTGATGAGGGGAGAGCCAGCAGTCGGATTCGAACCGACGACCTACGGTTTACAAAACCGTTGCACTACCACTGTGCTATGCTGGCGTTGAGCGGACGGAACAGTCTCACACTTTTTTTCGACCGGCAAGCACGGACAATCGCGGGGGGATTGGGATCCTGCAAGGAAACCGGCGGGTCCGGCCGGCCGGGCGGACGCTTCGCAAGGATTTTTCCGGCCTGTCGTTCGGGTGAGCCGGAGGCCGGGCCGACGCGGATTTTTTTCATTCCTTGTTGCGTCGCGGTCAAATCCGGCTACGATTTCCCTCCCTCCGGGTTGGTAGCTCAATGGTAGAGCAGCGCCCTTTTAAGGCGTTGGTTGTGGGTTCGAGTCCCACCCAACCCACACCATTTTTCACCTCTAGAATGGCTTGGATGCAGGCTCTGCGGGCTTTTTTCATTCTTGCTCATTCGATCTCATGTTTGCCGATAAAACCCCATAAATCGCCATAAAATTGGCAGCGGATTGGCAGCGGATTGGCCGCCGAAATCCATGGCTCCGCTACCCTGTCCGAGAAAAAATGCCCACTCGCTAAAGAAAGTGGCCCGAACCCCGTAACCGGCATCCGAGCCACTCCCCCTCCGGGCCTGCCGGCTATTTCTTTCGCATAACCGCCTCGATCACTGCGGCGGCGGCCTGCAGTGCGAGGGCCACAATTTTGGCTGGGTGCATGGAAATTCACCTCCCCTCTCAACGGTTGATGGTTGCTTCTGACCGGTAAAACTTGCGCCGGCCGTGGATGAAGCGGCCAAAAGCCTGCTTCAGGTAATTATACCAGCTTTTTGCCCATCCTGGCCGAGGGGCAACCGTCTCAATCTCCATGTCGACACGGGGAGCGAATGCACAGGCCCCCCCTCCCCAAAAACAGCACCTTTTCCAGGTAGAATCAATTGATGGGCATCGGCTGCTGTCGTTGCCCTCAAAAAGCACCGCCGCAACCACGCGGCCATCAGTTCAAACCAACAACTGGTGACCGCCGTGCGCAGAATTCCTGCGCCCTGTGGTCGCCTTCTACCAAGGAAGGAAATCGTTAAATGAGTCCCAAAGCTGGATTTGTTTTGCTCGATCAGATTGAACCGCGCTTGCGTGCCGTCATCCCACGCATAAAGCCGGTTGGCGCAGAGGATGCGGAAGAATTGTTGCAAGACGCCTTGGCCGTGGCGGCCAAGATGCTCCACGACCTCGAAGAGCGGGGAAAGGAGGTCACAGCCGGCAACGTGGCGTATTACACCATCCTCCACATGAAATCGGGTCGCCGATCGTATTCGTCAGGCCGGACCGACGTGATGAATGCGGGAACACAGTTGGACAACCTTTCCTCTGTGCTCTCATTCGAAGAACCTGCCGGATACGACCCCGAGACGGATGAGGAAATTCCGTTGGGTGACCTCCTGTGTGCCCATCAGGATGACCCGGCCATGTCTGCGGCAAGGGCCGTGGACTGGGAAGAATTCCTGGAATCCCACAACCCCCGCTACAAGGTGATGGTGTCGCAACTCGCAGAAGGGCGGCACGTCAAGGACACGGCAGGCAAGTTCGGGTTCAGCGGCAGGTGGGCATACGACCTGCGGGATAAAATGGCAGCGGATCTGCGGGAGTATTTCGGGGAGCAGGCCATTGCAGATTCCATGCAAGTGCCGACATGGCGCGGCAACATCATGGTCGACCACGAAAAGGCTGCATGCCGGGCAGATCGTCGCCGCTGCTGAACGGCCATCAGATAGAAACCCATCCACCGCAGGTGGGTTTCTATTTAGCTGTGAGTGACCGGAGCTGGTTCACCAGCGGCACCAGGAGGCGGAGCGAGAGGCCGTTCCCGCCATCGAGCATATCGAGATGGTGTGCGAGTCCCGGCGCTGAGGCAGGGCCTCAAAAACCTACCAGCCCGACGCAGGCGGGGTCAGTCAGCGTGAATGGGCCTCGCACCCGCTCAGCAACTCGTTCCAGGCGACATCAAATGCTGATCGCAGGCGGAGGATCGAGCCGAAGCTCGGGGAGACCTCCCCGGCTTCAACCTTCTGCAGATGGCGCACGTTGATATCGAGCTTTTCCGCCAACTCCTCCTGAGTCATCCCCCTCTTGCGCCTCAAGGCAGCAACGTTTCTGCCGAAATGCACCAGCGCATTTTTGGGGTACGACTTGACTTTCACCGTCGTCATCTTGGCGGGGCCGGTCATTTGCGAACACGCCATATCATGGCGTTTTTTCTCTGGACACCTTTTTTGCTGGTTGGTATCGGTCGGGCACACAGCAGTTCAACATTCCTACCGATGACGAATCCAAATTCAGACACAAACGCAGCCCCCGCACGCGACGGCGTGGAAATCGAATCCGATCCGGGAGCCGCTCCGGACCGTGCACAGTCGCAACCGGCGACTCAAAAGCCCGAACCCGCCGCTGGCGCACCTTCTGAAGAAATACTTCGGGCGTGCGCTTACGTCCGCATGTCCACCGAGCACCAGCAATATTCCACCAACAACCAGATGGACATCATCCTCGAATACGCCCGGATGCGCGGCATGGAGATTGTCAGAACCTACTCCGACGAGGGGAAGAGCGGGCTGAACATCCAGGGGCGCGACTCGCTCGCCCGCATGATTTCCGACGTGCAGTCCGGCACGACAGACTTCACAGAAATTCTGGTTTACGATGTGAGCCGGTGGGGACGCTTTCAGGATGCCGACGAGAGCGCCTACTACGAATACCTGTGCCGCCGTGCAGGCATCCAGGTCCACTACTGCGCCGAGCAGTTTGAGAATGACGGCAGCCCGATCTCCACGATCGTCAAGGGGGTCAAGCGCGCGATGGCTGGAGAATACAGCCGGGAGCTTTCATCAAAAGTCTTCCAGGGCGCCTGCCGCCTGATCCAGCTGGGCTACAAGCAGGGCGGGACAGCCGGGTTCGGCCTCCGTCGCATGCTCGTCGACCAGTCGGGTGCCCACAAAGGAATCCTCAACATCGGCGAGCAAAAGAGCATTCAGACCGATCGCGTGATCCTCGTCCCCGGACCGGAGGAGGAGCTGAAAGTTGTCCGCTGGATGTATGATGCGTTCCTCGACGAGGGGAAGGCGGAGGCAGTGATCGCGCGGGAGCTCAACGAGCAGGGCATCCTCACGGATTTCGGAAGGGAATGGACCCGCGCGACCGTGCATCAGGTCCTGACGAACGAAAAATACATCGGCAACAACGTCTACCACCGGACATCGTTCAAACTCAAAAAACAACACGTCACAAACCCCGAGGAAAAATGGGTTCGCGGAGATGCGACGTTCAAGCCGATTGTCGATCCCGAAAAGTTTTTCCGGATCCGGGGGATCGTCCTGTCGCGCAGCCGGCGGCTGACGAGCGAGGCAATGCTCGACTCCCTGCGGGCGATCCTCGCACGGCACGGCCGCCTCTCGGCCCTGATCATCGACGAGTGCGAGGACGCTCCGGCCAGCACGGCCTACCGCCACCGGTTCGGAAGCCTCACGGCCGCCTACCACCTCATCGGATACACTCCGCCGAGCGACTACGGCTTTCTCGAGGTGAAGAGCCGCCTGCGCCGGCTCCACCCCGAGGCCGTCACCGGGATCATCCAGCACCTGGAGTCGGTTGGCGCCGCCGTCACCCCCGGACCCCGGAATGACATCTTTCATCTCAACGGGGAGATCCGGATTTCGGTCATCCTGTGCCGGAATACGACCAGCCCGCGCGGCGCCTCCCGCTGGGTTATCCGCTTCGACGAGTCCCACCGCCCCGACATCACGATTGCCGCGAGGATGTGTTCCAGCAACGAGAGCATCCGCGACTACTACCTCTTTCCGGCCATGGACATGGGGCCCGCATTCCTCCGCCTTGAGGAGCAAAACGGAGCCCACATCGATTCCTACCGGTTCGACTCGCTCGACTACCTGCTCGATATCGCCGAGCGCATCATCCTTGAGGAGGCCGTATGAACAATGAAATCCAAATGATCCCCATCGAGCGGATCAAGATCATCAACCCCCGGTTCCGCGACAAAAAGAAGTTCGACCTGATCGTCCAGAACATCCGCAACCTTGGGCTGAAAAAACCCATCAAAGTCAGCTCGCGGAACTCCCCACCAAATGGCGAGGCCACCTACGAGCTCGTCTGCGGCCAGGGCCGGATCGAGGCGTGCCAGGCGCTCGGCTATACCGAGATCCCGGCCATCGTTGTCGATTCCAGCAAGGAGGAAAGCCTCCTGATGAGCCTGGTTGAGAACATGGCCCGACTCCCTGCCAAGCCGCTGGAACTCATCCGCGAAATTGAGCGCCTCAAAAACCGCGGCCACAAGAATTCCGCGATTGCCGGAAAGCTCGACATCTCCGAGGCGATGGTCGGAGGTCTTCTCACCCTCAACAAAAACGGCGAGGAGCGCCTCATCGACGCCGCCATCAAAGGCCTCATCCCGCTCGGGGTTGCCATCGAGATCGCGAAAGCCGACGGGGCCGAGGCCCAGAAGGAACTCCTCACCGCCTACGAGAACAAGGAGCTCAATCAGGTCTCGATCCGCACAGTCAAGCGGCTCATCGAGCAGCGCCGGTTTCTCGGCAAGTCCTGCACCAGACGCGCCAAAGGCGAACACAGCACCAGGGCCCGCACATCCACCGAGGGGCTCGTCG
Source organism: uncultured Chthoniobacterales bacterium (assembly GCA_964467415.1). Classification (GTDB taxonomy): domain Bacteria; phylum Verrucomicrobiota; class Verrucomicrobiia; order Chthoniobacterales; family Terrimicrobiaceae; genus CAYXRX01. Next base: position 136,471 of record CAYXRX010000007.1, read on the forward strand.
CAGCCTACCGGAAGGAGAGCCAGCGGCAGCGCCTCATGGTTAAAAAGGCAAAAATCTGTGAGTCCCGGCTCACGTTCGCCCTCGCCGCATTTAAGAAGCTCTTCACCGACGACAATTTCCTGACCCTCCTTCGGGCGGAAGCCCTCCTCAACGCACCGAAATTCCTCGCCGACTCCATCGACGAAGTTCGCAGAGCACGACCATGAGCAACCTCCACCTTGTCTTTGAAAAAAAGTGCGTCGTCGTCCGGCTCGACGACCTCCTGCCCGTCCGCACGGTCAAACCCGCCGAGCGGACCGCCGGCCGATTCGTCCGCATCCTCAATGCCGTGCGCGAGGTCGGCCTCATCGAACCCCTGATGGTATACCCCCAGCCCGGCGGGAAATACCTCCTCCTCGATGGCCACCTCCGGTATTACGCGCTCAAGGAGCTCAACATCGCGGAGGCCGATTGCATAATTTCCACCGAGGACGAGAGCTTCACCTACAACGCGCGGGTTTCGCGCCTGGCACCGATCCAAGAGCACGCCATGCTCGTGAAGGCGGTCAAAAATGGCGTCCCCATCGAGCGCCTTGCCGCCGCCCTCGCCCTCGACCCCGCCGAGATCCGATCGAAGATGAATCTCCTCACCGGCATCCACGCCGAGGCCGTCGAGCTCCTCAAGGACAAGCAGATCAGCGAGCCGGCCATCCGCGCACTCAAGAAGGTCCACCCCCTCCGTCAGATCGAGATGGCAGAGCTTATGGTCAGCACGAACAACTTCACCAAGGCCTACGCTGAGGCGCTCGTCCTCGGCACGAAAAAGGAACACCTCCTCAATCCGGAAAAAGACAAGACCAAGCCAGGGATGACGGCGGAGGATGTCGACAAGCTCGAGCGTGAAATGGAGTCGCTCGAACGCGACTTCAAGGCCATCGAGGAGACCTATGGCGAAAACATCCTCAACCTCACCGTCATCCGGGGATACGTGAAAAAACTCGTCGATAATCCGAAAGTCGTCCGTTTCCTGGACACCAACTATTCCGACGTTCTCACGGAATTCGAAACGCTCGCTACCAGCGAGACCCTGTAGCCCCGCTCAGAAAACCTTCCACTGCCATCCGACCGTTATGAAACAAAAGTCCCGCTCGTTGATTGCCAGCCCCTCTCCTATAGGTCCCCGTAGGCTCCCGCAAAAGATGAAGCCACTGCCTCAGGGAGAACCCCGTTGCAGGAAAGCCAGCAACGCCGCTGGCACGGCCGCTCAGTCAAAAAAGCCGACACCCGCCGGCCGAGCCGAACTCACCGAAGCAGAGATCTGCCGGCTCGTGAGGCTTCGCCACCAGCACCCCAACAGTCGGGTTGAAAAACTCCAAGACATCTACCGGCAAACCAATGGAGAACCGCCGTGTGAAACTGCCATCAAGCGGGTGCTGGAGCGATGCGGGCTGTTCAAGCAACCCAGGGTGCGAAGAGTGAACTCAGAAGCCCTCCGATCAAACGATCCGACCCCCAACGGACCGAACGACCTCTGGACTATCGATTTCAAGTGCCAATGGTATCACCGCGGCCGTCAGGCCGAACCAATGATCGTCCGGGACGAATTCAGCCGGTTCGTGCTGGAGGCAAGCTTCCCGCCGGACGCGGCAACGGAAACGATCAAGGGGTGCTTTGAATCCCTCTTCAAGCGGTATGGCCTCCCCGGAAGGATTCGCAGCGAAACCGCAACGCCATTCGGGACAGCTCGCAGCTTGCTCGGGCTCTCGAAGTTGTCCGCCTGGTGGTTGGCACTCGGCATCGACCTGGAATGGAAACGTCCGGATATGGATCAGGGAAACGGTTTCTTTGAAAGACCGTATCTCTCCATGAACCGGCAGTGGGATCCGGTGAGCTTCGCCGAACGGCAGTCAGAACTGGACGCCTGGCGGCTGAACTTCAACGAACAGAGACCTCACAAAGCGATCGGCATGCAAGTTCCCTCTGCGGTCTATACCTCTTCGAGTAAGCCATACTCAGGCACACCGGACGCCCTTGAATACCCAGGACTCGATTGTCGGAAAGTCCTTATCAACGGCACCATCGGCTTCAACTCCGTAAAATATTTTATAACAAGCGCACTAGCCGGCTGGGATATCGGCCTCCGTCCACTCGGTGACGGGCGGGTGGAAGTAAAATTTGCCGCCCTTTCGCTCGGTATCATCGACCCGAAGCT